>NZ_CP188260.1:1440936-2881872 GCF_049994385.1 Rhodanobacter sp. Col0626
CGGTCGCGGCATGATCGAGCTGGTCGAACAAAACGCGGTGTTGCAGGGTTTCATCGACAAGTGGCTGGCTGTGCAGCCGCAGCAACGCATCGCGCTGGTCTTCGTCGACGGCCGGCGTTATCCCGGCCATGTGGCGCTTGCCGCACTGGAGCAGGAACTGCTCGGTGCCGCCTATGGCATCCGCGAACCGCAGGTGGCCGCGGCCAAGCTCAACTGGTGGGCCGAGGAGCTGGCCAATGCGGCAACCAGCGGTGGGCGACATCCGTTGACCCAGGTGCTGTTCGACGACGAGCGCGCACATGCCATCGCCAGCGAGCTATGGCTGGCGCCGGTGCTTGCCGCGATGGCCCAGCTGGAGCAGGGCACCGCCGCGGACTTTTCCGCGCAGATCGCCGCGGCGATGCCGCTGCACGGCGCGCTGGCCGCGCTGGAAACCGCCTGGTGGTACGGCGCGGCTGCCCCGCCAGCGCGCGCGGCGCGGGTCGCCACACTTAATCATTTGCTGTACGCGCTGCTGCGGCTGGAACAGGATGCCGAGCGCGATCGACTGCCACTGCCGATGGCACGGCTCGCACGGCACGGGTTGAGCCGCACCCAGTTGCGCACGCCCGGTGAGGCACGGCAGCAGGCGATCAAGGCGCAGCTGGACGACCTGCTGGCCAGCTGGAAGGCGTCGACCACCATGACGGGGCCGCTCAGCGTGTTCCGCGCGCTGGAATCCCGCCATGCCAGTGCGCTGGCGCGACGTGCCGCGCAGGCTGGCGATGCATTGGCCGTGTTGCAGGCGGGGCAGCCGCGCACCGGGCTGGCGACCACGTTGCAGGCGTGGCAAGCCGCCCGCGCGTGGCAACGCCAGCGCGAATAGTTCGTTCAATACGCAGTGTTTCGTTGGCGACACTATTGCGCGACGACCCGCTTGCCCCAAGATTGTCTGCTTCGCGGCGACGTAATCGCCGATGTCAGGATTCAACGATGCCGAACCAGGAAAATACTACCCGCCTGTTGCCCGACGTTGCCGTGCACGCACAGCCGCACCTCGCCGGCGCGCTGGACTGGGTCGGCATGGCCGAAATCCAGGTGCCGGTGCGGTTCGATGCCGGTGACGGCGAGGTCCAGCGGATTAGCGCCAGGGTAGGGGCGTTCGTCAACCTGAACCGCCCGGACAAGCGTGGCATCCATATGTCGCGGCTGTACCTGCAGGTGGAGCAGGCGCTGAGTACGCAGGTTCTCACCGCCGACTCGTTGCATGCATTGCTGCGCGGCTTCCTCAATTCGCACGGGGACCTCTCCGATCGCGCCTGCCTCAGCATCCACTTCGAGCACCTTGTACGTCGCCCGGCCCTGAAAAGCGCGAACAGCGGCTGGCGCGCTTATCCGGTGAGCATCGAGGCGAGCCTCACCGGTGGCGAATTTCTGCTGGAGTTCGGCACCGAAGTGATCTATTCCTCGACCTGTCCGGCCTCGGCTGCGTTGTCACGCCAGTTGATCCAGGACCAGTTCGCCAGCGATTTCGATGCTGGCAAACCGGTCGATCACGCCGCGGTGCTGGCATGGCTTGGCAGCGAGAAGGGCATCGTCGCCACCCCGCACGCCCAGCGCAGCGTGGCCCGTCTGCGCACCCGTCCCATCGCAGGCGCAGGCTTCCATCTGGTCGGACTGATCGATCGCGTCGAAAACGCGCTCGGCACGCCAGTGCAGACGGCGGTGAAACGTGAAGACGAACAGGCCTTCGCGCTCGCCAATGGCGGCAACCTGATGTTCTGCGAAGATGCCGCCCGGCGCATCCAGACGGCACTCGACGCCGATGCCACGCTCAGCGACTTCCACATCCGTGTCGAGCATCAGGAAAGCCTGCACCCGCACGACGCGGTGGCCTATGCGAGCAAGGGCGTGGAGGGTGGCTACGGCTCAGTGCCGTAACCATTCGCGCGAAAGTCAGCGATCTCGCGCCACCGCCGCCGACTGCGTGCGCTGTCGATCAGGCTGTGCGAGGCTCACCCTCGAACGCCGCAACGACCGCTGGCGTCGAGTACCTGCTTGCCGAGTCCGGGGATCGAGAGCGCCGGAGAATGCCTTGCCACGATCGTTACCTGCGTGCAGGCCGACGTTCTCGACCCCGCCAGTCATCGGGCATCAGGGTGTGTCGTCCTGGCAGCGACAACGGGGGTAATGGAAATTTTCGGGAACCGGGTCTTCGCCCCCGGTGCACAAAGGCTGGCAGCGCAGCAACCGCCAGCCGGTCAGCAGGCTGCCGCGCCACGGGCCGAAGCGGGTGACTGCAATCCGTGCATAATCAGAGCAGGTGGGGTGGAAGCGGCAACGCTGGCCAAGCAAAGGGCTGAGCCAGCGCTTGTACAAACGGAGCAACCACAGTATCAATCGGGTCAGGACATTCACGTTGCCGGAACGGCTTGCAGCATGTAGTGGTACAAGTATTCCAGAAGCAAGCTTGCTGGTGTAAGACACTTGGGCTATAACACCCGGCCGCCACGGCCAAAAAAACGGTGAAGGGATATGGCGAAAACCACACGTAGTTCGTCCGCCGCCAAGGCGCAGAAAGGGAAGGCTCCGGCCAAGGCGAATGGCGCCAAGGCCGACAAGTCGAAAACAGCTGCCACAAAGGGGCGGACCGTGAAGAGCGCCAGCAAGACACCCGCCAAGACCAGTCGTACCGCAACCAAGCCTGTCAGCAAGGCGCCGAAGAAGAAGGTCGCGGCCAAGCCGGCGGCTGCCAGAAAACCGGTCGCCAAGCCAGCGGTCAAGAAAGTTGCCGCCAAGCCGCCATCGAAGAAAGCCGGCTCGGCCAGCAAGTCGGTTGCCAAAAAGCCAGCAGCCAAAAAAGTTGCCGTCAAGAAAACGGTCGTCGCGAAGAAGGTGGCTGCCAGCAAGCCGGCGCCGAAGAAAGTGGCGGTCAACAAGACTGCCGCCAAAAGCGGTAAGGTCAGCAGTACGCCTGTCAGAAAGGCGGCGACGAAGCCTGTGACCCGGCCGGTCGCCAAAAAGGTGGCTGCGGCCGCCAAACCCGCGGCGAAGCATGTCGCAAAACCCGCAGCCAAGCCGATCAGCAAGCCGGTCAAGGCTGCAGCCAAGACGATTGCCAAGCCGGTGCAGAAAGTTGTGCCGGCGCCCGTTGTAAAAAGCGTATCCCCAGCACCCGCCAGTACCCTGTTCAAGGGCAAGGTGGCGAGTGCAACCGCCATGGTGACGCCGCGGACAGCTTCGGCTACCGCGAGTCATGCCTCTCCCCACAAGAATCAGAAAAACTCGTCATCCTCAATGAATAAACTGGCTACAAAAAAACTCGATAACGGTGTCACCCGTGAAGACGGGCGATACGCGCTGCCTTCCACCAGCAACATCACGTTGCCCAAGGGATATCATCCTTCGGCCAACGAGGAGTACATGAATCCGCAACACCTGGCCTACTTCCGCAACAAGCTGCGCGACTGGCGCGATCAGCTGGTCGAGGAGTCGCGTCAGACCATGGACAACCTGCGCGAGGAGGTGCGTGACGTCGGCGATGAAGCCGAGCGTGCCACCCGTGAAACCGAGAACTCGCTGGAACTGCGCACCCGCGATCGCTACCGCAAGCTGATCTCCAAGATCGACAAGGCGCTGCGCCGGATCGAGGAAGGCAGCTACGGCTTCTGCGAGGAGACCGATGAGGAAATCGGCGTGGATCGTCTCGACGCACGACCCATTGCGACGCTGTCGCTTGATGCGCAGGAGCGCCGCGAGCACCTGCAGAAGCAGATGGGCGACTGAGCTTTCGATCCGTTGAAATAACGAAACCCCGCCTCGCGCGGGGTTTCGTCTTTTTGCCGGTGGTGGAGGCCGGAGCCGGCCCGACTCAGGCCAGCGCCTGCGCCGCATAACCTTTCAGCTTCACCAGCATGGCAGCCAGCCCATTGGAGCGTGTCGGCGAGAGGTGCTTGGCCAGGCCAATCTCGCCGATGAAGGCCGGTTCGGTGGCGACGATCTCCTGGGCGGAGCGATCCGAATATACCCGCAGCACCAGGGCGATCAGGCCGGACACGATGGCCGAGTCGCTGATAGCCTCAAAGTGCATCTTCGAGGCATCACCGCTGGGCACCAGCCAGACCATCGACTGGCAACCGTGCACGCGGTGCGCCTCGGTCTTGTCGGCTTCGGGGAAGGCTGGCAATTGCTTGCCGAGATCGATCAGATACTGATAGCGCTCGGTCCAGTCGCCGAAGAAGGCAAATTCCTCGGCAATGTCTCGTTGTGCCTGGGCGGCGCTGTTGGTGGTGACATTCATGCGGCCATTATCGCGCGGGCATGGATCGGAAGCGAAACCCACATATGCGCATCATGCCTTGACGCTGCTCCATCGGGTGCCCTGCGCACTGTCCTCGATCGTGATGCCCAAGGCGGAAAGCTCATCTCGGATGGCGTCGGCACGAGCAAAATCCCGCGCCGCACGGGCGGCCTGGCGCTGTTGCAGCAGGTCCTCGACATGGGCTGCATCGACCGGGCTCTCTCCACGCTTGAACCAGGCTTCCGCATCCTGCTGCAATAGTCCGAGCAAGGCACCGCCGCCGAGCAATGCCGCTTTCGCTTCCGCCGTGCCTGACTGGCGCGCGGCATCGGCCAGCACGGACAGCTCGGCCAATGCCTGCGGTGTATTGAGGTCGTCGCACAGGGCTGCCTCCACCCGCTGCGGCACCGGCAATTCAGCGGTTGGCAGGGGAATGTCGGCCAAGTCGCGCAGCACGCGATACCAGCCGTCCAGCGTGCTCACTGCTTGCTGGATGGCGGCATCGGACCAGTCCAGCGGTTGCCGGTAGTGGCCACTCATGAGGCGCAGACGCAGCGCTTCCGGCGGATGCAGTCTCAGCAGCTCGTGCACCAGCAGCACATTGCCCAGCGACTTGGACATCTTGCGGCCGTCGAACGTCAGCATGCCGTTGTGCATCCACCAGCGCGCGAAGACCTTGCCACCGTGGGCGCAGGTGGACTGGGCGATCTCGTTCTCATGATGCGGAAACAGCAGGTCGACGCCGCCGGCATGGATGTCGATGGTGTCGCCCAAATGCGCCGCACTCATCGCCGAGCACTCGATGTGCCAACCCGGACGCCCGCGGCCCCATGGGCTGTTCCAACCCGGCAGTTCCGGCGTGGAGGGTTTCCACAGCACGAAATCGCCGGGACTGCGCTTGTACGGCGCCACTTCGACGCGCGAGCCGGCGATCAGCTCGTCCGGGTCGCGGCCGGACAACCTGCCATACGCGGGAAACGAACTGACCTCGAACAGCACATGGTCCTCGGCAACATAGGCGTGACCGCTGTCAAGCAGGCGCTCGATCATCGTGATGATCGGAACGATGTGGGTGGTGGCAAGCGGCTCGATATCCGGCGGTGCCACGCCCAGCCCGGCCATGTCCTCGCGATATGCCTGCGCGAAACGCCCGGTGATCGTGCCGATCGGTACGTCCTGCTGCTGCGCTGCGGTGTTGATCTTGTCGTCGACGTCGGTGATGTTGCGGGCATACAGCACATGCGGATAATGCCGGCGCAGCAGCCGCACCAGCACGTCGAACACCACCGGACCACGCGCATTGCCGATGTGCACGTAGTTGTAGACGGTGGGGCCACACAGATACATCGTCACGCGGTCGGGATCGAGCGGCGCGAACGGCTCGTTACGACGGGTCAGGCTGTTGTAGAGCGATATCGACATCGTGAAATCCGCGGCATGGGACCACGCGGGACGGAACGCGGTCAGCCCGGCATCTTAACAAGGTGTAAGCGGAGTGGTGGAGCCTGGCCGATTCTAAGCATGTATTCAGCGTGAATTTGCTGGAATGCAGCCAGTACGCGCTTTGGCGCACCGATGTTTCCCCGATGGAGGTCGCAATGACCAGGTTATGGCTATCCGCGTTGGTGTTCGCCCTGGTGGCCTCCAGCGCTTTCGCGCAGGACGTGCGCGGTTCAAATGATGACAACGCTCATTATGGCTGGGCCGACGTGTTGCGCGCGGATCCGGTGCAGGGTGTTACCCGCACGGAAGTTCCGCGTCAGGAGTGTTACGACCAGCCGGTGGTCCGCCATGAGCGGGGCAATACCACCGCCGGTACCGTGCTCGGTGCCGTGATTGGCGGCGTGCTGGGCAACACCGTAGGCAAGGGGGATGGGCGCAGGGCGGCTACGGTCGCAGGTGCCCTGGCCGGTGGTGCGGTGGGCAACCGCGCATCCGATCGCGGCGGTGATTACGAGGAGACCCAGACCCAGTGCCGCCAGGTCAGCTCGATCAGCGAGCAGCGCCGGATCATCGGTTACGACGTCGAATACCGCTACCGTGGCGAGGTCTACATGCGCCGGTTGAACTACGATCCCGGCGAGCGCCTGCGCGTGCGGGTACAGGTCGATCCGGCGGACTGAACCCCTCTTCCGTTGACAACATCGCCGCCCGTGGGTGGCGATGTTGTTTCCGGTACCGATTTTTCTTGTTGCATGGCAGCGAAATTGTCGCCATCATGCGCACTCGCCATCTGGATTCCGCATGTCTTCAGCCGTCTATACCGCTACCGTACTCACCAGCGCCCGCGCGGCTGCTGGCATGACGTCGCGTGCGCATCGACCGCTGAGTGGATATTCGGCCGGGTAGGCAGTCGCACGCGTTTCATGTGCATCGACGAAAAAACCCGGCCCCTGCGCCGGGTTTTTTGTTTCTGGATTTGGAGTAAGTATGACTATTCGGCATTTCTTGACGACCCAGGATTACAGCCGCGCCGAGATCGACGTTCTGCTGGAACAGGCTGCCGCGTTCAAGCGTTCCCCGCGCGGACAGCAGCTGGCCGGCAAATCGATCGCGTTGCTGTTCTTCAATCCGTCGATGCGCACCCGCACCAGCTTTGAGCTGGGGGCGTTCCACCTGGGCGCACACGCGATCGTGCTGTCGCCCGGCAAGGACGCGTGGCCGATCGAGTTCGAGGTCGGCAGCGTGATGGATGGCGATACCGAGGAACACATCGCCGAAGTGGCGAGGGTGCTTAGCCGCTATGTCGACCTGATCGCGGTGCGCGCGTTCCCGAAGTTCCAGGACTGGGCGGTGGATCGCCAGGACACCGTGATCAAGGCGTTTGCGCAGTACGCCACGGTACCGGTGATCAACATGGAGACGATCACCCATCCCTGTCAGGAGCTGGCGCACGCGCTGGCGTTGAGGGAGCACCTGGGCGACCTGACGAAAAAAAAGTACGTGCTGACATGGACTTACCATCCGAAGCCGCTGAACACCGCGGTGGCGAACTCGGCGCTGCTGATCGCAACGAAGATGGGCATGGATGTGACGCTGCTTTGCCCAACGCCCGATTACGTGCTGGACGAGCGCTACATGGCGTTTGGCCGTCTGAATGCCGAGCAGAACGGAGGTTCGCTCAAGGTCAGCCACGATATCGAGGAAGCCTATCGTGGCGCCGACGTGGTCTATGCCAAGAGCTGGGGCGCGCTGCCATTCTTCGGCAAGTGGGAACAGGAAAAGCCCATCCGCGAGGCCAGCAAGCACTTTATCGTCGACGAAGCGAAGATGGCGCTGACCAACCATGGCCTGTTCAGTCATTGCCTCCCGCTGCGCCGGAACATCAAGGCCACCGACGCGGTGATGGATTCGCCCGCCTGCATTGCCATCGACGAGGCCGAGAACCGCCTGCATGTGCAGAAGGCGGTGATGACCTCACTGATCGGGCAGGGTTGAGCCGGCCATGTACATGCCGAAGCATTTCGAGGAAACACGGACCGAGGTCCTGCATGGACTGATCCGCGCGTATCCGTTTGCTGCCTTGGTTACCCGGACGAAGGATGGGTTGAGCGCCAACCATCTGCCGTTCGAACTGGTTGGCGAGATGCTCCACGGCCATGTGGCCTGCGGCAACGAGCTGGTGAAGATGGATGGTGCCGAGGTGCTGCTGGTGTTCCAGGGTCCGGACGGCTACATCAGCCCGAACTGGTATCCGAGCAAGCACGAGACCGGGCGCGAGGTGCCGACGTGGAACTACGCGGTGGTGCACGTGCATGGCCGTTTGCGCGTGGTTGATGACGCCAGCTGGTTGCGCGGCCTGCTGGAAACCTTGACCTCTCACCATGAGGCTGGCCAGTCAAAGCCTTGGAAGATCGGCGACGCGCCGGAAGACCACATCGAGAAGTCGCTGCGCGCCATCGTCGGCCTCGAGATCGCCATCGATCGCATCGAAGGCAAATTCAAGCTGAGTCAAAACCATCCAGCACGCAATCGTGCGGGTGTGATCGTCGGCCTGCGCGAGCGTGACGGCGATGGCGACGCGGAGCTGGCCACCCTGATGGGGCAACTGGAGGAATCGAAACCGTGACACATCAGCATCACTATCGCGTCGACGTGGAGTGGACCGGCAACCTCGGTTCGGGCACGGACGGCTACCGCAATTACAGTCGCGATCATGCCATCCGCATCGCGGGGAAACCCACGCTGGCCGGCTCGGCCGATCCCACCTTCCGCGGTGACGCCGGGAAGCACAATCCCGAGGACATGCTGGTCACCGCATTGTCCACTTGCCACATGCTGTCCTACCTGCACATGGCGACCGTGGCCGGCGTGGTGGTGACGGCATACACCGACGCCGCCGAAGGCCGCATGGTCACCGAAGGCAATGGTGGCCGCTTCGTCGAAGTGGTACTGCGCCCCGTGGTGACCATCAGCGCCAGCAGCGATCCGGCCAGGGCGGAGGCCGCGCATGACGACGCGCACCATGCCTGCTTCATCGCCAATTCGGTGAATTTCCCGGTGCGCTGCGAACCGCGAATTGTTGTGGAGCCGGGATTGGGGAGTCGGGATTAGGGATTCGAAAAAACAAAACGAACCTTCGCAGTAACACCTTCCATTCATTGCGAGAACTTCCATGTCACCACAGTCCGTCTCTCCAAATCCCCAATCCCCAACCCCCAATCCCGGCTCCAAAGACATCGTCCTCGCCTTCTCCGGCGGCCTCGACACCAGCTTCTGCGTACCCTATCTGCAGGAGCAGGGCTGGGCCGTGCATACCGTGTTCGCCGATACCGGCGGCGTCGACGCCGAGGAGCGCGCCTTCATCGAAGCGCGCGCGGAGGAGCTGGGCGTGGCCAGCCACGTTACCGTCGATGGTGGCCCGGCGATCTGGCAGGGTTTCGTCAAGCCGTTCGTGTGGGCAGGCGAGGGCTACCAGGGTCAGTATCCACTGCTGGTCTCGGATCGCTATCTGATCGTCGAAGCCGCGCTGAAGCGCGCCGTCGAACTGGGCACCAGGGCGATTGCGCATGGCTGCACCGGCATGGGCAACGACCAGGTGCGATTCGACCTGGCGGTGAAGGCGCTGGGCGACTACGAGATCGTGGCGCCGATCCGCGAGATCCAGAAGGAACACACGCAGACGCGCGCCTACGAGCAGAAGTACCTGGAGGATCGCGGCTTTGGCGTGCGCGCCAAGCAGCAGGCCTACACCATCAATGAGAACCTGCTGGGCTTGACCATGTCCGGCGGTGAGATCGATAAATGGCAGGCACCCGGCGCAGGCGCGGTGGGTTGGTGCAAACCACGTGCCGAATGGCCGTCCAAACCGTTGCAGGTGAAGATCGGCTTCGCCAATGGCGAAGCGGTGACGCTGGATGGCGAAAAGATCGCCGGGCACACGATGCTGGCGAAGTTGAACAACCTGTTTGCGCAGTACGGCGTAGGTCGCGGTCTTTACACCGGCGACACCACGATCGGCCTGAAGGGCCGCATCATCTTCGAGGCACCGGGCCTGACCGTGCTGCTGGCCGCGCATCGCGCGCTGGAAGAAGCCGTGTTGAGCAAACAGCAGAACCGCTTCAAGCCGGAAGTGGCGCGCAAGTGGGTGGAGCTGGTCTACGAGGGTTTCTTCCACGATCCGCTGAAGACCGACCTCGAAGCGTTCTTGGCGTCCAGCCAGTCCACCGTCAACGGCACGGTGACGCTGGAGACCCACGGCGGCAGTGTGGGTGCGGTGGCGGTGGAGTCCAAACACATCCTCAATGCGAAGGGCGCGACCTACGCGCAGTCGGCCGATTGGGGCGTGGAAGAGGCCGAGGGCTTCATCAAGCTGTTCGGCATGAGCTCGACGCTGTGGGCCGAAGTCAATCGGGGTGGCGCATGAGTTCGGCGCGCTTCCTCATTCTCACTTCGGTGAAGGCTTGCACATTGCCTCAGTGCTCCCATCCCAAGGGAAGAGGGGACTTGCGCAAAGAGGTTTCGCGATGAGCGCCTTGCTCGACGCAACGCTGGCGCACCTGGCTGCGCTGGTTGGTTTCGACACGCGCAATCCCCCGCGCGCCATCGACACCGGCGGCATCTTCGATTATCTGCGTGCGCAGCTGCCTGGCTTCGACGTGACGGTAACCGACTTCGGCGCCGGCGCGGTGGCGTTGCACGCGGTGCGTGGACAACCGAAGTATCTCTTCAATGTGCACCTGGACACGGTGCCGGATTCGCCGGCTTGGACGGCCGATCCGCACACGCTGCGGGTCACTGCGGAGCGTGCGATCGGTCTGGGTGCCTGCGACATCAAGGGCGCGGCGGCGGCGTTGCTGGCAGTGGCGAATGCCAGCGAGGGCGATCTTGCGCTGCTGTTCTCCACCGACGAGGAAGCGAACGACGCGCGCTGCATTGCCGGCTTCCTGCAGGCTTTTCCGCCTCTCTCCCTGGGAAACGGGCGGGATGAGGGTGCGCTCGGTATCGAATCTGCCGCTTCGGCCGAACCCTCACTCCAACCCCTCTCCCGAAGGGAGACGGGCTACGAAGCGGTGATCGTGGCCGAGCCGACCAGGGGCGAGGCGGTGCTGGCGCATCGTGGCATCCTGTCCGTGCTCATGCGTTTTGCCGGTCAAGCCGGGCACGCCTCGGGCGAGCAGAGGCCCAGTGACAGCGCGTTGCACCAAGCGGTACGGTGGGGCGATGCCGCACTGGACTTCGTCGCCGCGCAATCGCATGAACGCTTCGGTGGACTGACCGGCCTGCGCTTCAACATCGGCCGGATCGAGGGAGGCATCAAGGCGAACATGATCGCGCCAACGGCGGAAGTGCGATTCGGCTTTCGTCCCCTGCCGACCATGGATCCGGATCAACTGCTGCAGCGTTTCCAGACGTTGGTGGAATCGCGGCCGGCGCAGTTCGGCGAGACTTTTCGTGGTGCGTCGTTGCCGGCGGGAGACACCGCAAGGGCCGAGGAACGCCGGCTGGCGGCCCGTGACATTGCCGACGAGCTGGGCATCCCGGTGGGCAATGCGGTGGACTTCTGGACCGAGGCGGCGCTGTTCTCCGCCGCCGGCTACACCGCTTTTGTCTACGGCCCCGGCGACATCGCCCAGGCCCACAGCGCCGACGAATGGGTCGCGCTCGACCAGTTGCAACACTACGCGGAAACCATCAGCCGGATCGTTGAACATGGAAACGCATGAAGGAGTCTGGACTCATGGCTCAAGTAGCCGGCCAATCCTTCGGGCACGATCAGCTTGCCGACCGGGCTGCGTCATCGCTCGGTCATGTATCGACATGCCTTCCCTTCCTCTTCCTTGCCCTGCAGGCAAACCGATTCCCGCGCGAGCCACGTGAGCCATGAGTCCAGACTCCAGAACCCGCAAGACCATCGTGCGCCTGCTTTCGAGCATGGGCAGCGCGAAGGAAATCCAGCAATACCTCAGGCGTTTTTCGGAGATCGACGCCAAGCGCTTCGCCGTGGTGAAGGTCGGTGGCGCGGTGTTGCGCGATGAGCTGGCCGACCTCGCCTCGTCGCTGACCTTCCTGCAGCAGGTCGGGCTGACCCCGATCGTCCTGCATGGCGCCGGTCCGCAACTGGATGAGGAGCTGTCCGCCGCCGGCATCGAGAAGCAGACCGTGGGCGGTCTGCGTGTCACCTCGCCCAAGGCGCTCGGCATCGTGCGGCGCGTATTCCAGCAGCAGAACCTGAAGCTGGTCGAGGCGTTGCAGTCGATGGACACGCGTGCCACCTCGGTGGCGTCCGGCGTGTTCATGGCCAGCTACCTGGATCGCGATACCTACGGGCTGGTCGGCAAGGTGGCCAGCATCAACCTGGCGCCGATCGAGGCCAGCCTGCGCGCCAACTCGATCCCGGTGATCGCCAGTCTCGGTGAAACCGACGAAGGGCAGATCCTCAACATCAACGCCGACTTCGCTGCCAACGAGTTGGTGCGCGTGCTGCAGCCATACAAGATCGTGTTCCTCACCGGCACCGGCGGTCTGCTCGACGAGCAGGGCAAGCTGATCGATTCGATCAACCTGTCCACCGAGTACGATCACCTGATGGCGCAGCCGTGGATCAACGGTGGCATGCGCCTCAAGCTGGAGCAGATCGCCGACCTGCTGTCCGACTTGCCGCTGACCTCGTCGGTGTCGATCACCCGGCCGGCCGAGTTGGCCAAGGAGCTGTTCACCCACAAGGGTTCGGGCACGCTTGTTCGCCGTGGCGAGAAAGTGCTGACATTCGCCTCATGGGATGGCATCGACCTGGCGCGTATGCGCACGCTGATCGAGTCGAGCTTCGGGCGTACCCTGGTGTCAGATTATTTCGATCGAACCCGACCGTCGCGCATTTACGTCAGCGAGAACTATCGCGCTGCCATGATCCTCACCGACGAGGACGGCCTTTCGTACCTCGACAAATTCGCCGTGCTCGACGATGCCCAGGGCGAAGGCCTGGGACGTGCCGTGTGGCAGGTGATGCGCGAGGAAAATCCACGACTGTTCTGGCGCTCGCGTCACGGCAATTCGGTCAATCCGTTCTACTACGCCGAGTCCGATGGCTGCATCAAGCAGCCGTATTGGAAGGTGTTCTGGTACGGCATCGACGACCTTGACACGATTTCCCGCTGCGTGGCGCATTGCGCACAACGCCAGCCGACCCTGACGGACTGAACCATGGACACTCACAGCAAGAGCATCGGTATCGTCGGCGCACGTGGTCATACTGGCGTGGAAATGATCCGCCTGATCGCGGCGCATCCGGCGCTTGCCCTGAGCTTCGTTTCTTCGCGCGAGCTGGATGGCCAGCGCGTGGGCGATCACGTGGATGGCTTCGCGGGCGAACTGCGCTACGCCAGCCTGGACCCCGCCGCCGTGGCGGCGCGGGCCGCCGATGTGGTGATCCTTGCCCTGCCGAATGGCAAGGCCGCGCCTTATGTAGAGGCGATCGACGCGATGAAGCCGGACACACTGATCCTCGATCTGTCCGCCGACTACCGCTTCGACAAAAGCTGGTACTACGGCCTGCCCGAACTCACGCGTGAGCAGTGGCGAGGCGAGAAGCGCATCAGCAACCCCGGCTGCTACGCCACCGCGATGCAGTTTTCGATCGCACCGCTGAAGGACCTGCTGGCCGCACCGCCGGTATGTTTCGGCGTTTCCGGCTATTCCGGTGCCGGCACAACGCCATCGGACAAGAACGACCCGGACAAGCTGCGCGACAACCTGATGCCGTACGCGCTCACCGGCCACATGCATGAGAAGGAGGCGTCGTTCCGCCTCGGCGTGCCGGTGGAGTTCATGCCGCACGTGGCACCGCATTTCCGTGGACTCACGGTTACCACCAACCTGTATCTGTCGCGGCCGTTGAAACGTGCGGACGTGCTGGCCCGTTTCCATGCGGCCTACGATCACGAAAAACTGGTGACCGTGCTGGACGAGGCTCCGTGGGTGAGTCGTATTGCCCACCGGCACCACGCCGAGATCGGCGGCTTTGCGCTGTCGGCCGACGGCAAGCGGGTGGTGATCGTGGCGACGCTGGACAACCTGCTGAAGGGCGCGGCGACGCAGGCGATGCAGAACATCAATCGCGCCATCGGTTGCGACGAGATGACGGGCATTCCGCGACCGTGATGCGCTGATTGCGCGCACCGCCGTTCGGCAGCTCATTCATTCGCCAGGAAACCCACCATGCATCTTTCCCGCTACCTGCTTCCCACCCTCAGGGAAAATCCCGCCGAGGCACAGATCGTCTCGCATCGCCTGATGCTGCGCGCCGGGCTGATCCAGCAAGAGGCCACCGGCATCTACGCCTGGCTGCCGATGGGGCTGCGCGTGTTGCGCAAGATCGAGCACATCGTGCGCGAGGAAATGGATCGTGCCGGCGCGCTCGAAATGCTGATGCCGACCCTGCAGCTGGCCGAGCTATGGCGCGAGAGCGGTCGTTACGATGCCTACGGGCCGGAGATGCTGCGCCTGCGTGACCGGCACGAGCGCGAGTTGCTGTACGGGCCGACCAACGAGGAGATGGTCACCGACATCTTCCGCACCCATGTGCATTCGTATCGCGACCTGCCGATGACCCTCTATCAGGTGCAGTGGAAGTTTCGCGATGAACAACGCCCGCGTTTCGGTGTGCTTCGCGGTCGCGAATTCCTGATGAAGGATGGCTATTCCTTCGACCTGGATGAGGCCGGTGCACGGCGCGCCTACCAGCGCATGTTCGTCGCCTATCTGCGCATGTTCGCCCGCATGGGCATCACCGCGATCCCCATGCGTGCCGAGACCGGACCGATCGGCGGCGACCTGTCGCACGAGTTCCTGGTGCTGGCCGAAACCGGCGAATCGGCGGTGTATTGTGATCGCGACCTGCTGACGCTGCCGACGCCGAAAGACGATGTGGACGGCAACGGTGATCTGGATGCGCTGATTCAGGCCTGGACCACGCCGTATGCGGCGACCGAAGACGTGCACGACGCGGCTCGTTTCGAACGCGAGGTGCCGGGCGAGCGGCGCGTGCATACGCGTGGCATCGAGGTGGGACAGATTTTCTACTTCGGCATCAAGTATGCCGAGCCGATGAAGGCACGGGTCACCGGCGAGGATGGCGTGGAACGCCCGGTTCATGGCGGTTGCTATGGCGTAGGGGTGTCGCGTCTGGTCGGCGCCATCATCGAGGCCAGTCATGACGAACATGGCATCGTCTGGCCCGACGCGGTGGCACCCTTTGAGATTGGCCTGATCAATCTGCAGGTCGGAGACGCCACGTGCGATACCGCCTGCGAGACGCTGTATGCGCAACTCGTCGCCGCTGGCTTCGATGTGCTTTACGACGACACCGGCGAGCGCGCCGGTGGCAAGTTCAAGAACATGGACCTGATCGGCCTGCCGTGGCAGGTGGTCGTCGGACCCCGTAGCCTGAAGGACGGGCAGGTGGAGCTGAAGCGTCGCGCGACAGGCGTACGCGAGTTGTTGCCGATCGATGCCGTTCTGAACAGGCTGGCATCGGTTTGAAGCATTCCCGCTTGAAGCAATCCTAGTAAAGACCACCCTCAAGAAGACCATCATGACCCAACCACTCTGGCAGAAATCGAACGTCAAGATCGACGCGCGCATCATGCAATTCCTGGCCGGCGACGATGTACTGCTGGATCGCGAGTTCTTCCTGCACGACATCACCGCCAGCAAGGCGCACGTGGAAGGCCTGGCCAATATCGGCGTGGTCAGTACCGATGAAGCTGCCGCGCTGAAAGGCGAACTGGATGCGCTGGCCGGTGATTTCGCGAGTGGCGCCTTCGTACTGGACGATCGCTACGAGGATGGTCATTCCGCGATCGAGGCGCGCCTGACCGAGCGGCTCGGTGATGCCGGGCGTCGCGTGCATACCGGACGTAGCCGCAACGACCAGATCCTGGTCGCCACGCGACTGTGGTTGAAGGACAAGTTGGCAACGCTGGAAGCCCATTGTCGATCCATCGCCAAGGTCTGCCTCGATCGCGCCGCGCAGCCGGCGCTGCCCATGCCGGGCTATACGCACCTGCAGCGCGCGGTGGTTTCGTCCACCGCAATGTGGTTCGCCGGCTTCGCCGAAGCCTTCATCGACAACGTGCTGCGCGCCCGCCAGACGCTGGCGCTGATCGATGCCAATCCGCTGGGCACCGCCGCCGGCTACGGCGTGAACCTGAAGCTCGACCGCGAGCACACCACGCAGGCGCTTGGCTTCGCCCGCATGCAGCTCAGCCCGATCTACGCGCAGCTGTCGCGCGGCAAGTTCGAGATGGCGGTGCTGGAGGCGATCGGCGGCGCGTTGCTCGATCTGCGCCGGCTCGCCTGGGACCTGTCGCTGTTCACCACCGCCGAATTCAACTTCGTGCAGTTGCCGGCGGAATACACCACCGGCAGCTCGATCATGCCGAACAAGCGCAACCCCGACGTGATCGAACTCTTACGCGCCAGCTACGCCAGCGTGGCGGCTGCGCGCACCGAAATCGAGCAGTTGTTGTCGCTGCCTTCCGGCTACCAGCGCGATCTGCAGTTCTCCAAGGGCTCGCTGTTCCACGGCGTGCGCCACGGCTTGGGTGCGCTGGAGCTGGTGCCCGACCTGCTGTCGCGGCTGCAATGGAACGAGGGTGCGATGCGTAGCGCGATCGAACCGGCGATGTACGCCACCGACGTGGCGATCGAGCAAGCCGCCGCCGGCGTGCCGTTCCGCGATGCGTATCGCGCCGCGGCGGAAACCGCAGCCTCGGCCGGGCAGGGCCGTACACCGGAAAGCAGCCTGGCCGCGCGTGTATCGCCCGGTGCGGGGCATGATTTGCGACTGGACGACCTGCACGCGCGCCTGCACGCGCTCGACAACTGAAGTGGGGAACGCGGGCATGGTGGTGATCGACATGGGAAACAAGCGCGCCGACCTGCCCGGACAGAATTTGCCGCGCTGGCGCCGTGCCGTGCTGAAGGTCGGCAGCAATCTGCTCGCGGCCGACGGCGGCGGCCTTACTCCACGTTACGCCGAAGCGCTGGCCGGTTTCATGGCTGCCAGCCACGCCGACGGCCGCCAGGTCGTGCTGGTGTCTTCCGGCGCGGTGGCGGCGGGACGCGCGCTCTTGCGTCTGCATGCGACCGACAGCGGCGGTCTGGCGGCGCGCCAGGCACTGGCTGCGCTGGGTCAGGCGCCGATGATCGCGCTGTGGCAATCGCTGTCGGACAGACCCGTGGCGCAAGTGCTGTTGACCCACGACGACCTGCGCAACCGTCGCCGCTATCTCAATGCACGCGCCACCCTGCGCGAGTTGTTGCAACTGGGCGTGCTGCCCGTGATCAACGAGAACGACACCGTGTCGGTGGATGAACTGAAACTCGGTGACAACGACAATCTCGCCGCCATCGTCGCCGCGCTGGTCGATGCCGACTTGCTGCTTATCGCCTCCGACGTCGATGCGCTGTACAGCGCCGATCCGCGGCGTGACCCGACGGCCGTACCCATCGCAAAGGTGGCCGAACTGACCGCCGAGATTCTGGCGATGGCCGGCGACAGCGGCAGCGCTGCCGGCACCGGTGGCATGCGCACCAAGTTGCAGGCGGCAGCGAAGGCCGCCGCGGCCGGCATTCCCACCGTCCTGTTCAGCGGCCGCGAAACGGCGACCGTACAGGCGTTGCAGCACGGCCAGCTGCACGGCACCCTGATCGCCGCCGCATCCAGCCGCATGCTTGCGCGCAAGTACTGGCTGCGTCACGCGCCCGCGGCGCCCGGGCGCATCCGCATCGATGCCGGCGCGGCGCGCGCCCTGGCCGGCGGCCGCGTCTCGCTGTTGCCGGGCGGTGTGCTCGGAACGGATGGCGAATTCCATCGCGGCGACCTGGTCGAGATCATCGATGATGCTGGCGCGAGCGTGGCACGCGGTCTCACTCAGTACGGTGCCGCCGAAGTGCGTCGGCTGGCGGGCCGGCACAGCCGGGAGATCGACTGCGTGCTCGGTTACAGCTATGGCGACGAAGTCATACATCGCGATGACCTCATCACGATGGGCACGCCGGTGCCATCCGGACAGGAGATCGGCGCATGAGTACGATCAGGGAACAGGCGCTGGCCTGTCGTGACGCCGTGCAAGTAGTCGCCGCGCTCAACAGCGCGGCCAAGCGAGCACTGTTGCGCGACATGGCCACGGCACTGGAAGCACAATCCGCTGCCGTACTGGCAGCGAACGCGAAGGATATGCAGCAGGCCACGGCGAAAGGGGTGCAGGGCGCCATGCTCGATCGCCTTCGACTGGACGAGGTGCGCGTGGCCGGCATCGCAAACGCGCTGCGCGAAGTGGCCGAACTGCCCGATCCGGTGGGCGTGGTGACTCGTCGCGAGGCGCGGCCGAACGGCCTGTCGATCGAACGCGTGCGCATCCCGCTCGGTGTGGTCGCGATGATCTACGAGGCGCGTCCGAACGTCACCGCCGACGCCGCCGCGCTGTGCCTGATGGCAGGCAACGCGGTGATTCTGCGCGGCGGCTCCGAGGCGATCCACTCCAACACCGCGATCGCCGCCGCACTGCACACTGCGCTGGTGGACAACGAGGTGCCGGCTGCCGCCGTTAGCCTGGTCGAGGACCTGCGCCGCGAGACGATGGTCGAGCTGTTGCAGCTCGTCGACATCGTGGATCTGGCTATTCCGCGCGGCGGCGAGGGGCTGATCCGCTTTGTCGCCGAACACGCGCGCGTGCCGGTGATCAAGCACTACAAGGGCGTCTGCCACCTGTACGTGGACCGCGCCGCCGATCTCGATCTGGCGCTGGGCCTGCTCATCGACGGCAAGACCTCGCGCCCCGGCGTGTGCAATGCGCTGGAGACGCTGCTGGTGCATCGCGATATCGCCGACGCGTTCCTGCCGCGCGCCGCCGCGGCCTTGCGCGAACGTGGTGTCGAGCTGCGCGGCGACCAGGCCAGCCGCACATGGGTGCCCGACATGCATGCTGCAATCGATGACGATTACGCCGCCGAATTCCTCGACCTGATCCTCGCCGTGCGTGTAGTCGATGATCTCGATGCAGCCATCGAGCATATCCACCGTTACGGTTCCGATCACACCGAAGTCATCGCCACGGCCGACGAAACCGCCACGCGATGCTTCGTGCAGGCGATCCGCTCGGCGGTGGTGATGATCAACGCCTCCTCCCGCTTCAGCGACGGCGGCGAACTGGGTCTCGGCGCCGAGATCGGCATTTCCACCACTCGCCTGCACGCCTACGGTCCGATGGGCGCCGAAGCGCTCACGGTGGAACGCTTCGTGGTGCGCGGTACCGGGCAGGTAAGACATCCGCAAAGCCGCCTCTGAAGCCCGGAGGATGGCGTGACCGACGACGGCCGCCAGTTCAGCCAAAGTCGGCGCGTTGGCGGCCCGGACTTCAGGACGGCGCGTTTTTGTCGATAAGTCCCGTTGGGGGGACGGCCCCGCCACAGGGAGAGCTTGGCGTGAATATCGACAAATTCAATCGGGAACATGCAAATCTGCTTGTACTGGTGACGGAGCTGCGCGAGTTGGTGCAGTTGGGTGTAGCCGAGCATGCAGAGGCGATCGTCAAACTTCTCATGTCGATAAGTTCGATGGTCAAGCTGCATCTGGCGGCGGAAGATCGCGTGCTTTACCCGGCGTTGGCAAACTCCGCCGATCCGCGCGTTGCCCAGCTCGGCAGGCAGTTCCAAGCGGAAATGGGCGGCTTGGCGGCCGCTTATACGACATTTGCCGCCCATTGGAACCTCGCGGGGAAAGTCGCTGCCGATCCACAGCGGTTCAGGGATGAGGCCAACACCGTTTTCAAGGCGCTGCATCAGCGGATCCAGCGCGAAAGCAGGGAGCTCTATCCGTTGGCGGAGCAGCACGCCTGAGTCGTTGGCGGCAGGGTAGTTGCGGCTCTCGCACAACCGAGGAGTGAGCGCGACAGCTTTCCGTCAGCCTTTCAGATGTCCCTGTTTGCCGAGATCGCTCGGCTGCTCGTCGAGCATGCCGCGGGCGAAATCAAAGGCGCGCGCGATGAAGTTTCCGGCCGCCTCCCAGTAGTTCGCGTCGCGTACCCGCACGCGCAGCACCATGAGATTGGGATCGTCCTTGCCATCGGGGAAAAAGATCTTCTGCGCGGGCGACCACAGCTCGTTGATGGTGTCCTCGTCGCGATCCATGCGAGCGCGGCCGCGCACCGATACGTAGCGCTGGTCACCGGGGTGAGCATAGGCAAGATTGATCTCGGAGTCGTCGGTCAACTCCTCGACCTTGTGACTCTTGGCAGCGGTGAAGAAAATGATCTCGCCGTTGGCATCGATCTTCAGTGTCTGCAACGGACGGCTGACCAGCGAGCCGTCCGTTGCATGCGTGGTCATCATCGCCACTTCGATGTCGTCGATCATTTCACCCAGCTTGTACAGGTCGCTGTCGCGCGGTGCGTTGTTCTTCATGGCGTCGTCCCGGTGGCTGAAAGCCGTACCTTCGCCCCATGCACCTCAAGGGCGGATGAAATCGGCTCGCGCGTACGGCTTCGCGGTCGTACGCTGGTTCAGCCATCAGTGCCACTGCCATCGGGTTGCCCCATGCAGACAGGGGGCGATCGGGTTGCCTGCATCGTGCAGCTACGTGAAGCCACTGTCGACGACGATCCTCAGTTTTCCGAGACCAGCTTGAGTCCGATAACGCCTGCCAGGATAAGGGCAATGCACAGGATCCTCATGGGCGCGGCGGAGTCGCCCAGTACCACTATTCCCAGAATCGCGGTGCCGGCTGCGCCGATGCCGGTCCAGACGGCGTAACCGGTTCCCATGGGCAGTGTGCGGAGCGAGAAAGAAAGAAGAACGACACTCGCCAACCCGATGACGACCGTAAACAGCGCAGGTATCCATCGGGTGAAACCCTCGGACGACTTCATGGCGAAGGCGAAGGCTATTTCGAGAATACCGGCGATAGTGAGTAATACCCATGCCATATATGACAAGCCCATGCGATGGATCGGAAAACGATGCCACGCACTCGGCGTGGCAATGAACTTCAAGCCTTGGCGGCAGCGGGGGTCGAACGAAAGGCGATCCCGAACCGGTTGAAGGCGTTCATCAAGCCGATGGCATACGTCAGCTCGGCAAGCTCCCTGTCGTTGAACTCGGCGGCAGCGGTTTCATAGTCGGTATCGGGGACTCCTGTTTCGGCGACGCGGGTTACGGTTTCAGCCCAGGCGAGCGCGATGCGTTCGCGGGAATCGAATACGTCACCGGCGTCGTGCCATACCGGTACCAGGACGAGCTTGTCTATCGCCAGGCCGGACTTGAGCAGATCACGAGAATGCATGTCGATGCAGTAGGCGCAGCCATTTATCTGCGAAACCCGCAGGTATACAAGGTCGATCAGTGCTTTTGGCAAGACGCTTTTCTGGAGGCTGGCGTATACCCCTCCGAAAGCCTTGTAGCCCTCGGGCGAGGCCTTGGCGTAGTCGATGCGGTTGCTCATGGCGAATCCTCTTTTGCTGATTGGAGGACTGCATGGTGCTGCATCTTGGCCTACCCATGAAGAGCCATGATTGGTCTTCTTATATAGACCATGATTGTTTTGGTTCCCGTTCCGGGGCTGCGCCAGCACGGCTCAGGCGATATGGGGGAAGCGCGCGTTTCCGTGCCGGGCAGCCGCCCTCGTCATATCAGTTTCAGGATGCGTCTTCCGAGGTTTTCGGCGGTGGCTTGAGAGTCGATGTTCGTGAAATTGAGAAGCACGGCCGAGGCTCCGCTTTTGTCTGCCATCCAGTCCGTCAATGCTTCCCCGTACAGGCCCTCGTCACGCATGCGTGCAACGAGTCGCCGATCCGACCGGCGTCCCTTCAACCGCAGGATCAGGTGCATTCCCCCGGGTTGTGGATCAATGCGCACGTGCTTTCCCAGCACACTTTCCAGGCCCGCGGCGGTGGCTTCCCGACGCGTGGCATACAGCTTTCGCATTCGCTGAATATGCCGCGCGAAGTGGCCTTCCGTAATGAAAGCGGTGACGATGGCTTGCGTAAGCTGGGGGCTGCCGCCGGCAAAGGCCTGGCTGACCTGTTCAAAACGTTCGACCTGCGTTGCCGGTACGACAACGTAAGCAAGCCGAATGCCCGGAAGAAGTACCTTGCTGAAGGTGCCTGCATAGAGCACCCGCCCATCACGATCCAGGCTCTTCAATGCAGGCAGGGGGCGGCTGACATACCGATACTCGCTATCGTAGTCGTCCTCGATGACCCACGCGTTGCTTCGCGCCGCCCAGTCCAGCAGGGCCAGGCGGCGGGGCAGGGACAAAGACACGCACAGCGGACTCTGGTGTCCGGGTGTAATCACCGCAGCGCGCGCTCGCGGCGCCGCCTTCAGTCCTTCGGAAACGATCATGCCTTCGCCATCCACCGATACCGGGACGGCCGTCATGTGCATGAGTTCCAGTAACTCCCGGGTGGGCGGGTAGCCGGGATTCTCCAGCCAGACACGATCGCCTGTCTTCAGCAGTGCATGGGCGATCAATTCCAGCGTGTGGCGATATCCCGATGTCACGAAGATCTGGGATGGCGAGCAGTTGATCCCGCGCGATACCTGGAGATAGGCGGCGATTTCGGCACGCAACCCCTGCAGGCCGTATACCGGCGGGTGAACCATATCCGCCGGTTGCATGGCACGGATGCAGCGTGCGCCCAGGCGTGCCCAGACCTTTCTGGGAAAGGCATCCAGCGCGGGCAAGCCCATCTGGAACGGCAATATCGAATCGGGACGAAAGCTCGGCGGCGCAACGCTGCTGTTGGACCGGGGCACGGTACTGGAAGCCGGCAAGCGCGGCTTGAGGCCCGGCGTCACGACAGTTCCCGCCTGGCCGAGGGCCTGGATGTACCCCTCCGCAGCCAACAGGGAATACGCCGCCTCGATCGTACCTCGGGCCAGGCCAAGCTCCTTGGTTAGCACGCGTGCCGAGGGTATCCGGTCACCCGGCTTCAGCAATCCGCTGGCGATGGCGCTGCGGAAGCGATCGTAGATCTGGCGATAAAAGGGTTCGGCCGCTGCTGGATCCAGTGGCGAAATACGGCTGTTCTTCGCGACGGTCATGGACTAGCCAGTTTTTCGGATTATTGGGAAATGAGTGTACCAGTCGAATCCTAGGTGAAGGCCAGAAGCATTTCTGCCATGAGTAAACATGGACCAGTGAAAAACCATAATCATGGACCTTTGATATGGGGCGTGCGATTTGTAGGATGAGTACCTCTCTCGCGCTTGTGGATGGGTGGATGATGAAAATTCTTCATGTCAGTTGCAGTCCCCGCGGGCAGGCTTCGGAGAGCCGCAGGCTCTCTCAAGAAATTGTCGGATGCTTGCTGGCGGGCGAGCCGACGGCGCAGGTGACGGACAGGGTTGTCGGGCTGGGTGGCATTGCGCCGATCGATGCGGACTATGCGGATTCCCAGCAGTCGTCCGAGGACGTGTCCCGGGAAGGTTCTGCGGCTGTATCCGCGGAACTGATCCAGGAACTGGAGAGTGCGGATGTGCTGGTCATCGGCACGCCAATGCACAACTACACCGTGCCCTCCACGCTGAAGCTCTGGATAGATCACGTTGTCCGCGTCCGTCACACGTTCAATGTGGGCCGGGATGGAAAAGTGGCCATGCTGCGCGACCGTCCGGTCTTCGTCGCCGTTTCCTCCGGCGGAAGATTTTCAGGGGAAGGCGCGCGCCAGCCGGACTTTCTCACGCCGTATCTGAAAACCATCCTGGACATGATCGGACTGCATGATCTGACCTTCTTCTCCGTTCAAGGGACAGCTTTTGGCCCGCAGGCCGTCGCCGAAGCCAGGGCCAGGACGGACCAGGCAATGCAGGAGCATTTTTCTTCGTTTTTCCCGTTGCGCGGCGAGCAGGGTTTTGCGCTGACTTCAAGGGAAGCCGTGTGATGTGGCTATCATCGGATGATGCGTGCGGAGGCCATCAGCCGCCGCGGCTCCACTCGCGCACCGCCTCGGCAAACGCCAGGCAATCCGCAAACCGGTTGTAGAGCGGTGCGGGCGAGATACGAATGACGTCGGGTTCGCGCCAGTCGCCGATGATGCCGTGTTCCATCAGGTAGTCGAACAGGGCACGGCCGCGTTCGCGTCCCTCGATCACGCGGATCGAGAGCTGGGCGCCACGGCGTTCGGGTTCGACGGGCGTCACCACGTGCAGCAGGTCGGCGAGTTGGGTTTGCACCAGCCATTCCAGGTAGCCGGTGAGTTGCAGGGATTTCTCACGCAGTGCGGCGATGCCGGCGCGGCGAAAGATCTGCAGTGACACGCGCAGCGGCGCCAATGCCAGGATCGGCGGGTTGGACAGCTGCCAGCCATCGGCGCCGGAAGTGGGATGGAACTCCGGACCCATCTGGAAGCGGGTCGTCTTGTCGTGGCCCCACCAGCCTGCGAAGCGCGGCAGCACGGCTTGCGCATGACGCTCATGCACGAAGGCGCCGCCGACGGCGCCGGGACCGCCATTGAGGTATTTGTAGCTGCACCAGATCGCGAAATCGGCACCGCTGTCGTGCACTTGCAGCGGCAGGTTGCCGACTGCGTGGGCGAGATCGAAACCGACCGCGCAGCCGTGCCGGTGTCCGAGTTCGGTGATCGCCTTGAGGTCGAACGCCTGGCCGGTACGGTATTGCACGCCGGGCAGCATCACCAGCGCAATGCGCGAGCCATGTTCGGCCAGCACACGCTCGACCGCGGCGAGCGAGACGATACCGTTCGGCTCATCCGCTTTCAGTTCGATCAGGGCGCTGGCCGGGTCGAAGCCATGGAAACGGATCTGCGATTCCACGGCGTAGCGGTCGGTGGGGAATGCACCAGCCTCGATCAGGATGGCCGGACGTTCGGCCGTGGGGCGGTAGAAGCTCACCATCATCAGGTGCAGGTTTACCCCGAGGGTGTTCATCGCGACGACTTCGGACGGCTGCGCGCCGATCACGGCGGCGAGGTCGTCACGCACGAATTCGTGGTAGTCCATCCACGGCAGGCGGCCCTTGAAGTGGCCTTCCACGCCGAGTTGACCCCAGTAATCGAGTTCTGCGTTCACCGCGTCGCGCACCGCGCGCGGTTGCAGGCCGAGCGAGTTGCCGCAGAAGTAGACGCTGTCCGATGCCCGGCCATCGTGACCTTCGTGCGGCGGGATCAGGAATTCGTCGCGGAAGGCGCGCAGCGGATCGGCGGCGTCCTGGGCGCGGGCCCAGTCGAGGGTGGCTTCGAAACTTGCGGACATCGTGGAAATCTCTTCGGTGTCGACTCCTCCCCGCGTTGCAGGAGGGAGCGGTACAGGGACCTACTTCAACTGCGCGGCGATAGCGGCGCAGCCCTTGTCGAATTCGGCCTTCCATGCGGCACCGGCCTGGCTCTCGCCGGGACGTACGCAGCGCAGCTGGATGGCGTGGCCGTTCTTGAACCAGTAGTGCTCGGTGTAATTGAATTCGGTGGCATTTTCCCGTGCGGTGTAGATGTTGCTGTTCGGAACGGGCGGGATGGGAGTGGCCTTGTAGCCGGGCAGCGCCATGGCCTGTGCGGTGGCTTCGCTCATGTACTGCTGGAAGCTGTTGACATCGGGAACCTGCTTCACCGTTACGGTGACGCGGGCGAGATTGGTCTTGCCGGTGGGCGACGGATCGGGCACCTGGAATACCTTGGCTTCGGGATCGCCCTGGGTTTCCATGATGCCGAGCCAGTTGCCCGGCGTGCTGAACGTGACGCTGCCATCGGCCATGCTGACGTCCGCGGCGTGGACGGCGCCAGCCAGCACCAGCGTGGTGAGCAGGGCGATCGCAACCGAAGCGGTAGGGCGCAGGAAGTTCATGCTGATTCCTTGGAGATAGAGTCGGGGGCAAAGCGGTGGCGGGGCAGGCCCAGCCATTCCAGCGCGGTGCCGTGGAACAGCCGCGCACGCTCGACGTCGTCCAGGCCCAGCGCTTCGATGCCGCTGCCGGGTTCCTGCTCCCCCAGCGGGAAAGGATAGTCGGTGCCGAGCATCACCTGCTGGGCGCCCGTCACATCCAGCAGATAACGCAGCGCCTGGTCGTCGTGTACGCAGGAGTCGAAATAGAAGCGCTTGAGGTACTCGCGCGGATTGCGCGGATTGTCGGTGGCGACCAGGTCCGGGCGCATCTTGAAGCCGTGCTCGATGCGACCGATCGTCGAGGGGAAACTGCCGCCGCCGTGTGCCAGCATCACGCGTAGCTTCGGCAGTCGCTCCAGCACGCCACCGAAGGCGAGGCAGCACGCTGCGCGGGTTTGCTCGGCCGGCATGCCGACCAGCCACGGCATCCAGTACTTCGGCATGCTGGCCATGCCCATCATGTCCCACGGGTGCACCAGCACGGCCGCGCCGAGATCGGCAGCAGCCTCGAAAAACGGGAACAGTTCCGGTGCGTCGAGATTCCAGTCGCCGCAGTGCGAGCCGATCTGCACGCCCTGCAGGCCCAGCTCGTCGATGCAGCGTTCCAGTTCGCGGATCGCCAGCTTCGGCGCCTGCAGCGGTACCGTGCCGATGCCCGCGTAGTGGCGCGGATAGTCGCGGCACATGCCGGCCATGTGGTCGTTCAGATGGCGATGCAGCTCCAGCGCCTGGTGACCCGGCGCCCAGTAGGAGAACAGCACCGGTACCGTGGAAATCACTTGTACGTCGACGCCGAAGCGGGCGTAGTCGTCGATCCGCGTTTGCGGGTCGAAGGCCGAATCCCACACCTCGCGGAAAAATTTGCTGTCCTTGTAGATGCGATGGCGTCCGTCGGTATGGGTCATCACCGGAAAGCGATCGTCGCCGTACTTGGCCGCCAGATTTGGCCAGTCACGGGGCAGGATATGCGCGTGGGTATCGATCTTCAGCATCCGTGCAGTGTAAAACCTCCGCGCGGCGGCGTCGCGTTGCGCGTGAAGGGTGGATCTACGCCTGTTGACCGGTGGCAGCGGGTTCCTGCCGGCTGCGATGGGTCACGTAAGCCAGCGTGTCGATGTTGTCGACCAGCCGGTCGCTGACACGCACCAGCAAGTCGGCCGTGGCACGCTCTTCGGTGCCCTGCAACAGACTGGCCAGGGTGCGTTGCATGGCGCGCAGGTCAGGCAGGGAATCCATCGTGCGCTGTTCGCGCAGAGCCGCGGCGATCATCTGCAAGGCATCGGCGGCATGATCGACGAAACGCTCGATGTCGGCTTGCGCAGGCAGGCTGGCGAGATCGTCGAGCAATGCTTCCATGGTCATCGCGGTACGGGCCAGGCGGTTGCCATTGGCGAACAGGGCGCGGGCCAGCGAAAGCAATTCAGGCGGCGTGGCCGGTTCGGTGCGCATGCGGTCGATCGAGGCCTGTGCATTGGTGCGCGCAGTGCGTGCCGCGCCGCGCGCCTCGCGCTGGGCGTTGCGCTGATCCGGTTGCGCCAATGCGCGCAGGTAACTGGCATAGGCATCCAGCATGACCGCCAGTGCAGCGCGTGCGCGCCCGCGTTCCCAAGTTGGCCATACCACATAGGCGAGCAAAGCCATGCCGCAACCGAGCGCGGTGTTGATCACCCGGTCGGACACGGCGGCGCCGGAATTGACGCCCTCGAAGGAAAGCAGGATCACCACGGTACCGGTCAGCGCTGCCACCGCGATGCCGTAGTGCGCGGTGGCCAGATAACGGAACGCCATGCACAGCACGGCCATCAATGCCAGATGCGCCCACGGTTCGTCCGGCGTGACATGCAGCAACACCGTGGTCAACACCAGCCCCAGTACGGTGCCAAGCACGCGCAGCAGGCCAAAGTTGAAGGTGGCGGCGAAATCCGGCCGCAACACGATCGCGGCCGTCATCGGCAACCAATAGCCATGCGGCAGGTGCAGCAGGCGCGAGGTCCACAATGCGACGCTGAGACAGATGGCCATGCGCACGGCGTGGCGGAACGCCACCGATCGTGGCGTGAGGTTGGCGCGCAGGGTCGCCCAGGTGGAGCTGCTGCGCAGCGTGGTGGGCAGCTGGGTTTCCGCTTCGCTGGCGCGCAGTTCGCCGCGGCTGCCGGCCCAGTCTGCGTTGCGCACGGCGGCGGCCAACTGGCCGGCCAGCGCGTGGATGTGTGCGGCCAGGCCATCGGCATTGCCGCCACCGTCGAGCAGCGCATGCTCGCTGGCGCTCAGGGTTGCCAGCGCACGGCTGGCCTGTTTGGGGGAATCGCCCTGCTCCAGGGCGGTGGCGATCGCTGCCAGTACGCGTGCAGCGTCGTCGCGGAACATCGCATGGATGGTGGGGTTGGCATGCAGCTCGGACATCGCGGTGAACTCCAGCCGGATCCGCTCGGCCAGTTCCAGCAACACACCGAACGCCTCCATCGCGCGGCCATGCGCGCGGTGACGACCACGCAGGGTTTCCTGCAAGGTGGTCATCGCTTCGGTCAGTGCCGGCACCTCGGTGTCGTCCCGAGCCTGTTGCCGCGCCAGCACGGCCAGTCCGGCGTACACGTTGGCCAACGCAATGCGTTCCGGCCAGTAACGCTGCAGTGGCCACGCCGCCAGCGAAAACACGGTAAGCAAGAGTCCGCCAGCGAAGATCAGCGCGGCACCGCCAAGGGCATTGCCCAACGAAGTGGGGGTCGAGGCCGTGATCACCAGCAGGATCATGCTGGTCATGCCGACCCGCGCGGTATCGGTGCCAAACACCACCAGCAGACCGCCGAAGAAACCGCAGGCAGCCGTGGCGACCAGGATCGGGAGCAGATGGCCGCCGATCAGGAAACCCACCAGTGCGGCCATGCCTGCCGCCAGCGAGGCCAGCAGCAACTGACGCATGCGCTGGCGATACGGCCCCGGCTGATCGGAGAACATCGTGTCCAGTGCGCCAGCGGCCACGCCAAGGCCGATCTGCGGATAACCCGTCGCCAGCCCGATGCCCAGTGGCAACACCACGGCCGTGGTATTGCGCAGTACCACCTGCCACGGAACATCTGGCCGCTTGATGACGGTCAGGCTCTCGATCGCATGGGCGCGTAGCGAATAGCCGCTGGAGGACATGGATATTTCGTGGAAGTGACGTCGGAGCGGTGATTCTGCACTAGCGAGCGCAGGGCGTGGCGAGAAGCCGATCAGATACCTGTGTCGGCATCCTTCGGCATACCGTCTTCGTCGAAGGCTCCGAGTCGTGCGGTGACGCGTGCGTCGGTACGGTAACGCCTGCGCAGCGCCTGCAGATCCTGATGCAGCGCGTTGCAGCGCAGCTTGTCCATCCTGCGATTGACCTCGGCATCGCGCGCCGATCCATCGCCGTTGAACTCACCAGCGAAATGCATGCAACTTGCGCTGCGCTCGACGAACTTCGCCACCGGCGCGGGCCAGTCTGCCTTGACGATGCCGGCGGGCAACGCCGAGGCAGCTTGGGTGGAAAGTGCGAGCAGCAACAGGCAGGGCGAGGCACACATTCTGCCTCGCCGGCGCATGTTTTTCTGTGCCTGGTGATTCACGCGCGGCCGGCGAATTCACCGGTGAGCGTGTTCACCCATACCTTTTCGTCATTGCTGATGTACTCGGGCACCTGCACTTCGATGCCGGTGTTGAGCTTGGCCGGCTTGTTGCGCTTGGTGGCGCTGGAGCCTTTCATTTCCGGTGCGGTGTCGACCACGGTCAGGATAACGCTGCTGGGCACCTGCAAGCCCACCGGCGCATCGTCGATCACCTGCACGTAGTAGCCCTCGATGCCTTCCACGATATAGCCGGCGTTGTCGCCGACCAGCTCAGGCGACAGCAGGTACTGGGTGTAATCCTCGGCATCCATGAAGACGAACGCGTCGCCATCCATGTACGAGAAATTGGCGGCCCGACGGACCAGATCCATTTCCCTCAGGTCGTCGTCGGCACGCAGGCTGAGATCGAACTTGCGTCCGCCGGGGATCGAATACAGGGTGAAGCGGAAGGTGACGTTGCCGCCGCGCGCACTCGGCGAGCTGCGCTCGATGTCGCGCACTTGGTAGACGGTGCCATCGTGTTCGACCACGTTGCCTTTCTTGACGTCGGAAGCTTTCATTTTGTCGGGATTCGAGAGTAAGGATTAGGGATCTGGGATTGGGGACGTCAGGAGCGCAGGGCGCGGGATGTGCTCTTGTGAATCCCGAACCCCGTCTCCCGAGTCCCTGCTATTTGGGCTGCAACCGCACTGCGCCGTCGAGCCTGATCGTTTCGCCGTTGATGTAGCGGTTGCCCAGGATGAAGGCGACCGTGCTGGCGTATTCGTTAGGCTGGCCGAGCCGCGACGGGAACGGGATCGAAGCGGACAGCGACTGCTGCACGGCTTCGGGCATGCCGTCGACCATCGGGGTCCAGAAGATGCCGGGCGCGATGGTTGCCACGCGGATGCCGAAGCGGGCGAGTTCGCGTGCCATCGGCAGGGTCATGCCGACCACGCCGCCCTTGGACGCGGAGTACGCGGCCTGGCCGATCTGGCCTTCGTAGGCGGCGACCGAGGCGGTATTGATGATCACGCCGCGCTCGCCGTCCTCGCCGGCCTCGTTGTTCTGCATCAGCGCGGCGGCCGCCTTGGCCACGTTGAAACTGCCGACCAGGTTCACCATCACGGTGCCTGCGAAGTTTGCCAGCGGCATCGGACCCTCCTTGCCCAGCACGCGACCGGCGCCAAGGATGCCTGCGCAGTTGATCAGCACATTGAGGCCGCCCATCGCGTCGCTTGCGGCAGTCACGTTCACGCTCACGCCATCTTCGGACGTGACGTCGGTACGAAAGAAGCGGGCGGGCTCGCCCAGCGCCTGTGCGGCGGCCTGGCCCTTGTCTTCGTTGACGTCGAACAACGCCACTTTGCCGCCGTTGGCGACAAAGTGCTGCGCCACCGCGTAGCCGAGACCGGAGGCGCCGCCGGTGATGATTGCCCTGACCTGATTGAGCTGCATGGAAAGTCCGGATGCTGGAAACCCGACATATTAACCGAGCCGGAAGCCGCCGTGATTTCATGCTGCACGGCGGCTGAAGCCGAGAATGCCGGGAACCCTGCCGCCGGTGGTCGGCGTTCAGGAATACATTGCCACGCTGTCATTGTGGCGGCCAGGTACGGCCGGGCCACTTCGCGATTCCCCATCTGAGGCATCGGATCATGAAAAGATTTTTGGTCATCCTTGCAGGCGGCATGTTGCTGGCCACGACCGCGGCGATGGCGGGCCCCCAGTCGTGGCGCCACGATCAAGACCACCACGACGACCACGGTCGTCACGATCAGGGTCATCATGACGACCACGGTCGCCATGACAATCACGACCGGCATGGCTACGACCATGGCCATGGTTATTACGTGGTGCACGATCGTGGCCGCCACGAGGGCTGGTATCGCCGGGGCGGCTATGTGCCGATGGAGTACCGCGACAGCCGCTATGTGGTCGGCGACTGGCGCGCGCGTCGCCTGCGCGAGCCACCACGCGGCTACCACTGGATACGCAGCGACGATGGCCAGTTCCTGCTGGTGGCGATCGCCAGCGGTGTGATTGCCGACATTCTGCTGTCGAACTGATACATGATGGGCGACGTGAAATCGTCCTCACCGAAATATTCACATGAAACGTTGCGGCAACGCGTTGATATGACCGTTACGGCGCAGGCAGGTCAGCGTATGGGGCTTGGCCGTCGGTTTGTTTCCCCCACTACAGAGGCAATGAAATCATGAAGAGGCAATGGGTTGCATGGGCGCTGAGCAGTGCGTTGCTGATGTCTTCCACGGCCGCGGTGGTGGCACAGCCAGCGCCGCAAAATCGTCACGATCAGGATCGCCACGATCAAGATCACCACAACAACAACCACCACGATCAGCATCAGCATGGCATGTACGAGCGTGGCCACAGCGAAGGCTGGTATCGCAAGGGTGGCCACGTTCCGCAGGAATACCGCGGCGGTACCTACGTGGTGAGCGACTGGCATGCACGTCACCTGCACCAGCCGCCGCGCGGTTACCATTACGTGCGCAGCGACAATGGCGATATCCTGCTGGTGGCGATCACCACCGGGATCATCGCGAGCATCCTCGCGCAGCATTGAGGGTCGATCGCAGCCCCGCTTCGGCGGAAGACTGACAGGCCCGCCGCATGGCGGGCCTGTTATTTTTCACGGGTCAATTCGTACTTGCAGGACCTTCCGCCAGCAGCCGTCGCAATGCGGATGTTCCTGCCATCATCGGGTAGGGCACGACCGGGCACGGCGGTGAAACTGCCGGCAGCAGCAACTTCTGCCATACCCCCACGTCCCACCATTGACCCAGCTTGTAGCCGCTCTGACGCCAGACGCCGGCCGGAGTGAAGCCCATCTTTTCGTGCATCGCCACGCTGACCGTGCCAGGCAGGGTGATCACACCCACAGCCTGGGTGATGCCTTGCAACTTCATCGCATCCAGCAACACGCCGTAGAGCCTTCGCGCGATGCCGCGGCGGTATGCGCCGGCGTGCACGTAGATCGATGTTTCAGCAATCCAGTCGTAGGCGGCGCGTTCGCGGAAACGCCCGGCATAGGCGTAAGCCAGCACGTCGCCAGACTCTTCCCATACCAGCCAGGGATAGTGCTGCAGGCGCACGCGGATGCGTTCGCGCATCACGTCCACGCCAGGAAGCTCGGTTTCGAAGGTGGCCACGCCTTCGGTGATGGAAGGTGCGTAGATCGCGTGGATGGCAGCGGCGTCTTCGTCGCGGGCGGTGCGGATCATCGAACGGTTGTCCTCAACATTTCTGGTACTTCCAGTTGCGCTGCTTGCCTTCGGCCAGCCATTCCAGCGTGGTGACGATACGCTTCTGGCGGGTGGCATCGGTTTTCGCCTCGGCGAGCCAGTCGACGTATTCGCGTTGCGCGCCGGGGCTGAAGCCGGCGTAGGTCTTGCCCGCCGCGGCGTGTTTCTTCTGTGCGAGCAGGGCGGCGAGATCGTCCGGCAGAGTCGGCATTGGCTTCGTGGCGCCTTTCGATCGGGCCAGTTTCACGCCGGCCTCGTTGAGCGCCATGGCTTTCTCGACCAGGGCTGTGAGTTCCTTTCTTGATGGAAGGTCCTTCACCGAGATGAGCTTGCCAAACTGGCCCATGCCGTCGTCTTCGGCGTTGTTGCCGACCACCTCCTTGTACAGCCAGAAGCGGAAACTGCAGTGCTGCTTGAACGCGGCCATCGCGCACAGCGGCGCACCGCGGTAGTCGAAGAACGGCATGCTCCACTTGATGGTTTCCTCGACCTCGGGGCAGGCTGCGTGCACGGTTGCACGCAGGTGCTGCAGGATCGGCCGGGCGAACTCGGCGGATTTCGCGATATAGGCATCGACGCGGGGATCGTCATTCGCTATGGCGTCGGCTCATAAATCGCGGATGAAGAAACGATCGCAGCTGAAATGCCCGGTGCCACCCATCGGCGCGCACAGTGCGGTGAAGCCGCTGCGCTGATACAGCGCCTGCGCCGCGTTCATGCCGGTCAGGGTCTCCAGGTAGCAGCGTTTGAAGCCGTGCGCGCGGGCTGCGTCGAGACAGCGTTGCATCATCGCCGTACCTGCACCGATACCGCGTGCCGTGGGCAGGAAGTACATCTTGCGCAATTCGCACACGTCCGGTTCGGCATTCTGCAGCGGCGCGACGCCTCCGCCACCGATCACCACGCCATCGCGCTCGATCACGAAGTAGCTGCAACGCGGCTGCGCGTAGGCTTCGTACATCACGTCCACCTCGGCGTCATGGATCGCGAAGCCGGGGCCGTCGGCACCGAATTCGGGCATCACGGCACGGATGATGGTGGCGACGGCTGCATTGTCGCGCGGCGTCATTGGACGAATCAGGAAGTTCTCGCTCATGGGATGTGGTCGGGTGTGCGATAGGGAAGGCCCGCCTTCATCACGAAGACCGGATGCTGCAGGGCAGTGATTTGCGTACTCGGGTCGCCCGCGAACGCGGCGAGATCGGCGGCCAGGCCCGGCGCGATGCGACCGAAGTGCTGCGACTGGCGCAGGATCTTTGCCGCCACGTCGGTGGCTGCGTGCAGCGCCTGCACCGGGGTCATGCCATCAGCCACCATCGCGGCCGGCTCACGCCAGTTGTCGCCGTGACGGAACACCCCAACGTCGCTGCCGTTGCCGATCGTTACGCTCAGCTTCAATGCGGTGCGAAACGCGTGCCTCGCTTCACGCATGCGCTCGGTCGGTTCGCTCTGCCCAGGCACGTAGTGTTCGAAATATTCGGCCGTGGCCTCGACCGCGGTGAGCGTGGGCTCATAGGCGGTGCCATGCTGCTTGAGCAGCTTGAAAGTGGCCTCGCTGGCACCGTAACCGTGTTCGACGCTGTCCACGCCGGCTTCCACCGCCATGCGCACACCGGCGTCGCTGGCCGCATGCACCGCGACCGGGCGGCCGATCTGGTGCGCGGTGTCGACCAGCGCTTTCAGTTCGGCTGGCGTGAAGGTGGGTGCGGTGGTGCCATCGGGGCCGACGCGGTAGTCGCCATAGATCTTGATCCAGTCGGCACCGCGTGCCGCCTGCTCGCGCACGGCGGCCATCGCGGCGTCGACGCCGCTGACTTCCTGTGCCCCACCGGGCAACGCGATGTCCGGACGAAAACCGCGCGGGCCGGGGCCGTAGCTGGCGGTGGCGACGATCGCACGGGTGGCCACGAACAGCCGTGGGCCGGGAATCAGGCCTTCCTCGATCGCCCGCTTCACCGAGACGTCGGCATAGCCGGCGCCTTCGGTGCCGAGGTCGCGCAGGGTGGTGAAACCGGCGAGCAGGGTGGCTTTCGCGTGCACGGCCGCTTCCAGCGTGCGGTAGTCCTGCGGCTCGGTCAGCACCTGGTCGTTCCACAGCGTCTCGTTGTACGGATGCAGGAACAGGTGCGAATGCAGGTCGGTCAGGCCTGGAGTGAGCGTGGCGCCGGGCATGTCGATGCGCCGTGCGTCGGTAGGCGCGTGGATGGAGGCGACCGGGCCGACCGCAGCGATCATGCCGTCGTGGACCAACACGGCCCAGCCCACGTGCGCGGCATCGCCATCGGCCGTCCATACGCGCTCGGGCAGCAGCAGCCAGTCGCCTTTCGGCGTGGCGGCGCTCGCGGACAGGCTGCAAAACAGGATCAGCAGCGCCGCCGCCGTCTGCCATCGGATCACCAGGCTCATGCGCATCGCCTCATTCCTTCGACCGAAAACCGATCATAGCGATCGGGGTCGGATTTTCGCGAGTGACTCAGGTCTCGGCGGTGCGTGCGCGGGTGACCCGGCTGGCGGTTTCCTTGTGCAGCTGCGCGGCCAGCCAGGCGCCGGTGGCGACCAACAGGTCGAGGTCGATGCCGGTTTCCATGCCCATGCCGTGCAACATGTAGACCACGTCCTCGCTGGCCACGTTACCGGTGGCGCCCTTCGCGTACGGGCAGCCGCCGGTACCGGAGACTGCACTGTCGATCACGCGCACGCCTTCTTCCAGACACGTCAGAATGTTCGCCAGGGCCTGGCCGTAGGTGTCGTGAAAATGCACGGCCAGCGCCGCCATCGGCACCTCCTGCGCCACCGCGTGCAGCATCGCGCGCGCCTTCGCCGGGGTGCCGACGCCGATGGTGTCGCCCAACGAGATTTCGTGGCAGCCCAGTTCGTACATGCGCCGCGCCACGCGCACCACGTCGCCGACCGGCACCTCACCCTGGTAAGGGCAACCGAGCACGGTGGAGACATAGCCGCGCACCTGCACCCCATCGGCCTGCGCCTGCTCCATCACCGGGATGAAGCGCTCGATCGACTCGTCGATCGATGCGTTGATGTTCTTGCGGTTGAACGCTTCGGATGCGGCGGTGAACACGGCGATCTCGGTGGCGCCGACGTCGCGCGCCCGCTGATACCCCTGCAGGTTCGGCACCAGTACCGGGTAACCCACCCCGGGCACTTTGCGAATGCCGCGGAACACTTCGGCTGCGTCGGCCAGTTGCGGCACCCACTTCGGGCTGACAAAGCTGGTCGCCTCGATGGTCTTGAGGCCGGTGGAAGAAAGCCGGTCGATCAGCGCGATCTTCACCTCGGCCGGCAGCAGTGTCTTCTCGTTCTGCAGGCCGTCGCGGGCGCCGACTTCGACGATACGGACGTGGTTGTGGGTGGTCATGGATGGCTCCGAAGTGGTTTTCCTTCTCCCCTTGGGAGAAGGTGCCCGAAGGGCGGATGAGGGTGCTGCGGAGCGAAATTCTCGTCCCGGTCGTACCCTTATCCCAGCCCCTCTCTCAATGGGAGAGGGGCTTCAAAGCTCAATCGGCGAAGCGCACCAGCACCGCGTCGGCCTCGACAAATTTGCCTTGGGTGGCATTCACGCTTTCGATGGTGCCGGCGCGTGGTGCCTTCAAGGCCAGTTCCATCTTCATCGCCTCCATCACCAGCAGTTCCTGGCCCTGTTCGACCACGTCGCCGGCTTTCGCCTTGACCAGCACGATGCGGCCAGGCATCGGCGCGATCACCTGGTTGCCGCCGGCAGCATCTTTCGATTCCCACGCAAACGCCGCGGCGCGGCTGAAGCTGTAGCGCTGGCCATGGGTGTCGTGCAGCAGCACGTGTACGGTGTCGGCGCGCAGTGGAACGCGGCGTGATTCGCCGTCGAAGCGGGCGCTGAGGCAATCCTCCAGCAGGCGTGCACCGTGTACTTCGCAGGTGGCTTCGCCATGGCGCAGCTGGTAGTCGCCGGCATGGCCATGCGCTTCGATGTCGTAGCGTTGCTCGCGTGTGGTCAGCGCCACGATGCGTTTGCCGGCGTGACCAATGCGCCAGGCGTCGGCGCGCGCCCACGGCGAGTGTGGGTCGGTTGCGCTGCCGCTGACACTGGCCTCGTCGTGGAGCAAGGCGGCGGTGGCGGCAGCGAACAGCACGCTGTCGGTCGGCACCATGTCGCCGACCAGGAACTCGTCGAGGTGACGATCCAGGTAACCGGTATCGATGCGGCCCTCGACCACGGCCGGGTGCCGTGCCAGTCGTTCAAGGAAGCCGATGTTGGACTTCGGCCCGATGATTTCGCTGGCCGCCAGCGCATCACGCAGTCGCTGCAGGGCTTGCGCGCGGTTCTCATCGAACACGATCAGCTTGGCGATCATCGGGTCGTAGAAGATGGTCACGGAGTCGCCCTCGATGACACCGCCGTCGAGACGAACGTGTGGCGAGGGCGCAGGCAGGCGCAACGTCTGCAATTTGCCCGAGCCGGGCAGGAAGTTCTGGTCAGGATCTTCCGCGTACAGGCGCACCTCGATCGCGTGACCGTGTGCGCGCACATCGCCTTGCTGCAACGGCAGCGGTTGGCCCGCGGCGACACGCAACTGCCACTCGACCAGGTCAAGTCCCAGTGTCATTTCGGTAACGGGATGCTCGACCTGCAAGCGTGTGTTCATCTCCATGAAAAAGAACTCGCCGCTCTGGGCAACGATGAATTCCACCGTGCCGGCGCCGATGTAGTCGACCGCTTTTGTCGCGGCGACCGCCGCTTCACCCATCGCCTTGCGACGCGCGGCGTCGAGGAACGGCGAGGGCGTTTCCTCCAGCACTTTCTGGTAGCGACGCTGGGCCGAACATTCGCGCTCGTTGAGGTGGATGACGTTGCCGTGCGTGTCGCCAAAAACCTGGAACTCGATATGCCGCGGATGCTCGACGTAGCGCTCCAGGATGACCCGCGTGTCGCCGAAAGAACTGGCCGACTCGCGCTGCGCCGAGGCCAGCGCATCGGCGAATTCAGCGGCGCTGCGCACGATGCGCATACCCTTGCCACCGCCGCCGGCCGCGGCCTTGATCATCAGCGGGAAACCGGTCTTGCCGGCCTGCTCGGCGAGATGGTCGGCATCCTGGTTTTCACCGTGGTAGCCGGGCACCAGTGGTACCGCGTGATGCTCCATCAGCGCCTTGGCGGCGGCTTTGGAACCCATCGCGTCGATGCTCTCGGGCCTGGGGCCGATGAAGGCGATGCCGGCGTCGATGCAGGCGCGGGCGAAGCCGGTGTTCTCGGAGAGAAAACCGTAACCGGGATGGATCGCTTGCGCGCCGGTCTGTTTCGCCACATCGAGGATCACGTCGCCGCGCAGGTACGAATCGGCTGGACGCGGGCCACCGATCGGCCACGCCTCGTCGGCCAGCCGCACGTGCTGGGCGTCCTTGTCCGCCTCCGAATACACCGCGATGGTGTGGATGCCGAGGCGACGGCAGGTGCGGATCACCCGGCAGGCGATTTCGCCGCGGTTGGCTATCAGTACGCGTTCGAACATGCAGGATCCTTGAAGCCGTTCGTGTTGATGCAAAGCGGGTAAAACTAACAGATTGCGGTCGCCGTCGATGCGTGGGCAGCACGCCAGCGCTATTCGCCGTCCCAGTAATCGAGCGAGTGCTGCTGTCGTCCAAGTACCCGGAATTTTCGCGGCAAGCCTTCCGCATCGCGCAGGCTATCGTCGAATACGAGGTATTTACCCGAGTCCGGGTATTCGCAAATATCGGGAACTTCATTGGTGCCCACGGCGAGGTAGCGCAGTTCGACGCTGCCGGTGTTGATGATCTGGTGCGCGGTTTCCGGGCCGCCGGGCGGGCAGGCGACGATGTCGCCGGCGCGCAGCGGATGACGCAAGTCGCCATAGCGCAGCTCGCCGTTGCCTTCGAGCACGAAGAACATCTCTTCCGCCACGCGATGATTGTGGAACGGGCAATTGCGCTTGCCCGGTGCGACCACGGTGAGGTTGTAACCGAGCTTGCGCGCGCCGATGCGACTGGCGATTTCGCCCCAGCGGATGTCGTAATCCTCGGGTGGCGTGCCCTTGGGTTCAACGTCGGGGTCGAGACCCTGAAGCTGTACGTCGGCGAGATTGATGATGTTTGCGCTCACAGTTTGATTTGTTCCTGATGGAAAGGTCAGTCAGCACCGACCCATGCCGGCGCCCGTTTGTCGAGGAAGGCGCCGAGGCCGTGCTGGCCTTCCACCGACACGCGCAGGCGCGCGATCAATTCGGCGTTGGCAGTGTCGATGCGTTCGGCCTGCATCGGGTCGACACCGCCGACGCGCAGCGCCAACTGCTTTGCCTCTCGCTGGGCCAGTGGACCGGCCTTGCCAAGCAGGTACAGCTGGCGCTCGATGGCTTCATCGAGTTCGTTGCCGGATACGCTGGCATGCAGCAGGCCGATTCGTGTTGCGATGGCGGCGTCGAACACTTCGCCGGTAACGAATAGCCGGCGTGCCTCGCGCAGGCCGATCGCGGCGATCACGTAGGGCGAGATCACCGCCGGCACCAGGCCGAGTTTTACCTCGGACAGCGCAAATTTGGCCGTGTCGACACCGATCGCGATGTCGCAACAGGCCACCAGGCCGACGCCGCCGCCATAGGCGGCGCCGTTGACCCGCGCGACGGTCGGCTTGGACAGGAACTGCAGGTTGCGCATCAGCCGCGCGAGGCGCAGCGAATCCTCGCGGTTCTCCTGTTCGCTGGCGCCAGCCATGCCACGCATCCAGTTGAGGTCGGCGCCGGCGGAGAAGCAGCTGCCGTTGCCGGTAAGCACCACGGCTCGCACGGCAGGGTCGGCGTCGGCGGCAGCCAGCGCTTCGGTCAGCGCGGCGATCAGCGTGTCGTCGAACGCGTTGTGGATCTGCGGGCGGTTCAGGGTGAGCCAGGCGACCGCGCCACGGCGTTCGCTGAGGATGGAATCGGTCATCGGGTCGTTCCCGCAAATACCGTCATGATAAACGTTGTCGCGGGATGACTCGACGTCATGCAGGTAGGCCGACAAAGGAGCTATAATGCGAATTATTCTTATTTGAGATCCAGGCCCGTGCGTTTGTCCGATTTGCCCAAGGGTGCCCCTGCCGTGGTCGACCGCGTGCACGACGCGCATGCGGTCGATCCGATCGCGCAGCGCCTGCGCGACCTCGGCTTCGTCGATGGCGAGCCGGTGCGGGTGGTGGCGGTGGGGCCGATGGGCGGTGATCCGGTGCTGATCCAGATCGGCTTTACCCGCTTTGCGCTGCGCCGCGCCGAGGCGGCGCGGATCAGCGTGCGCACCGAGGTGGCCGCATGAGCGCCTCGACCCTGCGCATCGCCCTGGTCGGCAATCCGAATTGCGGCAAGACGGCGCTCTTCAACCAGCTCACCGGGGGCCGCCAGAAGGTGGCCAACTACGCCGGCGTCACGGTGGAACGCAAGGAGGGCCGATTCACCGCACCGTCCGGTCGGGTGCTGCAGATCCTCGATCTGCCCGGTGCTTACAGTTTCGACGCGAACAGCCCGGACGAACGGATCACCCGGGACGTCTGCGCCGGCAACTATCCCGGCGAAGCCGTGCCGGATCTGATCGTCTGTGTCGCCGATGCGACCAACCTGCGCCTGCACCTGCGTTTCGTGCTGGAAGTGAAACGCCTTGGCCGGCCGGTGGTGCTGGCGCTGAACATGATGGATACCGCGCGCCAGCGCGGCATCGTGATCGACGTACCGGAACTGCAACGGCGGCTCGGCCTGCCGGTGGTGGAAACCATCGCGGTGAAGCGTGGCGGTGCGCGTGCGCTGATCGAGCGGGTCGACGGCGAGGTGCCCACCGCGGCACCTGCGCAGCCGGACGATGCCGCCAGCCGCGCCGACCTGCATGCACAGGTGCGCGAGTTGCTGACCGCAACGGTGACGATGCCGCGCACTACCGCCGTGATCGACGACACGCTGGACCGCTGGGCCTTGCACCCGGTGTTCGGCCTGCTGATCCTAGCGGTGGTGATGTTCCTGGTATTCCAGGCGGTGTACTCGATCGGCAAGCCGATGACCGATGCGATCGGTGACGGTTTCGGCTGGATGGGCGAACACGTCGCCGCATGGATGCCGGCCGGGCCGTTGCAGAGCCTAGTTACCGACGGCCTGTTCGGCGGACTCGGCACGGTGCTTGGCTTCCTGCCGGAAATCCTGGTGCTGTTCCTTTTCATCATCGTGCTGGAAGAATCCGGTTACCTGCCGCGCGCTGCGTTCCTGCTGGACCGCCTGATGCTGTCGGTGGGACTGACCGGCCGTTCGTTCATTCCGCTGCTGTCGAGTTTCGCCTGTGCGATCCCCGGCATCATGGGCACGCGCAGCATCACCGATTCGCGCGATCGGCTCACTACCATCCTGATTGCACCGCTGATGACCTGCTCGGCGCGGCTGCCGGTTTACGCGTTGTTGATCGGTGCCTTCATCCCGATCCGCTATGTGTTCGGGGTGTTCAATCTGCAGGGCGTCGTGCTGTTTGCGTTGTATCTGGCCGGCATCCTTGGCGCGATGCTGGTGGGCTGGGTGATGAAACACATCCGCCGCGACAAGAGCGAGCACGCGCTGCTGATGGAGCTGCCGTCGTATCGCATGCCCAAGCTGCGCGACGTGGCGATCGGGCTGTACGAGCGCGGCGGGATCTTCATCAAGCGGCTGACCGGCGTGATCCTGGGGCTGACCGTGCTGATGTGGTTCCTGTCCACCTTCCCGGGGGCGCCTGCGGGCGCGACCCAGCCGGCGATCGACTACAGCTTCGCCGGCTACATCGGGCGCGGCCTGCAGTACATCTTTGCGCCGATCGGCTTCAACTGGCAGATCAGCCTGGCACTGATCCCGGCGTTCGCGGCCCGCGAAACGGCAGTAGCGGCGCTGGCTACCGTGTACCTGGTCGGTGGCGAGGCGGGCGGTGGGCTGGGCCACGCGCTGGCCGGCCAGATCCCGCTGGCCAGCGCGCTGTCGCTGCTGGTGTGGTTTGCGTATGCGCCGCAGTGCATGTCCACCCTGGCGATCATCAAGCGCGAGACCGACTCCTGGCGCAATGTGGCCATCTCGTTCGGCTACATGTTCGTGATGGCCTACGCCGCGTCGTTCATCGTCTACCAGGTAACGAGGATGCTGGCATGAGTACCGGACTGCTGGTGCAGTACGTGATCATCGGACTGGCCGTGCTGCTCAGTGCGCTGATCGTGTTGCGCAAGCTGGCGCACAAACTCACCAATCGCTGGATGGCTGCCGCGTCGATCCGTTTCAACCAGCCCGGACGCAGCGCATGGGTACGAGCGCTGGGACATCGTCTGCAGCCGAAGGAAGCGACCGGCGATTGCAGCGATGGCTGCAGCACGTGTGGTGCTTGTGGCCCGAAGCCGCCAGCCGCGGCACGGCCGGGCGAGCCGATGCCGCTGGAATTCCGCCCGCGTCTAGTGAGGCCTAAACGCTCAATGTAGGAGCGACTTCAGTCGCGATGCTCTTGCTCTGAACCTTTCTAGAGATAAAGAGCATCGCGACTGAAGTCGCTCCCACACATGCGCGGAAAGCACGAAAAAGCCGGCTTGCGCCGGCTTTTTCGTGCAACGCGAATCGCGCCCCGGCTTACGCCAGTTCGCGGATCTTCGCGTTGAGGCGGCTCTTGTGGCGAGCGGCCTTGTTCTTGTGGATCAGGCCGCGGGCGGCGTAGCGATCCATCACCGGCTGGGCGACGGTGAATGCGGCAATGGCGCCCGCCTTGTCCTTGGCCTCGATGGCCTTGACGACCTTCCTCAGGGCGGTGCGGACCATGGAACGTGCGCTGATGTTGCGCAGGCGGCGCTGTTCGGACTGGCGCGCGCGCTTCTTCGCGGACTTGATGTTGGCCAAGGTAGAACTCCGGAATGCAGTGTTGGGGTTGGAAAAAGACGCCAATTATGCGGTCGATTTACCGATGCGTCAATCATTTAGGCATTCCCGGACGGCTCGCACGGCGGCACTGGCTAATGCGAGGAACGGAGAGGGTCGGCATTTTGCCACAGCACGGGCTGTCCTCCTGCCTGTCGCGGCTGTCAAACTACGTGCCCGCAAAGCCGTCGCAGACAGGTAAAGACAGCCACATGAAGTCCCCCAGCATGTTCCGCGGGCTGCTTTCGTTCAGCGGCATGACGATGATCTCACGGGTGCTTGGCCTGGGGCGCGACATCGCGATGAGCCATGTATTCGGCGCCAATGCGGCCACCGATGCATTCGTCATCGCCTTCCGCATTCCGAACTTCATGCGCCGGCTGTTTGCCGAGGGTTCGTTTTCCACCGCCTTCGTGCCGGTCTTCACTGAGGTGAAGGAAACCGGTACGCACGAGGATCTGAAGCAGCTGATGGCGCGCGTCGCCGGCACGCTGGGCGGCGTGTTGCTGGTGGTGACGGCGCTGGGGCTGATCTTCGCGCCCCAGGTGGCGGGCATGTTCGCGCCGGGGTCGCTCGACGAGGCGCGCAAGTTCGACCTCACCACCCATCTGGTGCGGCTGACGTTTCCATTCATCCTGTTCGTGTCGTTGACGGCGCTGGCGGGCGGGGCGTTGAACAGCTTTCACCGTTTCGCGCTGCCGGCGCTGGCGCCGGTGATCCTCAACGTGTGCATGATCATCGGCGCGCTATGGGTGGCGCCGCACCTGGACATACCGATCATGGCGATGGGCTGGGCGGTACTGCTGGCAGGCGTCCTGCAATTGTTGTTCCTGTTGCCGGCGCTGCGCGACATCGATCTGCTCAGCCTGCCGCGCTGGGGCTGGAGCCACCCGCAGGTTCGCCGGATCATGAAGCTGATGGTGCCGACGCTGTTCGGATCTTCGGTGGCACAACTCAACCTGTTGCTGGATACGGCGGTGATCTCGCTGCTGCTGACCGGTTCGCAGACCTGGCTATGGCAGTCGACGCGTTTCCTCGAATTGCCGCTGGGCGTGTTCGGCGTGGCGTTGGGTACGGTGATCCTGCCGGCGCTCTCGCGTCACCACGTCGGCACGGATCGCGCCGGATTTTCGCAGGCGCTGGACTGGGGCCTTCGCCTGACCTTGCTGATTGCGCTGCCGGCGATGCTGGCGCTGATGCTGCTGGCCGAGCCGCTGGTGGTCACGCTGTTCCAGAACGGCCACTACACCGCGTTCGATGCGCACATGACGACCCTCTCGACGCTGGCGTTGAGCGCCGGATTGCCGGCGTATGCGCTGGTCAAGGTCTTGCTGCCGGCGTTCTATGCGCGCCAGGACACCCGTACCCCGGTGCGAGCCGGTGTCGCGGCGCTCATCGCCAACATGCTGTTCAACGGTTTGTTCATCGTGCTGTTGTTCGAGCTGTGGGCACCGCCGGGGCTGAAGCAGGGAAACTGGCTGGATGGCATTGCCCAGGTGCCGGGCCTGCATGTGGCGCTGGCGATCGCCAGCAGCCTGTCGAGCTATCTCAATTTCGTGCTGCTGTGGCGCTGGTTGAAGCGCGCCGGCGTCTATCGGCAGGAGCCGGGTTGGCGTAGCCACTGGCTGCGGCTGGTGCTGGCGTGCGGTGCCATGGTGGCGGTGCTGCTGCTGGGGCGCTGGCTATGGTGGGACTGGGCGGGCGTACCGGTGTTCACCCGCATCTGGCATTTGGCGGTGCTGGTGCTGGCGGGTGTGACGGCCTACACCGGCGCGCTGTTCGTCGGCGGTTTCCGCCTGCGCGACCTGCGCGCGACATGACCGTGGCAGGCCGCCTCAAAGCCGCCTGTGCGCCCGTTATACTCACGCGATGATGAGACTTTTCAGGGATGTCGCGGGCCCATGTCTGGCGCCGCGTGGCAGTGTGGTCGCGATCGGTGCGTTCGATGGCCTGCATCGCGGCCACCAGGCGCTGCTGACGCAGGTGCGCGAACGCGCGCAGGCGCTCGACTGCAGCCCGCTGGTGGTGAGCTTTGAGCCACTGCCGCGGGCGTTCTTTTCGCCCGAGCCGGTACCCCGTCTGTCCAGTGTGCGCGAGAAGCTGCGCGGCTTTGCCGCCGCTGGCATGGAACAAACCTTGTTGCTGCGCTTCAATCGGGCACTTACCGCCATGTCGGCCGAGGATTTCGTGCGGCAGGTGCTGGTCGAGCGGCTGGCTGCGCGTGAAGTATGGGTAGGCGGCGATTTTCGCTTCGGCCACAAGCGCAGCGGAGACGTGGGCTTGCTGGAGCGGATGGGCGCGGAGCTCGGCTTCCATGCCTGCACCATGCCGGCGATCCAGCTCGATGGCACCCGCGTCTCGGCCAGCCGGGTGCGCGCCCTGCTGGCCGCCGGCGAATTCGCCGGCGTGGAACCGCTGCTGGGACGGCCGTTCGTGATCGACGGCAAGGTGGAGTACGGCAACCAGCTCGGGCGCACGCTGGGCTATCCCACCGCCAACATTCATCTGCAACAGCGGGTCAGTCCGGTGCAAGGCATTTTTGCGGTGCGTGTTGGCCTGGGTGAAAGCGAATGCAGTTGGCCGGGCGTGGCCAGCCTGGGCGTGCGTCCGACCGTGAACCAGGTCAGCCAGCCGCTGCTGGAAGTGCACCTGTTCGACTTCGATGGCGACCTGTACGGTCAGCGCATGACGGTGGAGTTTGTCGCCAAACTGCGCGACGAGCAGAAGTTCGACGGGCTGGACCCGCTGAAGGCGCAGATAGCTCTGGATGCGCGTCAGGCGCGCGAGCTGTTGGGCATGAATCCGCGACTGGTCCAGGCATGATCGAGCTTCCGGCCAGTCTGCGTATCGTTTAACTTTGAACTCTTTGATGATCTGCCAACTGGCGGACGACACCACTTCAGTGACGGCATCCACGCAATGACCCACGATTACAAGAGCACGATCAACCTGCCGCAGACGGCCTTTCCGATGCGCGGCGATTTGCCGAAGCGGGAGCCAGGCTGGCTGGCCGAATGGGAACGGGTTGGCCGCTATGCGCAGATCCAGCAGAAAACGGCGGGTCGCGACAACGTGTTCGTGCTGCATGATGGTCCGCCGTATGCGAACGGCCCGATCCATATCGGCCACGCCGTCAACAAGATCCTCAAGGACATCACGGTCAAGTCCAAGCTGCTGGCCGGCCATCGCGCGCCATACGTGCCCGGCTGGGACTGTCACGGGCTGCCGATCGAAATCGCGGTGGAAAAGAAGTTCGGCAAGCCCGGCGACAAGCTCGACGCTGCCGCATTCCGGCAGAAATGTCGCGAATACGCAGCTGAGCAGGTCGACGCCCAGCGCGCCGATTTCAAGCGCCTGGGCGTGCTTGGCGACTGGGATCATCCCTATCGCACCATGGATTTCACCTACGAGGCCGACATGCTGCGCGCACTGGCGCGCATCGTCTCCAACGGCCACGTGGTACGCGGCGCCAAGCCGGTGTACTGGTGTTTCGACTGCGCATCGGCACTGGCGGAGGCGGAGATCGAATACGGCGACAAGGTTTCGCCCGCCGTCGACGTGGCGTATGACGCCGTCGATGCGAATGCGCTGGCGGCAAAGTTCGGCGTGGACGCCGACGGTGCCATCGTCGCCATTCCGATCTGGACCACCACGCCGTGGACGCTGCCGGAGAGCCAGGCCGTGTCGCTCGGCGCCGATCTCGAATACGCGCTGATCGAAGGGCCGCAGCGCGACGGCCGGCGCGTGCTGCTGGCAGTCGCCAGCGCCCTCGTCGACAAAGTGGCCCAGCGCTACGGACTGGACCAGGCGACCGTGCTGGGTCATGCCGAAGGCAAGTCGCTGGAAGACCAGCAGCTGCGTCATCCGTTCTATCCGCGCAACGTGCCGGTGATCCTCGGTGACCACGTCAGCGCTGAAGACGGTACCGGCGCGGTGCACACCTCACCCGACCACGGCGTCGAGGATTTCGTGGTGGCGCGCGAATATGGCATCGACCTGCTCAACTACATCGAGTCGCGCGGCACCTATCGCGCCGACACGCCGGCCGCCGACGGCCTCGAGCTCGGCGGCATGCACATCTGGAAGGCAAACGACGCCATCGTCGAGCTGCTGCGCCGGCGCGGCGTGCTGCTGGCGTTCGCGAAAATCGAGCACAGCTACCCGCATTGCTGGCGCCACAAGACGCCGGTGATCTACCGCACCACGCCGCAGTGGTTCATCTCGATGGAGCAGGAGAAACTGCGCGAGACCGCGCTGACCTCGATCAAGAGCGTGCGCTGGGTGCCTGGTTGGGGCGAGGAGCGCATCGCCGGCATGGTCGCCGGGCGTCCGGACTGGTGCATTTCGCGTCAGCGTACCTGGGGCGTGCCGATCGCGCTGTTCGTGCACAAGGCCACACAGGAACCGCATCCCGATTCCGTCGCGCTGCTGGAGAAGGTGGCGAAGAAGGTGGAGCAGGGCGGCATCGACGCTTGGTTCGCGCTGGACGCGGCCGAGCTGCTCGGTGACGATGCGAACGACTACGAAAAAGTCACCGACGTGCTGGACGTCTGGTTCGATTCTGGCGTCACCCATTTCGCGGTGATCGGCCAGCGCCCCGAATTGCAGCAGGGCATCGCAGCGCACTACAAGGTGATGTACCTGGAGGGATCCGACCAGCATCGCGGCTGGTTCCAGTCCTCGTTGCTGACCTCATCGGCGATCTTCGGGCGCGCACCGTACCAGGATGTGCTCACGCATGGCTTCGCCGTCGACGCGAACGGCCGCAAGATGTCCAAGTCGCTGGGCAACGTGGTGGCGCCGCAAAAGGTGATGGATACGCTGGGTGCCGACGTGCTGCGCCTGTGGGTGGCCTCGGCCGACTACCGCAACGAGATGACGGTCTCCGACGAGATCCTCAAGCGCGTCTCGGACACCTACCGGCGTATCCGCAACACCGCCAAGTTCCTGCTCGGTAACCTGGATGGTTTCGATCCGGCGCAACACCTGCTGCCGGTGGAAGACAGCCTGCTGCTGGATCAGTGGGCCGTGCAGCAAGCCTGCGACGTGCAGCAGGCGGTGGTGGCCGCCTACGAGCGCTACGATTTCCCGGAAGTCGTGGCGCGCATCCAGAATTTCTGCACCAACGAACTCGGCGCGTTGTATCTCGACATCACCAAGGACCGGCTCTACACCATGCCGACCGACAGCCGCGGCCGGCGCAGCGCACAGAGCGCGATGTACCGCATTGCCGAGGCGCTGGTGCGCTGGCTGGCACCGGTGCTGAGTTTCACCGCCGAGGAAATCTGGCAGCAATTGCCGGGCGAGCGCGGCGACAGCGTGTTGTTCGAAACCTGGTATGACGGCCTCGCCGCCACCCAGAATTCACCGGAGCAGCGCCGCTACTGGACCGACCTGCTGGCGATCCGCGACAGTGCCTCGCGCGTACTCGAAGGCATGCGCAAGGCCGAGCAGATCGGCGCCGGACTCGAAGCGAAACTGGCGATCCACGCCGATGAAGCCACCGTGGCGCGGTATGCCCCGGCGGCCAGCGAGCTGCGCTTCTTCTTCATCACCTCCGACGTGCGCCTGGACCTTGCCGGTGGCCAGCCGGAAAACGCGGTGCTGACCGAACTGGAGGGCGCCGACGTGTGGGTCTCGGCCAAGGTCAGCGAGGCGGCCAAATGCGTGCGCTGCTGGCATCGCCGCGACGACGTCGGCAGCCACGCCGAACACCCTGAACTGTGCGGCCGCTGCGTGAGCAATATCGAAGGCCCCGGCGAAAACCGGCGCTGGTTCTGAGCTACGCGCAATCCGCTTTTCTCCCTCCCCTGCGAAGCAGGGGAGGGCGGGGGAGGGGTAGCTCTTGATCTGATCTTTTGAGGTCAAAAGCGAACCTCCTCCCAACCTCCCCCTGCAGGCAGGGGGAGGGGTCAAGCCCATCACATCACCGAGTCCCTTAGCTCATGACGCCAAAACCCAACGCACTCCCTTGGTTGTGGCTCTCCGCCGCCGTCATCGCACTCGACCAGCTCAGCAAGTGGTGGGCGGTGCATGCGCTGCAGCCAATGGGCGTGCCACATCCGGTGATTCCCGGTTTCCTGAACTGGACGCTGGCTTTCAACAGCGGCGCCGCATTCAGCTTCCTGGCCAGTGGCGCCGGCTGGCAGCGCTGGTTCTTCGTGGTGCTGGCGCTGATCATCGGCGCAGTGCTGGTGGCCTGGCTGGCGCGCACGCCACGTCGCGACTGGCGTAACGCGCTGCCCCTGGCGCTGATCATCGGCGGCGCCTTCGGCAACCTGATCGACCGGCTACATGCGGCCCAGGTCACCGACTTCATCCACGTATATTTTCGACAGTGGAACTATCCGGTCTTCAACCTGGCGGACTGCGGCATTACCGTTGGCGCCGTACTGCTGATTGCATTCGGTCTGTTCACCGGCAAGTCCGGGAGCAGCGTGCGATAATCCGTTGACTCCCCGGCTCGTGCGGAGCGGCCTCAGCCGCGATTTCCCGCCAGTGGAGCCTGATCGCGGCTGAAGCCGCTCCCACAGGTTTCAAGAGACATCATGGACATCCTGCTCGCCAATCCCCGCGGCTTCTGCGCTGGCGTCGATCGCGCCATCGCCATCGTCGAGCGTGCGCTGGAATCGTGGGGCGCGCCCATCTACGTACGCCACGAAGTGGTGCATAACCGCTACGTGGTCGACAAGCTGCGCGCCGACGGTGCGGTGTTCGTCGAGGAGCTGCATGAAGTGCCCGACGGTGCCACCGTGATCTTCAGCGCGCACGGCGTGTCGCAGGCAGTGCGCGAGGAGGCCGAGCAGCGCCACCTCAAGGTGTTCGACGCCACTTGTCCGCTGGTCACCAAGGTGCACATGGAAGTGGCGCGCCTCGGCCGCATCGGTCGCAGCGTGGTGCTGATCGGTCACGCCGGCCACCCGGAGGTCGAAGGCACCATGGGCCAGTGGAGCCCGAACAATGCCGGGGAGATCCTGCTGGTCGAATCGCTGGAGTGCGTCGCCCAGCTCTCGCCGAAATTTCCGCACCTGCTGTCTTATGTCACCCAGACCACCTTGTCGGTGGACGACACCAAGGCGATCATTGCAGCGCTGCGCGCGAAATTCCCCGATATCGAAGGCCCACGCAAGGACGACATCTGCTACGCCACCCAGAATCGCCAGGATGCCGTACGCCGCCTCGCCGACGCGGTCGACCTGATGCTTGTGGTCGGCTCGATCAACAGTTCCAACTCCAACCGATTGCGCGAGCTGGCCGAGAAGCAGGGTGTGCGGTCATTCCTGATCGACGGCGCCGAACACATCGAGCGCAGCTGGCTCGATGGCGTCAAACGCATCGGCCTCACTGCCGGTGCTTCGGCCCCGGAAAAGCTCGTGCGCGACGTGATCGCCCGCCTGCAATCCTGGGGCGCCGGCGAAGTCCGTGAGCTGGACGGTGAACCGGAAAACATCACATTCGCCCTGCCGAAAGAACTGCGCGTCGTCGGCGGCAGCCCTTCGGCAAGTCTTTGATCCGGGAACATGGTGCGTACAGGGCGTTCAGCACACGCCCTCAACGATGTCCTGCCGGCTGGTGCACAGGGCCAACTCCCCACGAATCCCCCAGCTCGCTTGTCTCGACCTGCCTCCACAACTTGCGTCATCCCGCCCCGCACCGTAAAATCCGCGGCTCTTTGCCGGAATAGCTCAGTTGGTAGAGCGGCGCATTCGTAATGCGTAGGTCGTAGGTTCGATTCCTATTTCCGGCACCAGTTCCTGCAAGATCCGAAGCCCCGGAAAGCCAATGCTTTCCGGGGCTTTTTTCTGCTCAAGCCCCAGCCGCCAGTGTGTTTCCTGGTCGTGCCGATTTGACGGGCGAAGACAGGCCTTACATCAAGGATTGGGTACAGCGACGGCAAGACCGGCAGCCACGAGTGGTTGGCCTGAGCATTCCCTCAGGGAGGCGATGCGGTCGATTTTAATTGAGGTCGACCGGCACTTCCCGATTTCTGCTGCAGGGTGGGACCCAAGCCGATTGCCATCCGCACGTGACCGCAATCACCTTTCCGGCACCGCCGCTGGCCGCTCATCGGACAATTTCTACCGCCTGTCGGCTGGGGGATGGTTGGGGCAGGGCGGATGGGTACAGTGCGCGCTAGGGGTATCAGGGAGAATTCCATGCAAGTCTTGTCGCGTCAGCGAGGCGTCTCGTTGATCGAGGTGATGATGGCCGTGCTGATCTTCAGCATCGGCCTGATCGGTCTGGCCAGCCTGATGGTGGTGGCCACGCGTTCAAACCAGGCCGGTTACCTGCGAACCCAGGTCACGTACCTGGCGCACAACATGGCCGACCGCATGAGTGCCAACCCGATAGGCGTGTGGGGCGGCGACTACAACAGCGCCAGCTACCCGGTTTCTACTACCCAGGATTGCGCGGCGGGTTGCACACCTGCGCAGTTGGCTACGCACGACCAGCAAATGTGGAGCAGCCAGTTGAAGACCTTTCTGCCACCGGGCGCCACGGCGGAGATCGCCTGCAGCAAGACCGGAGCCGGTTACGACCCCGTCGGTGGCGGTCAAGTGGACAAGCGACCACCATTCGGCGGTAGTTGTGCGATGAGCATCAACTGGCACGAACGCAGTGCCGGAGACAAGGAGCACCTCAATGATCCATCGGTGCAAACGCAGACTTTTGCGTGGGAGTTTCAGCCGTGAGGGTCTCCATCCGTTCATCCCGTCAATCCGGCCTTACCCTGATTGAGCTCATGGTGGCGATGGTGCTGGGACTGCTGGTCGCCGCTGGCATTGTCACCGTGTTCGCATCGACCTCAAGCAGCAACAAGGCGCAAACACAGTTGGCTACGTTGCAGGAGGAGGGACGTTTCGCCATTGCACGAATCAGGGACGATCTAGGCATGCTCAACAGCCAGTACGGCACCACCAGCGGCGGCAATGCCAGCCAGAGTGGCACTGGCCTGCCTTATCTCGACGGCCTGCGCGCGCCATCCGTTTACGCGAACGATGCAAGCAGTAACCTGTTGTTGGATGCGCTCAGCGACGTAACCACGAGCTGGGGTGATCCCTACCCAGTCAAACCGACTAGCGGGCCGTATTCGATGCCCTCGTTCTTGTCGATGCGTGGCTACGATTGCACCATCACCGACTGTACGCCGATTGATCCAAACGACAGCATAGCGACCATTCCGGCCATGGGCACCGTTGCCGACACTCGCGTGAAGGGCGCGTCGGTGCTAACGATGCGTTATCTCAACCCGGCCCGTGGGTGGGCGATCCAGCCGTCCAACAGCACCATCACTGGCAGCACGCTCACCACCGACACTGACGGAAATACGCTCAAGCAGATCGATCTCAAGCCGATGTCGGGCGAGCCGCCGGTGACCGATGTCAAAACCGGTCACCTGATCATGCTTGCGAACTATTCGAATGCACAGGTTTTCGCGGTGACAGGACAGGGTACCGCTACGCTCGTTCCATCAACCGCCAATTTCAGTATGCCGACCGCGATGGTTGGAACGAATGCGGTGAAGGCGTTCGACTTTGATCGTGACTTCCAAACGGTGACCTACTATCTGAAGGTGGTCGATGCCGGGAACGGGCATACCACCGGCGCGCTGGTTCGTCGAGTCAATGGCGGCGAAGACAACAAGACTACCCGCGGTGGTACCGAGGACGAACTGGTACGTGGCATCGAGCGGCTGGACTTCAAATACGGGGTGATCAGCAAGACCGGCGACACCCAGTTCCTCACCGCAGAGCAGGTGGACACCGCCAAGGACGCCAGTGGCAACGCCATTGCCTGCCCACCCGGCGAAGCCAATCCGGTAGCTCCCGCACCCATCCAGGGTTGTTTGTGGCGCGCAGTGCAGAGCGTCGAGGTGGATCTGTTGATGGACGGTCAGATTCCGCTCTACACGCTGACCCCGAACGAGGAGCAATACACCTACTCGTTTGATACCACCACGACCGCTTTGACGCCGCCCGCCAGTCATGCCATCAAGCCAAGCGACCAGGGCTTCGTCGATCAGATGTTGAGGCGCGAATTTACTGCGCTCATCGCCGTACGCAATTTCAACCCGTGATATGCGGAGAAAAAGAGCATGATCACATCCCAACGATTTCGCGTGCCGGCTGCTCGATTGAGTGCACGTCGACTCCAGAGCGGCGTGGTATTGGTGGTCGCACTGATCTTTTTGCTGCTGCTCACGATACTTGCGCTTAGTGCTAGCGGCCGATCGCTCCTGCAAGAGCGCATGGTCGGTGGTTTGCGCAACAGCCAGCAAGCCAGCATGAGTGCGGAGACCGCGTTGCGTGGCGCCGAGTGGAAGCTGTGGACGCGGACCCTCACGGTCGGCTCGCACCTGAATTGCTTCAACGGTTCCATCTCCAGCGACGACGGTTGCACCATCTTCAGTGCCAGCAATCCACCGTACGGCGCCGACGGCGACGTCACCAAGTTCCTTACCAGCCAGGGCTGGGTTTCCGATATCGGCACCACGTACAAGGGGCCGAACGACAGTGGTTATACCGGAAGCGCTCTGGCTACCGCGCGTCTGGCGAAAGACCCGGTGTATCTCATCGAGGATCTCGGTGTCGAAATGCCGCCAGGCATCAGTGGCTCACAACATGAGTCTGGTGTTACCGGTCCCAATAATGGTGCGTCCGGCAACGTGAGCACACATATCTTTCGCATCACCGCGCGGGCGACCGGCGGCAGCGCCAACACCGTGCGCGTGCTGCAAAGCACGTTCGACGCGCAAGCCAACAATTGAGCCGGAGCATCCAAGTCATGCTGACCCCATCCCGCCAACTTCTACGCCATGGCCGTCCGGTCACGTTGGCGCTGCTGTTGACCCTGGCCGGCGGCTTGTCCGCACCGTTTACGCCAGTGGCTTACGCGGCGACCACGCCGCCCCCTTCTGGTTCGGTGGAGCTCAGTCCCACGCCACCCAACCAGACCCAAGCCGTGCCGCCGAATGTGGTGGTGACGTTCGACGACTCGGGGTCGATGGACTTCGATTACATGGGCGACAACCGGCCGTTCGACAACAAGGGCTGGGGTAGTCGCTGGGAGTGCGCAGGTGTGATTGATGCCAGCGCAACCACAGGTCTCGGTACGCATGTCATGAACGGTGTGTACTACAACCCCAATGTCAACTATACCGCGCCGGTCAACGCTGACGGCAATGCTTTTCCAGACGCCGATGCGACTTTGAAAAAGGTTTTGGACGACGGTGTCACAGCAAATCGTCCACTGAGTCCTTCTGGTGGCAGCAACACGACCTCGTTCACAGGCACAAAGAGCGGTTCTAGTGATAAGCGATGGACTTGCCTTAGCGACAGTAAAAGTCCGCTGGATAACAGTGGCGGCCCTTACTACTACCGCTACACCGGGCCGGCACTGAAGGACAACGGCTTTGGTGTTCCATCCAACCTTGGCGACCTGTATACGAACAGTAACTGGACAGCAGTTCCGGTTCCTTCCGATCAGTACCAGAACTGGGCTAATTGGTGGGCGTACTACCACGATCGCAATCTGATGGCGCGCACGTCGCTATCGCGCGTATTCGGTGCAACCACCCTCGCCGCAACTACTAAGGATGGCGGTTACGGCAGCACGCTCCGCGTGGCATGGCAGAATCTGAACAGCAGCACCTACGATCTTCCCGATGCCACCCTCATCAGCAGCCTGATCGACACCACACCGGCCGACTGTTTGGCTGACAGCAAAGACAAGTCGTTGACGCTTGGCTCCCAAGGTCAACAAACGGGCGCCGTAAAGACTTCACCGGCGTGTTACCGCAGCGATTTCTTCAACTGGATTTTCCAGGTTGGCAAGAGTGGCGGTACTCCCACGCGCAGCGCGGCCGACCGCGCCGGCAAGTTTTTCATGCGTGGCAACGGCAACAAGGGTGGTACCGGTGATTTGCATGATCCGTACTGGCAGCCACCGGTGAGCGGCAAGGGTGACGGCGACGAATTGAGCTGCCGCCAAAACTTCCACGTGATAATGACCGATGGTCTGTGGAACGGCGATAAAGATGGCCCGAAGTATGCCGATCTCACCCTGCCGGCCAGTACGCTGCAGTTGCCGGACGGTACGGACTATCCCAACCCCGCCAGTGCAGGCGTTACATCCATTTACAGTGCGGTGCACGATACGGGGGACACGGGTTATGCCTCGCTGTCCGATATCGCGTTCCACTATTGGGCGACCAACCTGCGTTCTGATTTGTATGACCCGGCAAACGGTAAATATGTAGCACCGTATATTACGAATACGCGTATCGGGGTGGTGCCTTCGACTGCCACTTCGTCGAACAAATACCCAAATAACGCCAACGTCAACGACGAGATTTACTTCAACCCCAAGAACGACCCGGCCAACTGGCCGCACCTGGCGGAGTACCTGATCGGTCTGGGGGTCAGCGGCACGCTCAACAACTCCGACAATACCGATTGCACGGAAACCTCGGGTGCCGCGACCGACGCTTGCAATTTGCGAAAGGGAGTGAAGAATTCCAGCACCAAGGTGGGTTGGCCGACCCCCAACGGCAAGGGCAGTGGTATAGCGGAAAACATCGACGATACGTGGCATGCCGCCCTTGCCGGCCGTGGCCAGTTCTTCAGCGCCGCCAACCCGCAGAACCTGGTCGACCAGCTCAGCAGTGTGCTCAGCAACATCAGCGCGCGTGGAGCTCAGCCCACCACGGGCGCAATCAACGCCAGCGTGTTGACTACCGGCGCGCTGGCCTTCAATACCGGCTACAGCTCGATCGACTGGACCGGCGTGTTGCAGGCTTACGTGCTGAATGCCGACGGTACCACCGGCACATTCATGTGGGATGCGGGCGCGACTCTGAGTGACGCCAGCAAGACCCCACCGGCCAAGCGCAAGGTTCTCACCGCCAGCAGGGATGGCACCACGGGTGATCTCAGCGGCATGGCTTTTCAGCCGACGGCTTCGTTTGATGCGAGTGAAAAGGCGGGACTGAATGCACCAACCGCCACGGACAAGACCAACGATACCCTGGCCAATCGAGTGGATTATCTGCGCGGTGTGCGCACCCAGGAAACGGGCGGTGTGATGCGTACGCGCAGCAGCCTGCTCGGTGCCATCATCAACTCGCAAGGCGTGTATTTGAGCTACCCCGCCAGTGGCTACACAGAAAATTGGCCGTCCGGCTCAGTTGAGGCAGTAGCTGCAGCAGCGAGTAATGGCAGCACCGATGACAAGTCGTACGACGCCTTCGTAACCAAGCATGCCGACCGTGCAGCCATGCTCTATGTGGGCGCTAATGACGGCATGTTGCATGCCTTCAATGCGCCGGTACCAACCTGCACCGACACCGATCCGACTACCGGTGTCTGCACCACCTATGCCAATGCCGGCAACGGTTCGGAGGCTTGGGCGTATGTGCCGCGTGCGGTGTACGCAAACCTGGGCAATCTCACCAGCGCGAGCAGCTTCAAATTCGCGCCCACCGTGGATGCCACGCCGGTAGCGCGTGACGTATTCTTCAGTGATGGATCATCCGCGGAATGGCATTCCATCCTGGTGGGCGGTTTGCGCTTGGGCGGGCGTGGTGTGTACGCGTTGGATGTCACTGATCCAACGGCGCTGGATGAAACGACCAGCGGCCTCAAAAAAGTGTTGTGGGAATTCGATTGGGACACGAAGGCGCCGTCGGATTGCGTGGTCTACGGCAGCAAGAGCGAGGGCGACACCTGCGATGCCAGCCATCTGGGTTACACCTATGGCCAGCCCAACGTCGGCCGGCTCGCCAACGGCACATGGGTAGTGATCGTGCCCAGCGGCTACTTCCCGGACTGCAGCCAGACCGATCGCCCGGTCATATGCAATACCACCGGCTATCCAACACAGCCCAAGGATACGGACGGCAACACGTACAGCTCGCTGTTCGTGCTGAACGCGCAAACCGGAGCGATGATCGCTGAGTTGAAAACACCCACCAGCATCAGCGGAGTGACCAGCTATGGTCTGACGTCGCCGGTGCTGGGCGACTATGACAACAACCAGGTCGATGATGTGGCGTACGCCGGTGACCTGGCCGGCAACCTCTGGCGCTTCGATCTCAGCAATGCTGACCCCGCGAACTGGACGGTAACCCAGGCCTACAACCCGGCGACCCAGGGTGCCCAGCCGATCACGGTGATGCCACGTCTGTTCCCTGACCCGGCTACCAACCGCTTCATGGTGGTATTTGGTACCGGCAAGTATCTGGGTTCCGGAGACAACACCAGCGTCAGTGCGGTTACTCAGTCGATTTACGGCATCCGTGACCAGTTGGACACCAAAGGCCTGCCGGTGACGGTTACCCATGCAGACCTGCAAGTGCAGACGTTGACGGAGACGGCGGGTACGGACGACAACGAGGGCGCCACACTGCGCGCCGTCACCAGCAATACGGTGCCTTCGACGCTTGGTGGCTGGTACATCGATCTCAACATTTCGTCGGCAGCAGGTGAGCGGGTGGTAGTCACGCCATCGGCTATTTTCGCCAGCAACACCGTGATCATCTCCACCCTGATACCCGGCAGCAGCGATCCCTGCAATCCGAATGTACAGGGTGCAATCATGGCGCTCGATGCCACCACCGGTGGCGCAGGGCTGGGTGTAACGTCACTGGGTGGCATCCCCTATGTCGGGGCGCGCGTAAACAACGTACGCACGAGCGGTAGTCTGCCGGTGGCCACCAAGGCTGGCGGTGGTAGCCTGATTCTTCCGGGGTTGACACTCACGGGCAAGAAGGACGACCCGACCAAGCCACTGACTCTCGATGCTCCAATCTGGCGCCGTCGTTCCTGGCTGGAGTTGAACAATGGGCAATGACAGGGGATTTGGCATGGGACGATCGCAAGGCTTCACCTTGCTTGAACTGATGATCGTGGTGGCGATCATTGCGATTCTCTCCGCGATCGCCATACCGACTTACGGTCGATATGCCTTTCGCGCCCACCGGGTCGACGGTCAGGAATTGCTGCTTCGCGTCGCCAACGCGCAGGAGCGGTTTTATGCGACCAACAACGTCTATGGGGGGATGACCGACATCGGTTACACCGACCCCATGTCTGAGAAGGGTTACTACTCGGTCAGCATTGATGTTCCTGCTGCCAGCAGTTCGCAATCATTCACGGCGACGGCGACTCCGCAGGGGGGGCAGGCCCAAGACGATTGCGGAAACCTCACGATCACCAATGCCGGGGTCAAGGCGTCATCCGGTACCACCACCAATGGCAGTTGCTGGTGAGCGCCGTGGACGTCAGGCCCCTCCGCCAGAGTGGTTTCAGCCTGGTCGAATTGATGGTGGTGATTGTTGTGGCGGCGATCCTGGTGGCGATCGCCGTACCCGGTTTTCGCGACCTGATTCATCGCAACCAGGTCAGCTCAGCCAGCAATGAATTGCTTGCGAGTCTGGCTTATGCACGTGGGGAGGCGATCACGCGCGGTCAGCTGGTTTCGATGTGCCCCAGTACGGACAACGGGGCATCATGCGCCGATGTCACGACTTACGAATCAGGGTGGATGGTCTATACCTATCCCGCCGGTGCGGCTTCTGCGAACCAGACCTTTGACTCGGGCAAGTCGATCCTGCTGCGTGCTACCACGGCCCGGACCGGGGTGTCGGTGCGCACCAAGGAGAGTGCTGTCATTACGTTCGGTCAGCAAGGCCAGCTCAACCCAAGCACTCCGTTGACTTTCTTGACCTGTTACCGCAGCGGTGACAGTACCGATGTCGGCGAAAGTACGACCAAGGTGCCCGGGGCGGAATTGGATGTAAATGGGTCCGGCGGCGTCACCGCGAAGACTCTGACAAACGCAGAGAGTTGCACACCAAGCTGAGGGCAAGATGCCCCTTGCCTTTCACCTTAAGCAAGGAAGGGAGTTGGGCCCGTTGGGACCGTGAGTGGTTTGTTGCACGGATCGACCATGTCACACCCCGCCCAGACGCTCGGCCAGTCCCGAGTAACGGCGCGTGCGTTGCATGATGGCGCTGTCGACGATGGCGTGGCTGCCGAACAGGCTGAACCAGCGGCGGGCACGGGTGATACCGGTGTAGAGCAGTTCGCGGGTGAGGATGTTATTGGCGTCGGCGGGCAGGATCAGGGCGGTGTGTTCGAATTCCGAACCCTGCGATTTGTGTACGGTCATGGCGTAGACGGTTTCCACATCGCCCAGTCGCGAAGGCAGCACATGCCGGATGCGCGTGCCGATGGCCGAACCTGCGGTGGCATTGGCGAGGAAGGCCACGGACAGGCGCGGTGTGCCCTGTTCGTCGGGCATGCGCAGGCAGATGCCAACATCGCCGTTGGCCAGGCCAAGGCTGTAGTCGTTGCGGGTGACCATGACCGGGCGGCCTTCGTACCAGCCGAGGCTGGTGTCGATCAATCCACGTGTGTGCAAGGCTTCGGCAAGCAGCGGGTTGAGCCCTTCCACGCCATAGGGGCCGTGGCGCAGCGCGCACAGCAGTTGGAACCGGTTGAATGCCTGCAGCACGTCACGCGCCCATTGGTCGTGCGCGGTGCCATCGGCATGAAGGGCTGGGCGATGGCGTTGCAGCAGTTCCAGGTAGTGCCGGTAACCGCACGGTGAGGTGGCTTCATCGGTGTGGGTGAAGTGAACGTGGTTGCCCTCGATCGCCATGTCGGCCAGTTGCGCGTGGCTGGCCGATGGCTCCCATGCGAGGTCGATCGGGGGCATGTCGAGCAAGGCATGCGCCGTGTGGGTATCGCCCGCGTTCACGGCATGTGCCAGCTGACCGATGCCGCTGCTGTCGCCGAAACGGTGGCTGTGCCGCAGCATGGCGACTTGCTGGTCCAGCGGTTGCGCATCGCTGCGGGTGAACGCGTGGATGTTGTCGCCCGTGGTCGCCTGCAGCCAGTCGGCGGTGGCGGTGTCGTAGTGGCCTTCGTCGGCGCGGCGACACAGATCGCCGAGCACGGCACCGGCTTCCACCGAGGACAGCTGGTCCTTGTCGCCGAGCAGGATCAGCCGTGCCGCCGCAGGCAACGCGGCGAGCACGGCGGACATCATTTCCAGATCGATCATCGACGCCTCGTCGATCACCAGCACGTCCAGGTGCAGCGGGTTGCTGCGATCGTGACGAAAGCGGCGCGTGTCCGGACGTGCGCCCAGCAGGCGGTGCAAGGTGTCGACGGCGGCAGGTATCGCGCTGCGGACAGCATCGTCCACGTCGAGCTGGGCGAGCTGGGCGGCGATGGAGGCGTTCAGCCGGGCCGCGGCCTTGCCGGTAGGTGCGGCAAGCCGGATGCGCAGTGGTCGTGCGTGCTCGCGTAGCTGCAGTGTCTGCAGCAGACCGAGCAAACGCACCACGGTGGTGGTCTTGCCGGTGCCGGGCCCGCCGGTGATGACCGTGAACGCGCCGCGCGCTGCCAGCGCACAGGCGATCTTCGGCCAGTCGGGCTGGTCGTTGTCGATGGCGGCGGGGAACAGTCGCGTCAGTTCGCTGGCGAGCTCTTCGGGTGCGGCCTGGGGACGGGCGAGTCTTTCGCGGATGGTCGTTGCCACCAGACGCTCATGGTTCCAGTAACGGCGCAGATACAAGCGGGTTCCGTCGAGTACCAACGGAGCCTCGACCGGAAGGCCGTCATGGCCGTCGGCCATCAGCGACGAGGTCAATGTCGCTGCGGGTTGGTCCTGGTAATCGCGCAGCCATTGGCGCCACGCGTATGGCCAGGCCTGCTCGTCGGCCAGTTCGACGAGTGCATCGAGGTCGAGGCACAGGTGACCGTCGGCCACCTGGCGGCTGAGCAGGGCCGCCAGCCACAGCAACGGCGGCGGGGCACTGGCGTCGCGTCCGGCGAGGAAGCGGGCGAGCGCCACGTCCAGCGGGCGCAATCGCTGCTGGGCAACGTCCTGGTCGAGCAGGCCGAACAGGGCTTCATGCGACATGGTTCACAGCCCTCCCTGGTCGAACAGCCGATCCATGGCGTCGACAAGTGCAAACGGCAGCCGTTCCCGATGCACGCCATGTCCTTCGCCATCGACGCCGCGCAGGTACAAATACAGCACGCCGCCGATGTGCTGCGCATAGTCGTAGCCGGACAGGCGCGCGCGCAGCTGGCGATGCAGGGCCAGTGTGTAGATCGCGTACTGCAGGTCGTAGCGGCTGTGCAGCACGGAGTCACGCATGGCTTCCACGGCGTAAGCCGTGGTGTCGTGGCCGAGCCAGTTGGATTTGTAGTCGACGATGTAATAGCGGCCGTCGTGTTCGAGCACCAGATCGATGAATCCCTTGAGCATGCCGTTGAGGCGATCGGGCAGCAACGGTGGTCGCGCGCGGGCATCCAGCGTGTGCAGGGTGACCAGCCGATCGAGTGCCTGCGTATCCACGCGATTGGCGGCGAACCAGAATTCCAGTTCGGCACGGTAGGCGTCGGTGCTGGTGAGCCCGGCCAGCGACAGCGTGCCGCCCACGGGGAGTGGCAGCGCAGTGGCGAGGAACGCTGGCAGCCAGTTCGCCAGGGCCGCACTCCACATTTGCCAGCCGTTGCGCCGGCAGCGATGCGCAATCAGTTCGACGAGCTCCGGCGGGCTGTCGGCAGCGACAGAGAAGCCTTCGTCGGCGGCCCATTCCAGCAGCCCGTGCAGGAACGTGCCTGGCCCAGCGCCACGCCGGAAGGTATGGATGGTGGCGGCGTTGTCGGTCCAGGCGGGCAGGGCCGGTACGATTCGCTCGGTGCCCTCTTCGGCCAGCGTGTCCTGCTCGGCGGTTTCCGGCGCGGCGGGCCGTGGGGCGTGCCCGGTTTCGGCGATTTTCAGTGCGCTGTAGCTGGCAATCCACCATGGCTCGACGGGCTGGCCGTGGTAATCGCGGGCCGGCCGATCCGGTTCCGTGGTGACGGCGGGTGGATGGCGTCGCACATTGGCGAAGACCGGAAGCTTCTCGAGATGGATGTCTGGATGGCCGTGCTGCAGCTCCGCGAGTCGTTCGTGGAGTGCTGTTTCCTCGATCGGCTGACCGCCAGCCAGCACGTAGCCGAACGCGGATTTGTGCAGGCCGGAAGTCTTCTTCTGGCCGTCCCTGAGGTTGGCGACGCCGAGCCAGCAGGTATGGCGGGCGCGGGTCAGCGCCACGTACAGCAGGCGCAAGTCCTCCTGCAGGCGCTCGCGGTCGGCCTGTTCGCGCGTGGTATGGGTGGGTTGCAGATCCAGCGTGGCGCGGCCGTCCGGATCGTGCCAGACGAAGCTGTCATCGAGTTTCAGCTCGCGCAGGCTGCAGGCGAATGGCAGCAGCACCAACGGGTATTCCAGCCCTTTCGATTTGTGGATGGTGACCACCTTGATCAGCGCGGCCTCGCTTTCCAGCCGCACGATCTGCTCGTCCGCGGTCTCGGCCTGGTGTGCATCGGCCTGTGCGATCTGCGTGGCGAGGTGGCGGATCAGGGCGTGTTCGCCGTCCAGTGTCGCGGCGGCCTGCTGCAGCAGTTCGGCCAGGTGCAGCAGGTTGGTCAGTGCGCGCTCGCCATCGCTGCGGGCCAGTATCTGCGCGGGCAGGTCGAACAGATGCAGCAGGTCATGCAGCATCGCCAGTACCCCATGGCGCAGCCAGCTGTCGTGCAGCTGACGGAAGCGTTCGCCGCAGCGTTCCCAGTGTTGTTCGTCCAGGTTCAGCCGATCGAGTTCGGCATAGTCCAGGCCAAGCGTGGGGCTGGCCAGCGCTGCACGCATGGCACGGTCGGAGCCGGGTTCGGCGCAGGCGCGCAACCACAACAACAAGTCGTGTGCTTCCGCCGAGACATACACCGAGTCGCGATCGGAAAGGTACACGCTGGCCAGTCCGCGCGCCTGCAGCGCGTTGCGCATGTCGATGGCTTCGCCGCCCTTGCGCACCAGGATCGCGATGTCGCCGGGTGCCAGCGCGGTGAAGCTGCCGTCGTCGGCGGTGAAGCCACAGTCTCCACGGCGGGCCGCGTCGAGCCAGGCCACCAGCGTCGCCGCGGCGTGATCGGCCATCATCTTCTGATAGACCGCCTTGCTGATCGGTGTGGGGTCGCTGGTGGTGGCCAGTTGCAGGGCGGGCAGCGGTTGCCCGCGAAGGATCAGGCGCTGCCTGCGGCCTTGCGCGTCGACCGGAAGGAACGGCAGGCCCTGGTTGCCCCGGCCGAACAGGAAGGCGCCTTGAGGATGCTGGTCGGCGAACTCGAATACGCGGTTGACCGCACGCACCATCGACTTGGTGGATCGGTAGTTGGTGGTGAGTGTCCAGGTCGGATCGACCGCGCTGCTGCGTGCCTGCAGGTAGGTATGGATGTCGGCGCCGCGAAAGCCGTAGATCGCCTGCTTTGGATCGCCGATCAGCAGCAGGCCGGTGCCGGGCTGGTTGCCGTAGATGCGTTGGAAGATGCGCCACTGCAGCGGATCGGTGTCCTGGAATTCATCGATCAACGCCACCGGATATTGCGTGGCGATGGTACGAGCCAGTCGCTCACCGCTGCTGCCATGAAGGGCATCATCGAGGCGCTTGAGCATGTCGTCGAAACCCAGCTGGGCAAACCGCTGCTTGGCAGCCTCCAGGCGCGCGGCGACCCACGGTACGGCGTGGGCAAGGATCAGCGGCTTCAGCGCTTTGGCAGCATGCTGCGCTTCGAGCACGGCATCGATCGCGGCGAACACGGCGTGTTGCGGAGTGTCCTTGTTCTTGTTGGTGGCGGCGATGAGTTTGCGTTGGGCGTAGCGCCGCAGCGACGTATCATCGCCAAGCGTGCCGGTGGCGGCCCAGTGCTGCAGCTCCGCCATATCGGTGGCGAACTGGGCAATCTTGTAGGTGGTGCCGCTGAGCGCTTTCGACTGGATGGCCGCGAGCAGCATCGCCCCGATCGCGGCGGCGTCGGCCAGCCACAGCGTGCGCGCGTGCCGATGCGCTTCGTGCAACGGTGCCAGCAGCATCTGCATGGCTTGCGGGAGTTCGCCGACGCTGGGCAGGTGCTGGCCATCGATGCGCAGACCTTCTGCAGGGTGGCGCAACAGGGGACGCAGGGATACCTGCAGGTGCTGGGGAGTTTTCCACAGTGCGGTGATCAGTTCGGCATCGGCGCGGTCGAGCGCGAAGAATTGCTGGCGCCAGTAGTCGCGCACGGCTTCGGCAAGCAGTTCGCTTTCGTCGCTGGTGGTGTTCTGCACGAACGCATGGCCGCTGTCGAAGGCATGCTGGCTGAGCATGCGCTGGCACCAGCCATGGATGGTGTGCACGGCGGCCTCGTCCATCCACTGCGCGGCCAGTTCCAGCTGGCGTGCGGCGCGGGCGCGCTCATCGGCGGCGGGGTACTCGGCGATCAAGGCGGCGAGGAAGTCGTCGGGCGCGCCGTGTCCACGGAACGCGGCAGCCGCTTCGCCCAGGCGGGTGCGGATGCGCTCGCGCAGTTCGGCGGTGGCGGCCTTGGTGAAGGTGACCACCAGAATTTGCGGCGGCAACAAGGGCTCGCCGCGATCGCCATGGCCGAGCACCAGGCGCAGGTACAGCGCGGCGATCGTCCAGGTCTTGCCGGTGCCGGCGCTGGCTTCGATCAGGCGGATGCCGTGCAGTGGCAGGTGCAGTGGGTCCAGCGGAGCGAGCTTGTTCATGCGGCGGCCTCGACCGGCAACACGGCATCGACCAGCGCCGCGTACAACGGCAGCCAGTGCTCGAAGCCGGCGGCATGCATGATCTCGAAGCGGGGCCAGGCACGGGCGAGGCAAGGATCCGTACCGACCTCGCCCGGGATGTGTGCGAACGCGTTGCCTTCATAGCAAAGCGTGGCGGCGGCGAGCGGGTTCTTTTCGGAACGCAGCCACGCGCAGGCGCTCTTGCTGGCGATCGGCAGCGGCGACTGCATGCCGGTACGCAACGCGGCCAGCAGTTGGTCGAGCAATGCGACGGCCTCGTCGCGCGACAATTCGCGCAGGGTCGGTTGCGCGTCGGCGCTGATCACCCGGGTTTGCATGACCAGTCCGTTGGCATTGGCCAGCAGGTGGACGATCCAGGCGGGGATCAGTTTCTCGTGGCGCAGGTTGCCATCCCGGGTAAGCAACGCACCGTTCAGCAATTCCAGGCGGCGATGGTGACCGTCGGCATCGCGACGCAGGTCGGTCAGCCAGTCTTCGATCAGCAGATCGCCACTGGCATGGTGCAGCTCGTGCTTGTCGCCGGTCAGCGGCCAGCGCAGGCAGGTCTCGCGCCAGGTGTCGGCAAGCGCCTGTATCTGTTCGGCGATCTCCTCCTGCAGCACTTCGCCGAAACCGCCTGGTGGCAGCAGGCCTTCGTCGTGCAGGCGCCGGGCGGCCTGGGCGATGGTGCGGTCGGAATCGATGACGGTCGGATCGATGGCTGCGTGCAGCACGGCCTGGGTGGCGCTGTAGCGCTGCAGGCCATCGAGTGCGAACGGCTCGTCGTCGAGGGCGTCGTCGCTGCCTGCATCGAAATGCACCTTCAGGCGTTGATTGAAAAAATACGCGACCGGCTTGGCCATGAAACGCTGCAGCTGACCGATGCCCAGGCTGGCGTCGGGTTGCCAGGGTGTCAGCGCGGAAGATATGGCGGGAGATTCGGCGGGGCGATGGGCCTGCTGCCATTCGCGGGCATAGGTGAACACGTGAGCATCGTCGCCCGCACTGAAGTAGCGGCGGCTGAAGGGTTGCAGTGGATAGTCGGTGGTGAGCGCATCGAGCAGGCGCGTGCCGGCGTCGCCATCAATATCCGCATCGCCGTCGAGGCGCCAGCCGGCGGCGAGGTAATCGCGCAGCTGGCCGACCAGCACGGAAGGTGGCAGCACGCTGTTATCACGTGCACTGCGGCCGACCCAGCTTACGTACAGGGCGTCGCGGGCGGACAGCAGGGCTTCGAGGAACAGGTAGCGATCATCCTCGCGGCGCGAGCGATCGCCGGGACGGCTGTGGCCGGGTTGCGCCATCAGGTCGAAATCGACTGGCGTCTGCTGCCGCGGGTAAGCACCGTCGTCCATGCCGAGCAGGCAGACCACGCGAAACGGGATCGCGCGCATCGGCATCAGCGTGCCGAAACTCACGGCGCCACCCATGAAGCGCTGCGACAGGCGGCTTTCGTCGATCGCCTGCAGCCAGTGCTCGCGCACGATGGCCAGCGGAATGGCGTCGGCGAAACCGGCTTCGCCGCAGGCTTGCTGCCAGTCGTCCAGTGCGTCGTCGAGGCGGTGCAGGCGCAGCGCATCCTGCGCATCACCGTCATCGAAGAAATCGGTCAGCAAGGTGTGCAGACGTTCACACCATGCGGCAGGTGTGGCGGGCGTGCCAAGCCATTGCCAGGCATGTTCCAGCCGATCCAGCAGCAAGCTCAGCGGGCCGAGCAGGGCGGCGTCGAGGCCACCGACTTCGGCGTAGGGAGCGATGCCGTCCAGCGTCTCGCCGTCACCGACGGCGTAACCGAGCAACATGCGGCGCAGACCGAAACGCCAGCTGTTCTGTTCCAGTGCGGGCAACTGCAGGCTGCGTTTCTGTTCGCCATCCAGGCCCCAGCGGATGCCGGCCTCCTCGATCCAGCGCCGCAGCGTGGGCAGTCCGGCCTCGTCGAACCCGAAGCGCGCGCGCAATGCAGGAACGTCGAGCAGGTCGAGCACTTCGCTCACCGCGAAGCGCGATTCGGGCAAGGCCAGCAGATGTTCCAGCGCCACGATCAGCGGCACGCTGCCGCGTGTGGATTGATCCGCCACGCTGTAGGGAAGGTAACGCGGGTCGCTGGCCGGCAAACGACCGAACACGGCCTGCACATGCGGGGCGTAGGTCTGGATGTCCGGCACCATCACGATCACGTCGCGCGGCGCCAGCGGCCGGCCGGCGAGTGCGGCGTGCTCGAACATCGCCAGCAACTGGTCGTGCAGGATCTCCACTTCGCGCTGCGGGTTGTGTGCGACGTGGAAGTGCAGCGAGGCGTCATCTGCACGCCAGGGCTTGCGTTGAGCCTGGTCGACTGGAAGCGGCTCCAGATCGAGGATCGCCTGCTGCACCTGTTGCAGCAAACCGTGGCCCTCCACATCCTGGAACAGGTCGATGCCGCGGTCGATGGCGGCAAACTGCTGCCGGTAATGGTCCGGCTGGTCGTAGCCATCGAGCAGGCGAATATAGTCGCGACCCTGCTTGCCCCAGGCGGCGAGCAGGGGATGCGCGTGCAGGTGCAGGTCTTCATAACGCGCTTGCGCGGGCAGGCCGGGTTTGTCGCGCTGCCGGCGCTGACTGGCCTTGAGCAACTCGCGTTCCTCGATGATGTCGGCCCAGTAATGCCGGCACGGGTTGGCGACCACCAGCAGCACCTGGGAAAAACGCGCCAGCGCGGTGAGTGCTTCCAGTGTCTGCTGCGGCAGCGAGGACATGCCGAACACCACGATGCGGCGCGGCAGGGCCGACGGCCGGGTGTCGAGCGAAGCCGTGCGTGCGACGAAGGCCTGGTGCACGGCGGCACGGTGGCTGTGACGCTGGGCGGGGCCGACATCCTCCAGCAGGTGGCGCCACAGCAGTGGCTGCCAGCGCTGGTCGTCGGTCAGTGGCGTGCGGCGGTCACGCAGCGCGTCATGCAGGTCGTTGCGGCCGTGTTCCCAGTCGTCCAGCCAGTCGGCCCGATAGACCTGGTATTGGTCGAACAGATCGGCCACCCGCGCGGCCAGCTGGTGGCGCTTCTGCCAGTCCGGATCGTCGCCGAGAAAATCGCGCAGCGGAGTGAACTCGTTCTCGTGCAGATGCTGCGGGATCAGGCGCAGCAATCGCCAGGTCAGCCGCGACTTGTCGAACGGCGAGGTGGTCGGCACCGCATCGCGTCCCAGCACCGCGCGATAGGCCGTCCACAGGAACCGTCCCGGCAGCTGTACGTCGATCGCTGCACTGATGCCCAACCCGCCTTCCCCCGGCGCACGGGCCAGTGCCAGTTTCAGCCACTGCGCGATGCCGTTGCTCTGCACCAGCATCAGCTCGTTTTCCAGCGGCCGCAGCGGTGCGCGCGCCAGCCAGGCAGTGAGCAGGTCGCGCAGATCCTCCAGCCGGTTGCCGTGCAGCACCATCAGGCCGGGTTCGATCGGGACGAGGCGGGAGGGCGCAGTGGCGTCGGTCACGGAGGGCAAGGTCTGGATTCGCTCGTTTGGGTGCGGTTTGTCGGTGAATACGGGCGCGTGTCGAGGGCGTTTTTCTTGTGCACAGCATACCGATGCGCCGGCTCACCGTTTGCGATTGCTGCTGGCCGTTGAAAGGTCAAGAGCGAACCCCTCCCCAGCCCTCCCCTGCGAGCAGGGGAGGGAGCACGGCTTTTGCTTCTCCGTTTGCGTACAGGGGAAGGTAGTAGAGGTTTTTGCTCCCCCTGCATGCAGGGGGCTGGGAGGGGATAAGGCTTTTGACTTTGCGGTCAGAGCGTACCCCACCAACCCTCCGCTGCAAGCAGGGGAGGGAGTACAGCTTTTGCTCCTTCCCTGCGACGCAGCGAACAAGTACAGCAGCCATGTCGATCTGCCCGTTCGCCATTCGTCGCATATACAGAATCGGGATGACGACTCCGGTTCGGCCCCAATCCCTAGGAGAAACGGCGATGCGATTCATAGTGATGGTAAAGGCAGACGAAAACTCGGAAGCCGGGGTGATGCCCAGCGAACAACTGCTGGCCGAGATGGGTCGGTACAACGAGGAGTTGGTGAAGGCCGGCATCATGCTGGCCGGCGAGGGCTTGCATCCCAGCTCGAAGGGGGTGCGGGTGAAGTTTTCCGGCAACCAGCGCACGGTGATCGACGGGCCGTTTGCCGAAACGAAGGAGCTGATCGCCGGCTTCTGGCTTTGGCAGGTGAAGTCGAGGGAGGAGGCCATCGAATGGCTCAAGCGTGCGCCGTTCGATGGCGGCACCGAGATCGAGCTGCGTCCGGTGTTCGAGGCGGACGACTTCGGTGCCGAGTTCACCCCCGAATTGCGCGAGCAGGAAGAGCGGCTGCGCGCCCTGGTGGCCGCCAGGTCATGAGCCGCGCATCCGTTCGACACCGGAAAGCCGGCGGAGTATTCCCATGCAGCTGACCAGCTATCTCATCTTCAACGGCCAGGCCGAGGCCGCCTTCAAGTTCTACGAAACCTGTCTGCGCGGCAAGATCACCTCGATGATGCGCTTTGGCGACGCGCCGGGTTGCGAGCAGATGCCGGAACAGACCCGCGACTGGCTCATCCACGTGCGGCTGGAGATCGGCGACCAGATGCTGCTGGCTTCCGACTGCTCGCCCAGTCGCCCGTACGACGGCATCAAGGGGTGTTCGGTGTCGATCCAGGTCGACACCATGGCGGAAGGCGAGCGCATCTTCAACGCGCTGAAGGAAAACGGCACGGTGCAGATGCCGTACGAGAAGACGTTCTGGGCCGCACGCTTCGGCATGCTGGTCGATCAGTTCGGCGTGCCTTGGATGGTCAATTGCGAGAAAGATCGGTAATTCCGCCACTCATCGGAGACATGCATGCTCAAGACCATCCTCATCATCATCGTCGTGCTGATCGCCGCCGTGCTCGTGTTTGCGGCGACCCGGCCGGACACGTTCAAGGTCGAACGCGTCACCACGATCAAGGCCCCGCCCGAAAGGATCTTCGCGCTGATCAATGATTTCCATCAGTGGGCCAGCTGGTCGCCCTACGAAAAGCTGGATCCGGCGATGAAACGCGACTTCAGCGGCGCGGCCAGCGGCGAAGGTGCCGTCTACGCATGGAAGGGCAACTCCAAGGTGGGGCAGGGCCGAATGGAGATCACGCAATCGTCGCCCACGTCGAAGATCATCATCCAGCTGGATTTCATCCGGCCGTTCGAAGGCCACAACATCGCCGAGTTCACCCTGCAGCCGCATGGCGATGTGGTCGATGTGCGCTGGTCGATGCACGGACCCAGTTCGTACATCAGCAAGCTGATGAGCGTCTTCTTCAGCATGGACCGCATGATCGGCAAAAGCTTCGAAGCCGGTCTCGCCAACCTGAAGGCAGTGGCCGAAAAGTAGTTGCGGCGAGGCATCCGGCCTTGCGTCGGGGCGGAGCAGATGGTGTGATCGGTCGCCATGAGCGTGACCGAAACCCATCGCACCATCGACGCCGTCTGGCGAATCGAATCCGCCCGGCTCATTGCCGGCCTCGCACGCATGTTGCGCGATGTCGGCCTGGCCGAGGAACTGGCGCAGGACGCGCTGGTAGTGGCGCTGGAACAGTGGCCGCAAACCGGCGTGCCGGACAATCCCGGCGCTTGGCTGATGACCACCGCGAAACATCGCGCGATCGATCGCCTGCGGCGCAGCAAGCTGCTCGAACGCAAGCATGCCGAACTGATGCACGAACTGGAAATGGAACAGGAACAGCAGGTATCGGCGGCCGAAACAGCGCTCGACGATCCGATCGGCGACGACTTGCTGCGGCTGATATTCACTGCCTGCCATCCGGTGCTGACGATCGAGGCACGGGTAGCGTTGACCCTGCGGCTGCTCGGTGGCCTGACCACCGACGAAATCGCGCGCGCCTTCCTGGTATCGGAGTCGACGATCGCGCAGCGCATCGTGCGCGCCAAGCGCAGCCTGGCGAAGGCGCAGGTGCCGTTCGAGGTGCCGCGCGGCGAGGAACTGGCCGAACGGCTGTCGTCGGTGCTCGGCGTGATCTACCTGGTGTTCAACGAAGGCTATTCGGCCACTGCCGGCGACGACTTGATGCGCCCGGCCTTGTGCGAGGACGCTTTGCGCCTGGGCCGGGTGCTGGTCGGGCTGATGCCGCAGGCGTCCGAGGTGCACGGGCTGGTGGCCTTGATGGAAATCCAGGCGTCGCGCGTGCACTCGCGGGTGAATGCCGCGGGTGAGCCGATTCTGTTGCTTGACCAGAACCGCGCACAATGGGATCGGCTACTGATCCGGCGCGGACTGGCTGCGCTCGATCATGCGGAAAAACTGGGCGGCGCCCTTGGTCCTTACGCCTTGCAGGCGGCGATCGCGGCGTGCCACGCCCGCGCACTGACGGCGGAGGACACCGACTGGAATCGTATTGCCACGTTGTACGGCGTGCTGGTGCGGGTCATGCCATCGCCCATCGTGGAATTGAATCGCGCGGTTGCTGTGGCCATGGCAGCCGGCCCTGCTGCCGGCCTCGTCCTTGCCGATGCACTGACCAACGAGCCGGCGCTGGCGCACTATCACCTGTTGCCCGCCGTACGCGGCGACTTGCTGGTCAAGCTGGGCCGCGCCGACGAAGCCCGCACAGCCTTCGAACACGCCGCGGCGCTGGCGCAGAACACACGCGAGCGTGAACTCATGCTGGGCCGGGCGCGGGCGTGCGGGAACGCGGCGCCATTCCCGTAAGTCGCTCGTGTCGTTGCAGGAGCCCGCTTGCGGGCGATGCCCTCATGCATGACGAAGAGCATCGCGCGCAAGCGCACTCCTGCGAGATTCGCCTCACCCAGCCAAGACCTTGATCTTCCAGCAAATGAAAGCAACACTTCATTTTCACCATAAAAGGTGAAAATATAGCAGCCATGAGCCTGCAGCTGACCACCCGCCAATCCAACATCCTGGACTTCATCCGCAGCCATCTCGACCGCCACGGGCAAGCGCCCACGCTGGAAGAGATCGGCGAGGCGATGGGTCTGGCCCATGTCAGCGCGGTACTGAAACACGTGCGTTCGCTGGAGGCCAAAGGGCGGTTGCTGATCGAACCGAACCGCTCGCGCGGCATCCGGCTGGTGACGTCCACCGATCCGGTCGACGCGGACACGATGGAGCTGCCCCTGGTGGGTCGCATCGCCGCCGGTGAGCCGCTGTTTTCCGAATCGCGGATCGAACGCAGCCTGCGCGTATCGCGCTGGTTGTTCCGGCTGAAGCCGGATTACCTGTTGCGCGTGGTCGGCGACTCCATGCGCGAGGAGGGCATCCTCGACCAGGACATCGTGGGCGTGCACGCCACGCCGGTGGCACGGCACGGCCAGGTGGTGGCGGCACGGATCGGCGGCGATCGCTTCACCATCAAGCGGCTGTATTGGCAGGGCGATGTGATCCGCCTGTTGCCGAACAGCCCGGGCTATCAGCCGATCGACCCCGATCCCACCGACGACTTCGCCATCGAAGGCCTGTTTGCGGGATTGCTGAGGGGCAGCTGATGGGTGCCGTGGTGGCCTTGTCCACGCTGTTCGATGCGCGCCAAGTCTGGCGCGGTCGGGCCGCACCGATGCCGGCCGGCGAGCAGCCGACCGGCTGGGCCGAACTCGATGCGGCATTGCCGGCCGGTGGCTGGCCGGATGCCGCGTTGTCGGAAATCCTGTTGCCGGTGGATGGGGTCGGCGAATTGCGACTGGTGTTGCCGACCCTGGCGAGGCTCAGCCAGGGCGCGCGGCCGGTGGTGCTGGTGGCGCCGCCGTATGCGCCGTGCGTGGCCGGCTGGCAACAGCATGGCGTCGACATGCGGCGGGTCGAGATGGTCGCGGTCGGCGACGCCGAGGTGGCATGGGCGATGGAGCAATGCCTGCGCTCGGGCAGCTGTGCGGCCGTGCTCGCATGGCCCCGCCAGGTGGACGATCGCACGTTGCGCCGATTGCAGGTCGCCGCCGATGGCGGGCGTTCGCTGGCCTTCGCGTTCCGTGATCGTCGACATCTGTCCAACGCCTCGCCCGCGGCATTGCGACTGGAACTGGAGGCCGCGCCGCGTGCCCAGGTATGGGTGCGCAAATGCCGCGGCGGTGCCGTGCCGGCGCAGCCGTTTCCACTTGCTCGTTCGCTGCATTGATGGCGGCCGGTCATGTTGTGGGCCTGCATCTTGTTGCCGCATATCGCGCTGGACAGCGTTCTGCGTCGTCGCGCGGACGACACGCCGCTGGTGATGGTGGACGGGCCGGTCAATGCGCGCAGCATCGTGGCGGTCAACGCCACGGCGCGTGAGGCGGGGCTGCGGATCGGTCAGCGCCTGATCGCCGCGCATGCGCTGCTGGCGCAATTCGACGCATTGCCCTGCGACCATCAGGCGGCCGGGCGTTGGCAACGTTTTCTGGCGGCGGTGGCCTATCGCTACAGCTCCGAGGTGAGCCTGCTGCCGCATGCGATCGTGCTGGAGGTGAGTGGCAGCCTGGGCCTGTTCGGTCCATGGCCACAGATCGAAGCCCGGCTGCGCGCCGACTTTGCCGCTTTGGGTTTTCGCCATCGCATCGCGATCGCGCCCACACCGCATGCGGCCCATGTGCTGGCCGGTATCGAAGATGGCCAGGCAGTGCTGCTGCCCGGGCAATGGCGGCAGGCATTGCAGAACGTGCCGATACGCAAGAGCCGTCTCCCGTCCGCGGCGCTCGACGCCCTGCCGGCGATGGGCATCCGCACGCTGGGACAATTGTTGCGATTGCCGCGTGACGGCCTGCGCCGGCGTTTCGGGAACGAGTTGCTGCAGGCGATCGACCGTCTGCTTGGCGACATACCGGCCGGGCTCGATTCCTACCGTCCACCGGACGTGTTCGACCAGCGCATCGAGTTGACCCACGAAGTGGAGAACATCGCCGCGCTGGTGTTTCCGCTGCGCCGCATGACCGGCGATCTGGCGGCCTATCTGGCTGGCCGGGACGGTGGCGTGCAGCGCTTCATGCTGCATCTGGAACATCGCGGTGGCCGGGTGACCGAAGTACCGGTAGGCCTGCTCTCGCCCGAGCGCGATGCCGGCATGCTGTTCGAGCTGGCGCGTGGACGGCTGGAACAACGGCAGTTGCCCGAACCCGTGCTGGCCATGCGACTGGTGGCGCGCGAACTGCCGGTTTTCGTGCCGGCCGGCCGCGACCTGTTCGACGAACGGCCGGCGCATGCCTTGCCGTTCGAACAACTGCGCGAACGCCTGCGCGCGAAGCTGGGTGACAAGGCCGTTTACCGCTTGGGCAGCACCACCGATCCGCGGCCCGAACGCGCCCAGGCCGTGGCCGAATCCGCTGCCGTATATGCCGAGCCGCATCCGCGACCGACCTGGTTGCTCGATCGCCCGATTCCGCTGCGCGGTTCGTCGCCGCGCATCCTGGCGGGCCCCGAGCGGCTGGAAACCGGCTGGTGGGATGGTGCCGAAACGTGCCGCGATTACTACGTGGTCGAAACCTCGCTCGGCCAGCACGCCTGGGCCTTCTGCCCGCCGGGCGAGCAGGGCGGCTGGATGCTGCAGGGGTGGTTTGCATGAGCCATGCCCGTATGAGTTCGTACGCCGAACTGCACTGCCTGTCCGACTTCTCGTTCGGTCGCGGCGCGTCCAGCGCGCGCGAGTTGTTCGAGCGCGCCAAGGCATGCGGCTACAGCGCGCTGGCGATCACCGACGAATGCTCGCTGGCCGGCATCGTGCGCGCCTACCAGGCATCGAACGAGACTGGCCTGAAACTGATCGTCGGCGCGGAGTTCCAGCTCGACGATGGCCCGAAGCTGGTACTGCTGTGCGAAAACAAATCGGGCTATGCCGGACTTTGCCGGCTGATCACGCTCGGGCGCCGGGCCTCGGAAAAAGGCACTTACCGGCTCACCCGCGCGGATCTGCAAGGAGGGCTACCGGGCACGTTGGCCTTGTGGATACCGCAACCGCAACCGGATATCGCGCATGGCCGCTGGATGCGTGAAACGTTTGGCGACCGCGCATGGCTGGCGGTGGAGCTTCATCGCGGACCCGATGACGCCGGGCACCTGCGCCAACTGCAGGCGCTTGGCCGTGCACTGGATCTTCCGCTGGTGGCTGGCGGTGACGTGCACATGCACGTGCGCCGCCGCCTGGCCCTGCAGCACACGCTCACCGCGATCCGCCACCGCGTGCCGATCGCCGAAGCGGGCGCGCTGATCTTCCGCAATGGCGAACGGCATCTGCGCCGATGCGATGTGCTGGCCGATATCTACCCCGAGGCCTTGCTGCAGGAAAGCGTGCGCATCGCCCGGCGCTGCACCTTCCACATGAGCGAACTCGAATACGACTATCCGACGGAACTGGTGCCCAAAGACCACACGTCCACCAGCTGGTTGCGCCAACTTGCCGAGGAAGGGATTCGGTGGCGCTGGCCGCAGGGCGTCAGCGACAAGGTGCGCAAGCTGATCGATGACGAGCTGGCGCTGATCGCGACGAAGAAGTACGAAGCCTTCTTTCTCACCGTATACGACATCGTGCGCTTCGCACGCAGCAAGGAAATCCTCTGCCAGGGCCGCGGCTCGGCCGCCAACTCCGCCGTTTGTTTCGCGCTGGGCGTGACCGAGGTGGATCCGGACGTCAACAATCTTCTGGTCGCACGCTTTATCAGCGAGGACCGCGACGAACCGCCCGACATCGATGTCGATTTCGAACACGAGCGGCGCGAAGATGTCATCCAGTACATCTATGGTAAATACGGACGCGAGCGTGCCGCGCTGGCCGCCACCGTGATCTGTTACCGCGGCCGCAGCGCAGTGCGCGACGTGGCCAAGGCGCTCGGGCTGCCGCTGGACCAGGTCGACCAGCTCAGCGATGTCTTTGCGCGTGGCTGGGGCGACAGCACAGCCGAGGAGCGGCTGCGCGAACAGGGTTTCGACCCGGACAGCCCGATCATCCGTCGCGTATTGAAGCTCACGTACGAATTGCTCGGCATGCCGCGGCACCTGTCGCAACACGTCGGTGGCTTCGTGATCTCGAATGCGTCGCTGAGCGAAATGGTGCCGGTGGAAAACGCGGCGATGCCCGACCGCACCGTCATCCAGTGGGAGAAGGACGACCTGGATTACATGCGCATGCTGAAGGTCGATTGCCTGGCGCTGGGCATGCTGACCTGCCTGCGCAAATGCTTCGGCTTGTTGGAAAGCGAACATGGCGTCATCAAGACCATCGCGACGATCGAGCCCGGTGACCATGAAACCTACAAAATGATCCAGCGCGCCGATACCGTCGGTGTCTTCCAGATCGAAAGCCGCGCGCAGATGGCGATGCTGCCGCGGCATCGGCCGGCGAATTTTTACGACCTGGTGATCCAGGTGGCGATCGTGCGACCCGGCCCGATCCAGGGCGACATGGTGCATCCGTACCTGCGGCGCCGAAATAACGAAGAAGAAGTCGACTATCCGTCGCCCGAGTTCAAGAAGGTGTTGAAACGCACGCTCGGCGTACCGCTGTTCCAGGAACAGGTCATGAAGCTGGCCATAGTGGCAGCCGACTTCACCGACGGCGAAGCCGACAAGTTGCGCCGTTCGATGGCGGCATGGAAACGCCATGGCGGGCTGGAGCCACATCGCGACAAGCTGATGCAGGGCATGCTGAAGAACGGATACACGGCAGAGTTCGCTGCCCGCATCTTCGAGCAGATCAAGGGTTTCGGCTCCTACGGCTTTCCCGAGTCGCACGCAGCCAGCTTCGCCAACCTGGTCTACGCATCGAGTTGGCTGAAATGCCACTACCCGGCAGCGTTCGCCTGCGCGCTGCTCAACTCGTTGCCGATGGGTTTTTACGGGCCGAGCCAGATCGTGCAGGACGTGCGTCGCCATGGCGTCACGGTGCGTCCCGTGGATGTGCGTTTCAGCGACTGGGACTGCACGCTGGAAACCGACCCGCGCGGTCATGCCGATGCACGCGCCATTCGGCTGGGTCTGCGCATGGTGCGAGGATGTTCCCAAGCGACAGCGCTTCGCCTGGTGGCGGCGCGCAAACAACAGTCCTTCGCCGACATCACCGATCTATGTTCACGGGCCGGTCTCGATCACCGTCATCAGGAGTTGCTGGCCGATGCGGCGGCTTTGCGCGGGCTGGCCGGCCATCGCCATCGCGCCCGCTGGGCGGTAGCCGGCGTCGAGCCACAACTGCCGCTGTTCGGTAGCGAAAGCCCGGCCGAACGAGCTGTGGCCTTGCCGTTGCCCACGCAAGCCGAGGACACGCTGGCGGACTACGCGCGCGTCGGGCTCAGCCTGGGCGCGCATCCACTGCGACAGATCCGCGCCCGTTTGAACGCGGCGCGCTGCATCGACGGGAAAACACTGCGCAGGCAACCACACAACAGTCGCGTGCGCGTGGCCGGGCTGGTGACATCGCGGCAGCAACCGCAAACCGCCAGCGGCATCATCTTCGTGACGCTCGAGGACGAACACGGCCTGGTCAACGTGATCGTGTGGCGTCATGTTGCCGAGGCGCAGCGTCGGGTGTTGCTCGAAGCCAGGCTGCTGGCCGTGGATGGGCAATGGGAAACCGTGGACGGCGTCAGTCACCTGATCGCCCATCGCCTGCGTGATCTGAGCGCACTGCTTGGCGCACTGGACACACGCTCGCGCGATTTTCACTGAGGCTTCAGTGCAGCGGTGCGGTGGTGCCCGGCGACGTGCTGTCGGCCGGGCGTGCTTCCTTATGCGTGATGCCCAAATAGAAACCTGTGATCAGGATCGCGATCAGCGCCGCCACCAGGAACAGCAAAGCCAGCCAGCGGCCACGTTTCACGACGATGCTCCCGCGTTTCCCACGCTGTCGAGCGCGGCGGCGACCTCACGCAGGTCGGCCACCAGTTCGGCATAGGCCTGCTGGCGACGCTCCTGTCTTGGCATGCGCAACACCGCGGAGGGATGCCAGGTGGCGAGCCCACGCACGCCTTCACCCAGATCATGCCATTCGCCGCGCTGGCTGGTGATGCGGAACGACTTGCCAAACAAGGTCTGCGCCGCCATGGCACCAAGCCCGATGACCAGCCGCGGCTGCACGCGCAACAATTCCGCCGCCAGCCACTGGCGGCAGGCAGCTTGTTCCGAGGCATTGGCGCGCTTGTGCAGTTTCGCCGTGCCGCGTACTTCGTACTTGAAATGCTTGACGGTATTGGTGAGGTAAAGCGCCTTGCGATCGAGCCCCGCGTCGGCCATGGCACGGTCGAGCAGCTGTCCAGCCGGGCCCACAAAGGGTTCGCCGGCGATATCCTCCTGCGCGCCGGGCTGTTCGCCAATCAGCATCGCCGGCGCATGAACAGGACCTTCGCCGAACACCGTGCGCGTCGCATCGCGCCACAGCGGACAGGCGCGGCAATGACCCGCCTTGCGACGCAGGGTCGCCAGGTTGCCGGCGGGGATGTCGTCCACCGGTTTTGCCAGCGGAATGACGACTTCGCAAGTCACATCGATAGGCCTGCCTTGAAGGTCTGTAACGGAACCTGCGACGAACGAAGTCACCGCATGGCGGTTGCGTTGTGCATCCACCATCGCAGGGCGCCAGTGCACAGGCCGTCAAGCGCTCCATTCAGTCGAATGACGGTCTTCTCACAGTGAGCTGACGCCAGCTACATGCGTCGAACGCGATGCTGGACACTTTCCGCAGGAGAGCGTCATGTCTTCATTCAACCTGGTCGGGCGCACCGTCGCCATTCTCGCCACCGATGGATTCGAACAATCGGAACTGACCGAGCCGAAACGATTCCTGGAACAGGCGGGTGCGAAGACGGTGGTCATCGCCCCCGGCGGTGCCGCGCAGATCAAGGGCTGGAGCAAGCAGAACTGGGGCGATCCGGTGAAGGTGGATGTGGCGTTGAAGGATGCGCAGGCGGATGACTACGACGCGCTGGTGTTGCCTGGTGGTGTGATGAATCCGGACAAACTGCGGCTGGAGCCGGCGGCGATCGCACTGATCAAGGCGTTCGACGCGGACGGCAAACCGGTCGCGGCGATCTGCCATGGACCGTGGACGTTGATCGACGCCGGACTGGTCGAAAATCGCAAGGTCACCTCATGGCCGTCGCTGCGCAAAGACCTGGAAAACGCCGGTGCGCACTGGCAGGACAGCGAAGTGGTGCGTGACGGCCAGCTGATCACCAGCCGCAAGCCGGACGACATTCCCGCGTTTACCACCGCGCTCATCGATGCGCTGAGCGCCACCGTGTAAACGCTCCGCTCCGCGCATGGCGACAGGTGAAGTGGTCTGCTAACCGGTGAATTCATACATCCCGCAGAATTTCGAATCGGTGCCGGCGCTCAACCTGATTTCTTGCTGATGCGCTGGCGCACTTCGTCGATGCCGGCCCAGGGATCCGAACGCAGCCGTGCAAGTCGTTTGGGCGCAGTGTGGATATCGAAATCATGGCCGCTCTTCAGTTTGCCCAGTTCGCTCCAGCGCAGCGGCATGGCCACGGGTGCACCGGCGCGTGCGCGCAGGGAATACGATGCCACGCTGGTGGCGCCGCGACTGTTGCGCAGATAGTCGAGGTAGATCTTTCCGCTGCGCTGCGCCTTGGTCGCGGTGGCAATGAACTCCTCTGGATGTGCCTGCGCCAGGCGAAAAGCAAAAACCTGTGCAAAGTCCTTCACCTGTGGCCAGGCACAACCGGGCTTCAGCGGAACCACAACATGCAGGCCCTTGCCGCCGGTGGTGCGCACGAAGGATTCCAGCCCCGATTGCGCAAGCAGTTTGCGCAGCAATCGTGCCGCAGCTACCACGCGCGGCCAAGGCACGTTGTCGCCGGGGTCCAGGTCGAAGATCACCCGATCGGCCAGCTCGGATCGGTCGACGGTGGCGCCCCACGGATGGAATTCCAGTGCGCCGAACTGCACCAGTTCGAGCACCGAATCGGCATCCTGCGGATAGATGTAGGTTGCCCGCGTGCCGGACTCCTCTTTCAGATTCACCACCCCCACATGCTTCAACCCCGTGATCATGTGCTTCTGGAAGAAACAGTCCTTCGCCATGCCTTCGGGACAGCGGATGACCGAGGTGGGGCGGTTCACCACGCCGGGCAGGAACCACTTCATGACGATGGCGTAATAGTCGGCCACGTCCTGCTTGGTGATGCCGTCGTCGGGGAAAACCACGCGATCGGGATGGGTGATGGCGATCTCCGCCGACATCGGTGCGACGGATGACTTTCGGCGTTTCGGTGCCGTCGATTTGCTGGCGGCGCGATGGGAATCGGTGAGGTCCTCGGCGGTCTTGGCGGTACGCATGGTCTTCGGGCTCGGTTGGCGCAACAGGTTGTTGTCGATGCAGGCCATAGCTTGGAGCTTGGGGCCGCCCCGCGTTTCCAGGCAGCTGGCCCATGCACCGTAGTGTCCGGGCCGTTCGCCTCGAGTGAAGCGATCATCATGTCAAGGTGACATTTGACAGCACGTCCACACGGCAACAGGAATAGTCGACACCTCGATTCCACGAGCATCAAGTGCCTGCGTGAGAGAGCGCATGGCGCGTATCTGCAATCCGCAGGGACGCGCATGAACAAGTCAAGTCGTCCCGATCCCCGCTGCCGGAGACAAGCAAGCCATGGCACGTCCCATCTGGTCCGGAACCCTTTCCTTCGGTCTGCTCAACGTGCCGGTGTCGCTGATGTCGGGCGAACGCAGCGTCGATCTTCATTTCCGCATGCTGGACAGCCGCAGCAATACGCCGGTGCGCTACGAGCGCGTCAATGCGGAAACCGGGGAAGAAGTGCCGTGGAAGGAGATCGTCAAGGCCTTCGAGTACGAGAAGGGCAGCTACGTCGTGCTGGAGCCGGATGACATCAAGTCGGCGGCGTCCGAAGGCCGCGAGGCGGTGGAGGTGCAGGCCTTCGTCGATGCGGATTCCATTGGGCCGGAGTATTACGAAAAGCCCTACATCCTGGTGCCAGGGAAGAAGGCGGAGAAGGGCTACGTGCTGTTCCGCGAAACACTCAAGCGCACCGGCAAGGTCGGCATCGCCAGGGTGGTGATCCGCACGCGTGAATACCTGTCGGCAGTCATGCCTCGCGGCGATGCACTGATGCTCATGCTTCTGCGCTATCCGCAGGAGTTGATCGATGTGGAAGATTTCAAGATTCCGCAGGGAGCAGCATCGAAATACCGCGTTTCGCCGAAAGAAATACAGATGGCCGAGCAGCTGATCGACTCGATGAGCGATGAATGGAAACCCGCCGGCTATCGCGACGAATTCCGCGATCGCCTGCGCAAGGTCATCGAGAAGCGACTCAAGTCCAAGGGCGTGGTCACGCCTACGACTGAAGACGAAGAAGCCGAGACGCCGGAAAACGCCACCACCAACGTGGTGGACTTCATGGCGTTGTTGCAGAAGAGCCTGGCCAGCAAGAAGCGGACGCCGGCGAAGAAGGCGGCCACAAAATCCGTGGCTCGGAAAGCGGCGACGAAGAAAGAATCAACTGGAAAGACCAGCGTTGGCGCAAAAAAGAAATCGACGACGAAAAAGGCCGCCAAACGCGCATCAACGAAACGCAAGGCTGGCTGATGTGATCGGGTTGTTGATGTGATGGGGCGATGTGACGGACAGTCGCGCCGGAGGTCAAGCGTGCGTGCGCGCGATCAATCCTGCTCCATTCGTTGCAGGGCTTCTTCGATGATGCAGTCGGAATGGCCACAGTCACACGTTTCGCCATCCACCTGTCGTTCGCCTTTGTGCCGGCAATAATCGCTGCAGTACGTCAGCCCGGCGTCGACCTTGCAGGCGCAACCGGGATGGGCGCATGGCTCGGTGGGAAGTGCGTTCATCACAATGTCCTCCTTGGTGCGGCATCAGCCGGCAACACGTCATGCGTCATGCTTGAGGAAGCAGGCGGATACGTGGGTATCCGCCCGTCCAGGTCGCGATAACGCTCTTAGTCGGCGGCGTGCAGGGTCTTCTTGATATCCCGCATCTGGTCGTGGCCACTGAGTACCGAAGCGTATACATCGCTGATCACCGCCATCGTCGGGGACGAGACGTCCTTGTCCTTCAGGGCGTCTTCGAACTTGGCCTTGATGTGATCCTCGCCACGCTCGACCTCATCGACCACGGCGGTGTTGTCTTTCGAGGTAAGGCTGGTGCGCAGGTTCACGAATGCGCGATGCGCGGACGCCAGAATGGTGCCGTCGTCCTCGGGCTCGCCGCCCAGCGAACGAACACACTCCTGCAGCTTCGACACCGCGGCACGGCGTTCGGTGGAACGCGCGTTGAATAGTGAGATCAACGATGCACTCTTCGCATCCTTGGCCGCTTCGGTGTAACCATCCACGCTGTCGAGTGTGGTTTCGACCAGGCTGTTCAGAATCTTGATGTCGTGCTTGCTGTTCATGTAGTGCTCTCCTGGGGATTCCGATGGAGAATCCGTGATTGGGCAGGGGAATCGCCGGGAACCAGTTAACGTCACTGGGCGTGAGTGCCGCGGCATGGATCTGTTCAATCGCCGATGATGTTCCTGACTGCGAATGCGGAAACGCCGCTTCGAACTCCGCTGCAACAACGCTTCCACACCCAGAAGACGCGGGCAGGAGAACACTCCGTAGTGGCTAATCACGGCTTACCTTCGGAGCACATCATGGGCAACACCAACATTCCCCAGTTCGGCGCGGCCAACACCAAAAACAGCCGGGACACGCGAAGCGGTTCGGATCAGTTGACGGATGAACAGAAGAAGCAGCGTGATGATGCACGCAGGCAAGGCGACGCCGGGCCGGCTCCCGGGCGTCCGGCCAACGCGCCGGAGCGGATCCCGGGTCAGCAGCGCAACCCGCATGATGCCGAGGATGTTGAAGGGGTGACGGAAGATGAAGAAGAGCACGATCGGGATGTCGAGCGGCCGGCGAAGAACGATCTGCGCAGCCCGGGGGACGCCGCCGATGTTGCCGGGTCGGCCGCTATTTCCGGTCACGCCGACACCGGGCACTCCTCGTCGGATGCGACCTGAAGGAAGGCTTCGGCCGGTGTGACGCTATCGACCAGCGTGGATCATTTCGACGCCGGGTAAGGGCGTTCCTTCAGCAGCGCCGCAAGATGCGCAGCGTTGCACGCCAGCGTTTCGATGGTGTCGGCGAGTTTTTTCGGCGTGCGCTTCAGGTCCTTGTAATCCGTGCTCCCCATGGCCTCGCCGACCCAGTACGCGGAACTGCCGCCGGGGATGCTGAAGCCGACGTCGGCCAGTGCCTGATACAGCTCGGCGGTGACGTGATGTGCACCGTCTTCGTTTCCGACCACCGCCACCACGGCAACGCGCCCGAACGTGGGATAACGACCTTGCTCGTCGATATCGCCGAGAAACGCATCCATGCGCTCAAGCACGCGTTTGGCCACGCTGGACGGTTGGCCCATCCAGATCGGCGAGGCCAGCACCAAGATGTTTGCATCGAGCACCTGGCGGCGCAGTGTGGGCCATTCATCGCCATCGCCCTCGTCGGTCTTGACGCCCGGTTTGATGTCATGGTCGACCACGCGCACGCTGGAGGTATCGACACCGTGGGGTTTCATCGCATGCAGGATCTGATCCAGCAGTTTCTGCGTGGAAGAATCCTCCGGCCCACGCTTCAGCGTGCAGTTCATGCCCAATGCGCTGAGCGAGGGTGGTGCGTTCTTCTTTGCCATGGACATGCCTTGCGAAGTGACACGGAGAGCCGGAGACTAGCGGTGTCGTTGTCATGCGACGATGAAAGAAACCACCCGTTGCAGGTTCTGCTGTGCAAGATGACGTGAGCTATCCACGCTTCGCCAGCCGCGGGCGCACCTATGTCTACGTGTTGCCCTGCCGGAACGAAGACATCCTCAAAGTCGGTTTCTCGCGTGATCCGCTGGACCGGTTTCGCACGCTGCATCGACGGTTCTTCGAATTCTTCGACCTGGAGCGCGGCCTGCTCATCCATGCCGACCAGTTGCGCGATGCGAGGCGCATCGAACGACTTTTCATCACCACGTTCGCCGACTGCCGCGCTCCGGCGCCACTGGTGGTGCCGCAGTCGGCCGCTGGCCATACCGAATGGTTTCGCGGCGTATCCCCGCAGGTGGATGCGCTGGCGCGACACATCTGTGCAGAACAAGGCTTCGTCCTGCACGCACCGCTGAGTGCGTGGCTGCGTGAGCGGTTTGGCGACTGGAGCGAACTGCTGTTTGGCTGGTCGTTGCGCATGCTGGAGATGATCGAGTACCAACACTTCAACGTCCCGACCCATGAACACAACGCCAGGGCAGCGACGGTACTGCGCGATGTGCTCGACGCTTACGTGGCGCTCGACATCGATATTGCGGCGTTGCTGCCCGGCTCGGTGTTCGATTGGTACCACCGCACCGATTATTTCGGATCGGAACGGGAGCGGTGAGGTTGTTCCACCTTCTGTGCCTCATCGCGCGCCGACGCGCACTCGGCATGGCCACATTGACATCCCTCGACCTGATCGGAGACCGGTGACTCCACCCGTTTGCGGCAGTGCTCGCTGCAGTAGGCCTCACCCGGTGGCACCGTGCAGGTGCACGCCAGATGGGCACATCGCTGCTTGACGGTAGCGTTCATCAGTGGCTCCGGTTGGTGGTGGCCGGTGCCGGTACGGGTGTGTGCGTCTGTGCCGGCATGGTTGTCGGCGCGGTTGCTGCCGTTGCCGCCGCAGCGGGACTGGTGTGCGCAAAGGTGTCGTCGTCCATGGCCTTGGTGTGGTTGTCCATCACATCGTCGCGCACCTTTGAAACGCCCAGATGATCCTGCACCTGCCGTGCGGTTTCGAGATGGCCCTGCAACGTGGGCAGGGTGCTGCTGGTGAATTTCCGCATGTCGGGATCTTGCGTCTGCTTGTTTTCGGCGGTGAACAGCGCGACGGCCTTCTGGTGATTCTTCACCATCGAATCGGTCCAGCTCTGGTCGAAGGCCTTCCCGTCCAGCTTTTTCATGTCCTCGGCCGCTTTCTGCGCGTCCTGCATCGGTGCCGCTGGCAAGGTGACCTGCTTGGCCTGCGCCAGGGTGCGCAGTGTGGTGTTGGCCTTGGTGTGGTCGTCGACGATGCGCTGGGCGAGTTTTTTAACTTCGGCATCGGATGACTTGTCCAGCGCCATCTGACCCATCTGCACTTCGGCGATGCCATCGGCAGCGGCGTGGGTCATGAACGTGCTGTCGGCAGCATTCGCCACCAGCGGGGCTTTGGTGGCGGATTGGGCGAACGCCGCGCAGGCGACGCCAAAAGACAATGCACTTGCGGCGACGACGCGTGTCAATGGTCGGCTGAACATGATGGTTTCCCTTCGAGTTTCGATGCAGGGAAGAAGACCCGAAGGCGAGCGAATTCCACGTGATATTCAAGTTCAGCGGCCAGTGACGTCGCCGCCTGCATTCAGGTTTCCTCGCTGGCGGACCTGTTCGCATTTTCCTCGTGAGCCTTTAGCCGGGCGCGGCGCCACGCCATCAATGGCGGCGTCGTGATGCCATGCACGATGATGCTCAGCACCACGATGGTGATCACGAAGCTGGCCGCCAGCCCTGCCTGCGGCCCGTTCAGGCCATGCGTGATCGCATAGGCCAGGTAATTCAGGCTGCCGATGCCGCGGATTCCCAGCCAGCCGATCAACAGACGCCGCGGTACGGGAACACCCGATCTGATGGTGGCGAGCAATACCGCAAGCGGCCGCACGAGAAGGAACAATGCCAGGGCGACTGCCACGCCGGTAAGGTGCCAATAGCGCGCGAACGCTGCGCCGAGCAGCAACACCAGCGCCGCGATGATCAGCCGCTCCAGTGTCTCGCCAAAGGAGAGTGCATCGGAAACTACCATACCGACCGAGGTGGCCGGCTCGCCCGCATCGTCCTGTTCGCGCTTGCGCGGATTGACCAGGATTTCCGCTGGCGGATGCGACGAGACGTCGTTGTCTCCGTCGCGGATATGCGGGTGGGGGTGATGTTTCACCACGTACAATTCGGCGTGACGCAGTCCGAGTCCGGCAGCGAAGGCAGCCAGAAAGCCGGATGCCGAAAGCGACTGCGCCGACGCGTACGCCAGCGCCATCAACGCCAGCGCAAGGAAATCGCTCGGTGCGATGTCCTTGCTCTTCGTCTTCAGCTTCACACCAAGCAAGCCGATGGCCCAGCCCAATGCGAAGCCGATGCCTAGCCCGCCGATCAGGGCCCAGGCGAAATCCCTGGCGAACCACTGTGCCACATCGCCCGATGAAACCGGGCCGCTCAGCAAAAGCAGCGCCAGCATCACCAGAGGCAGTGCGGTGCCATCATTCAGACCCGCCTCACCGGAAAGGGCGATTCGCAGCTTGTCCCGGTCGCCGGCGTCGTTCACTGCAACCATGCTGGCCAATACCGGGTCGGTCGGTGCAGCGATGGCGCCCAGCAGCAATGCGAATGGCCACTTCACGGCGAATGCCCCATGCGCCACCAAGGTGATGCCGGCCACGGTCAGCAGCATGGCCGGCAGCGCGAGCCGCAGAGCCATGCGCCAGTCAGGCGCACGAAAACCCATGCGCAATTTCAGGCCGGTCATGAATAGCGAGATCACCAGCGCGATCTCGGTCACCCGCGCGATACCGCGGGCGTGAACGACAAAGTCGATGTTCAACAACCCCAGCACCCACGGCCCGGCCAGAACGCCAGCCACGAGATACAGGCTGAACGTGGTCATCGGCAGCTGGCGGATCCACCCCGAGGCCAGCGACATCAGCAGGAGCAATCCGCCGACCGAGGCAATCCATCCAAGAAAACCCATGGGCCCTGCCTTTTGAAAGTGCCTGGGGATAGTGGGGTCGCTGCGATGAAATTCGCGACAACATCCGGGCTTGCCTTACCGCGTGACGGGACCGGCGCGCGGGTCAGGAGCTGGTATCGCGTTCGCTCCGCGCACGCGGAACGCAAGGCTGATGCGTGGTTCCACGGGCGTGCGCTGCTTCGCAATGGCGTGGTCATAATGCAGCTGGGTATCCCAGCTCATCAGGATCAGGCTGCCGCTCTCGAGGTCCACATGCAGCACGCGGCGGGGTGGCCGTTTCGCACGAATGGACATGCGCCGCGTGGCACCGAGCGAGAGCACGGCGATCGGCTGTCCCTGCACCAGATCGTCGAGTTTGTCGTTATGCGGTGCCACGCTGTCATGCTGGTCGCGATACAGGTTGAGGCCGATGCTGTCGAACGGCGCGCCTACCGATGCACTGACGATGGCGTGCGCGCTGCGTAATGCCGGCGGCAACTGCGGATCATCCGCACGGAAATGCGCGCGCAGCCGCGGCACGTCCACTTCGCGTTCGTACATCAGCCGCCGGCCGCTCTTCCACGCGATGCCATCGTGCAACTGGTCGAACCAGGCTTGCGCAGTAGCTCGGTCAATCAGCTCAGGCGTCAGCACGATGCGCCCGCTGGCATCATCGAGCAGCACCTGCGAGCCGCCCTCGAACAGGCTCAACTGCGCCATGGCCGGATCTCGTAGTGCGGGGTCATGGCAGTAGGTCCTCGCCGGTTTCGAGAGCATCGCGTCGCGTACGCCAGGTCTTCGCCGTCTGCGGCTTGACGAACAGCGAGACGATTTCCGGATGCGCGATCTTGGCCTGTTTTTCGATGCGGTTGATGCAGGTTTCGATTTGCGGCGTGGTCATTGCGTCTTCGAACTCGGCACTCAAGGCGGCCACGACCTGATTCGGGCCCATCTGCACCGTCAGTACGCCGTTGGCGCAACGCACGCCTTCATCGTCGGCGGCGATCCGCAGGATCGATTCACTGACGGAAGCGTGCGCGGTTTCCCCAATCAGCAGACCCTTGGTCTCGCGTGCCAGCAGCAGGGCGGAGGTGGTCAGTACGCCGGCGATGCCGAGCGACGCCACACCGTCGAGTATGGGCAGCTCAAGCAGTTGCGCGCCGACCAGACCGGCCAGCGCCAGCAGCAGGCCCAGTATGGCAGCACTGTCCTCAAGCAGGACGGTGAAGGTGGTGGGGTCTTTGCTCAGCCGGAATGCCTCGAAGTAACCGAGGCGACCCTTGTGCCTTCGGAATTCGCGCAAGGCCACGTACCAGGAACCGCCCTCGAACACGAACGACACGGCCAGGACCAGGTAATTCAGCAGCGGATGCGAGGCCGGTTCCGGCCGACGGATGTGCATCACTCCTTCGAAAAAGGACACGCCGGCGCCCATGGAAAGCACCAGCAAGGCCACGATGAAACTCCAGAAATACAGCTCCCGGCCATGACCGAACGGATGCGTGCGATCGGGCGGCATCGCGGCGCGCCGCAATCCGTACAGCAACAGCAATTCGTTGACGGTGTCGACCAGTGAATGCACGCCTTCGCTGAGCATCGCCGAACTGCCGGAGAAACCTGCAGCCACGAATTTGGCGACGGCGATCGCAAGGTTGCCGGCGAGCGCCGCATAGACCACCTTGTGCGAGCCCGAGGCGGCCATCGGTCAATCCTGTGTGTAGAGTTTCTGGCAGCGTTCGCAGAAGAAGCTGCGCCGGTGGGTCTTGCCGAGGTAGGCGCGCCGCAGCGGGATGTCGTGGCGCGGGCAGCGGCTGCGGTTGTGCACCAGCCAGTGCTGGCGCAACACGAAGGCCTTCTTCCAGGCGAGGAACTCGAAGGCATAGACGCGTGCCTGTTGCACCAGTTCGCGCAGCTTGTACGCCGACAACGCGCCAACCATCGACAGCGGGTGGATCCGCGTCCGGTAGAGCACTTCGTTCTTGATGATGTTGCCGACGCCCGCAAACACGGTTTGGTCCAGCAGCGCATCGCAGACCAGGGTCTGCGGCATCCCGCGCAGCTTGGCGCGGGCCAGCGCGGGATCCCAGCTGTCCGACATCACATCGGCGCGCCAGTCGTACAGGGCGTCGAGGTCGCCTTCCAGCAGGCGCACGGAACAACTGTAGAAATTGAGCTCGCCTTTATCGAAGCCGAGGCTGAGTCGTGGCGCGGCGTCCTTGCGTTCGTCGATGCGATAGCTGCCGTACATCAGCAAATGGATGCGCACGGCGAGAGCGTCCGGCAATTCGATCAGGAATTGCTTGCCGAAACTGCGCAACGCCAACACCTGCCGCCCGGGCAGGCGTTGCATGTCGATCTTCGCGTTGCCTTCCGCGCGCCGGATGGTCTGGCCGGCGAAAGCCGCGGCCTCTTCACGCAGGATCACGATGGACGGGCCTTCCGGCATGGTCTGTCTCCACGGTGGCGAAAGTCACTTTGCAACGCGCCACGATCACGCGAGGTGAAGTCCGCTCAGCTTGCGTGGCCGTTCCCGACGCGGTCGGCCACAGCCAGTGCGTTGGGGATGGCATGACCGTTCGCGGTGTTGTCGAAAATGCACCAGCGCTGTGCGGTCCGCCGGCTGGTGCGCTGCAATCTGTCGGCAACCTGCTGCAGCACCGCATCGGAATAGCTGTCGTAATACATCCGCGGCGACCCGTGCAGCCGCAGGTATTGCAGCGTCGGGTCACCCGCTGGCAGCGCCGCGCGCGGCAATCGGGCCGGATCGGCGGCAACCCGGGCGATGCCACGTTCGTCCAGACATCGATTGACCTGCGCAGTGAACCATGACGCGTGGCGCGGCTCGCAGACGACTGGTCCCGAATGCAGACGGCGCAATGTATCGAAGAAGGGCAGCGCCACCGTGGGTGCATAAACCAGGCTGGGCGGTAGCTGCAACAGCAGGCAACCCAGCTTCTCGCCGAGCTGATCGACCTGGGCGAGGAACGCCTGCAACGCCGGCTCGTCATCACTCAGTCGCGCTTGGTGACTGATGGTGCGAGGCATCTTTACCGCGAACCGAAACCCCGCAGGCACGGTGTCCGACCATCGTCGATACGTCGAAGGCAGGTGGGGACGGTAGAACGAGGAATTGATCTCCACGCAGTTGAACACCTGCGCGTAGCGCTGCAGGTGGCTTGCGCCCGAGGGGAAGCGATCTGCGTGAAGGGCCGGGATCGCCCAGCCGGCGCAACCGACAAATACAACAGGTTTGGCACGGTGCGCGCGTGGCAATCGAGGGTTGATGGACATGGCTGGCGTGACAAGTGGATTCCAGCGCACTGGAGCCGTTGCGATGTCATGCCGATGTGATGCGGGGCGCGAGCCTGCAACCGGTGGGCGATGCTGCTGAACCCGGTTCAAGGCCGCGGGGGCGCGATCGGACTCGGACTTCACCGGCGCGGATCCCTGGTTTGTGGAGCGTTTTGGATCGGAATTCCGCACCCGTCGCACAACGAAAAAGACCACCTGATGAGGTGGCCCAAGTCGTTGTATTCGTTGGTGGGCGATGCAAGGATCGAACTTGCGACACCTGCCGTGTTAAGGCGAAATTCATGTGGCTTCAAAGCTAGATGTGGCAAAGGTTTCAGCGATATTTCTGCGCCGAGCTGTACCTCTCCAGTCAAGGTCAGCATCAATCCGCTGACGCCTCACCACGCCACCTAGCAAGGGATTACCAATGAACATGTCTCGCAAATTTCTGACCGACGTCCCCCCGCTTTGAGTAGCGGGACGGTTTAGAGTCCGGGTTCACTTTAACTGCTTCGCATAGGCGGCGGGTGTCAGCCCACCCAGCGCCTTCTTCGGTCGCTCCTCGTTGTATTCCCGCCGCCAGCGTCGGCGCGTGCGTGCAGCACCAGTGCTCGTTGAGGCATTCGTCGCGCAGGCGCCCGTTGAACGACTCGATGTAGGCGTTCTGGTTCGGCTTGCCCGGTTCGATCAGACGCAGTTGCACGCCACGCTCGTGCGCCCAGCTGACAATCGCCTTGCCACAGAACTCCTTGCCGTTGTCGCTGCGAATCACCCGAGGCAGGCCACGGCTGAGTGCCAGGCGATCCATCACACGCGTCACGCCGATGCCGGAGATTGCCCGCTCGACCTCGATGACCACCGCCTCGTGCGTGGCATCGTCGACAACCGTCAGGCATTTGAGGACGCGGCCTTCGGCCGTGCGATCGAACACGAAATCCATCGACCAGACCTCGTTGGCGGCTTTCGGCCGAGCCAACGGTTGCCGCTCGGTGATAAGCACCTTCTTCCGCTTGCGCCGCCGCACCCTGCAGCCTCGCTTCCTGATACAGCCGTTCCACGCGCTTGTAGTTCACCAGCCACCCCGTCTGCCGCAGCTTCAGATGGATCATCCCCACGCCATAGCGCTTGTGCCGCTCCGCCAGGGCCAAGATCCGTTGCCGGAGTTCCTCGTTGCGATCCGGGCGCGTGGCATAGCGATACGCGCTGGCGCTCATGACGGCGACCGCCAGCGCACGTCGCTCGCTCAACCCCCGCTCGACCATCTGCCGCACCAGCTCGCGTCGGGCTGGTGCGCTCACCACTTTTTTCGCAGGGCGTCCTTGATCACCTCGTTCTCAAGCACCTGCTCGGCCAGCAGCTTCTTCAGCCGCCCGTTCTCCGTCTCCAGCTCCTTCAGCCGCTTGGCGTCGGGCACGCTCATCCCGCCGAACTTGCTGCGCCACAGGTAGTACGAGGCCTCACTGAAGCCGTGCTTGCGGCACAACTCCTTTACCGGCATGCCGGCCTCCACCTCACGCAGAAAGCCAATGATCTGTTCTTCGGTAAACCGCTTCTTCACGTCCAATCTCCTTCGGACGGGGGATTGGACTCCAAACCGCGGTGCTACTCAAAAGCGGGGGGACGTCGGGGTTACCCGCATAGGTCCACTAACTATTCCACACGGATTCGCGGACGTTTGTATGATATCCGTATCACGGATCCTTCTGAGAAATAGACCATAAACTGTGCGCCCGCAGGTTTGATTGAATTCACTTCAAAGGACCAAATGTCGTAGGCTTCGATTGAATTCCTATTTTTGTGTTGATGGGGTGGCGAATCAATTACAAACCACGAGCCATTTTCGCTACTAATTACTTCGTGCACTGATGCCGCGTGATTTCCATTGAGAATTTTTTTCAAGTTTGAAACGAGTTCCTCAGGTGTATCACCAATGGAAATTTGGCTAGGAGCCTTCTGTGCGCCAAGGGATTGGATATCTGCGACCTTGCACTGCTTGACCGTGTAGACCACCTTCACTGCGCTACCGTCATCGAGCTCGACAGACCTTCCATCTCCTGGTGATACCACGCTTTCAAGATTTGAGTAATTGATCGAGGAGGATACGTTCAATACCGGACTAATCGTAGAGACATGTTTTTGCCGCGCATCCTCTAGAATTTGTTGCTTACTCATCCCTATAGCGAAGCCATCCACTCCTCCTTGCGTGATGTCTCGCGACTCGACAAAGATAGGATTCGTACAGCTCACGCAGCAAATAACAAGTGTTGCGGTTAAAAGCATGTTGCTCGTAAATTTTTTCGCGCTTGTTATGGTCATAAGTTACTGCCCATAGCCAGGTGGAAAGCGGGGAGTGACGTAATAAAGGTTACCTGGTGCATCCGGTACATCCGGAGGTGTCCCACCCGCTCCAAAAATGATGTCATACGCAGCGGTGTTTGAATTTGGGCCCGGGAAAAGGCTGTACTCGCCTTGCGAATATTGATTGCCCCAAGAAGTTACGCTCTGATCGAACTGTGTCTGCGTCATGCCTGGGGGCGGTGGAACATTGTAATTAGCATTACCGCCACCAGGGTTGTTGAACGCATTCCGATCATCTACGTACGTTTGGTTGTTCGGGTCGGTAGTAGGTGCCGTTGCGAAGCCTGGCAAAGAATATTGCGAGTCGATAACTTTATGTTTTTTCCCTGTGCAAGGATCCGTAACCCAGTGCCAAACAAAATCACCGCAGTGTTTTGGACTAGTGCCGCCGAGTTTGGCTACGAGACCCAACGGACGGCACGTCATCGTTACATTTAGCCCCAATGGGTCCACATAGCTCAACGGACTGTTTAGAGCATAGGCATACGTTGAGATGCCGCCTGCCAATCCGGTTGGATCGGACTGGCAGTACCGCCCTGTGGCCGGCTCGTAGCAGTCACGCATGCCATTGCTGACCAGCCCGGTTTCGGCATCGTAATACTGCCCCGGATAGCGCTGGTTGAGTACGTAATCCGACGTCGAGGTCGGCTGCTGCTCTCCGAACGGATTGGCCTGATAGGACCACTGCCAAATCACGGTACCCGCGCTGTTGGTCACTGCCCGCGGCGTACTCAGATGATCCGCAGTCACGTAGCTGACCGTGCTGGTGGTGACGCTACCGTTGATTGTGTTGTCGATCACCGCCACCGGGATATCGCCCAACCAGATGTAGTCCCTATTGGTCGTGCCGTATTCGCCGATGAGCTGCCCGACTTCGTTGTAGGCGTAACGCTCGGTCATCGCCTGCGGGAAGGTCGCCACCTTGCCGATGCGCTCGCCCATCGCGTTGTAGGAGTAAGTGCCCACGGTCTGGCCATTGCGTTGCACCACGGTCAGCCGGTTGCGCCCGCTGTAGCCGAAGCCGAAGGTCTCGCCGCCAATCACGCTGCCGGTGGTGTTGCCGTTGGCGTCATTGGCACGTGGGGCGTTGCCGATGTTGGCCAGTTGGTGCGTGCCGGCGGTGTACAGATAGGCACCTGTCGCGAACCCCGGCGCCGTCTTGCTCAGTCGGTCGCCGGTCGGGTTGTAGGCGTAGCTTTCCAGCGCAGTGCCCGCATCGGTGATACCGGTGAGCCGATACAGGGGGTCGTAGCCGTAGGTCTCGGTCGCCGGATTGGAACCATGGGCATTGCCCAGCGCGACTATGTTGCCCATCGCATCACGGGCAAAATGCAGTGTCAGCGCCGGACTAATAAGGTCGGTGACACGATAGTTGGCGTCATAGTTGCGCGTCACTGTCTGCTCGTTACCGAGCTTGTAGCTGCTGATTGGGCCGAACGGCAGCCATGTGATGGCGCTGACCACGGTGGGCGAAGCGGAAGTCGCACCGCTGGGTGTGACCGTCACGCTGCTTGGCAGACCGTTGGTGTTGTACGCGTAGGTGACGACGGTGTTGTCCGGCGTGGTGACCTTGCTGAGCCGGTCGGCAACGGTATAGGTGTAGGTCGTTGTGTTGGTCTTGCTTGCGGTGATCTGTCGTTTTTGCAGGATCTTGCCGCGGCTGCTGTAGCAATATGTCGTGGTGACGCCGGCTTCGATCACGCGGGTCAGCCGGCCCTTCGGCTTGGAACTGGTGCAGCCGGTAACCGTGTTGACTTCGTCATAGGCGTAGCTGACGTTTTGGCTGGTATCGACGTAACTGGTGCTGGTGAGGCGGTTCAGTGCGTCGTAGGTCGACATACTGACCACGCCGTTGGCATCGGTATGGACAAGCCGGTTACCCGCCGCATCGTAGGTATCGGTGCTGGTGCCGGTATCCGGGCTGGTCAGCTCCGTGCGATTACCCAAGCCGTCGTAGGTGTAGACGGTGTCCAGCCCGCTGGGATCGGCCACACCATCCACCCGATCCAGCGCGTCATGGTCGAACGCGACCTGGGTGTTTTGGGTCGCCGGGTCGATGCCGTTGTAGTTGGCAATGGTGGTGTTGAGGCGGTTAAGTGCATCGAAGCCCCGTTGTTGCTGAATGCCTAGCGCATCGGCGCTGTGCACCAGATTGCCGTTGGCATCGTAGCTGTCAGCATAGCTGGCGTTGAATACGGTGTGGTTCAGACCATCGATGATGGCCGTAAGCTGACCGAGCGCGTTGTACGTGCGCGACAGGCTGTGCACCACCGTTCCCGAGGCATTGCGAATTTCTTCGGCGGTTTTGTTGCCGGCGGCATCCAACGTGTAGTGGATGACGTTGCCCTGCGCATCGGTGATGTCGGTCAACCGATGCGCAGCGTCGTAGGTGAAGGTCGTGGTAACGCCACTCGGATCATTGATCGAAGTCACGTCACCCATGGCGTCGTAGCCGAACGTGGTAGTTGCACCACCCACGATACGCGTGGCAAGCCAGCCGCGCGGCGTATAGGTCATATCGATGTTGACGCCGTTGGCGTCGGTGATCCTTGTCACGCGACCGGCACCGTCGTAGGAGGTATACGACGTGAGGTGACCCAGCGCATCCTTGATCTGATATAGATCGCCCGCCTGATGGCAGGCTGATCCGGGTGTGCCGCAGCCGGTGGCGCTGTTGATGAGGTAATAGCTGTAAGTCGTGGTCTGGATGAGGTCGGTGCGCGAACCGTTCATCGTCAACAGAAGACCCACAATCGGGCATTGGGTTCCATCGACGGCAGTGCAATAACTGTATGTCCAACGACGCACGCCAGCGGGGACCGGGCCGGTGTTGGCGCAGGTGTAGGACGCGGCAGCAGCTATCGCAGGATCGATCTCGCAACGGGCCAGCGGCTGACCGATAGTGTTGTAGAACCAGGACGTTTTGGCGACCGTGTTGCCGCTGGCGTTGAGCACCGTGCGGGCCAGCGGAACGCGTAGCGTGGTGTTCCAAGTGGTGTTCGTGGTGCGCTGCTGCGGCGTGCCGGTGCCTTCTACCTGCTCGGTTAACAGACCATTCGGATCGTAAAGTGTTGTAGAAGAAATCCCTTTGAAGTCCGTTCGACCAACGGGATACCCATTTTCATCGTACGAGATGGACTGTGCCGAAAAGTCGCACGATGCGCCACATGGAGAGTCCGCTCCCGCTATTTTCTGCAAGAAAACGGATGTCTGCAGAGATACGCGCGTAGCAGCGCCGCTCGGATATGTAACTGTTGAATAGTCGGATCCATAGGTGACCTTCGTTAGGTCGACATCCGCAGCAAGCTTGGACGAGGTCGCTCGCCCTTGGTTGTCATAACTGAGCGTAACGAGTCGCGCACCAGACTGATCGGTGATGCCCGTCAAGAGATAGGCTCGACTTGTCCCACCATTTAAGTCCGCCTCATTGTAAAGATAACCAACACCGTTCGCATCGGGATATGAGATCCCGGTTAACCTTCCACTCGTGTCGTGCGTGTAAGCGACGGATGCCCCATCCGGAGTAGTTAGAGTTGCAAGGTCTTTGGCGGAAGTATATGTCAGCTGCAAGGACCTTCCCGTAGAATCAATCACCTCAATAAGCAGACCTGCAACGGGAGCAATATCAATAGGTGTGGTCGCATCGCTATAATGTAGATCAAGCTCTATTGAATCGAGGAAATGTATAGAAAGTAGTTTACCGGAAGCGTCGTAATATTCTTGCTCCTGAGTCGCTGCGTCCTTGTAAATCCATCCGGTACGGACGCCGTCAGCACCTTTAATTTCCAGCAAGGTGCTTCCAACGTCAGAGTCAGGGAGCCACAGGCCTGAGGTCATTAAGAAAGCTATCTTTTTTCCCTCGGGTCTGGCCACCACCGCATGATTAGTCGAGCCATCCGGCATGTTGCTAGAGGCGATGAGGCTGACACTTCGATCGAAGGAATGCGTCCAATGCACTCCCGTCGAGCCAGAACTTGCCGCACCGTTGCTATTATAAAATCGATGAAACTGGAGGTGCCGCTGCGAGAAGTCCGTCTCCTCGCGGAATTCATTTCCATTCGTAATATTGATTGGGTCGCCAACGCAATGGCAGGGATCGCCCAACCCCTTGGCCGGAATTGTGCTGCAGGGTACGTAGTACCAGCGCTTATCTGGATCACTTGGGTGAAATACGTTATTACGATTGTCTGTCCAAACAAGCTGGACAAAGGGTTTCCCATTTGTGTCGCCGAAGGTTCCTGCGGGTTCGATAGCGCACTTGTATTGCGACAATTTGCCATTGGAGAAAGGAAGGATGCTTGAGTAATTTTTACAGGAGCTCATCGCCGTCTGTATAGCGGGACATAGAATGTCGGACGCAGCATGTGCAGGCGCGGAAGCTCCTAGCAGCGTAAGAACCATCCCTGTCCATATGTATATCAGTCGCATATAATTACCTCTTATCCTGACCGGGAAGAGATCACTACGGTTTTTATACTTTCTGGCGGCCAGAGGTATGGACCTACCAACACCTAAAAGGTCAACAAATAATGGGCAGGCTGATTTGTTTTGTGGATAAATGGACCTGACCTCTTTTTGTCCCTGAGATGGTCGCCGAATAAAGTCCATTTGATTCCCCTGTGCCGTAGATTGCTGTGTGGATGGTCGCCCATTGCCATCGAACTGATCCCACTCATGCGTTATAGCAAATCCTGGTGACGCCTGTTGCGACGTGTGTTGTAAGGATTCTCCTACACGCGTCGCGGAATCGTCATTTTCAGTCAATCCAGTGTGGGCCAACATCCTTTTGGGTCATGCTAAAGGCGAGCTCATCGTCGATGAAGGATCGCTTGGACCGGTGCCGGGCAATACAGTAATCGAGGGCTTTGATCCGCACGATCTGTTCGCGCAAAAAGTTGCGTATCGTGTCTGAACGGCTTGAAGCACAGCATAGCCGTCGTCAATAGCCGCAGGGCATGAAGTGGATCAAACCCTTCTTGTCCTCGGATGAGCAGTAGGCGCTTACGGGTCCAACTTGGCTAGTCTGGTTCCATCTTCCCGAGCCAAGCAATAGCATCGAAGCACCTGCTCATAGCCATGGATGGCGCGCTGGTTATCGCTACCTGCTCACCTCGGTAGTGCACTCGGTCAAGAAACGTCATGCGCAAACTCATGCAGCTCCAAATACGGCAGGAGGTAACACACGGATAGGATTAAGCACTCAGTGACGAGATCCCTGGTCAGCACCAGAAAGGCGGCCAACACCAGCACAATGTTCAACGATCATTGGAACGATTGATCAGACGTACCGGAATACGCAAATCCTCAGGACGGTACGTGGCTAGTACACCGCAAAGGTGTACAGGGATGGATTAGCTTACACGGTGGCGGACGCATCTCCACGCTTGTCCATGCCGGTATGCGAACGGTACATCTGGACTGCAAAAAGCAAAAAAGCCCGATTCAGCGGGAATCGGGCTTTTTTGCAACTGCTTGCTTTTCTGGAATCTGGTGGTGGGCGATGCAAGGATCGAACTTGCGACACCTGCCGTGTGAAGGCAGTGCTCTACCGCTGAGCTAATCGCCCGCCGAGAACGCGGGATTCTAGGGGGAGTCGCGGGGCGGGTCAATGGTTGCGCGCAGTGGCGGTGCATCTGGCCTGGAGAATCGGATGGCGGTGAGGCCGGCCGAGATTGCTAAACTGCCCAGTCTTGCAGACACCGAAGCGCCCGATCATGGATTTTCTCAGCACCGAACTTGCCCACATCCTGCACGCCCTGCAGCACTTCCAGCTGACGCCGTGGAAGGCTGTCGGATTGCTTGGCTCGGTGATGTTCACCAGTCGCTGGTTTGTGCAGCTGTATTACACGCGCAAGCACAAGCGGGTGGTGATGCCGTTGTCGTTCTGGTGGCTGTCGGTGGTCGGCAGCGCGTTGTTGCTGGCGTACTTCACCATCGGCAAGAACGATTCGGTGGGCATTATCTCGAATTTCTTCCCGGCCTTCGTCTCGATCTACAACCTGAGCGTGCACCTTCGCCATCGCAAGAACAGCGTTACCGGCGACACGATTACCCGATAGATCGTCGCGCCATGTCGCTCCTGCGAACGGCCTATTCGGATTCGTAATCGAGGTTGGACGCGAGCCAGCGTTCGGCTTCGGCCATCGTCCAGCCTTTGCGCCGGGCGTAGTCCTCGACCTGTTCCTTGCCGAGCCGGCCGACCACGAAATACTGGCTGTCCGGATGCGAGTAGTACCAGCCCGACACGGCAGCAGCGGGATACATCGAAAAGCCTTCGGTGAGTTCGATGCCGGTGTTGCGGGTGACGTCCAGCAGGGCGAACAGCGTGGTTTTCTCGGTGTGGTCGGGGCAGGCCGGGTAGCCGGGAGCGGGGCGGATGCCGCGGTACTTTTCGTCGATCAGCGCGTCGTTGTCGAGCGATTCGTCAGGCATGAAGCCCCAGAACTCCTTGCGTACGCGCTCGTGCATGTGCTCGGCGAATGCCTCGGCGAAACGGTCGGCCAGCGCCTTCAGGATGATCGAGGAGTAGTCGTCGTAATCGGCCTGGAAGCGCGCCAGGTGCTCCTCGATGCCGATGCCGGCGGTCACGGCGAACCCGCCGATCCAGTCGGGTTTGTCGAACTCCTTCGGCGCGATGAAATCGGCCAGGCACAGGTTCGGACGTTCGATCGGCTTGTCGGCCTGCTGGCGCAGGCTGAGCAGGGTGGCCAGGATCTTCCCCTCTCCCTTCGGGAGAGGGTGCCCCGAAGGGGGGGGGGAGGGTTCGGGCGGAGCGGGATTCCTCGCCTCGGCCGTACCCTCATCCGCCCTTCGGGCACCTTCTCCCGGAGGGAGAAGGGAGTGATGTTCGTAGACCTCCACGTCGTCGCCGACGTTGGCGGCTGGCCACAGACCGATCACGGCGCGGGCGGTCAGCCACTTCTCGGCGATGATCTTGTCCAGCATGGCTTGGGCATCACGGAACAGTTCGCTGGCCTGCACGCCGACCACTTCGTCCGTCAGGATGGCTGGGTAACGGCCAGCCAGCTCCCATGCCTGGAAGAACGGTGTCCAGTCGATGTACGGGCGCAGCACGGCGAGGTCGTAATCGTCGAAGACGGTGATACCGGGCTTGTTCGGCTGCGGTGGTTCGTAGGCAGCCCAGTCGCAGCGGAAGCGCTGCGCACGAGCCTTGTTCAGGGATACCAGTTGTTTGCCGGGGCCGCGGTTGCGGTGGCGTTCGCGCACGTCGGCATAGTCGGCGCGCACCTTGGCCAGGAAATCCTCGACCAGATCCTTGCTGACCAGTGACTGCGCCACGCCGACGGCGCGCGAGGCATCCTTCACCCAGACCGTGCCGGCCTTGTAGTGCGGCTCGATCTTCAGCGCGGTATGCGCGCGCGAGGTGGTGGCGCCGCCGATGAGCAGCGGGATATGGAAATTCTGCCGCTGCATCTCGCGCGCGACCTGGCTCATTTCCTCCAGCGAAGGCGTGATCAAACCGGACAGGCCGATCATGTCGGCCTTCTCGGCGATCGCGGTCTCCAGGATCTTCTGCGCAGGCACCATCACGCCGAGGTCGATGACCTCGAAGTTGTTGCAGCGAAGTACCACGCCGACGATGTTCTTGCCGATGTCGTGCACATCACCCTTGACCGTGGCCATGATGATCTTGCCGTTGTTCTTGCCGGTATCGCCGGTGCGCAGTTTTTCCTCCTCGATGTAGGGCAGCAGGTAGGCCACGGCCTTTTTCATCACGCGCGCCGATTTCACCACTTGTGGCAGGAACATCTTGCCGGCGCCGAACAGGTCGCCGACCACGTTCATGCCGTCCATCAGTGGCCCTTCGATCACGTCGAGCGGGCGGCTGGACATCTGGCGCGCCTCCTCGGTGTCGTCGACCACGTACTGGTCGATGCCGTGCACCAGCGCATGGCTGAGCCGTTCGCGCACCGGCCTCTCACGCCAGGCCAGCGTCTCGACCACCGCTTCGCCACGCTTGCCCTTGTAATTGTCGGCGATCTCCAGCAACCGCTCGGTGGCGTCTTCGCGCCGGTTCAGCACCACGTCCTCGACCCGTTCGCGCAGCGGCGGATCGATGTCGTCCATGATCGTCAGCGCACCGGCATTGACGATGCCCATGTCCATGCCCGCGCGGATCGCGTGGTACAGGAACACCGAATGGATCGCCTCGCGCACGATGTTGTTGCCGCGAAACGAGAACGATACGTTGGAGACGCCGCCGGAAATGTGGCAATCCGGGAAACGCCGTTTCAGCTCGCGCGTTGCCTCGATGAAATCCACCGCGTAGTTGTTGTGTTCCTCGATGCCGGTGGCGATGGCGAAGATGTTCGGGTCGAAGATGATGTCTTCGGGCAGGAAATCGAGCTCTTTCGTCAGCAACGCATAGGCGCGCGAACAGATCTCGACCTTGCGCGCGCAGGTATCGGCCTGGCCCTGTTCGTCGAATGCCATCACCACCGCAGCGGCGCCGTACTGTTGCACCTTGAGTGCGTGTTCGAGGAACTGGGCTTCGCCTTCCTTCATCGATATCGAGTTGACGATGCCTTTTCCCTGCAGGCAGCGCAGGCCGGCTTCGATCACCGTCCATTTGGACGAGTCGATCATGAATGGCACGCGCGCGATGTCGGGTTCGGACGAGATCAGGTTGACGAAGCGGGTCATCGCCGCTTCCGAATCGATCAGGCCTTCGTCCATGTTGATGTCGATCACCTGCGCGCCATTTTCGACCTGCTGGCGCGCGACCTCGACGGCCTCGTCGTATCGATCTTCCTTGATCAGTTTCTTGAACTGCGCCGAGCCAGTGACATTGGTGCGCTCACCGACGTTGATGAAAAGCAGGTCGGGCGTGATCACCAGTGGTTCGAGGCCGGACAGGCGGGTGTGGCGGGTACTCATGAGCGACGACACCGTGCTGCTGTAGCTGTTGCTCCCGCCCCTGCATGCAGGGGCGGGTTGGGGAGGGGTGAAAGCGGGAGCAGCAAGCGCGCCCTCATGCAGCTTCCTCGACCAGCGAAGGCAGCGTGCGCGGCGCGTAATCGCGCACTGCCTCGGCGATCGCCCGTATATGCGCCGGCGTGGTGCCACAGCAGCCGCCGACCAGGTTGAGCAGACCGTCGCGGGCGAACCCGCCGATCACGCCGGCCATGTGTTCGGGCGTTTCGTCGTATTCGCCGAACGCGTTCGGCAGGCCGGCATTGGGATGGGTGCTGACGTAACTCTCGGCCAGGTTCGACAGCGTCTGGATGTGCGGGCGCAGATCATCGGCGCCGAGTGCACAATTGAAACCGACCGACAGCGGCCGTGCATGCCGAACCGAGTAGTAGAACGCCTCCGCGGTCTGTCCGGACAGGGTGCGGCCGGAGCGGTCGGTGATGGTGCCGGAGATCATCACCGGCATGCGCGCGCCACGCTGGTGGAACAGTTCGGCGAGCGCAAACAGCGCGGCCTTGGCATTGAGCGTATCGAAGATCGTCTCGACCATGATCACGTCGGCGCCGCCATCGATCAGGCCGTTGGCGGATTCGGTGTAGTTTTCCGCCAGTTCCTCGAAGGTGACGTTGCGAAAACCCGGATCGTTGACGTCCGGCGACAGCGACGCGGTGCGGCTGGTCGGGCCGAGCACGCCGATGACGAAGCGCGGTTTGTCCGGCGTCTTCGCAGTCATCGCGTCGCAGGCGGCGCGCGCGAGTTTCGCGCCTTCGATATTCAGCTCATGCGCCAGATGCTGCAGCTTGTAGTCGGCCTGGCTGATGCGGGTGGAATTGAAGGTATTGGTCTCGACCAGGTCGGCGCCAGCCTCGAGGTAGGCATCGTGCACGGCGCGGATGATCTCCGGCTGGGTCAGCGTGAGCAGGTCGTTGTTGCCCTTGAGGTCGCAGGCTCCGCCATGTTCATGGGCGTGGCCGTCGTGACCGTGTTCGAAACGCTCGCCACGAAAACCGTGCTCGTCCAGTTCGTGTGCCTGCAGCATGGTACCCATGCCGCCGTCGAGGATCAGGATGCGTTGGCGCAGTGCCTGCTCGAGCAGTGCGACGCGATCGGGATGTAGCCAGGGCAGGGTACTCATTGCGACTTCCTTCTACGAAAACACGGTTTTACGGACGATGGCGCGGCTCAACCGGGTTTGCGGGCGAGCAGGCTGATCACCTCGAAATGCGGCGCCTTGCGTTCGCGGCTGAGCCGATTGCAGCTCATGACATCCAGCCCGGCCGCGCGGGCGTAACCGTCGAGTTGTTCGCTGCGAAACCCGAGGTTGCGATGGTCGAACGGTGCGACGGCGGCGCGATGGTCGTGCTGGCCCAGCGTCACGGCGAGCAGCCGGCCACCGGGGCGCAACAGTCGTGCAGCCTCGCCCACGGCCTGCGCCGGATGTTCGGCATAGGTCAGCGCATGCAGCATCAGCACCAGGTCGAAACGTTGGTCGCCCAGATCCAGCGCATGCATATCGCCCTGGCGCACCTGTACATTGGAAAACGCCTTGAGACGTTTCGCGGCGGCCTCGACCACCCGTTCGCTGGAGTCGACGCAGACGATCGAATGCGCGTGCGGCGCCAGCAATTCGGCGGTGATGCCGTCGCCGGAGGCGATGTCCAGCACGTCGCCCGTGCCCAGCAGTTGCAGCAACGACCGCGCCAGCGTCTCCCAGGTGCGGCCCGGTGAGTAGTGGCGCTCCATGTCGCCGGCGACGGTGTCGGCCCAGCCTTCCTCGCTGGCGCGATTGGACAGCACGCCGGGCAGGCGCGCGGCGTCTTCACGCAACAGCGCATCGTCGATGCTCGCGCGCAATGAGCCGAGCAGGCTGTGCTGGGCCTCGTCGCCCTCATTGTTTGCGCGGTAGTAGGCCGAGACGCCAGCGCGGCGGTCGCGCACCAGGCCGGCTTCCTTCAACTTGGCCAGATGGGTGGATACGCGCGGTTGCGCCAGGTGCAGCACCGCGGCCAGCTCGGCCACGGTGAGCTCCTCGTTCTCGAGCAGGGCCAGCAGGCGCACGCGGGTGGGATCCGCCAGCAATCGCAGCACACTGGAGGCTGTCGCCAAATCCATAATCATCCCTGTATCGCGATACAAAGATGTATAGGCTAGGCGGCGTTTGTCAAAGCGTCAAGCGCTGACGTGCTGCGTGTTCTGTTGCTGTTTCGGTCGCACGCACACCAAGCCAGCCTGCCATCCGGCTAAAATGGTCGGCTTTCCCCCTTGCCGGAGCTCTCCCCATGGATTTCAGTTTTACCGAGGACCAGCTGTCAATCCAGGCGATCGCCCGCGACTTTGCGCAAAAGCGCATCGCGCCGGTGGCGGCCGAGCTGGACGCCAAGGGCGAGTTTCCGCTGGAGAACATCCGCGAGATGGGTCAGCTCGGGCTGATGGGTATCGAAGTACCGGAAGCCTACGGTGGCGCCGGGATGGACCCCATCGCCTACGTGCTGGCGATGATCGAGATCGCCGCGGCCGATGCTGCCACCGCTACCGTGATGTCGGTGAACAATTCACTGTTCTGCAACGGCATCCTCAAGCACGGCAACGAGGAGCAGAAGCAGAAGTATGTACGCGCGATCGCCACTGGCGAGGCCATCGGCGCCTATGCGTTGACCGAACCGCAATCCGGCTCGGATGCGTCGGCGATGCACACGCGCGCCACGAAGAATGCCGATGGTGATTGGGTGATCAACGGCAAGAAAAGCTGGATCACCTCCGGTCCGGTGGCGCGCTACATCGTGCTGTTCGCGATCTCCACGCCGGGTATCGGCGCCAAGGGCGTGTCGGCCTTCATCGTCGATACCCAGCTGCCGGGTTTCCATGCAGGCAAGACCGAGCCGAAGCTGGGCATCCGCGCCTCGGCCACCTGCGAAATCGAATTCACCGACTACGTCCTGCCGAAGGAAAATCTGCTCGGCGCCGAGGGCAAGGGCTTCTCGATCGCGATGGGCGTGCTCGACGCCGGCCGCATCGGCATCGCCTCGCAAGCGGTGGGCATCGCTCGCGCGGCCTACGAGGCCACGCTGCAGTGGTCGCGTGACCGCAAGGCGTTCGGTGTGCCGATCGGTACGTTCCAGATGACCCAGTCGAAGATTGCCGACATGAAGTGCAAGCTCGATGCGGCGACCCTGTTGACCTTGCGTGCGGCATGGACCAAGGGCGAAGCCGAGAAGAACGGCGGTCGCTTCGGTACCGAGGCGGCCGTGGCCAAGCTCACCGCATCGGAAGCGGCGATGTGGATCAGCCACCAGGCGGTACAGATCCACGGCGGCATGGGCTACTCGAAGGAAATGCCGCTGGAACGCTACTTCCGCGATGCCAAGATCACCGAGATCTACGAAGGCACCAGCGAAATCCAGCGGATGGTGATCGCGCGAGCCGAAACAGGCCTGCGCTAGTCGACCCGTTTGTTTGCCAAGGCCCGGACAGGCGTCCCTGTCCGGGCTTTTTTTACCGGTCACCCGGTTGTTGCACTCACGCGGCGCGATCGGGAAACCAGCGGCGCAGATGGCGCTTTAGCCTCAGCGCGGGTGCTTCCACGGCGTGCCAGGAACACCACGCCATGAATGTCGTCATTGCCGCGGCGACGATGAGCGAGCTGCCCAGCGCCGGCGTACCCGGCCAGAAGCGCATGGTCAGTTGCTGCGCGAAGTACGCATAGAGATAGATGCCATAGGACAGATCGCCGAACCGGCCCGCAGAGCGCATGACTGGCGTGCTCAGCGAGCCGACGATCAATGTCAGCGGAGCGATCACCGCCCATTCGGCCAGGCGGGGCTGTCCGAAGACCATCGCCGCGACTACACACGCGATGGCACCCGCAGCGCAAATGATGGCGATGCGGCTATGCCGCAGCGCATCGACAAACTGCCTTGCGCAAACGCCGGTCATGAAGAAGGCGATGTAGAAGAACGAAATGTTGTTGAACGCATCGGCCTGCGAATGGCCTTGAAGCGTTTTGATGTACATCAAAACGACCAGTCCCAGCGCCACCACGGAAAGCCATCGACGACGCAGGCCGATGGCGCCGAGTATCGCCAGATACACATAGCATTTGGCTTCCACCGGAATCGTCCACCAACTGCCGTTGACCGCGGACAGTGACGGGTTGTCCGGCTGCGTGACGAAGACGCCAGGCAATTCGTAAAACGTCCGGAGCTGGATATTGCCAACGATGAACCGGCGCGTGGCACGACCGAAATAATCGTGCATCGGAAGCGTGGTGATGGCGACGCACGCCAGCGCTATCGCCACCGTGGCAACCACCAGCGCGGGCCACAGACGCAGCACGCGCCGCAAGGCGAACCGCATCACGTGCGGGTCGCGGTACCAGCTTTCCGCCACGAGATAGCCGCTGATGACGAAGAACACCATGACCGCCACGGCACCGAGTGAATCGCCGGTGGGCGCGGGCTGGGGCCTGCCCAGGAAAAAGAACTGATGGGAGACCAGCACGAGCAGCGCGGCCGCCAGCCGAAGTGCATCGAAATTGTTGGGCTGTCCGTGATTCCCGGCAGGCAGGGTCGAAGGGATTGGTCGTGTATCGACGTGGTCGACAGGAACAGTCGCCGCGTTCTCGCGCATGCACATGATCGAGCTTCCAGGCTGGTGGTGCGGGCAACGCGAACGCCGATGTGCCCCTTGCAAACGAAAGACCCCGCGATGGACGCGGGGTCTTTCGTCAGTTTACGCCGTCCGGCTCACCCGCCGTGGCGCGGGTCCGAATCGAGCGACTGCACGTTACGGCCGGCCGAGGCGGGTGGTGGATTATCACCATCCAGCTTGTCGCCGAGCAGGCGTCGGACCACCACGTAGAACACCGGAATCAGCAGGACGCCGAGGAAGGTCGCAAACAGCATGCCGCCGATCACGCCGGTGCCGATGGCGTGGCGGGCATTCGCACCCGCGCCGCTGGAAATGAACAGCGGAAACACACCGAGAATGAACGCCAGCGATGTCATCAGGATTGGCCGCAGACGCAACCGGGCGGCATCCACGGTTGCCTCGCGCAGCGTGCGCCCGGCCTTCTGCTCGGCCACCGCGAACTCCACGATCAGGATCGCGTTCTTCGCGGCCAGGCCGATCACGGTGATCAAGCCGATCTTGAAGTAGATGTCGTCAGGCAGTCCACGCAGCAAGGTGAACACCACGGTGCCGAGCAGGCCCAGCGGCACTACCAGCAACACGGCCACCGGGATCGACCAGCTCTCATACAGCGCAGCCAGGGCCAGGAACACGATCACGATCGACAGCACCATCAGCAAGGTGGCGGCATTGCCGGAAAGGATCTCCTGGTAGGACTGACCGGTCCAGTCGAAACCGAAGCCCTTGGGCAGGTCGTCGTTGACGATCTTCTGCATCTCGTTCATCCCCTCGCCCGAGGCATGCCCGGGTGCGGGCGAACCCACGATCTCGACCGCCGAGTAGCCGTTGTAGCGGGTCAGCGAGGGCGACGATACGTTCCAGTTCGTGCGCACCACGTTGGACAGCGGAATCATTTCCGGCGTGCCGTTGCTGGTGGTTTGCGAGCTGGGCGTGAAGATGTGCTGCAACGCCTCGGGGCCCATCCGGTACGGTGCATCCGCCTGCATGATGACGCGCTTGATGCGACCACCGTAGGTGAAGTCATTGACATACACCGGCGCCAGCATCAGCCCGATCGCGTTGTAGATGTCGCCGACCGACAGGCCCATCGACTGCGCCTGGACGCGGTCCACATCCAGGTGCAGTTGCGGCGAATCCTCCAGCGAGTTGGGACGCACGCCTGTCAGCAGCGGATTCTGGCTGGCCTTGCCGAGCAGGGTGTTGCGCGCCTGGGTAAGCGCGTCGCGCCCGGCGCCGCCACGATCCTGCAGGTACATGTCGAAGCCGCCGAACTGGCCCAGACCCTGCACCGTGGGGATGTTGGCCACGAAGATGCGCGCATCGTGCACCTGCTGCATTTCCCCGTTCGCCCGCTGGATGAACTGGGCGGCGGTGACATCGCGCTTGGCCCAATCCTTGAGCTTGATGAAGGCCATGCCGGCGTTCTCGCCCGAACCGATGAAGCTGAAGCCGGTGACCTGCAGCACGCCTTCCACGGCGTCATCCTTGCCCAGGACATCACGCATCTGCTTCATCACCGTGCTGGTGCGCTGCTTGGTGGCACCCGGCGGCAACTGGATGATGGCCAGTGCGTAGCCCTGGTCCTCTTCGGGCAGGAAGCTGCCGGGCAGGCGGGTGTAGAGGAAACCACCCAGCACGGCGATCAGCACGAAACCCAGCATCCAACGCGGGGCATGACGCACGGCGCCGCCGATATGGCCGGTGTAAGTGTGCGTGGTCCAGTCGAACAGCTCGTTGAACTTGCGGAAGACGACGTTCTTCTTCTTGTCGTGTTCCGCCTGCAGGAAGCTGGCGCACAGGGCCGGGGTGAACGACAGGGCCAGGAACGCGGAGAAACCCATCGACAGCGCGATCGTCAGCGCGAACTGCTTGTAGATGATGCCCGAGGCGCCCGGCTGCAGCGACGACGGCACGAACACCGCCGCCAGCACCACCGTGATCGCCACCACCGCACCGGTGATCTGGCCCATCGCCTTGCGCGTGGCCTCCTTCGGCGGCAGGTTTTCCTCGGTCATGATGCGTTCGACGTTCTCGATCACCACGATCGCGTCGTCCACCACGATGCCGATGGCCAGCACCATGCCGAACAGGGTCAACTGGTTGATGCTGAAGCCGAGCGCCAGCATGCCCAGGAACGTGCCGAGCAGGGCAACCGGGATCACCAGGGTGGGGATGATGGTGGCGCGGATGTTCTGCAGGAACAGCAGCATCACCAGGAACACCAGGATGATCGCCTCGACCAGCGTGTGCACCACCTCGTTGATCGAGATGGTCACGAAGGCGGTGCTGTCGTAGGGACTGAACCAGCTCACGCCCTGCGGGAAGCTGGGTGCGAGTTCGGCCATCTTGGCGCGCACCGCCGTGGCCACGTTCAGCGCATTGGCGCCGGGCAGCAACTGGATCGCGAACGCGCCGATCGGCTTGCCGTCCCACTGGGTGTCGAAGCCGTAGCCGTTGGGGCCGAAACTGATCCGCGCCACATCGCCGAGCTTGACGACGGTGCCGTCGGCGTTGGCGCGCAGGATGATGGCGGCGAATTCCTCCGGCGTGGTGAAACGACCCTCGGTCGACACCGTGGCACTGAAGCCCTGGCCAGGCAGCGCCGGATCGGCACCGAGCGAGCCGGCGGCGAACTGCACGTTCTGGGCCTGGATGGCCGCCAGCACCTGGGTGGCGGAAAGGCTGTATCCCTGCAGCTTGTCCGGGTTCAGCCAGATGCGCATGGCGTATTCGGAACCGAACTGCTGGGTGCTGCCGACACCGGGCACGCGCGAGATCTGGTCGAGCACCTGCGAGCCGACGATGTCGTTGAGGCGGTCGCGGTCGATGCTGGGATTGTCGGACTTCAGCGCCACCACCATCAGGAAGCCGGCGTTGGCCTTGGCCACCACCACACCCTGTTGGGTCACTTCGGACGGCAGGCGCGGCGTGGCCAGGGCCACCTTGTTCTGCACCTGCACCTGGGCGATGTCCGGATCGGTGCCAGTTTCGAAGGTCAGCGTGATGTTGGCACGGCCACTCGCGCTGGAAGACGAACTGAAGTACAGCAGGTGATCGATGCCGGTGAGCTGCTGCTCGATCACCTGGGTGACGGTTTTTTCGGTGGTGTCGGCGCTGGCGCCGGGGTAGGTGGCGCTTACCGTCACGGAGGGCGGCGCAATGGTCGGATACGACTCGATGCCCAGGTTGAGGATGGCCAATACGCCACCCAGGGAAATCAGGATGGCGACCACCCAGGCGAAGATCGGGCGGTCAATGAAAAAACTCGGCATGGTCTGCGCTCCGTTACTTGCCGCTCGGGGCGGTGCCCGGGGCGGGCGCGTTCGCTGCGGACGAGCCGGCAGCGGGCGTGGGCTGCCATGGACTGGCCTTGGCCGGCGCACCGTCCTTCACATTCTGGATGCCCGAAACCACCACCTGGTCACCCGCCGCGAGGCCAGCGGTAATCACCCAGTTGCCACCGGACATGTCGGTGGTGGTGACGTCCTTGCGCACCACCTTGCCGTCGGTGCCGACGGTCATCACGTACGCACCTACCGTATCGCGCTGCACGGCCTGCTGCGGAATCAGGAACACCTTGTGCTGTTGGCCGAGGTTCGCCTTCAGCGTCACGTAGCTGCCGGGCAGCAGGCTGTGCTTCGGGTTGGGGATCTTGGCGCGCAGGTTCACCGCACCGGTGGCGGGATTGACCGTGGTGTCGGAGAAATCCAGCATTCCCGATTCACCGTAGGCACTGCCGTCGGGCAGGGTGATCTGCACGCTGGCCTTGTTCGGATCGGCCAGGGTGACATTGCCGCTGCTCTGGGCGCGGCGCATCTGATCCAGCGAAGCCACGCTCATGGTGAAGTTCACGTACAGCGGATCGATCTGGTCCACGGTGGTGAGCAAGGTGGCCTCGCCGTTGCCGACCAGGGCGCCTTCGGTGACCTGCTGCTGGCCGGCACGACCGTCGATCGGCGAGGTGACGTCGGCGTAGCCCAGGTTGATGCGGGCGGACTGCACGTTGGCCTGCGCCGCCTGTACCGCGGCGGCCGAATTGCGTTCGGCGGCCAGTGCGTTGTCGAGATCGGACTTGGACACGTAGCCCTTCGGCGCCAGTTCACGCACGCGCCGTGCGGTGACCTTGTTGTTGGTATAGGTCGCCTGGGCCTGGGCCAGTGCACCGGAACTGGCCGCCAGGGCGGCCTTCAGCGGAGCGGGGTCGATCTGGAACAGCAACTGTCCCTTCTTGACATCGGTACCTTCGTCGTAGGTGCGCTTGAGCAGCACACCCGGCACGCGGGCGCGCACGTCGGCGCTGCGATAAGGCGACAGCCGGCCGACCAGGTCGCGAGTCAGTGGCGAGTTTTGGGGCTGCGCCTTGAGCACGCCGACTTGCGGCGGCGGCATTTGCGGCGGGCCTTGCTCCTTGCCTTTGCAGGCGGCCAGGGCCAGCAGGCTCAGGCACAACAAGGGCATGCTCAGTGACGAGGACTTCATGGGAGCTCCAGAACGTGCTTGATTCGGGGAATAGGGGCTGATGGGCGCGAAGCGGTGATTCTGGTGACCAGATACTGCATCGCACGCCGCATGTCTTGTGTCATAGGTTGGCCGGGCCTGGAAATGCGCACGGTGCTTGGTCTCTGTATTCAGGTGCGAAGCCCGATGGCGCGCGCCCTGCGAAGCAGACTATACCGGGCAGTTTACATTTTATCGGTAGCAGGAATCCAGCCATTGACAGGCATGGCGTAGCTGTGGACAGCCGAAGCGACATGCCGATGCCGAGGTGACACGGAAGCGGCGGCGAATCGGAGGGTACGGCATGCGCGCGCGCCTGGTTTACGGGGATCGGGAAAGTCGTCGACACGACGCCATGGATCGAGGCGGTTTTCGATGGGACAAAAGCGCATCGCGCGGGTGGATTCGCCTTGCCGCGCGGCGTATCCTTTCAAGGCTTTTTTCCCCATTCTCAATCCTTGTCTCCACTGACCAGCAGATGCCATGAATGCGACCCATGCGGCGAACGATCTCCCCCTTCCGTCTGTAGTACTTGCAGAGCTGAAAAAGGGCGGTTTGTCGCCCCAGCGTCTGAATGAGGCACAGGTTTTCTGCGAGGCTTTCTTCGCGCGTGTCGGCGACAGTGACGTGGACATGCACACACCGGTGCAGTGGGCGGCCATCGTGGGTGGCCTGCTGGAATTCATGCAGCAGCGCCAGCCCGGGCATGCCAGCGTACGCGTGCTCAGCCCCGCGGACGTGCATGCCGGTCGCAGCCTGTTGCAGATCGTTACCGACGACACGCCATTCCTGGTCGACACGGTCAGCATGATCGTGTCGACCAGGCTGCAGATCCATGCCGTGATCCATCCGGTACTGAAGACGGTGCGCGATGCGGCCGGCAAGTTGCAGGGCCTGGGCGAGGAGTCCGGCAAGGCCGAGTCGATCATGCATTTCGAGATCGACCGGGTCGCCGATGCCGATGAGCAGGTGCAATTGAAGGCGCAGGTCGAAGCGGCGCTGGACGATGTCCGCGCATCGGTGAACGACTGGGCGGCGATGCGCGACAAGGCGCTGGCGATCGCCAACGAACTGCCACAGCGCAAGCTGCCGCTGGATGATGCCTCGGTGCATGAAGCCAGCGAGTTCCTGCGCTGGATCGCCGACGACAACTTCACCTTTCTCGGCTATCGCGCCTACGAAATAGCCAATGCCGATGGCGATCGCGTATTGCGCGCAGTCGAGTCCTCCGGCCTGGGCATCCTGCGCAACAACGAGCGCTCGCTCGCGCCGCGCTCCTTGCGTTCGCTGGCGGCGAGCGAATTGCCGCAGTCCGGTTCGACCGACGCGATCATCCTGACCAAGACCAATGCCCGCTCGCACGTGCATCGCGCCGGTTACATGGACTACGTGGGTGTCCTGCAGTTTGATGCCGACGGCAAGGCCGTGGGCGAGCAGCGTTTCCTCGGCTTGTTCTCTTCCAATGCCTACATGGCGCGCCCGCAGGACGTGCCGCTGGTGCGCCACAAGGTGGAAACGGTACTGGCGCGCTCGGGGCTCAAACGCGATTCGTACTCCGGCAAATCGCTGCGCCATATCCTGGAAACGCTGCCGCGCGAGGAGCTCCTGCAGAGCACCGAGGACGAGTTGTTCGCCACTGCCATGGGCATCCTCGAGCTGCGCCAGCGTGCCCGCACGCGGTTGTTCGTGCGGCGCGATCGCTACGGCCGGTTCTTCACCTGCATGGTGTTCGTGCCGCGCGACCGCTTCAATACCTCGGTGCGTGAGCGCATCGAATCCTTGCTGGGCGAAGCACTGCACGGCGAGCAGAGCGACTCGTCGGTGCAGATGGGCGAGGCGGCGCTGGCGCGTCTGACCATCGTGGTACGCCCGAAGATCGGCGACAAACCCGCCTACGACCTCGCGGCGCTGGAGCGGGGTGTGGCTGCCATCGTGCGCAACTGGCATGACGATGTACGCGACGCGCTGGTGAAGTCGCGCGGCGACCACGAAGGCGTGGTGCTGGCCAATCGTTACGTCAAGTCGCTGCCGGCCGGCTACGTCGAGGACGTGAGTCCGGCGGTGGCCGCCGAGGATGTGCACCAGTTGTCGCAGCTGGCTGGCGACAATGCCTTGCGGATGTCCTTCTACCATCCGCCGAAGCAACCCGAGACCCTGCGCTTCAAGGTCTACCGTTCCGGTGGCGACATCGCGTTGTCCGAAGTGCTGCCGCAACTGGAAAACCTCGGCCTGCGCGTCCTCACCGAACATGTCTACGACATCCCCGGTGACGCACCACGATCGATCCAGGACTTCGAAGTGCAGCCGGTCGGTGCGCTCACCTTCAGCGTGGAACAGGTCGGCGCCTTGTTCGAGGATGCGTTCGAGCATATTTGGCGCGGCAGTGCCGAGAATGACGGCTTCAACCGCCTGGTGCTGGGTGCCAAGCTCAGCTGGCGCCAGGTGGCGATGTTGCGTGGCTACTGCAAATATCTGTTGCAGACCGGCGCGACGTTCTCGCAGGCGTACATGGAAGAAACCCTCAACCGTTATCCGGCGGTTGCCGGCTTGCTGGTGGAGCTGTTCCTGGCGAAGTTCGATCCGCGCCGCGAAGCGCTTTCCGGCGACGAGCTGAAAGTCGCCGGTGCCACCCTGGCCGCCGAGATGCGGGCGTTGATCCCGGCTACGGTGCAGGCGGCACAGCCGATGCTGATCGACAACCTGAGCGCGGCATTGTCCAGCCCGCGCGACGAGCAGATCAAGACGATCGAGATAACGATCCACCAATTGCTGGAAACCGTCGGCAGCCTCGACGAGGACCGCATCCTGCGCAGCTTCGTGGCGTTGATCCGTGGCACCTTGCGCACCAGCTTCTTCCAGCAATGGGATGGCGCGCACCGTCCATACATCAGCTACAAGCTCGATTCGCACAAGGTGCCCGACCTGCCCAAGCCGGTGCCGTACCGGGAGATCTGGGTGTGCGCACCGCGGGTCGAGGGCGTGCACCTGCGCTTCGGCGCGGTGGCCCGTGGTGGCCTGCGCTGGTCCGATCGGCGGGAGGATTTCCGCACCGAGGTGCTCGGCCTGGTCAAGGCGCAGATGGTCAAGAACACCGTCATCGTGCCGGTCGGTTCCAAGGGCGGTTTCTTCGTCAAGAAAGCGCCCGTACTCACTGGGCAATCGGGCGACCGTGACGCGCAGCTGGCCGAAGGCATTGCCTGCTACCGCATGTTCATCAGCGGCCTGCTCGACATCACCGACAACCTGATCGAAGGCAAGGTGGTGAATCCGCATGACGTGGTGCGCCACGACGCGGACGATCCCTACCTGGTGGTGGCCGCCGACAAGGGCACCGCCACGTTCTCCGATATCGCCAATGCGATCTCGATCGAACACAACTACTGGCTCGGCGACGCGTTTGCCTCCGGCGGCTCGCACGGTTACGACCACAAGGGCATGGGCATCACCGCCAAGGGTGCGTGGGAATCGGTCAAGCGCCACTTCCGTTCACTCGGCCGCGACAGCCAGACGCAGGACTTCACCTGCGTCGGTGTCGGCGACATGTCCGGCGACGTGTTCGGCAACGGCATGCTGCTGTCCGAACACATCCGCCTGCTGGCGGCGTTCGATCACCGTCATGTGTTCCTCGACCCGAACCCCGATACCGCGCGCGCCTTCGCCGAGCGCCAGCGTCTGTTCACCGTGCCGCGCTCGAGCTGGGACGATTACGACAAGTCGCTGATCTCGGCCGGTGGCGGCGTGTACGCGCGTAGCGCCAAGTCGATTCCGGTCTCGCCGGAAGTGCGCGCGGCACTTGGTCTCAAGCCCGACGTGGAACAGCTGGCGCCAAGCGACTTGCTCAGTGCGATCCTCAAGGCACCGGTCGACCTGCTCTGGAACGGCGGTATCGGCACCTACGTGAAGTCGTCCGCCGAGACGCATGCCGACGTCGGCGACCGCGCCAACAACGCACTGCGCGTCAACGGCGCGGATCTGCGCTGCAAGGTCGTGGGTGAGGGCGGTAATCTGGGCATGACCCAGAAGGGGCGTATCGAGGCGGCGCAGCATGGCGTGCTGCTGAATACCGACTTCATCGACAACTCCGCGGGCGTGGATACCTCCGATCACGAGGTCAACATCAAGATCCTGCTGAACGACGCCGTTCAGCGCGATGAGTTGAGCTTCGACCAGCGCAACACCCAGCTCGCTGCGATGACCGACGAGGTCGGCCAGCTGGTGCTGTGGGACAACTACCGGCAGAACCAGGCAATCACGCTGATGGAACATCAGTCGGTGAGTCGCATCGGTTCGATGGCGCATTTCATCCGTACGCTGGAGGCCGAAGGCACGCTCGATCGCCAGGTGGAGAACCTGCCGTCCGAGGCCGAACTGACCGAGCGAAAGAGCCGTGGTCTTGGCTTGACACGGCCGGAACTGTCGGTGCTGCTTTCGTACGACAAGATCCGCCTGTTCCAGCAGTTGCTGGATTCGGACGTGCCGGAGGATCCGTACCTGTCGAAGGAACTGGTGCGCTACTTCCCCACGCCGTTGCACGAGAAGTATGCCGAGCACATGCAGCGCCACCGGCTGAAGCGCGAGATCATCGCCACCGCGGTGACCAACTCGACGATCAACCGCATGGGTGCCACCTTCATGATGCGCATGCAGGAAGATACCGGCCAGGGCCCGGCGGCGATCGCCAAGGCGTACACCGCAGCGCGCGAGATCCTCGAGGCACGCGAGCTGTGGGCGCAGATCGAGGATCTCGACAACCAGGTCGCCGAAGACACCCAGATCGATGCGATCAAGCAGATCTGGTCGTTGCTGCGGCACCTGACCCGCTGGCTGCTGAACCGCCCGGGCGGCTCGCTGGACATCGCCGCCAATGTCGAGCGTTACCAGGCCGGCGTGTCGGCGCTGCGCAAGGCACTGCCCGAGGTGCTGACACCGACCGGCAAGGGCGATTTTTCCTGCACCCAGGAAAAATGGGAAGGTCTCGGCCTGCCTGCCGGGCTGGCGCTGCGGTTGGCGCGCATGCCGGAACTGCGTGCCGGGCTGGACATGGCGGAAGTGGCGCAGCAGAGCGGCCAGCCGATCGAGAAGGTGGCCGGTGTGTTCTTCGAACTGGGCGAGGCGCTCGACCTGGAATGGTTGCGCGACCAGATCGAGGCATTGCCGGTCGAAGGTCACTGGCATGCACAGGCGCGCGGCTCATTGCTGGACGAACTCAACCATCAGCATCGCGCACTGTCGTTGCAGGTATTGAGCCTCAGCGGCGGCAGCAAGGATGTCTCGCCGGTGCAGGCGTGGTTGCAGCGCGACGACGCCACGCTGCAGTACACCCGCAGCATGCTGGCGGAAATCCTCACCCAGAACGCGGATTATCCGATCGCGTCGGTGGCGGTGCGGCGGCTGGCCCAGCTGGCGCAGGTACCGGTGTAGGGGTTTTTGACCGGTTCCTTTAAGGGTCTCCCGCGGCTTGGACCCGACCCCTTCCCTCCCCTGCAAGCAGGGGAGGGTTTACGGCTCGCTCCAACCTTTAAGTGCGGCATGTTCACGGCTTGCGGGCTTTTGACTCCTCCCCCTGCGTGCAGGGGAGGTTGGGAGGGGGCTCGCGGGGAATCGAGTAGGGCGAGCGGGTCGCTCTGTCGTACTCTTGGTATTCCCACCACCAGTCAGGGTTCCCATGCGCTTTGCCTTCGTCGCCAGCGACACCAGCATCGCCCAGCAGGCACGCCGCAAACTGGTCGATCGCTATGGGGACGTGGCGCCCGAGCAAGCCGAACTGATCGTCGCTCTGGGTGGCGACGGGTTCATGCTGCGCACGTTGCATGCGTATCGGGCGCTGGAAGTGCCGGTGTACGGCATGAAGCTGGGCCGCGTTGGTTTCCTGATGAACAAGCACAAGCTCGACGATCTGCCGGAGCGGATCGAACGTGCGCACACCGCCTCATTGTTCCCACTGCAGATGCAGGTGACCGATGCGGCTGGTTCCGTGCATACGGCGCTGGCGTTCAACGAGGTTTCGCTGCTGCGCCAGAGCAACCAGGCCGCGCATCTGGAGGTGCAGCTCAATGACATCGTGAAGCTGTCGAACCTGATCTGCGACGGCATCATGGTGGCCACGCCAGCAGGCTCCACCGCGTACAACCTGTCCGCACATGGTCCGATCCTGCCGCTGGACGCGAACGTGCTGGCGCTTACGCCGATCAGTCCGTTCCGCCCGCGCCGCTGGCGTGGTGCGATCCTGCCGCACCGCACCGAGGTGATCCTGCGCGTGCTCGATCCGGGCAAGCGGCCGGTCAGCGCCACCGCCGACTTCCATGAAGTGCGCGACGTACGCACGGTCGCCATTCGCCAGTCCGGCGATCAGGGCGTGCGGCTGCTTTTCGATCCGGAACACAACCTCGAACAGCGCATTCTCGACGAGCAGTTTGCGGCGGAATAGGACATGCCGCTGAAGCGAGCGAGGTTCCGCCGGTCCACCCTGCTAGATTCAAGCATCCACCGCACGACACCCAGGCAATGACTCAGCCCTCAACCGATGCCCACGATCCGACCGCCGCCAGCGATCAGCGCCTGGTCGTGGCGATTTCCTCGCGTGCGCTGTTCGACCTTGGCGACAGTCATGCGTTGTTCGAGCGCGACGGCCTGGACGCCTATCGCAGCTTCCAGATCGATCACGAAAACGAGATTCTGCAGCCCGGCGTGGCGTTCCCGCTGGTGCAGAAACTGCTTGGCCTCAACAAGCTGGCCGGCGACGTGCCGCCGGTCGAGGTGATCCTGCTGTCGCGAAATTCCGGCGATACCGGCCTGCGCATCTTCAACGCGATCCAGCATTACGGCCTGGAGATCAGCCGCGCCGCGTTCACCAGCGGCGCACCGACATCCGACTACATCGCGCCGTTCAAGGCCGACCTGTTCCTCTCGGCGAATGCAGAGGACGTGGGCCGCGCGCTGGCCGCCGGCGTGGCGGCGGCAACCATTCTGCCCAGCACCGCGCCGGCACGGGCCAGCGAACAACTTCGTATCGCGTTCGACGGCGATGCGGTGATCTTCGGCGACGAGGGCGAGCGCGTTTCTCGCGAGGAAGGGCTGGCCGCGTTCCATCGCAGCGAGACCGAGCATGCCGCCGAACCGTTGTCGGTGGGCCCGTTCCGCGGTTTCCTCACCGCACTGCACCGTCTGCAGACCGCGTTTCCGGCCGAGGATTCACCGATCCGCACCGCGCTGGTCACCGCCCGCTCCGCGCCCGCGCACAAGCGCGTGATCCTCACCTTGCGCAGGTGGGGCGTTCGCATCGATGAGGCGCTGTTCCTCGGCGGTCGCGACAAGGGCCCGTTCCTCGATGCCTTCGGCGCCGACATCTTCTTCGACGATTCACCAGCCAATGTCGAGTCGGCGCGCAAACACGTGGCGACCGGCCACGTGCCGCACGGTGTCAGCAATCGCTGAGCTGGCCGGTTCAGGTGTGGAAAGCGCGGCTGTCCGCCGGGGCCTGTTCGCGCTGGTGCATGCCATAGTCGCGGCTTACGTTGGCCACGCGCAGTCGGTAGTCCTGGAAAATTGTGGAACGGCCACAGGCCTGGGCGGTTCGGTGCTGTTCCGTTTGTCGCCAGTGCGCCACGGCTTCTTCGTCACGCCAGAACGATAGCGAGAGGATTTTCCCCCGCATCGTCAGGCTTTCGAAACGTTCGATCGAGATGAAACCGTCGATGCCATCCAGCAGGGGACGCAGCCGAGCGGCCATGTCGAGGTATTCCTGGCGTTGCCCCTCGGCCGGGGTGAGCTCAAAGATCACCGCGATCATCGCTGTTGCCCTTCGGTCGCGTGGATGAAGGCGTCCACGCCCTGGTAGAGCGAATGGCGGTTGCGTTCCAGATGCATGACGTGGGTGCCGTGGTCGATCCGCATGCGCCATTTCAGCGGGCTGTTGCTGAATTTCGCCAGCAGGGCGCTCGCCCCGGCGTCGTCCGTCACCGTGTCGTAATCGCCATACACCACGAAGACCGGCACCTTGATGTCCGCCGGATCGTAGGGATAGACACCGGTGGCCGTCACCGCGTCGATATCCGCCGCCGGGCCGGCGGGAATGCGCAGCTCGTCCGGCCGGTCTCCTTCGACGTGGGGCACCGACGCATGGAACGCAGCGGCCCATTTGCTCACCACGGCCGGCTCCAGCAAGGTAAGCCCCGCGGGCAGGACATCCTTGAAACGCAACTGCCGGGAGCGCGCTTCGGCGGTGATGCTCCACCACGCACCGGGCACGGCTTCGGCTTGCGCGCCCGGCTTCGCCACCACGGGACCGAACAAGGTGAGTGAAGCGAGGGTGCCTGGATGTTCCGCCGCGAAGGTGGCGGCCGGGATGGTGCCCCAGGAATGGGCGACCAGGTGGACACCGCGCATGCCGCGGGTTTGGCGCAGGTAGTCGACGGCCACGGCGATTTCCTGCGCAGCCTCCGTTGCACGAGTGACCGGAGCGGCGTCCCCGGCGGGGTTCGCCATGGCCGAGGGACGACTGGACGCGCCGAACCCGAGGAAGTCCAGGCCGCAGGCGAGGTAGCCTTGCCGCGCCATGTGGCTCATCCACGAATCACCGGGTGCGAATTCGAAACCGAACGCCAGCATGGTTGGAAAACTGGCGCCGTGCACGAACAGCACGCTGCGGCCATTGGCGTGCGCCGGTGTGATGCAATGCAGGGCCAGCCGCTGCCCGGGTGCGTGCGGGGCGGGCAGGTTGATGGTGCTTGCGGAAAGCGCGGAGATCAGTCCGAGTGCCAGTAGTCCCGACATGCCTGCGGCTCGTGTGGGTGGAGGAGCCGCCATCGTGGATCCGGCACGACACGGAATGTTTTGACGGCCAGCGAAACATGTCGGCGGCCGTTCGTGCCTGTACCGCGCCCAGGGTCAGTGCAGGCCTTGCCAGCCCTCGAATCCGGTGAACATCGCTGCCGCGACCAGCAGTGCGCCCACGCAGCGCGTTGCGATCAATCCGGCGGCAGGCTTGCCATGCAGCCACTGCCGCGCACGATCGGCCATCAGGGCCACCGCGCCATAAACGCACAGCTGGTTGAGCGCGATGATCAGCCACATGACCAGTGCCTGCAGCCAGATCAGGCCGTAGTCCGGCCGCAGGAACTGCGGGAAGATCGCCAGCATGAACAAATAGGCCTTGGGGTTGAGCAGGCTGGTCAGCATGCCCTGGCGAAAGGTGGCCGCACGCGAGCGCGGCCGGGTATCCGGATGCAGGCCGAACGAGGATTCGCTGCGTATCAGCGAAATGCCGATCCAGGCGATGTAGAGCGCGCCGGCGAGCAACAGTGCGTTGAACGCACCGGGGATCAGTTTGATCAGCACGCTGATGCCCAGCGCCGTCATCAGCACATGGCAGACCCCGCCGGCGATGATGCCGGCCACGGCGGCGAAGGCCCGGCTGCGCCCGCCGGCCAGCGCACTGCCCATGACGAAGGCCATGTCCAGGCCCGGCAACACAATGATGCCGAAGACCAGGACGAAGAACAGCCATAGCTGTTCGTAATGGCTCATGGCACGGCCTCGGTGTTCGTGTCGGGCAGCCAGCGCAGGCGCGAACGCGGTGTCGGATCCATCACCACGCGTTCCGGTGCACCGCGCAACAGGCCGCTGGCGGCGAGCGACTGTTCGACAGCGACCAGCTGTGGCATGAGCTGGCGATCCAGCGTGACGTTGTCCCGGACCACGCCGATCCACACCAGGAACGGCCCGTCCATGCGTATCGGCAACTGCGGAAAGTTGTTCGGCACGTCCAGCGACACCAGCACGCCAGCCGGGTGCACGCCATCGATGCGGTAGGCGGCGAAGGCGGCTTCCGCCTTTTCCGCGAATGCCTCCTCGCGGCCCTTTTTTACCGTGAAAATCTGCGCGACCACGACGCCTTGCGCACCGCGCTCCTCGGTCACCGGATCGACCGCTGGCAGCACGCTGATGTCCTGGTCGACATGCAGCGGGCGCAGCAGCATCACATTGTCGCTATCGGGCAGGATCGCGTTGACCTTGACCCGGTGCTCCTTCCACAGCGGCCCGTAATAGAACGCCGCGTTGACGATCGGGCGCGCGTTGATGTCGTGGAAGCCGCGCAGCCAGGTGAAGTGGTTCGGATGCCCGCGCTCGGTGAACTGACCGAACACCATCGCACCGAGTTGCTCGAAGGCTTCCGGAAAGTAGGTGTCGAAGTATTTGACGAAGTGCGCCAGCTCGCCGTCCGCCGTGACATAACGGCGAAATTCGACGACCTGGTAATCCTTGAGATGCTGCACGCTTTCCATCTTGGTGGCCTCGTTTGCTGGCTTGCCCTGCGCGGGCATCGCCGCGGCGAATGCGATGGTGGCGACCATGCTGGGCAACAGGCGGTTGAAGTGCTTCATGGAGATCCCCCTGAATAATCCGGTGAAGTGATCCGGTGAGTGACACGCTCGCACGGTAAGGCCAATACAGGTCAAAATCCGACCTGATTGAGCGCTACCATGGCAATCATGGCGAAACCCACCACGCGCGTGCTGGCGGTGCTGGACCTGCTGCAGAGCCACGGCCGCATGAGCGGTCCGGAACTGGCGCGGCGGGTCGGCGTCGACGTGCGCACGTTGCGCCGCTACATCGTCATGCTGGAGGATCTTGGCATCCCGCTGACCACCGAGCGTGGCCGCCATGGCGCCTACATGCTGGTGGCGGGTTTCAGACTGCCGCCGATGATGTTCACCAATGACGAAGCCGTGGCGCTATCGGTGGGTTTGGTGGCGGCTCGCGGCCTGGGTCTCGCCGAAGCGTCGCCGGCCGTGGAAAGCGTGCAGTCCAAACTGGCGCGCGTGATGCCGCACCGGTTGAACGCGCAGATCGGCGCAATCGCCGACACCGTCAAGCTGGATCTGCAGTCCGTCCCGCAAACCAGCGGCAGCAACGCCGCGTTGATGGCGTTGACCACGGCCGCGCAACTCCGGCAGCGCGTGCACCTGGGTTACGAGGCAAGGGCGGGCAATCGCACCGAACGCTCGTTCGACTGCTATGGGCTCGCCTGCCGCGCGGGCGCATGGTACGCGGTCGGCATGTGCCATCTGCGCCATGACTTGCGCTCGTTTCGCCTGGATCGGGTGACCGGGATTGCCTTGCTGGATGCGCATTTCCGCCGACCCGCGGATTTCAATGCGTTGACGCATCTTGTGCACGGCATTGCGGCGATGCCGCGCGGGCGACCGATCGAGATTCTGTTGAAGACGGACATGGAGCGGGCTGGCCTGGCGTTTCCACTCGCGTTCGGATTGTTCGAGCCGGCTGCCGATGGCGTGCTGTTGAGGGCCAGTGCGGACGATCTCGACTGGTTCGCGCGGCAGCTGGCTGGCCTCGCGTTCGATTTCGAGATCAGGCGTCCCGCCCCGTTGCGGCACGCACTGATGAAACTCGCGATGCGCCTGCAGGCATCGGCGAGCGCTGGTTGATTGAGATCCGCCTCAAAGCATGCGTGTGCGTTTCCACCAGCGCGTGACTTTCTCCTCGCGCACGAACGTGAACAGGCCGGCGCAGAGGATGATCGCGATGCCGACCGCCATCGGCCAGTCGAGTCGGTCGTGAAACAGGACATACCCCAGCAGCACTGCCCACAGCATCTGGCTGTACTGGGTGGGCGCGACATGATTGGCCGGCGATTTCTGCGTTGCCAGCATCAGCAGCACGGCGGCCAGTGCGGCCAGCAGGCCGTAGCCGCACAGCAGGAACCATTGATGTCCGTCGGGCCAGCGGAAGTCGCCGATCATCAGGGCGCCGGTACATACCATCGGGCCGAACACGCCGGCGCTGTACAAGGTGATGCGTTTTTCGTGCGGGCCGGCCAGTCGCAGCGCGATCATCGAGAACGCGCCAGCCAGGCCGCAGACCAGCGCAGCCAGGTGGCCAAGGCCAAGCGCGCGGAACCCCGGTCGCAGTACCACCAGCACGCCGATGAAACCCGCTACCACCGCGGACCAGCGGCGCCAGCCCACATGCTCCTTCAGCAGAACCACCGATAGGATGGTCACGAAGATGGGCATCAGGAAGATCAGCGCGAATGCCTCGGCCATCGGCAGTGCGGTGAAGGCGATCACCGCGCTTGTGCTGCCGACGGCGCCAGCCACGGCGCGCAACAGCCACAGACCGGGGCGCTTGGACCTCCACGTTTCACTCCAGCGGTCCTCGCGTGCCCGGATGAACGGTAGTGCGGCCAGACCCAGTGTCGCTCCAAAAAACACTGCTTCGTAGGCCGGCAGCGAACCGCGCAGCAGCTTGACGAAGGCGTCGCTCCACGCATAGGCGGCGAACGCCAGGAAGCCCAGCAGTATGCCCTTGAACTTGAGAACGGGAGGTTTCGATGACACGGAAGAGGCCATGGCGGGACGAACAGGTACGGCCGGGTCGTTGACCGTTTCGCCACCGCCATGATTCCACGGGAGAGGGCGCGCGCGTCGGCCCTTTCGCTTTCCTACAGGCAGTCGACCAGTCCGTCGTAAATGGATGTCGCGGTGCCTGGAAGTGTCGCATGGATTGGTTGCGGGCCGGCCAGCGCCGCCAGCAGATCAGCGACACGGGTCGGGCGGGCCAGCGGGATGCGACAGCGCCAGTGGTGCGCATCGACCATGACACGACCGTCCGATGGACCGATCTCTTCGTTGCTGGCGGCGAAGACCCATACGCACTGGCCGATGACGCCGCTGTGTTTCTCCACCGAGCAGAGGAATCGCAGTGACTGGATATTGCTGTAGTCACCCTCGCAGAACGTGTCGCCGCAGACGTCGTCGAAATCGGCGTCCAGTTGATGCAGCGCGGTGTACCAGGTCTCGATGTCGGCATCGCGGGTGAGGTAATCGCCTACCTCCACGTATTCGGCGCTGGACGGTCCCGGTACGGGCGCGGGCATGGATTGTCCGCTGGCGGCGAGCGACGCCAGCGCGAGAGGCAAGGCGGACAGAAACGATCGGATGAGACGCATGGGTTCTCCTTTTCGAGGTTTTCAGGGATACAGGGCAGGTAGTCGTCGGCAGCCGAAGCGGCGACGGCTCATGTTCCGCCTGACGCAGCGCGGCCGGCAGCGGCGTGCTCCGCCTGTCAGTGTCGGCATCTTCGGCGGTGACCGTCATCGCTGTCCCCGCTACAATGGCGTGCTTGCCCGACTCATGACCCCGGAATCCGACCATGGCTATTCGCCTCGATCCGCTTGATCTTTACGACGTCCGCTCGCTGCTCACCGATGAGGAGCGCATGGTGCAGGACTCCGTGGGCCGTTTCGTCGACGAGCGCGTGCTGCCGATCATCGGCGACTGTTTCGACCAGGCACGCTTCCCGAAGGAGCTGATCCCCGAGATCGCCGCGCTCGGCTTGCTCGGTGCGACCATTCCCGAGGAATACGGCGGTGCCGGCATGAACGCCGTCAGCTACGGCCTGATCTGCCAGGAGCTGGAGCGCGGCGATTCCGGCCTGCGCAGCTTCGCCTCGGTGCAGAGCTCGCTGTGCATGTACCCGATTTTCGCCTACGGCAGCGAGGAGCAGAAGAAGCACTACCTGCCGCAGATGTCGGCCGGTGAAGTGATCGGCTGCTTCGGCCTGACCGAGCCGCACGGCGGCTCCGATCCGGCCAACATGAAGACGAACGCGAAGAAGGATGGCGGCGACTGGGTCATCAACGGCGCCAAGATGTGGATCACCAACGGCAACCTCGCGCACATCGCGATCGTGTGGGCACAGACCGAGGACGGCATCCAGGGCTTCGTGGTGCCCACCGACACGGCCGGCTTCAAGGCGCAGGAAATCCACAAGAAGATGAGCCTGCGCGCGTCGGTCACCAGCGCGCTTTTCTTCGACAACGTGCGCGTGCCCGACAGCGCGCGGCTGCCGAACGTCAAGGGTCTGAAGGGACCGCTCGGCTGCCTCACCCAGGCGCGCTACGGCATCACCTGGGGCCCGATCGGCGCAGCGCAGGCGTGTCTGAAGGAAGTGCTCGACTACACCGCCGAACGCATCCTGTTCGATCGACCGCTGGCATCGAACCAGGCCGTTCAATTGAAGATGGCCGACATGGCCCGCCGCATCACCACGGCGCAACTGCTGTCGTTGCAACTCGGCCGCTTGAAGGATGCCGGCAAGATGCAGCCGACCCAGGTGTCGCTGGCGAAGTGGAACAACTGCCGCATGGCGATCGACATCGCCCGTCAGTGCCGCGACATTCTCGGCGGCGCCGGCATCACCACCGAGCACGGCGCGATCCGCCATGCGTTGAACCTGGAATCGGTGATCACCTACGAGGGCACCGAAACCGTGCACGAGCTGGTGGTCGGCCGTGAGCTGACCGGCATCAACGCGTTCTAAGTGCCCCCCGTCGACGGTACTGCCGTTGGCGGAGGGGACCCAAGCAGCCCCCGCTGGATCGTCGCATGAGCTGGCCAACTATCCGCATTGAAACCGAACGCCTGATCTTGCGTCCGCCGCATGCCGACGATTTCGAGGGCTATGCCACCCGGATGGCCGACGTCGAGGCGAGCCAGTTCATCGGCGGCGCGCAAGTCCGCGCGGTGGCGTGGCGCAGCTTTCTGACCAAGGCCGGGGCGTGGGCCATCCAGGGCTTTTCGATGTTTTCGGTGATCGAGAAGGCCAGCGGCCGGTGGATCGGCCAACTCGGCCCCTGGTATCCGGAAGGTTGGCCCGGCACCGAGGTAGGTTGGGGTCTGGCGCGCGAGGCATGGGGCAAGGGCTACGCGTGCGAGGGTGCCACGGCAGCGATCGACTGGACCTTCGACCATCTCGGTTGGAGCGAGGTGATCCATTCCATCGATCCCGAAAACCATGCGTCTCAGGCGCTGGCCCGTCGACTCGGTTCGACCTGCCGCGGCCCGGGCCGCCTGCCGGCACCGAATGCCGATGCACCGATAGAAATATGGGGCCAGACCCGCGATGAGTGGCGCCGGCGCCGCGCACAGCCATGAGTGCATCCGTCCAGGTCGCCACCTTGGCGGCATTGCGCGAAGTACTGGCGGCGGCGGTACCGGATCTGCATCGCCATTGCCGCGACTCGTGGACCCTGATCGGCAGCGCCGCGGCATGCCTGGCCGGTGCCGAGGTGGTCGTGGCCGATCTCGACGTACTGACCAGTGTGCGCGATGCGCAAACGCTGGCCGGGCACTGGCGCGGGCGTCGCGATGACACCTTCGTGCCGCCCGGTGAGGAACGTTTTCGTTCGCACTTCGCCCGTTTTCTGTTTCCCGGATTGCCGGTGGAAGTCATGGGCGGCCTCGAACTCCACGGCGAGCGCGGCTGGCAGCCGGTGCGGATCGACGCGATCGTCACCGTGGACGTGGCCGGTCTGGCGGTTCTCGTTCCCACGGTGGCGGAGCAGATCCGCGTGCTGGAAAGTTTCGGACGTCCAAAAGACTTGCAGCGTGCGGCGCTGCTGAAGCGCCTCGGCGGAGAACCATAGTGCTCACGATTCATGGCATGCGCGCCTCCGGTAATTGTTACAAGCTGCAGCTCTTGCTCGATCAGCTGGGTCGCGAGTATCGCTGGGTCGACGTCGACAGCGTGGGCGGGGAAACGCGCACGCCGGCCTATCTGGCGAAGAACCCGAACGGCAAGGTGCCGCTGCTGGAATTGGACGATGGCCGCCGGCTGGCCGAGTCCGATGCGATTCTCTGCTACCTCGCCGAGGGCACGCCGTTGCTGCCGGACGATCGCTGGCTGCGCGCGCAGACGCTGCAGTGGTTGTTCTTCGAGCAGTACAGCCATGAGCCGTGCATAGCGGTGGCACGCTTCATTCGTGGCTGGTTGCCGCACGACCATCCGCGCCAGGCCGAAGTGCCGGCGCTGCGGCAGAAGGGCACGCAGGTACTCGGTGTGATGGAGCAGCACCTGGTCGGGCAGGACTGGTTCGTCGGCGACAGTTACGGCATCGCCGACATCGCGCTGTACGCGTATACCCATTGCGCTGGCGACGGTGGTTTCGATCTGTCCGTGTTTCCGAATATTTGCGCGTGGCTCGGCCGTGTGCAGGCGCAACCGGGGTACACCCCGATGCAGCGCTGAGCTTGTGGACGCCGCTTCCACAGAACCGCCATTTCCCCATTCATCCAAGCGATAACCATCATGTCCATTCCATTTGCCATCAGCGCTCGCCACAAGGGTTTCAACCGTGCCGAGGTCGTCGACCAGAACTTCATCGAGTTCGTGCAGTTGTGGCAGGGTGATGTGCGCGCCGCGCCGCATGATGGCGACGCGGTGCTGCCGGGCAGTGCGCTGGATGCGCGCGGTTTCCGCGAGTTGCTGGAATCGCAATTGATTTCGCGCCACCTCGACCTGATGGCACGCGTGCTGCGCGTGCAGAACAAGGTGTTCTACACGATCGGCTCCAGCGGCCATGAAGGCAACGCGATGGTGGCGCGACTGGCGCGGCATACCGATCCGGCGTTCCTGCATTACCGCTCGGGCGGCTTCATGGCCGAGCGTTTTCGCAAGATTCCCGGCATGGATCCGGTGGTCGATTCGGCGTTGAGTTTCGCCGCCAGCAAGGACGATCCGGCTTCCGGCGGCCGGCATAAGGTATGGGGCAGCAAGCCGTTGTGGGTGTTGCCGCAGACCTCGACGATCGCCTCGCACCTGCCCAAGGCGCTGGGCACCGCGGTGGCGATCGAGCAGGCCAGGCGCATCGGCCACACGCTGCCGATCCCCGATGACAGCATCACGATCTGCTCGTTCGGCGACGCCTCCAGCAACCACGCCACCGCGCAAACCGCATTCAACACGGCCGCGTGGACGGCGTACCAGAAGTTGCCCGCACCGGTTTTGTTCGTGTGCGAGGACAACGGCATCGGCATCTCGGTGAAGACGCCGTCGGGCTGGGTCGCGAACAACTACCAGCATCGCGCCAACCTCGACTACTTCTTTGCCGATGGCCTCGACCTGGCAGAGGGCTACGGTCAGGTACAACGCGCGTTGGAGCATTGCCGCACGACACGCCGGCCAACCTTCCTGCATCTGAAGACCACCCGCGTGATGGGCCACGCCGGCACCGATTTCGAGATCGAATGGCGCAGCATCGAGGAACTGTTTGCCGTCGAGGCTACCGATCCGCTGCTCCGCTCTGCCGGCATCGCGCTGGAGTCGGGGTTGTATTCGAAGGATGACTTGCTGAATCTCTACGAGGCAACCCGCAAGCGCTGCTTCGCCGCCGCCGAGGATGCGGATTCGCGGCACCGGCTGACCTCGCTTGAGGATGTCATGACGCCGCTGGCACCCTACACGCCGGCGGCGGTCAAGGCCGAGGCCACGCGTGCCGATTACGCGGAGAAGCGGCTGGCGGTGTTCGGCGGCGAAGCGAAGCTGCCGGAGAAATTGCCGCCGAGGCATCTGGCGATCCAGGTCGGCCAGGCGTTGCACGACCTGTTGGCGAAATATCCGCAGGCGCTGCTGTTCGGTGAGGACGTGGCGCAGAAGGGCGGCGTGTACACCGTCACCAAGGGGCTCAACAAGACCTTCAAGGGCAGCCGCGTATTCAATACGCTGCTGGACGAAACGATGATCCTGGGTCTGGCCCAGGGCTACGCGAACATGGGCATGCTGCCGATGCCGGAGATCCAGTATCTGGCGTATTTCCACAACGCCTGCGACCAGATCCGCGGCGAAGCGGCGTCGCTGCAGTTCTTCTCCAACGACCAGTATCGCAACCCGATGGTGATGCGCGTCGCTTCGCTCGGTTACCAGAAAGGTTTTGGTGGCCATTTCCACAACGACAATTCGATCACCGCGTTGCGCGACATCCCCGGTTTGGTGGTCGGTTGTTCGAGCCGTGGCGACGACGCAGCGATGATGCTGCGCACCATGATGGCGCTGGCAAAGGTCGACGGCCGGGTATGCGCCTTCCTCGAGCCGATTGCGCTGTACATGACCAAGGATCTGTACGAAGCCGGCGACGGCCAGTGGCAGTTCGACTATCCGTCGCCGGACAGGGCGATGACGCTGGGCGAGGGCCGCGTCTACAACGAGATGGCGAATGACCTGGTGATCTTCACCTTCGGCAACGGCGTGCCCATGGCGTTGCGCGCGGCGCGCACGATCGAGAAGGAGCAAGGCTGGCAGGTCCGCGTGATCGACCTGCGCTGGCTGGCGCCGCTCAACGACGCGTTCATCGCAACGCAGGCGAAGACGGCCAAACGCATTCTGGTGCTGGACGAGGGTCGCAAGAGTGCCGGTGTGGGCGAAGGCGTGATCACCGCGATCGTCGAGGGCGGCTGCGGTGCCACGCCGATCGAGCGTGTGGTAGGTGCCGATACGTTCACGCCATTGGCCGGTGCGGCATTGCTGGTGCTTCCCGGTGAGGCTGAAGTGGTTGCCGCGGCACGGGAATTGGCCAAGCGCTGAGGCCGGCTCAGCGGTCGCGTTCGCGCTTTTCCACCACGTGCAGTCGCGCGCTGCTCGTGGTTCGTGCCGAGATGGCGCCGCTATGCAGGCAGACGCGGTTTCGCCCGTTGAGCTTGGCGTCGTACATGGCCTGATCGGCGCGTTCGACGAGTGATTCCAGATCGTCGCCGTCCTGATGGATGGCGACCCCGATGCTGATACTGAGAAACAACGAATCGTTGCTGACCGGGATTTCCAGCCGATGCACGCGCCGACATAGTCGCGTCGCCACGTGCATGGCCTGCTGTGGCTGGGTCCCGTCGAGCAGGGCGACGAACTCTTCGCCGCCATAACGGCCAAGCAGGTCGCCAGGGCGCAGCTCGGTGATCAGCGCCCTGGCGACCGCAACCAGTGCGCGGTCGCCGGTGTTGTGGCCCTGTTGATCATTCAGCAGCTTGAAATGATCGAGGTCGAGAAACAGCAGCGCGATCGGCCGCGATGGCTCGGTAGCCAGCACCACGCTGGCGCGCTCGGTCCAGGCGCGGCGATTGAGTACATTGGTCAACGCATCCTGATCGGCCAGCACGCGCACGATGTCACGATCATGGCGCAAGGTGAGGGCCCGGTCGGCCAGGCCCAGCGACAGCACGACAGCTTCGAATGCACCGCCGGCCAGGCTGGCATCGTTGAGCCAGTCCAGCTGGGGCAGTGCGCCGTTGACCTGGGCGCTGGTCAACGCGGTGAGCAGCAGCAGCGGCGTCCAGCCGGCAAGAAAAAACCACGCCTGCCGCGAACCCCGGGCGGCGGCGATGATCGCCGCCGTCAGCAGCAATACGGCACCGATCATCAGCAACGGATTGAGCAGGATCTGCGCCACCTCGATCAGCAACGGTACGTGGCTGCAGCGCATCAGCACCACCTGGATCATGCCCACGGCCAGTGCCACGATCGGCACCCGCAGCAAGGGTGTGTAACGCTGCAATTCGCAGAACCGCATCATGAACAGCGAAGCGAACGCCACGGACAGGGCCACTGCGGCTGAACCGACCATCAAGGCCATGCCCGACAACCACTCCCATTCGAGTGGATGGAAGATGAAGCCGGTCTGGATGCCCTGGATCAGCGTGTAACAGACGATGTAGCCGGCGTACCAGGCATACGTGACGTCACGCAGCATCAGCGCAAAACACAGCGCCATCAGCACCATCGCCAGCATCACCGAAAAACAGGCGCTGGCGAAGACCAGCCAGTGCGCATCCTGCTGCACGTACTCGTTCCGGGGTTGCAGATGAAAGCGCACCGGCGCGTTGATCATCAGCGACGGCTCGAACTTGAGCAGGATCGGCGTCGATGCAGCCATGGTCGTTGGCACTTGCCAGGCCAGTTGGCCGTGGCCGTGGGTCGGTGCACTGAAATCGTCCAGTGCCAGCGTCTGTGGCTGGCCCGGTCCATAGACGGTAACCACGCCAAGTGTCGGCGGATAAATCGTCAATACCCGTTCACTGTTGTCCCACGGCGGCTGGGCCGTGATCACCACCCAGCTGCCCAGGCTGCCGCGCGAAAACCGTTGCAGCAGCGAAGGGTCGAAACTCTTCAACAGGCCGGCGTGATAATCGCTCATGACGATTTGCGGGGTGTCGCCGGTGCGTGCTTCGCGCCAGGCACCGTTCAACGGGCTGGCGGCATGGGCGCAAACTGATCCGAGGCACAGCAGCAAACCGAGCACAAAACCGTGCCATGGCCGCCCACGGCGGTCTGCTGACGGTACTGTGATCGGTTTCTCCATTTGCCTCTCTCCGTTCTGACAGTCTCCCAAGAGACTGCAGACCATCGACGAGTCCACCTGCCAAAACAATGTTGTCGGCGATCCCATCGCCTCACGCAACCGGGCAATCAGCCAGCAAGGTCACGTCCATCCACCATAATCGCATGGTCAACGGACGAACCTGCACCATCCATTGCGAACATGTCAAGCACGGGTCGTGCCACTGCAAACAAGATGGATGGCGCCCTGTCTGCGCAGCGTGCAGGTTCCCAAGGTTTCCCCACTGACGCCGCGTCCAGGTTCAATCCGGACGCGCAGGGTCACCCGGCCATACCGGATGCGTCGGCGCACAGGCCCCGGAAAATCAACCCGGCCGGCGCGCACCCAGCAGGATCAGCACTTCCTGGGCGCTGCGAATGCGCTCGGTGGCGCCGGGCAGGTCCAGTGTGATTTTCAGCTTGTCCTGACCATCCAGTTTGTAGACGCGCGGTAGTTGCTGGATCAGCTTGATGATGGTCATCGGGTCCACTTCGGGTTTTTCGCGGAACACGATACGGCCGCCATTGGCGCCGAAGTCCAGCTTGCGAATGCCCAGCGGAGTAGCCATCAGCTTCAGGCTGGCCACGGCGAACAGTTGTTTGGTGGGGTCGGGCAGCAGGCCGAATCGGTCGATCATTTCCACTTGCAGATCGCGCAAATCGTCTTCGCTGCGCGCGCTGGCGATGCGCTTGTACAGGGTCAGGCGCGCGTGCACGTCACCGAGGTAGTCATCCGGAATCAGCGCGGGCAGGTGCAGCTCGACCTCGGTCTCGTGTTCGGAGCTGAGATCGAAATCCGGTACCTTGCCCGACTTCAGCGCACGCACCGCGCGATCCAGAAGTTCGGTGTAGAGGCCGAAGCCAATTTCCTGGATCTGGCCGGACTGCTCGTCACCGAGCAATTCACCGGCGCCACGGATTTCCAGGTCGTGCGTGGCCAGGGTAAAGCCGGCGCCAAGTTCCTCCAGCGAAGCCAGCGCTTCCAGGCGCTTCTGTGCATCGGCGGTGATGGACTTGCGGTCGGGCACCACCAGATACGCGTAGGCACGATGGTGCGAGCGGCCGACGCGGCCGCGCAACTGGTGCAATTGCGCCAGTCCGAAACGGTCGGCGCGATCGATGATGATGGTGTTGGCGGTGGGGATGTCGATGCCGGTTTCGATGATGGTGGTGCACACCAGCACGTTGAAACGCTGGCGGTGGAAATCCGCCATCACACCCTCCAGTTCCCTTTCGGGCATCTGGCCATGGGCGATGCGGATACGCGCCTCGGGCACCAGTTCTTCCAGCTCGCGCACGACGCGCTCGATGCTCTGCACCTCGTTGTGCAAGAAGTACACCTGGCCGCCGCGCGACAGCTCGCGCTGCAATGCCTCGCGGATCGTCGCCGGGTCCCACGCCGAGATGAACGTGCGCACGGCTGAACGATGTGCCGGCGGCGTGGCGATCAGCGAGAGATCGCGCAGGCCGGCCATCGCCATGTTCAGGGTGCGCGGGATGGGTGTGGCGGTCATCGTCAGCAGATCGACTTCGGCGCGCAGCTTCTTCAGCTGCTCCTTCTGGCGTACGCCGAAACGTTGCTCCTCGTCGACGATGACGAGGCCGAGGTTCTTGAACTTGATGTCCGGCTGCAGCAGCTTGTGCGTGCCCACGATCACGTCGATCTGGCCGTCGGCGAGGCGTTTCAGCGCATCGTTCACTTCCTTGGTCGACTTGAAGCGGGACAGCACGTCCACACGCACCGGCCAGTCGGCGAGGCGATCGGCGAAATTGCGGTAATGTTGCTGGGCGAGCAGGGTGGTTGGCACCAGCACGGCGACCTGCTTGCCGGCGGTGGCGGTGGCGAACGCGGCGCGCAGCGCGACCTCCGTCTTGCCGAAACCGACGTCGCCACAGATCACCCGATCCATCGCGCGCGGCGCAGCGAGGTCGCCGAGCACGGCCTCGATCGCGGTTTCCTGATCTGGCGTTTCCTCGAACGGAAATGTGCTGCCGAATTCCTCCACCAGCTGTCGGTCGATCGGCATCGACTCGCCACCACGTGCCTCGCGCTGGGCGTAGATCGCGAGCAGTTCGGCAGCCACGTCGCGTACTTTTTCGGCGGCCTTTCGACGCGCGCGCTCCCACGCATCGCCACCGAGCGAATGCAGCGGCGCCAGCTCCGGCGCGGTGCCCGAATAGCGACTGACCAGGCCGAGTTGCGCCACCGGCACGTACAGCTTGTCGCCCTTGGCGTATTCGATGGTGAGGAACTCGCCATCCATGCCGCCGACATCCATCGAAACCAGGCCCTGATAGCGGCCCACGCCGTGGTCGACGTGCACGATCGGTGCGCCGAGGGTGAGTTCGGTGAGATCGCGGATGATGCTTTCCGGATCGCGCGCGGTACCGCGCCGGCGCTTGCGGTCGCGTTCGCTGCGCACCCGTTCGCCATACAGTTCGCGCTCGGTAAGCACGACGAGTGCGGGCGTAGTGAGCGTGAAGCCCTGTTCCAGTCCGGCGATGGTGATGGCGAAGCGCGCCGATGCAGATACTTCTGTGGGAGCCACTTCAGTCGCGATGTTCTTGCCCGCCTGATGCGACATCGTCGTGGCTGAAGCCGTTTCCCCAGGAGCCTGTGGCGGCAGGAATGCCGTCCAGCCTTCCACGACGTGCGGCTTCAGCCCGGCGGTCGCCAGTGTCTCGATCAATGCCTCGCGTCGTCCGGCCGAATCCGCGGCGATCAGCACGCGACCCGGATAGCTGGACAGGAAATGCCGTAGCGATGCGCCCGGTTCCTCCCCCTTGCGATTGAGTGGCAGCTCGGGCGCGGGTTGCGTGCCGACCGCGACCGCGTGCTCGTGGCCGGCATCGACCACCTCCACACGTAGCCGCCTGTTGAGCTGCTCGCGCAGTTGGTCCGGCGGAAGATAAAGTTCGCCCGGCGGCAGCACCGGGCGTTCGATGTCGTGCGCGCGCTGGTCGTAGCGCTCGGCGGTCTGCGTCCAGAACTGGTCGGCCGCATCGCCCGCACCTTCACCGAGCACGAACAAGGCGTCGTCGGCGAGGTAGTCGAACAGCGTGGCGGTCTCGCGGAAAAACAGCGGCAGGTAGTACTCGATGCCGCCGGGCGTGACGCCCTCCTTCATGTCCTGGTACAGCGGGCAACGGCGCACGTCGATCGGGAAGCGCTCGCGCAGGTTGCCGCGAAATTCCTTCGCAGCCTCGTCGGTGAGCGGAAACTCGCGCGCGGGCAGCAGCTCGACCCTGTCCACCTGCTGTTGCGAGCGCTGGGTTTCCGGATCGAAGCTGCGGATCGATTCCACTTCGTCGTCGAACAGCTCGATGCGATACGGCTCGGCCGTACCCATCGGAAAGATGTCGAGCAGCGCGCCGCGCACCGCGAAGTCACCCGGCTCGGCCACTTGCGGTACGTGGCGATAACCGGATGCTTCAAGTCGACGCTGTTCGGTCGCGATGTCGAGCTTCTGCCCTTTCGCCAGCACCAGACCGGAGCCGGTGATATGCGAACGCGGGGCGATCCGCTGCATCAGCGTGGCCACCGGCACCACCAGCACGCCACGTTTTACGTTCGGCAACTGGTACAGCGTGGCGATGCGTTGCGAAACGATCTCCGGGTGCGGGCTGAACACGTCGTACGGCAACGTTTCCCAGTCCGGGAAATGCAACACCGGCAGACCGCCGGCGAAAATCTTCAGTTCTGCCTCCAGCGCCTGGGCACGCTGGGTATCGCGGGTGACCGCCACCAGCAGGCCATCGTGCGAGCGTGCCGCCTCGGCAATCAGTAGCGCCCGCGCGGAGCCGTGCGGTGGCGTCCAGTAGCGGCGTTGCTTGGGGGTGTTGGGCAGGGGCGGGTGCTTGATCAGGCTGGGCATAGGAGACGCGTGTGCGAGGCGCCGCCATCGGGCCGCGCCAGGGAAAGCGGGCAAGTGTAACGCGATGTGCCTCGGCTCCCTTCCCTGGCGGAGCAGGGGTAGCTGGGATGGAGGCACTCTTCGATAGTTTTGACAAGATCAAAAGCGCACCCTCCTGCGTTGCAGGGGGGGGCGGGCGTGAAGTGCTTTGCCTCTCCACTGTGTTGCAGGGGAGCTGGCGTGAAGTGCTTTGCGCCCTCCCCTGCTTGCAGGGGAGGGCGAGGGGTAGCGCTCTCCGCTCAGAGCTTCAGCGTGATCAGCGCCGTGCCCGGCTCGTCCGGCATCATCCGCTGGGTGAAACCCAGCTCACGGCAGAGCTTCAGCATGGGCCGGTTCTCCAGCAGCACATAACCCCACAATTCGGACAGTCCGCGACGACGGCTGTCGTCGACCAGGCGCTGCATCAGCAGCGCGCCAAGGCCGAGGCGGCTCCAGGCCTGCTCCACCAGCACCGAGAATTCGGCGCTGTCGATCGCCTCGTCGACGAAGATCCGGCCCACGCCACGCATCTCGGCCGGCTGCACCGATTCGTCCATCAGCACGTAAGCGGTCTCGAGCGCGGGATCGATCCGACATAGCCGCTGCGCCATCGGCGCCGGCAGTTCGGACATCGCGTGCAGGAAGCGACGGCGGATGTCTTCCGGCGACAGCCGGGTGAAACAACGCTGCATCGCGGTCACGTCGCCCGGCTCGATCGGACGCAGCACCAGTTCGCGGCCATCACGCGTCTGCACCCGCTCGCCCATTGGCGAGGACGCCACACGCGGACGCGCGAAGCGCTCGCAACTGCGCGATGGCAACGAGGCGAAACGGGAAGGAGCGGCAAAGTCGATGGCAGGGATCATGGCAATTCCATACTTTTGCGTATTGTGTGCGGTGCAACATGAATTTTCAATGAGGAATGCGCGCTTTTCCAAGAGTAGCCAGCAACGCCAACAGTACAACCGTGTTGCAGTACGGAATGTTATTGACGCGGCAGACAGTCGCACCTGCACACCGCACAATGGGCGTTCCTATTTATCGGGGAGCAAGGTATGACACGCAGATCCGGCGGGCTCACCGTTGCACAACTGGACGCGCTGTGTGGCCGCTGGCCAGGCGTTACCCGCGACGTCAAATGGGGCAGCAACCTGGTATTCAGCGTCGGCGGCAAGATGTTCGTGATCACGCACGAGGACGGCAGCGAAGGCGGGCGCTTGTCGTTCAAGGTGCCGGATGACCGCTTCCTGGAACTCACCGATCAGCCCGGCGTCATCCCGGCGCCTTACCTGGCTCGCGCGCGCTGGGTGTCGATCACCGAACCGTCGCGCTTCACCACCGTCGAGCTGCATGCGTTGCTGCGCGATGCGTATGCGACGGTACGTTCGAAACTCTCGAAGAAACTGCAGGCCGAACTGGGCCCGCTTCCCGCACGCAAGGACAGGTCATGAAACAGCATCTGGGCGCACTGGCACTGCTGGTCGCCGACTACGACGAAGCCATCACCTGGTACACCCGTGCACTCGGCTTCGAACTGGTCGAGGATACCGACATGGGCGACGGCAAGCGCTGGGTGTTGCTGGCGCCGCCCGGTTCCCTGGAAACGCGCCTGCTGCTGGCCAAGGCGAAGGGCGAGGAGCAGGCTTCCCGCGTTGGCAACCAGACCGGCGGTCGCGTATTCCTGCTGCTCCATACCGACGACTTCCAGCGCGACTGGCAGCGCATGCGCGCCGCGGGCGTGCACTTCCGCGAAGAGCCGCGCCATGAGTCCTACGGCACGGTGGCGGTGTTCGAGGATCTGTACGGCAATGGCTGGGATTTGCTGGAACTTGAACGCCCATGATCCAGGTCGCGAATCGCCCAGTTCCTCGTTCACCCTGAGCGTAGCGCAGCGGAGTCGAAGGGGCGCGCGTCGTTGGATGAAAGATCGGGTGGCGCGAGCACGCTTCGAACCTGCAACGTCCCTCGTCCAGAGGAACTACCAGACCAGATCATCCGGCACTTCGAACTGCTTGTAGTACTCGTCGTCCGCCTCGTTGCCGCTACCGGCTTCAGTGCGGCCGTGATCGAGTACGACCATCTCAGCGTCACGCTCATACACCTTGTCGGCCGCCACGCGCGGCAACAATTCGTAACCCTGGTCGTGACGCACGATCACCAGCACGCCGGCGGCCAGCTGCGCGCGCAGCGGCTCGTTCACCAGCATGGACTTGATCGCCGCGCCATCGGTGAAGCGGTAGGCAATTTCACCCTCACGCTTCACCTTGTGCGCCTCGACGATCTGGCGCACCTGTCCGCGTGCTTCCTGCGCCCGCGCCTGCGCATTGCGTTCTGCCGCCAGCGTACGATCACGCTCGGCCTTTTCCGCCTGCAGCCGCTGTGCTTCCACCTGCTCGGCGCTCGGTGGTGCGGGTGCCTTGCCCTTGTGCTTCTTCGCTTGCTCGCGCACGACCTGGGCCGCTTTGGTCTTGTTGACCAGGCCGGCCTTGAGGAGTTGTTCTTGCAGCGGATTGCGCATGGGATGGTAGATGTTTGTGGACAATGACTAGGAAGTGTACCGGGTGCATGGATACGGATTGGCAGGTGGATGGTCGGGCCGCCGCCTTTCCATCCCCGTATTCAGTTCGCGTTGTCCGGCTCAAAGAAACTCCAGCGCACATCGCTGAATTCCGCCTTCATCGCTGCCTCGGCGGTATTGATCGCCTCGATCAGGCTGTCGTTGTCGGGGGTGGGCTGCATGCGAGCCTTCACCGCCACCATCACGTCGGGGCCCATCTGCAGGGTGATCAGGTTCAGCACCTCGGCGACCTCGGGGCGGTTTTTCAGGAAGCTCATCAGCTCGTCGCGGCGGCGTGGCTCCATGCCCTGGCCGATCAGCAAGGCCTTCACCTCGATCGCCACCAGCACCGCGACCACGATCAACAGGATGCCGATGGCGATGGTGCCTGCGGCATCGAACATCAGGTTGCCGGTGAGCATGGTGGCGCCGATGGCGATCGTGGCCAGGCACAGCCCGACCAGTGCGGCCAGGTCTTCGCCGAAAATCACCAGTAACTCGCTGGAACGGGTTTCGCGGAACCACTGCCACAGGCCCTGATCACCGCGGGCCTTGTTCACTTCCACCATGCAGCCGCGCATCGAGATGCCCTCGACGACGATGCCGAATACCAGCACGCCCAGCGCCAGCCACGGCCATTTCAGCGGCTCGGGATGGCCAAGTTTGTGGATGCCCTCGTAGACCGAAAACATGCCGCCGACACTGAACAGCAGGATCGCGACCAGGAACGACCAGAAGTACAGCGCGCGTCCCCAGCCCAGCGGGAATTCGTCGGACGGCGGACGCTTGGCTTGGCGGATGCCCAGCAGCAACAGGCCCTGGTTGCCGCAGTCGGCCAGCGAGTGCACGGCCTCGGCCATCATCGCGCCGGAGCCGGTGATGATGGCCGCGAACAGCTTGGCGACAAAGATGGCGAAATTGGCGCCCAGCGCCAGCAAAATGGCCTTGACGGGGTTGGCGTGACCGGACGACATGCGGCTTTGATCCCTGGATGTGGCCGCCAAGTCTACCGGTGACGCAGGAATTTGCGCAGAGACATCAATGGATGCCGACGCCCACACCCAGGCCGAAGTGGACGTTGTTGCGACCGCGGTTCATCTCGTCGGCCGTCCACACATGCGATTGCGCCACGGCAACCAGCGGAAACACGTAGTCGGCCTCACCGACCTTGCCGGCACGGCTGCCATTGAGCGTGCCGCTGATCGTCATCAAGGCGCCCGACGGATAGTTGAGCGGCTCCGCGTAACCGGACAGCACGGCGATGAAGCGGCCGTTGCCGCTGTCATTCGCTTTCGGCCGCTGCGAGGAATCCAGCGGATAGGCCAGCAGTTCGACCTCGCTGTGATCGCTGAACACCTTGACCTGGACGATGCGACCGCCCCAGATCACCGGCTGGTTGCTGTAACGCTCGGGTGTCTGCGCCGCCTGGAGCGGAGTGGCGATGACTGCGGTGGCGGTGGTCTTGTAGATCGGTGCGGGAGCGCAGGCGGCCAGCATCAACAGCGTGGCCGGCAGGGCGAGACGGGGCAGCATGGAAGCGGGACGGGTGCGCATGATGAGGCTCCTGGTGGAGGAACGCTGTCTGAGAGGTCGAGCTTAGCGGCGACCCGGTGGACGCGGTAGTCGCGAGGCAGGCAACGGACTAGGCGTGTTCAGCATGCTGCCGGCTTCGTCCAGCAACCAGTCCAGTTTCACCTCAGCCGGGCGGTCCTGAGCCAGCAGGCTGGCGAGCGATTTCAGCGGCTCGCGCAAGCTGTCGTCGAGGTTCCATGGCGCATTGAGAATCACCATGCCCGAACCATTGAGGCGCAACGGCGAGTCGTCCGGATGCACCAGCAGTTCGGTGCGCAGGATCCGCTTCACCCCACTGTGCTGCAACTTGCGCAGGAACGGCTGTACCTGGCTGCGCAGCTTGATCGGGTACCACACGGCGTAGACCCCGGTGGGCCAGCGCAGCAGGGCAGACTTCAGCGCCTGCTCGATCAACTTGTATTCGGCCTCCTGCGCCTCGTAAGGCGGATCGATCAGCACGACGCCGCGTTTTTCCTTCGGCGGCAGCAGCGCCTTCAGCGCCTCGTAACCGTCGCGCTGGTGTACGTGTACCTGCTGGTTGCCGCGAAACAGGTCACGCAACTTGGCCGCTTCCTCGGTGTGCAGCTCGCACAGCTGCGCGCTGTCGTCGGGACGCAACAGGCGGGCGACCTGCAGCGGGGAGCCGGGATAGAGCTTCAGGCCCTGCTCGTTGCCTTCGGCGCCGAGAATGCTGGCGCGCCAGCGCTGCAGCAGCGGCGGCACCTTTTCGGCCGGATGCAGACGCGAGATACCGTCCTTGTGCTCACCGGTCTTGCGCGCCTCGAAGCCGTCCAGCGCGTAGTTGCCATTGCCGGCATGGGTGTCGATGTAGCAGAACGGCGCCGGCTTGGCCTGCATCGCCTCGATCAGCGCGAACAGCACGGTATGTTTCAGGACATCGGCGAAGTTGCCGGCGTGATAGGCGTGGCGGTAATTCATGGCGGTCACGGCAGGCGGGAAGGCGCCAGTATAGAGGTGCGTATGTCGCCGCTTCGTGGCCTCACGTAACCTTTCCTGCACATCGCCCGGCGCAGGCTCCCGTTAGTTGTGCAACAGCAACCGATCAGGCAGCTGGCCTGACCGCCCTCGTGCGGAGATCATCAAGATGTTTTCGCCAAAAATCGTCGTTGCGACGGCCGCTTTCGGCCTTTGTCTGGCCGTCGGCGCGGTCAGTGCCCAGGACACCGGAAGCATGGCGCCCGCGCCAGCCTCAAGCAGCATGGGCCATATGGGCAAGGATTCGATGCATCACAAGATGCGTCACGACAACAACGGCAGCATGCACAAGATGCCCGCCACGGTCACCTCGGTCGATACCACCACCGGCATCGTCGCGGTGAACACCGCCGGCATGTCGCTGCGCGTACATTTTCCGCCGGCTTCGGTGGCGGACTTGAAGGCAGGTGACAAGATCACCTTGCACATGGGTTACAGCAAGTAAGCACGGCGCTGCCCTGTAGGAGCGACTTCGGTCGCGATGCTCTTCTCCTGTGCTGTAACGAGCCTCAGGGCATCGCGGCTGAAGCCGCTCCTGCAGGAAAGAAAGGCAACTGGATGCACGTCCAGAGTTGAGGCTTGCCTGCGCAGCACCTAAGCTGCGCCGATGAATCGCACGCCGCACCCGCTCGCTCGCTCGCCGCATCTGAGGATGTTGGCGTGGCTGGCCTGGATGTTCCTGGCCGTGGTCCCGGTGCAGGGTGTGCCTGGCGCCGGGATGACGGGCGCCGCGTCTGCTGGCGGGCCGATGGTTTCGGTGACGCACGCGATGGATCACGCCATGCAGGGCATGGCGGATGATTGCTGCATGAACCAGCTCCATGGCGACCACTGCACAATGCAGGCCTGCCATTGCGTGACGACCGGTGACTTGCCGACGTTGCTCCAGGTCGCCCTTGTTTCGGCGGCCACCGATGCCTTGCACGTTCCGCGACAGGGCGCGGACGCACCCCTCGTGACTTCCTCACCGCCACTGCGGCCTCCTGCACTCCCGATGCCTGCCTGACCTCATCCGTCGCGCTCCGGCCCACGCCGGATTGATCGTGCGGCGGCGGCCATGAATGACTCCGGCCATGCCGGAGCGGGTTGTCTGGAGATGCATCATGAAAGTCATTGAACCGGCGGTGGTGCCGCCGAGTTTGTCGCGTCGTCGTTTCGTGCAGGGTCTTGCCGCGGGCGGTGCGTTCGCCGGCATCGGGTTGTTTCGCTCATCGCCGATATGGGCATTGACCAGCGCCGGTCAGCCGACCGTACCGGGTGGCACGGACTTCACGCTCGATGTGACTGAAGCACCGGTCAACTACACCGGCGCGGCACGACTCGCCACCACCGTCAACGGCAGCGTGCCCGGACCGGTGCTGCGCATGCGGCAGGGTTCTACTGTCATCCTGCGCGTCAACAACCGTCTGCGCGTGCCGACCTCGATCCACTGGCACGGCATCCTGTTGCCGTCGCCCATGGACGGCGTGCCCGGCATCAGCTTTCCCGGCATCGCGCCGGGCGAAACCTTTGTCTACCGCTTCACGCTGCGGCAGAGCGGCACCTACTGGTATCACTCGCATTCGGGCTTCCAGGAACAGACCGGACTGTACGGTGCGCTGGTGATCGAGCCGGATGGTCCGGAACGGCATCCGGTCCAGCGCGATTACGTGGTGATGCTCAACGATTGGACCGACGAGGATCCGGAGCGCATCTACGCAAAGCTGAAGAAACAGGGCGACTACTACAACGCAGCGCGGCCCACCGTCGCCGACCTCATGCGTGACGTACGCCACGATGGCGTGAACGGAGCGCTGGCGCAACGTCGCATGTCGAACGCGATGCGCATGAATCCGACGGATCTCGGCGATGTTTCCGGCCTCACCTATACCTATCTGATGAACGGCACCACGCCGGCCGGCAACTGGACCGGGCTGTTCCGCCCCGGCGAGAAAATCCGCCTGCGCTTCATCAACGGCTCGGCGATGAGCATCTTCGACGTGCGCATCCCAGGCCTGAAGATGACCGTGATCAGCGCCGACGGACAGGACGTGGCACCGGTGACGATCGACGAATTCCGCATCGCCGTGGCCGAAACCTACGACGTGATCGTCGAGCCGCAGGACGAACGTGCCTACACGTTGTTCGCCCAGTCCATCGATCGTACCGGCTACGCCCGCGGCACCCTGGCGCCACGTGCCGGCATGCAGGCCGAAGTGCCGGCACCCGATCCACGGCAATTGCTGACAATGCGGGACATGATGGGCGCGATGACGATGGGCGATGCCGGCGGACACGCTGGCCACACCGCAATGGCTGCCATGCCAGGCATGGATATGTCGGACATGGCGGCGATGCCGTCTGCGCCAGTCGTGCATCATGCGCGCAGTGAATATAGCCCCGGCGTCGACATGCACGTGGACATGCCGCGCACGAATCTCGACGACCCGGGCGTGGGCCTGCGCGACAACGGCCGGCGCGTGCTGACCTACGCCGACCTGCACACCGTCGGCGGATCAATCGATCCACGCGAACCCGGACGCGAGATCGAGCTGCACTTGACCGGCAACATGGAGCGCTACATGTGGTCGCTCGACGGCGTGAAGTTCTCCGACGCCAAGCCCGTCCACTTCAACACCGGCGAGCGGCTGCGCATCGTGCTGGTCAACGACACCATGATGAATCATCCGATTCATCTGCACGGGATGTGGAGCGAGCTGGAAAATCCCGACGGCACGTTCCAGGTGCGCAAGCACACCATCAACGTGCAGCCGGCGCAGCGCATCAGCTATGCAGTGACCGCCGACGCGCCGGGCCGCTGGGCGTATCACTGCCACATGCTCTACCACATGGAAGCGGGCATGATGCGCGAGGTGGTGGTGTCATGAGCATGCACCGATGGATGGCCGGCCCGCTGCTGGCTCTGCCGCTGCTGGCCCTGGCGCAAAATGCCGCGCCGCTCCCGATGGCCATGGATCACGCGGCCATGCCGGCGATGGATCACCAAGCCACCTCTGATCCGGCGGCCGTTGCACCGATCGAGGTGGGGATCCGTGGCTCGGACTATTCCGACGGTATCGGCCACAGCGGCATGCCGGGCATGGATATGCGCGATGGCGAGCCGCTGGGAATGCTGCGGGTCGATCAGCTCGAAGCGGCGGGTGGGCGGCACACCGATGCCCAGGCGTGGGACGTGCAGGGCTGGTACGGCAACGACAGCGACAAGCTGTGGCTGCGCAGTGAGGGCGAACGCAGCGGCGGCCGGATCGAGGATGCCCGGCTCGAATTGTTGTGGGATCACACCCTGACTGCGTTCTGGGATACCCAGCTCGGCTTGCGCCAGGACATGGGTATCGGCCATCGGCATTGGGCCGCGTTCGGCATCCAGGGTCTGGCACCGTACTGGCTCGAACTGGAGGCCACCGCCTATGCCGGGTCATCCGGCCGCACCGCGGCAAGGTTGCGCGTCGAGTACGACTTGCGGTTCACACAGCGGTGGACATTGCAACCGGAGCTCGAGGTGAACCTCTACGGCCACGACGATCCGGCCAGCCGTATCGGCAGCGGCCTTTCCGATACACAGCTGGGCCTGCGTCTGCGCTACGAAATCCGGCGAGAACTTGCGCCGTACATCGGCGTAGTCTGGAAGCGTCGTTACGGTGCGGCGGCCGCCTACGCGCGCCAGGATGGCCAATCATCGATGGACAGGCAGTTCGTCGCCGGCATGCGTTTCTGGTTCTGAGCCAGGCGCACACATCCTGTGGGAGCGACTTCAGTCGCGACGCTCTCGATCGGTCCAAGGCATCGCGGCTGAAGCCGCTCCCACAACAGCATAGAGACGGCATCAGGAGAGCCCATGAAAAGCTTCACCATCGTGATTCTGATCGTTCTCGCCGGCATGCGTTTCTGGTTCTGAGCCAGGCGCACACACCCTGTGGGAGCGACTTCAGTCGCGACGCTCTCTCGATCAGGCAAAAGCATCGCGGCTGAAGCCGCTCCCACAACCACAAGAGACGACATCAGGAGAGCCCATGAAAAGCTTCACCATCGTGATTCTGATCGTTCTCGCCGGCATGCGTTTCTGGTTCTGAGCCAGGCGCACACACCTTGTGGGAGCGACTTCAGTCGCGACGCTCTCTCGATCGGGCAAAAGCATCGCGGCTAAAGCCGCTCCCACAACAGCATAGAGACGGCATCAGGAAAGCCCATGAAAACCCTCACCACCATCGTGATTCTGATCGTCGTCGCCGCCCTCGGCTTGGGTGCCTTCGTCTGGTCCGGCCTCTACGACATCGGCGCCGACGCGCATCACACGAAACCCGTGTACGCGCTGATGCAGACATTGCGCGAGCGCTCGATCGCGCATCATGCGAAGGACATCACGGTGCCGAACCTCGACGATTCGCAACTGGTGCTCAAGGGTGCCGGCCAGTACGCGGCGATGTGCACCGGTTGCCACCTTGCGCCGGGCATGGCCGAAAACGAAATGCGCCCGGGCCTGTATCCGAAGCCGCCGCAGCTGTCGAAGTTCGCACCCGATCCGCGCGAGGCGTTCTGGGTGATCAAGCACGGCATCAAGATGAGCGCGATGCCGGCGTGGGGTTCCAGTCACGACGACGCCACGATCTGGAGCATGGTGGCGTTCCTGCAGAAACTGCCCGGACTGTCGCCGGCGCAGTACAAGGACATCGTGGCGCGGGCACCGCCTGATGAAGACATGGACATGGATGGATCGGACCGGCAGGGCGCGAGCTCGCCGGACATGGCCATGCCTGCTGCTGCGGCCAGTGCTGGCGGCCCCGCAACGGGTTCGTCTTCCGGCACTTCACCGCATTGAGTGTCGGTCTTTCGGGATTTCGCACAGGCGGAGGCCCGATATCGGTCACCATGGCACAATGCGTGCTTGAACGAAGGATCCAAAAGCCGTTGTGACATGACGAGGGACGTCGTTGATGGGGAGCCGGAATCGCTATCTTCTCATGCTGATGCTTGCACTGTCGGTGCTGGCCGGCTCGCCGGCGCGAGCACAGCAGTATTCGTTGCAGACGTACGATCGCAAGTCCGGGCTGGAAAGCCTGAGCATCAATGTGCTGATGCAGGACCATCGCGGCTTCGTCTGGGCCGGTACGGAAATGGGCCTGTATCGCTTCGATGGCAGCAGCTTCGAGCGGATGGATGTCGCGCAGGGCTTTGACAAGGGCGAATACGTCACCGCCATCGCGGAAAACCCGCGACTGGGGCGGATCTGGGTAGCCACCCAGTCCGGGTTGCGTGCGGGCGATGGCCTGCATTTCGAAAAAATCCGGCTCAACGGCAAGCCGCTGGTCGCCGACGTCGGGCGACCGATGGTGGCGCTGGACGACGGGCGGCTGTTGCTGGTTCGCGACAATCAGCTGATGGTGCTTTCCGGTGGGCGCATGGGGCAACCTTCCGTGTTGCGCCCCATGTTCGGCGATGCCGAGCTGGCGGCCCATCCGCAGCTGCGCAACATCACGACGGTGTATGCCTCGCATGGTCGCTTATGGTTGGGATGCGACACGGCGTTGTGCCACATCGATGCCAGCGGAAAAGTCCTGGTGGATGGTCCGGAGCGGGGTGTGCCGGCCGACAGCTGGTCGGGCGTGCTGATGGACCGGCAGGGCACGTTGTGGTTGCGCGGCGTGCATCACGTAAGTGTGCTGCCGGCAGGTGCCACGAAGTTCATTGCGCGCGACGTACCTGACAACGACATGGACGTGATCAAGGATGACGGCAGTTTCGTGGAGGATGCCCAGGGACGCATCCTCACGTCGACCAATCATGGCCTGGCGCGCTGGGATGGAAAGGGCTGGACGACCATCGACAGCAGCAACGGCCTGCCCGACATCGGCGTCACGGCGTTGCTTTTCGACAGGCAGGGAACGCTCTGGCTGGGCACGTACGGACGCGGCATATCGCGCTGGAACGGCTACGGGCTGATCGAGGGATGGGGGCTCGGCCAGGGCTTCGACAGCATGCCGAACTGGTCGATCCTGCGCCTTGACCAGGAACACCTCTGGTTCGGCAACGAACTGGGCGGCAGCGTGCTGGAAAAAGGCCGGATGCGCCTGCAGCCTTGGCCGATCCAGTCCACGCCGCCGCCGCGCCAGATCCTGTCGATGGCGAAGGCCGCCGACGGCGCGATGTGGGTCGGGCTGTATGACCACCGCATCCTGCGTTACGACCCGGTCAGCAAACGCACCACGCAGGCGGCACAGCTACCTGCCTTCGTGAAGGTGCTGCATTTCGACCGGGAAGGGCGCCTGTGGATCGGCACGGTCAACGGCATTTACCGCATCGACAGCGTCGGTGCACCGGCCCAGCGCATTCCCTCGGTGCCGACCACCGACCAGCAATGCTCGGATATTGCCGAAGGAGCCAACGGCGCGCTGTGGTTCGCCTGCAATGAAGGCATGTTGCGCTACGCCGAAGGACATTGGACGCGTATGCAAACGGGCCGGAAAATCATGGCTTCCGGCTTCAGTGCCGTTGCGGTGGATGCGGATGGCAGCCTGTGGCTGGGCGCCAATGAGCCGGGAGTGTTTCATGCCACCGTACACGGCGATCAACTGGCACTGAGCGACATCACCGATGTGTGGCTCGACAACACGCTGGCGTATTTTGTCCGGCGCGACCATCGTGGATGGATCTGGGTCGGCGGTAGCGGCGGCGTGGATATCTTCGATGGCCGGCATTGGACGCATCTGTCACAGGACGACGGACTGCTGTGGGACGAGACCGATCAGAATTCGTTCTTCGAAGATCACGACGGTTCGATCTGGATCGGCTCGGCCATCGGCGTCAGCCACCTGCTGCATCCGGAGGCGATGGTTGCAAGCCATCCGCGCAAGGTGGTCATCACCTCGGTCATGCATGGCACGAAGGCGGCGAAAGATGGCGCCAGCGTGCACATCGACGACAACCGCGCGCCCCTCGTCGTGCGCTATGCGGTGCTCGGAACTTCCTCCGGCAGCGCACCGCGTTTCCGCTATCGGCTGCAGGGGTCGGAGTGGGTCGCCACCAGCGCGCACATTATCAACCTCACCGGTCTGCCATCGGACGACTATCGCCTCGAAATCCAGGCCATCGACGACGACCATCGGACCCTCTCCCCGCCGACCTATTTCGATTTCAGCATCCCGCCGCCGTGGTGGCTGGCCTGGTGGACCTATCCGCTCGAACTCCTGTTGCTGGCGTTGATCGTGGCCTTGAGCTGGCGTTGGCATTCGCGCCGCCTGTTGCGCCAGAACCGCCGTCTGGAAACCATGGTGGACGGACGCACCGCCGAACTCACCGAGGAAAAACGCGAGTTGGAGCTGGCCCGCGCCGAGCTCTATCACCAGGCCACCCACGACAGCCTCACTGGCCTCTACAACCGCAAGGCCATTCTCGACCAGCTGGCGGAACAACTCGAACCGAATGTCAGTGTTGCCCTGGGGCTGGCCGTAGGACTGGTCGATGCCGATCACTTCAAGCGCATCAACGATACTTTCGGCCACCAGGCGGGAGACGCCACCTTGTTGGCGATTGCCCGTCTCCTCCAGTCCCACGTGCGCGAAGGCGATCGGCTGGGCCGCTATGGCGGCGAAGAGATCCTGATGCTGCTACCGGGCATCGGTCATGCCGATGCCGAGCAGCGCATGCGTAACCTGCAGACCGCCGTCAGCGCCGTGCCGCACCAATGGAACGGGAAACAGTTCACCGTGACCCTCAGCATCGGCATGGTCTGGATCGGACGCGAGCCCGCGTCGGTCGAAGATCTCGTCCGACGCGCGGATGCCGCCTTGTACCGGGCCAAGAGCCACGGCCGTAACCGCGTCGTTGCCGAAGTTCTGGGCGAGGAGGCCGGTGTGGCACAGCCAGATTCGGCGGGTGACGTTCAATAGCGCCTGCGCAGCGCATCGCGTTTTTCGACCTCCGCATCCATGCGATGCGAGCATCATCCCTCGGCGGAAATGCGCGGCTTCATCAATCACCTGTGCGCGGAAATGCAATTCGCTGCGGCGTGATCAATCGATGATGTTGTGGCTTTCGGTGGTGCCCAGAAGTTCGGGCTGCTTCGGGGCGCGCTGGCGGCGATGGAGCAGCGGATGCATGAACACCGCGGCCAGGATCACCGCGACACCGGCATAGAACCAGGCGTCCAGCTGGTGTTGTTCGCCCAGTAGCACGATCGCCAGCACGATCGCGTAGACCGGCTCCAGGTTGGTGACCATCTGCGTGCCGAACGCACTCATGTGGCGCAGCGCCACCAGCGCCAGCGCAAACGGCAGCAAGGTGCAGCCGAACGACAAGGCCATCAGCAACAGTGCACCGTGCAGGCTCGGCAGCATGAACGCCGGGCCGGTGTGTGGCAGCAGCGGCGCCAGCAGGGTGAGGAAAAGCGTGCCGGTACCCAGTTCGATGAAGGTCACGGTGAGTGGGTCGCCGTGTTCCACCAGCCGCTTGTTGAGTGAACCGAAGAACGCCACGAACAGCGCCGACAGCACGCCCACCGCAATGCCAATGCGCATGCCGTGCGGCACGCCGCCGACCACCATCACCACGCCGGGGACCACCGCTGCACCGATCAGCAACTCGCGTGGATCGAACTTGCGTTTGGCAATCCACGGTTCGATGAAGGCCAGGAACACCGGGCCCAGCGCGATGCAGGTTGCGCCAACGGAAGCGTTGGAGAGTTTGATCGCCGCGTAGAAGGTCAGCCAGTGCAACGACACCAGCACGCCGATGCCGGCGTACGCCCAGATGAGTCGCGCCGGCATCGCGCGCAACCCGCGCCAGACCCGCGGCATCAACAACAGCGCAGCGACCACCAGCAACATGCGCCACCACACCAGCGGCAATGCCGGCAGCGTGATCAGCTTGCCGAGGATCGCGGTGAAGCCCCACAACAACACGCAGAAATGAATCTGCAGACGAGCTTTGCTGGCGGCTTGCATGGGGATATCGCGCGGGAAGAGGTGCCGGCATTCTAGCGCCTGCCTTGGCCCAACCATGCCCCTGCCGCTGTGGGAGCGACTTCAGTCGCGATGCCCTTCTGGCAGATGGAAAGGCGTCGCGACTGAAGTCGCTCCCACAGGATCGGCGGTTAGCGTGAGGTCTTCTTGGCTGACGGCATCATCTTGCCGGAGTGGCGCAACTGCTGCAGCACTGCGCGGCAGGTGTTGTCGCCATCGTCGCCATGGCTGGGCGATACCAGCGCCAGCAGCGCGGCGGCGGGCGCAGCCACCACGCCGAGCGCGACCATGCCGGCACCACGCATCAGCAACGGACCGGCGTGCACGCCGACGTTCGGATTCTTCAGCGTGCCCTGGACGTACAACGGCGAGCGCAACGAGAAGACGCGAAAGCCTTTGGTATGCGGTACCACGTCGAGGTCGAGTTTCTCGCTGGCGAAATTCACCGTGCCATCCACGTTGATTACCGCGTCATCGGTGTCGAACACGAACAGCCGCATGTCGAACAGACCATCCTTGGCGGTCATGTCGCTGGCGGCGCAGTTGATCTTGACGGTCTTGTCGCCGAACAGCTTGCCGATGACGATGTTGCCGACGTTGAGGCCGGCAGTTTCCAGCAGGGTCTTGCTGATCGCGCCGTCGTTCATCAGCAGCTTCATCTCGCCGTTGGCGCTGCCCAGCAGGGCGGCAATGGAGTTGCCCTGCGCGGTGAGGTTGGTGTCGCCGTTGATCTCGCCGAAGCTCGTGCGCATCGGCTCGAAGGTCGGAAACAGTTGCTTGAGCTTGAGATGACGCGCATTGAGCTTGAGCAGGCCATGCATCGGCGTGCGGCTTCCGTCGAGGGTAATGTTGCTGTGCACGGTGCCGCCGGCCAGATCGAAGCTCAGCGGGTCCAGATATAACGCACCGTTGTTCATCACCAGATGGGTGTTGAGCGATTCGATCGGCAGTGCTTCACCGTGCACGATGCGTGCGCCCGTGAACGTCACGTCCGCATCCATTGCCTGCCAGCGGTCGGTACGGAACGGCTCGACCGGCAGCACTTTGTCGGCCGGCTGGGTGGTGCCGTCACCACGTTGCTTCTTCTCGGCATTGGAATCGGCGCCAATCAACGGGGCGAGGTCGGCAAACTGCAACAGTTTCGAGTGCAGGTCGCCACTCAGTTTGGGCCGCTTGCCGCCGGTGACGAACAGCAGGTTGCCGGCCAGGTCACTGCCACCGACGCGGCCGCGGAAGTTCTGATAGCTGTAACGACTGCCGCCGCGGTGCAGTTCCGCTTTCAGGTGGCCCTCGGTGGCATACGGCGGTGTATCGGGCAGGGTGATGCCGGTGAGCGGATACAACTTGGCCATGCTGGACCCGGAGAACCACAACCGCACATCCAGTGCGCCCAGGTGCATTGGGTCGGTCAAGGTGCCGACCAGGGCGATATGGCTGTCGCCGATATGCGCATCGGCCTGCACCGGAAACGGTTTGCTGGTGTCCTGCAAGGCCAGCACGGCGCCCATTTTGCCGTGGCCCTTGACGGTGCCGCCCTGGTAGCTGCCGTCGGCATCCCAGCCGAACTGATAGCTGGTCGATGCATTGGCCTGGCCAATCTTTTCGTCCTTGTCCTGCTTGGCGTCGCCGCTGGCCAGAGATTTTTTCGCCGCGGCACCTACCGTTTTCCCAGCCTGCTCGCGCGCGTCGGCGGATTGTTGCGCCACGATCTGGTCGTAGGGAATCGCCCCTTGCAGCGGCGATACCGACACCTTGAGTTTGGTGCGGCTGACCGCGTCGTCCAGCGAAATGTTGCCGCGATCGAAACCGATCGTGCCCAGGTTCAACTTCCAGGCCGAAGGCGTCGTGCTTTGCGGCAGGGTGAAATTCCAGGTTGCCCGCGACTGCTTGTCGCGCTCCAGGTCGATAGTGGGCTGGACCAACTGCAATGAGGGTACGTTGATGCGATGCGCCAGCAACGGCAGCGGTGACAGCCGGAAGCGCAATGCCTCCAGCTTGGCGAACTGCGGTTGCTGCGCCCAGTCGGGATTGGCGACGCTGATGTCGCGTGCGGTGAATTCCGGCCACGGCACCAGCGAGCTCAACCAGCCGCCGGTACGGTCGCGTTGCCAGTCCACCGTGAGATCGCCGTTGATCGCGAACGGCCGGCCGATCGCTTGGCTCACCTTGTCGTTGATGAACGGTTTCAGCCGGTTCCAGTCGAACAGCGCAATGATGAGAATCACCACCACGATGAGCGCCAGCAGCGCACCCGCGATCCAGGCCAGTACCTTCCGGCTTCGCTTCATGATCATCTCCTGTCGCGGGTTCCAGATCGATTCATAACTGGTCGCGTGGCAAGATTTTGTGGTGAAGCCGTGGTGATGCTCAGGAAAGATTCATGCATGCGCCGCCTTGCTGGCGTTATTCGTCACTGTCCGCGTCCCGTTTCCAGTAGCCGGTGGCGCGTATGCATTCCTTCGCAATGCCACGCTCGTTGTCGAGAAACAGGCGCATGGCGCGGGCGCGCCGCGATTCGGTGGCAATCCAGTAGAAGGTGTCGCCGGCCATGGCGGGCAGGCTTTGCAGGGCGCGCTGCAGCCGGTCGCCATGGCCGGGCGCCTCGCCGTCGCGTTCAAGCCAGGTGAAGTTGACGTGGGCGGGCGAATTCAGCTGCTGGCGATCCGAGGCCTCGGGAATTTCCAGCAGAACATCGACTGGCACGCCGGCTGGCATCTCCTCCAGCCAGCGGCCGATGGCCGGCAGGGCGGTTTCATCGCCGACCAGGACGTAGCGGTCGAAGTCGCCAGCGACCACGAACGAACCGCGCGGACCGCCTGCGCCGATGCGCTGCCCCGGCGCGGCCTGGCTTGCCCAGTGGGAAGCGGGGCCATCGCCATGCAATACGAAGTCGATGGCCAGCTCATTGCGTTCGGCGTCGTGATGGCGCGGGGTGTAGTCCCGCATTGGCGAGGGTTCGCGGTCAGGCGGGTATTCGAGGCCGTTCGGTCCGAGAGTTGGCGTGACCAGTTCACCCGTGGTGTTGGGGAAAAACAGCTTTACATGGTCATCTGGCGCGGCGCTGTGGAAACCGCGCAGCTCATCGCCGCCGAGGGTCACTCGCTGCATGTGCGGGGTGAGGCGTTCCACGCGCAGCACGTCCAGCGTGCGCAGGACGATGGGATGGCGAAGCATCTGGTGTTGATGATTTGGCATGTCGGCATTTCCAGGGTCATGCCGGCTACTGGCCCGCGATACGTATCGGCGGGCGATGGCGATGGCGTTGTGAGGCAGATTCAGTCGCGTGGCTTGCCGGCGGCGATGTCGTTGGCGGCGCGTTCAAGGATCGTCGCCACGCGCTCGGCTTCGGCCTTGTCCCAGCTCGGCCCGCGCATCAGCAGCGCGTGCTTGAGCGCATGCATGGCCTTGCGCACGGCCATCGGGGCGGACATTTTCGCGGCCATGCGTGCGCTGTGCTCGGTGCGCGAGGTCACCGCTTCCACTTCGGCGCGATTTTCATCGAGAAACGCACGGCCGGCCTCGGTGATGGTGTAGAGCTTGCGGTTGCCTTGCTCGTTTTCGCTCTCGGCGTAACCCAGCTCCTCCAGCATGGTCAGGGTGGGGTAGATCGCGCCGGGGCTGGGCGAGTAGTGGCCGTGAAACATGTCCTCGATGATGCGGATCAGTTCATAGCCGTGGCGCGGTTGCTGCTCGATAAGCGCCAACAGCAGCAGCTTGAGGTCGCCGTGACCGAACATTCGGCCACCCCCGCGTCGGCCGCCGCCGCGCAGTTCGTTCCAGTCGGCAAAAAAGTCCTCGCCGCGATGGCCGCCGAATGGTCCGCGACCCGCATGTCGCTCATCGTGACGGCCACGACCGTGCTCGCCGCCGTGGCCGAAAGGGTGGGCGTGATGGTGTTGATGCATGGTGTGAAAAAAGAAATGGCGCAGGTTCATGGTTGAACTCCGATATATCGCAAGAGTGTTCTACGATATATCGTATATATGTCTTGAGCAATAGCCTGGACGGCCAGGTCGGCTCGTGCAGCCACCAGGTGGTAAGTTGCTCGGAAGAGGGCCGATCTAATCCATGGCGAGCGAACGACGATCGCGATGCCCGCGCCTGCAGACGCCATGCGGCGTTGCGTACCTATGGGGAAGCAGCGATCGCGTGCTGGATGTGCGCCCGGATCTCGAGATGTTCGCGCGCCGTGAAATCCGCCTGCGTCAGGCGGCGACCTGGATATCCGCGCATCGACTGATACGGTAGACCGCCGCCGGGGGCAGGTTGAGCAAGGCGCTGCCGACACGGTGCGCTTGGAGGTTCAGCCGCTTGAGCAGCATGGCCGGCAGCGGACAGCGCGGGCCATAAGTGAATTGATAGAACATGCCGTCCTTGCGCAACTGACGTTCGAAGACGCCTTGCACGATGGCCGCCACCTGGGCCGCCGGCATCGACAGCAACGGCAGGCCGCTGACCACGGCGCAGGCGCGTTCGTCACCGAACAGCGGCGCGGTATGGCCAAGCTGTGCCGCGTCCATGCGCAGGATGGTCGCCTTGGGATAACGGCGCGCCAGTGCATCGGCGAAGTGCGGATCGGCCTCGATCAGCGCGAGGCGGTGCGGTGGCACGCCGCGGGCCAGCAGCGCGCGCGTCAATGCACCGGTGCCGGGTCCGAGTTCGATCACCGGTCCGTCCAGCTGGCTGACGTGGGCGGTCATCAACCGGGCCAGCGCCGCGCCGGACGGAGCCACTGCGCCAATACCACGTGGATCGCGCAACCACGCACGCAGAAAGTCCACGGTATCGCTCAACGGCATCTATCGGTTCCCGCAATCGCCCACATAGAGTTGCAAGGTAACCGACGCGGCTGAACAGAATGTTTGCCGCACCACGTCCGTGGACATCAGCGAGCGGGGGCGGCCGACTTCGATTCGCGCACCGGCACGTCGATGCTGCATACGTCGACCTTGCCGGGCGGCTCGGCGTAGAACGCGCTACGCCCGTTGCGTTTGGCATCGACCAGCGCGGCAAAGGTGGCGCTGTCAGTGCGCAGCACCTCGATCGCCGGCCGCTCCTTGGCGGGCATGTCGGCAACCAGTCGCACCGAGGCGATGGCGATGCGCTGGCTGGGCTTGGTGTAGAAGCCCATCGGTTCGGCGCCGCGCGGCAGTCCGGAAAGCAGTGGCATGCCTTCCAGCACGCGGCCGGCGATGGCGAGGTTGCGATCGAGCCGGCGTGGCGCCTGGCCGATCACCGCGTAGAGTGAACTGCCGCTGCCGGTCTGTGGATCGACATCCCGCGCGACACCCACGGCACCGTAGCAATGGGTCAGCCATTCCTGGCCGCTGGCCGGATCGCGCGCCGCCGGAAAGCCTTCGGTAAAACCGACTTCGGGTGCATAGACGTCACCATCCGGCAAGGGTGTCCAGGGCAGCTTCGCGTCGATCGGGCGGGTGTATTCCGGTGGCAGTGTCTTGCTGGCCTTGCCCAGCGCGCGGATCTTGCTTTTGTCGCCACTCTCGTCGTCGTTCGGGTCGCCCCATTGCGTGACGAAGTTGTCCTGCACCCGGATGATCGCCAGCCCGTCGAAGTAGTGTCCGCGCACCAGGCTGCGGATATTCGCCGCATGCAACGGCGTGAAATCCGGCGCCAGCTCGATCACCACCCGCCCCTGCGGCAACTGCATCAACAACAGGTTTTTCGGGTCGGGCATGCGCCATTCGCCGGGTTTGGACCTGGCCAGCAATTCCTTGGCGGTGGGCGTGGGCTTGCCCTGCTCGGCGGCGAGGGCGGGCAATGACAGCAGCGCGCCGGTCAGTGCAAGCAAGGCAACGAGGTGGCGACGACGCATGGTGTTTCCCCTGGGCACGTGGCGAAGGGAGCAACTTACCAGACCACGATGGTGGATTCGCCAAGGCATGACTTCAGGCCCATGTACTAGTGTCAACTTCACACTATGGTTCACTCAACGACAAGCGGCAGCGCGGGTGAGTGGCGTGGACGACAGTGCCAGTCAATTGAAGAAGTTCCAGAAAGAGCTTTCCAGCGGCACCGTGTCGCTGGTCTTGCTGGCGGTGCTGGGGCAGTCGCGCCAGCCCATGTACGGCTATCAGATCGCCAAGCGATTGGAAGAAGTGGGCGAGGGCGTGCTGGCTGGCAAGCAAAGCGCGCTGTATCCGGTGCTGCGCAATCTGGAGGGCGCCGGCCTGCTTGCCAGCGAGGTCGAGCCGTCCATCAGCGGGCCGCCGCGCCGCTATTACCGCATCACCAAACCGGGGCGCGAGGTATTGCGCGAATGGGTCGCTGCGTGGAATGCCACCCGCGATTCCGTTGATAACGTCTTGCAAGGAGGGGTGTAATGAACGCGCCACGCACCATCGATGAATACCTGAAACAGCTGCGCACCGCGTTGAGTGGCGCCGATCCGGCGCTGATCCAGGACGCGCTATACGACGCCGAGGAACATCTGCGCGCCGAACTGGCCGAACAGCCAGGCCGCGATGAAGCCACGATGCTGGAACACGTCGTGGGCAGCTACGGCGCACCGGACGAGGTGGCGGAGATCTACCGCGATCAGGAGATCAAGATCCAGCGCGCGCTGCGCCCGCCGCCCCTGCCGAAGCGGCGCTCACTGGCCGGGCGCTTCTTTGGCGTGGCGGTCGATCCACGCACTTATGGCGCACTGTTCTACATGCTGCTGTCGCTGGCCACCGGCATTTTTTACTTCACCTGGGCGGTGACCGGGCTGGCATTGTCGGCAGGGTTGTCGGTGTTGATCATCGGCCTGCCGTTCATCGTGCTGTTCTTCGGTAGTGTGCGCGTGCTGTCGCTGGTGGAAGGACGCATCGTGGAAACCATGCTGGGCATGCGCATGCCGCGACGCCCGGTGTATCCAAACCAGAATGTGGGCCTGATGCGGCGAATCGGCGCCATGTTCACCGACCTGCATACCTGGACCACCCTTTGCTATCTGTGGCTGATGCTGCCGCTGGGTATCGCGTATTTCACCATCGCGGTGACCCTGCTCAGTGTGTCGGTAGCGTTCATCGGCGCACCGGTGGCGATGATGTTTCGCGACGGCTGGTTGTCGGGGCTGTACGTGAATCATCAAGTTACCGTGGACTGGGGATTCGGCGCGCACGTACCCGTCTGGGGCGACGCGATCGCCATGTGTGCAATCGGCATCCTGCTGCTGTTCGCCACCCTGCACCTGGCGCGTGGCCTGGGCCAGCTGCACGGTTACATCGCCAAGCACATGCTGGTGCCGCGCGAGGCGAACTGACGGTACGCGCCCCGGCGTTGATGTCCGATCGGTTCAGAACTCGTCGGTGAATTCGATGCCCGCTTCGCGGTCGTGGGCGATGACTTCGGCGCTGCCGCGCACGATGTCGGCGAGCTGGTCGTTCGGGGTGTCCACCTCGATGCAGTAGACCTGTCCCTCGCTGTCGCTCACCGATTCGCTGGAGCTGGAGTCCTCGCGCATGCCGGGCATCATGTCGTCGATCTCCTCGACGCGTTCGATCCGGTCGATGCCATGCAGTGCGGTCATCACGGCATCGGCGTCGTCACGGCTGCCGGTCAGGCGGAATCGGATCGTGGGCATGGGGATACTCCTTGAGTCTCGGAAGGATGGAATGCTTGCGCGACCTCGATGCTGGCAAGCGCGACGCATGCACAAAGTGATGCCGGGGACTTGTGCGGCTACCATCGGCGAACTTCGTTCAGGAAATCCGCATGTCCAAGAGCTACGACCGCGACTATTTCGACAAGTGGTATCGCGATCCGCAGCACGCTGTCGGTTCACCTGCCGAGCTCAAGCGCAAGGTGGCGATGGTGGTGGCGCAGGCCGAGTACTACCTTGGCCGTCCGATCCGCAACGTGCTCGACGTAGGCTGTGGCGAGGCGACCTGGCGAGCGCCGCTGCGCGCATTGCGCCCGGGCATTGCCTACCGCGGCCTGGATGCCAGTGAATACGTGGTGGCCCGTTATGGACGCAGCCGCAATATCGGGCTGGCGCGTTTCGGCCAGCTGGAACAACTGCGCTTCGACGAGCGTTTCGACCTGATCGTGTGCACCGATGTGCTGCACTACCTGAAACCGGCCGAGATTCGCGCCGGTCTCGAGGGCATCGGCGAAATGCTGGAAGGCGTGGCTTTCCTCGAAGTGTTCACCAGCCGCGACGATGTGGCCGGCGACCATCACGGTTTCGTGTCGCGCGCGCCGGCCTGGTATCTGCGTGAGTTCGGCAAGGCAGGCTTGCTGCCGAGCGGCTCGCATTGCTATCTCGGGCCACGACTGGAGCGGCACATCGCCGCGCTGGAGCGGGCGCAGTTGCCAGTTTGAGCAGAAAACAGGCGGAAGGAGCGAAAGCTGCAGCGCTCCGCTTCCTATTCGCCGAGCGTCTTGTCCTTGTACCGGCACAGATCGCGGATCACGCAATGCGGGCAATCCGGCTTGCGCGCCTTGCACACGTAGCGGCCGTGCAGGATCAGCCAGTGATGGGCATCCTGCTTGAATTCGGCCGGTATCACTTTTTCCAGCTTGTCCTCGACCGCGCGCACGTTCTTGCCCGGAGCGAGCCCGGTGCGATTGGCAACACGAAAGATGTGGGTGTCGACCGCGATGGTCGGCTCGCCGAAGGCGGTGTTGAGCACCACGTTGGCGGTCTTGCGGCCCACGCCGGGCAGCGCTTCCAGCGCCTCGCGGGTGCGCGGCACTTCGCCGTCGTGTTGTTCGATCAGGAGGCGGCACAGCGCAATCACGTTCTTCGCCTTGGCGTTGTACAGGCCGATCGTGCTGATGTAGCGCTTCAGGCCCTCCTCGCCGAGCGCGAGGATCGCCCTTGGCGTGTTCGCCACGGGATAGAGCTTTTTCGTGGCCTTGTTGACGCCGACGTCGGTGGCTTGCGCCGACAGCACCACGGCCACCAGTAGCTCGAACGGCGTGCTGTAGACCAGCTCGGTGGTGGGATGCGGGTCGAGCTCGCGCAGGCGCGTGAACATGTCGATGACATCGGCGCGTTTCAAGAATTTCGCTCCTGCTGCTTTGCCTTGGCACGGGCCAGCGCCGCCAGCACGGGATTGACTCGCGCCGTGGCGACATCGACCGCGGCCTTGCGTGCGGCCAGTTCCGCTTCGCGTTCGGCGCGCTGGCGTTGCAGGCGCGATTCGCGACGCTCGAAATGCCGGCGTGCCGCATCGGCGTGCGCATTGTCGATTTGTTCGAAAGGCATCGGTTCGAGCACGATGCAGTCGACCGGGCAGGCTGGCACACACAACTCGCAGCCAGTGCAGTCATCGACGAGCACACTGTGCATCAGCTTCGCCGCGCCGACGATGGCATCCACCGGACAGGCCTGGATACATTTGGTACAGCCGATGCAATCCGCCTCGACCACGCGCGCCAGCATGCGCGGCTTCTCGATGCCGTGCGCGGGGTCCAGCGGCAGCACGGGTTGTTGCAACAGTGCGGCAAGCCCGGCGATGCCTGCGACGCCACCGGGCGGGCATCGATTGATCGGCGCCTCGCCGCGCGCGATGGCCTCGGCATACGGCCGGCAACCGTGGTAACCGCACTGTTCGCACTGCGTTTGCGGCAGCAGGGCGTCGATACGGTCGGCGAGGGTCATCGTGGCCTCAGCGAACGGTGGCGCCCGGCTTCGCGCCCTGGTCGGCGTCGAGCAGGAACAGGTCGCTGCCACCGTCGCCAGCGGACAGGATCATGCCCTCGGACAGGCCGAAGCGCATCTTGCGCGGCGCCAGGTTGGCGATGAACACCACGTTGCGGTCGACCAGCTTTTCCGGTTCGGCATAGGCGGCGCGGATGCCCGAGAAGATCTGCCGCGTGCCGAGGGGGCCGGCGTCGAGTTCGAAGCGCAGCAGCTTGTCGGAGCCGTCGACGAATTCGCAGGCGGTGACCTTGCCGATGCGCAGGTCGAGCCTGGCGAAATCGTCGATGGCGATGGTGGCGGGGGTGTCGGCTGCCACGGGTGCGGCGGGTTTGGCGATATCGTTCATGGCTTTCTTTTTCGGTGGTGCAGGCTCGGCTGCGGGAGTGCCGAGGGTTTCCTTCGACGCTTCGACCATCGCTTCGATACGTTTGGGGTCGATGCGGCCCAGCAGGGGCTCGAACGCGTTGACGGTGTGGCCGTGCAGTTCACGACGGGCATCGTCGAAGCTGTCCACCGGGGCTGCCAGGAATTGTTCGGCGGCGGCCACGGTGGCCGGCAGTATCGGCTTGAGCAGTCCGGCAAGCAGGCGGAAACCGTGCAAGGCCAGGGTGCAGACCTGCTGCAATTCGTCGCGGCGCGCTTCGTCCTTGGCGATCAGCCACGGTGCCTTGGTGGCGATGTAACCGTTGACCAGGTCGGCGATGGTGACGAAGCGGCGGGTGACTTCGGCGAACTCGCCGTCCTCGTACAGTGTGTCGATACCTTCGTAATGCGACAGCAGCGTCTGCCACAGCGCCGCTTCCTCGGCGTCGAAACGGTCCGCCAGCTTGCCTTCGAAAAACTTCTGCACGAAGCCGGCGGTACGGCTGGCGATGTTGACCCACTTGCCAACGAGGTGGGAGTTGACCCGTTCCTCGAACGCCTTGAGGTCGAGGTCCACATCGACCGGCGCATCGCTGAGCATGGTGGCGAAGTAGTAGCGCAGGAATTCCGGATGGATGCCGGCGTCCAGATAGGTGCGCGCCTGGATGAAGGTGCCGCGCGACTTCGACATCTTGGCGCCGTTCACGGTGAGGTAGCCGTTGACGTGCAGTGCGGTCGGCGTGCGGAACTGCGCGCCATGCAGCATCGCCGGCCAGAACAGGCCGTGGAAGTTGATGATGTCCTTGCCGATGAAATGATGCATTTCGGCGGTGCTGCCGGCGGCGAGGAAGTCGTCGAACTTCAGGCCGGTGCGGTCGCACAGCGCCTTGAAGCTGGCCAGGTACCCGACCGGCGCGTCCAGCCAGACATAGAAGAACTTGCCCGGAGCATCGGGGATCGGAAAGCCGAAGTAGGGCGCGTCGCGCGAGATGTCCCAATCCTTCAGGCCGCTATCCAGCCATTCCTTCAACTTTGCGGTCACGCCGCTGTTGGCCACCAGTTTGCCGTTGGTGAACTTGCCGGCGAACCAGTCGCGCAGCAGCGGCTCGAACTTGCTCAGCTCGAAGAAGTAATGTTCGGAGTCGCGCAACACCGGGGTGGCGCCGGACATCACCGAGTACGGGTTGATCAGGTCGGTCGGTGCGTATGTGGCGCCGCAGTTCTCGCAGTTGTCGCCGTACTGGTCCGCCGTGCCGCAGTTGGGACACACACCCTTGATGTAACGATCCGGCAGGAACATTTCCTTTTCCGGATCGAACAACTGCTGGATGCTGCGTTTGGCGATGAACCCCCCATCGCGCAGGCGCGTGTAGATAAGCTCGGCCAGCTCGCGGTTTTCCGGCGAATGCGTGGTGTGATAGTGGTCGAAACTGAAGTTGAATGCGGCGAAGTCGGCTTCATGGCCGGCGCGGATGCCGGCGATGAACGCTTCCGGGGTCATGCCGGCCTTTTCCGCCGCCAGCATGATCGGCGTGCCGTGGGCATCGTCTGCCGCCACGAAATGCACCTCGTTGCCCATCATCCGCTGCGCGCGCGCCCAGATGTCGGTCTGGATGTATCCCAGCATGTGGCCCAGGTGCAGCGGGCCATTGGCATAGGGCAGGGCGTGGGTGACAAGCAGGCGACGGCTCATGGCAGACAGACACTCCAGAATGACTGCGCATTATTGCACGCAGGCCTGTGGCCGGCCGTATCTCGAAGTATCGGCCCCAGCGGGTTGACGTTGTTGAAGTACAAGCTTTCTTCGTTGCACGATTTGTCGTATTTGTGTACATTTATGCATGTTTTAAATATGCTCCGGGAACCATGAATGTGTTGAGCGAATCCATGCCGGCAGTACGGCAACAGCTGGCGACGGCTACCCGTGCTACCCGTCTGATCTTCCTGATATCCGGCATCGGCATGGCCAGCTGGGCGCCGATGGTGCCGTATATCAAGGCACGGCTGGGGCTGGACGACGCGAGTCTCGGTCTGGTGCTGCTGGCTTTCGGCGGTGGCTCGATGCTGTCGATGCCGCTGGTCGGCCTGCTGACCCATCGCTACGGCAATCGCAAGGTGATCAGCGTGGCCGGGTTGCTGCTGTGCGTGGCGATTCCCCTGCTCGCGATCGTGCCGAATGTGCTGACGCTTACCGTCACGCTGCTGTACTTCGGCGCCATGCTTGGCGCAGTGGATGTGGCGATGAACGCGCATGCGGTCGAAGTGGAACGGCGCGACGGTCGCGCGTTGATGTCGGGCTTCCACGGGCTTTTCAGTATCGGCGGCCTTGTGGGTGCCGCGCTCATGAGCGCGTTGCTGGCGCTGGGCCTGCCGCTGTCGGTCGGTGCCCTGGCGATCGCGCTGCTGTTGGCGCTGATCGTGCTCAGCCAGTGCGGCAACCTGCTTTCCCGTGTAGACGACGTGGCCAGACAGGCCGTGAAATTCCGTCTGCCACGTGGGCTGCTGTTGTTGCTTGGCATGCTGTGCTTCGTCAGCTTCCTGGCCGAGGGCTCGATGCTCGACTGGAGCGCCGTACTGCTGCGCGACTTCCGCGGCTTCTCCGCGGCGTCCGCCGGGATCGGCTACGCGTGTTTCTCGGTAGCGATGGCTGGCGGCCGGCTCGCCGGCGATGGGGTGATCGCGCGGCTGGGTCCGGTGTGGACCGTACGCATCGGTGCCAGCGTGGCGGCGATCGGGTTTCTGCTGGTCGCCATGGCGACGTGGCCGCCGGTTTCGTTGTTCGGCTTCGTCTTGATTGGCCTGGGCGCATCGAACATCGTGCCGGTGATGTTCAGTGCGGCGGGCCGCCTGCCGGGCAGCGCACCAGCGATTTCGATTGCCACGGTGACCACGCTGGGCTATGCCGGCCTGCTCAGCGGTCCGGCACTGATCGGTTTTCTGGCCCATGCCAGCAACCTGCCGGTGGCGTTGGCGGTGGTCGCCGGCCTGCTGTTGTTGGTGGCCGGCGCGGCGCGGATCGTACGGCGTTGAGTGCGGCGTTGAAAAACTTCATGACTGAGGATGGCGAAATGAGCGAGCGTGGAGCCCGGCATGCTGCACTGGACACGGTGATCTTCGATATCGGCGGCGTCCTGATCGACTGGAACCCGCGTTACCTGTATCGCCAGCTGTTCGATGACGAGCAGACGATGGAGCGGTTCCTGGCCGACGTATGCGATTCTCAGTGGAACGAGCAACAGGATGCCGGGCGCCCCTGGGACGAAGCCGTCCAGCTGCGCAGCGCGGAGTTCCCCGAACACGCGGCGCTGATCGCTGCCTACCGCACGCGTTGGGACGAGATGCTGCGTGGCCCCATGCACGACAGCGTGGCGATTCTCGATGAGCTGCGCGCGCGCGGCGTGCGCTTGTACGCATTGACCAACTGGTCGCAGGAGACCTTTCCGCTGGCCTTCGAGCGCTATGCGTTTCTGCGTGCGTTCGAAGGCATCGTGGTGTCCGGACAGGAGCGGATGATCAAGCCCGATCCGGCGATCTTCGATGTACTGCTGAACCGTTACGGCGTTCAACCGGAAAGAGCGGTATATATCGACGATGCCCCGCGCAATGTGGCAGTGGCGGCGAAGCTGGGCATGCATGCACTGCATTTCCGTGATGCAGCAGTGCTGCGCGCGGACCTCGTCGCGTTGGGACTGCTCGACAGCGCATCGTCGGAGGCAAGCCAGCATGGCTAAGGTGAATCCTGGCGAGTTGCTGCCACAGGAACGCCAGCAATGGATACTTGATCGACTGCGCCAGCGCGGTCGCGTGGTGGCGCTGGAGTTGGCGACGGAATTCGCGGTGTCCGAGGACTCGGTCAGACGCGATCTGCGCGAGCTGGCGGCACGCGGCCTGTGCAAGCGCGTATACGGTGGCGCGCTGCCATTATCTGCCGCCGCTGCGCCGCTCAAGCAGCGACGAAAGGAATATGCCGGCCGCAAGCTGGCGCTGGCACACAAGGCGGTGACCCTGGTGCGGCAGGGGCAGGTGCTGTTGATCGATGCCGGTTCGACCAACGCGGCGATCGCCGCCGCGCTGCCGCAGGACCTGGGGTTGACCGTGGTGACCAATGCGCCGGATATAGCGCAAATTCTGATGGAACGTGAAGGCTTCGAAATCCTGCTGATCGGTGGCCGGATCGATACGCGGATTGGTGCCGCCGTAGGCGCGCAGGCCGTGCGGGAACTTCAGCGTTTGCGCGCTGATCTGTGTTTCCCCGGCGCCTGTGCGGTAGATGCGATCGGTGGGCTGTGGGGTTTCGACAGCGAGGAAGCGTTGCTGAAACGGGCGATGGTCGAGGCCAGTGGCGAGGTGGTTGTCGTCGCCACCAGCGACAAGCTCGGCACCGTGGCGACGCATCGGGTGGCTGCCATCGACGAAGTGCAACACCTGGTGGTCGAGCACGATGTCAGTCGTGCGCTGCGTGCAACATTCAGTGCACACGGCCTGATGGTGCATCGAGCCGACGCTGCAGCATGAGGTGGGCTTGCTCTCGTTCCAATGAAAAGCCTCATGCCAGGAACGCTGGCATGAGGCTTGATGCGAGATGCGGATAAAGCGTTTGAAAGATGCTTATTCCTGCCGCTCCCACGTCTGGCTGCGGCCGAGCAGGGCGAAGCCGATGTAGCCGTGCACGTCGAGCTTCCGGCCGCCTTCGGCGAGGGTGAGTTTCACCTTGTAGACCTTGCCGCTTTTCGGGTCGAGGATCTTGCCGCCGTCCCACACGTCGCCGTCCTTGCTGACGCCCCACATGATGGTCATGCCTTCGATCGGCTTGTCCTTGCGCTCGCCGTCGCACTTCCGGCAGATCGGATGATCTCCGTCCCTGGCGATTTCGTCCGGGCTAAGGTTCATCACCTTGACCACTTTGGCCTGCAGCTGGCCATTGGCATCGGTGATTTCGATGATCGACTTCGCCTTGCCGGAGACATCGTCGATCTGTTTCCAGGTACCCACCGGCGTGTCGGTGGCGGCGAGGGCGGTACCGGCGCCGATCAGCAGGCTGGCGGCGATGGCGAATCGGAACAGTGGCTTCATGGTGTCCTCCCGTACGAAAGCGTATGGAGGGGAGCCTGCCGGGGCCTGCCGGGGGCGTCAAGCTGCATTGCGCCATGAGCGCGGGGGCTGATCTAGGTCAGCCAGCAGCTTGCGGCGGGCTGGCATAATGCACAGTCCCGCAACCATTCGAGCCCCCATGACCCAGGCGAACGAAGCGCTGGTGCGCCGCATTCTCGGCGAACTGATCGATTCCCACACCGGCGCGCCGCTGGCTGAAGCCGTGCGCGCGGTCGGTGTGGATGGGGCGAAAGTGTCGGTGGACCTGCAACTGGGCTACCCGGCCGCCGGTGCCATGGAAGCCCTGGCCGCGCGCGCGCGGCAGGCGCTGGAGGCCGAGCCGGCGATCGAATCGGCCGCCGTCTCGATCACCAGTCGCATTCACGTGCACAAGGTGCAGGGCACGCTGGGGCCGTTGCCGAATGTGAAAAACATCATCGTGGTGGCCTCCGGCAAGGGTGGCGTGGGCAAGTCGACGGTCTCGGCCAACCTGGCGCTGGCGCTGCAGGCCGAGGGTGCAAAGGTCGGCGTGCTCGATGCGGACATCTACGGTCCCAGCCAGCCGACCATGCTGGGCGTGCACGGCAAACCGGGCTCGCCGGATGGCAAGAGCATCATCCCGATGCAGGCGCACGGCATGCCGGTGATGTCGATCGGGTTCCTGGTGGAAGCGGACACGCCGATGATCTGGCGCGGCCCGATGGTCACCCAGGCGATGATGCAATTGCTCACCGACACGCGCTGGGAACAACTGGACTACCTGATCGTCGACCTGCCACCGGGCACCGGCGACATCCAGTTGACTCTGTCGCAGAAGGTGCCGGTAGCCGGCGCGGTGATCGTCACCACGCCGCAGGACATCGCGCTGCTGGATGCGCGCAAGGCGCTGAAGATGTTCGAGAAGGTCGAGGTGCCTGTGCTCGGGGTGGTGGAAAACATGGCCACCCACGTCTGCTCGAACTGCGGCCACGAGGAGCACATTTTCGGCGAAGGTGGCGGCGAGCGCATGTCGGCGCAGTACGGCGTACCGTATCTGGGCTCGTTGCCGCTGGACATCCGCATTCGCGAGCAAGCCGATGGCGGCAATCCCACCGTGGTGGCGATGCCCGATTCCGATCTCGCCGCGCGCTACCGCGAAATCGCCCGCAACGCCGCCGGTCGATTGTCGCGACAGCCGCGCAACAAGTCGCTGGGGCTGGGCAAGATCGTGGTGCAGGGCGTGCCGACGGCATGACGAAACGGCGCGTGCTATGCCTGTCGGGTAGCTTGCGCCGTGTCTCGGCGAACACGGCAGCGCTGCAGGCGGCGCAGCAGCTGGCACCGGAATCACTCGAACTCGAGTTGCATGACGGACTGGGCGCGCTGCCACTGTTCAATCCGGACAACGACGTCGAACCGTTGCCGCCCGCGGTACGTGCGTTGCGCGAAGCGGTGGGCCGCGCCGATGCCTTGCTGATCGCCTGTCCCGAATACGCCCACGGCGTACCGGGTGTATTCAAGAACCTGCTGGACTGGCTGGTCGGCAGCCTGGAGTTGCCGGGCAAGCCGGTGCTGCTGCTGAATACCGCGGCGCGTGGTTCGTATCACGCGCAGGAGGCGCTGGACGAAATCCTGCGCACGATGTCCGCGCAAATGTTGTCGACACGGCCGGTGACGGTGGCATTGCCGGGTGCCGGGTGCACGACAGCACAGGTGCTGGCCAGCGCGGAGCGCTGTGCCGAGCTGCAATGCACACTGGACACGCTGGTCGAAGCCCTGGTCATCCCGTCCACTCCATCGTAGGAGCCCGCTTGCGGGCGATGCTCCTGCGTACACCACCTTCAGGCGAAGAGCATCGCCCGCGAGCGGGCTCCTACCCGATGTCTGGCGGGTGCGGGTGGCGGGCGGTGCTGGCGTGGTGGCACCCCGACCATGTATTTTTGGCATTTTGTGCCCGGCTCGACCGGGCCGCCCGCGACCGAACCGGAGACAGCGTGAGCATCAAACCCGACAAGTGGATCCGTCGCATGGCCGAGAGCCACGGCATGATCGAGCCGTTCGAGCCGGGCCAGGTCAAGTTGCGCGAGGGCAACAAGCTGATCTCCTACGGCACGTCGAGCTACGGTTATGACGTGCGCTGCGCACGCGAGTTCAAGATCTTCACCAACATCAACTCGACCATCGTCGATCCGAAATCGTTCGATCCGACCAGCTTCGTCGACGTCGAGGCGGATGTGTGCATCATCCCGCCGAACTCGTTCGCGCTGGCGCGCACGGTCGAGTACTTCCGCATTCCGCGCAAGGTGCTGACGATCTGCCTCGGCAAGAGCACCTACGCGCGCTGCGGCATCATCGTCAACGTGACCCCGCTGGAACCGGAGTGGGAGGGCCACGTGACACTGGAGTTCTCCAACACCACGCCACTGCCCGCAAAAATTTACGCCAACGAAGGTGTGGCGCAGATGCTGTTCCTCGAATCCGACGAGGAATGCGAGACCAGCTACAAGGACCGCGGCGGCAAGTACCAGGGCCAGCAGGGCGTCACGCTGCCGCGCACCTGAGTACGCGAGCTGAACGGCGTGCGCGAGATCGATGCCCTCGCGCGCCGTCGCGTTACACTTCCCCGAACCCGTCGTTATGTTTGCCAGGAGACCCGCATGATCCGTTTTTCCACCTTGCTGACGCGCACTGCCGCGGCGCTCATGCTGGGCAGCCTGCTCGTCCTCGCCGGCTGTCATCGTGGTAGCACCAAGGATGCCGTCAGTGCAGCCTCGATGAAGGGCCAGTTCGACGCCACCATCCAGGCTTACAAGGGCGGCCAGTTCCTGGTCGACGGCGCCGTGCTTTCGGCGCTGGACGTCGGCAGCCATTTTGCTTACCTGAAGGACCAGGGCCAGCTACCGAAGACGGTGCTGCTGGACCGCAGCGACGATTCGAAAGTACGCAAGCAGCACCTGCAGTACATGGCGCGCATGCAGCTGGATTACGGTTTCACCGTGTACTACGACGACGGCGGCACATTGAAAAAGATCAATCCTCAGGAAACCAAGGCACGCAGGCTTGAGGATTACCACGCGCCGGCGAAGATGAACGACGAGCTGAAGGGCAAGGATGCGGCTGGCGGCGATTTCGAGCCCGCACAACAGCATTAAGCGAGATCCGTTCGCTTTCGCAGAAAACCCGCGGACGATTCCGCGGGTTTTCTGTTTGTGGCGCTTCAGTCCGCCAGTTGCTGGCGCAGCGCAGCGATCAGTGCGGCCTGCGACCCGACGTCATAGGCGACGGCGCTGCCATTGCCCCACACCGGTCCCGGCCACGCCGCATCGCCTTCGCGACGTGCAACCACGTGCACGTGCAACTGGCGCACGATATTGCCGAGTGCACCGAGGTTGAGCTTGTCGCATGGCGTCACCGCGCGCAGCGCAGCGCTGGCGCGGTTCACGTCCTGCCACAACATGGCCTGCTCCTCGGGTGCGAGGTCGCTGATCTCGACCAGTCCCGCGCGGCGCGGTATCAGCACCAGCCACGCAAAGCGGGCGTCATTCATCAGCCGTACGTCGCACAACGGCAGCGTGCCGACGGGTCGCGTATCGGCTTGCAGGCGAGGGTCGAGGATGAAGCCGGTGCTCATGTGCCAGCCAGATGCTTGTCGAAAAATGCCAGGGTGCGCTGCATGGCGAGCTTCGCGCTGGCCTCGTCGTATTGCGCGCCGACGTCGCGATTGAAAGCGTGATCGGCGGGATAGGTGAAAACGTCCATCTGCGGCAATGCTTCGCGATGCTTTGCCACCATCTCCGGCGTGATGTGCTGATCCTTCTCGCCGAAATGGAACATCACCGGTGCCTTCGGCACCTCATGCAGAAACGGCAGGTTGCGCGCGCCGTAGTAGCTCACCGATGGCAGGCCCAGGCGCAGGGCCGAAAGCAAGGCCACGGTGCCGCCCCAACAATAACCGACCGTGCCGATCCGTCCGGCCGAGGCGATCGCCTCGGCGGCGCTGGCCACATCTTCCAGCGCGCGCTCCAGCCCGAGTTCGGTAATCAGCTCCTTGCCCTTGGCATAGCCGGCGTCGTCGTAGCCCAGCTCGACCCCCGTTTCCAGATGATCGAAGAACGCAGGCGCGATAGCGGTATAGCCGTATTCGGCGAAGCGATCGGCGACGCGGCGCATGTGTGCATTGACGCCAAAGATCTCCTGGATCACCACGATGCCGCCTTTGGGCTTGCCCGGGGGCTGGGCGAGGTAGGCGCCAATGCACTGGGTGCGAGTGGTGGGCAGGTTGATTTGCTGGCCCATGGCGGGGCTCCTGGTGGAAAAATGATGATTCGGGCAGTGTAGGGAACAGGTAGCGGGGAACAAGAGCTCGGAACCAACGGCCTGGCTTGCGGCGCGCGTGCCGATTCCCCGTTCCCGTATAATCGCCTGTTTCCCCGCACGTTTTCACGGTAACCCAACCATGTCGCAGGCTCCGCACAAGATCGGTTTCGTCAGCCTTGGCTGCCCCAAGGCGCTGGTCGATTCCGAGCGCATCCTCACCCAGCTCAAGGTCGAGGGTTACCAGATCGTGCCCAGTTACGGCGAGGCCGACGCGGTGGTGGTGAACACCTGTGGCTTCATCGATGCAGCGGTGCAGGAGTCGCTGGATTCGATCGGTACCGCGTTGCATGAAAACGGCAAGGTGATCGTCACCGGCTGCCTCGGCAAGCGCGAGGCGCTGATCCGCGAGGCGTATCCGGACGTGCTGTCGATCAGCGGCCCGCAGGACTATGCCAGCGTGATGAGTGCGGTGCACACGGCACTGCCGCCGAAGCGCAACAAGTTCATCGACATCGTGCCGGACACGGGCGTCAAGTTGACCCCGAAGCACTACGCGTATCTGAAGATTTCCGAAGGCTGCAACCACCGTTGCAGCTTCTGCATCATCCCGTCGATGCGCGGCAACCTGGTGTCGCGCCCGGTCGACGAGGTGTTGGTCGAGGCCGAGAAGCTGGTCAGGGGCGGCGTCAAGGAACTGCTGGTGATTTCGCAGGACACCAGTGCCTATGGTGTGGACGTCAAGTACGCCGAGCACGAATGGCACGGCAAGTCTTACCGCACGCGCATGACCGAACTGTGCGAAGGATTGTCGGAGTTGGGCGTGTGGGTACGCCTGCACTACGTCTATCCGTATCCGCACGTGGACGAAATCATGCCGCTGATGGCGGCCGGGAAAATCCTGCCGTACCTGGATATTCCGTTCCAGCACGCCAGCCCGCGCATCCTGAAACTGATGAAGCGCCCCGGCAACATCGACAAGACGCTGGAGCGCATCCGCAACTGGCGCAAAGCCGTACCGAACCTCACCATCCGCAGCACCTTCATCGTGGGCTTTCCCGGCGAGACCGATGCCGAGTTCGAGGAGCTGCTCGATTTCCTGCGTGAAGCCGAACTCGATCGCGTCGGCGCGTTCGCCTATTCGCCGGTGGACGGCGCGAAGGCGAACGAGTTGCCCGATCCGGTTTCCGAAGAGTTGAAGGAAGATCGCCTGGAACGGTTCATGGCCGTGCAGGCGGAAATCTCCGCGGCGAAACTGCAGCGCCAGATCGGCAGCACGATGACGGTGTTGATCGACGAGGCGAATGCGGATGGCGCAGTCGCGCGCTCGGCCGCCGATGCGCCGGAGATCGACGGCAGCGTGCTGATCGCCGATGGCCAGGCGCTGAAGCCGGGCCAGTTCGTCGAGGTGGTGATCGAAGGCGCCAGCGAGCACGATCTGCACGCGCGGTTGGCGCATCCCAAGCTCAAGCTCGTGTAAGCACGCACCGTGCGTTACGTCGCGCCAGTCCGTGGCACGGTCGATCCGCAAGTATTCGATCGGCCGCCATTGGTGGCGTGGCAGGATCATGCGCGGCTGCTGCACGGCTCCGACTGGCCCACGATCGAAGCACTGAACGCCTTGTGGCCGGCCGGCTCGCCAACCTGTTTCGTGGCACAGGATCTCGAGCTGCTGGCCGACGGCCTGCACTACGAACAACGCATCGCCGAGCGTGGCGCGATCGCCACCCGCGAAGGCAACTGGCACGATCTGCTCAACGCGCTGATCTGGCTGCGTCATCCCGCGTTGAAGCAGGCGTTGAATCATCGCCAGATGATCGAAATAGCCCGCATGGGGCCGAAGCTGCGCTCACGCGCGCAATACGCCATGACCCATTTCGACGAAGGCGGCGTCATTGTGCTGGTCCGTGATGCGGCGCTGATGGCGTTATGGGACGAGCACGACTGGCACGGCCTGTTCTGGCGCCATCGCGATGCGTGGATCGATGGCTCGATCCAGGTCGAGTTGTTCGGCCATGCGCTGCTGGAGCATGCATTGAGTCCGGACAAACTGTTGGTCGGCAAGGCCGTGGTGTTTCAGTCGACGGGCACGGCCGATATCGAGCAGGTCAGCGCGTACTGTGCCGAGCAGATCGCTGCCGGCCAGTTGCTGCACGATCCGCTGGAACTGCGTCCGCTGCCGCTCTCCGGCATTCCCGGTTGGCATCCGGCGAATGTCGACGAAGCCTTTCATCGCACCACCATCTGCTACCAGGCGCGTCGTGCCGGGCGGCACTATCCATCGGCACACGCCTTGTAGGAGCCCGCTCGCGGGCGATGCCTTTGCCCCCTGAATACCCGAAGAGCATCGCCCGCGAGCGGGCTCCTACGAGTACTGAGGTTCAATCGTATTTCACGGCGACGACCGCGAACTCGGCTGGACCGCCGGGCAATTCGGCCGCGAACTCGTCATCCACGCGCCGTTTGAGTACTGCCCGCGCCAGCGGCGAATCGATGCTGATCCAGCCGAGTTTTGCGTCGGTTTCGTCAGGGCCGACGATGCGGTAGCGGAGTATTTCGCCGGTGTCGCTGTTTTCCAGTTCGATGCGCGCACCGAAGAACACCATGCCGCGGTCGCCCGGCGCGCCTTCGGCCACTTTCAGCGAAGGAATGCGTTTGCTCAGGTAGCGCGCGCGACGGTCGATTTCGCCAAGCTGCTTCTTGCGATAGATGTACTCGGCGTTTTCCGAGCGATCACCTTCGGCGGCCGCCGCGGCGAGCGCCTTGACCACTTCCGGGCGCAACACATGCCACAGGTGATCGAGTTCGGCCTTGAGTCGCTCGAAACCTTCACGGGTGATGATCGCGGTGGAGCCGGGCGAGGGTGGGCGCCATCGACTCATGCGGGGTTGGCCAGCTGCTGCCGTTGCGTGTCGATCTCGGCACGCAGTGGATGGTCCGGCCAAGCACCGGCCAGCCGATCCAACAAGGCCGCCGCTTCGGCACGCTGGTCCGCGTGCGCGGCAAGCTGGCGCGCCGCCAGCAAACCGTAGTGTGGCGCCTGCAGGTCGCGCGGCCAGTGCGCGAGATAGCCGTGGCACAGGTGGATCGCGATGCGGCTCATGCCCGTGCGCGCGGCCAGGTCGGCCAGCCCGCCACAGGTCTGCGGATCGTCCGGAACAAAGTCGGGATCGATGCCGCAGCATTCCTGCAACACGCCGAGCGCACGACGCGATTCGCCCTGCGCGATCAATGCGGCGATCCAGATCTGTCCGTGTACCAGCAGGTCCGGACGCAAGCCCTGTCGGTGCAGCAACTCGCGGTAGAGCTGATGTAAGGGCTGCGGCGCATGGCGCTCCTGCAGACGTCCTGCCAATAGGCGCAAAGCTGCCAGCGGGTCGTCGACGGCGAGCTGGCGCGCCTCGTCGACCAGGCGTTCGTCGCCATCCTGACCGGCAGCCCTGGCCAGCTCCGGAGCTTCGGGAACCATGCCGAAGCGTTCGTGCCGCTGGTGGATCATGGCGCCCATCAGATGGAAGGCAAGCACGATGAGATAGGTGTAGGCGAAGGCAAACAGCGGCAACGCCAGCAGCCGTGGCAACTGCGCGGTGGTGACCGAAGCCAGCATGATCAGCACGCCGAGCAGCAGGTTGATCGCCACGGGGACCAGGTAGGCGGCGCCGAAAGCGCCCATGACCTTCGTCCAGTTCAACGGATTGAGCGCCAGCGCCAGGTTGCCGTCGAACGCCAGCGACATGTCGATGGCCGGCAACACCAGGGCGGACAGGATCAACACCGGCCATAGCAGGTGCGGGAAGAACACGATGGCGATCACGCACAGCGCCGCCACCAGCAGGTGGATCGCGGTGAGTCCCCAGCCGCTGGCGCTGTTGCCGTCGCTGCCCACATCGGGCGGATCGGCGTAGCCGTTGGCGGTGTGCTGCATGCAGTCGGCGGCATAGCGCCAGGTAGCGGCCCATACCAGTGCGCTGGCCAGCGCACCGATGTATCCCGGCAACAGCCCGACGTAGTGGATCAGCGCCAGCACCACGCAGGTAGGCAGCGCCGCGCCACGCAACGGGTAACCGAAACCGGCCTGCAGGCGCTGCCCGAAAGGCGTGTCGGCGGCGACGACTTCGACGCGCGGCATCAGAGCCTGCTCCATGTCTTCGCATAGCCCGCGCCGGAAGCTGTTTGCGTGCAGGCCAAGGAAGAACGAAGGAGTGGACGTCCGTCCACGACTGAGTGATGACGCCGGCCTGCGGGCAAACAGATCCGGCCCTTCGGGTTGCCTTGCCGTGGCCGCCATGCGGCAGCGCGTGGCTTGGCCTGCCGGTCAGGCAGGCACTGCGCCACGCGCCACCACCTGACGACCACGGCAAGACAACGCGAGCCATGCGGAGACATGGAGCAGGCTCTCACTCAGCGCTTGCCGCCGAAGATGCCGCCCATGACGCCACGCAGGATCTGCCGGCCGAGCTGGCTGCCTGCCGTTCGCACCATCTGTTTGCCCATGGTCTCGATCATGCCCTGGCGGCGCTTGGTGCCGAACAGCGCATCGTGCACGGCGCCGCCCCAGCCGGGTTCCGCATCCTTGGCGGCGCCTTTGGGCGCGTCAGCCGCGACGGTGGTGGCGTCGGCCGCTTTGTCGTCGGCGCGCTTGGCCAGCATCTCGGCGGCGGATTCGCGATTGACGGCGGTGTCGTATTTCGCCCCCACAGGAGATCGCTGGCGGATGGTGTTGCGCTCGGCGTCGGTGATCGCACCGATGCGGCAGCACGGCGTGGTCACCAGTACCTGTTCCACCGGCGTGGGCACGCCGCCGTTGGCCAGCGTCGAGGCGAGCGCCTCGCCGACTGCCAGCTTGGTGATTGCTTCGGTGACATTGAGTTTGGGGTTGGCGACAAAGGTCTCCGCCGCCGCCTTGACCGCTTTCTGGTCGCGCGGAGTGAACGCGCGCAGCGCGTGCTGGATGCGGTTGCCGAGCTGGCCCAGGATCACGCCGGGCACGTCGTCGGGATTCTGCGAGCAGAAGTACACGCCGACGCCCTTGGAGCGGATCAGCCGCACGACCTGTTCAACCCGTTGCAGCAGCGCCGGCGAGGCGTCGTCGAACAGCAGGTGCGCTTCGTCGAAGAAGAACACCATCTTCGGCTGGTCGAGGTCGCCCACCTCGGGCAATTGCTCGAACAGTTCGGACAGCAGCCACAGCAGGAAGGTGGAGTACAGCCGTGGCTTCATAATCAGCTGGTCGGCGGCGAGCACGTTGATGATGCCGCGACCGCTCATGTCCTGGCGCATCAGGTCGGCCAGCTCCAGCGCCGGTTCGCCGAAGAACTGGTCGGCGCCGTCGCTTTCCAGTTTCAGGATCGCGCGCTGGATCGCCGCGATGCTGGTGGTGCTGATCAGCCCGTACTGGGTCGAGATGGCCTTGGCGTTTTCGGCGGCGTAAGTGAGCAGCGCACGCAGGTCGGCCAGATCCAGCAGCAGCCAGCCCTGGTCGTCGGCGGCCTTGAAGATCACTTCCAGCACGCCTTCCTGGGTGTCGTTCAACTCCAGCACGCGTCCGAGCAAGGTCGGACCCATCTCGCTGATGGTGGCGCGCACCGGGTGGCCGAGCTTGCCGTAGATGTCCCAGAACACGACCGGATTGGCCTGCGGCTTCCAGTCGGTGAGCTTGAGCTTGGTCAGGCGCGCCTTGAGTTTGTCGCCCGCCTCGCCCGCCGCCATCGACAGGCCGGCCAGGTCGCCCTTGGCGTCGGCCAGGAAACACGGCACGCCGAGCCGCGAGAAGCCTTCGGCCAGCACCATCAGCGAGACGGATTTTCCGGTGCCGGTGGCGCCGGCGATCATGCCATGGCGATTGCCGTAATGCGGGTCGAGGTTGACGCTCGCGCTGTCGTTGCGGCCGATCAGGATGTCAGTCATGGCGTTCCTTCCGTTGCTGGTCGGCCGATTGTAGCCAAGACGCGCGCGCTGTCGCGGCACTTTACGACGTTGAGTCCGATCGCCACGCCAGCTATGGTGAGCGTTTTCCGCGGGTGAAGTTCGTGATGTCGTTGTGTTCCGTGTTCCGTCCGCTGCGCCTGGCTCCTGCCGCCCTGGCGTTCGCCCTGCTTGGTGCCTGTGCCAGTACCGGCGGCAGCAAGCCGTCGGCATCGGTGAATGCGCTTTACGGTCAGCTTGATCAGGCCAGCAAGGGCTACGAGACCGCCCTGCAACAATCGCGTGAAGGCAACCTGGAAGCTTCCCAGCTGACCCTGACCCGCTCGCTGGACCAGCTGAAGGAAGCCGCTGCCCGCTGCGGCAACACGCCCGGCTGCGATCCACAGAAATTCTTCTCGGTGTTCGACCACATGTTGCGGCTGAAGGATGGCGACTTCGGCGGCGATCAGGATCTGGACAGCGATGTCGATCCGTCGCAGGCAGCGCTCGCCGCCGGCAAGGGCGGCGCAGCCAGCCTGCCGCAGGCGCAACGCAGCGTGACCCTGCTGCATGGGCAGAAGCTGTCCCAGTTGATCGCGATGAACGGACCGGTGAAGGCCGCGCTGGAAATGTGGCTGACCCAGTGGCGCCCGCAGCTGATGGACGCCTACGTCAACTACCAGTACATGCGCTTCGAGATGTGGCCGCAGTACGAGAAAGCGGATCTGCCCGAGGCATTGCTGTTCGGCATCATGGCCAAGGAATCCGGCGGCAAGGTGCACGCCGTCTCGCGCTCGGGCGCGTCCGGGCCGCTGCAGTTCATGTATGCCACCGGTACGCGTTTCGGCCTGGGCGTGGACAACGGCTTCGACACCCGCTTCGACCCCGCGGCATCGGCCCGTGCGAACGCCGAATACATCAACGAGCAACTGCGGATATTCAACAACAACCTCGAGCTCACCATCGGTGCCTACAACGGTGGCGAGGGCCGCATGCGCCGCGCGGTGGGTGACGATACGTCGGTGAGCTTCTACGACCCGCGCATCTACAACCAGCTGTCGCAGGAAACCCGGGATTACGTGCCGTCCGTGCTGGCCGCGGCGTGGCTGTTCCTGCATCCGGAAAGCTACAACCTACGATTCCCGAAAGTCGATGGGGCGCCCGGCCGGGTCATTCTGAAACGGCCGGCATCGCTGACCGAATTGACCGTGTGCCTCGGTTCGGCCGGTGGCATGAGCGATGGCTGGTTCCGCACCTTGCGCAACCTCAATCCGCGATTGGATCCGCAGGTGACCCAACCGGCAGGCGCCCAGCTGCAATTGCCCAAACCGCTGGAGCGGGCCTACGCGTCGCGCTGCGTCGATGGTCCGTGGCCGATCCTGGCTGGTGACCTGCATCATGCCGTGGTGCCTGTCGTGCAGGCGCCGGTGGCCAGCGTGCCGAGTGCGCCAGCGGCGAGGGGAAGCAGCCGTTACAAGGTTCGTCGCGGCGACACGCTGATCAGCATCGTGCGCAAGCTGCATTGTTCGAGCGTGCAGGAAGTGGCCGAGATGAATGGTCTCAAGCACCATCGCCTTGCGCTCGGACAGACGCTGAAGTTGCCGGCCTGCCGCTGAACCCTGCAACCTGCCCCGACATGGCGCCGGGGCAGGGAGTCTTTCAGGGCTGGCTATAGCTGCCCAATACCGAGACACCGGCAAAGTCCGTTACGCCGACGATTCGCACGTAGTAGGTGATCGCCTGCGGTTTGGAGATCACCACGACTTCGGCATTGCCGGCACGCGCGGAGCTGAAGTCCGCATCGCTGCCATCCGCCTTGGGTGCACTGCCGGCTTTGACCAGCATGGTCACGTCGCCGGTACCACCCATGCTGCGCAGGTTGAGGTTTTTCGCGCCGGCAGGCAGCTCGAGCGTGAACAGCTTGCTGTCGCCAGATGCACCATACAGACCGGTCGCGGCTACACCACGTACCAGCGGAATCATGGTCTCCTCGCCGCCGTGGCCGAGTGCCTGGTTCACCGCGGCGGCCGCATCGACGATGCCGGCACCGATCAACTGATCGGGCGTGATCGGGAAATGACGTGCGGTGCCGGTCAGCAAGGTGCGAATCTGTGCCGGTGAAGGCGTACTCAGGTCCGCTTCCTTCACCGCACCAAGAATGAGCGCGACTGTACCCGTCACATGCGGCGTGGCTTGGGACGTGCCGGCCATGCCGCCATATACCGCCTCACCAGGTACCTTCGTGCCGTCGTTGATCGCCGACCACACGAAGCCTTCAGGATTAGCCTGTTCGCCGCTGGAGCCGTCATTCTTGTAAACGCCGCCGCCGGGCGCCGCAATCGTCACCTTGCTGCCGAAATTGGAATAGAACGCACGCCTGCCGGTGATCCCCGTCGCACCTACCGAGATCACGCCGGGGCAACTTGCCGGTGAGGAAGAACCGCTGTCCATGTTCTCGTTGCCTGCGGCAACCACCACCGTGGTGTTGCGGCTGAGCGCGTCGGCAATCGCGGTGCCGGTGACATCGTCTGCGGTGCAGGTACCCGCGCCGCCGAGGCTCATGTTGATCACCTGTGCGGGGTGCTGGTTGTCCGGCACGCCATCAACATGCCCGCCGGAAGCCCACACGATCGCGTCGGCGATATCCGAGGTGTAACCGCCGCAATGGCCAAGCACGCGCACTGGCAATACCCTGGCGCGGGACGCCACGCCGGCCATGCCCACGCCGTTGTTGCTCAGTTCGCTGATGGTGCCGCTGACATGGGTGCCGTGCCAGCTGCTGTCGGACGGCGGATGACTGCCGTCGGTGCAGGCGGAAAGCCATGGCTCGGTGGTCGTCCAGTCGCCGGTATCCCAGGCACCGGCCATGCGGCCGTCGCTGTCGCGCCCGGACTGCAACGCATCGGACAGGAAATCGTAACCGTCATCCGCCAGCGAGAGGTCGAGGTCGGGGTGATGGGTGATACCGGTATCAAGTACCGCCACGATGACGTCATTGCCATCGGCGAGTTGCCATGCGGCCGGTGCGTCGATGCCGCCTGCCGGATTGGAGAAATGCCACTGGTACTTTGCATAGAGCGGGTCGTTCGGGGTGTCCGTGGCGGCTTGTGCCGGCCCGGTTGCCCGGATGTCGCGCAACGCATGCATCAGCACGTCCGGCTCGACGTGTGCAACGGCCGGGTCGGCGGCCAGTTGCTGCATCAATGCACGTGCCTCCGTCAGGTCGAGCTTGCGTGATGTGCGTACCAGCTCGGCGCCGATCGAAAGCTTGCGTTGATAGCTGATCGTGGTCGGCGCGTTGACTGCTCCCGTGGTGCGGTAAACCAGGCCGGCGCGGCCGAGCGCCGCCGCCACATTTTGCACGACGGCCGCGTGGTCGCGTTGCTCTTTGCTGCCATGACGATAGGTGACGATGAAACGGTCGTAACTGCCGCTGGCAGCCATGACACTGCTGTTGATCGTGGCCTGGGTGGCGGCTTGCGCGGTACCCGCCAGGGCCAGTGCGAGTGCCATGGCGAGGACGCCGCGGCGAAGAGTGTGGCTGATCGAATTCATGTAGTGCTCCAGAGGAATGAGCTGTGTCTTGGAAGGGAGATGACCGCGTGCATTACAGGTCCACGCCAAAGCCGATGCCGGCGGAATTCTCCGAGCCGCTGAAGGCGCCGCCGATGCTGACCCGGGCGCGATCACCGATCGGCGTGGCGTAGCCGACCGCGATCGCACTTTGACCGTTCTGCACGCCGGCCCCGACGGCCAGGCGGCCGCGCCGGCTGGTGACGCCGCCGGCGTTGATGGCCATCTGCGTGTTGGCGGCGCCGATCGCGCCGAGGCGGTCCAGGCGGTTGTCCTGCTGGCGGAAATGGTCGTCGACCTGACTACGGAAACTGTCGAGATCGGACTTGCTCAACGTCTGCGAGAATTTCTTGTCGGTGTAGCTCTGAGCACTGTCGAGCGTCTGCTTGTCGCCGGCGTCGGTGTAGACCTTGCCCTGGTCAATCGCCTGTTGCACGCCGGCGTCCAGCTGGCCCTTGTTCACGGCATCCGTCTGCGCGGTACCGGCGGCGACGTTGGTAACCTGGCGTTCGTTGCCGGCCGAGCCCACCGACACGCTGTTGGCGCGGTCGGCTATCGAACCCTGGCCCAGCGCGACAGCACCCTCCGCAGTGGCCGAAGCACCCTGGCCGATCGCGGTGCCGGATTTGGCGGTGACACTGCTGTCGGCACCCACCGCCACCGCTTCGGTAGCCGGCGTGGTGATGGTGGCGCCAGCACCGACGGCGGTACCGTTGTCGGCGCCGATGACCGCACCCTTGCCGATGGCGGTATCGCCGCCGTCCTGCGCGTGGCTGCCATCACCGATGGCCACGCCCTTGCCACCGCCACTGGGTATGCCGTTACCTGGCCTGGTCGATGGCTGCCCTCCGTTGCCGATGCGATGCTGCAAATCGGCGATGTTGTCCAGCGCACCACCGAGCACATCGTCGAGTGCACCCAACGCACTACCGACGTCGTTATACGAGCCGCTGCGCAGGACGTAATGGGGACCGGCAAAACCGGCCGGACCCATCGCGGCGCCACCGCCGAGTGCGCGTGCCATCGCGTCGCCGACGACAAACAGTTGCGCGCCGTTGACCGCTTCCATGCTGCCCGCGTTCAATGCGCCCGAGCCGACGTTGTCGAGCCGGGTGCCGCCACTGCCGGCGAGCGTGATTTTTGCCTTGTCGTCGCCGTCATAGGTCACGGCGCGAGCGATGCCGTCAGCCAGACCCCCAGTGGCGTCCTTGAGCTGAGCGAGGTTCACGGCGTCGGTATCTTCCGTGCCGGCAGCCACGTTGATGATCTGGCGGGTGAACGCCTCGTGCACGCTGCCGTCGTACCGGCTCGTCCATGCCTTGGAGGAACCCACCGAGATCGCATTGTCGCGGTCGGCCAGCGATCCGGTACCGAGCGCCACGCTGTTGTTGCCCAGCACCAGCGCGTGATCGCCCAAAGCCATGCCGCCGATGCCAAAGGCCTGGGCCTGATTGCCGATGGCGATGGCGTAATCGGCCGTTTCCGGATCGGGCTGTCCGGAACGGGCGCAGATCCAGCACGGCTCACCCGGATCTCCGCCGTCATCTGGAGGGCTTGGGCGCTGGCCGCCGGTCTGTGCGCCTGCGCCCAAGGCGATGCTGCCCACGCCGCTGGCCTGGGCCAGAAAACCGGTGGCAACCGAGTTCTCGCTGTTCGCGTAGCTGCCGTTGCCCAGGGCGACGGCGCGATATCCCCATGCGAAGCTGTTCGCACCCAGCGCGGTCGAGGAGCCGCCGGTGGCCTGGGCATTGTTGCCAATGGCAGTATCAAAGCCAGTCCACTCGTTGCTGGCGGTTTCCGCCCAGGCGCCACCGCCGATGGCGGTGCTGCTTTCGCCTACTGCCTTGCTGGCGACGCCGTAGGCGGTGGCCTGTTCGCCGCTGGCGGAAGCCTGGTAGCCGCTGGCCGTTGCCCACAGGCCATCGGCGACGGAGTAGGCGCCCAATGCCATGGAAGCATTACCCAGTGCGCGCGCCTGCAGGCCGTAGGCCACACCTTGGCCACCGCTGGCGGTAGCGCCGGCACCGGCAGCGATGCTGTAGTCGGTGACGGCGGTTGCACCTGGGCCGATGGCCGTGGCGGCATAACCGCTGGCGCTGGTCTGCATGTCGATCAGCGTGTGACCAGTGGGATCCGGTACCTGGGCGTAGCTGCCGATGGCCAGAGAGGATTCCCCGCTGGAACTGCTGCCGTAACCGATGGCAGTCGCATAGTCGCTACTGGCAGTACTCAAGGTGCCAAAGGCTGAAGATCCGTTGCCAAATGCACCGCTGTAGGCACCTGCGGCGGTGCTGCCCTCACCGAAAGCCGCGCTGGCGTGGCCCATGGCGACGCCGTCGATACCGGTGGCGGCACTGGACGCGCCAGCAGCCACGGCGTGGTCGCCGGAGGCATCGGCATCGTCACTGCCATCAGCCGCACCATCGGCGCTGAAATAATTTCTGATGCTGCCGCTGGTGGCGTCCTTGAGCTGGGCGACGTTTACCGCATCGGTATCTTCCGTGCCGGCGGCGACGTTGATGATCTGGCGGTCGATGGCTTCGTGGGTCGTGCCGTCGCGGTTGGTCCACGCGCTTGCCGCACCGACCGAGACCACGTTGTCACGATCGGCGACCGATCCGGCGCCGAGCGCCACGCTGTTCTCGCTGAGTACCTGGCTGTAATAGCCGAGTGCGAGTCCGCCGTCACCAAACGCCTGCGCCTTCTGGCCGATGGCCACGGCGTAATCGGGGACGTCCCACTCGCCGACAGCATTGCTGTGCTGAGGCGCGCTCGGATCGCCGCAAATCCAGCAAGGCTCACCAGGATCATCGGGATCTCCCGGAGTGTCCGGGCGTTGGCCGCCCGTCTGCGCGCCATTGCCCAGGGCGATGCCGCCAGTGCCGCGGGCTTCCGAAAGAAAACCCCCGGCAATGGATTTATCACCTTCGGCATGAGAGCCATTTCCCAAGGCGACCGATGAGATGCCGTAGGCAAAGCTGTTGGCGCCCAACGAGGTCGCCAGGCTGGCAGTCGCCCAAGAATTGTTGCCGATGGCGGTGGCGCCGTTCGCGCTTGCGCCCGCGTAACCGCCGACGGCGGTGGTGTCGTCGCCGTTGGCTTCACTGGTTGAGCCCAGTGCCAGGGCGTGGTCGCCTTCGGCCTTGGCGTGATAGCCGAAGGCGGCGGACCAAAGGCCATCCACGGTGCTGTACGAACCGACCACGGTGGAGGCATCGCCCAGCGCGCGGGCATTCAGACCCACAGCAACGCTTTGGCCACCTTCGGTCAGCGCACCAGCACCTGCGGCAATGCTCGCATCGGCGTTGGCGATCGCACCCGGGCCGATGGCGGTCGCGCCGGTGCCATTGGCCGATGTCTGCACCTCGCGCAAGGTCTGGTCGACGGGGTCGGGCAACACGATGCTGCTGCCCAACGCCACGGATGACGCGCCGTTGGCGCTGCTGCCGTAACCGATGGCGGTGGCGTAGTCGTTGCCGGCGGTGCTCAAGGCACCGAATGCGGAAGATCCCGTGCCGAACGCTCCACTGTAGGCACCGATGGCGGTACTGCCATCACCGAACGCCGCACTGGCATGGCCCATCGCGACGCTGTCGATGCCGGTGGCGGCACTGGACGCACCGGCGGCCACGGCATGGTCGCCGGAGGCGTCGGCGTCTTCGCTGCCGTCATCATTGCCATGGGCGTCGAAGTAACGGCTGGCGTCGGTGGGCGTCGCGGTTTTTATAACCGATGGCGATGCTGCCGCGGCCTTGTGTGCCTGCTCGGCCGCGATACCGGCCTGTGGCGCGGCGATCGCGGCGACCAGCATCACGGCAAGCGAGCGGCGAACGACGCGACCGCCTCGTGAGGAGGCCAACTCGGAGGCCACGACCAGGCAGCCACGAGTTGCATTCCATATCTTGCTATAGGTCTTGTTCAAAACATTCTCCCCTCACGATGACGATGGCTGTGTGATCGCCCCAGTCCCCCGACCTTGGTGCGATCCATGAGTTTTCTGCGTTGCGATGGACGGCGCGACGGAATGAAGTCCGACCTGTCAGAGTTATAGGATGTCGCGGCAGGCGAATCACGCACGCTGCCACACCGACGCTCACGCTCGTTCACATGACCCGGGAGACCGATCACACATGACCGCGAATTTGTCCCGGCGAGCATTCGAATGGCTGCGTCGTGTGCCGGTGGAAGACGATGTCGATCGACGACATGCACCAGTGCTGCAGGCGTTGATGCTGTTTATCCTGGTCAGCCTTCCGGCCAGCTGGGGCTACCACCTTTTCGTGGTGCGCTCGCCGACGCGGCGCGATGTGACCATCGACTTGATCGCTGACGCGATCGTATGGGGTGCGGCCCTGGCGGTGTTCCTGCTGATTCGCCGCGGATGGCTACGCCAGGGCGTCATTGGTTTTGTCGCGGCCATGCTGGTCAACTTGACCCTGGTGTATTTCACCGTGGGCCTTACCCGGAGCCTGCTCGACCAGACCTTGCCGGTATTGACCATCGTGCTGGGTGGTCTGGTGCTTGGTCGGCGCTCGCTGTGGACGCTTTACGTGTTGTTGATCGCGGTGTTTTCCGTGGGTGCCGTGACGGACGTGCTGGCCTTGCAACTGCGCCACTATCCCCGCCCATGGCTTGGTGCAGCCAATTTGCCGCCCCTGATGCTCAGCTATTTCGCCATTGCACTCGTGCTGGATCGGTGCGTGGCAGCCATGCGCAACAGTCTGGGCGAATCGCGCCGGATGGGTGGTGCTTTGTCGGCCGCCAACATGGCGTTGCGGGAAGAGATGGTGGCGCGGGAAAAGACCCAGGAAAGCTTGATCCACGCACAGAAGATGGAGACCGTGGGGCGTCTGGCCGGCGGCGTGGCGCACGATTTCAACAACGTGCTGGCGGTCATTGCCGGATATGTCGAACGGGCCCAGACCAGTGGCGATCCTGGCCAGCTGCGCCAGATGATTCAGGGTATTGCCGCTGCGACGCGGCGCGGTACGGCAGTCAGCCGCAAGCTGCTCAGCTTCAGTCGCCGGGACAGCCTGCGGCCGGAAATTTTCGATATCGACGAGGCCTTGTGCGAACTCGAACCGATGTTTCGGCAGTTGTTTGGCGCAACCGTGACGCTACACGTGGAAACAACGCAAGGACGCGCCTTGCACGTGAGCACGGATCGCGGGCAGTTCGAGCTTGTCCTGCTCAATATCGCGGCCAATGCGCGGGATGCAATGGGAGATGACGGATGCTTCCAGGTGAGCGCGGCCTTGCGAGAGCGCGACGCCGTGGAGGGAGTGGAGGTCAGCTTGGGCGACAACGGCCCTGGCATGAGCGAGGCCTTGCTTGAGCGGATCTTCGAGCCATTTTTCACCACCAAGCCAGCCGGCAGCGGCACGGGTCTTGGGCTGGCCGTGGTTCGCGAGGTGGTCAACGCCGCTGGTGGCGCGGTGACGGTAGAAAGTCGCGAGAAGCAGGGCACCACGTTCCGTCTGTGGTTGCCACTTGTCGCTGAGGAAGTCCCGGTGGGATTTCGCCATCAGGCGGTGCGCGTATTGCTGGTGGAGGACGATCACGAGCTGCGCGAGCTGTTGCTCGCCGCGCTCGATGACGCGGGCTGCGTGGCGCTGGCGACCGACAATGCGTTCGATGCCGGACGCTTGCTTGGCGAGGCGGGCGATTCACTGGAAGTGGTGGTCAGTGATTGCCGCATGCCTGGCAACGAGGACGGTCGGTTGGACTGGCTGGGGAATGCAAGGCTACCGGTGGTGTTGATCTCGGCCAGCGGCGAAGCAGAAGCCAGGCGCTTGCGGATCCTGGGATTCGACGTCGATTGCCTGCCCAAGCCGTTCCCGCCCACGCTGCTGGTGGAGCGCGTGCGTGCCGCCGCCGAACGGCGAGTCGTGGCGGCCGACATCGCATAGCGCTAGTTAGCGCACGCTATCTCGATCATGCCCTCGGCGCAGTCGTGGGTGATGCCGATCGCCAGGAGATCCTGTCCGGTATCGACGTGCTGCGTGCTGCAAACCGGACTCAGCAGGTCAACACGTAGCCGACACCGCGAACCGCCCGTAACGGCAATGTTTCGCCGCAACTCTCCGCCACCTTGCAGCGCAATCGATAGACAAACATTTCGAGTCGATGCGGATCGAAGTCGAGGATGTCTTCGGTGAGCATGGCGATCAGCTCGTCACGGGAAACCGGCTCACCATCGCCCGCCATCAATCGCCCCAGGATGCGCCGTTCCGGCAGGGTCAAGGCCATGCTGACGCCGCGCGGTGACAACAGACACCAACTATCCGCAGTCAGCTGCCATGTCGGCGGTGGTACCGAGGTCGACAGGCGTCGCCCGAGGCTGCGCAAGGTGGCCACCAGGACGTCCAGTGCCACCGGCTTGGTCAGGTAGGCATCCGCGCCTTCGCTCAAGCCGCGCACGCGATCCGGATTCTCGGTACGGCCGGTGAGCATGACGATTCCCGCCGAGGAGCCGGCGCGCAGCCGCCGGGCCACGCTGAAGCCACTTTCGTCGGGCAGGCCCACATCGAGCACCACGATGTCGAAAGTGTTTTCCCGCAATAGTCGATCCGCGGTGGCTGCGCAATCGGCACCGATGACATCGATGCCGTAGTTGCGCAGGCCGGGGACCAGTATTTCGTCGCGGATCTCCGGGTCATCCTCCACCAGCAATACACGCAACGGTCGTTGCGCACGATCGATCGGCGCGGAGCTGGTGTGATCTTTGGCGGGGTTGGCAATCGACATCGAAAGGCACCGGCGTCTGTCAGCGGCTGGCAGGCAAGAGCCATCCGCTGGCATTGCCTTGTCGGCACCAGGCGGTGTCGATCAGTGCCCGAGCATAACCCGTCGGCACCCGGGGGTCATTTCCACCGGCGACAACTGGCGAACGGCTTGGCGCGTGTCACGTAACGAAAAATCCCGGCCGAAGCCGGGATTTTTCTTGTGATCGTCCCTGTGCGGCTCAGGGCGAATAGTTGCCCAGCACGCCGAGGTTGCTGAACGTGGTGTCGGCCTTGATCAGAACGTAGTAGGTGCCGGGCTGCGGCGTGCGTATGACCACCGATTCATTGTTGCCGATGCGGTTCGACTGATAGTCGTGGCTGTCCGTGGTGGGTGCATGACCGCGGCTGACATACAGCGACACATCGCCCATGCCGCCGAAGCTGCGCAGGCTGAGGTTGCGCGCACCGGCTGGCACCACCAGCGAGAACAGCATTTCATCGCCGGTGGCTCCGTACAGGTTGCCGACCGGCACGGCATTGGTCAGCGCCGTGACCTGTTCGCCGGGATCGTTGCCGATCGCCAGGTTGACGGCCGCGGCGGCGTCCAGGATCCCCGGGCCAATCGGTGTGCCCGACGGTGGCACGATGGGGAAGGGCCGCACGCTGTCGGCAAGAAAGCCCTTGAGCTGAACCGGCGTGGGCGACGGCAGGCCTGCGCTTTGCATGGCGTCGAGGATCAAGGCCAGCGTGGCACTGACGTGCGGCGTGGCCTGCGAGGTGCCGGCCATGCCGCCGAAATACACGTAGCCGTCGCCGACATCGTCCGCCGGGGCGGTCGTGCCGCTGTTGACCAGTGACCACACGAAACCGTCGTCGCGCGGGTTGTTGCCACCGCAGCTGCCGCCGGTATCGGGCACGTGGTCATCCGGACAGATGCCGCCGCCGGGTGCTGCCAGTGCCACGGCCTTGCCGTAGTTTGAGTACTGCGCCTTGCCGCCGTCGATACCGGTGGCGGCCACGGCGATCACGCCGGGGCAGCTGGCTGGTTGATAGTTCTCCGTGTTGCTGCCGTCGTTGCCGGCGGCCACCACCACCGCGGCGCCGAGGTCGTTGGCCTGCTTGATGGCCATGGCAAACGCGGAGTCGGAATAGCAGTAACCGCCGCCGCCCAGGCTCATGCTGATCACTTTCGCCGGATGCTGATTTTCCGGCACACCGTCGACGTGACCGCCGGCAGCCCAGACGATGCCGTCGGCGATATCCGAAGTGGGACCACCGCAGTGGCCGAGCACGCGCACCGGCAACACCTTGGCCATGCCGGCCATGCCGGCAAGTGCGATGCCGTTGTTGGTCAACGCCGCGATGGTGCCGGAGACGTGGGTGCCATGCCAGCTGCTGTTTTCCGCAGGGGCGCCGCTGCCGCATTCGTTCGCCGCGGTCCAGTCACCGGTGTCCCAGCCACCGGTTGCGCGGCCATCGGCGGCACGGCCGGAATAATCCTTCGAGCTGAGGAAGTCGTAACCGCTGTCACCCAACGAATAGTCGATGTCGGCATTTTTGGTCAGGCCGGTATCGAGTACCGCCACGGTGACGCCTGTACCGTCGGCGAGTGACCAGGCGGCCGGTGCGTTGACGCCGCCGGTGGCGCTGAAGAAATCCCATTGGTACTGCTGGTATTTCGAGTCGTCCGGCGGATCCTGCGGAAACGCCGCCGGTTGCGAGACGGCGGCCCGGCGCACTGCGGAAGTGCGGACGCTGTCGATGGGATGCATGACGGCATCGGGCTCGACGAACTGCACGGCCGGATCGCTGGCGATCTGGCGCATCAGGATCGTTGCTTCCGCATCGCTGAGCTTGCGCGTCGTCTGCAGCAGGTCGGCACCCACGGCGAGCTTGCGTCGATAAGTCACGCCCAGCGCCGGGACGGCTTGTCCGTTCAACGTATGCGTTGCGCGGTTCAGTCCGCTGCGGGCAATCGCCACGCCGACGTTCTGGACGGCTGCAGCGTGATCGCGTCGCTCGGTGCTGCCGGGCCGGTAAGTGACGATGAAGCGGTCGTAGGACTGTCCCTGTTGCAGGCTGCTCGTAGTGAAGCGGGCGGCCGGAGCCGGACTTTGAGTGGCGGCGTTGACGCTGGTCGACATGGCCAGTGCTAGTGCTGCACTTAGCGCGGCAACGCGCAGAAATCGACGGTGTTCGTTCATGCATTTGCTCCCCAATACTGCTGTGTGTGGAATGAAGGACCGGATTGAATCGTTGGATGTCACCAGCTGAAACCGCCGCCGACGCCGACCGTGCTTTCGCTGCCGGAGACCGAGGCGCCAATCGACACGCTGGCGCGGTTGGCGCTGAACGCGCGCTGGTAGCCGACCGAGAGTGCCGACTGGCCGCCGTAGTTGCCGGCACCCATGCCGACGCGATTCGCGCCGGATAGACCGGAGGTGTTGGCGCTCATCTGTGCCATGGCCGTACCCATCGCGCCGACACGATCCAGCCGCCGGTTGACGGTGCGGAACTGATCGTTGACCTGGTTGCGGAACCCATCGAAGTCGGTGCTGCTGACGGCATTGCCGAATTTCTGGTCGGCATAGTTCTTGGCACTGTCGAGCGTGCTCTTGTCGCCGGCATCGGCGTACGACTTGGCCGTGGTCAGCGCTTCATCGACTTGACTGACGTTGGCGGCATCGGTGGCGGCGCTGCCTTTGGCCACGTTGGTGACGCGCCGCTGGTTGCTGGCGCTGCCGACCGACACCGTGTTTGCTTCGGTGGCCACCGAACCTGCGCCAAGCGCCACCGCATTGTCGGCACCCGCCTGCACCTGCGCGCCCTGGCCGAGTGCGGTGCCGGTGGCGGCATCCACCTGACTGGCCTGGCCGATGGCAGTGCCGGCGACTTTCGAAACCGTGCTGTCGGCGCCGATCGCCACGGCGTTGGTTGCCGTTTTGTCGGTGACCTGGGCATTGGCGCCGAGTGCCGTGCTGCCATCGGCGGCAATGTGCGAACCGGTGCCCACGGCTGTGTCGCGTGCATCCTGGGCGTGGCTGCCTTCGCCGATGGCCAGGCCGCTGCCACTGCTGCCGGGGCCATGACCGTTGCCGGATCCCGTGCCGCCTTCGAGTGCGCCGACCCGTTGATCCAGTGCGCCGACATGCTGCAGGGCGCCGCTCAAGGCGCCGTTCAACGCGCCAAGGGCGTCGCCGACGTTGAAGTAGCTGCTACCCTGGATGGTGAAGTTCGGCGTGTTGATCAGTCCGTTCGGGCCCATCGAAATGCCGCCTCCGATGGTCGCCGCCAGCGACTGGAACTGCTCGACGTTGATCGCCTCGCCGCGATGCACGCCGGCACGTACGTTGGCCAGCGTGGTGCCGTCGGCACCGTCAAGCGTGATGCGCGCCTTGTCGCTGCCACTGTCATAGGTCACGGCGGCGACGGCGTTGCCATCGCCATCGACCAGGCCGGTCTCCTTGAGCTGGGCCACGTTGACCGCATCGGTGTCTTCAGTGCCCGCCGCGACATGGGTGATCTGGCGATCGATCGCAGCGATGTTCGTGGGAAACGCGCCATCGTGCGTACGCGCCGGTGTGCCGACGGACACCGTGTTGGGTCGGTCGGCATACGAACCGGCTCCCAGCGCCACCGAGTTCTCCGCGCCGGGCGCCACTTCGCTGTTGGTGCCGAGCGCCAGACTGCCCGTGGGAAAGGCGATGCTGTTCCAGCCCAGCGCCACGCTCTGGTCACCCGCAGCAGCCGAAAGGCCACCGAGCGCGAGGCTGCCATCGCCACCGCTGGTCGCCATTTCACCCAGCGCCACACTGCGCGCGGCCGTAGCCCTCGCATTGGCGCCAATGGCCACGCCAAGCACCTGGTAGGCGCGCGACTGGCTACCGATGGCCACGCTGTCGTCGCCGCGTGCGGTACTCGCCGGACCCACGGCGACCGCGCCGTCGCCGCTGGCCTCGGACGTCATGCCGACCGCCACGGCGGCGTAGTTGGTGGCGTGCGCAGCGGTGCCGATCGCCGTGCTTTCCTTGCCACTGGCCTCGGTCGACCAGATTTCGTGTTCCCAGGTGGTGCCGTTGATGACCTCCATCTGGCCGCCGATCGCCACGCCACTCTGGCCGCTGGCCTGACTGCCGACGCCGTAGGCGGTACTCCATTTCGCACCGGCGACGCTGCCGTAACCGGCCGCGGTGGACAAGTCGCCCAAGGCAAACGCACCGCTACCGAAAGCGGACGCACCGGTCCCCAATGCAAAGGCCGATGAGCCCAACGCCGTGCTGTTGTCGCCGAGCGCCTGCGCGTCGTCGCTACCGTCGTTCAGGCCGTTGGCGACGAGATAATGGCTGGCGCTGCCGACGCTGTCGGACAAGTCATGCAACTGCGCCACGTTGACCGCATCGGTGTCCTCGGTGCCGGCGGCGACATGGGTGATCTGGCGATCGAGTGCAGCGACCTCGTCTGGCCAGGCGCCGTCGTGCGTACGTGCCGGTGTACCGACGGATACCGTGTTGGGCCGATCAGCATAGGAGCCGGCACCCAGCGCCACCGAATTCTCCGCCCCGGGTGCCACTTCACTGATGGCTCCCAGCGCGAGACCGTTGTCCGCGAAGACGATGCTGTTGCGGCCTACCGCCACGCTGTGGAAGCCACCAGCGGCCGCAAGATTGCCGACGGCGACGCCGGCATCGGCCTGGTCGCCAACCGTGGCGGCGGCACCGATGGCCACGCCACGGGCAGCATTGGCATTGGCCGCGCTTCCGATCGCCACACTGACGGCTTCGTGGGCACGTGAGTTCAGGCCGATCGCTATGTCGTCATCGTCGGTCGCCCAGGACCCGGCTCCTAATGCAATCGAGCGCTGCCCATCGGCCACCGCCGATACGCCGAGTGCGGTCGAGCCATCACTGCTGGCTTGGGCGGCCGAGCCCACCGCGACGCTTTCCTTGCCGGATGCGACAGTGGACTGGGTTTCCCATTCTCCCGTGCTCATGTCGAAAATGCCCATCTGGCCGCCGAGCGCGACCGCGCTCTGGCCGTTGGCCTGGCTGCCGACGCCGTAAGCAGCGCTCCATTTCCCACCGGCCACGCTGCCATAGCCGGTCGCGGTCGACAGGTCGCCCATGGCAAATGCACCACTGCCGAATGCTGATGCGCCGTTGCCCAGTGCGAACGCGCCCGAACCCAGCGCGGTGCCGTCGTCGCCGAGCGCTTGCGCGTCGTCGCTACCGTCACCCAAGCCATTCGCCGCGAGATAGTGGCTGGCGCTGCCGACGCTGTCGGACACGGCGTTGAGCTGCGCCAGGTTGACCGCATCGGTGTCCTCGGTACCCGCCGTCACGTGGGTGATCTGGCGGGTTTCCGCGAAGCCGTCGATGTTTTCGCCGGCGCCGACCGAGACGGTGTTGGCGCGGTCGGCCACCGAGCCGGTGCCCAGCGCCACGCTCTGCTCCGCCAACGCGGACGTGTAGTAGCCGATGGCCGTGGCCCCTTCGGCGTTGGCGAACGACGAGCCGCCGAGTGCGCTTGAACGACGCGCATTGGCAAACGCGGATTCGCCGGTGGCGGTGGCGCTGACGCCGGTGGCGGTAGCGTTCCAACCCAGCGCCGTGGCCTGGATGCCGGTGGCACGCGAGGCATTGCCGAAGGCCGAGGCGAAGTCGCCGGTGGCGGACGTGGAAACATGTCCCAGCGCCTGGCCGGCCGGCCGGCTGCCACCGACGGCGGTGCTCTGAACGCCCGTGGCCTGGGCCGACTCGCCGACAGCGAGGCTGTTGTCACCTTGCGCGTTCGCACGCGAACCGACGGCCGTCGACCAAAGGTTGGAGGCCGATGCCGCCGTACCCAGCGCGGTGCTGAGTTCGCCGCTGGCCTGGGCGCCCGCGCCGAAAGCGCTGGCTGCGCCGCCGGTGGCTGCGGTGGTGCCGGCCAGATCCACATACTTATGGGTTACCGCGTCCAGGTAGGAGTAATCGAGCTGTCCGCCCACGGCGGTGGTTGAACCGGAGGAAGCCAGCGCGCTGGCGCCGATCGCCGTGGCACTCTGGCCGCTGGCATCGCTGCCGGCGCCGTAGGCGACACCCCACTGGCCATCGGCGGTGCTGCCGTAGCCGCTGGCGGTGGATTGCTCACCCAGTGCGAATGCGCCGCTGCCGATGGCCGAGGCACCGTTGCCGAGCGCAAACGCGGTACTGCCGACCGCTATCGAATCATCGCCGTCGGCCTCGGCGCTGGCACCGAGTGCCGCACTGCGCGCGCCGCTGGCGATGCTGGCCCTGCCGATCGCCGTGCTATTGACGCCAGAGGCGTCGCTGCGTGCGCCGGCTGCCAAGCTGCCATCGGCTTCGGCGGCAGCGCCAGGGCCGAATGCGGCGCCGCCGACGCCGCCGGCATAGGTGCGATAAGTGAGGCCGTCGTCGGTCAGCAAACCACCGACCGCGACGCTGCTGTCGCCAATGGCCTGGCTGGAGACGCCCGCGGCGAGACTGCCTTCGCCCTCGGCCAACGCGTTCGCACCGATCGCGTTGCTCTGGTTGCCGTTGGATTGCGCGCCGGATCCGACGGCAAGACTTGCCTCGCCTTCGGCCTTCGCCAGCGTGCCCAGCGCCGTGCTCTGGAAACCGCTGGCATGCGAGGCACCGCCCAGCGCCGTGCTGTAGTCGGCGCTGGAAACGGACTCGTCGCCGACTGCCGTGGCGTAATTGCCGTCGCTATGGGCGCCGGGGCCGACCGCGACCGAATGCGCGCCCATCGCCTGGGTGGTCACCAAACCGAGGAAGGAATCGAAGGCACCGCCGATGGCGACGCTGGACTGGCCGCCGGCGTGGGCCCGCCCGCCCATCGCCACCGCACCGCGATCGGAAGCCGTGGCGAATTCACCCAGCGCCGTGCTCCACTCGCCGTTGGCCGATGCGCCGTGACCCGCTGCCAGCGCGCCATAGACATCGGCGACGCTACCCCAGCCCAGCGCCGTGGTGTATTGCGCGATCGCCTGGCTTTGCGCACCGACCGCCGTCGTGAAGCGGTCGCCCGCGACGGCGCTGTTGCCGATCGCGACCGCGCTGTCGTTGCTGGCGGCGCTGCCGCGGCCGAGAGCGAGGCTGTCGACGCCACTGGCGCGGCTGCCGCGACCGAGTGCGCTGGCATCCTGTTCGGTGGCGCGCGCGTCGTAGCCGTTGGCGATGCTGTTGGTGCCGGTGGCCTGGCTCTTGTAGCCCAGTGTGACCGCGTAGTCGCCCGAAGCGAGCGAGCGGTTGCCGAACGCGGTGGCGTATTCACCGGTAGCCGCGGCGAGGGTGCCGCAGGCGAACGACGTGGTTGCCGCGGTGGGGCCGGTGCCTGGCGCGAAAGTGCCGCTGCAGACATCGGCCAGCGCGGCCGGCGAAATCACCGCGATGGCGATGGCCCAAGCCAGCAGCCCGAGGCTTCGGGCTGGCCTGCGTATGTGGTTGCCGCCGGCTTGTTCACCTCTTGCCGATGTGTGGGTGGAACTGGCCAGTTCCGAGGCGACGACCAGCGCGCCCAATGATGCATTCCAGACCTTGCTGTAGACCTTGTTCATGCTGCTCCCCGAGAGTGGTCGATGGCTGAGGAATCGATCCGTGCGCGGAGCAGGGCCGAGCGTTTGCTCGATGGCTCGAAGGCATGGATCGTGTTCTTTCATCGAAGCTAGGTCGCCACCGAAGCAAGGTCACGCGCAGCTGCTCGCCATTCCTCACATTTGCTCACCGGCACCGCGGGTGGCTAGAGTGGCGGCATGGTCTGGCGAAGTGCCGAGGGGGCGGGCTTTCCGGGGTCGCAGCAGTGGGGGTGAGTACGATGTGGCAGCGCATGTTCGGCCGGCTGGGCCAGATACCGATCGCGGATCCGGTGGAAAAGCGCAATGCGGTTTTCCTGCAGATATTGATGCTGCTGATGGGTTGTGCAGTGCCGCTGAACTGGCTGTACCTGAAGCTGGCCACGGGGTTCGCGCACGCCCCCGGCCTGGCGCTCGATCGGGCGCTGAGTTTCGTGGTTGCCGCGGTGGCCTGGGCCTGTTTCCTGCTGCTGCGTCGCGGACATTTTCGCGCGGCGATCCAGTGGTTCCTGCTGGCAGAGGTGGTCACCCAGCTGATTTCGTACGGCGCCACCGGCCTGCGCATGCAGATGAGCGACCCGACCACGTCGATATTGATCGTGGTGCTTGCCGGCATGATGCTGGGGCGGCGCACGCTGTGGCTGATGTTCGGATTGCTGCTGGCGATGTTTGCCGTCGGCGCGGCAACCGACGTGGTCCGCACGATCGAACATGGCGAACACTGGTGGCGGGCGGTGAGCTATACGCCGTCGGTGGTGTTGCGTTATTTCATCATCATCGTCGTCATCGACCGATGTCTTGCCGCGTTGCGCGAGAGCCTGGACGAGTCGATCAGCCAGGGAAGGGCGTTGAGCGAGGCGAACGCGCGCCTGCGGCACGAGATGGGCGAGCGCGAACGCGCGCAGGAGCAGCTGATCCATGCACAGAAGATGGAGGCGGTGGGTCGACTGGCAGGCGGCATCGCCCACGATTTCAACCATGTGCTGAGTGTCGTGCTCGGCTATGCCGGCCAGCGCCAACGGCTGGCTGATGCAGGTAATGCCGCGCTGTTGCGCGCGATGGACGGTATCGAGACGGCGGCCCGGCGCGGCGCGGCCATTTGTCGAAAGCTGCTGGGCTTCAGCCGGCAGGATGTGGCGCATCCGGACCTGTTCGATGCCGGGCAGGCGCTTGCCGAACTGGAACCGATGCTGCGCCAGTTGTTCGACGCATCGCCGGTGGATGTCGTGCTGGATCCGGCCGATGCAGGCACGCCGATCCGTTTCGACCGTGGCCAGTTCGACCTGATGGTGCTCAATATCGCCGCCAACGCGCGTGACGCGATGCCGGCTGGCGGGTGCTTCAGCATGCGGGCCGCGCGCTTGCCTGACGGTGGCGTGGAAATCGCCCTGAAAGACGACGGTTACGGCATGACGAGCCAGGTGAGTCGACACATCTTCGAGCCGTTCTACACCACGAAGTCGGCCGAGAACGGTACCGGGTTGGGCCTCGCCATCGTGCACGAACTGATTGGCCAGGCTGGCGGGAGCATTGCGGTGGAAAGTGCGCCGGAACGCGGTTCGACCTTCCGCATCCGGCTTCCGCTGGCCATGGCCAGCGACACGCTGACTGGCCGCGCGGCCTGAGTGAGAAGCGAATCAGGTCACCATCACGTAACCCATGCCGTGCAGCGCGCGCAGTGGGAGCGCCTCCCGCGTGAGCGTGCTGACCTTGCGCCGTAGCCGGTGGATCAGTGTTTCCAGGCGGTGCGGATCGAAGTCGTAGATGTCCGGGGTGAGCGCGGCGATCAGCGTCTCGCGTGATACCGCCTCACCGGCCTTCGCCATCAGCTTGCCGATGACGCAACGTTCGGCATGGGTCAGCGTGACCGTGCCGCCGCCGGGCGCCATCAGGCTCCAGCCGTTGGAACGCAGCCGCCAGCATGGCCGCCGTTCCGGGTTGGGGGTTGTGCTTGTGTTTGAGCTGCCCAGCCGACGCCCCAGGCTGAGCAGGGTGGCCGCCAGCACATCGAGGTTGACCGGTTTGGCCAGATAGGCGTCCGCACCCATCGACAACCCGTGGACACGGTCGGCGGCGCTGCCGCGGCCGGTCAACATGACGATGCCGATCGACGACGAACTGCGCAGGTAGCGGGTGACGGTAAAGCCGTCCTGATCGGGCAGGCCGACATCCAGGATCAGGATGTCGAAGCTCGTTTGCGGGAGCTGCAGGTACAGCGCTGCGGCGCTGGCCATGCCCACCACCTCGAAACCCATGTGGCGCAGGCCGGGCAGCAGGATCTGCTCGCGCAACTCGGTGTCGTCTTCGAGCAGGGCGATGGAAAGCGGATGGCAGGCAACGGGGATCGGGGCTGTGGAGGTGGACATCACGGGCTACGCAGCAGGCGGACAGGATTCATCCCTGACGTGGTGTGTGATGAGCGGCGTCCTTCAACCCATGAAGCCGATCGCGGTTCAGGCCGCCGCCGTGTCGTGCATCCAGCTTTCGACGGTATTGCCGTTGCTATGCACTTCCTTCAGCTCGCGCAGCAGCTGCATCAGTTGCCGGTGTTGCGGCTGCAGGCTGGCGTGTGGCGAATTCTTGGTTTCGTGATACGCAACCGCCAGCCACAACGCAATGCCACGCAGCGCCACTTCGGCGTTGTTCGAGCAGGCGCGTTCGTAACCTGCTTCGGTGCCCTGGCCCCACGGCAGGTAGCGCGCTTCCGGAGCGGTGCCATACAGATGCGGGAAATCGCTGCGCGAAGCCTGCCCGATTTCGCGCAGGGTGAGCGTGCTCAGGCGCTCGCGGTTGCGTTTGGGCAGCGCGCGTACACTGCGTTCGATGTCGCGGAATTGGCGGCCAAGCTGGCGCGCGCGCATCATCACAAGGAATGGAGTGAGTATCTGCATGAGTCCCCTCGATGCTGGAATCCGGCGGCACACGACACGTGCGGCGAAGATGCGAGCGTAACGAAGCGGGCACTGCAATAGCGCCTAAAGCGTCACAAAATGACGTACGACGTCAGTTTTCGGGCTGCGCGAGGATACGGTTTTCAGCGGTGACCAAGCCGCTGGCCCACCCGTACCGCCTGCTGCGGCTGCAGCGCATCGAGTTCGGCCGTGCCGTCGGGCAGCAGCAGGATCACGGTGGAGCCCATGTTGAAGCGCGCCATTTCGGCGAAGCGCTCCAGCGTGATGTCCTGGCCGGCAAACGATTTGCGCCGGATCGACGAGGCATACGGCGGGATCACCAGGCCGTCCCACACCGTGGCCACGGACGAGACCAGGATTGCGCCGACCATCACCACCACGAACGGGCCGTGCTCACCCTCGAAGTGGCAGACCAGTCGTTCGTTGCGGGCAAACAGCCGCGGGATCGCCGCCACGGCGAACGGAGCCACGCTGAAGATCCGGCCGGGGACATGCACGGTTTCCTTCAGCGTGCCTTTCCATGGCATGTGCACGCGGTGATAGTCGCGGGGCGACAGGTAGACCGTGACGAAACGGCCGTTGCGATACGGCGCGGCGGCAACTTCGTCGCCACCGAGCAGTTCGGCGGCGGTGTAATCCTGGCCCTTGGCCTGGAAAATCCGGCCATCGACGATCGTGCCGGCCTGGCTGATGCGGCCGTCGGCAGGCGAGAGCAGGGTGGCCGGATCGGAATCCGCGCGGCGCGCGTCGGCGCGCAGCTTGCGCGTGAAAAATGCATTGAAGTGCTGATAAGCGAGCGCGTCGGGTTGCGCAGCCTCGGCCATGTTCACGTCGTAATTGCGCACGATGGTGGAGATCAGCCAGTTCTTCCACGGCGCGAAGGTCCAGCGCGTGGCCCAGTAAACCACTCGCGACAGGGCGCGGTGCGGCAGGATGTACTGCAGGAATACGTTGAAAGTCATCCGCCCAGTATACGGGGTGAGTCGTTTCCCAGGCCCTATAATGGCCGGCCCATCGCCGCACCCCTGGATCGCCGTGACCGCCGAGCTCGCCACCATCATCGACTTCATCCGTTATGGCGCCAGCCGCTTTTCGGCCGCGGGGCTGACCTTCGGCCACAGCCACGACAACCCGATCGACGAAGCCACGCACCTGGTGCTGGCCAGCCTGCATCTGCCGCCGGACATCCCGCCGGCGTACGGCGCGGGCCGGCTCACCGCGGCCGAGCGCACGAACGTGCTGGCACTGATCGAGCGCCGGGTCACCGAGCGCCTGCCGGTGGCCTACCTGGTCGGCGAGACCTGGTTCGCCGGGCTGAAGTTCAAGAGCGACCGCCGTGCCCTGGTGCCACGCTCGCCGATCGCCGAACTGATCGAGTCGGGTTTCGCGCCATGGCTGGACGAGCGGCACATCGAACGGGTGCTGGACCTGTGCACCGGCTCGGGCTGCATCGGCATCGCGATGGCCGAGTACAACCCGCAATGGCAGGTCGATATCGTCGACATCAGCGACGAGGCGCTGTCGCTGGCACGCGAGAACATCGTGTTCCAGCACGTCGAGGGCCGCGTCGAGGCGATCCAGTCCGACCTGTTCGCCGGTGTGGCCGGGCGCAAGTACGACCTGATCGTCTCCAACCCGCCCTATGTCACCGAGGACGAATACGCTGCCTTGCCGGGTGAGTATGCGCACGAGCCGAAGCTTGGGCTGACCTCCGGCGCCGATGGCCTGGATCTGTGCCTGCGCATGCTGGATGAGGCGGCTGACTACCTCACCGAAGACGGCCTGCTGATCGTCGAGGTGGGCGAGAGTGAGCACGCGCTGGCCGCGCTGCTGCCGCAAATCCCGTTCATCTGGATCGAGTTCAAGGTCGGCCAGATGGGCGTGTTCGCGCTGGAGCGCCGGGATCTGGTCGAGCACGCCGGGGCGATCCGCGCGGCGGCCGCCCGTCCCGGTTGAGCGATGGAGCTGGTCACGCCGCGATTGCGGCTCGACCTGCTGCTCCCGGGGGACGCCGGCGCGCTGTTCGCGCATCGCGCCGATCCGGCGGTGGCCCGGTTCCAGGGCTGGCGCCCGGCGGATGTTGCCGAAGTGCGCAGATTTATCGAGGCACAATCGACGCAACCGACTCCTGTGGGCTGGTTTCAGCGCGCGATCCGTTTGTGCGATGGAGGCAGCCTGATCGGCGATCTTGGCGTGAACCTGCCGGAAGACAGCAGGGACCCGGTCGAATTCGGGGTCAGCGTCGCGCCGGCCCATCAGGGCAAGGGCTACGCCAGCGAGATCGTGCTCGCCGTCTTCGATCGGTTGTTCGATAAGCTCGCCCGGCATCGCATCCATGCGTCGGTCGACCCGCGCAATCTCGCCAGCGTGGCCATGTTGCGCGGCCTTGGCATGCGCCAGGAAGCCCATCATCGCCAGAGCCTGTGGCTTCATGGCGAGTGGGTCGATGACGTGATCTTCGCGATGTTGCGGCAGGAATGGCAGGCAGCGGAACGCCATCGCGGTTAAGCTGTGCCGATTACCCAATAGACGTCCAAATCCCGTGTCCAGCAATTCCTTCGGCAAACTCTTCACCGTCACCACCTTCGGCGAAAGCCATGGGCCGGCGATCGGCTGCGTGATCGACGGCTGCCCGCCGGGCTTGTCGATCAGCGCGGAGGAATTCCGCGACGACCTCGATCGTCGTGCCACCGGGCGCAGCCGCTACACCTCGCAGCGGCACGAGGCCGACGAGGTGGAGATACTTTCCGGTGTCCACGAAGGCAGGACCACCGGCACGCCGATCGCACTGTTGATCCGCAACGTCGATCAACGCAGCAAGGATTACGGCGACATCGCGCAGAGCTTCCGCCCCGGTCACGCCGACTACACCTATTGGCAGAAATACGGCATCCGCGATCCACGCGGCGGCGGCCGCTCCTCGGCGCGCGAGACCACCATGCGGGTGGCCGCTGCGGTAGTCGCCAAGAAATGGCTGGCCGAGCACCATGGCATCCGCGTGCGCGGTTACATGGCGCAGATCGGCGACGTCACGCCGGAGGCATTCGACTGGGATGCAGTGGAGCAGAACCCGTTTTTCTGGCCTGCCGCGACGCAGGTGCCCGCACTGGAGAACTACATCAACGCCCTGCGCAAGTCCGGCGACTCGGTCGGTGCACGCATCAACGTGGTTGTCGACGGCGTGCCGCCGGGCTGGGGCGAGCCGATCTACGGCAAACTGGATGGCGACCTGGCCAGTGCGCTGATGTCGATCAACGCGGTCAAGGGTGTCGAGATAGGTGATGGTTTTTCCGCCGTTTCCCAGCGCGGCAGCGAGCATCGCGACGAAATGTATTTGGACGGCTTTACGTCCAATCATGCCGGCGGCATCCTCGGTGGCATCAGCACGGGACAGGCGGTTGTTACCTCGATCGCGCTGAAACCTACCTCCAGCATCCTGATCCCCGGTCACAGCGTGAACCTGGCCGGCGAGCCGGTGGAGGTCGTGACCAAGGGACGCCACGATCCCTGCGTCGGCATCCGTGCCACTCCGATTGCCGAGGCGATGGTGGCGCTGGTGCTGATCGATCACGCCCTGCGTCACCGTGCCCAGTGCGGTGACGTCGGCACGGTCTTTCCGCGCATTCCGGCGCAGCGCGAAAACTGAATCCGGGAACCCGCCGATGACCGACAAGCCACGCGTATGGGTTTCACGCCCCACCTTTCCCGACATCATTGCGCGGCTCGACGAGCACTTCGAGGTATTGTCCGAGCCGGTGGAAATCAAATTCTCTGCGGCCGGACTGGCGGCCAAGCTGGCCGGGCAGGACGCCGCCATCGTTGGCCTGAAAGAGCGCGTGGGCGCCGCGGAGATCGCCGGCGCCAAACGTTTGCGCATTGTCGCCAACCTCAGCGTCGGCTACGACAATCTCGATCTGGACGCTTTGACTTCCGCTGGAATTGCCGCGTCGAACACGGCTGACGTGCTGAATGAAAGCGTCGCCGATTACACCTGGGCGCTGTTGCTGGGTGCCGCGCGCCGGGTCGGCGAGGCCGAGCGCTGGGTGCGCGCGGGCGGGTGGAAGGCGACGGAATTCACCCAGTGGCTGGGCATGGATGTACGCGGTCGCACACTCGGCATCCTCGGCATGGGCCGCATCGGCCAGGCTGTCGCGCGGCGCGCGGTGGGGTTCGGCATGGAGGTCATCTATCACAACCGTTCGTCCTTGCCGTCGTCGGTCGAGCGCGAGTGCAACGCACGTTACGTCGACAAGACTTCATTGCTGCGCGAATCCGATTTCCTGGTGCTGGTGTTGCCACTGACAGCCGAAAATCGCCACGCGATCGGCGCATACGAACTGGCCCAGATGAAACCGACCGCCGTGCTGGTGAACGTGGCCCGCGGCGGTATCGTCGACGATGCTGCGCTGGCGAACGCGCTGGCCGGCGGTCGCCTGGCCGCGGCTGCGCTGGACGTGTTCGAGGGTGAGCCGGCGGTGCATCCGGCGCTGCTGACGCTCGACAACGTCGTGTTGAGCCCCCATATCGCCAGTGCCAGTCACGATGCCCGCCGCGCCATGACGGCGCTGGCCGTTGATAATGTCATGGCGTTTTTCGGCCATGGCCCGCACGCCGGACGACCACCCACCATTCTCAATCCCGCGGTACTGGCTGAGGCCAGCCCCGCCACCCATTCCTGAGCAAACACACCCATGAGTCAGAAGAGCAGCTACAAGGTCGCCATGGTCGGCGCCACCGGTGCAGTCGGCGAGACCGTGCTGGCGATCCTCGCCGAGCGCGATTTCCCGATCAGCGAGCTGGTACCGCTGGCCAGTGAACGTTCGGCGGGGGGCAAGGTGAGTTTCGGTGGCAAGGACATCACCGTGCAATTGCTGGACACCTACGATTTCGAAGGTGTCGACATCGCGTTCTTTTCGGCGGGCGGTTCGGTCAGCCGCGAACACGCACCGCGGGCAGCCGCAGCCGGGGCGGTGGTGATCGACAACACGTCGGAGTTCCGCTACCAGGACGACATTCCGCTGGTGATCAGCGAGGTCAATCCGCACGCGATTGCGCAGTACACCCAGCGCGGCATCATCGCCAATCCGAACTGCTCGACCATGCAGATGCTGGTGGCGCTGGCACCGATCCACCGTGCGGTGCAGATCGAGCGGATCAATGTGGCCACTTACCAATCGGTATCCGGCGCCGGCCGCAGCGGGATGGAGGAGCTGGGCCGGGAAACCGCCGCCTTGCTGAATTTCCAAAGCGTGGAGCCGGGCAAGAAATTCCCGGTCCAGATCGCGTTCAATGTCATTCCGCAGATCGACGATTTCCAGCCCAACGGCTACACGAAAGAAGAAATGAAGCTGGTATGGGAAACCCGCAAGATTCTTGAGGACGAGTCGATTCAGGTAAATCCGACCGCCGTGCGCGTGCCGGTGTTCTACGGCCATTCCGAGGCAGTGCATATCGAGACTAGCGACAAGATCACCGCCGAACAGGCCCGCGAATTGCTGCAGCAGGCCCCGGGCGTGGTGCTGATGGATGAACGCAAGCCGGGTGGATATCCGACACCGGTGGGCGAGGCGGCCGGCACCGATGCGGTGTACGTGGGGCGCATCCGCGAGGACATCTCGCATGAGCGTGGGCTGGATCTGTGGATCGTGTCGGACAATATCCGCAAGGGTGCAGCGTTGAATGCGGTGCAGATCGCCGAACTCCTAATTCAGGATTATCTCTGAGATGCGCCTCATGCAACTTATTGTTGTCATTGGCTTTATGTGGGCTTGTGGCGCCATGGCCCACGGCGGACAGGCGGCCTCGTCGGCCGCGTCAGCCACATCGACGACGGTGCCCGGGGCCAACCGGGAACTGGTTCGCAGCCAGGCCGAGGTGAAGCGACTGCAACGGGACCTCGGCAAGCAGGAATCGGACAGCAAACGTGCCAGTGAGCGACTGCAGCAGCAGGATCAGAAGATTGCAGAACTGCGCAAACAACTGCAGGAGATGCAGGTCAGTCCGGTGGCAGGGCAGCATTGAAAAGGTCGTCAGGGGTGAGAACGCACCACAGCAATGCGCTGCAAGTATTCGTCGCAGCTATTGTTGATTGCTCTGCATATAACTAAAGTGGCACCTCATTTGGAGCCGTGCCGCCATTGCGGCGACGCCATCAAGAGTTGCGCCAAGGATCGTTCGGGGGAACACGTAATGAATCGTTCGTTGAAATTGTCGATGCTGGTGGCATTGGCACTGGGCAGCAGTCAGGTCCTGGCTTTGGACCTCGGTCAGATCCAGGTCAAGTCGGCGCTGGGCCAGCCACTGCTGGCTGAGATCCCCCTGCATCCTGGCAATCCGGCGGAGTTGCAGAACCTCACCGTCCAGCTCGCTTCCAGCGAAGAATTCGTGCGTGCCGGCATCGCCGGTGGACGCACCACGATCCCGCTTCATTTCAGTGTGGCCAATGCCGGTAGCGGGCACCCGGTGATTCGCATCACCAGCAGTACGGCAGTGGACGACCCTTACCTCGACCTGCTGATCGAGGTGAATGGCAGCGCCGGCAAGAGCGTGCGCGAGTTTGCCATCCTGCTCGATCCACCCAATACGCTGGCGGCAACCCCATCCGCCATGGCTTCCACGCACCCGGCGGCCAGCCGCCGCTCGGCGCATGCCAGGACTGCATCTGCGCAGACACCAGCGCCGAGGCCTGCTGCGACGAGCCCGAAAGCGGCAGCGGCCATCAGCAACGGTCGGTACGGGCCGGTTGAACACGGCCAGACCCTGTCCGGCATCGCCCGCAGCACGGCGCCGGCCGGTGTCGATGTGAAGCAGATGATGCTGGCGCTGCAGCAGGCCAATCCCGACGCGTTCTACCGCGATAACATCAATGCCTTGAAGAGCGGTGCCGTCCTGCGTGTGCCGACCTCCGCCGAGGCGCAGGCGATGACGATCGCTGCCGCCGTGGCTCAAGTGCGCCAGCAGAACAGCGATTGGCGCGCCGGCACACCGGGCAAGCCGGCGATCGTGGCCGACACGGCAACGCGCGCATCCGCCTCCAGTGCGCCTAGCAACACATCCGGCGCCGGCGGCGACCGCCTGGCCCTGGTTCCGGCCAAGGACGGCGGCGCGGCGAAGGGCTCCGGTGGCAATGCCGCTGGCAAAAGCGGCAAGTCCGCCGCCGGCATCCGCCAGGATCTCCTGCGTACCCAGGAAAGTGTGGCCAGCCTGGAGCAGCAGGGCACCGAACTGAAGTCCCGCCTGAAAGACCTGGCAGACATCAACGACAAGAACGAGCACCTGTTGTCGCTGAAGGACAGCGAGATCGCCGAACTGCAGGCCAAACTGGCGGCAGCGCGCAAGACTGCTGGCTTGCCGGCTGCGCCGGCGACAACCCATGTCTCGCAAGCCTTTGCCGCCAACGCGCACTCGGAAGCCAATCTGGAAACCGCCAGGGCCAGCACGACCGGCCATGCGGAGGTCACGCCCGTCGCTGGCAACTCCGCGGCATCCGCTGCGGCCACGCCAGCCATCACAGCGAGCGCTTCTGCTGGCGCACCGGTGGGCAGTTCGTCCGCACCCGTCGCGGCAGTCAAGCCGGCACCCGTCAAACCCGTCGCGAAACCGGTCATCCGGCCAACACCCGCGCCCGTGGTCGAGCAGCCCTGGTACATGCAGACGTGGGCCTGGGCCGCTGGCGCCGGGGTGATCGTGCTGCTGATCCTGCTGGCCATGCTCGATCGTCGGCGCAAGTCCGGAACGGCTGTGGGATCGAAATCATCGTCATCGCTGGCTGATCGTTTTGGTTCCGTGCCGGGCTCCAACCAGGACCTCACGGGCGATGATGTCGATCAGGACGAATTGCTCGACCAGCTGGCCGAGCATCCGGACGACATCGGCCTGCATCTGGAACTGGTGACGCTGTATTACTCGCGCCGCGATGTCGAACACTTCGAGGCAGCCGCCGAGGCCATGCACGCCCACATCACCGATCCGCAGCAGGACGAGTGGCAGGACGTGCTGCACATGGGCGAGGACCTGGTACCGGGACATCCGTTGTTCGACCATCATCCCGAACTGCCGCGGCACCAGGAATCCGAGGCTCGCCGCGAATTCGATATCGACGATTATGCGGATGACAGCCATGCGCCAGCCGTCACGTCGTCGATGCCGCCCTTGCCGCCAAGTGCGCCCAAGCGGGTCAGTGAGTACAACTTCAATTTCGATCTGACCAGGCCCGCCGGTGCGGAACCGGCTGCGGATCACTTGTCGGCAACCGACGATGACTCCGTGATGGCACCTGCGGCAACGGACGTTCATGACGCCCCAGCTCACGCCGAGCCGGCATCCACCTGGCACTTCGACGAGGCGGACGATGCACCGCTCAATGGCGATCAAGGCCATGACCTGGGCGAGTTCAACGACGATCCGATCGATACCAAGCTCGACCTGGCCCGCGCTTACCTGGACATGGGGGACGCCGATGGCGCCCGTGCCATGCTTGGCGAGGTGATGAAGGAAGGCAGCCAGATGCAGCAGGACGTCGCCAAGCGCCTGCTCGAAAGCCTGCGCTGATTCCAGTACGGGCCGGTTTGCACGAAGTGTCGGGCCGGCCTAGCCGGCCCGATTTCGTTGCGGGCTGCTAATCTTCAGCGTCTTTCATCGAGCATCCTGTAACACGTCATGCGCATCGCCCTGGGCATCGAATACGACGGCACGGATTTCTTCGGCTGGCAGCGGCTGACAGAAGGCCCCAGCGTGCAGGCCAGCCTGGAGCGGGCGCTGTCCCGGGTCGCGGCTCATCGCGTCGAAGTCAGTTGCGCCGGGCGCACGGATGCAGGCGTACACGGTCGCTGCCAGGTGGTGCATTTCGACACGGCGGCACAGCGCGACATGCGTGGCTGGATTCTCGGCGCCTGCTCCAACCTGCCGTCCAGCGTGGCGGTGCTGTGGGCGCAACCGGTGCTGGAGAGTTTCCATGCACGTTATGCGGCGCGTAGCCGACGTTATCGCTATCACATCCTCAATCGCCCGGTGCGGGCGGCGCTGGACGCGCGCTACGTCACGTGGGAGCGACTGTCTCTGGACGCCCCTCGCATGCACGCCGCTGCGCAGGCGTTGCTGGGCGAACACGATTTCAGCGCGTTCCGCGCGTTGTCCTGCCAGGCCATCCATCCCCGTCGCACCGCGCTGGCGGTGAGTGTGCGGCGCGAAGGCGAGCAGATCTTCGTCGACATCGAAGCCAACGCCTTTCTGCATCACATGGTGCGCAATATCGTCGGCTCGCTGTTGCTGATCGGTCGTGGTGAGCGGCCGGTCGAGTGGATGGCCGAATTGCTGGCCGGTTGCGACCGACAGCTTGCCGGACCCACGGCTGCCGCTTCCGGACTGACCTTCGTCGGGCCGCGGTACGAGGTGCACTGGGGCCTGCCACCCGAAGTGTGCCTGACGGAGGTTGCCCGATGACCCGCATCAAGTGTTGCGGCATGACCCGGATCGAGGACGCGCTGCTCGCCGCCCGCCTCGGGGCGGATGCGATTGGCCTGGTATTCACGGCGCGCAGCAAGCGGCGCGTGGCGCTGGCGCGTGCGCGTGAAATCGTCGCGGCGCTGCCACCGTTCGTGACCACGGTCGCCTTGTTCATGGATGACGATGCCGACCTGGTGCGGCAGGTGATCGATGAAGTGCAGCCCGGCCTGCTGCAGTTCCACGGTGATGAGAACGATGATTGGTGCGCGCAGTTTGGCCATCCATTCCTGAAGGCCATCGCGATGGGCGAGGGTGCCGCGGCGCTGACTCGCCTGAACGATTATCCGCATGCCGAAGGCTTGTTGCTGGATGGTCATGGCAGCGGTGAGGCCGGCGGCAGCGGCAAGGTTTTCGACTGGTCGTTGCTGCCGGACGGAGTGGCGCAACCGGTGATCCTGGCGGGCGGCCTGCATGCAGGCAATGTCGGCGCGGCCATTCGGGTGGCTCGGCCGTGGGCGGTGGATGTGGCCAGCGGAGTCGAGTCGGCGCCGGGCATCAAGGACCCGCTGCGGCTGGAAGCGTTTATCCGTGCGGTCCGTGCCGCGGACACGAAGTGAGCGGGGCACGCGCTGCCATCGAGGAGTATCACGGTCGGCCCATCGGCATCGCCGATCTGGTTGGTCGCGATCGCCCGCTGGTGATTCGTGGCCTGTGCCGCGACTGGCCGATGGTGACCTGGGCGCGGCAGTCGGATACGGCCTTTGCGCAGGGATTGGCCGCGTTGGACAGTGGCGGCGAGGTCGACGCGTTGCTGATGCCGCCCGAAGAGGGCGGTGTGGTCGGCTACAATGCGGATTTCGACGGCTTCAACTACGCGCATCACCGCATCTCGATCACCCAGGGGTTGCAGCGGCTGGCTCAGTACAGCCGCCAGGAAAATCCGCCGGGCCTGGCGCTGCAGAGCGCGCTGATTTCCGCCTGCCTGCCCGGTTTGCTGGACAGCCACGCACTACCGTTCCTCGACGGCGTCGTGCAGCCGCGGATATGGATCGGCAACCGCGTCACCACACCGGCGCATTTCGACGAGTACCACAATGTCGCGTGCGTGGCGTGTGGCGGCCGACGCTTCACCCTGTTCGCGCCGGAGCAGGTGCGCAATCTGTACGTCGGCCCGCTGGATTTCGCGCCCACGGGTGCGGCGATCAGCATGGCCCGGCCCGATCGCCAGGACGATCTACGCTTTCCCCGCCTGAAGCAGGCGCTGGCCGCGGCCCAGGTGGCCGAGCTTGGACCCGGTGACGCGATCTACATTCCGCCGATGTGGTGGCATCAGGTCGAATCATTGGAGCAGATCAACGCGCTGGTGAATTACTGGTGGAAGCCGGTTCCCGCCGACGGCCACGCGCCAGGGACAGCGCTGGGATGCCTGATGCATTGCATCCTGGCGTTCAAGTCGCTCACGCCCGCCGAGCGGACGGCGTGGAAGACCTTGCTGGACCATTACGTGTTCGACGATGAGGATCCCGCCGCGCATATTCCCGCCGAACGGCGTGGGGTCCTCGGCACGCTCACCTCCGGGCAGCTTGCCGCGCTGAGGGAAACCATCCGACGCTACCTGTGACCCCATCGGCCGGGCTTGCCGTTAAGATGGCCGCTCGCCGGCAGGAGCGCACCTCGTGTGGTCCTGTACACCATTTGAGTGAGTACATGAGCAAGATTGCGGACTACAACGCTTACCCCGACGCGCATGGCCGTTTCGGCGACTACGGCGGCAGCTACGTCGCCGAAACCCTGATGGCGCCCCTGGCGGAACTGACCGAAGCCTACCTGCGCCTGCGCGAAGACCCCGCGTTCATCGCCGAGCTCGACCGCGACCTGAAACATTACGTGGGCCGGCCCAGCCCGATCTATCACGCCGAGCGCCTGTCGCAGCATGTCGGTGGCGCACGCATCCTGCTCAAGCGCGAGGATCTGAACCACACCGGCGCGCACAAGATCAACAACACGGTCGGCCAGGCGCTGGTGGCGCGCAACATGGGCAAGACCCGCATCATCGCCGAGACCGGTGCCGGCCAGCACGGCGTGGCCAGCGCCACGGTGGCGGCGCGGCTGGGTCTGAAGTGCGTCGTCTACATGGGCGCGGTGGACATCGAACGGCAGAAGATCAATGTCTATCGCATGAAGCTGCTTGGCGCCGAAGTGGTGCCGGTGACTTCCGGCTCGAAGACGCTGAAGGACGCGTTGAACGAGGCGATGCGCGACTGGGTCACCAACGTGGCCGATACCTTCTACATCATCGGCACGGTGGCCGGCCCGCATCCGTACCCGCTGATGGTGCGCGATTTCAATGCGATCGTGGGCCGCGAGGCGCGCGCCCAGATGCTGGAACAGTATGGCCGCCTGCCGGACGTGCTGACCGCCTGCGTGGGCGGCGGTTCCAACGCGATCGGACTGTTTCATGCCTTTCTCAACGATGCCGACGTGCGCATCGTGGGCGCCGAGGCGGCGGGCGAGGGCATTGCGACGGGTCATCACGCCGCTTCGCTGGCCGCCGGCCGGCCCGGCGTACTGCACGGCAACCGCACCTACGTGTTGTGCGACGACAATGGCCAGATCACCGAGACGCATTCGGTGTCGGCCGGTCTCGACTATCCCGGCGTCGGTCCCGAGCATGCGTTCCTGAAGGACACCGGTCGCGCCGATTACGTCGGCATCACCGACGACGAGGCGCTGGAAGCGTTCCACCTGCTGGCACGCACCGAAGGCATTCTGGCCGCGCTGGAATCCAGCCACGCCGTGGCACAGGCGATCAAGTTGGCGCGCGACTATCCGAAAGATGGCATCGTGTTGTGCAATCTGTCCGGTCGTGGCGACAAGGACGTGCACACGATCGCCGCACGCGAAGGAGTCGAGGTATGAGCCGCATCGACCGTCGCTTCGTCGCGCTGAAGGCTGCCGCTCGCACCGGCCTCATCCCGTTCGTCACCGCGGGCGATCCGTCGCCGCAGCACATGGTGGCGTTGATGCATGCACTGGTCGACGCTGGCGCCGACCTGATCGAGCTGGGTGTGCCGTTTTCCGATCCGATGGCCGATGGTCCGGTGATCCAGCATGCCAGTGAGCGGGCGATCGCCAAGGGCGTGGGCCTGGCCGACGTGCTGGGCTGGGTCGCGGCGTTCCGCCAGCGTGACGCGGATACGCCGATCGTGCTGATGGGTTACCTGAATCCGGTCGAGATCCACGGCTACGCGCGCTTCGCGCAGGAGGCCGTGCAGGCCGGGGTCGACGGCGTGCTGCTGGTCGATTGCCCGCTGGAAGAATCGGCTGTCCTGCAGCCGCTGCGTGACGCCGGACTGCAGCAGATCCTGCTTGCCGCGCCGACCACCGAACCCTCGCGTATGGCTCAGCTGTGCGGTTCCGCCGAGGGTTTCCTGTACTATGTCTCGTTTGCCGGCATTACCGGCGCGGCACACTTGAGTACCGGTGACATCGCCGCGCGCGTGGCCGATATCCGTGCGCACGCGAAGGCACCGGTGGCAGTGGGCTTCGGCATTCGCAATGCGGCGAGCGCCAAGGCGATTGCCGGTTTTGCCGATGCGGTGGTGATCGGCAGCGCGCTGGTCGAACGGCTGGCCGGGGCATCGGATGCCGAAGACATTGCCGTGCGGACCCGCGCGTTTCTCGCACCCATCCGCGCCGCACTCGATGCGCATTGAGCGCATTGAAATTGAGAGCCGGCGCCGCCAGAAAATGGCGCGCTCACGAATAGTCAGGTGATGCGATGAATTGGCTGCAAAAAATCATGAACCCGCGCACCCGCCCGCAGAGCACGAACGGCGGTAAAGGTTCGGTGCCCGAAGGTGTATGGGAAAAGTGCAGCGGTTGCGGCACCGTGTTGTACAAGCCGGAGCTGGAACGCAACCTGATGGTCTGCCCCAAGTGCGGCCACCATCACTACATCAGTGCGCGCATGCGTCTCGAGACGCTGCTGGACGAAGGTTCCGCCCAGGAACAATGGGCCAGCCTGGAGCCCACCGATCCGTTGAAATTCCGCGACACCAAGAAGTACCGCGACCGCATCGTCGCCACCCAGAAGAAGCTGGGCGAGAAGGACGCGATGGTCGCCATGAGCGGCAAGCTCAAGGGCCGTCCGTTGATGGCGGTGGCGTTCGAGTTTGCCTACATGGGCGGCTCGATGGGTTCGGTGGTCGGCGAGAAATTCGCGCGCGCCGCCGAACGCGCGCTGGCGGACAAGAGCGCCCTGGTGTGCTTCTCCGCCACCGGTGGTGCGCGCATGCAGGAAGCACTGTTCTCGCTGATGCAGATGGCCAAGACTTCAGCCACTCTGGCGCGTTTGCGCGACGCCGGCGTGCCGTACATCAGTGTGCTGACCAATCCCACCACCGGCGGCGTTTCTGCCAGCCTGGCCATGCTGGGCGACATCAACATCGGCGAGCCCAAGGCGCTGATCGGCTTCGCGGGCCCTCGCGTGATCGAGCAGACCGTGCGCGAGACCCTGCCGGAAGGTTTCCAGCGCTCGGAGTTTCTGGTCGAGCACGGTGCGATCGACCTGATCGTCGACCGCCGCGAAATGCGCGACAAGCTCGCTGACCTGTTCGGCATCCTGATGAAGGCACCGCGCGCAGCCTGAGCACACGAAACGTTTGTCGTGATGCGATGCCGCCTTCGGGCGGCATCGTCTTTTTCATGAACGGGTTTTCCACAGCGGCTGTGGAAGTGTTCCGGTAAAGCCTGTGGACAAGCCGCGTTCCCGGCTTTTGCATCAGGTACTTGCTACGTGCTGATCATGGATTGCGCAACATGTTTCCGTGCGCAGCGCCGATTGGCACGGCAGTTTTCCACAGCCACTGTGTGCGCCTTCTGTACAAGCCTGTGGACAACATCGGTGCCGACCTTTGGCGACAATCACTTGGCACACGATGTCGATTTTTTGCCCAGTTGCGATGGGTCATCGCGAAGTTCTCCACAGCGATTGTGGAGCACCTGCGGTAAAGCCTGTGGACAAGTACGCTATCTGATTGAGCGCAAAGGAACTGCTGACAGGCTGCGTAAATACTGGCCAGTCGATGGACTCACGCCAGTGGCGGCAGCAACCACAGCGACACGGTGCCAAGGCCTCCGCCGATCGCGATGGCGGCGAGCACATCGCTGGGATAATGCAATCCGAGAATGACCCGCGACGCGGCAACCAGCGCCGTGAAGCCCAGCAGCAGAGGTGCCAGTGGCGGATACCAGGCCAGCGCCACGACGGTGAAACTCACCGCCTGCAAGGTATGCCCCGAAGGAAAGCTGAACTCGTCCAGCGGTGGTACGTGGGCAATCACGCCAGGGCAGGCGCGATACGGGCGCGGCCGGCGCGTCCAGCGTTTCAGCAGGCGATACAGCAGCAGCGCGGCCAGTCCGGTAGTCGCCATGTGCGCGGCAGCGGCGATGCCATGCCGGCCACCCAGCAGCGCCAGCACGGCCATCAGCGTGTACCAGAACACGCCGTCGCCAAGCCGGCTGATCGTGCTGAAGAACAGGCCCACCATGCGACGGGTACCCCAGCGATTGGCGATCACGCACACCCGGCGATCCAGTGCGAAACCTGGTCCGAGCGAAAGCTCAGGCGTGGACGACGTTGGTGGCATCTTCATGCAGATTCTCCTCGGCCATTTCGCGCAACAGCGTTTCGAAATCGCGGATCACGGCGTCCGGTGACAGGCCGGCCACGCCGGCATGGGCTGCACGCCCCATGTGTCGGATCAACGCCGGATTGCCCGCCAGCCTGGCGGCCGCATCGACGAATGCCGATGCGTTGCCTGACGCGATGCAGTATCCGTTGACGCCATCGACCAGGTGCTCACGAGCCGCGCCTTCGGCATAGGCAACCACGGGCACGCCCGTGGCCAGCGCCTCGATGATCACGTTGCCGAAGGTTTCGCTGAGGCTGGGGAAGGGGAACAGATCGGCGCTTGCATAGTGCCGAGCCAGCGCTTCGCCACGTTGTACACCGGCGTAGATGAAGTCCGGATGGGCGGCTTCCAGCGCGGCGCGGGCGGGACCGTCGCCCACCCAGACATAACGCGCCCCCGGCACGCGCCGTTGAATGGCGCGGAATGCCTGTATGGCCAGTTCGAGGTTCTTCTCCGGTGCGATGCGACCGACGTACAGCACGACGGGCGTGGCGGCATCGACGCCCCATGCGGCGCGCAGGTCGTCATCGCGCCGCGAAGGATGAAACAGTTGGGTGTCCACGGCGCGGCGCAGCAGGCGTGCATTGGATATGCCCATGTCGTGCAGTTCCTGCGCCAGCGCGTCGGTGGGCACCAGGGTGGCGGCCGCACGCTGGTGAAAGCGGCGCAGATAACCGCGTACGAGTGGTGTGAGCAGGCCGACGCCGTAATGGTCGGCGTAGCTGTCGAAACGGGTATGAAAACCGCTGCTGAGAGGAATCCCCATACGCCGCGCTGCGCGCATCGCCGACCAGCCCAGCGGACCCTCGGTGGCGACGTAGACGGCGTCGGGTCGTTGCTGCGACCAGTGCTGGCGCAGCGTGCGACCGGCGGGCAAGCCGAAGCGCAACCCGGGATAGCGCGGCAGGGCGCCGCCGCGTACTTCGAGTACATCGATACCGGGCTCGGCCTGCTGTGGCTGCGATTGGCGTGGACGGATCAGGTCGATGTCGTGGCCATGCGCAGCAAGACCGGCCGCGAGGCTGTGGACGGTCAGGGCAACGCCGTTGATTTCCGGCGGATAGGTTTCGCTGACGATGCCGATGCGCATGACACTACCCTTGGCTGGCTTGACCCAGCTTGGCGATATTGCGTTGCGTCGCCATGGCGAGTGCATGACGCCATGGTGACGGCGCCCGCAGCTGCGTGCGGTTCCTTTGGCGATGACACTGCGCTTACACTGGCCGTCACTGTCACCAAGGCTGGAGATCGACGATGAAACGCATCCTGCTTGCACTTGCCCTCACCGCACTGACCGGTACCGCGATGGCTGTCGATGCACCCGGTTTGCCGCTCACCAAGGCCCCCAGCGGCGCCGACGTCTACATCATCTCGCCCAGCGACGGCGCCACGGTCGGTCGTGATGTCACCGTGCGCTTTGGCCTCAAGGGCATGGGCGTGGCGCCGGCGGGTGTGACCAAGGAGCACACCGGTCATCACCACCTGCTGGTGGACGTGAAGGACCTGCCTGCCGCTGGCCAGCCGATTCCCAACGACGCCAACCACATCCATTTCGGTGGTGGCCAGACCCAGACCACGCTGAAACTGACGCCCGGCACGCACACTTTGCAACTGGAACTTGGCGACCGGAACCATGTGCCGTTCGACCCGGCGCTGGTGTCGAAGAAAATCACCATCCATGTGAAGTAGATAGATTGCGATCCGCCGGGTCCTTCCGGGAGGAATGTCATGATGAAGCTGCGGATTCTTGCGTTTGCCTTGTCCATGTCGCTGGCCACGACGGGGTCTGCCTTATCCTTGCAGCAGGAGCAGCAGGACCCCGGTGCCGGTGTTTCCGCCATTCCTTCGGCTAGTCCTCACCATCCGCTGTTCACCGTCAAATACGTCTTGGTGAGTGCGCAGCCGGACACGAAGGAGGGGCCCAGGATCAATTTCGGCGATGACCGGGCGGCGATCCATGCCGTGCCATTGGGAGGGCCGTGGCAAGCAACGCTATTAGGTAGCGGGTTCGGCGAGCCCAATACGTATGTGTGCAGCGGTTGGGAATGCAAGGATGCTCGCTGAATACATGGTTGGGGAAGTGTTCGGCTAAAATACGGAGTCTGACGCCTTCCGAAGATTCCGATGACCGTACGCACCCGCTTCGCTCCCAGTCCCACCGGTTTCCTGCACATCGGTGGGGCGCGCACCGCGCTGTATTGCTGGCTGGAATCGCGTCGTCGCGGCGGTGAATTCATCCTGCGCATCGAGGACACCGACCGCGAGCGTTCCACCGAGGCGGCGGTGCAGGCGATCCTCGACGCCATGCATTGGCTGGGTCTGGATGCCGACGAAGGTCCGTTCTTCCAGACCCATCGGCTGGAGCGGTACAAACAGGTCGCCGACGAACTGGTCGCCGCCGGCAAGGCTTACTACGCCTACGAGAGCAAGGCGGAAATCGAGGCCATGCGCGAAGTGGCGATGGCCAATGGCGAGAAGCCGCGATATAACGGCTACTATCGCGACCGCAACGAGCCCTGCCGCGACGACCCGAACCGGGTGATCCGCTTCCGCAATCCCGGTGAAGGTTCGGTGGTGTTCGACGACAAGGTGAAGGGCCGCATCGAATGGGCCAACAGCGAGCTGGACGATCTGGTGATCTTCCGCTCCGATGGCTGGCCGACCTACAACTTCGCCGTGGTGGTCGACGACATCGACATGGGCATCACCGAGGTGATCCGCGGTGACGACCACGTCAACAACACGCCGCGGCAGATCAACATCTATCTTGCGCTGGGCGCGAAGGTGCCGGAGTTTGCGCACCTGCCGATGATCCTGGACAAGGAGGGCAAGAAGCTGTCCAAGCGCACCAACTCGGTCAGCGTGATGGATTACCGCGCCGACGGCTTCCTGCCGCATGCGATCCTGAATTACCTGGTGCGGCTGGGCTGGTCGCACGGCGACCAGGAGATCTTCTCGCGCGAGGAAATGATCGCGCTGTTCGATATCGCCGACGTCAACAAGGCCGCCTCACGCTTCGATACCGAGAAACTGGCCTGGCTCAACCAGCATTATCTGAAGACCGACGAGCCGCAGTCGTTCGCTGCCGAGTTCGCATGGCTTCTCGAGCGTGCCGGCATCGACGCCTCGCACGGTCCGGCGCCGGTCGACGTCATCGTGGCGCTGCGCGACCGCGTGCACACGCTGAAGGAAATGGTCGAGCGCGCGAAGATCTGGTACGGCCCGATCGCCGAGTGGGACGACAAGGCCGTCGCCAAGCATCTGAAGAACGACAGCGCGCCGGCCGTGCTCGAGGCGGCGAAATCGCTGTTGACCGAATGTGAATGGAAACCCGGGCCGATCCACCTGGTGATCGAGCAGGTCGCCGCCAGGCTGGAACTGGGCATGGGCAAGATCGCCCAGCCGCTGCGGGTGGCGATGACCGGCACCCAGGTTTCGCCGTCGATCGAGCACACCATCTACCTGACTGGTCGCGACGAAGCGCTCAGGCGGGTCGACGCCGCGATCACGCTGGCGCGAAGCTGATCTCCGCGCCATGTCGCTGACGCGCTGAACCGACATGGATGAACTGCTGGCCAAGGCTACCCACGGCGTCGACATGGACGCCCCGGGCGCGTTCTTCCACGTGTTCTTCAACCTGTTGAATATGGTGCCGTGGGCAGCCATGTTCTGGTGGAACCTGCTGTTTGTCGCGGTTGGCGCCTTGCTTGGCTGGTGGCGCGGGCGATTGCTGGAAGGCATCGCCTGGGCCTGGGTGCTGGGGCCGTTCGGCTGGATCGTGGTCTTGTTCAGGCCGCAGCCGAAGCCTGCGAAGGAGCCGCCGCCGTTGCCGCGCTGATACACGCCATTGACGCGCAAGTGCCCAGTGTATGATCCGTCACGGAGAAGACGCTTGAACCAAGATGCCACCCACAACCCGCATGCGCACCATCCGCATCATCACGATGCGAAGGGTTTCGTGCGCGCGGTGGAGCATGCCAGCGAGGAGCGCGGCCTGCGCCTGACCCCGTTGCGCAAGGAAGTGCTGGAGCTGATCGCGGCGGCGGACAAGCCGGTCAAGGCTTACGATCTGCTCGACCAGTTGCGTGAGAAGCACGGCAACGCCGCGCCGCCCACGGTCTATCGGGCGCTCGATTTCCTGCTGGAAAATGGCTTCATCCACAAACTGGAATCGATCAATGCCTTCGTCTCCTGCCATCACCCGGCCGAGGCGCACCAAGTACCGTTCCTGATCTGCGATACCTGCTCCAGCGCGGAGGAAGTCTGCGACGAGCGGGTGGCCGAACTGATCGAGGCACAGGCCAGGGCGCTGGGTTTCCGGCCGCAGGCGCAGACACTGGAAGTCCACGGCACCTGCAAGAATTGCCGCAAGGGCTGACGGCCACATCCCGGGTATGGCGCCGCTTAATGTTATAATGTAACATTAAGCCGACCGGGCACAGAGCCGCCACGTTTGGCGGCGCCGGAACAGGTCGATGGATTCCGAGCAGGCAAACAAATCACGCTGGTGGCAGGTAGCCGATCGCATCGGTGCGACGGCGTCGTTCTTGTGCGCGATCCACTGCGCGTTGTTGCCGTTCGTGCTGGCAGTGTTGCCGCTGGTGGGTCTGGAATTTCTGGCCGATCACCGTTTCGAGCGCGGTTTCGTCCTGTTCGCCTGTGCGCTGGCCCTGATCGCCCTGATCCGCGGCTTTCGTCGCCACCAGCAACCGTTGCCGTTGCTGCTGGCGATCCCGGGGCTGGCCCTGCTGTTGCTCGGGGTCACCTATGCCGAAGGCTATTCGATTGTCCTGCACAGCGTGCTGGTGACCTGTGGCGGCCTGTTGCTGGCCTCCGCGCATTTCGTCAACCTTCGACGGGACAGGCATCACGGTCATGTGCACGGGCCGGAGTGCGCGCATTGACACTGCACATCGATCCCGTGTTTTTCGCTGGTGATTGTGTAACGGCGGCGGCCGTTTCTAGCATGCGCGCATGAGCAAGCCACATACCCATCAAACCGGGCATTCGCACGTGCACGAGCATGCCGGTTCGGGCGACGGGCGCAGCCGCAAATTGCTGTTCGCGCTGGTACTGACCTTTGCGATGATGATTGTCGAGGTGGTCGGCGGGCTGTGGTCCGGTTCGCTCGCCCTGCTGGCCGACGCCGGTCACATGATGGTTGACGCACTGGCCTTGCTGCTGGCGGTGGTCGGCGCATCGATGGCGACCAGGCCGGCCGATGCACGGCGCAGCTATGGCTACGGCCGCATGGAGGTGCTGGTCGGTTTCGTCAACGCGTTGAGTCAGTTCGTGCTGGTCGGCTGGATCATCTATGAGGCCGTCCTGCGACTGTTGCATCCGGGCGAGATCCTGTCCGGGGTGATGCTGGTGGTGGCGATCGTCGGCTTGCTGGTGAACGCGCTGGTGCTGCGCACCCTGCACGGACATGCGCATGACGACGTCAATCTGGCCGGCGCCAGCCTGCACGTGCTGGGAGACTTGCTCGGTTCGCTGGCGGCCGTGCTGGCGGCGCTGGCGATCCGCTGGTTCGGCTGGCTCTGGGCCGATCCGGCGCTTTCCCTGCTGGTGTCCCTGCTGATCCTTGGCAGTGCCTGGCGGTTGTTGCGACTGTCGGCGCACATCCTGCTGGAGGGCGTGCCCGATGGCCTGGACAGTGCGGAAGTGATGGCTTCGTTGCGCGATGCCGACGCCTCGATCCGGGATATTCATCATGTGCATGTCTGGCAGTTGGCATCGGGATCGCGCATGGCGACCCTGCACGCCGAGTTGAATGAGCCCGCTGACAGCGTACGAGCCCTGCGGGCGATCAAGCGGGTGCTGCTGGAGCGCTTCGATATCCAGCACGTGACCGTGCAGATCGATCACGATGGCTGCCTGGACCAGGTTCGGGACTGTGTCGGCCACGGCCATCCCTGACTATGCCGCCTTGCCCCCGCGCTGCTATCATGTCAGACCGTTCATCCAACGAATCAAGGAGTTCCCATGGGTAAGGGCGATCGCAAGACCCGTCGCGGCAAGACCTATCGCGGCAGCTATGGCAATACCCGTGCGCACGGCGTGCTGCCGGCCGTGGTGGGCGCCAAGCCGACCGTGACCAAGCCGGCCGCTGCCAAGAAGGCCGCGCCGAAGAAGAAGTCGGCCTGAGTCGACTCCAGCCCGCATCCGGCTGACAAGACCCCCGCCCCGGCGGGGGTTTTTGTTTCCGGGGTTCGGGAATGGCGAGAAACGGGACTGCCGCGAAATGGCATCCCGCGCAGATTTGCCGCACCGCCGCACGATGTGTATGATTGATCCATCGTGTTAATGCGTTAATACATTATGAAGCGTCGATCGCTTGATCCCGAAACACCTGTCGAGTCCGCCGAGCAGAGCCTGTGCGAGGCGCTGCTGTCACTGAAGAACGTCGAGGAGATGGGCGCGTTCCTGGGCGACCTGTGCACGCCGGCCGAACTCGAGGTGCTGGTGGACCGCTGGCGGGTGGTGCCATTCCTGCTGGAAGGCGTGTCGTATCGGGAAATCCATGAGCGCACAGCGGTGAGCATCACCACGATCGGGCGGGTCGCGCGCTATCTCAACCAAGGCAATGGCGGTTATCTGGCGGCGGCTGCACGTGCCGCGCGGCGGCACACGCAGGCTGCAAGGAAGAAGGCATGAAGCCGCGCGATCGCCTGCGCATCGCCATGCAGAAGTCCGGCCGGTTGACCGAGCCGGCACTGGATCTGCTGACCCGCTGCGGCCTCACTTTCCGGCAAAGTCGCGACAAGCTGTTCTGCTTCGGCGAGGGGGAGCCGGTCGACCTGCTGCTGGTGCGCGACGACGACATCCCCGGCCTGATCGCGCAGGGTGTGTGCGACCTCGGCATCGTCGGCCGCAACGTGCTGGGCGAGTTTCAGCTTACCGCCGGCCTCGATGCCGCTCCGCTCAGCGAATTGCGTCCGCTCGGCTTCGGTCGCTGCCGCCTGTCCATCGCGGTGCCGCAGGAGCTGGAGTACGACGAACCGAAACAGCTGGAAGGCTGCCGCATCGCCACCTCGTATCCCGGCCTGCTCGGCGAGTGGCTGCGCGCGCAGGGTGTGAAGGCCGGCGTGGTGACTCTGGCCGGTTCGGTCGAGATTGCGCCGAAACTGGGCACCGCCGATGCCATCTGCGATCTGGTGCAGAGCGGCGGCACGCTGGTGGCGAACCAGTTGCGCGAAACCGATGTGCTGCTGCAAAGCGAGGCGGTGCTGGCTGGTCCGCTGACCCTGCCGGTGGATGAACGCGGCGACATGCTGGAGCTGCTGCTGAAGCGACTCGACGGCGTGATCCAGGTGCGCGAGTCGCGCCTGTTGCTGCTGCAGACTTCGCGCCACACGCTGGAAGCCGTGACCCGGCTGTTGCCGGGCGGCCCGCAGCCGACCCTGCTGCCGGTGGCCGGTCAGCCGGACCAGCTGATGTTGCAGGCGTTGTGCGCAGGCGAGGTGAGCTGGCGACAACTGGAAGAAATCAAGAAAGCCGGTGCGCGCGAAATGTTCGTGCTGCCGGTGGAGAAAATGTTGGCATGAAGAGCTCGCTTGCATGAGACGCCTCGACTGGAATGCACTGGATGAAACGGCCCGGCGCGCGGCACTGGCGCGGCCGGCGCAATCACGAGCAGATGAATTGCGCCGTGGCGTTCAGCAGATCGTCGCAGCCGTGCGCGAACATGGCGACACCGCGTTGCGCGAACTCAGTGCAACATACGACCGCTGCACGCTCGATGCGATCGAGGTGACCGAGGCCGAGTTCGAGGTCGCCGAGGCGACGCTCGATTCCAAACTCAAGGCAGCGATTCGAGAAGCCGCTGCGCGCATCGAGCTGTTCCATCGCGCCACCGCGCCGCAGGCCATTGCCATCGATACCGCGCCCGGCGTGCGGGTGGAACGCATGCTGCGCCCCATCAGTCGGGTCGGCCTGTATGTGCCGGCCGGTAGCGCGCCGTTGCCTTCGACCGCCTTGATGCTCGGCGTGCCGGCGCGGATCGCCGGTTGTCGCGAGGTGGTGCTGTGCTCGCCTGCGCGCGCCGATGGCCGTTGTGACGAGGCGGTGTTGTACGCCGCACGTTTCACCAGCGTGCACAAAGTGTTCAAGCTGGGCGGTGCGCAGGCGATCGCCGCGATGGCTTATGGAACCGAAACCGTGCCCGCTTGCGACAAACTGTTTGGTCCCGGCAACGCGTGGGTTACCGAGGCAAAGCTGCAGGTGTCGTCCGACCCGGACGGCGCCGCGATCGACATGCCGGCCGGGCCGTCGGAGGTGCTGGTGATTGCCGACGCCGATGCCAACCCCGTGTTCGTCGCCGCCGATTTGCTGTCGCAGGCCGAGCATGGCCCCGATTCGCAAGTGATCTTGTTGAGCCCGTCGGCCGCGCTGCTGGATCAGGCGGCCATCGAAGTCGAACGGCAATGCGCCGAATTACCGCGCGGTGCCATCGCCAGCCAGGCGTTGGCACAGAGCCGGCTGATCGCGGTCGACTCGCTGGCGCAGGCGGTGGAAGTAAGCAACCGCTACGCGCCCGAACACCTGATCCTGCAGGTGGCCGCGCCACGCGCCTTGCTCGACGGCATCGACAGCGCCGGCTCGATTTTCCTCGGCCAGTGGACGCCCGAATCGGTGGGCGACTATTGCAGCGGCAGCAATCACGTGTTGCCGACCTACGGTTACGCGCGCAGTTACAGCGGAGTGTCGGTGGCCAGTTACCAGAAGCAGATCACCGTGCAGGAAGTCAGTGCGGACGGCCTTCGCCACATCGGCCCTTGCACGGCGACGCTGGCGGCGGCCGAGCAGCTGGAGGCGCATCGCCGCGCGGTGACCTTGCGTCTGGATGCACTGGAGGCACAGTCATGAGCGTGCTCGACCTGGCCCGGCCGGAAATTCGCGCGATGCAGCCGTATTCCTCCGCACGGATGGAGGCCAGCGGCGGGCAGGTATTTCTCAACGCGAACGAATCCGCATGGACACCCGTGGGTGACGACGGCCTCGGCTGCAACCGTTATCCCGAACCGCAACCGGCCGCACTGGTTGCGGCGCTGGCAACGCTGTATCGCGTCCGCCCCGAGCAACTGCTGATCGGTCGCGGTAGCGACGAGGCGATCGACCTGCTGGTGCGCGCGTTTTGCCGCGCCGGTCGCGACGCGATCCTGATCCAACCGCCGACCTTCGGCATGTACGCGGTCTGCGCGCGGGTGCAGGATGCCGCCCTCGTCGAGGTGCCACTGGCGGCCGATGCCACGCTGGACGTGGACGCCGTGCTTGCCGCCGTGACCCCGGGAGTGAAGCTGGTTTTCATCTGCACCCCGAACAATCCCACCGGTCAGTTGGTGCCACGTTCCGCGGTCGAGCGACTGGCACAGGCACTGGCCGGCCATGCCCTGCTGGTGGTGGACGAAGCCTATGTGGAATTTGCCGACGAAGGCAGCGTGGCCGACCTGCTCGACCGTTACGACAACCTCGCCGTGCTGCGTACGCTGTCCAAGGCCTGGGCACTTGCCGGCGCGCGCATCGGCAGCTTGCTGGCGAACGCCGAGGTGATCGCTCTGTTGCGCCGGATCATGGCGCCATATCCGTTGCCGCTGCCATGCGTGGATGCGGCACTGCTGGCCTTGTCCGGCTGGGGACAGGCAAATGCGCGTGGACGTATCGCCATCGTGCGCAAACAACGCGCGCGGATGCAGGCCGCGCTGCGCCAGTTGCCCGGCGTGCGCGACGTGCTGCCTTCGCACGCGAACTTCCTGGCCGTCCGCTTCACCGACGCCGGCGCGGCCTACCAGCGGTTGTTCGCCGCCGGCATCGTGGTGCGCGATATCCGTCGCTACCCGAACCTCGGCGATGCGCTGCGCATCACCGTCGGCACGCCTGCGGAGAACACACGTGTGCTGACCGCCCTGCGGGAGGTCGTGACATGCGCCTGAGTCTGCGGCGAAGAAAGGTCATCAGGCCGGCATCGCCATCCTCATGCAAAAGCGACCCCTGCGTGCGAAAGCCCGGCTGCGTGTTGGCGCCGGTTTTCGGGCGCAAGCTACGTTCCTATCTGGTCAGGACAGCTGCAGCGGGGAGATCCCGATGAGTCGCAGGATCCTCTTCGTCGATCGCGACGGTTGCCTGATCGAGGAGCCGTCGGATCAGCAGATCGACAGCTACGGCAAGCTGGTCCTGCTGCCGGGCGTGATCGCCGCGTTGCAGCGCTTCGTGGCGGGCGGCTACGAACTGGTGATGGTGACCAACCAGGACGGCCTCGGTACCGACAGCTTTCCGGAAGCGGATTTCACCGGCCCGCACGAATTGCTGCTCGGTATCCTGGCGTCGCAGGGCATCCGTTTTCGCGAAGTACTGATCGACCGCAGCTTCCCGCACGAGGGCAGGGACACCCGCAAGCCCGGCATCGGCATGCTGCGTCACTATCTCGCCGACGACAGCTGGAGCCGGGCGGGATCGGCGATGGTTGGCGATCGGGAAACCGACCTGCAGTTTGCCGCGAATCTGGGTGTGCGTGGCTGCCGCGTCGGACCGCTTGGCACGAGTTGGGAAGCGCTGGCGCACGAATTGCTCGACGCGCCGCGCACGGCCACCGTGGTCCGCAACACGAAGGAAACCCGCATCACGGTCAGTGTCGACCTGGATCGGGTGGCCGAGCCGTCGGCACATACCGGGCTTGGCTTTTTCGATCACATGCTGGAACAGATCGGCAAGCATGGCGGTTTCGCGCTGGAGCTGAGCTGCGATGGCGATACCCATATCGACGAGCATCACACCATCGAGGACTGCGCGTTGGCGTTGGGCCAGGCGCTGAAACAGGCACTCGGCGACAAGCGCGGCATCGGCCGCTATGGCTTTACCCTGCCGATGGACGAGTCGCAGGCCAGCGCGGCACTGGATCTCTCCGGTCGCCCGTACTTCGTGTTCGAAGGCAGCTTTCCGCGCGAGCGCGTGGGAGAAGTGCCGACCGAGCTGGTGCCGCATTTCTTCCGCTCGCTGTGCGAGACGTTGGGCGCGAACCTGCACCTGACCGTGCAGGGCGACAACGCGCATCATATGGTCGAGGCCTGTTTCAAAGTTGTCGCGCGCACGTTGCGCCAGGCGATTCGCCGCGAAGGTAGCGAACTTCCCAGTACCAAGGGATCGCTGTAATGCCTGCCGCCTCCGTCATTCCTCTGCCCGTAGGAGCCCGCTTGCGGGCGATGCCTTTTCACTCGGACAACGGTAGAGCATCGTCCGCAAGCGAGCTCCTACGAGTCTTCCGCCGTGCGAGGTCGGCATGAGCGTCGTGCTGGTCGACGCCGGCGGCACCAATATCGGCTCGGTGCGCTATGCCTTGCAGCGGCTTGGCGTGGATGCCGCACTGACTTCCGATGCCGCCACGATCGGTGCCGCCGACAAGGTGATCCTGCCCGGCGTGGGCGCGGCCGGCCCGGGCATGGCACGGCTGCATGAGCTCGGTCTGGTCGAGCTTCTGCGTTCGTTGCGCCAGCCGGTGCTGGGCGTCTGCCTGGGCATGCAGCTGCTGTGCGCACATTCGGAGGAGGGCGATACCGAATGTCTCGGCCTGATTCCTGCATCGGTGCGCCGTTTCACCGAGGCGCCCGGTTTGCGCATACCGCACATGGGCTGGAACAGCGTGGTCGCGCAGCGGGAACATCCGTTGCTAACCGGGCTGCGTGATGACGGGCAGGCCTACTTCGTGCACAGCTACGCGGTACCTCCGGGCGACTGGACGCTGGCCAGCAGCAACTACGGTGGATCGTTCTCCGCGGTGATCGCCCGCGACAACTACTACGGCATGCAATTCCATCCCGAGCGTTCGGCCGCCATCGGCGCGAAGCTCCTCAAGAATTTTCTCGCGCTATGAGCTTCGACGTCATTCCAGCGATCGACCTGCGCAACGGACAGGTCGTGCGCCTGAAGCAGGGCGACTACGCACAGCAAACTACCTATGCCGCCGATCCGTGCGAGCTGGCCCGACGTTACGCCGACGCCGGCGCACGCTGGCTGCACCTGGTCGACCTCGACGGTGCGCGCTCGGGCCAGCTCGACAGCCTGGCGGTGATCCGGTCGATCGCTGCCGATGGCATGGCGATCCAGGCCGGCGGCGGCGTGCGCGAGGAGGCCGACCTGCAACGCCTGTTCGACGCCGGCGTGCAGCGCGTCGTGCTGGGTAGCGTGGCGATCCGCGACCCCGACCGCGTCGCGAGCTGGCTGGCAAAGTACGGCGCCGAACGCCTGACCCTCGCGCTCGACACTCGTCGCATCGATGGTCGCTGGAGTCTGCCCAGCGCCGGCTGGACCGAGACCGAGGCGCGCACGCTGGACGAACTGGCACCGTGGTACGCCGCTCATGGTGCGCGTCATCTGCTATGTACGGATATCGATCGTGACGGCATGCTCGCCGGTTTCAACCTGGACCTTTATCGCCATCTTGCCGATACCGTTCCGCAACTGGCCGTGCAGGCCTCCGGCGGCGTGCGTTCGCTGGAAGATATCCGCGCGGCACGAGAGGCTGGTGCGCGAGGCGTGATCCTCGGTCGCGCACTGCTGGAAGGGCGCTTCACCGTGCAGGAGGCCCTGAACGCATGAACGTCCCCGCACGCTTGGATGTTCTGGTGCTCCCCCTGCGTGGCCCAAAGGGACTTCCTTCGGTCGCAGGAGGAGGTTGGCGATCGAAGGGAAGTCCTTTAGGTGAGCGGGTCAAGCTTTCGACATCAACATCAGAAGCGACCCCACCTCAACCCTCCCCTGCAAGCAGGAGAGGGAGCAAGTCATGTTGAGCCGCCGCATCATTCCCTGCCTCGACGTGCGCGACGGCCGGGTGGTCAAGGGTGTGCGCTTTCGCGACCACGTAGTGATGGGCGAAATCGTCGAGCTTGCGTTGCGCTATCGCGACGAAGGCGCCGACGAGCTGGTGTTCTACGACATCACCGCCAGCCCCGAAGGACGCAGCGTGGATCGCGACTGGGTCGAACGCGTAGCCCGCGTGATCGATATTCCGTTCTGCGTCGCCGGCGGCATCCGCTCGGTCGACGAGGCACGCGCTGTGCTGCATGCCGGCGCCGACAAGATCTCGGTGAACTCGCCAGCGCTGGAACGCCCCGCGCTGATCGACGAACTGGCGGCCGCGTTCGGCGTGCAGTGCGTAGTAGTTGGCATCGATTCGCTGCGCGACGCCGACGGCGAATGGCGCGTACGCCAGTACAGCGGCGATCCCACGAAAACCCAGGCATTGCCACGCCGCACGCTGGACTGGATGGTCGAAGCGCAGCAGCGTGGTGCCGGCGAGGTCGTACTCAACTGCATGGGCAGTGATGGTGTGCGCACGGGCTACGATCTCGAACAACTTTCGGCCGCGCGGACCATCTGCCACGTGCCGCTGATCGCCTCGGGCGGCGCGGGTGCGGCCGAACATTTCCGCGACGCCTTCATCGACGCCGACGTGGACGGTGCACTGGCCGCCAGCGTATTCCACTCCGGCGCGATCGCGATCCCCGCACTCAAGCACTATCTGCACAAGCACGGCGTTCCAGTACGTCTGTAAGCCACGAGGAATGACAGCGATGAGCGACAACACCGATACCAGCCGCCTCGACTGGGCCAAGGGCGACGGCCTGTTGCCCGCCGTCGTGCAGCACTGGCTGAGCGGCGAAGTGCTGATGCTTGGTTACATGAACGCCGAGGCGCTGGCTGAAACGCAGCGCAGCGGCCACGTCACCTTCCACAGCCGCAGCAAGCAACGCCTGTGGACCAAGGGTGAAAGCTCCGGTCACGTGCTCGTCCTGAAATCTGTCCGCATCGACTGCGACGCCGATACGCTCCTCATCCAGGCCGACCCACATGGCCCCACCTGCCACACCGGCACTTCCAGCTGCTTCGGCGACAGTGCCGATGTGCGCCCGCCGATTGGCTTCCTCGCCGAGCTCGACGCCCTGGTCGCGTTACGCCATGCCGAGCGACCCGAAGACAGCTACACCACTAAATTATTTGAGGGCGGCATTCGCCGCATCGCGCAGAAAGTGGGCGAGGAAGGTGTCGAGACGGCGCTGGCCGCAGTGGCGCAAGGGGATGCGGAATTGCTGGGGGAAGCAGCCGATCTTGTTTTTCACCTCACCGTGGCGCTGCGGGCGCGGGGATTGTCGTTGGCAAATGTGGTGGGGGTGCTGGCTGATCGTCATCGTGGTGGGCGGTGACTGCGGCGGGTATGGGTTGAGCGTCGACTTTCGACGGCGGAAGCGGGCGCAGGAGTTTCTCGCCCAGCCCTATATTTGGGACAACGCCGCTTTGCACGACGCCATCTCGACCACGAGTTGATCCACCAGGGCATCCACCTCGGCCTCGGCAGCGGTGACGGACGCATGCAGCCGCCCGTCGTTGAACTCGTCGTACTCGATCGCGACACGATCGACTCGGTCGATGCCGATGTAACGCAGCGGTACTGTCACGCCGGCCTCGACATGGTTGGACGCGCCGAGGCGCTCTCCCGGCTCGTACCCATAGTCGCCACGAGAACTCAGCAGGACCATGCGTTTGCCTTGCCCAGCAAGCAGCGGCCAGTAGGGTTCGCCGGTCCGGCTGCGGTCGAAGCCGAAGGTGCGGCCGACGCGGACGATGTTGTCGATCCAGGCCTTGAGCGTCGACGGCATGCCAAAGTTGTACATGGGCACGCCGATCACGATGAGGTCGGCGTCAATCAGCTCATCGACCAGGTGATCGCTTTGCGAGAGAACCTGGTCCATCCACGGTTCCCGTTGCACGGGCGAGGTGAAGGCGGCATGCACCCATGCGCTGCTCACCGGCGTCGGCGGTTGTGCAGCCACGTCGCGGTACATGACCGCATCCTGCGGCCTCCGCGCTTGCCAGCGCCGCACGAAACGCGTCGACAGGCGGCGTGTATGCGAACCATGCACCTGCTCATCGGAATGACCGGAGCGGGCACTGGAATCGATATGAAGTAACCTGAGCATGATTCACCTGTAAATTGATGGCGCTCAAGCATCAATCAGGAGTTCACTGCCGTAAAATGATCATTTCACATTCATTAAGTGAACCAAATTCAGCCATGGGGGCGCGCCAACTACCGCCTTTGACCGCCTTGCGCGCGTTCGAGGCCGCGGCGCGGCACCTCAGCTTCAAGCGCGCCGCCGCGGAGCTGTCACTGACCGCGACCGCCATCAGTCATCAGGTCCGTCAGCTGGAGGACCGGCTCGGTGTGCAGCTGTTCGTGCGTGGTACCCGGCGGGTGGACCTCACGCCGGCAGGCCTTAGCCTGTTCCCTGTGCTTCGCGAAAGTTTCGACGCCATGGCGCGCGCCGTGCAGGCGGTTCGGCCTGATGCGATGCCGCGCACGCTGGTGTTGAGCACGACCATGGCATTCGCCTCGCGCTGGTTGCTGCCGCGTCTCGCGCGTCTGGCGACTTCGCGACCGGATATCGTCCTGCACCTCCATACCAGCGACGAACCCGTCGACTTGCACAGCGGCGCCGCGCAGTTGGCCATCCGTTACGGACCAGGAAATTACCATGGGTTGAACCACGCCCCTCTGTTGCCCTCCCGCTTCGCACCAGTGTGCGCGCCTGGTCTCCGCGTCCGCAGCCTGGAGGATCTGGAGCGCGTGCCGCTGATCGGTTTCGAATGGTTCCGCCGCGATTCAACGACGCCGGACTGGCCGCTATGGTTCGAGCGCGCTCGGCACGCGGCGGTACCGCGGCAGCTTCAGTTCTCCGATGAAGTCCACGCCATCCAGGCTGCCATCGCCGGCCAGGGCGTTGCCTTGGTCAACCTGACGCTCGCGGCGGAGGAGTTGAGCGCCGGATTGCTGTGCCAACCCTTCGGCCCCGAGCTCTCGGGTCACTCTTTCCATCTCGTGTGGCCGGAGGCGAGCGATGTGGATCCTGCGCTTGTCGAGGTGCGGAACTGGTTGCTGGATGAAGCGGCGAGTGGCATGCCGCCATGATGGCAAGGCAAGCCCAAGGCGTTGCGGATTGGGGTCAATGCTTCACGGATTGCCGATAGGGAGACGCTTAAAGTTCAAGGGAGCTCTGCTCGCCGCTCCACGCCGGGTTTCCGTCCAAGGACATCGTCCCATGCCTCGCAAGAAAACCCTGAAGCTCGCCACGTTCAACATCAATGGCATCAACAGTCGGCTGCCCAACCTGCTTGAATGGCTGGGGAAGGAGAAGCCGGACATCGTCGCCCTGCAAGAACTGAAAGCTGCCGATCAGGCATTTCCGGCGGATGCTCTCGAGGCAGCGGGTTACGGATCGATCTGGCACGGCCAGCCATCGTGGAACGGAGTGGCCCTGCTGGGCCGGGACACCGCGCCCGTGGAGAGCTGCCGCGGATTACCCGGAGACGCTGCAGACAAGCAAAGCCGATATATCGAGGCGGCCATCCACGGCATCGTTGTCGCGGGGATCTACGCGCCGAATGGCAACCCTCAGCCAGGCCCCAAATTCGATTACAAACTTCAATGGATGGAGCGGCTGGCGCGTCACGCCAAATCATTGGTGGACTTGTCACATCCCGTTGTCGTGATGGGCGATTTCAACGTCATTCCTGCCGACGAGGACGTCTACGATCCCAAATCGTTTCGGAAAGACGCACTGCTCCAGCCGGAAACACGACGCGCGTACGAACATCTACTGGAGCAAGGATGGACGGATTCGTTGCGGCACGTGTTCGGCGAGGAGCGGATTTACACGTTCTGGGACTACTTTCGCCAGCACGGCGAAAGAGATCGCGGCTTGCGGATCGATCACCTCCTGCTCAACCCCGTCCTGGCAAAAGGCCTCAAGAAGGCGGGTGTCGACCGATGGGTGCGCCTGCAAGAGAGGCCTAGCGATCACGCGCCCACCTGGATCGAAGTGTCCATTTCCTGATTGTTTGTTCAGAGGGGCGCGATCTTCATCCCTCAGGAAGACTGCGCTATGTATGAGGCAAGAAGAAAGCCGGCTCCCGGCCGCGATTGCATCGACGTCAATGAGGACCACGAGTTGCGCTATGGGGCCAAGACACCGGGCATCACCGCCAAGGCGATAGGCGTCATGCAAGGCCCTTGGCCGGGGTGGATCGGCGGCGGGGTCGAGCAGACACATGGTCATGATCCGGCACGTACCAACGCCAAGGAAACTCGATCGCCTTGCTGATGCCGATGCGTGGTCCCACTACCGGCTCTGCGGAAGGCGCAATGCCGTCGGAAACGATGCAGATGCCTCGATCATTGGTCACCAAGTCGGCATCATCGAGCGCCCTCGTGATGCCCAGGGCTTGTGAAAGTCGTCCGGGCCCGCTGGCGAGCTCCCGGTCTCGCTGGATGGCGGGCCGGGCCCGGCGTATCAGCTCCAGGCCTGCTACCGGTTCCAGGGCACGCAGGAGCACGGCCCAGCCTTGGGCCACCTCACCGCACACGGCATTGGAACACCAGTGCACGCCGTAGGAGAGGTAGACATACAGATGGCCGGCGTCCCCGAACATGGTTGCATTGCGCGGCGTCATGCCGCGGAAGGAATGCGCCGCCGGGTCTTCTTCGCCAGCGTAGGCTTCCACCTCAACGATGCGACCAGCGCGACCGTCCCCCCTGACCAGAATCTTGTTCAGCAGCTCTGGCGCCACCAGGGTCGGATGGCGGCGATAGAAACTTCTCGTTAGCGGCTGCCAATCAGACTTCATTGCCGGCACGGTCCATCACAGTCTCCAAATGATCCCAAGGCGTGGGACACATCTTCGTGGGCCAGTGGGCCCTTCCGATTCTCGATCTTTTCTTCGCGGCGCGGGGAAAAGGCGACTTCATGTCATCGAACATGTGCATCGGCTCGTCTCGATGATGTTCGGACACATGTCATGATCACTTCGACATGGCATGGTGCAACTCCCTTTTCGTATCTCATGACGACACTCTATCCAGTCAATGTGGGCAACGCATCACGTCGAGTTTCGCTGCCGCCTCACAGCCAAACACAGTCACAGGCTGCAGACATGTTGTCGATGCCGGAGCGGGCAGAGGGAGGTACGCCCCGCGCGTTACTTTCGGCACTAATCGATCCGACTCTCTTGCACAGACACTGATCCCGCACGCCGGTTATGCCGCCGATCACAGGGGACATCGCATGACAAATGAAAGCAGTCTCGCTCGCTGGGCGGGGCTGGTCTATCTGGTGGTGGTCGTGACTGGCTTTTTCAGCATGGGCTACGTGCCGGGGAAGATCGCTGCGCCGGGCAACTACGAAGGCATGCTCGCCAACATCGTCTCGCACGAAGCGCTGTTCCGCGCCGGCATCGCGGCTTTCGCGGTCGAGCAGGTCGCCTTTCTGATGTTGCCGCTGTTGCTGTTCCGGTTGCTCGGCTCGGTTCATCGCGGCGTTGCGGTGGCGATGGTGGCGCTCGCCTTCACTGGCGTGCCGATCGCCTTGATCGGTGTGGCGCACCGGTTGGATGCGCTATCGCTTTTGACGAATGCCGTCGGTTTGCCGGCCGACACGGCGCACGCGATGGCCTGGCTGTCGCTGAAGTCGTATGGCCACGACATCTTCGTGGCCAGCCTGTTCTGGGGGCTTTGGCTGTTTCCGTTCGGCTATCTGGTGGCCCGGTGTGGCATGCTCCCGCGCATCCTCGGCGTGCTGTTGATGCTGGGCGGCGCCAGCTACATGGTGGACATCTTCGGCGAGTTGTTGCTGCCCGGGTATGCGGACACGGCGTTCTCGGACTATGTCCACCTGCCGGCGGCAGTGGGCGAAATAGGTACCTGCCTCTGGCTGTTGGTGATGGGCGTGCGCGTTCGCGGCGGGCGGGGTTCATGGCAGGCGAAGGAGCAAGGCCCGACATGACCACGCCAGTGCTGGGCGACATCAAAGTGCATGTGCGGTTCAAGCTGTCGGCGCTGTGGGCGGCGCTGATGTTCTGCTACATCTATGGTGACTATTTCGGTCTCTACGTGCCGGGCAAGTTGCAGGGCATCCTGGGCGGCAAAGGCCCGATCGGTCCGGTGAGCGAAAGTTCGCTGGTCGCGACGGCGCTGTTGCTGGCAGTGCCGGGGCTGATGGTTTTCCTGTCGCTGGTGCTGCCGCCGCGACTGTGCCGCTGGCTGAACATTGCGCTTGGCTTGTTCTACACGGCGATCATGGTGTTGACCATGCCCGGCGCCTGGTGGTTCTACATCACCCTAGGCGTGATCGAGGTGGCGCTGTCGCTATGGGTGGTTGCATACGCGTGGCGCTGGCCCAGGGATTGATGTTGCTTGCCCAGCGCCGAGCTGCATGGCCGTGGCTTACAACGGCAATGCGTAGGATTGCTTCACGATCTGGCTGGGCAGGTCGGTCTTCACGTTCTGGATGCCGTTGGCGCGGGTGAGATGCGTGGTCTGGAAGCGACGGTAGTCGTCCAGGTCCGCGACGACCACGCGCAGCATCGCGTCGCTTTCCCCCAGCATGATGTAGCACTCCACGATCTGGGGAAGCTGCTTCATCGCATCCATGAAGTGTTCGATCGTGTCAGCGTCCTGGGCGGTGAGCCAGACGCGAGTGAACAAGGTCATGCCGATGCCGATCATCGCCGGGTTGAGCACGGCGACGTAGCGTTCGATCACGCCGGCTTCCTCGAGTAGCCGCACCCGGCGCAGGCAGGGTGATGGCGACAGCCCGACTTCCTGCGCCAGTTCGGTGTTCTGCAAACGGCCATCGCGCTGGAGGGCGCGCAGGATCCGTTTGTCCATCTCGTCGAGCTTGATTGGCATGAGGCGCCTCCTTGGGCATGCATTGGAATAATATGCCAATATTTCCATAAATGATGGAATATTTGAAACCCGATTGCTGCCAGGGCGGCGTACGATGCCTGTCATGAATCCGACGACGATGCTGCTCTTTTCCGCCACCGTGCTCCCGCTGATCTGTACGCCGGGGCCGGACATGCTGTTCATTGCTTCGCAGGCGATTTCCGGGAACGCGTCCGCCGGGCGGCGCGCCACGGCCGGGGTCTGTGCCGGTTACGTGGTGCATTCGCTGCTGGTGGCGCTGGGCTTGGCGGCGATCATCGCGACGTCGCCGTGGTTGTTCGAAGCGTTGCGCTGGATCGGTGTGGCCTACCTGATCTACCTGGCATCCCGACTGATCCGGTCAGCGCTCATGGCGGGCAAGCTGAGCTTGCAACCTGGTGCGGGCGGGGCGCCGTTCAAGCGGGGTTTCCTTACGGCCGTATTGAACCCCAAGGGCATGCTGATCTATTTCGCCATCCTGCCGCAGTTCATGCACGGCGCTGGATCGGCGACGTGGCAGGCGTTGATCCTGTCGGCCATTTTCATTGGCCTGTGCGGTGTCGTTTACGTAGTGCTTAGCAGCGTGATCGCCTCGACCGGGAGGGCGGGCAACTTCAGCGACCGTCGCCGCCGCTGGATCGAAGGCGTATCGGGCGGCTTCCTGCTGGCGGCCGCGGGCAAGATTGCTTCGGGTTGATCAAGTCGATTGTCGCCAAGTCGCCAAGTCGCCAAGTCGCCTATGGGCGAGGCAACGTGGAGCTTGCCTGTGCAGGTGCTGACGGTTTGAACGGCACCACTGGCCCGGGCTTGATCGCCTTGCGCCACAGCGCAAGCTGGTTTTCGATGCCGTTGCCGATGTCGATCTGCGGTTCCGATGGGACGAGCTTGTCCTGCTTCTCCCACGTGGCGATGTCGCTGCGGGCCAGTTTGAACGCGTCGATGAAGTTGTCGGTGCGGTTCAATGCATCCACCAGCCAGGCCTTGCCGAAGTAGGTGATGTCGGAATCGCTGCCGCAGCCGAACGAGCTGCGGTCGGCGCGGGCGGCGGTAAGTACCAAGGTCCCGGGGTGGCGTAGCGATGGTACGAAACCGCCGGAGTAGCAGGCGTTGATCACCACCACTTTCCACTTGAACGGATGCATGGACAGGATGCCGGCCAGATCGGTGGCACCGAGCTGATCAAGCGGCAACGGATCCATGTCCAGCAACAAGGTATGGTCTTCGCTGCCGTGGCTGCTGATGTAGAGCAGCAGGATGTCCTGATCCGGTTGCATGACCTTGCCGAGCCCGTCGAGTGCGTTCTCCAGGTTGGTCCAGCTGGCCAGTGGATGGGTGGTCAGGGTGGCCGGATTGTTTTCCAGCACCAGGCTATGGGCCGTGGCGCCGAAACGTCGCGCGAACAGCTGTGCGGCGTATTCAACTTCGTTGTGGAACACGTCTTCGCCGCCGTCGCCGGCCAAGGCCAGCAGATACAGGTTTGGTTTGCCGGCGACGCGCGGGGTCAGTCTGGCCAGTGCATCTCGCATCATCCGTGGCTGTGCGTAAAGCACTTGCTCCGGCGTCGGGCCGGTTGCTGGCCAGCGGTCGGTGCTGTCGGTGCCGATATCGGCGGAGGACGAGACATCCTGCTCGGCCGTGGCGACCGTGGCGGAGACGGATGGCATGGGTGCCGACTGACCGATGACCGGCTTCGGTGCATGTCCGGACCACCCGATCGTGAGCAGCACGCCGGCGGCGAAGGCGATCAGGACGGTCAGGACGTTGCGCATGGAGTTCGTGTGCCGGTTCAGACGGTGATCGCGGCAAAATCGCGATAGACCGGATGGCGTGGTGACTCGGGCGACGATTGGGGCTCGCGCACCAGCCATCCGGTATGGAAGCCGGCGGCTTGCGCAGCGTCGAGCTCCTCCACGATGTCGGAAAGGAACAGGATGTGCCGCGGCTGCTCATCGATCGCCTCGGCGATGCGCCGATAAGACTCGGCTTCGCGTTTCGGACCGGTCTCGGTATCGAAATAACCGGCAAACAGGGCAGTCAGATCGCCCGCTTCGCTGTACTGGAAAAACAGTTGCTGCGCCGGCACCGAGCCGGAAGAGTAGACGTACAGGCGTAGCCCCTCTGCACGCCAGTCGAGCAACCGTGCCGCGACTTCGGGATACAGGTGGGCGCGGTAATCACCCGCCGTATAACCGTCCTTCCAGATCATGCCCTGCAGCGCTTTCAGCGCGGTGGACTTGCGATCCTCATCGATCCAGCGCAACAACAATTCGATGACGTCCTGGCGGTCGGCCTCGATCAGCCCGGCCTCGCTGGCCGCCTCGTGCAGCCAGTGCTGTACTTCGGGTTGGTTGCCATGGGTTTCGACGAAGGCTGGCAGCCGCTTGCGCGCGTACGGAAACAACACGTCGCGGACGAAGTCGATCGAGCTGGTGGTGCCTTCGATGTCGGTGACGATGGCGCGGATTTCGATCATGTGGATATCCAAAGGGACGGTTGCCAGCATAACGCCCTCGGGAATGACGGCGACGTGGTGGGAGCGGCTTCGGGCGCGACGCTCCTGGCGCGATGGCGAACAAAGCGTCGCGGCGGAAGCCGCTTTCACGGAAACGGTTCTGGCTAGGTTCGGACGTTGGGCTGCATCCGTGGAAATTGCCCGGCGATGTCGTCGCCGGTGAAGTTCGCCACCCAGCCATCCTTGTTGGTGAACAGGCGTATCGCCACGAAATAGGGCGACTCGCTCATGTCGAACCAGTGACGAGTGCCGTCAGGCACGCCGATCAGGTCGCCCTGTTCGCACAGGATGTCGTAGACCTTGCCGTCGATGTGCAGGGTGAACTGACCGGAGCCGGCGACGAAGAAGCGCACCTCGTCCTCGCTGTGGGTATGTTCGCTGAGGAATTTCTGGCGCAGCGTGGCGCGGTCGGGATGATCGGGAACGAGGCTGATCACGTCGACGGCCTGATAGCCTTTCTCGTCCATCAGCCGGTCGATGTCGCCGCGATAGGCAGCGATGACTTCTTCCTGGCTTGCGCCGGGGACGATCGGCTGGGTCGCTTCCCACTGTTCGAAGCGGACGCCGACCCTGCCCAGTTCACGTGCAATCGCGGCGTGATCCAGGGTATCGATCGACGGTGAGTGCGGCTGAGTTTCGTCGTAGATGCGCAGTCGGCTCATGATGCCCCCAGCTTTTTCAGGTCAAGCTCGCAGTCGAGCAGGAATTCCAGCGCTTCCAGGTGACGCTGGGTCTCGGTCATGTCGCGGCCCCAGGTATAGATACCGTGGCCGTCGATCAGGTAGGCGTGCAGCGGCCTGCCCGCATCCAGCCACGCATCGACCTGGGCGACCAGTTCGGGCATGTGCTGGGTATTGGGGAATACCGGAATCTCCAGCACGCTTTCGTGAGTGTGGTAGCCGGTGATCGCCTTCTGCAATTCCCATCCCTGCAGCCGGATCACGCCGTCGCTGGCGAAGAGCCGCGAGGCCACGCTTTGCGTGCGCGAATGGGTATGCAGCACCGCGTTGATCTCCGGCCAGCGGAGATAGACCTGGGTATGGAGTGCGGTCTCGGCGCTGGGTCGGGCTTCGGTGCCGACGGGGTTGCCGTCGAGGTCGATCAGCATGATGTCATCGCGATCCAGTCGGCCCTTGTGCTTTCCCGAGACCGTGATGGCCGCATGCGCGGCATCGATCCGCATCGAGAAATTGCTGCTTGTCGCCGGTGTCCAGCCCAGCGCGGAGAGTTCGCGCGCGGCCTCGGCGATGGTATCGGCGCAGCGTTCGAACAGGCTGGCGGGAATCGTGGCGGGAAGAGTCTGGCTCATGCGGTTTGGACGTCCAAATGAGGTTCGATCATACCATGCGCCAAATGGCGCCCTGGCTGGAATGAGAGCCATTCTCGCAAGTCAGGAAAAATTGGGGCGGCCGGCGTAACATCGCTTCGAATCCGGCGCAGGGTGTGCCGGATAGATACCCGACGGAGGCTTGCCCATGTCGAACGAACAAGATATCGAATCGCGTCGCCGATTCCTCAAGATCGCTGCCGGCACCACGGCGGCAGCGGTAGTCATGGGTGGCCTGCCGCGCTTTGCGCGCGCAGCGGACCTGCCGCCGGTGACCGAGGCGGATCCGACCGCGAAGGCATTGGGCTATGTGGAAGACGCAAGCAAGACGACCAACGCCAAGCACAAGGCGGGCGACGATTGCGCCAACTGCCAGTTCTATACCGGCGGCGCTACCGGTCGCGGGCCGTGCCAGTTGTTCCCGGGCAAGTCGGTGAATGCGAAGGGTTGGTGCGTGTCGCACACGCCGAAGAAGGCCTGACATCGCGTACACGTCATCCCACAAGAGGCCGGTTCATACCGGCCTTTTTTTGTTGTGCGCGGCGATGATCGCTGCGCGATGGGCGCAGCCGAATTCGGAGGAGGGATGTGCGAACCGCGTAGGCGAGGATGCCGCGAGAAAAGTGCGGCCCGGTACATCAGGCTGAGGAGCTTGCCGACCTGACGCACCGGGCCACGATCCGGGGCCCACTGCCAAGTGATCAACCCGCGGACTGAGGATGATACTCCCGAGTTCGGCGAATGGGGCGATCAAACGCCAGATTTCTGTTGAAAATTTCTCGTTAAATCCAATTAAAACAATGAATTAGACAAAATATTCAAGAAATTCTGTGAAACGGGCGCGGCGCCGCAGATAACTGCCAGTTCATGATGTTCTACGAAATTAGTTGAAAATTAACTATTTTCGACGAAATTACCGATCATTCTGAACTTTGGGTCTCGGCCGTGAGACGGCGCAGATGGCTGTGCCGTCGCCCGTACAGAAAATAGAGCGCAAATCCGAGCACGGTCCAGATCCCCAGGATGGCCCAGTTGAACCAGTCCAGGCTGAACAGCAGCGCGAAACAGCTGCCTACGCCAGCGAGGCAGGTAAACCAGACCCATGGCACGCGAAACGTCCTGGGCAGGTCAGGCATGGTGTGCCGCAGGATCAGCACGCCAGCACAGACCGCCGAGAAGGCGATCAGCGTGCCCATGGAAGTCAGGTTGGCGAGCAGATCGAGCGGGAATATCGCAGCCAACAGGGCAATCATCGCACCGGTGATGAGGGTGTTGATGTGCGGTGTACGGTAGCGCGGGTGCACCTTGGCGAAGACGCGCGGCAACATGCCGTCACGCGCCATGATCATGAAGATGCGCGGCTGCGCGATGATCATCACCAGGATCACCGAGGACAGTCCGATCATCGCGCCGATTTCCACGATCAGGCGCAGCCAATCCAGTTGCGGGTGCGCTGCGACCGCGGTGACTACCGGCTCGGACGTGTCGAGCACGGTATACGGCACCAGGCCGGTCAGCACTGCGGCCATGGCCAGGTAAAGCACCGTGCAGATCACCAGTGAAACCAGGATGCCGAACGGCAGGTCGCGTTGCGGATTCTTGCACTCCTGCGCGGCCGTGGATGTCGCTTCGAAGCCGATATAGGCGAAGAACACCATCGCTGCGCCGCGCATGATGCCCGACCAGCCGTACTTGCCGTCGCCTTGCGCCTCCGGGATGAAGGGATGCCAGTTTTCCGGATTCACGTAGCGATAGCCGGCGATCACCACGATCACGATCAGGCCCACCTTGACCAGCACCATCAGCGCATTCAGGCCTGACGATTCGCGGATACCGATGTAGCACAGCCATGTCAGCGCGAGAACGATGGCCACCGCGGGCAGATTGAACAGGTGGCCGGTGGTGACAAGATGGCCGTCAACGAAGGCCAGCGGTGCTTCGGTGAGCGCGATGGGCAAATGGAGGCCCATGTGATCGAGCAGGCTGGTGAAATAACCGGTCCAGCTGGCGGCGACTGCCGATGCCGAGATGCCGTATTCGGCCACCATGTTCCAGCCGATGAACCACGCCGCCAGTTCGCCGAGCGAGGCATAAGCGTAGGAGTACGAACTGCCGGAGATGGGAATCAGCGTGGCGAACTCGGCGTAGCACAGCGCGCTGAAGCCGCTGCAGATCGCGGCGATGATAAAAGACAGCAACACCGCCGGACCGGCATGCTCGGCCGCCGCCGTGCCGGTCACCACGAAGATGCCGGTGCCGATGACGGCGCCGATGCCCAACGCGGTAATCCCCCATGGTCCCAGGGTGCGACGCAAGGCCGGGCCGTGGACGCTATCGTCGTTGGTGAAGTCGGTCTTGCGGGCGAGCAACTGCTTGAGCATGGTTATCGTCTTTGGAAGGCGGGACGCGAACTGTTTTTGGATATCGGCACAAACGCGGCGGCCGGCGTGGAGGCGCCGGCCGCTGTTTATCAGTGTGCGTTCTTGCGCAGCTTGCTGTGCCGGTAACCGTAAAAGCCATAGATCAGGAAACCGATCACGATCCAGCTGACCAGTAGCGGCCAGCGCACGACAAAGGCCTGCCAGAAAAGAAACAGACAGGCGATGGCGCCCAACGGACAGACGATCCAGGGCAGCGGAACACGGAACGCGCGCGGCAATTCCGGGCGGGTTTTACGCAGCACCAGCACACCGATGCAGACCGTGGCGAACGCCAGCAGCGTACCCATCGACACCAGGTCGCCCAGCACGTCCACCGGGAACAGGCCCGCAAGAACCGCGGCAATGAAACCGACGATGACCGTTCCGATATACGGTGTGCGGTGCTTCGGATGCAATTTGCCCAATGCCTTGGGCATCAGCCCGTCGCGCGACATCGAGAAGAAGATGCGCGGTTGTCCCATCAGCATCACCAGCACCACCGAGCTCAGCCCGGCGAGGGCTGCGAAGACGACGAGAATCTTCAGCGAGTTGAGCAGGTGGCTCGCGCCAGTGCCGGCAGGGACGTTGCCGAGGACGTAGTTGATGGCGGTAGCCACCGGCTCGGGCGTATTCAGCATGCGGAACGGCGCCACGCCGGTCATGGTCGCGGCCATCGCGATGTACAGGAGGGTGCAGATAAACAGCGAGCCCAGGATGCCGATCGGCATGTCCCGCTGTGGATTCTTTGCCTCGCCTGCGGCCGTCGAAACGGCATCGAAACCGATATAGGCGAAGAACACCAGGGTCGCACCGCGATAGACACCGCTCCATCCGAATTTCGAGCCGCCTTCGTTGGCGGGGATGAACGGATGCCACAGATCGGTGTTGATGTAGTTGAACATCACGATCAGGAACAGCAGGATCACGATCACCTTGATCGCCACGATGACGGCGTTGACCGTGGCCGACTGCGTGATGCCGCGATAGCAGAGCCAGCTGATGGCGGCGACGATGGCGATCGCCGGCAGGTTGATCAGGGTGCCCGTGGTGACCAGGTGACCGGCTTCGTTGAACGTGAGGGGGGCTGAGGAAAGCGCGGCCGGGAGGGTGAAATTCAGCCCGGTCAGCGAGCTGAGCATCCGCAGCATTTCGTTGAAGTAGCCGGACCATGCGACGGCGACCGTCGATGCGGCGAACAGGTATTCCAGTACCAGATTCCAGCCGACGAACCAGGCGACCACTTCACCCAGCGTGGCATAGGAATAGGAGTACGCACTGCCGGAAACCGGCAGCATCGCGGCGAATTCGGCATAGCACATGCCGGCGAGGCCGCAGGCAAATGCTGCGATCAAAAAGCTGATGATCAGCGCCGGTCCGGCGAACTGGGCGGCGGCGGTGCCGGTAATGGCGAAGATTCCGGCGCCGATGACGGCGCCAATGCCGAGCATCACCAGATGTCGTGCGGTCAGTACCCGTTTGAGGGTGACCTCGCCTTCGGGGCCGCCTTCTACAGGTTCGCCTGCATCCACATGAGGCATCGCCTCAATGGAGTGAGTGGCAAATAGACCTTTTATCATCTAGCTCCCCTTCGGTATGGTTGCCCGCTTCCATTTCGAGGCGTTGGATGGATACGGGCACGGCAATGGCGGGCCAACATAGCCCAGCAGTAGAGGTAGTACAAGTTTCGTTCAGGCCGCGCGGAGACCTGCCGCGATGCGATCCACCCACTTCAACGGATGTCCATGCAGCAATCGACTATCTTCACAACCGGCGCGCTCCAGCGCTACCGTGACCAATGGCAGGGGGAGTCCGCACTCGTCCGGCAATTCGAGGGATTCCTGCGTACGCATGCGAATGCATTCGAACGCGCCAACACGGCCGGCCACTTCACCGGTTCATGCTGGCTGGTCAGCGCGGACGGCGAACGCGTACTGCTGATGCATCACCGCAAGCTGGATCGCTGGCTGCAGCCGGGCGGGCATGCCGATGGCGAGACCGACCTGGCGAGGGTGGCGTTGCGCGAGGCGCAGGAGGAAACCGGTGTGCCGGATCTGCGTATCGAAGGGGACATCTTCGATATCGATCGGCACCGTATTCCGGCCCGCGCGAACGAACCGGAACATTGGCATTACGACGTGCGTTACGTCGTCCGCGCGGGCGTGGACGAGCGATTCGTGGTGAACGCAGAATCGCGCGCGCTCGCATGGCGGCCAGTCGCCGAGATTGCCGATGACGAAGGCCTCGATGCTTCCCTGCGGCGCATGTCGCGCAAATGGTTGGCGCTGTCGTAGGGGCGCGCCATTACGCGTACCTGGCGGGTGCCGGATTAAGATGGCCGCAGGCGTCGCAGGTGCGCGCCTCGCGTGAGCCGTAGAAGCGGTCGAACACCGGCGGGAAGTCGTGTTCGATGCTGTCGAGTTCGAAGTACTCCTCGTACAGCTTGTGGTTGCAACGTTCGCAAAACCACAGCAGGCCATCCCGTTCGCCGGCGATGCGCCGTCGCTCGATCACCAGTCCGATCGACGCCGGCATGCGTTGCGGCGAGTGCGGTACGCGCGGCGGCAGGTAGAACATTTCACCGGCGCGGATCGGGATGTCGCGCGCCCGGCCATCGTCCTGCACCTTCAGCACCATCTCGCCCTCGACCTGGTAGAAGAATTCGGGGCCTTCGTCGTGGTGGTAATCGGTGCGCGCGTTGGGACCGCCCACGATCATGATGATGAAGTCGCCGTCGACGATGCATTTGTTGCCGACCGGGGGTTTCAGCAGGTGGCGGTGTTCATCGATCCAGCGCTGCAGGTCGATCGGTGGTAACAAGGCCATGCGGATTGCTCGTGGATAACCAGTCCGCACCTTAGCGCCGTCGAAGACACAAAAAAAGCCGCCCGGTGAGGGGCGGGCGGCTTTCAAGGACAGACAGCGCGCGTGCCTTACGGCATCAGCACTTTATCGATCACGAAGATCACGCCGTTGGACTGCATCACGTCGGCAATCGTGATGTTGGCTACGTTGCCCTTGTCATCGGTGACAGTCCAGGCGCTGCCGCTCTTGGCGACCGTGATCGAGTCGCCCCCGACGGTCTTCAGCATGGCTTTGCCGCCACCGGCCATCACGGCCTTTTCAAGATCGGCCGAAGTCATCTTTCCGGCTACAACGTGGTAGGTGAGGATCTTGCTGAGCATCGCTTTGTTGGCGGGCTTCAGCAGGTTGTCGACCGTGCCGGCTGGCAACGCAGCAAAGGCCTCGTTGGTCGGCGCGAAAACGGTGAACGGACCCGGGCCGGAAAGCGTGTCGACCAGGCCGGCAGCCTTTACCGCCGCCACCAGGGTGGTGTGGTCCTTGGACTTCATGGCGTTCTGCACGATGTTCTTGGAGGCGTACATCGCCGCGCCGCCCACCATCGGGTTGCTGTGCATGGCCATCGAGCCCGCGGCATCGGCCTGTGCAGCCATGGCCATCGGCGCAACAGCCGCCACCGCCAGCACCATCGAAACGCCCATCGCCAGAGTGCGCATTCGGTTGTTCGTCTTCATCGCGATATCTCCATGCATATTCCGCTTCGCGGATTGGAAGCATGGGGATATACGGCGCATTGCGGCGCGCGGATGCAACGGCACGCGATGGCGTGTCACGAGGTTCAGCGAAATGAAGTGCGGCTGACCGCAGCCAACGGCGATCAGACTTCCAGTGTGGCCAGGTCGCCCTTTTCTTCCAGCCATGCCTTGCGGTCGCTGGCACGCTTCTTGGCCAGCAGCATGTCCATCAGTTTCGCGGTGCCATCGTCCTCGCCGATGGTCAGCTGCACCAGTCGGCGTGTATCGGGATGGATGGTGGATTCGCGCAGCTGCGGCGGGTTCATCTCGCCCAGGCCCTTGAAGCGGGTGGTGCTGACCGCGCCCTTCATCTTCTCGCGCTCGATCCGCTGCAGCATGGCTTCCTTCTCGCTCTCGTCGAGGCAGTAGAAAACCTGCTTGCCCACGTCGACGCGGAACAGCGGCGGCATCGCGACGAACACATGGCCTTCGCTGACCAGCTTCGGGAAGTGCCGCAGGAACAGCGCCGCCAGCAAGGTGGCGATGTGCAGGCCGTCGGAATCCGCGTCGGCGAGGATGACCACCTTGCCGTAGCGCAAGCCGGAAAGATCGTCCTTGCCCGGATCGCACCCGATCGCCACGGCGAGGTTGTGCACTTCCTCGGAGGCCAGCACCGAGGTGGACTCCACTTCCCATGTGTTGAGGATCTTGCCGCGCAGCGGCAGGATGGCCTGGAACTCCTTGTCACGCGCCTGCTTGGCGCTGCCGCCGGCGGAATCGCCCTCGACCAGAAAAAGCTCCGTGCGGGTGAGATCGGTGGCAGTGCAGTCGGCCAGCTTGCCGGGCAGGGCGGGGCCCTGGGTGATCTTCTTGCGCACGATCTGCTTGGCTGCTTTCAAGCGTGCGCTGGCGCGCTCGATCGCCAGCTGCGCGATCCGTTCGCCCGTTTCCACATGCTGGTTGAGCCACAGGCTGAAGGCGTCGTGGATGACGTTCTCGACCATGCCGGCGGTCTGTCGAGAGGACAATCGTTCCTTGGTCTGGCCGGCAAATTGCGGGTCCTGCAGGCGCGCGGACAGTACGAACGACAACCGCTCCCATACATCTTCCGGCGCCAGCTTCACGCCGCGCGGCAGCAGGTTGCGGATATCGCAGAATTCACGGATTGCGGTGGTCAGGCCGGTGCGCAGACCGTTGACGTGGGTGCCGCCCTGCGCGGTGGGAATCAGGTTGACGTAGCTCTCCTGTACCAGCTCGCCTTCGGGCAACCAGGCCAGCGCGACTTCCAATCCTTCGACGTCGCGCGCCATGTGATGCACGAACAGCTCGTTCGGCAGCGCTTCGATGCCGTCGAGTTCGCCGCGCAGGTAATCGCGCAGGCCGTCCTCGTAATGCCATTCGATGACTTCGCCGCTGGCTTCGTCGGTGAGCTTCACGTTGAGGCCGGCACACAGCACGGCCTTGGCGCGCAACAGGTGCTTGAGTTTGCCGAGGGATATTTTCGGCGAGTCGAAATATTTCGCTTCCGGCCAGAAACGCAAGGTGGTGCCGCTGCGCTTCTTCGGCACGCTGCCGATGACCTCCAGCGGGCTGACCTTGTCGCCGTGCGCAAACACCATCTGGTATTCGGAGCCGTCGCGGCGGATCGTTACCTCGACCCGATCGGACAGCGCGTTCACCACGGAAACGCCGACGCCGTGCAGGCCGCCGGAGAAGTTGTAGTTCTTGCCGCTGAACTTACCGCCGGCATGCAGCCGCGTCATGATCAGCTCGACGCCGGAAACGCCTTCCTCGGGGTGGATGTCCACCGGCATGCCGCGGCCGTCGTCGCTCACTTCCACCGAGCCGTCGTCGTGCAGCACCACCTCGATGGTCTTCGCGTGGCCAGCCAGCGCCTCATCCACCGAGTTGTCCACCACCTCCTGCACCAGATGATTCGGGCGGGTGGTGTCGGTATACATGCCAGGACGGCGTTTGACCGGGTCCAGGCCGGACAGGACTTCGATATCGGCGGCGTTGTAGCGACTGCTCATGCGTGTGTTTCGATCCAGACAAGACGACAAAGCATGGGGTGCGCGGGCAGGCAGGGTCAAGCCGATCAGTCGGATCTAGTCAGCCAGATCTAGCGATAGCCCTGCGCCTGCAGCGAGAACAGGTGCGCATAGTGACCGTCCAGCGCCATCAGCTGTTCGTGGTCGCCGTGTTCAATGATCCGGCCATCCTGGATCACGATGATCTGGTCGGCCATGCGCACGGTGGAGAAACGGTGCGAGATAAGGATGGCGATGCGGCCGCCGGCCAGTTCGCGGAAGTGCTCGAAGATGCTCGCCTCGGCGGCGGCGTCCATCGCGGCGGTCGGTTCGTCCAACACAAGGATGTCGGCGCGCGAGCGCATGAAGGCACGCGCCAGCGCAATCTTCTGCCACTGCCCGCCGGACAGCTCGCGGCCGTCGCGGAACCACTTGCCGAGCTGGGTCTCGAAGCCAGCCGGCAGGCTGTCGATGAAATCGCTGGCCATGCCCTTGTCGCTGGCTTCGCGCCAGCGCACTTCATCTTCGAAGTGGCTGACGTCGCCGGCGCCGACGTTCTCGCCCACGCGCATCTGGTAGCGCGCGAAGTCCTGGAAAATCACTCCAATGCGCTGCAGCAGGGCGGTTTCGTCCCAGTCGCGCAGGTCGGTTCCATCGAGCAGGATGCGGCCGCTGTCCGGCGAGTACAGCCGCGTCAGCAGCTTGATCAGGGTGGTCTTGCCCGAGCCGTTCTGGCCGACCAGGGCCAGCGATTCGCCGGGGCGGATGTGCAGGTTGATGTCATGCAGCGCCGGTTCGCCGGCGCCGGGGTAGGTGAAGCTGACCTGCTCGAAACGGATGCCGTCCTCGGGTTTCGCGCCGCGCTGCGCGGTGCCGATCGATGGCGGCACCGGCGTTTCCAGATATTCGTACAAGGTCGACAGGTACAGGTTGTCCTCGTACATGCCGCCGATCGCCGACAGCATGGCCGATACCGCCGACTGGCCCTGGCGGAACAGCATCAGGTACATCGTCATCTGGCCCAGCGTGATGCGCGCGACAACCGTGCTGGCGGCGATCCACGCATATGCGCCGTACAACGTAAGGGTGCCGAGCAAGCCCAGCCCGAAACCCCAGCTTTCGCGGCGAACGGTGAGGTCGCGGTCGTCGCGGTAGAGCTTGTCGAAGATGTCGCGATAACGGCCCAGCAGCAGTGGGCCGAGGCCGAACAGCTTCACTTCCTTGGCGTGGTCTTCGCGCGCCAGCACCGTTTCCAGGTACAGCTGCATGCGCGTTTCCGGCGAACGCCAGCGGAACAGCCGGAACGCATCACCGGAAAACTTTGTCTCGGCGAAGAACGACGGCAGCCCGGCCAACAGCAGCACGGCCACCGCCCACGGCGAAAACTGGAACAGCAAGGTGCCGTAGCTGATCAGCGAGATCGCGTTCTGGCCGAGCCCGAACGTGCGCGTGACCAGCGATAGCGGCCGGCTCGACGCCTCACGGCGCGCACGGGTGAGCTTGTCGTAGAACTCCGAATCCTCGAAATGCGCCAATTCGAGCGTCAGCGCCTTCTCCAGGATCATCACGTTGACGCGCTGGCCGAGTTGCGCACGCAGCAGCGACTGGCACATCGACAGCCCGCGCTGCGCGCCGGCCAGCGCTGCCACCAGCAAACCTTCCAGCGCGACCCATTCGAACACTGGCCGCAGCGAAGCCACGCCGCTGGCCGCCCACACCTTGCTGGCATGCACCACGGCATCGACGATATGAGCACCGATATAGGCCACGCCGGCCGGCAGCAAACCGGCCGTGAGCGTGAGCAGGGCGAGCGCGATCGTCAGCGCGTGGCTGGTGCTCCACACCAATTCCAGCGCCCGTCCGCTGTAGCGGAACACCCCCAGGAAACTGCGGGTGAGTTCGGTCGATTCGGCCGGTGGCGGAGAGGCGTGTGGCGGCACGTGGGGAGATCGTCAGGCCAGCAGCGCACATGCGCGGAAGTCCCGAGATGGGGGCCGTGCCGCTTCACGCAAGTCGGTGCGCGCAAGTCAGTACGGGCAAGCGTCAGTGCAATTGCACGTCGACGATCTGCTGGTCTGGCTGGTACAGCGCCGGGAACTGTTGTTTCAGGCGCGCCACCTTCGGGGCATCGTTATAGACAATGTACGGATTGTCGGGATGCCGCTGGAAGTAATGCTGGTGATAGGCCTCCGCGGCATAGAACGCCCGCAGCGGTACCACCTGGGTGACGATGGGTGCCGGAAAGGACTTCGCCGCGGTGAGCTGGGCGATATATGCGTTGGCGATCTGCTTCTGCTGGTCGTTGCCATAGAAGATCACCGAACGATACTGCGTACCGCTGTCCGGACCCTGCCGGTTCCGTTCGGTGGGGTCGAGGGCGACCGAGAAGAACACCTGCAGCAAGGTGCCGTAGCTGACTTGTGTCGGATCGAACAGCACGCGCACCGATTCGGCGTGGCCGGTATTTCCCTCGCTGACCAGGTCATAGCGCGCGGTATCGGCGTTGCCGCCGGCATACCCGGCAATCACTTTGTGCACGCCCTTGACGTGTTCGAAGACCGCCTCGATGCCCCAGAAGCAGCCGCCCGCCAGCACGGCAACCTGCTCGCCGCGGGCGGTAGTCGGGGCATCCGTGGCGGGTGCCGGCAAGGCCGCATCGCTGGCGGCGGAAACTGGCTGGCAGGCGCTCACGGCCAGCATCAGCATGGTGGCGAGCGGGGCGGCAAGAATGGCGGTGCGACGTATCATGGGAACCTCGCTGGCGCTGGATGGCGGGCATGGCCCGGTTACCTGTTCTTCGCTGGCCGGGCGGCGCCGGTTACCTGCGTTTCGCCAGGGGCCGGGTATGATCGGTACCCCGGTTTTCATGGAGTACGAGATGCAGGGTTCGGTCGACCTGGAGGCCTATCTGCGGCGTATCGACTGGCAGGGTACGCCCGTCGCCAACCTGGTGACACTGCGCTCGCTTGCGATCGCCCACGTGAATGCCATCCCGTTCGAGAATCTCGACCCGTTGCTCGGCCTGCCCGTGGATCTGGGCCTCGCCGCGCTGGAGCGGAAGCTGGTACATGACGGACGCGGCGGCTATTGCTTCGAACAGAACCTGCTGTTTGCCGCCGTTCTGCGGACCATCGGCTTCGAGGTGTCCGGCCTGATCGCACGGGTGCTGTGGCACAGACCGGAGGATGCGATCACTGCGCAGACCCACATGTTGCTGCGGGTCGAAATGGATGGTGAAACCTGGTTGACCGACGTCGGTTTCGGCGGTCAGGTGCTGACCGGCGCCTTGCGACTCCAGCCCGACATCGAGCAGGCCACCGGACACGAGCCTTTTCGGCTGGTGGTGCGCGAGGGTGACTGGCGCATGCAGTCGCTGATCCACGGGCAATGGCTGTCGTTGTACCGCTTCGACCTGCGGCCGTGTCCGCTGATCGATTACGTGGTGGCCAACCATTATGTGTCCACTTATCCGGAGTCCCACTTCGTTGGCAACTTGATTGCCGCCCGCACCACGCCCGACCGCCGCCTGAGCATGCTCAACCGCGAGTTCACCGTGCGCCGGATGGACCGCGAACCCGAGCGGCATACCTTGCGCGACAGTGCGGCGATCCGCCGGGTGCTGGAAGAGGAATTCCTGTTGCGCCTGCCGGTGCACGCCGATCTCGACCGGCGGCTGGACGCGTTGCCGGATTAGCCTGCCGGATCGGCCAGTACGCGGATTTCCACGTCATCGATGGTGGCAATCTGGCCTGCGTGAATTTTGCAGGTCTTGCGCAATTCGGTGACGCCGTCGACCTTGACCGCGCCGGTGGCGACGATGGCCTTGCCAGCACCGCCGCTGTCGCACAGGCCGGTCAGCTTCAACAGCATGTTGAGCTCGACGTAGTCGCCTTCCAGTTCAAAGTCGATGGTTTGCATGGGGATCCGAAATCAGGAGAACGACAAGGATGACACGCTTCACGCCGGCGGGTGGCCGTCGTCGAACGCGCTGTCGGGCAGGGCCAGGAAGGCGAACCATGGCTTGTCGTGATCGGTGCCGAACGTCGCGGCGTCATCAAGGATGCCGAGCAACACGTTGCAATCCGCCTCCGCTGCCTGGCGCAGATCATCCACGTGCTCGAACAGCAGCACATGACCCCAGGCCGGCATCCAGCCGAGATCGCGCAGGCAGTCGGCCAGCGCGTCCCAGTTGTGGCCGAACGTCGCCGGCAGTTGCAGCGACACGGCGAGACGGCGCAGCAATTCGGTCTTGTCGTGGCAGCCGGCCAGGTCGGTGCGGCACACGCACAACTCCTCGCGCGCGGCGGCTCGCGCTAGGCGATCGAGATCGTTGACGCCGACGAAATACACCCCGTTTTGGCTCGCCCGGGTCAGGTCCAGGTCGAAACCCCGCACGCTCACCGGGTCACCTCGAAGCGACGGAAGCTGCGGTAGTGATCGTCGGTGTAGTACCAGGCAACGGGCGGCGTGCCGCCGGTGATGATGCGGCGTGCGCCGCGGTTGCGCGCCCCGGGCGTTTCCACCGTGTACTCGTGGTAATAGCCCCGCGGCTGCTTCGGCAGCAGGCCTTCGTAGTTGCCGAATACCACTCCGTCCTGGCTGTGTTCGAACGGACCGCCGCGAGCGATCCGGTCGAGCATTTCGCGTGCCTCGGCAGGCAGGAAGGACGGCACGCCGGCGTTGCCTGCCTGCGGAACACGCACGGTATCGCCGTGGCTTGTCGGGATGCTGCCGCCGCTGTCCGGCACCGATGGCGCATTGGTGTGCCGGTTCCAGATCGTCACCGCGAGAACGACGATCACGAGCAGGATCAGGGGCTTGAGCTGGCGCATACGGGTCGCTGGTGGATGAACGCGTCGCGAGCTTAACAGGGCATCGACGCCAGGCGTGCCGTCAGGGCATCAGCCGGCGTCGACGCGCGACTGCAACGCCATCGCCGCAGCAGGATTGCGCTGCTTGGCGGCGCTGATGAAGAAAATGAACACATCGCGTGGCGACCCCTGGGGTTCGGTGGCAGCGACATGCGGCAGTTCGTCGATATCGCCGCCTTCTGCCCAGGCTCGCGCACGTTGCGCCCAGCGATCCAGCTCGGTCGTTGCATAACCGGTCGGAACCTTGTCGACGCTTTGCATCAACCGGGCGTAGCTGAAGTCACCGGTCCGGTCGGCCAGCGAGGGATAGTCGGGAGAGTCGGTGAAGACGGTCGGCACGGCATGTGAGCGCGCCAGTTCCACATAGCGCTCGCACTCGAAGCTTGGATGTCGTACCTCCAGCACATGCCGCAGCGGCCGGCCGGCGAGTTCGCGTGGAAGCGCGTCCAGAAACGCGGCAAGGTCGTCCGCATCGAACGGTCGCGACGGTGGCAGTTGCCACAGGATCGGGCCGAGCCGGTCGCCCATCTCGGCCAGTCCGCCCTGCACGAAACCGTTGATGCCCTTGCTGGCCTCGGCCAGTCGCCTGCCTTCGGTGATGTAGCGGGGCGCCTTCAGCGAAAACACGAAACCGTCGGGGGTTTCGGCTGCCCATTTCGCATAGGTGGCCGCCTTCTGCGCACCGTAAAACGTGCCGTTGATCTCGATCGTGCGCAGTTGGCGGCTGGCGTACTCCAGCTCGCGCCGCTGCACCCATTTGGCCGGGTAGAAGTTGTTGCGCCACGGCGCAAAAGTCCAGCCGCCGATGCCGACGCGGATACGTGGGTGACTGGCTGGAGCAGGCTGGGCAGATGTCGGCATGGAACCATCCATCGCATGGGGACACACCATCTTAGCCGGGCCAGGGTGGCTGACTGGGCGGACACGATCGGGTTACGTGACTTTCAGCGCTGGTCTCGCGCCCGGTTTGCCACGATAGTTGCAGGATTGTCACCAGCGGAGCCTTCGATGTCCCAGCGATTCTTCTCCCCGCGCCTGGCGGGTTGTTGTGCATTGTTCGTCTTTGCGACGGCTGCCTGGGCGCAAACGCCAGGGGCGACAACACCGCCGCCGGTATCGACCCACGATACCGTGCACCCTGCGCTGCCCGGACAATTGCTGGATTTCGGCGCCTACGTCGACAGCGCACGCAAGACCTTCGACGTGCCAGGCATCGCGGTGGCGATCGTCAAGGACGGCAAGGTCGTGATGGAGCAGGGCTTCGGCCTGCGCGAGATCGGCAAGCCGGACCAGGTCGACGCGCACACGCTGTTCGCGATTGCCTCCAACACCAAGGCCTTCACTGCCGCCGCGCTGCAGCAGCTGGCCGAGCAGGGCAAGCTGAAGATGGACGATCGGGTGATCGATCACCTGCCGTGGTTTCGCATGTCCGATCCGTACGTGACCCACGAAATGCGCATCCGCGACCTGCTGGCGCACCGCAGCGGCCTGTCGCTCGGCGCGGGCGACCTGCTGTACTGGCCGCCAACCTCGTACAGCACGAAGGAGGTGGTCGAACGGTTGCGCCATGTGCCGATCAAGAACGGCTTTCGCAGCGGTTATGCCTACGACAACATCCTGTTCGCGGTGGCCACCCTGGTGATCGAGCAGGCTTCCGGGCAGAACTACGCCGACTACGTACGCGAGCACCTGTTCAAGCCGGTCGGCATGGACGAGTCGCTGGTCGACAAGACCTACCTGAAGCCGGGCATGGATGTGGCGATGGGTCACGCCAAGTTCAATTTCAAGGATCTGAAGCCGGTGCCGCCGATGGCCTGGCTCAACGATCCCGGCGCTGGCGGCATCTACGCCAGCGTGCACGACATGGCCAAATGGATGAACGTGCAACTGGCCGGCGGCGTGTTGCCTGCCACGGGCAGCGACGGCAAGCCGGCGCGCCTGTTCTCCGAAAAGGGCCATCTGGACATGTGGAGCATGTTGACGCCGATCAAGGTCGGCAAGCCGTCGATTCCCGAGCTTGCACCGCTGATGCCCAATTTCTCCGGCTACGGCGAGAGCTGGTTCCTGTCCGACTATCGCGGCAAGAAACTGGTCTGGCATACCGGCGGTTGGCCAGGCATGGTTTCGCGGGTGACCCTGGTGCCGGAACTCAACCTCGGCGTGGTGGTGCTGACCAATGCCGAGTCCGGTGCTGCCTTCAACGCAGTGACCTACCGCGTCCTCGATGCCTGGTTGAACCCCGCACAGAAGACCGACTGGGTCGCCGCTTACGACAAGTCGGTGAAGAAAGCCGAGGCCAAGGCGGACGACAGTCTCGCCAAACATGAAGCGGCACGCGACAAGCACAGCAAGCCCTCGCTGGCGCTGGCGAAGTACGCAGGCACCTACCGCGATCCATGGTATGGCGATGTCATCGTCAGCAACGAGAACGGCAAGCTGCGTTTGCGTTTCAGCAAGACCGCGCAACTGGTCGGCAGCATGACCGCGTGGCAGCACGACACCTTCGTGGTGCGCTGGGACGATCGCGCGCTGAACGCCGATGCCTTCGTCAACTTCAACCTCGATGTGGACGGCCATATCACCGAAATGCGCATGGAGCCGATCTCGCCCCTGACCGATTTCAGCTTCGACTTCCAGGACCTGCGCCTGGTTCCGGTCGCGGACAAGGCGGCCGCCGACGAGCATTGAACGGATGCCGGGGGCCATGCCACCCGGCTCTTCATCACCGTGACACGGGGGATTCGATATGCGTGACATGCGACGAGTTGTAGCGATCATGCTGGGCTGCGGCCTGTTCGCCAGTGTGGCGATGGCGCGAACCGAGACGCCGCTGGCGCACAGCCAGTTTCATGTCGAGCTGGGCAGTGCGCTGAGCCAGCCGACTTCGGGCCGGCTGTTGCTGTTCGCCACCGATGCCAAGGCAGCCATGGCCGCCGCGAAGGACGGCAAGGTCGACGAAGTGGACGCCAGTCCATTCAGCGGCGCAAAGGCTTCGGTGGCCGCGCGCGAAATAAGTCGGCTCGCGCCAGGGCAGGGCGTGGATATCGACGTGGATGCATTGGCGTTCCCGGCAGGTTGGTCGCAGTTGCCGCCGGGCGATTACCTGGTGCAGGCCGTGCTCGATGTCGATCACAACTACAACTACACCGGACGTGGCGCAGGCGACCTGATCAGCGACGTGGTGCGGATGCATCTTCCCGCCGCCACCGCGCCGACGCTGCAGTTGACCCGGGTGCTGCCGGCGCGCGCGGCGTGGACATTGTCACCGACGGCACCGGAGGCGATGCGGACGGCATTGCCGCAGGCGCGAAGCCGCACCAAGTCGATCGACTTCGTCAGTCCGTCGCTGAGCGCGTTCTGGGGCCGGCCGATCCACATGCGCGGATGGGTGCTGCTGCCGCCGGGTTACGACGCCAAGGCGGCGGCGCATTATCCGGTGGTCTACAACACGCACGGTTTTGGTGGCAACGTCGACCGCTTCACCGGCGGCATTGTCGGTACCTGGGCGGACATGGTCGACGGGCAGATGCCACCGATGATCTGGGTGTTCCTGGACGAATCCAGCGCCACCGGCACGCACGAGTTCGCCGACTCGGTGAACAACGGTCCCTGGGGCCACGCCCTCACGACCGAACTGATCCCGCAACTGGAATCGCGCTATCACATGGACGGCAAGTCCAGTGGCCGTTTCCTCAACGGTCACTCTTCCGGTGGTTGGGCCACGCTGTGGCTGCAGATGCGCTATCCAAAGACTTTCGGCGGTACCTGGTCGACATCGCCAGACTCCAGCGATTTCCACGACTTCACCGGCGTGGATCTGTATGCATCGCACGCGAACGTCTACCACCGGCCGGACGGCTCCGCCTATCCGCTGGTGCGAGACAAGGGCAAGGTGCTGGCCAGCTTTGAAACGTTCGCGAAGCTTGAGCGCGTGCTGGGCGAGTACGGCGGCCAGATGGCGTCGTTCGACTGGGTGTTTTCGCCGCGCGGTGCCGATGGTCGACCGATGCCGATGTTCGATCGCGACACCGGTGCGGTCGACCCTTCCGTGGTCGCCTACTGGCGCGATCACTACGACATCGCCCATCTCGTGCAGACAAACTGGCCGCAACTGAAAGGTGACCTGGACGGCAAGATCCACGTGGTCGTGGGTACCGCCGATACGTTCTATCTGGACGGTGCGGCACACAAGCTCAAGGCCGTGCTGGATGGCCTGGGTGCGAAGTCCGACTTCCGTTTCCTTCCAGGCAAGACGCATTTCGACCTGCTTACGCAGGGCAAGGACAGGACCGCCCTGCTCAAGCAGTTCACCTGGGAAATGTACGCCGTGGCGCGGCCCGGTTCGACGCTCAAACGCGCTGCTGCAGCACCGTAACAGCAGTGACCATCAAGGCCACCCGGATAGAAACCGGGTGGCCAAACCTGCCTCGTCCGGATTTTTGGGTCCGGACTTGAGACGTTCGGTATTGTTAAAGAATTATCTTGCTATCGTTTATTATTGGTTTACCAATAAGCGATGAAAGTGCGCGAAAGAAATTGCGTTTAATTTAAAGATCGGGATATCTGCTCAGGCACCGATCGCGATTTACCGGCATGAGATTTAGGCGCGCTCGCAAATAAATGCGAATCAGCACAAATCGAGCCAACCGTTTTTCAGTCCCTTAATACGCCGATTGTGCAAAGCAATCGTTCGTCATAGCGTATTGGTCGATGGCTTGGCCATCTCCGCCGGGGGCGCTCCAACTAGTGCATTTCGAGGTATTGGTGCATTACGTGCACCGAGATCCCGGCGGTCGGGGCTGTGGCGGTCAAGGGTTTTGTTCGGGGGCTGATGACGGTAATTGCCGATGGCAGCGCGCATGGCGCTGTGTGTTGGCGGGAGCGTTGTGCATGCCATGTTCATTCTTTCAACGGAGATGAGTCTAATGAAGTCCCTTCGTCGCACGCCCACACTCGGATCTCGCAAAATCGCCCTGGGGATTGCGCTGGCGCTAAGCCTCGGCAACGGTGTCGTATTCGCCCAAAGCAACGCCACCGGTACCATTTTCGGGCAGGCCCAGCCCGGTGATACGGTGCACATCGAGAACAAGGGCACCGGTCTCAAGCGGGACCTGGCTCCCGATGCCGCTGGACGTTATCGCGCTGCTGCATTGCCCATCGGCATGTACAAGGTGTCGTTGATGAAGGACGGTGCGGTGGTGGACTCGCACGACAACGTCCAGACGCAGATCGGACAGGGTACCGAAGTGTCCTTTGCAACGGCCAGTGCGGCCGGCGCGCAGAACCTGAGTGCGGTGACCGTGGTCGGTAACGCTTTGCCGGCCATCGATGTTTCCTCGGTCGATTCCCGCACCGTCATCAACGCCGACCAGCTCGCCAAGCTTCCCATCGCGCGCAGTTCGATCAGCTCGATCGCGTTGCTGGCGCCTGGCACCACCCCGGCATCGCGTGGCTATGGCAATGCGCTCTCGTTTGGTGGTTCGTCCGCTGCGGAGAACGCGTACTACGTCAATGGTTTTTCGGTGACCAACCCGCTCACCGGCGTGAGTTCGCGCCAGCTGCCGTACGACGCCATTGACCAGGAGCAGGTCTTGATCGGCGGCTACGGTGCCGAATACGGCCGATCCACCGGCGGCGTGATCAACGTGGTGAGCAAGCGGGGTTCGAATGAATGGAAGGGCGACATCCAGGCTTTCTGGACGCCGAGCAATCTGGCGCAGGAGCCGCGCAGCATCTACCGGGTCAGTGACACATCGCAGAAAGGCACGCTGTACCAGCAAGGCAATGCCTGGGCGCCGAGGGACAACGGCGGGCTGCAGTATTCCGGCTCGATCGGCGGACCGCTGGTCAAGGACAAGCTGTATTTCTTCGCCGCCGCCGACTGGATGCATTCGTCCGGCCAGATCACCGGCCCCAGCGACAGCGTCATCCGCGGCACGCCGGTGCTCTTCGGCAACCAGGACAACATCAGCAACAAGACCACCCGCTGGTTGACCAAGCTCGACTGGAACATCAACGACAGCAACATCCTCGAGTTCACCGGCATGGGTGATACCGAAACCACCGATTCGCAGATATACGGATACGACTACACCACCGGCGTCGGTCCCTATCTCGGGCACCAATACACCAAGAACTACAACGGAACCCAGACCAACGGTACGCCGGGCGGCAACGTCTATATCGCCAACTACACCGGTTACATCACCGACAACCTGACCGTGACGGCGATGTACGGCAAGAGCGATTCGGACCACCAGCAGATGGTCACCGGTGGCAGCGGCGCTGCCTGCCCCAGCATTTCCGATTCACGTGTGGGCTTTGCGCAGAAGGGGTGCACCGTGGGCAGTGCCACGGTGCTGATGCCTGGCTCCAAGGACCGCACCAACGGCTGGAACTTCAACATCGAGTACCACCTGGGCGATCACGTCCTGAAAGCGGGCATGGACAATTACGTGTTGCGTGCGACTTGGGGTGCTTCCCCGGTCGGAGGCACCGGTTATATCTACAGCGATGTTGGCGACGGATCGGTCATCAAGCAGCGCCTGATCAACCTCGGCCTTTCGCCTTCCGCGTATGACCCCGCCCAGTTCCCGGGTGGCTGGTACGTGGAGTCGACCGGGCTGACCACAGGTACCTCGGCACGCACCAACCAGCGCTCGCAATTCATCGACGATCACTGGCAGATCAGCGATCGCTGGCTCGGCTATCTCGGCTTGCGCAATGAGCAGTTCACCAATTTCAACGGCGTGGGCGTGCCGTATGCCAGCTCAAGGCATCAACTGGATCCACGTCTCGGCCTGACCTGGGATGTGTACGGTGACAGCACGTTGAAGATCTATGCCAATGCGGCGCGCTATCACCTGGGCCTGCCGACCAGCGTGGCCATTCGCGGGGCCGGTCCATCGACTTTCCCGTCGCAGTACTTCGGCTTCACCGGCATCGATCCCGTCACCGGTGTTCCGACCGGCCTGATCAATACTTCCGCCTCGGGCCTGTACTACCTCAACAACGAGAACGGCGTGCCGCCCGATGGCCGCACCGTGGCGGCCCAGAAACTGCACTCCTACTACCAGGACGAATACATCCTCGGTTTCGACAAGCAGCTGAATACGCAATGGACCGTTGGCGCCAAGGCGATGTACCGCAAGTTGCGCAGCCTGATCGACGATACCTGCGATTCGGCACCGCTGCAGGCGTGGGGCGACAGCCACGGTTTGAGCGCGGAGGTTGCCGCGGGTATCGCCTCCAGTACCGGCTGCTGGCTGTACAACCCGGGGCGGGCCAACACATTTACGCTGGCTCCCACGCCAGGGCATTACCTGAGCGTGCCGCTTACCGCTGCCGAGATCGGCGAGCCGGAAGCCAAGCGCGCGTACATGATGCTGGACCTGTATGCGATGCATCAGTTCAGCGACAACTGGTACGGCAAGATCGAGTACACCTTCTCGCATAGCTACGGCAATTCCGAAGGTCAGCTCGATTCGGACCTGGTGCAGGCCGACGTGTCCACCACCGAGAGCTGGGATTTCCCGCAGATCATGGAGAACACCAACGGACCGTTGGCCAGCGATCAGCGACATCAGTTGCGCGTGACCGGTACCTGGACGCCGACGCCCGAATGGTCGCTTTCCACGGTGACGCGTATCGCTTCGGGTTACCCCGTCAGCTGTCTCGGCACGCGTCCGCTGTCGGCTGGCGGCGATCCGTACGGTTACGGCAACAACTATTTCTGGTGCAACGGACAGCCGTCGCCGCGTGGATCGGTGGGTCGCACACCGTGGACCTACACGATTGACCTGAGCGCCGCCTGGAAGCCGAACTTCCTCCACAACCGACTGACCTTGTCCGTGGATGTCTTCAACCTGCTCGGCAAGCAGGAGGTCACCCAGGTCTACGAGAACGGCGAGTTGGCCAACGGTTCGGTGCACCCGGACTACAAGATCGCGCGTTCCTTCCAGGATCCCCGTTACGTCCGCCTCGGCGCCCGCTACGACTTTACGTTGTAGGCGCAGCGGTTCGATCGATCCATGGGCTGCCGGTTCGCCGGCGGCCTCCTTCGCTGCTTGAAGAATGTGGAGTGATGCAGCGCAATCACGTGGGAGGGTGTCCGAATGAAATCGTCAAGCTTGATGATGCTCGCGTTGGCCTGTCTGTTGATGGGGCCGGCGGTCTATGCGCAACAGCCATCCGCACCTGCCGGTTCGACGGGGCAGTGCAAGGATGGCAGTTACACCAGCGCTGCCACGAAGCGCGGCGCGTGCAAGGGTCACAAGGGCGTGCAGATCTGGTTCGCTACCCCGGAGGCACAGAAGGCTTCGCCAGCAACTACTGCGGCTCCTGTGGCGGCAGCCAACGCAACGGCTTCCACGGCCGCACCCGCTGGCTCGACTGGTCAGTGCAAGGATGGCAGCTACACAGATACCGCCACCAAGCGCGGCGCCTGCAGGGGTCACAAGGGCGTGCAGGCCTGGTACGGCGCGACCAGCTCACCGATGCCGGCAAGCAAGCCGGCTCCAACGGTCGCGGCGGCGCCGGCGGCTGCTCCGACAGCTGCTCCGACAGCGGCACCAGCGCCAGCACCAGCACCAGCACCAGCACCAGCACCAGCGTCGAATGGAGCCATGATCAGCCATCGCGCGCCACCGGCACCGCCGGCCAATGCTGCACCGGGTGGTGGTCCTGGCCTGGTCTGGGTCAACGACAGCAGCAAGGTCTATCACTGCCCGGGCGACAAGTGGTACGGCAAGACCAAGCACGGCGAATACATGAGCGAGGCCGATGCCAAGGCCAAGGGAGACCACGGTCCGCGTGGCAAGAGCTGCGGCGCGTAACTGCACGCCCTCCGGTTGCAGAGGGCCGGTCATGTGCCGGCCTTCTGTTTTGCTGTTTTGTTGGTGCGCTCAGCTCTGTTCGGGATGCCAAGGATCGTAGCTGCCGAAGTACCACAGATGCCCTTCCGGGTCGTGGCAACTGTAACCGGCGCCGCCGTATTCCTTTTCGCTGTAGTCGTCGACGATCACGGCACCCGCCGCTTTGGCCTGCTGGTAGTGCGACTTGCAGTTGGTGACAATCACGCAGGCGCACTGCGTTTCGCGTCCGCCGATCTCGTCGGGCTGGGCGATGTGTCGGCCGAAATCGTTGTCACGCACCTCGCCGAGCATGACCATGCCGCTGCCGTAGGTCAGTTGCGCGTGTTCCACGCCGCCTTGCTCGTTCTCGTACACGGCGTTTTTGGTGAATCCAAAAGCCTTGCACAGCCATTCGATCGCGGCATGCGCATCGCGATAACGCAGGCAGGGGATGATGGTGCTGCCGTTGGACTGGGACATGCGAATCTCCTCGTCAAATGCAGGTGTCGAGACAAACGCCGGAAGACATCCACGGGCTGATCGCTTCTGTTCAACCCGTGCTGTCGTCACCTTCGGGCAAGGGCGGCAGCGTGCGCACCACCATACTCTGCGGGCTGGTCATCGGCAGTTGGGCGGTGCGAAGTCGTCCGAGTATTTCGAACAGCAGATCGCTCTTCACGCCGCTGACCTCGCGTGGGCTGGCGACGTAAGCGATGCAATTGAACGACATCACGCCGGCGTTGACGTTCTCCAACTGCACGTATGGCGCAGGCATGGCCAGCGTGCCTGCATGCGTGCGCAGAATGTCCAGGATCAACTCGCGTACCTTTCCTGCGTCGGTATCCAGCGGCATGGGCAGTTTGATCTGTACACGGCCCTGCGCATTGGAAAGCGTCACGTTGCGCACGTTCTGGGTGATCAGCTGCGAGTTCGGCACGATCACGGTGGAGCGGTCGCCCATCTGGATTTCCGTGGCGCGCACGTTGATGCGGCGGATGTCACCCTCGACGTCGCTGTTGAGGCTGACCCAATCGCCCACCTTCACCGGCCGCTCGATCAGCAGGATCAGGCCGGAGATGAAATTCTGCACGATCGCCTGCAGGCCGAAACCGATACCCACCGAGAGAGCGCTGACGATCCACGCGATGCTCTTCAGGTCCACATGCAGCGCCGCAAGCGTCAGCACGAACACCAACATGCCGCCGAGGTAGCCGAGCAGGGTGGCGATGGAGTCCTGCATGCCCGGTTCCATCGTGGACTTCGGCAGCAGCTGTTCGCGCAACCAGCGTTTGAGCGTACGCAACACAAACAGGCCGATGGCTAACACCAGCGCGGCGGTGAAGATGCTGCCCGGATGGATCGCCAGATCGCCCAGCGTCAAGCTGCTGAACGTCTGCTCGGCACTTGCCAGCAGATCGGCCGGACCGGCACCGAACGGCGTCAGCACGGTGGCCAGGGCCAGCAGGATCAACGTAACCCGGACCACGCCGGAGAGCAGGGTGACCGCCTGGTCGAGCGTGTGCGGTCCCAGTTCGAATGCTGTCAGCAGTTTTTGTCCGCTGTGCCCACGCGGTGACAGCAACGTGTTGATCAGGTCATTGAGCAGATGCATCAAAAGGTACATGGATGCCACGATCACGCCGATCCAGAGCATCTGCCCGGCGACAAAAAACGCCAGTGCGATGAAACCGGTAGCCACGCCCAGCCAGCTGACCACGACCCCAAACATGGCGACGGCGGTCAGCAGGCTGATCCACGCCGATTGCTGCTCGGGTTCGGCGCCGGCGGCGGCCAGCTCTTTGCGGGTACGCCGCAAGCGCAGCAAGGCCATGCCGATCAGCCCGCTGATGACCAGCGCCACCAGGCCGCGCGTAGCCACCGTGGCGGGCAGGCTGGAGCCGATCGTGCGGCTGGTGCGTTCGAACAGGCCGAACAACAGCGCGGCGGCGGCCAGCAACCACGGGAACGGCCGCAGATGCAGTGCCGCCGGATCCGCCAACGTCGGCAATCGCCACGAAGGCCGGCGTATCGAAAGCAACGCACGCCCCAGGCCGGTCACGTACGCGGCGAAACACACCAGTCGCACGGCCGAACTGGCCAGCGCTTCCAGGTCGTCGTCGAGGATGTCGTTCCAGTTCAACCCCAGATGCACCAGCTGGGCGGCGAGCCCGGTGGTGAGGATGGCGGTCAGCGCCACGGCGGTGGCCATCGCACTGCGGCGCAGGTGGCCATCCGGCACGTGACGCGTGGCGAGCCTGAGCAACAGTCGTTCCAGCAGCCAGCGGCCGCCACCGAGCAGCAGGGCGGCGGCGATCAGGCACCACAGGAGCGGCTGGCGATTCGGTGGCTGCCAAGCCTCGTGCCAGGCATCGGACCAGCGTGTGCCGAGCCGTTTGAGTCGTACCAGATCGTCCGGAAAGGTTCGCGCCGGATCGATCCAGAAGGTTCGGCTGAAGGGTGTTGCGGTGCGCGATGCCAGTTTCGCCTGGAACTGGTCGTTGCGCAGGCCGGTGATCTGCGCGGCCAGTTGCAGCGCGTTCTGGCCGAGCAATTGCGCCTGCTTGATCTGGGCGTCCAGGTCGGTGCTGGCCTTGTTCAACTGCCGGCGCTGCGCGCTCACCTCCGGTGCTTCTGCCGGTGCGCCTTTCGCGGGTGCCGGTCCGAGTACGGTGAGTTGCGCCTGCAGCGCGGCCATCTGTGGCGACAGGCCGCTGGCCAGCTGGCGCGTCCGGTCCTGCACATTCAGGGCGTTGTTGCGCAGGTCGGCCAGCGGTGGGGCGTCGCTGTCCTTGCTTTTCAACGCGGCCCGCACCGCATCAAGTTGTTTGCCCAAGGCGTCCAGCGTCTGCGCCGGTGTGGCCGCCGGTGCATTGGCGGGGGGCGGCTGATCGCTGGCCTGGGCATGCAGCGGGGTACCGCCGAAGGTCAGCAGCAAGAGCAGGGAGCAACGGAGCAGGATAGGCATCCGCCCATGATCGGAGGGCGACTGCAGGCGGTCAATCACGACCGTGGAATCGACAACGCGCATCGTGGCTGGCGTTCAGATTGGCGCCGTCGATCGACGAAGCGCGTGAGCGACCGGTAGCCGACGCGGCGCCTGTGCGCAGATGACCCCACTACCCTGGTGGGTGGGGATCGGGTGGTGGATTCGCGACGGACGTTTCGCTGCCCGCCATGCCACGAGGCCAGGCTTTCGATGGAAGCCATCGAATCGCCGCGTCGTATTCAAGCACAATGGCGATCTCAGCATGGCTGGAATTCCCATGATCTTCCGCTGGTTCGAAACCCTCATCGACGCGTTCAAGGAGCCGGAAGACGGCATGCCGCCGAAGTCGGTGTGGCGCTTCTATGGGTTCTACCTGCGCCAGGTGTGGCCGGTGTTCGCGGCGGCGATCGTGGTGGGTTTCGTGGTTGCGATCGTCGAGGTGTCGCTGTTCGGTTTCATCGGCAGCATCGTGGACATGGCCAAGGGTGCGCCGCCGGCGGACTTCTTCCATCTGCATGGCCGCGAGTTGCTGTGGATGGGCTTCGTCGCGCTGATTGTGCGGCCGCTGGCGCTAAGCGCGCACGACCTGCTGGTGAACCAGGCGATCGTGCCCAGCCTGACCAATCGCATCCGCTGGCAGAACCATCGCTACGTGATCCGCCAGAGCCTGGGTTTCTTCCAGAACGATTTTGCCGGGCGCATCGCCAACCGCATCATGCAGACCGGTGGTGCGTTGCGCGAATCGGCGGTGCAGATCGTGGATGCGATCTGGTACGTGACCATTTACACCGGCAGCGCGATCGTGCTGTTCGCGCAGGCGGATTTTTGGCTGGCCGCGCCATTGTTCGTGTGGGTATTCCTGTACGTGAGTCTGCTCGCGTTCTTCATCCCGCGCCTGAAGCAGCGTTCATGGCTGGCTTCGGAGGCGCGCTCGAAATTGATGGGCCGCATCGTCGACGGCTACAGCAACGTGCTCACGCTGAAACTGTTCGCGCACACCCGGCGCGAAGAAGCCTACGTGGCCGACGCGATGGCCGAGCAAACCGACAGGCTGCGCCGGATGACCCGTATCACCACCATGCTGGATGCCAGCATCACCACGCTCAACGGGTTCCTGATCGTGGGCACCTCGGCGCTGGCACTGTGGCTGTGGAGCGAGGGCCGGGTCACGGTGGGGGCGATCGCGCTGTCGACCGGGCTGGTGATCCGCATCAACAACATGTCCGGCTGGATCATGTGGGTGGTCAACGGCATCTTCGAGAACGTGGGCACGGTGCAGGACGGCATCACCACGATCTCGCAGCCGCGCGCGGTGCAGGATCGCGAGGGCGCGATGCCGCTGGAAGTGACCAACGGTTCGGTGCGTTTCGAACATATCCATTTCCACTATGGCAAGCAGGGCGGGGTGATCGCAGGACTGGACCTGGCCGTGCGCGCCGGCGAGAAGATTGGCGTGGTCGGGCCGTCCGGTGCGGGAAAATCGACCCTCGTCAACGTGCTGCTGCGGCTGTACGACCTGGAAGACGGGCGCATCCTGATCGACGGCCAGGACATCGCCGGCGTTACCCAGGAAAGCCTGCGCTCGCAGATCGGCGTGGTCACCCAGGACACCTCGCTGCTGCACCGATCGATTCGCGACAACTTGCTATATGGACGTCCGGACGCCAGCGAGGCGCAGATCACCGACGCGGTGCGCAAGGCGCGCGCCGACGAATTCATCCCGCAACTCAGCGACGGCGAAGGTCGTGTCGGCTTCGACGCGCTGGTCGGCGAGCGCGGCGTGAAGCTCAGCGGCGGTCAGCGCCAGCGCATCGCGATCGCCCGCGTGCTGCTGAAGGACGCGCCGATCCTGGTGCTGGACGAAGCCACCTCGGCACTCGATTCCGAAGCCGAAGCGGCGATCCAGGACAGCCTGGACATCCTGATGCAAGGCAAGACGGTGATCGCCATCGCGCACCGCCTGTCCACCATCGCGCGGATGGACCGGCTGGTGGTGCTGGACAAGGGCCGCATCGTCGAGACCGGTACGCATGCCGAGCTGATCGCCCGTGAAGGCCTCTACGCACGGTTGTGGACACGTCAGACCGGTGGTTTCGTGGCGGCGGAAGATGCCGTTGAATGAGCCGCGACGCCAGGCGATCATCATGAAAGATTCCAGGACTGCCGAATGAACCCTTCCGTCGTGATCCGCCCGGTGCAAAAGGACGACTTTGCTTCATGGAAGTTGCTGTGGGACGGCTACAATGCCTTCTACGGTCGAAGGGGACCGACCGCGTTGCCGGACGAAATCATCCGTACGACCTGGCTGCGCTTTTTCGACGTCTACGAACCGATGCACGCGCTCGTGGCCGAGCGCGACGGCGATCTGATCGGGCTGGCGCATTTCCTTTATCACCGCAGCACGATCCAGCTCGGGCCGAACTGTTACATGCAGGATCTGTTTACGGTCGAGGCGGCCAGAGGCCTGGGCGTCGGGCGCGCGCTCATCAACGCGGTCTACGAGCAGGCAGCACAGGCCGGCTGTGGGCGCGTCTACTGGCAAACCCACGAGACGAACACGGTGGCCATGCAGCTCTACGACAGGCTGGCAGAGAAGTCAGGGTTCATCGTGTACCGGAAATTGCTTTGACCCGCATGGGTCCCGCAAGGGACGTTGCGCGAGTTGCGATGCCGGGTTTCAAATACACGACCTGAGCTTGCGGATCCCTTCCCGGATCTCGCGCACGCTGGCACCGCTGTAACCGAGGAGCAGCCCGCTCCTGCGTGGCGCGTTCGCATAGCAGAGTGACAACGGCCTGACCGAAACGCCGTGACGGGCAGCCTTTCTCGACACCGCCACGTCGTCCACGCCGGGCGGCAGCAACGCGGCCAGCTGCATGCCGGCTTCCGCGCCGATGACTTCGAGCTGGTCCGCCATGTACTTGTGGATCGCTTCCAGCAGCACCGTTCGCCGCTCGAGGTAGAGCATCCGCATGCGACGGATGTGGCGCACGAAATGTCCTTCGCGGATGAAGTCGGTCATGACGGCCTGGTACAGGGTGGAAGAGAACGTGTCGACCGCGCTGCGTGCATCGAAGAACGCGGGTACGAGATCCTTCGGTACCACGACGTAGCCGAGGCGCAGCGCTGGAAACACAACCTTGCTGAAGGTGCCGACATAGATGACCCGGTCATCGGCGTCCAGGCCCTGCAGCGAGGCGATCGGACTGCCACCGAAGCGGAATTCGCTGTCGTAGTCGTCCTCGATGATCCAGGCGCCGCTGAGCATCGCCCAGTTCAGCAGTTGCATGCGCCGCGCCGCGCTCATGGCCGTGCCCAACGGAAACTGGTGTGACGGCGTGACATAGACGGCGCGCGCGCCGCGGCCGCGGCGAATGCCTTCGGCCACGTCGAGACCTTCGTGATCGACCGGCACCGGCACGAGTCTGGCGCCCACGCTCATCAAGGCCTGGCGCGCGCCGGGGTAGCCGGGCTCCTCCACCCACGCGCGATCTCCCGGGTCCAGCAACACATGCGCGCAAATCTGCAGGCCCTGCTGCGATCCGGTCGTCATCAGGATCTGCGAGGCGTCGCAGCGCACGGCGCGAACGGTGTTCAGGTACTCCGCGATCGCTTCGCGCAACGGCAGGTATCCCATCGGGTCGCCGTACACCATCATGTCGATGGACGGTTTTCGTGCATGCCGGTTGACCAGCTTCGACCACACCCCGGTCGGGAAATGCTCGAGCGCGGGCAGGCCGATGCGAAAGGCGCCCTGGCTGTCCAGCCATGGCGGCGCCGGCTCACGCATCAAGGCCGACCGTTGCGAAATCCTGCGTGCGGCCCTGTTTTCGGGCGTCTGCAGCGGCGCGTGTCGCGATTTCATGTTTGCCGGTCGCAGAGCCTCTTCGGGAATCGATCGGGCAACGCAGGTGCCGGCACCAACGAAAGTCTCCAGATAACCCTCGGCGTACAGCTGTTCATACGCACCCAGCACCGGTATGCGGGAAATCTTCAGCTCGCCGGCAAGGCTCCTGCTCGACGGCACGCGTTGGCCCGGCCGTAACTGGCCCTCGACGATCGCCCGACGGAACCAGTCGGAGAGTTGGCGGTACATCGGCGTCGCGCTGCCGGTGTCGAGCGTGATCGATGGCAGAAAGCTGGCGGGAATGCGTTGCATGCCGGTACCTCGCAAAGTGGTCATATCGTATCCCGTCAAAGTGGATATTTCCGTAAACCACTGTGGTGGCTTAATTTCCCGCGCATCCAATACAAAGCGCAGGCGGAATGGGCGATGGGGTCAGTGTCGAAGATGGGCCCGTCGCGACGGGTGATCAGCGTCTTGCTGCTGAGCATGGCGGGAAGTTTTCTGAGCTCTGCTCCGGCACGCGCCCAGGCCGTCGCGGTCGTCCCGGTGAGCGCGACAGCGCCATCATCGGGAAAGCAGTCGCTGGACGATGCCTGGTGGACGGGCCCTTTGCTGGCGAATTCGGCAGGAACGCTGCCGCCTGGGCATGTGCTTGTCGAGCCGTATCTGTACGACGTTGCCAGTGCGCATTCGCATGGCTACGGCTCGCGCACGTACTTGCTCTATGGACTCGCCAATCGACTCACGGTCGGGGTGATCCCGGTGTTCGGGTACAACACGGTGAGCGGCGGCCCGCACAGCTCGCACGTGGGAGTAGGTGACTTCACCTTGCTTGCGCAGTACCAGCTCACACAGTTTCATGAAGGCAGCTGGGTGCCGACGGCATCCTTCGAGGTGCAGGAAACTTTTCCCACCGGAAAATACGACCAGCTCGGCGAGCGCCCGGCTGACGGTCTTGGCAGCGGTGCCCATATGACCACGCTGCAGTTCAACACGCAGACCTACTTCTGGTTGGCGAATGGCCGCATCCTGCGCATGCGCTTCGATGTGTCGCAGGCCTTTTCCAGCCATGCGGATGTTGCCGATGTCAGTGTCTACGGAACCGGGCAGGGATTCCGCGGCATGGCCAGGCCCGGCAGTTCCTTCTTTGCCGACCTGGCCTGGGAATACAGCCTGACGCGCCGCTGGGTGCTGGCGCTCGACCTGACCTACAGCCACAGCCGTACTACTTCAGTGACCGGCTACGTTCGGCAGCCGAAGTCCGGCAGTTTGCCCGGTCCGCCGATCCGCCTGGACTCGGGCTCCAGCACGGCCTTCGGCATCGCACCGGCGCTGGAGTACAGCTGGAATGCCAACGTCGGTGCGATCTTTGGTGTTCGGGTGATCACCGGTGGGCACAACACGGTGAGGACGATCACGCCGGTGATGGCGATCAACCTCGTTTACTGAGCGGATCGCAATCAACGCACCTGATCCATCGTGCCGTTGCGGATCCGGCGTTGCGCGCTCTCGTCTAGCCGTCCAGCAAGTCCGGCATGGTCAGTCCATTCGTGCGGCAATAGTGCTCGTAATCCGCGAGCTGAGTGCTGGCCGACGCGCGGCCGGTCACCACGCCGCCCGGTCCGAGGAATTCGACCGTGCCCATCACGATCACCAGCGCCAGCATCGGCTCGTCGCCGACGATCTTCCACCAGTCGGTATTGCCCGGCGGCTCGTAGACATAATCGCCCGGGCCGATCAGCTCGCCGGTGCACAGCTTGCGCGTGCCGGTGAGGTTGTACGCGTGGATCTCGCCGGTGTGGCGATGCAGCGGCATCACCACGCCGGGCTCCATCCGCAACAATTCGACGAAGCCGCGATCGTCGACGAAGAAACGCAGCGGACTGGACGACTTGCCGGGCGTGGATGAGGGCACCCAGTGCCGCGCGGCGGCGGTGCTGAAACGCGCGGGCAGGTAATCCCGCAGACGGGACGATGGGTTGGTCATGCGAATGGACTCCATGAAGGTGCCGGCTCAGGCGACGATGGCGGAGAGGTAGCGTTCGAACGAGGCGTCGACCGCCGCACGGCCGCCGCCGATGATGTTGCGGCCCCAGGTGAAGCCGTAGACATCGTCGAAGTCGTAGCCGTCCAGGCGCGCCTGCATGCCGCGCACGGCATCGGGCGGCATCGGCATGAAGTTGGGATAGCTGTGCATGAAGGAGACGTGGCGGCGGTCGCTCACCACGTGGGGTGCGTCGCCGGAGAACAGCGCGCCGCCCGGGCGCGGTCCATCTTTCCAGTGCAGCACCGTGCTGCCGGGGAAATGGCCGCCGCTGCGGATCAGCGTCACCGCGTCGGACAGGCGGTGCGAGTCGCCGCGCCAGAGCTGCACGTTCGGCGAAGGTCGGCGCACCCATTCGCGATCCGCCTCGTGCAGCAGGATCGGCACGTTGCCGAAGGCCTCGCTCCATTCCAGCATCGAGGCATAGAAATGCGGATGCGAGATCGCGATCAGGTCCACGCCGCCGCGCGCCTTCAGGGCGGCGACGGCCTCGTCGGTGATCAGGCTCAGGCATTCCCACAAAATGTTGCCCGCGTCGGTGGGCAGGTACAGCGCGCGCTGGTTGATCGCGAAGTTCGGCGCCAGGCCGATGCCGAGCACGCCGGCTTCGTCCTGCATGCGCAGCGTATGGGTGGCCTTCAAGGCCTCATGGGTGGTCCAGGTCTGGCCGCTGGCGCCGACGTACTGGCGCTCGTCCTCGCAGATGGGGCAATGGGTCGGGGCGTCCGGGTACTGGGTGCCGCAGGTTTCACAGATCGACAGGGTCATGGCTTGGCCTTCTTGGGTGGCGAGCTTCGGGGATGACTTTAGGGGTAATCTGGTTCCACGATTGATCCAAGACATGGATATTCGATGGAACCAGTTTTCCCGTTTCCCGTGCTGCTTCCGCGCCGCCAGGGCAGGCTCACCCACGAGCTGCACCAGCAATTGCGCACGGCGATCCTGGATGGGCGCCTGCCGGCGGATTCGCCGCTGCCGGCCACGCGCAAGGTCGCCGAGGCGCTGGGCGTGGCGCGCAACACGGTGGTCACTGTTTACGATCTTTTGATCGCCGAGGGCTACCTGATTCCGCGTAAAGGAGCGAAGCCGGTGGTGGCAAACCTGGCGCGACGGCGTCCGTCAAAGGTTTCCTCCGACATCGGCGAATCGTGCTTCGCGCCGATCTGGCGTACGCCGTTCCTGCAGCCGTCGGCCGCACGCACCTTGCCCGGGCAGAACTTTCGCCTGGGCATTCCCGATCATCGCCATTTCCCGCACGACATCTGGCGCCGGTTGATGGCGCAGGCGCTGCGCCGCAGTTCGCGTGAACCGTTTGCCTATGCGCCATCCGAAGGCATCCCTGCGTTGCGCGAGGCGATTGCGAGGCATGTTGCGTTCACCCGTGCCGTGGCATGCACTGCCGACGATGTAATCGTTACTTCCGGCGCACAGCAGGCCATGGATCTGATCGCGCGCCTGCTGGTCACGCCGGGACAGACCAAGGTGGCGGTGGAGGAACCGGGCTATCCGCCGGTGCGTGCCGCGTTCGCCGCGGCTGGCGCGAAGCTGGTATCGCTGCCGATCGATGACGAGGGACTATGCGTCAAGCACCTGCCCGAAGACGTACGCATCATCAGCGTCACTCCTTCGCACCAGTCGCCCACCGGCGTCGCGATGTCGCTACGCCGGCGCAGCGACTTGCTTGATTTCGCCCGTCGCCACCGCGCGGTCATCATCGAAGACGATTACGACGGCGAATTCCGCTTCGGTGACCGTCCACTCGATGCATTGCAGACGCTGGATCGCGACGCGCTGGTGTTCTATGTCGGCACTTTTTCCAAAAGCATGTTCCCTTCGCTGCGCAAGGGCTTCGTGGTGGCACCGGCATGGGCGCGCAGCAACCTCATCACCGTCAAGCATTGCGCCGATTCCCATTGCGACACCATCACCCAGTCCGTGCTCGCCGCCTTCATCCGCGACGGCCATCTCGCGCGTCACGTGCGTCACATGCGACCGATCTACGCCGAGCGTCGCGAGGCACTGCTCGGGGGCTTGCATCGCGAACTCGGCGAATGGCTGGAGCCGATCCCCTCCGAAGCCGGTTTGCATCTGGCCGCTCGCATACGCGATCCCGGCCTGGCACCGAGGATCATGCCGACCGTGCTGCGTTTCGCCATCGGCGCGGAGTCGACCGCGGACTACGCGATGACGCGCGACATCGAGCCGGCGGTGACCTTCGGCTATGGCGTGATCGATGCGGCGGATATTTCGGCGGCACTGTCGGATTTGCGACAGGCGCTGATGACATTGTAGGAGCCAGGCGGCGAGGTCCGGAGTCCGCGTTACAACTGCGACTCCACCGGCCGCACCAACAGTTCGCCCAGCTTCTGTCGCCATGAACGCTGTTGCCACATCGCGAGCGTGTACGGCTTTGCGTGGCGCAGGTCAGCTTCCATCACTGCCGTCATCTGACGCCCGAATGCTTTGGAATAGACGTTCAGGCTGGCCTCGTCGTTGAGGTCGAACGAGCGCATGTCGAAATTGGTGGAACCGACCGAGGTCAGCTCGCCGTCGAGGATGAGCATCTTGTTGTGCATCATCGTGGGCGTGTACTCGAAAATTTCCACGCCGGCGGCAAGCAGCCGCCCCCAGCGACGTTTGGAGGCCATGCGTACCAGGCCGGAGTCGATGTAACGGCCGGGCACCAGCAGGCGGATGGCGACGCCGCGTTCGCGCGCGGCGAGCAGGGCGTCGACGACCAGGCGGTCGGGGATGAAATAGGCGGCCTGCAAATCGATCGAGCGCGTGGTGGCGGCAACGGCGAGCAGGTACATCAGGCGCATGCTGGCGTTACCGCCGGCCGGCGAACTGACGAACAGGTGCATGCCCTTGTCGCCGGCCGGCGAAAGGGTGGGGTAGTACAGGTCGCTGTGCAGCACGCGGCCGGTGGTCTTGATCCAGTTATCCATGAAGCCGGCCTGCAACTGCGCCACGACCGGACCTTCCACGCGGAAATGGATGTCGCGCCAGTGCCCGGGATCCTGCGCGTGGCCCTGCCACTGATCGGCGATGCCCACGCCGCCGGTGAAACCGATGCGGCCATCGACGACCAGCAGCTTGCGATGGGTGCGATTGTTCATGCGCGCGATGCTGTACCAGCGCAGCGGATGGTAGCGCTCGACCTCGACGCCGGCGTCGCTCAGCTCATCCAGCAAATGGCCATCCATTTTCGCGCTGCCGGCCCAGTCCAGCATCACATGCACCGCCACGCCGGCCTGGCGGCGTTCCTTCAGTGCATCGGCGAATTGTTTGCCGATCTCGCCCGACCAGTAGATGTAAGTCTCGAAGGTGATGCTTCGCTTGGCGCCGCGGATCGCCTCCAGCATGGCGGGAAAGATCTCGTCGCCGTTCTGCAATGCTCTGATCTCGTTGCCGTCCAGCACCGCCGGGCCGAGCATCGCGTCCATCTCCAGCCGGAATTGCGGATCGTCGATCGCGTGGCAATGCCGCACGTGGTGTCGCACGGATTTTTCCGGACGATGGAAGTTCATCGAAACGATCACGAGGAAGGCCGTGACAACGATCGTGGCGAGCAGCGCGATCCACATGGCACGGTTTCCTTCGGGTGCGGTTATCGGCAGGCATGATCCCGATTGCGGGTCGCGGGCAGGTGAAGCGCCGTCGGGATTCGGCGATCAACCCGACCAGGCAGCGGTTGCGCAGGCAGCGGCGCCGATCAGCGTAAGCACGCCGATCGATGCAAGCTGCCGTGCATGCCATGTGCCCAGCAGCATGACCAGGGTGGCGGCCAGTGCCAGTACGCCGAAGATCGCCACCGAGCCGCGCGCCCAACCTTGCGCCTCGACGCAGGCCAGCCACGCAATGGCGAGCCCGGCGCCGCCGAGGCCGCGCAGCCGGGTGTTGCTGCGTTCGGGCAGTCGCCGGCCCAGCGCGTCGGGCTGATGGCGGGACATGGCCAGATATAGCGCAGTGAATCCCGTACAAGCCCACAGACAGGCGGAGAGCAGGATCATGCCGCGGCCTTCGTATTGCCAGTGCGCGCGGCGCGCGCCTTGGGTACATGGTGGGCAGCGCGCCATGCGGCGGTGGCGAAGATGCCGGCGAACAGCAGCATCGCGCTATCGAAGCCAACGAAGACCCAGTCGTGTTCGAGCAGGCTGGCGAAAAGGTTGCGCGGCGTGGTCAGCGCATTGACCAGCGGCACGCTGGCGAACAGGCCGGCGGCGAGGGCGAGGGTTTCGATCCATGCCCGCCTGGTGGGCCGGCAGAAGCTCCACACGAAGCAGGTGCCCCAGGCGAGAAACAGCGTGTGGATTTCCCACGCCGCGCGTTGCGGCAGATCCAGCGGCAGCAGCCGGTTGCCCAGGAAATAGCAGGCGATGGCCGCGGGCAGGCCGGCCACGGTGGCGACGTTGAGGCGTTCGACCAGGCGGAAGCCGAGGTGCGGGCGCTGCGGATCGGGCAGTTGTTGGCGGCGTTTCACCGTCCACAACACCAGGCCGGTGGCGATCATCGCGCAGCCGCCAAGGCCGCAGAAAAAGTACAGCCAGCGCAGCGCGGGCGAGGCGTAGCGACCCGCATGCAGGCCGATCATCGTGCTTTCGGTGAGGGCGCCGCCGGCGCGCGCGGGATTGTCCGCCAGCCATGCTCCGGTGGTGCCGTTGAAGCTCATGGTTTCGCCACGGCTGGGGATGGCATCGACCGAGGAGCGGGTCAGCGTGATGGTGGCACTGCGGTCGCCGGGGTTGTTGACGGTGACCCGGCCCACACCGGCATCGTGCCAGTGTGCGCTGGCACGTTGCAGCAACGGTCCAATCGATACGAGCGGAGCTGCACCCTGGCGTTCGGACGTCGATTCGATGGCGTATTGGCTGGCGAAGAACGTGTCCGGTTGCCGGTAGTTCGCCGTGATGCCCCAAGGCATGTACAGCGTGGCCAGGGTGACCAGGCCGGTGTAGGTGATCATCAGGTGGAATGGCAGCGCGAGTACGGCGCTGGCGTTGTGGGCATCCAGCCACGAGCGCTGGCCTTTCCTGAGACGCAGGGTGAAGAAGTCGGTGAAGATCTTCTTGTGGGTGATGATGCCGCTGAGGATCGCCACCAGCATGAACATCGCGCAGAAACCCACGATCCAGCGCGCCCAGATCACCGGGATGTAGTGCAGGTCGTAGTGGAAACGGTAGAGGAAATAACCGCCCTGGGTGTCACGCAGAGCCACCTTCTCGCCGCGGCCGTCGAGCACGGCCTGGGTATCCTCGTTTGCGGTCTTGCCGGGATACCAGAACAGTTGCGTGGTGTTGCCGCGTGCCTCGGGCAGGGTGATGTACCAGGCCTGCGCGTCGGGTGCGGTTTTCTCCAGGTAGCGGATGGCACCCGCGGCGGCCTGCGCAGGCGAGGCATCGCCGCGTGCCTCGGGCTGCATCCAGCGGGTGATCTCCTGCTGGAAATACGCGCTGGTGCCGGTGGTGAAGATGGCGAACAGCAGCCAGCCCACCAGCAATCCACTCCAGGTATGCAGCCACGCCATCGACTGCCGCAGCCCGCCTTTCACAACCGGCCCGCGCTGGCGATGGCCAGCCAGTTGCCAGCCGACAGCACGACCACGACGGCCAGCGTCCACCGCCACACGCGTGCCACGCGCGCGGCGGCGAACGCCCACAACACCACGGCGGCGTAGATTGGAAACGAGAGCAGGGTGGCGGTGATCACGGCCTCGCTGCGTGGCATCGGCAACAGCCGAGGCAACAGGGCCGTTGTCAGTGCGGCGATCAGATAGCCGCCGACAGCGGCGGCCAGCGCGCGCGCGGCGACATCCATGGCGCGCCGCCGACGAGCATGGGGATCGATGATTTTTACCGTGCTGGCCATGGCTCAGAAATGACGTTGCACGGTGAGCATCGCCGAGCGTGGCTGGCCCGGCGTGATGCGCTCGGAGAAGCCGTCGACGTAGTAGCGTCGGTCGAACAGGTTGCGCACGTTGAGCTGGGTTTCCCAGTCGCCGTGGCTGTAGAAGAGCGCAGCGTCGATCAGTGCGTAGCTCTTGAACACGATCGGCCGGTGGTAGATCGGATCGAGCGTTTCGTACGCGCTGCCCGGGCGACGGCTCTGGTAGTTGAAACCGAGCCCCGCGCCGACGCCGGCCAGCGGGCCGTTCGTCACGTTGTAGCGGCTCCACAGGTTGAGGTTGTGACGGGGAATGCCCTCCAGCCGGCTGCCCACCGGCAACACGTTGTCGCGGGTGACCTCCGCCTTGGTATAGGCATAGGCCGCGGTGAACTCGAACGCGGCGGCGGGTTGCCAGCGGGTTTCCAGTTCCAGCCCGCGGCTGCGCTGCTGGCCGGTGGTTAGGTAGAAGTTCGGGTGCGCCGGATCGTCGGTGGCGACATCCTCGCGAGTCAGCTGGAACAGCGAAGCCATGGCGGTGAGGCTGCCGTCGCTGCGCGAGGCTTTCAGGCCCAGCTCCAGGTTCACACCGCGTTCGGGTGGCAGGCCGCCGCCGCCGAAGAACTGGTGGCTGCCCTGCGGGTTGAACGATCTCGAGTAATTGGCGTACAGCACCGTTGCCTCGCTCAGTGCAAGGGTGAGTCCGGCGTGTGGGCTGAACGCGTTGTCGGTGGCGATGTCGCCGTTATAACTGCTGCTGGCGTGATCCCAGCGACCGCCGAGGGTCAGCGTGACGCGCAGGCCGAAGCGCAGGTGATCCTGCAGATAGATGCCGCGTTGGCGGTTTTTCTGCAGCGCGCGCTGCGGATCGTACAAATCCGGTCCCGGCGTGGTGCCGTAGACCGGGTCGAAGATGTCCAGCGGGTAGGGGCCCGGGTCGAAATTATTGACCGAGCGCGCGGTGCGCGTGCCGTAGTCCGCGCCCAGCAAGACGTAGTGCTCGACATTGCCGGTATCGAATGCGGCGGACAGGTTGGTGTCCACGCGCAGGTCGTGGCCGCGCTCGTCGAACGGGCCATAGTAGAAACGGTCGATCGTGCGCAGGTCGTCGTGCATGCCACTGGCGAACAGCCAATGGTCCCAGCTGTTGTGGAAATCTTCGTAGCGCAGCCCCTGGTGCAGGCTGAAGGTGTCGTTGAAACGGTGGTCGAACTGGTAACCGCTGGTCTTGTAGCTGCGATGCTGTACGGCCGGGTAGTCGCGGTCGTTGATGGTGCGGTTGACCGGGATGGTGCCGTTCGGATTGGGCAGGATGGTGCCGTAGGCGGTGATCGGCGACCACGGGTGGATCAGATCGCGCTGGTAGCCGCCGAGCAGGGTGAGGGTGGTGTCGGCGTCGACCTTCCAGGTCAGCGACGGTGCGATGTAGACGCGTTGCATGTCCGAGCTGTCGACGAAGAAATTCTGTTCGCGATAGAGCAGGTTGACCCGGCCGAGCAGGCTGCCGCTGGCATTGAGCGGGCTGTTGGCGTCGACGCGACCTTCGTGGAACCGGTTGGTGCCCACGCTGAGGCCGACATCGGCAAAGCGCTCGTCCTGTGGCCGCTTGCTGACCATGTTGACGAGGCCCGACAACGGTCCCTGGCCATACAGACCGGAAGCCGGTCCCTTCACCACTTCAAGTCGCTGCAGGCCGGACAGCTCGTAGTTGGCCATGTCATCGCTGGCCAGCAGGCCGTCCAGATAAGTGGCGCCGGACGAGGCGTTGAAGCCGCGCAGGTTGAAGCCATCGAAGAAGCCGTAGACAGTAGCCTGTGACACACCGGCCACGTTGCGCAGCGCTTCGCTCAGGTGCAGTGCGCGCTGCGCGTCGAGCAGTTCGCGCGGCACCACCGAGATCGCCTGGGGCGTCTCCAACACCGGCATGTCCAGCTTGGTCGCGGTGCTGGCCTGTTCGGTATAGCTGCCGTTGACGGCGATGCCCTTGAGCGTGGTGGCGTGCTTGCGAGCCACCGAGGTTTGCGCCGACGCATCGTCGGTGTCGCCGATGGCGTCCGTGGCATGAGCCAAGGCAAACGGCAGTGCCAGCATGATGCCGGTGGTGAGGCGCAGCGGAGTGCGTCGTTGCGACAGGAAAGCGAGGCGGGGCATGGGGAATCCATGGGTGTGGATGGCAGAAATAAAGAGGGGGCATCGAACGGCGCGGCATCCGGGGGAGGGAGCGAGTCCCACGCGATTCGATGTCCCCGCAAAGGGTCCGCTTTGTTACTGGAAGCGGTAACGCACGGCGCCGACCACGCTGCGGCGCGGGCCGTAGAAGCAGTCGCCGCGGGCCAGGCAGGTCGCCTCGTAGATGCGGTCGCCGAGATTGGCCGCGTTGAGTGACAGCCGCCACGGGCCGTGGCTGTACGCGACCATCGCATCGACCAGGGTCTGCGCAGGCAGGTGCAACCGGCCGGTCTCGTCGGTGTTGTCGCCGACATAGCGCGCGCCGATACCGAAGCTGAGACCATCCGCGTCATCGTTGCCGACATGCCATACGCCCCACAGCGAACCTTGGTGGCGCGGCAGGCCGGCCACGATGCTGCCGTCGTCCGGTCGTGCATCGGTATAGGTGTAGTTGCCGAGCAGGTCGAGATGGCGGGCGAGCCGGGTGGAAGCCTCCAGCTCCACGCCGCGGGTGCGCATGCGGCCACTCTGGATCTGGTTGAGCGGCTGTTGCGGATCGGGTGCGAGGCGGTGGTTCTCGCGCAGGTCGAACCAGGTAGCGGTGAACAGGCTGTCGCTGCCGACCGGCTGGATCTTCACGCCCGCCTCGTATTGCTTGCCACGCAGCGGCCGGTACGGGCGGTTGTAGAAGTCCAGGCTGTCCAGCGGCTGGAACGATTCGGTATAGCTCACATACGGCACGATGCTGCTGGTGAAGCGGTACATCAGACCGATGCGGCTGGTGGTGGCGCTGTCTTTCAGGGTGTCGCTGCCGTCGGTGCGGATCGAGGCGAAGTCGCGGCGCAGGCCCAGCGTGGCCAGCCAGTGCTGGCCGGCTTCGATCTGGTCCTGCATGTAGATACCGGTCTGCTGCGTGACGCTGGAAGGCGCGGGGAGAATGTCCGGCGGGGTGAACTGGCCGTACACCGGCGCGTACAGGTCGAACGGTATGTCGGCCACGCCGTTGCCCTGCCGGGTGTCGGTGCGCGAGCGGCCGGCGTCCAGTCCCAGGAGCAGGCGGTGGTGCAAGCCGGCGACGTCGAAATCCGCCTGGGCATGGGTATCGGTGACCAGTCGTCGATGACGGTCGATCGAGATGTAGCTGTAGCGGGTGACCTCGCGTTGTGCAGCATCCACGAACGGATTGGCCGGATTCGCATAGACGTCCGGATAGAGCGTGCGGTAGTCCACGTTGTCATGCGAGTAGCGCAGGTTCTGCACGATGCGCCAGGTGTCGTTGAAGCGGTGCTCGAACAGCGAGGTGAGCGAGCGCTGGTCGGTAGCGTAGTTGTCGAAACCCGGCTCGCTGGTGAAACGATCGGTGGGAATGCGCCCATTCGGATTGGGCAGCAAGGTGCCCGCGTGTGGCAGGAAGTTCAGCGTAGTGCCGTTGCGGTCGAACTGCAGGTTGCCCAGCACGGTCCAGCGGGTGTTCTCGCTGGGCGTCCAGGCGATCGACGGGGCGAGCAGGCGGCGATCGTCGGGCACGTGCTGCATCTGCGCGTCGGCGTCGCGAGCCACACCAATCAGACGGTAGCTCCAGTGGCCGTATGCATCGATCGGACCGGTGAAATCGAACGCGAGCTGGCGGCGCGCATGGTTGCCGATCTGCACTTCCATCTCGCGCGAGATTTCGCTCTGCGGTTGCTTGGAACTCAGTGCGATCAGCCCGCCGGTGGTGCCCTGGCCATACAGCACCGAAGATGGACCGCGCACCACTTCGATGTGATCGAGCGTGTACGGCTCGGTGCGTGCATAGCTGTAGCCGAAGTATTGGCGCAGGCCGTCGAGGTACTGGCTGAACGAGGTGCCGCGCAGAAAACCATCGTCACCGCGGCTGTCCACGCCGTAGGCATCCGAACGCACGCCGGCGGAGTAGCGCAGTGCATCCTGCACGGTGAGCACGCCCTGGTCGCGCAACTGCACATCGGAAATCACCGACACCGCCTGCGGCGTCTCGATCAGCGGCGTATCGGTCTTGCTGGCGCCGCGGGCGTCGGTGCGGGTGTAACTGTCGTCGATGCGCTGAACGGTGACTGAGATCGCACCCAGTCGCACGGCGTGCTGTGGATCCTTGCCGTCGGGCGCGGTGGTTTCCGCGGCGCGCAGGGTAGGTGTAGCGGTAGCCAGTGCTGCAAGCAGCACCGAGGTCATCGGTTTCCAGACGGTCATGCCAAATAGCCCCAGGGACATTAATGATGCGAGGGCTGGCAGGTCGCGGCGCGCGGCGACACGCAGGCGCGTCGATAGGAACGGCAGGGACCGGGCTGGCTTAAATGAGAATGAATCGCGTTTGTATTGTCTCGATTGATGCCGGAGGCGTCAAGGCGTGCGTGTCCGTCACGACGATGACGGTCATGTCTTGACTCTGGACCTTGATCAAGGGTCTAGACTGCGCGACATGAACACACAAACCGCTCCTCTCACCATCGGTGCCGTCGCCAAGCGCGTCGGCGTGGCGATCGACACCATCCGTTATTACGAGCGCGAAGGACTGTTGCCAGAGCCGCAACGGCGTGCCTCCGGTTATCGCAGCTACGGCGAAGGCACGGTCGCGCAGTTGCGTTTCATCCGGCGTGCCAAGGATCTGGGTTTCACGCTGGAGGAGATCCGTGAGTTGCTGGCGCTGTCGGCGGATCGACAGCGCGGCGTGAAGGCGGTGAAGCAACGGGCACAGCAGCGGCTGGCCGCCATCGAGCAACGCATCACCGAGTTGCAGCGGGTGCGCGACGGACTGGCGCAGCTGGTCGCTTCGTGCCCGGGACATGGCAAGCCGGAAGAGTGTCCCATCCTGCGTGCATTGAGCGATGAATCGGTGGCGGCATGAACGCCGGTGTTTCGTGCTGCCACGGTAACGTGACATCCCCGGGCACGATGGCGATCGATCCGGTCTGCGGTATGAGCGTCGATCCACATGCCACGCAGCTTCATGCCGGACACGAAGGGCACACGCATTACTTCTGTTCCGCCCGCTGCCGCGAGAAATTCGTGGCCGATCCGGCGGTCTATCTGGGCGAGCGCAAGGCTGCGCTGACCGCTTCCGCCGGCACGATCTACACCTGCCCGATGCACCCGGAAGTGCAGCAGGCCGGCCCCGGCGATTGCCCAAAATGCGGCATGGCGCTGGAGCCCATGATGCCGTCGCTGGACGAGGACGATGGTGGCGAGCTGCGCTCGATGGCACGGCGTTTCTGGATACTGCTGGCGCTGACCTTGCCGGTGTTCTTGCTGGCGATGGGGCCGCATCTGTTCGGCTGGCACCTGCCGGATTCATGGGCGGGCGTGGCGGGCTGGATCGAAGCCATGCTGGCCAGCGTGGTGGTGCTGTGGGGTGGTGCGCCATTCTTCGTGCGCGGCTGGCGTTCGCTGAAACCCTGGCATCCAAACATGTACACGCTGATCGCGCTGGGCACCGGCGTGGCCTGGCTGTACAGCGCGGTGGCGTTCTTGCTACCGGCGGTCTTTCCGGCCGGCTTTCGCGACATGCATGGTCGCGTCGCGGTGTATTTCGAATCGGCCGCGGTGATCGTCACCTTGGTCACGCTGGGCGATTTCCTGGAGTTGCGGGCGCGCCGGCGCACCGGCGCAGCGCTGAAGGCTTTGCTGGGACTGGCGCCGAAAACCGCATGGCGGATCGCCGCCGACGGCAGCGAAAGCGACGTGCCACTGGATCAGGTTCATGCCGGTGACGTGCTGCGCGTGCGGCCCGGCGAAAGCGTGCCGGTCGACGGCGTGGTGCTGGAAGGCGAAAGCCATGTCGATGAGTCGATGCTGACTGGAGAGCCGATGCCGGTCGCCAAGGCTGCGGGCGACCCGCTTACCGGCGGCACGGTGAACCACGACGGCGGCTTGACCATGCGCGCACAGAAAGTCGGCGGCGAGACCATGTTGGCGCAGGTCGTGGCGCTGGTGGCACAGGCGCAGCGCAGCAAGGCACCGCTGCAGCGCGTGGCCGACAAGGTGGCGGCGTGGTTTGTCCCGGCGGTGGTGGCGGCAGCGCTGATCGCGTTTGCGGCATGGGCGATGTTCGGGCCGGAGCCTGCGCTGACGCATGCGCTGATCGCGGCGGTGTCGGTGCTGATCATCGCCTGTCCGTGCGCACTGGGTCTGGCCACGCCGATTTCGATCATGGTGGCCAGCGGCCGCGGCGCGCAGCATGGTGTGCTGTTCAAGGACGCCGGCGCGATCGAGTCGATGCGCGACATCGATACGTTGGTGATCGACAAGACCGGCACTTTGACCATGGGCAAGCCAGCGCTGACCGAACTGGCGAGCCTTGCTGGCCAGTCGCGGGAACGTCTGTTGTCACTCGCCGCCGCCTTGGAACGGCCGAGCGAACATCCGCTGGCGCGGGCCATCGTCGATGCCTCGGATGCCGAGGGCGTGACAAGGCTGGTGGCGACCGGGTTCCGCTCGCTGACCGGCCTTGGTGTCGGCGCCAGGGTAGACAACAGCGACATTGCCGTGGGCAATGCGAAGCTGATGGCCGAGTTGCACGTGGTCATCGGCGACGACGCGAACCTTCGCGCCGAGTCGTGGCGCGGGCAGGGTGCCACGGTCATGTATCTGGCTATCGACGGCACGCTGGCCGGCTTGCTCGCGGTGGCCGACCGGATCAAGCCGGACACGCCGCAGGCGATCGCCGATCTGCATGCCGCCGGCCTGCGCGTCGTGATGCTGACCGGCGACAACGCCACCACCGCACAGTCGGTGGCACGCGCACTGGGCATCGACGAGGTGCATGCCGATGTCTCGCCCGCCGACAAGGCCGCGGTGGTGAATGCGCTGCGCGCCGAAGGCCTCCACGTGGCGATGGCCGGCGACGGCATCAACGACGCACCGGCGCTGGCTGCCTCCGACATCGGCATCGCCATGGGCAGCGGTACAGACGTGGCGATGGAGAGCGCGTCGGTGACCCTGATAAAAGGCGAACTGGGCGCGATCGTGCGTGCACGCCGGCTGTCGCAGGCAACCGTGCGCAATATCCGCCAGAACCTGTTCTTCGCCTTCGTCTACAACGCGGTCGGTGTGCCGCTGGCGGCCGGCGTGTTGTACCCGTGGTTCGGCATCACGCTGTCGCCGATGATCGCCGCGCTGGCAATGAGCCTGAGTTCGGTGTCGGTGGTGAGCAATGCGTTGCGCTTGCGCAAGGTGGCGTTGCGCTAGCGGCAGCCAACCGTGCGGTCGAATGCCCGCGGTGGTAAGGATCGGATACCTGGCAAAGTCGGCGACAATAGGTGACTGGATCCCTCGTCCCCAAGAAGCCGTTTCATGTCCCGCACCCTCTGCGAATGGTTGAGCTATCAGGAACGCGTCAATGTGCACAGCATCGAGCTGGGGCTCGATCGGGTGCGCGAGGTGTGGCAGCGCATGGGCGCGCCGGCTCCTGCGAAGCACGTGATCACCGTGGGCGGCACCAACGGCAAGGGTTCCACCGTGGCCTTGCTGGAAGCCATCTCGTCGGCGGCGGGCCTGCACGTGGGTGCGTTCACCTCGCCGCACCTGCTGGTCTACAACGAGCGCGTGCGCATCGACGGCGCGAATGTCGATGATGCGGCGCTGGTCGCTTCGTTCGAGCGGATCGAGGCGGCGCGCGGTTCGATTCCGCTGACCTATTTCGAATTCGGCACGCTGGCCGCGCTCGATCTTTTTGCACGTGCCGGCCTCGACATCGCCGTGCTCGAGGTGGGGCTGGGCGGGCGCTTGGATGCGGTCAACATCATCGACGCCGATGTGGCGGTGATCACCACGGTGGACCTGGATCACATGGACTGGCTGGGGCCGGATCGCGACAGCATCGGCCGCGAGAAGGCCGGCATCGCGCGGGCGGCGCGGCCGGCGATCGTCGGCGAACCCGATCCGCCGGCCGGCCTGCTCGATGCGCTGGCGGCATGCGGGGCGCGGGTCGAGCGCGCGGGAATCGATTTCCAGGTGGAGCGTCACGCCGCCGGCTGGCGCTGGCGGCACCGGGATGGCGTCGCGATGGAGTTGCCTGACCCCGCGCTGGCGGCGCCGATACAGTTCGACAACGCGGCGGCGGCGATCGCCGCATTGCACGCCTTGTGGCTCGCCGACGCTTCGTTCAGTCCGAAGGACATCTTCGCTGCGATCAGCGCGGGACTGCACGAGGTACGGGTGCCGGCGAGACTGCAATCGCTGGGCGGCGATCCGGCCCTGATCGTGGACGTGGGCCACAATCCGCAGGCGGCGCGGGCGCTGGCTGAATGGCTGGATGCGCAGCCGCCGACGGGCGTGCACGCGGTGTACGGCGCGCTGGCCGACAAGGATGTGGCCGGGGTGATCGCCGCGCTCGGTGCGCGCATCGAGCACTGGCACCTGGCCGGCCTGGACCACGCCACGCCGCGCGGCCTGGCCGCGGCGGCCCTGGCCGGAATCCTGCAGCAGACCCTGCCGGACGCGCCGTTCGACGCCCATCCGGATGTGGCCACGGCGTTGGCCGCCGCCGGGGACCTGGCTCGGCCAGGCCAGCGCATTCTTGCGTTCGGCTCGTTTTTCGTGGCTGGCGCGGTGATCGCTGAACGCAGCAGTTGAGCCCGATGTACGGCCGGCTCATGGTGCCCGGCGCGGGCAGGTATAATCACGCCGTTATGCACCACGTTTGCCGCTTTGGAGCGAAGACTTGAAAACACGCCTGCTGGGAGCCGCCGTCCTGATCGCCTTGGCGGTTCTGTTCGTGCCCATGTTTTTTTCCAGTACTCCGCCGGCCCCCGGCGGGGACCAAGCGGTAAGCCTGGCGATACCGCCGGCACCGGATCGCGACCTGCAGACCCGCACCATGAGCCTGAGCCCGGACGCCGCCGCGGGCGCATCGAGTGCCGGAGGGACGACGGTGACGCCCGCTTCGGGTGATCGCCTGGCCACGGTTAACATCGGTTCAAACCGTCCGCGTGATGTGGAAACCGATCCCGAAGCCGGCAAGAAGCCGGAGCCGACCACGGTGACGACGGGCTCGGGTGCGTCGCCGAGTCAGCCGGTGATTCCGCTGAACAGCAAGCCGGTCGCCAGCCAGCCCACGGCAACCCAGCCCACGGCAATCAAACCGCCACCGGCCGTCGTGCCGACGAAACCGGCGCCGGCTCCTGCAGCGGCAACCGCAGCTGCGCCGGCTGCCGGACATGGCAGTTACACGCTCAATCTCAGCGCTTACGCCAGCCCGGCAGGGGCGGCAAACCTGGAACGCCGAGTGCGCACGCTGGGCTATCCGGTGACCGGCCACGCCATCACCCAGGCGGGCAAGTCGCGCACGCTGGTGATCGCCGGTCCCTTCGAGACACGTGCCGCCGCCGAGGCTGCGCGTCTCAAGATCACCCAATCGATTCCCGGCGTGCCGGCACGGCTGGAGCAGGATGCCAATCATGCCAGTGCCACGGCATCGGCCACGCCGTCCGCACCGACCGGCAATGGCACGACGGCTGTCAAAGCCACCGGCAAGGCCGGCGGCTGGGCGGTGCAACTGGCGGCGGTGAGCGGCCAGGCCGACGCCAATGCGCTGCGCGACAAGTTGCGGGCAAACGGCTTCGACGGTTACGTCGATTCGGTGCAGTCCGGCGGCAAGAAGCTCTGGCGCGTACGTGCGGGTCCGCAGACCCAGCGCGCCGACGCGCAGCGCGTGCGCGATCAGGTCAAGGCCAAGCTCGGCATCGGCGGCAACGTCGTCTCGGTGCCCTGACGTCTCCATGTCATACGCAGTCGGCAGTGCATCAACCATACGGATGACGGGATGAACGAAGTCGACTGGGTCATCCTCGCGATACTGGGCCTGTCGGTGCTGATCGGCCTGTGGCGTGGACTGATTGCCGAACTGTTGTCGCTGGTGGTCTGGGTCGCCGCCTTCTGGGTCGCCGCGACCTATGGGGCGGATGTGGCAGCCCAGCTCAGCCACGTGATCACGCTGCCGATGGCGCGGATCGGGCTTGGTTACGCCATCTGTTTCACCGGCGTGCTGATCCTCGGTGCGGTGGTGCGTTTTGCGGTGAGGCGGCTGCTCTGGAGCTCGGGCCTGTCCGGTATCGATCGCCTGTTTGGCATGGTATTCGGCTTCGTGCGCGGTGTGCTGCTGGTGACCTTGCTGGTGTTCCTGGTCGGCCTGACCGGGGTCACGCGCGAGATCTGGTGGCAGCATTCGGTGTTGCTTCCACAATTCCAGGGAACGGCGGCGTGGCTGGGGCAGAATGTGCCGGCCAGCGTGCGCGATCATCTTCACCCCGAGGCGGTGCTCGACAAGATCCATCCGTCCCAGGTACTCGATCATCTGCCCAATTTGACGGACAAGCTGCACGATCTGCCCAACTTGCCGAACCAACTGCGCGTCCCCACCTTTGGGGTGCCAGCGGCACCTGCGGCATCGCGCACCACGATGCCGGCGCCCGCTGCCAGTGCGGCTGGCCATCCTACGAATCCCTGAACACGAACTTCTGAAGCAGGCAATACATCATGTGCGGAATCATCGGCATTGTCGGTACCACCGAAGTGGCATCGGCGCTTTATGACGGCCTGACCGTGCTGCAGCATCGCGGCCAGGACGCAGCTGGCATTGCCACCGTGGATGGCCCGCGGCTGCGTTTGCACAAAGGCAACGGGCTGGTGCGCGATGTGTTCGGCGAGACCTCGATGAGTGGTCTGCGTGGGCGCATCGGCATTGGCCATTGCCGTTATCCGACCGCCGGTTCCGAAGGCTCGGCCGAAGCGCAGCCGTTCTACGTCAATTCGCCCTATGGCATCGCCTTTGCGCACAACGGCAACCTGGTGAACACCGAGGTCTTGCGCCGCGAGATGTTCGAAGGCGATCGCCGACACATCAATACCGATTCCGATTCGGAGGTCTTGTTGAATGTGTTTGCGCATGAGCTGCAGATTCAGGACCGCATGGCGCTGACCCCGGATCACATTTTCAAGGCGGTCGCCGGCATGCATGCGCGCGCCAGTGGCGGCTATGCCTGCGTGGCGCTGGTGCTTGGTTACGGACTGGTCGCATTCCGTGATCCGCACGGCATCCGGCCGCTGGTGCTGGGTGAACGGATCACCGCGGAGGGCCATGAATATGCGGTGGCTTCCGAATCGGTGGCGTTCGACGTGCTTGGCTTCAAACGCGTGCGCGACATCGCGCCAGGCGAGGCGGTGATCATCACCGACGACGGTCAGCTGCACAGCCGCCGTTGTGCCGAGGGCGCGCTGCACACGCCGTGCATCTTCGAATACGTCTACCTGGCGCGACCCGATTCGATGATCGAGGACGTGTCGGTGTACAAGGCACGCTTGCGCATGGGCGAAAAGCTGGCCGAGAAAATCCTGCGCGAGCGCCCCGAACATGGCATCGATGCGGTGATTCCGATCCCCGACACCGCGCGCACCGCCGCCAGCGCGTTGGCCGGTGCACTTGGCGTGCCGTTCCGCGAGGGTTTCGTCAAGAATCGCTACATCGGCCGCACCTTCATCATGCCGGGGCAGGGTGAGCGGGTGAAGTCGGTGCGCCGCAAGCTCAACGCGATCGACCTGGAATTCCGCAACAAGAACGTGTTGCTGGTCGACGACTCGATCGTGCGCGGCACCACCTCCAAGCAGATCATCCAGATGGCACGCGATGCCGGCGCGAAGAACGTCTACTTCGCCTCAGCCGCGCCACCGGTGCGCTATCCGAACGTTTACGGCATCGACATGCCATCCACCTCGGAGCTGATCGCCGCCGGGCATACCGAGAAGGAAGTGGAGACGATGCTCGGTGCCGACTGGCTGATCTACCAGGATCTCAAGGACCTTATCTGGGCCGTGCAGGACGGCAACGAGAACCTGAAACAGTTCGATGCTTCGTGCTTCTCGGGTGAATACGTTACCGGCCTGGATCAGCGCTACCTGGAGCAGATCCAGATGCTGCGCTCGGACGACGCCAAGGCCGCTCGCCGGGTTGTGTGAGCCTTTCGTAGGAATCCTACGGGAAGCGTCATGACCGATCTCCACGCCGCCGCCAAGCTCTGCCTCGATGCCACCGATCCGGCCGAGAAGTTGTACCTGACGCATACGACGTGGCAGGCGTTTCTGGCGGGCGAATTGCGCGCGGATGCCGCGTCGCCGCCACCTGAGCCGATCCGTGCGCCGGGTCGCCCGGCCACGCCGCGACTGGTCAACGCCCGCCAGGTACCGCAACGCGGGCTCGGTAGCGCGGAAGGTCGCGCTGCGCTGGTGCATGCCGTGGCGCATATCGAATTCAATGCGATCAATCTGGCGTGGGACGCGGTCTACCGTTACCGGGGCAAGCCCGAGGCGTACTACCGCGACTGGAGCAGTTGCGCGAACGACGAAGCACGCCATTTCACGATGCTGGCCGGTCGACTGACCGAACTGGGACATGCCTACGGCGACTTCGATGCCCACGACGGCCTATGGGCCATGGCTGAAAAAACCGCCCACCACGATACCGCCCGCATGGCGCTGGTACCGCGCGTGCTGGAAGCCCGCGGACTGGACGTGACACCAGGCATGATCGAACGGCTGCGCCACCTTGGAGACATCCGAACCGTGGCGATCCTCGAAGTGATCCTGCGCGAGGAAGTCGCCCATGTCGCCGCGGGAACCCGCTGGTACCAGCATTGTTGCGAGCGTGACGGTGTCGAACCCGTCGAAACGTTTTTCGCACTGTTGCGCGAGTACATGGGGGTCAGTCTGCGCGGTCCATTCAACCGGCCCGCCCGGCTGGAAGCGGGTTTCATCGAAGCGGAACTCGACCGACTTGCCACACTGGCGCATGAAGCTTCATAAAAAACGCCCGTAGCGAAAACTCTGGTCGAAAGAAGTCGCCGCCAGGCCGCCGTCACCGAGCCATGCTGACGATCAGCGAAAGGTCAGGCGGCAACCGACGTAGACCGCGCGCCCCGGGCCAGGCTCGAAGTAGCGGCCGGTGGATTCGTTGACGATGACCGAGCCGATGTAGCGACGGTCGAACAGGTTGTCCAGCCGCAGGAAGGGCGCGATCTGCATGCCGGCATCGTCGATGACGTAACCCACACTTGCATCGACCAGTGCGTAGCCTGGCGCGCGCGCGGTGTTCGCATCGTCGGCGACCACGGCACCGATGGCCGAAAGTTGCAGCTGCGCATGCCAACCATGGCTCGCGCCCCAACGCAGGCTTGCATCCAGCGCCGAGCGCGGCACGCCGGCGATGCGCGTTCCGGCTGATCCATCCAGTGGTTGCGAAAAGCGCGCGTCGAGCCAGGTGTAGGCGACATGGGCCTGCCAGCGCGGAGCCAGTGACAGTTGCAGTTCGGTCTCGACGCCGCGGCGTCGCGCACGACCGCGATTGCGGTAGGTAGTGCGGCCATCGGTGTTGCTGTCCACCGCCAGTTCATTGCGGGTATCGGCCTGGAACCACGCCAGCTCGACGCTGTTGTCGCCGGCCCAGCGCCATTTCGAGCCAAGTTCGAGGTTGTCCGTACGCGCGGCTTGCAGGCCGAGGTTGAGTCCGCTGCCGCCGTCACTGCGGTAACCGAGTTCGTTGAAGGTGGGTGTCTCGAAGCCGCGTCCCCACGATGCATACAGGTGCCAGTCGCGACCGGCGCGAAACAACAGGCCAGCGACTGGCGTAGTCGCGGCATAGACTCGGTGGCCACTGTCGTCGGGGTTGCCGGCCGTGATGTAGCGGTCGTCCACGCCGAAATGCACGCTGTTGCGGCGTACACCGCCGCTGAGTGACCAGCGTGGCGACAAGCGCCAACTTGCTTGCGCATATTGGTCAAAGTCCCATACCACGTTGCGCTCGTTGCGACGCAACGCACCGATCACGCCCAGCGTTTCCCCGACGAAATTCTCGTAGCCGCGACGTTGCTGGTTCTGTTGATCCCAGCTGCTACCCACGACCAACTCGAACGGACGGCCGCCGAGCTGGCCATCCCAACGTCGACGCAGATCGGTGCCGCCGTAGTCGCCGTCCAGATCCACCACGCCGCCAGCGCTGAGCGGACTGGTCTGCGCAGACGGCGGTATCGACAGGAATTGCTGCACCGTGCGCTCGCCATAATAGGCCAGTGCGCGCCACTGTCCGCCGTGGTCGTCGTCGTGCTCGACAATGAGGCCGGCCTGGTTTTGCCGCACGCTTTTGCGCGTGTCGTAGAGCAGCGCCGATGGCGCAGCCTGACGCGGATCGGCCAGGTATTCCTGATGGGTGAGTCCTTTCGGGTCCTGCGCGTGTGGCAACAGTACGCTGTTGGCCACCACGGTGATTCGACTCCCATCGCCGAGCGTGAAGCGCAGCCTGGCGTTGCCGTTGTCGCGTTCGGAGCGGCTGTGCCGTCGAAAGCCGTCGCCGCTCAGGCGCGACAAATCGAGGTTGTAGTCCAGGTTGCCGGCGATGCCACGCGTGCCCAGTTCGACACGCTGACCGGCGTAACGCCCCGCGCCAAACATCATTCGCCACTCGGGTGGATCGGTGCCGTCGGCGGTAAACAGCTGGATCACGCCGCCGGACGAGTTGCCGTATAACGCCGAGAACGGGCCGCGCAGGACTTCGATGCGATCCGCCGCGCCGAGACTGAAGTTCGACAGCTGGCCTTGCCCGTCCGGCATGGTGGCGGGAATGCCGTCGACGTACAGGCGCACGCCACGCACGCCGAAGGTGGTGCGCGCACCGAAACCGCGGATGGAGACTTGCTCGTCCTGCGCCGCGTTCTGGCGATCGCGAGCCAGCACACCAGGCACTTCGCGCAGGGATTCCGAGGGGTTGATCGACACGCGATCCGCCTGGACGCGCTGCAGATCCACCGCGTCGATCGACAGTGGCAAATCGAACGGCTGCTGCGCGCTGCGGGTCGCCGTCACCACAACGGCCGGCAAAACCGTCGGCTTCGGCATCGTGGTCGTGGGTGTACCGTTCGCCATGGCGGGGAGTATGGGCATGACGGCGATTATCGCGAATATCCGCGCCCTGGACCGACATGGGCGAATGCCACGCATCATCGGTTCGAGTAAACCATCGGGCGAAACCGGTGATCATGGATTGCGGAATGCATGCGGGTTACACCAATGGTCGTACGACATGCTGTGGTCACCGTGAGCGTGGATACATGCTTGTCATCACCCTGCGCCTCGAACGCAGGGGCGAAGTTTCTTCCTCGATCGTGGGGGCACCTCTTGACCGCGTGCGGGTGCCCTGCGCCAGTTCGGCAAGCAGTGCTTCCACGGCGTCACCGTTTTCCTTGAGAAAGGTTGTCACGTCCATCCTGAAGCCGGGAATGAGAGATTTCAATCGCTGTGATTCATTGGATGAAGAGCCCGTACATGGGTGTGTTCCGGTCTGAAGCGCACAGCCGGAAGAGTTCTCGTACAGACATGCGCATGCGCCGATCGGTCAGCCATTTTGCAAGGAAGCGTTTAGCGCCGCCGCGATGGCTGCATCGCCATTGATCAGATCCTTCCATGTCATGTCCACACCTTTTCGGTGCCCTTTTGGCGCGATTTTCAATCCGCTGGGGTCGATGACCAGTGTGTACAGCCTGTCGGCGATTTTCAGTTCTCTTCGTAACGGTTTGTCCAGTTTGATCATGTCCGCATGCTCCGAGATGCTACGGGTGAAACCCCGTGCCATGGAACATAGCCAAACCCTGTGAAGGTTGAGTTGGCGGTCTACAGGATCGTGCACCATGACAATACGCGCGGTCGGCAGTGGCAAGCGGGCCAAAGCGCGGCGTCCGGCGTCGGATCTGGAGCGATCTCACGGTGGCGGCAACTATCAGCGCGATGGCGATCGCGACCATGGCGGAAATCCCGCTGCAGAGGGAGACTGACGGTCTATCCGGGTTTCGGATTCCAGGCCCGCCGGCGCTGATCACACCCATTACCGTTGATTTCAGCATCCGGAGTTGTTGGCGGCTGTCGACAGCCATCGCTCCCGTTGCCTGCTAACGCGCCATGCACGTCAACTGATGCAAGCTCGCGTTTCGGTCGAGATGATCGCGCGCCTTCAAACCGGTAAGCTCCCCGACAGGCATTGAACGGCAAGGGCGAATGACGATATCCGCAGAGTCAGGCGATACAACCGACACCTTGTTGACCGTCGTTGGCGTAGGCGCCTCGGCTGGTGGCGTCGAGGCGCTCGAGGAATTTTTCGGCGGCTCACGCGAGATGGAGAATGTGGCGTTCGTGGTGGTGACCCACATGATGGCCGACAAGCCCAGCATGCTGCCGGAGATCATTGCCCGGCATACCGGGCTCACGGTGGAGCGTGCCGTCGACGGTGCCGCCATCGCTGCCGGTCGTGTTTATGTATTGCAGCCTGGTCAAGTGGTTTCCCTGAGCCAGGCGCGACTACGGGTCGACACCGTGCCCGCGGGCCAGCGCGTGCGCAACGTCATCGACCTGCTGTTCGGCTCGTTGGCCGTCGAGCTGGGCGTTCGTGCGGTAGGCGTGGTGTTGTCCGGTACCGGATCTGACGGCGCGCTGGGTTGCCGCGCGATCCGCGAGCACGGTGGCCTGACCATCGCCCAGACCGGCGATGGTGACACCGTGCGATTCAGCGGCATGCCGGCCAGTGCGATCGCCGTGCGCGCGATCGATCTGCAGCTGCCGGCCCGTTCGATGATGGACCGCATCGGCCATTACGCCGATGCGGTCGGTCAGGGAGCGCCACAGCCGCCAGGGCAAGAGCAGTTGAATCATCTTTGCCAATTGTTGTGCCGGTACACCGGACACGATTTCAACGGCTACAAGCCGAGCACCTTCTGGCGTCGGGTCACACGCCGCCTGCAGGTGCTGCAGTTGGAGAATGTCGACGACTACATCGCGCACATCGAGGCTTCGCCAGAGGAAGCGACGCTGCTGTTCCGCGACCTGCTGATCAGCGTCACCAGCTTTTTCCGCGACGTCGAGGCCTTTGACGCGCTGCAAAAAGAAGTGATCCCGCTTCTGTTCGATGAGTGCGATCCGGCCAGCGGTATCCGCGTATGGGTTTCCGGCTGCGCAACCGGCGAGGAAGCTTACTCGCTGGCCATCCTGCTGCTGGAACATGCGCAGACGCTGCCCGAATGTCCCGACATCAAGGTGTTTGCCACCGATATTGACGAGGACGCGTTGAACATCGCGCGTGCGGGTCGCTATCCGGCCGCCCTGATGGAGGCGGTCTCCCCGGAACGACGGCAGCGTTTTTTCAGAAGCGAGGATGGCACTTTCGTCATTGACAAGAGGGTGCGCGAACTGTGCACGTTTTCCCCGCACAGCGTGCTGAAGGATCCTCCGTTTTCACGAATCGACCTGGTGTCCTGCCGCAACCTGCTGATCTATCTGAGCCTGAAAACACAGGACCAGCTGATGCCGATCTTCCATTTCGCCTTGTGTCCGCGCGGCTATCTGTTCGTGGGAATCGCCGAGAGCGTCACCCGGCATGCCGAACTGTTTACTGCCGTGAACCGCAAACGCAGGATTTTCCAGCGTGTGTCGATGGCATCGCCGCGCATGGCCCTGCCGCTGACGCCGCCTGGCCGGCATCGGCCACCACACCGCGAAAGCTTCAGTTCGCCGCGTGGATTGAGCAACCTGCGTCGCTCGATCGAGGCACGTATCCTGCGCGAGCATGCGCCGGCCCATGTGCTGATCAATCATCGGGGCGAGGTGGTGTACTACTCGCCTTATACCAAGGGCTTCCTGGAGCACGCCGCCGGTGCGCCGAGCCGGCAGCTGCTGCTCAGCGTACGGCAGGAACTGCGGCCGGGCCTGCGCCGCGCATTGAAGGAAACGCTGGGCACCGAGCAGCCATCGGCCCTGCCGCGTACGTGCCTGGAGATCGATGGCTACATGCGCTGGGCCGATGTATTCGTCGAGCCGTTCGAGCACGAAGATGGCGAGCATCTGTATCTGGTGCTGTTCCGCGATCTCGGCCCGGTCGATCACGAGGTCGCCGAAGCGGACACGGGCACCGATGGAAACGTAGCCCAGGTCACGCGCGAGCTGCGTGATACCCGCGAGGAACTGTACTCCGCCTACGAGGAATCGGAGACGGTAGTGGAGGAGTTGCGCCTGGCCAATGAGGAGCTCAGCTCGGTCAATGAGGAAATGCAATCTTCCAACGAGGAGCTGGAAACCTCGAAGGAAGAGTTGCAGTCCCTTAATGAGGAATTGCACACGGTCAACCAGGATCTCTCGCAGAATATCGAAGCGCTGGACCAGGCCAACGCCGAATTGCGCGGCCTGCTCGAAAGCACGCAGATCGCAACCATTTTCCTCGACCGCCAGCTCGCGATCCGCAGCTTCACGCCTGCAGCCACGGCGATGTTCAACCTGATCCCCAGTGATCGCGGACGGGCGATCACCGATATCGCCAATGCACTGGATATCGCCGATTTCCGCCATGATTTGTTGCGCGTGCTGCGCAACGGTCGCAGCGAGGAGCGCGCGACGGCCCGCAAGGATGGCAACGCGCACTACCTGATGCGGATCATGCCGTACCAGGGAGAGAAGTCAGGCAATGGCGGGCTGCTCGTCACGCTGATCGACGTGACTGCATTGATGGAGGCAGACGTGCGTCACGGGCTGATGATCGGTGAACTCAACCACCGTGTTCGCAACATGCTCGCGGTGATCAGCGCGGTAGCCATGCAAACACTGGGAAAGGAGGTCGATTCATCGGCGCTGAATAATTTCCTGACCCGGCTCAGGGCAATGTCGCGCACGTACAAATTGCTGACGCGCGTCAATTGGCGTCATACCCCCTTGCGCGAGCTTATCCAGCAGGAGTTGATGGCCGTGGTCGAGCCGAATCGTTTCCAGTTGGATGGGCCAACGGTGCTGCTCAACGCCAAAGCCACCGTCGCCTTGGGAATGACACTCCATGAGCTGACCACCAATGCGATCAAACATGGCGCTTTGTCAGATGCGCATGGCCAGGTTCATGTGCGCTGGTCGCTGGATTCCCAGGCACTGACGATCCACTGGGCCGAAACAGGCGGACCCTCCACGAGCGTGCCGACAAGACGAGGTTTCGGAAGCATGCTGATCGATCGTCAGCTGGCTTTTGAATTACACGGCAAGAGCGACATGCACTTCGCCGGCAGCGGCCTCGGTGTCATGTTGAAGATACCGGTGGGTGCGCTGAATGAAACCGTTGGGGAGACCATCGATGAAGAATGAAGGCGAATCGTCGCAGGTGGTGCTGGTCGTCGAAGACGAGCTGATGATCGCCACGACGCTGGAAATGATATTGAGCGAAAAAGGCTACCAGGTCGCCGGGCCGGTCTCGACGGTTGAGGATGCACTGGCGTTGCTTGAAACCGCACGACCGGACGTGGCACTGCTCGACTACCGGTTGGGTGGGTCGACCACCGAGCCGCTGCTGTCGGTACTCCAGGAACGCGGAATTCCGGTTTGCATGCTCACCGGTTATGGCCGCGATGCGTTGCCGGAGCGGTATCAGCAATATTCCGTGCTGGAAAAGCCGTTCAGCCTGAACGAGTTGTTGGAAGAGGTGCAGCGTCTTTGCGGTTGACTCGGTGGGTGTTGTCGATCAGCCGGTGGTTCTGACAGCGCGGAGCCTGTCGCGCAACTTGATCGCGTCGAATGGCGCCTTCACCTTGGCATCGTTGTCGAAGTAGCAATAGACATCGCGTGATTCGCGTTTGGGTGGCGGCTGGTGACTGGCTCGATTTGCGCCACTACGAGGTTGCCTGCCCTTCATCCATGCGCGAATTCGCCGCGCCCAGTCATCCAGCGCCACGTCGGTGTAGCCGCTTGCGTAAATAAGCTTGTTGCCATGCAGGCGCATATAGACGAACCCTGCAGTCACGTCCTGCAGCTTCGGCCATTTCGATGCGGCATCGGAGACCACCAGGCCGACATGGTGTTTGCGTAACAACGCGATGAAAGCCGGATCTTCAAAACTCTCGTGCCGGATCTCGACGGCGTGGCGAAGGCGGTGATTGCGGGCTGGCGACAGGCTTCCGACATGTTTGATGTGGCTGTCATGCTGCCTGGCCATGGCTAGTGCGGTCTTCGAATCCCTGGGGAGCCGTGACAGAAAGGTGTCGAACAGATCGTGGTCGTATTTCATGTTGGGCGGAAACTGCCACAGGATGGGTCCCAGTTTTTCGCGCAATTCCATAACGCCGGAAGCGAGGAAATTCGCCAGTGGTTTTTCCACGTCTCGCAGTCGTCGCATGTGGGTGATGAAACGCGGTGCCTTCACGGCGAAAAGAAAGCCGCGCGGGGTATCGCGATACCAGTTGCGCCAACTCTCCGGGCGTTGCAATGAATAGAAAGAACCGTTGATTTCGATGGTATCGAGCTGACGCGAAGCGTAGTTCAGCTCCAAACGCTGGGGCAAATCTTTTGGATAGAACTTGCCACGCCACGGTGGATAGCGCCATCCCGAAATACCGATACGCAACTTGGCCATGCTAGTTCGGCTTCCCGGGTGTGGTGCGCTCAGCCTGACGTTCTGGCTTGACCGCTTCGCCGCGGGCGATCGACAGCCCGTGCGTGAGTTCCGCGCCCACCAATACGATCGTGGACGCGTAGTAGACCCAGATGAGCAAGACCACCAGGGCGCCCGCTGGTCCGTACGCGCCGCCGACGCTGGCGTTCTGGATATAAAGGCCTATCGCGTACTTGCCGGCGATGAACAGGACGGTGGTCAGTAGCGCGCCGCGCCAGGCATCCGTCCAGGCGATGCGTGCGTCCGGCAGCACGCTATACATCGCGCCGAAAGCGGTAATGAACACCAGCAGCGAAATGACCCGCTCGGCGATGTTCCAGGCCAACGAGTCCACCGGCACAAAAATCTTGATCAGGGTGCTCACCACAAGTGACACGATCAGCAAGAACGTGAAGCCCACCAGCAGGCCGATAGCCCGCGCTCGCGCCCATAACCACGCGGTCACCGCCTTGCCGGGTTTCGCCTGGACATCCCAGATGGCATTGAGAGCGTGCTGCAACTGTGCGAACACCGCCGAAGCGCTGAACAGCGTGATCAGCAAACCCACGAAGCCCGCAACGTTGCCCAGCGTCGGCTTCGATCTTGCGTTCTGCACCACAAGGCTGATCGCGCCGGATGCCTTGTCACCGAGGATGGCGGAAAGGCCGTCGGTCATCTGCTGCTGCCATTCGGGTCGCATCGCAGCCAGTAGCCACAACAAAAGCACGACCAACGGTGCAAACGAAAGTGCGGAATAAAAGGCGATCGCCGCCGCGCGGGTCAGCAAGGCATCATCCCCCACGCCGTGGGCTGCCTGGCGCAGGGCCTTGATGAATTGCGACAGCTGCACGGGCCTTCCCTCGCTTTTCGACGGGAAACATCAAATCGCACATCGATAGTGAACGGTACGTTTGCTACCGCTGACGGTGGCGTCCCAACAGAATGTCTTGGTGCGAGGCTTTCTCGTTGAGGGATCCTGGCGAGTTGGAGGGCATTCATCATCCAACGTGAGGTGAGATCTTTCGGCAAATAGGCCTGCGAGTTTCGGAGGCCGGCGTGGATATATGACCGCGCCGGGCAAGGGAGATCCGAACGAGGCTGGCATTGTCAGGCAGACATTGCGCGAAATACTCGCCGGGATCCTGCCCAAGTGATGGAGGGCGCGTGGTTGAGCGCGAGAGAAAAGCCTGGCAGCTACGCCCGTATCGACAGATTCGACATGCGCTCTTAACCCGTCCCTCAGCACACTGCATACCCGATATCCGAGGAGTTCACTCCCATGTCAACCATGGATCGCAAAGATTCCAGCGGACCCAACGACAAAGCCTCCAAATGCGAAGAGACGCCAGCTGAGCACGAACAACGCAAAAGAAAGGAGAGCGCAAATCAGGACGAGGCGCTGGAAGAGACATTCCCGGCCAGTGATCCGGTGTCGCCATTCGTACCCGCCAAACCTCCCCAGGACGAAGAAATGACGTCGAGCAGAATCATCTACGGCGACCAGCAGTTTGACTTCAGCGCGTTGCGTTCGCGCATGGACCCGGAGCTGGCGGAAAACATCGAAGGCAGCGTGGATACCGACCAGGATTTTTTCAACGCCTACCTGTTGGCGCATAACGAGAAATACGGGCAGCGTTTCGTCGTCGACTGAACTGGCCGGCTGCGACCAGCCAGCCAGTTGAAGGCGTCGAACTGTATTCAACTCAACGTCCATACCACTTTCGAGAATACTATGCACGCGACCCGAAGAAACGATCGCCAAGGGTGCTTCCGTTCGGTGCCACCCATGTTTGCGTCCAACGCAAGCCTTCCGTCGGAGCGCCGCGCAACGAATGCGCCAAAAAATGGGCAAAGCCTGCCTCAGGGTACGTCGAGGGTTGCGGTCAAGGTGGTCGAACCCGATGCAGGCATGTTGGATGGCGTCGATCGATTCCGCTGAGCACCGATCGATTGCCTCTGGCTAAGGGGTAGGGCCACCCATCACTGGAAGTATGGCGCCGGAGATGTAACTTGCGCACGAGGGGGCCGCCAGAAAAACATAGGCGGGAGCCAGTTCCTCTGGCTGTGCGGGTCGCCCCATCACACTGGACTTGCCAAACTCCCTTATCTTGTCCGCCGACTGATCAGCCGGATTCAGCGGCGTCCAGACGGGGCCTGGCGCCACCGCGTTCACCCGGATGCCACGTGGCGCCATGTTGGTCGCCAGCGCCTTGGTAAATGCATGGATGCCGCCCTTGGTCATCGAGTAGTCCAACAAGCGATCGTTGCCGAAAAGCCCGGTTTCCGAGCCTGTATTGATGATCGAGCTACCACTCCCCAGATGCGGCGAGGCAGCTCGGGCCATATGGAAATAGCCGTACAGGTTGGTGCGCAAGGTCTCGTCGAAATGCTCGTCGGTGATGTCTTCGATCGATTCGGCATGCTCCTGGAATGCCGCATTGTTGACCAGTACGGAAAGCTTGCCGAAGGCCTGCACGGTCTTTTCGACGGCGTCGCGGCAGAAGGATGGATCCCTGACGTCCCCACGGATCAGCAGGCAGCGCTGACCTTCGCCTTCGACGTAATCGCTGGTTTCCTGTGCGTCGGTGTCCTCGCAGAGATAAACAATGGCGACATCCGCGCCTTCACGGGCGAACAGCACGGCCACTGCCCGACCGATACCCGAATCGCCGCCCGTGATCAGCGCCGACATCCCAGCCAGTTTGCCGCTGCCGGTATAGGCCGGCGCCAGGAACTGCGGGCGAGGATCGAGATCGCTTTCCAGCCCGGGCTTCTTCTGGTGCTGGGCAGGCAGGGGGTTTTCGGGTTTGCCGGTTTTTTTCGCCGTTGCCTTCTTTGCCGTCGCGGGCTTCTTCTTTGACTGCTCTTCGTCGCGTTCGACAGTCGCCTGAATGGCACGCTGTCGTTCGACGGTGGCTTTGTTGGTACGGGGAGCACGCTTGGTCGGCATGTTTCGAGACTCCATCGCGGACGCAGGGTCTTAGGCGGACGCACGCTAGCGAACCGGGCGTGCGTGGTCGGTGAAGCGTGCATCACGATGCATTTGACGGCGTGTCCACATCAAAACCGGAATAGTCCCAGCGCGTTCTTTAACTGCCGGAGATTTGTCATGCCCGAGGAAAAGACCCGCCGCGCCGCTGCCAAGGACAAGAAGGAAGGAAAATCTCCAAGCACCCAGGCCGGCGAATATGTACACGAGGAAATCGAACACGTTCGCGAAGGCAAGCATGGGGCGCGATCGACCAAGCAAGCGATCGCCATCGGTTTATCCAAGGCTCGGCGCGCGGGCGTGAAGGCAAAGCCCGGCAAGACGGCGAGCAAGTCGACCAAGAAGAAAGCAGCCCAGGACACGGCGGCCTCGCATGAGCATCATAAGCCGTCAGCCACGCGCTCCAAGGCGACCACCAAGGCATTGAAGAAGGAAGGCCATTCTTCCGCATCGAAATCGGCGTTGTCGTCGCACGCCAAGAAGAGTGCATCCAAACGTTCCGCAGGTTCGCGCTCCGCTGCTGCCAAGAAGGCTGCGCATACCAAGGGCGCCGCAGCTCGATCGGCGGCCGCCAAGAAGGCCGCGAAAACACGGGCGGCAAACAAGTCCTGAGGCGGGCCAATTTTTGTTTGGCATCGTGTAGTTCGTCGCGATTCGTCAGTCCGCGCACACGCACCGGTCGCGGAATTGCAGCGGATCCAAGATGCTCATCGAGGTCGCAGCAGGAGCAAACATGAAGACGCGTCATGTATTCAGCACCCCCGATATCGACGCTGCCGAAGACGCCGTCAATGCGTTGCGCCAGGCCGGCGTGCCGAACGACGACATCTCGCTGGTCGCCCGTCACGATGTCGAGAACGTGGCGATTCCCGATGACCAGCAGGACACCAGCGACGACTTCGGCCGTGGCGGTTTGAAAGGCCTGCTGGCGGGAGGGGGTAGCGGTCTGTTGGTGGGCCTGGTCGCGATTGCCGTGCCGCCGCTGGGGCTCACTCTGGCGGGTGTGGCCGCGATGACCCTGGTGGGCGCCGGGGTAGGCGGTTGGGTCGGGATGCTGACGGGCACATCGGAGCCCAGTCCGGTGCGACGCAAGTTCGAAGACGAAATCGCCGCAGGTCACGTGCTGGTCGTCGTCGATGGCGAAGGGGATATGTTGACGGTCGCGGATGAAGCCATGTTTGCCGTTGGCGCCACGCCGTTGCCGTTCGACGCGCCCTCCGCCATGTCCTGATCGGCGCAACCGCGGGCGGACAGCTGATATGGCTGCATTCGCCTTGGCAGTTCGTCGGTTTCGATCTCTGCCATGGCCCAGGTTTTCTCCCTTTGTTTCAGCCTGTTTGCAAAGCTGTTCCTGCTCGGCGTGGTGGTGTTGGGCGTATGCGCCGTTCTGGTCTGGCGTGCGATGACAGCGGAGCCACATGACATGGGCGCCGCGGTGGAACAGCCAGTGCCATTCAGTCACAAACATCGATGGGTGCATTCAACGAAGTGGCCAACCTCGGTATCGCTTCGGTGAAGACGCTGCTGGTGCTGATTTTCTTCATGCGCCTGAAGACAGACAGCTCCTTGCTGCGGCTGGTGGCTGCGATGGGTTTTGCCTGGCTGGCATTACTGATCGCCTTGCCTCTGGCCGATGTGCTTACCCGCAGTTCGATGTTGATCCCATGGTAAGCGGCACGTTCGGGCACGACGGAATTTATCGCGTGGAATTGTCGGTCGGCTCTGTCGATCGGCGTGAGAAAAAACACTGCCAAACGTGTCGCCAATACAGTCTATTTCCGTCTCTTTCACGGAAATTTTCGACCGGTGATCGCAGCCTCGACAGTGGGGCTGGATGGAGAACGTGACATGAACGATACCGTATTTGTGGTGCGTGGCTTTACCGGAGGGCGACGGCAAACCGAGGAGAGGTTCACCTCGGAACTACACGCCAAGCGGCGCGCCGCCTACCTCGGTGCTCTATATGAATCGGTCATGGTCGGATGCCTGGACGACAAGGGAGAACAGGCGAACGGCATCCACCGGAAAACGGTTGCCCCAGGCAGAATGCGATAAACGAACAGGTATCCAGCGGCGCTCTTGTTGTGGACGAAGGCAACGTTGTTGGCATGGTTTCCAAGAACCGGATGAAGCAGTCCGGGCGGTGCGGTATGGAGCGCCATCCGCCACCGGATACGTCGAGCGCGTGCGGCGTTTCGAAATCCCTTCGCAGGCTGGCCGCAGGACCAACGAAAAAGGCCACCCGATAAGGATGGCCTAAGTCGTTGTTTATTTTGGTCGGGGTGACAGGATTCGAACCTGCGACTTCTACGTCCCGAACGTAGCGCTCTACCAGGCTGAGCTACACCCCGTGGGAAGCCGCGTATCTTAATCGTCGGTAGGGGGCTTGGCAACAGTTTCGATGTATTCGGCCGCCGGTGCGGCCGCGGGGGCTCATGCCGTTCTGGTAATCTTGACGGCTACCGTCGTGCGGCCCGTGGCCGGACGGAATGTCTCCCATCGTCAGTAGAGGATTTCATGGCGCTTACCCCGGCCCGCACCATGCCCGGCGTGCTTGAGCTGTTGCCGCTCGACCAGATCGCGTTCCAGCGCATGCTCGATGTGATCCGCCGCAATTACGAGCGTTTCGGCTTCCTGCCGGTCGAAACGCCGGTGATCGAATATTCCGATGTGTTGCTGACCAAGACCGGCGGCGAGACCGAGCGCCAGGTCTATTTCGTGCAGTCGACCGGCGCACTTGGCAAGGCCGACGAGGGCACGCCCGAGCTGGCGCTGCGTTTCGACCTCACCGTGCCGCTGGCGCGCTACGTGGCCGAGCACGAGCGCGACCTGAGTTTCCCGTTCCGCCGCTACCAGATGCAGAAGGTATACCGCGGCGAGCGCGCCCAGCGTGGCCGCTTTCGCGAGTTCTACCAGTGCGACATCGACGTGATCGGCAAGGACGCGCTGTCGGTGCGTTATGACGCCGAGATTCCCGCGGTGATCTATAGCGTGTTCCACGAACTGGCGATTGGCCCGTTCACCATCCAGCTCAACAACCGAAAATTGATGCGTGGCTATTTCGAAAGCCTGGGCATTATCGACGGCGAACAGCAGATGCTGGTGCTGCGCGAGGTGGACAAGCTGGACAAACGCGGTGCCGATTACGTGCGCGATGCGTTGACTGGCGAGGCGTTCGGGCTCAGTGCCACGGTGGCGGCGCAGATCCTCGCCTTCGTGCAGGTGCGCTCCACCTCGTTGCAGGATGCGCTGGACAAGCTCGACGCGCTGGGCCCCGGGCCGGAGGCATTGGAGCAGGGCCGCGCCGAGCTGAAGGAAGTGCTTGGCCTGATCCACGCGTTTGGTGTGCCGGAGACGCACTACGCGTTGAATTTGTCGATCGCACGCGGCCTCGATTACTACACCGGCACGGTTTACGAGACCACCCTGAACGATCATCCGCAGATCGGTTCGATCTGCTCCGGTGGTCGTTATGAAAACCTGGCCAGTCAGTACACCCGATCAAAGCTGCCCGGTGTCGGTATTTCGATCGGATTGACCCGGCTGTACTGGCAACTGCGCGATGCAGGCCTGATCAACACGGCCAACAGTACGGTCGACGTCCTGGTGACGCAGATGGACGCGGCGCAGTTGCCCGTGTATCTGGTCCTGGCCAGTGAGTTGCGTGGCGCCGGTATTGCCACCGAGGTCGTGTTGGAAGGGAGCAAGCTTGGCAAGCAATTCAAGTATGCCGATCGTGCCGGCATCCGTTTCGTGATCGTCCTGGGCGAGGACGAGATCGCCAAAGGCGTGGTCACGGTGAAGGATCTGCGCCGGGAGGATCAGTTCGAGGTTGCTCGCGGTGAGTTGATCAAGACATTGCGTGTGGAGCTGGAGCAGGCCGCAGCCATGGGCTGAAGGCGTTGCATCAACGGCGAAACAGGTCATGCAGCTTCAACCTGCAACACAGTCAACACGGATTCCCGCGTTCGCGGGAATGACGGCAACAATGCGGAGCATTCTTTGGTGAGCAAAACCATTCTTCTCGACGGCAGCAGCCTGACGCGCGCGCAGCTGGTGGCGGTGGCAAGGCAGGGCGCGTCGGTGGCGCTGGATCAGCCGCAACTCGAGCGCGTGCAGCGTGCCGCCGATTTCCTGGCCGACAAGGTCAGCTGTGGTGAACCCACCTACGGCGTCACCACCGGTTTCGGCAGCAATGCCGACAAGCTGCTCGGTGCGCATCGCGTGCGCGACGAGCTGCCAAGGGGCAATCCGCACGCACCCGAGGGCACCTTGCTGGAGGAATTGCAGCGCAATTTGATCATCACCCACGCCGTTTGCGTGGGTAAGCCGTTCGGCGAAGACGTGGTGCGGGCGATGTTGCTGATCCGCATCAATACGCTGATGCGCGGTCATTCGGGCATTCGTGTGAGCACGCTCGAAGCGTTGACTGCGATGCTCAACGCTGGCGTGGTGCCGGTGGTACCGGAAAAGGGGTCGGTGGGCGCCAGTGGCGATTTGGCGCCGTTGTCGCATCTGGCGATCGTGCTGCTTGGTGGCGGCGAGGCGTTCTACCAGGGCGAGCGGATGGATGGCGCCGAGGCGCTGAAGCGCGCGGGCCTCACGCCGATCCGGCTTTCCTTCAAGGAGGGCCTGGCACTCAACAACGGCACCGCACAAATGCTGGCTACCGGTGCGCTGGCGCTCGATGCGCTGGAGCGCCTGCTGGATACCGCCGACCTGGCCGCGTCGATGACGCTCGATGCGTTCGCCGGTCGCAGCGGCGCGTTGCGCCCCGAAGTGCACGCGTTGCGTCCGCATCCGGGACAAGTGGAAACCGCCGCGCATGTGCGCGAACTGTTGAGCGGTTCCACCCTGGTGGACATTCCCTATCACCTGGTGCCGCGTTTCAAGTCGTGGAGTGCCGAGGCGTGGAGCGAGCCGGACGACCAGGCGCTCAGCTTCGACATCGGCTGGGACTGGGTGCCGGCCAACCAGCGCCACGGCCGCGAGGCGTTCTACAGTCGTTTCCTGCCGTTCAAGGGTGGCAAGAAACACCAGCCACAGGATGCCTACAGCCTGCGCTGCATGCCGCAGGTGCATGGTGCGGTGCGCGACGCGTGGACGCAGGCGTGCCGCGTGTTCGACATCGAGTTGAATTCGGTCACCGACAACCCGCTGATCTTCCCGGACAACGACGACGCGCAGTTCATCGAGGAACAGGTGATCTCTGCCGGCCACTTCCACGGCATGCCGCTGGCATTGGCGATGAGTTACGTGAAGGCCGCGATCCCGGTGCTGGCCTCGATTTCCGAACGGCGCCTCAACAAGCTGGTCGATTCGGCCACGAACGACGGCCTGCCGGCCTTCCTCACCGGTAACGAGGACGGTACCGACTCCGGTTTCATGATCGTGCAGTACACCGCTGCTGCATTGGTCAACGACCTGGCCACTCGCGCGCATCCGGCCAGCGTGTATTCGGTGCCGACCAGCGCGAATGCCGAAGACCATGTGTCGATGGGTGCCAACGAGGCGCGCCATGTGTTGGAAATGATGGAAGACCTCAGCCATGTGCTGGCGCTGGAGTTGTACACCGCCGCGCAGGCACTGGACTATCGTCAGGCCATGCTGAACGCGGCACGCCGGCTGGCTACCCGTGGCGGCTGGCAGGCGCTGGCGGCGAAGGTCAGCAACGCACCACGCGAAGACCAGCCGCACTACGCGCAATTCGCCACCGAGGTACAGCAACTCGCTGCGGCGCTGGCCAGCGCCGGCGATTTTCATGCTGGCGCGGCCGTGCGTGATGCCCACGCGATCTTGCGCCAGCACGTCGGTTTCATCCATCGCGACCGCGCGATGGATGGCGATGTGCGTACAGTCTGTGCGCTGGTGCAACAGGGCGCATTCGGCCCGGCGGCATAACCACCACTTACGACGGAAACAAGTCCATGAGCCTGATCCAGACCCCGGTGTCCTACGGCGAACTGATCGACAAGATCACCATTCTCGAGATCAAGTCGCGACGCATCGCCGATGCGGCCAAGCTGGCCAATGTGCGCAACGAACTGGATCTGCTCAACGCAACCTGGGCCAACAGCAGCGAGTCGCATACCGATATCAGCGATGAGCGTTCGCGCCTGCTGGCGGTGAACGAATTGCTGTGGGACATCGAGGACAAGATCCGCCTCAAGGAGAGGGCGCAGGCGTTCGACGCCGAGTTCATCGAACTGGCCCGCGCCGTGTATTTTCGCAACGACGAGCGCGCCGCGTTCAAGCGCGAGATCAACCTCAAGCTCGGCTCGCAACTGGTCGAGGAGAAGTCGTACCAGGATTACCGCGCAGTCTAGTCAGTGCGCGTAGGAGCCCGCTGGCGGGCGATGCTTTTGCTCTAAATGTCCGAAGAAAGAGATCGCCCGCCAGCGGGTTCCTACAGCAGGTGCATGGCTTGCGCGGCGGCTTCGTAGCGCTCGATCACGTCATCGACGCTGATCAGGTCCATTACCCCGGGCTTTTCGATCTTGCTGCCCCAGGGCAATTCGCTGGCCGGTTTGTCCAGGTACTTGCGCGCGGCTTCGTCGTATTTGTTCACGCACCAGCGGCGGTCGGAGTACGGACCGGAGCGATCCGGGTTGCTCGCCGCGTGCAGCCCAAGAACCTTGGTGCTGACCGCGTTGGCCATGTGCATCGGGCCGGAGTCGGGTGTCAGTAGCAAGGGCGCGCGACCAAGCAGGGCCATCAGTTTCTTCAAGGTGTCCTTGCCGGTGAGGTCGAGCGGCGGCGACTTGCATGCCGCCAGCACGGCGTCGGCCATCTCGCGTTCGAAGGTGGATGGCCCGCCGACCAGCGCGGTGCGCCAGCCCCGGGCGACGGCGTGATCCATCACCGCGGCATAGCGCTCCGGGCGCCAGTTGCGCAGCCCGTGACTTGATGTGGGGCTGACCAGCAAAGTGGGTACATCGCCAGGCAGTTGTTTGGCTGCCCAGAGATGGGCTTCTTCGGGAATCGGGATGTCCCAACGCACTTGCGTCTGTTTCAGTCCCAGCGGTTCGCAGAAACTGCCGATCGCGTCGAGCACGTGCTCGCCGGTGCGCGCGGGAATACGTTCGTTGATGACCAGGCTGTGCAGGTCTTTCGATCGCGCATGGTCGTAGCCGATGCGCTGATCGGCCTTGATGCCTAGACTCAGCAGGTTGGAGCGCATCGCGACCTGCATCTGCAACAGCGCATCGAAACGCCGGCCTTTCAGCGTGCCTTGCACCGCGCGCATGCCCGCCCAGCCAGCGGCCTTGTCGAACGTGACGAACTCCACGCCGGGCAGGTCGCCGACGAGCTTGCGTTCCAGCTTGCCGATGATCCAGGTCAGCGATGTCTGCGGCCAAGCCCGCTGCAGCGTGCGCACCAGCGGCACCACATGGGTGACATCGCCGATGGCGGAAGTGCGCAATAGGCAAATCGAGGCAGCGGCAGTCATCGGGTTCGTGGTCATGGGGGCTGGGTTAGAATCGTGGATAGTCACTGGGCATGATGATGCACGAACGAACCCACGAGGATACCGAAGGCGCGATTCTGTTCGACGCCGAGGTATCGCCACAAGTCGGGCATGAATGGTTCGCCGCGGAATACTGGCGCGAACACGATGCGTTGCGCGCGCAGGCCGGTGGTCGGGGCGGTGTATTGGTCATCGGTACTCCCGTCGGCGAATGCGTGCTGCGGCATTATCGCCGCGGCGGCCTGGTCGCCACGTTGATGGGCGACCGTTATCTGTGGACGGGGGCGGATCGCACTCGCCCCTTCATGGAGTTTCGCGTGCTGGCCGAGATCGCCCGGCTGGAGCTCCCCGGACCTGTCGTGATGGCGGCTCGTTACTGCCGGCACGGCCTGTACTACACGGCCGACCTGATCACCCGCCGGATCGCCGATGCGCAGACGTTGGCGGAATGTCTGGCGACAGGGCGGCTGGACGCTGAACTGGGCGAGGAGGTCGGTGCGCTGGTGGCGCGCTTCCATCGAGCCGGCATCTGGCATGCCGACTTGAACGCGCACAACGTGCTGGTGGCGCCGGGCGAGCTGTACCTGATCGACTTCGATCGTGGTCGCTTGCGCACCCCCGCTGTTGACTGGCAGCAGGCCAACCTGCAGCGGTTGCGCCGATCGCTGATGAAGCTGGGCGCTGCTACCGGCGAAGCGGCGTTCGATCGAGACGTGTGGCAACCACTGCTTTATCGCTACGGGCGTACATTGAACGCATGAACTGGCATCTGCATTTCCTCGGCGTCGGCGCCGCGCACGCGTTGGAACTAGGCTCGTCGGCGGTCGTGCTGGAGCGCGACGGCAAGCCTTTGCTGCTGGTCGACTGTGGCCCGGATACGCTTGATCGCTATCTGGCGGCTTACGGCGCGTTGCCGCCAGCCATATTCATCACGCACACCCACATGGATCATGTCGCCGGACTGGAACGCTTGTTCATCAGATTGTGGTTTGACGAACAGTTGCGTGGCGCTACCCGGGTGTTCATTCATGCCGGGCTGTTGCCGTGGTTGCAGGCACGCGTGGCCGATTACCCCGGCGCCCTTGCCGAGGGCGGCGTGAATTTCTGGGAGGCGTTCCGCCTGGTTCCGTGCACGCGCGGTTTCTGGCTGGATGGTTTGTGGTTCGACGTGTTCGCCAGCCGCCATCATGTGCCGGGTACGTCGTACGGGTTGGCGCTGGACGGCAGTTTCGTCTACACCGGTGATACCCGGCCGATCCCGGAAGTGCTGGCGCGCCATGCCGAGAGCGCTGCGCTGATCGCCCACGACTGCAGCCTGGTCGGCAACCCCTCTCACACCGGCATCGACGACATCGAACGGGAATATCCCGAAACACTGCGCCGGCAGATGATTCTTTACCACTATGGCAGTGCCGCCGACGGTGCCGCGCTGGCCACACGGGGCTACCGCATCGCAACGGCGGACGAGCGCGTCGCACTGGCGACACCCTCCGCACCACGCGCCGACGCGGGTTGACTGGTCCAGTCTGCTTGCCTGTATCCGGGCCTGCCGCTATCCTTCCGCTTCTTTGTCGTGCAGCGATGTTCGGCAGAGGGCGGTTTCACCCATGTGGAGAGGTGTCCGAGTGGTTGATCCAGGGTGGTCTGGAGTTGTGTATAGGGTAAAACCTATCGCGGGTTCGACAAATTCGTCTGGAACGAATTTGGACAGCCGCCAGGCTGGCCCCGAACGTGAGTGAGGGGTGAGACCCAGGAGGGTCGAACAATCCCGCTCGATCACGTTGCCGCATTGCTGCAAATACAAGTGGAGAGGTGTCCGAGTGGTTGAAGGAGCACGCCTGGAAAGTGTGTATAGGGTAAAACCTATCGCGGGTTCGAATCCCGCTCTCTCCGCCAACTTGTAGCTTGAAATAGTTTCAGGGCTCAACAGCCCACGTCTATGGTGGCCCCGTCGGTCCCCCCGCGACGATAGTTCGCAAACTCCGCCAGGTCCGGAAGGAAGCAACGGTAGCGAATGATTCGGGTGCCGGGGTGTGGCTGGCGGGGCCGCCGCCTTTTCGGGTACGCGACTTTGGGTACGCCATTGTGGGAGCGGCTTCAGCCGCGATCGCCGACCTGCGGGCCGCAGCTGAAGCCGCGGCTACCGAAACCCCGCCCGACTTGGCACAATCGATGTTCGCCCCAAGGTAGTCAGGCATGTCTTATCAGGTACTAGCCCGCAAGTGGCGTCCGCGCAAATTCGCCGAGCTGGTCGGGCAGGAGCACGTGGTGCGTGCGCTGACCAACGCGCTCGACACCGGCCGCATGCATCATGCGTATCTGTTCACCGGCACCCGCGGCGTCGGCAAGACCACGATCGCGCGCATCTTCGCCAAGTCGCTCAACTGCGAGCGCGGGCAGTCGGCCGACCCCTGTGGCGAGTGTTCGGTGTGCACGGCGGTGGACGAGGGGCGTTTCGTCGACCTGCTGGAAATCGATGCGGCCAGCAATACCGGCGTGGACGACGTGCGCGAGGTCATCGAGAACGCGCAGTACGCGCCATCGCGCGGCCGCTTCAAGGTGTACCTGGTCGACGAAGTGCACATGCTGTCGAAGAACGCGTTCAACGCGTTGCTGAAGACGCTGGAAGAACCCCCGCCGCACGTGAAGTTCCTGCTTGCCACCACCGATCCGCAGAAACTGCCGGTGACGGTGCTGTCGCGCTGCCTGAAGTTCAACCTGAAGCGATTGCTGCCGGAGCAGATTTCCGGCCAGATGCGGCACATCCTAGGTGCCGAGAACATTGCTTACGAAGACGGCGCGATCGGCGAGCTGGCACGCGCGGCCGATGGTTCGCTGCGCGATGGCTTGTCGCTGCTGGATCAGGCGATCGCCTACGGTGGCGGCGCCCTGCATGCCGACGACGTGCGCACCATGCTCGGCAGCGTGGCACGCGGGCAGGTGCTGGGCGTGCTCGATGCGCTGGCGGCAGGCGACGGTGAACGATTGCTGGCCGAATGCACGCAGATCGCCTCCTACTCACCGGACTTCGGCGGTGTGCTGGACGACCTCGCCAGCGTGCTGCACCGGCTGCAACTGATCCAGCTAATTCCCGGCTATCGGCCGGACGAAGACAGCGATGATGACGGTGCGCTGGTGGCGTTGTCCGAGCGGATGACGCCGGAAGACGTGCAGTTGTATTACCAGATTGCCACATCGGGACGCCGCGACCTGGCGCTGGCGCCGGACGCGCGCACCGGATTCGAGATGGCGCTGCTGCGCATGCTGGCGTTCCGTCCGGGCGACAGCGCACCGGCGGAGCGCGCTCCGCGCCCGGCGGACAGCCCGGCGGCCGTTCCAGCGCGCTCCACGGTTTCATCCCCGACACGGTCTGCTGCTGTTCCGGAGCGTCAGCGCGAACCCTCGCCACCGCCGCGAGCTGCCGCGGTACCGGCTCCGACGCCTGGCGTGGCCGCCAGTCCGGTGGCGCAGGATGCCAACGGTTTGCCCGATTGGGACGCGCTGATCGAACGTGCAGGTTTGCGTGGGCCGTTCGGCCTGTTGGCGCAGAACGCGGTATTGCGCGAGCGGGACGGGCAGACCCTGGTGCTGGCGCTGCAGCCGGCGCACATGAGCCTGGCGGTGGAACCGATGGTGAGCCAGATGGAAGAGCGCATCGGTCAGGCGCTGGGTGAACGCATCCGTCTGCGTTTCGTCAACAACAGCGAGGGTGCCGCCGTGCAAACGCCGGCGGCACGCGCCGCCCAGGCACGCGACGCGGCGCAGGCCGCCGCCGAAGAAGCGATCGAAGGCGACCCGCTGGTGCAGTCGATGAAACGCGAGTTCGGCGCACGTGTCGTGCCGCAATCCATCAAACCTTTCGACAACGAATCCGGAGCCATGTGATGAGAGGACAAATCGGTCAACTGATGCAGCAAGCGCAGCGCATGCAGGACGACATGAAGCGCGCGCAGGAAGAAATCGCCAAACTCGAAGTCACCGGCAGTGCCGGTGGTGGCTTGGTCAGTGTGGTGATGACCGGTGCGCATGAAGTGCGTCGTGTGCAGATCGACCGACAGACTTTCGCCGACGATCCCGAGATGGCCGAAGACCTGGTTGCTGCCGCCATCAACGACGCCGTGAACAAGGTGGCCGAGGTCAGCAAGGACCGCCTCGGCGGCGTCACTGCCGGCATGAACCTGCCGGCCGGCTTCAAGATGCCGTTTTGAACCGGGATTCGTGATTCGTGACGGCAGAATGAGGCGATACATGCTCTTGATTTTTCCAATCCCGAATCCCCAGTCCCGAATCTCGGAAAGCCCATGAGCGGCTCCCCACTTCTCGCCGAATTGATCGAAGCCCTGCGCTGTCTGCCTGGCGTGGGCGGCAAGAGTGCGCAGCGGATGGCCTTTCATCTGCTGGAACGCGAGCGCGAGCGGGGGCTGAAGCTGGCCGCCGTACTGGAACAGGCGATGCGGCGCATCGGGCATTGCGAGCGGTGCCGCAACTTCAGTGAGGAACCGTTGTGCTCGCTGTGCGCGAACAGCAGCCGCGATCGCCAGGTGCTGTGCGTGGTGGAAACGCCGGTCGACCTGGCCGCGATCGAACAGGCCACCGGTTTTCGCGGCCAGTACTTTGTGTTGATGGGACGGTTGTCTCCGCTGGACGGGCTGGGGCCGGAAGAATTGGGCCTGGCGCAACTGGCCCAGCGCCTCGGCGACGGCGAGATCGAGGAATTGATCATCGCCACCAACCCCACCGTGGAAGGCGAGGCGACTGCACACTACCTGGCCCAGCTGGCGCGTGCAGGCGGCGTGCGGCCAACGCGGCTGGCGCACGGCGTGCCATTGGGCGGCGAACTGGAATATGTCGATCGCAGCACGCTGGCCCATGCCTTTGGCGGGCGCCAGCTCCTCGATTGATCCCCACAAGGAAAACGCTCATGAGCGACACGATTTTCAGCAAGATCATTCGCCGCGAAATCCCCGCTGACATCGTCTACGAAGACAACGACGTGCTGGCGTTCCGCGACCTGAATCCCCAGGCGCCGGTGCACGTGCTGTTCATTCCAAGACAGCCGATGCCCACGCTCAACGACGCCACCGCAGCCGATGCCGAGTTGCTCGGCAAGCTGCTGCTGGCTGCGGCGGCCTATGCGAAACAGGAAGGCTTTGCCGAGCAGGGCTATCGCACGGTGGTCAATTGCAACGAGGATGGCGGGCAGACCGTGTTTCACCTCCACGTGCACCTGCTGGCCGGGCGTCGCCTGCACTGGCCACCGGGTTGACGCAGTGGCGTATCCGGATATGAAAACGCCGGCTTCGAGCCGGCGTTTTTTTGTGAAGGTTACTTCCGCGGCGGTGGTGCCGGGCGCACCACGATGACCCGCGGGCGATTCCAGTACGGACGGCCCCAGCCGCCGTAGTAACCGGGACCGAAGCCCGGGCCCCAGAACGGATCGTAGAAGCCGGGCGGATAGTTATAGTTCACCATGATCGGGCGCTTCGGCCACAGGTAGACCACGTCGGCCTCCACGCGCGGATAGGCATAGTCGTACTCGCCTACCTTCTGTGACACCGTGCCGTGCAACGTGCCGGTGACGGTCAGTTCGCGCCCACGGACAAACACTTCCGGATCGTAGAACCCCTCTCGACAGGCCACGAAGCGACCCTGGTTTTCGCCAGCACTGCCGGCCTCCGGGCGTGCCTGGCTGTCCAGCGGACGCGACAGCAGGTAGAAGCAGGTCTGTTGCGGACCGGGTTCGGTCTTGATGATCTCGCCACCCCAACGCACACGTGTGCCCCCGGCGCCGCCTTGCTGGGCGCCAGCCGTGGAAATGTTGGTATAGGTGCCTTCCAGTGGCTTGGGTATCGTCGCGCAGCCGGCCAGCAAGGCGAGGGCGGCGGCGAGGGTGAGCGGACGGTAAAGGGACATGGGGATATCTCCATCATGGGCGACGGCGTGCGCCGTGGCGTCGACTCTTATTTGACCACGTTGGCGATCCGAAAATCCCGTACTGCAAGCTGAAATGCGCGCAATGGTTCAGTCGGAGGTTCATCGTGGGCATAGCGTAGTTCCAGGTAACTGTTCGTCAAGGTCGCAAGTTCTTTGCGTTGACCGGGTAATGCCCGGGCGGCACGGCTCAGGTAGTGCTGCGGTCCTTCGGCAGGGCGGCGGACAACGCCCTTGCGCGCCAGCTTCCGTTCCAGCTCGGCCAGCGCACCACGCAAGGGGTCGCGTGATCGCCGCCGCAGAGCCCACGCCAGCCCGATGGCGATAAACAACACGCTGCTCAGCGCCAGCAGTATGCCCAGGGTCGCCGTGTCGGTATCGCGAATCCCGAACGGGGTAAGCAAACCATGCTGGCGCAATGCATCAAACCCGATAACGCCTTTGTCCCACCAGCGGTTGACGATGTCCCAGTGATTGCTCAGGTTTTGCAGCCAGTCATTGCGATACCAGGCCAACTGCTCGCCGGCGGCCGCGGCGGCGCCCAGCGAAACCCGTTCCGGGCGAACCGCGCCGGTGGGGTCCATCCGCACCCAGCCCCGCCCGGCCAGCCACACCTCGCTCCACGCGTGGGCATCGGAGTTGCGCACCAGAAGGTAGTTGCCAAGCTTGTTCCAATATCCGCCCTGGTAGCCGGTGACCACCCGCGCCGGGATGCCGGCGGCACGCATCAATACGGTGAATGCCGATGAGTAGTGTTCGCAGAATCCTTCACGCGTATCGAACAGGAAGTCATCCATGGCGTTGCGCCCCAGCGGTGCTGGCGCCAACGTGTAGCGGAAGCCGCCATCGTGAAACAGGTTCAACGCGGCCTGCACGATCGCGGCATCGTTGGCGCCGAAGCGTTGGCGCCATTCCCGGCCCAGCGCCAGCGCTTTTGGATTGAAGCCGACGGGCAGCAGCAACCAGCGTCGAGGATGTTCGCCCAGTTCGGGTTCCAGCCGATATCGCGTGGCAGAGCTCAAGCTGTACGTCAGCGGATCGTTGACCGGCTTGTCGGCCACCACGACACGATCGCGGCGCATGCTGGCACCGGGCGGTGTGTCGATGGGTACGTCCAGCGTCGGCAACACGTACCGATGCGTGGCCACCAGGCTGATCTGGTATCTCGCGGAGTGGGACACTTCCAGCGTCACCGGGGGCAGATTCGCGGCGTCGCGATAGCGCCAGCTGATCCCGTCGTAGTTGCCCATGACGAAGGCGCGGAAATACCGCTGGTCTGGCGGTGGTGGCGCGCCGTCAAAACTGACCCGCATGGCCGGGTGATCGTCGGTGAGCAGCTCGGTGAAGCCACCGGGCGACATGCTGTCGCTGAGGCCGGTGCGTGCCGAGTTCGGCGAGGGAGCGCCCCATAATGGCGAACTGAGTCGCGGCACCAGCAAAAACGCCAGCAACGCCAGTGGCAAGGCCGCTGCCGACAGGGCCAGGCCCGGCAACAGCGTGCGCGGCAGGCTGCGGGGCGACTGTGCGGGTTCGAGCGCGCGCAGGGTGGCCAGCGCCGGTAACAGGCCCAGGGCGACCACCACGGTGGCGATCAATCCCTGGTCGAACAGCAGCGCAACCATCAACGCAAAACAGGCGAAGCTGATGCCGACGCGGGCATCGCGGACGGTTTCGGTTTCCAGCAACTTGAGCACGAGCAGGCCGACCGCCAGCGTGGCACCGGGCTCGCGACCGAAGATGCTGCCGTACTGGACGATGACCGCCAGCGTCAGCAACGCCAGCAGTGGCAGCTTGAGCCAGCGCGGGACGCGGCCATCGTGTCGATGACGTTGCCACCAGCGCCAGCCGAGCGTCAGCGCCAGTGCAAGGCTGAGCCACCACGGCAGATGCGGTGAATGCAGCCCCAGCACCAACGCCATGGTCAGGCTGAGCAGATCGAACGCGCGGATGCCGATCGGCTGCGCGGCTGCTTTCCTGGGTCGCGATGGCATCACGGCAACTGCGCCAGCGCGCTCATGCAGCGTGCGTAGTGCAGCGGACCGCTGCTGCTGGCGATCTCGTCACCGGGCAACCACAGGCTGTACTGGCAGCGCCGGGCCTGTGCCTCGTTCAACCAGCGGGCCAACCGGGCGATACGCGCCTCACTGCCCAGCCCGCCCAGCTGGCGCCAGTCCAGCTGCCACTGGGGCTGGGTCTGCGGTTGTTCGAAATCCTTCACCAGCAGGCTGGCATGGCGTGCGCTGGCTTTCCAGGCGATGTGCCGTTGCGGGTCGCCGGCGCGGTAGTCGCGCAGCGCAGCTAGCTCATCGCCCCGATGCAGGCGCATGTGGCGGGCATCGTTGGCCGGTGCGTGCGGCTGCGGTCCGGCCGCTTCCGGTCGCGGCCAGACCAGGATCTGCTGATCGGGGTGCAACCAGCTCCACGCGCGGAACAGACCCAGCGGCCAGCTGCTCCATACACGCAGGCGCGGCAGCGGCTGCCAGCCGCGTTGATCGGTGGGCAACGTCAGCTTCACCAGGGCAGCGGTCCGACCGTCAAGCGCGAAGGCCATGGTGTTGTCACCGAGGTCGACGCGGATCGCATCGCGTGGACGGCGGGACCCGAATGCCAGGATCAGCTCGATCGGCTGGCCGGCGACGGCGTGACCGGCACGGATATGCTCCAGGCGCAGGCCGTCGAGAGCGCGAAATGCCACCAGCATGCTTGCGGCGCTGGCGGCGCCGAGCAGACAGGTGAGCAGCAGCGCGGCGTTGTTGGCGTAGTTCAACGCCCCGATCAGCATCACCAGCAACAGGATGGAGAAGCCGAGGCCGAAACCGCTGGGCACGATATAGATGCGCCGCCGATGCAGCTCGATCGGCAGACTCTCCGGGCGACGGTAGCGGGTGAGTGCGGGCAGCCGGCGCTCGGCCCATCGCTGAACGCGCTGAAAGATGCCGCGCATCAATCCACCGCGACCTCGGCCAGCAGTTGCCGCGCCAGCGTGTCGCCATTGGCGCCGCGCGCGGGCAACAGGCGATGCGCGGCCAGCGGCACGAACAGCGCCTGCACGTCTTCGGGCAACACATGGCCGCGTCCACTGAGCTGTGCCCATGCACGCGCCGCACCGAGCAGGGCCAGGCCGGCACGTGGCGACAGGCCCACGCGGATATCGGCATGGCGGCGGCTGGCGGCGAGCAGGGCCTGCAGATAGTCGAGCAGGCTTGCGCTGACGGTGACGGCCTGCGCCTGTCGTTGCAGCGCCAGCAGGGCAGCACCATCGAGTTGCGGCGTGAGTTGCGCCAGCAGGTCGCGGCGGTCGGCGCCGATGAGCAGGGCGCGTTCCGCGGTGGCGTCCGGATAATCCAGCGACAGTCTCAACATGAAACGGTCGAGCTGCGAGTCGGGCAATGGAAAGGTCCCGTTGAGGTCCAGCGGATTCTGTGTGGCGACCACGAAGAACGGCTGCGCCAGGGCATGGGTCTGGCCGTCCACGGTGACTTGATCCTCGGCCATCGCTTCCAGCAGCGCGCTCTGCGTTTTCGGGCTGGCGCGGTTGATCTCGTCGGCCAGCAGCAGGCCGGTAAAGATGGGGCCGGGATGGAAGCGAAACAGGCCGGTTTCGCGTTCGTAGACGCTGACCCCGATGATGTCCGAAGGCAGCAGGTCGCTAGTGAACTGCACGCGCTGGAATTCCAGCGCGAAAGTCGCCGCCAGTGCATGCGCCAGCGTGGTCTTGCCCACGCCGGGCACGTCTTCCAGCAGCAGGTGTCCGCCGGCGATCAGGCAAGTGAAGGCGAGCTTCACCTGGCGCGGTTTACCCAGCAATACGCGGTTGACCTGGGCCATCGCGGCGTTCAGTCGTTGCTGCAGCAGTTCATCGTCGGGCTGGGTGATGGCGGACATGGATGCCTGTTCTTCGCTGGCGGTGATGGAGCTGGAAGATGCAGTGTAGCGGCGGGCCGGCGCTGTACGTTCATGCCGGAATGCCGAGTTTCGATGCGGTCGACCTTTGCTGCTCGAGGGGGCTATGGCAATGTGAAACCGGCCTCGCGCAACAGCCGCGACAACGCGATAAGCGGCAAGCCGATCAGCGCCGTGGGGTCGCGATTGTCGATCGATTCGAACAGGCTGATGCCGAGACCCTCGCACTTGAAACTGCCGGCACAGTCCCATGGTTGTTCGCGTTCGATATAGCGATCGATTTCCGCGGCGCCCAGTTCGCGAAAGCGCACGCAGGTGTGATCGACATGGGTGCGCTGGCGACCGTCACGCGTATCCAGGAGACACAGCGCCGTGTGAAAGTGCACCTCACGACCGGAGCTGGCCGTGAGCTGGGCGCGGGCGCGATCGGCGGTGCCGGGCTTGTCGAGCAGTTGGCCATCGAGTTCGGCGACCTGGTCGGAACCGATCACCAGCGCATCGTGGATTCCCGTCGCGGCTGCCGCGGCCTTGGCCACGGCCAGCCGCAGCGCGCGTGCCGCCGGGATTTCGCCCGCCAGCGAGGTTTCATCGGTGCCGGGAGCGGATGGCGTGAAATCCGTCAGCAGCCGGCGTAACAGCTCGGCGCGGTAGCGCGAGGTCGAGCCCAGCACGATGCGGGGTGGCTTCGGCGTCATGTGTCCGATTCACGCCGGATGTGTTCGCGCATGGCGCTGTTCAGGTCGATCTGCGCCTGATTGAGCGCCTGCAGCAGCGGTTGCAGGCGATCGCGGGTGGCGCGCATCGAGCCGACCGCCTCGTCCAGCTCGTGTTGACTGGCCAGCGGCGAGCGGTCGCGGATCCACAGGCGCTGCTGCAGCAGGGCACGCAATCCGGCGTCGATGGCATGTTGCGCGTCCTGTTCGCTGGCGGCGGGAAGGTCGGGATTGAGCGACATCACCGCATGCGCCTGTTGCAGGCCGGAGCGGCAGGTCTTGAGATCCGCTTCCAGCCGGTCGGCCAGGTCCAGCAGGGTTTTGAGGCTGTTGCCGCGCAGGTTCTGGCGCCTCCGCAGCAACAGGGCGCCTCCGACCAGGGCAATCAGCAGCACCAGCAACACGGCGGCACCGAGCGTCAAATAGGAATTCAAAGGCAGCGGCTCAGATGGCGGGAAGATTCAGTCTGCCGCATTGCGGGCGGATCAGGCAAAATACGCCCATACCGTTGACCGCTGGGGCCAGCCCTGCGCCATCCATGTTGACTTCAGGCGGCTTCGCACCTAACATTTCGCGATTATGTCCGTGACACTGCCAGAGTCCGTGGACGCTTGGCGCATGGTCTCGGCGCGGCGTTCGTTCGAGGGAACGCTACCCATCGCGACCATGCCACGCCTGTGCGAGGTACTGGCCAGTACCGATGGCGAGCTGCAATTCGAGCTGGATTTCGGGCGTGACAGCTTGGGCATCAGCTATGTCGATGTTCGCGCAAAGGCATCGCTGACGCTGATCTGTCAGCGGACGCTGGAGCCATTTGTACTGCCGGTCGTCGTGGATACGCGGCTCGGCCTGATCAAACTGGAGCGCGACGAGGCTGGCCTGCCGTCTGATTGCGAACCGTTGCTGGTGGCCGAGGATGGCCGATTGAAGCCGGCGGATGTGATTGAAGATGAATTGTTGTTGGCGCTTCCGCTGATTCCGGTCAATCCGGACAGCAGCCTGCCCGACGAAGTAACAGGCCACGACCCGGAAGAGGATTTCGCCGGCGAGGGGCGCTCCGAAAATCCGTTCGCGGTATTGCGCGAACTGAAGAAGTAACCACCGACCCGGTTCATCCGAACCTGGGTCATGCCGATTCCAGATCATCAAGTTTCCGTTGGAGAACTATCATGGCAGTTGCCAAGAGCCGCCGTACCCCGTCCACCCGCGGCATGCGTCGTTCGCACGATGCGCTGAAGACCGTGCAGCTGTCCACCGACCCGACCAGTGGTGAAGTGCATCTGCGCCACCACGTCACCAAGGACGGCTACTACCGCGGCAAGAAAGTGATCGAAACCAAGGGTGCGGTGTCGGTCGAGGATTGATCGATTTCGCGGAACCTTCGGGTTCCCGGACGATCATGCGAGACGGCGCGGCGACGCGCCGTTTTGCATTAAGGGATGCTGAAACGTAACGTTACGGTATTCGATCCGCTGTTTCCCTTGATGGATAGCTGAATGGCCCAGATCTACGCCCGCATTATCGCCACCGGCAGCGCACTGCCCGAACGCGTGGTTACCAACGCCGATCTGGAAAAGATCGTCGATACCAGCGACGAATGGATCCGCACCCGCACCGGCATTCGCCAGCGTCACATCGTCGCCGACGGCGAGACCACCGGCGACCTGGCGTTTCTCGCCGCGCAGCGAGCCCTGGAGGCTGCCGGTGTCAAGGCATCCGAGCTCGACCTGATCATCCTCGGCACAACGACGCCGGACATCATATTTCCGTCCACCGCCTGCCTGGTGCAGCATCGCCTCGGCGCAAACGGCTGTGCGGCGTTCGACGTCAACGCGGCGTGCTCGGGCTTTGTCTACGCGCTGGGTATTGCGGACAAGTTCATCCGCAGCGGGCAGTCGAAGAAGGTGTTGGTGATCGGTGCCGAAACACTGACCCGGATGGTCGACTGGACCGAGCGAGAGAGTTGCGTGCTGTTTGGCGACGGCGCCGGCGCGGTGGTGCTGGAGGCTTCCAGCGAGCCGGGTATTTACGCTACTTGCCTGCATGCCGACGGCGGTTACAAACATCTTCTGTACAACCCGGTTGGCGTGTCGGTCGGTTTCAAGGACGAGCCGAATCACGGTGTGCGTATCAAGATGGCTGGCCGCGAAGTGTTCAAGGTCGCGGTGAAGACGCTGGATTCGCTGGTTGGCGAGACCCTGCAGGCGGCCGGCATGGACGAGTCGCAGATCGACTGGTTGATTCCGCATCAAGCCAACCTGCGCATCATCGAGGCGACTGCCAAGCGTCTGAACATGTCGATGGAGCGCGTCATCGTGACGGTCGACAAGCACGCCAACACCTCGTCAGGTTCGGTGCCGCTGGCACTCGACTATGCCGTGCGCTCGGGCAAGGTGCAGCGCGGTCAGAACCTGCTGCTGGAAGCGTTTGGTGGTGGCTTTACCTGGGCGTCGGCACTGCTGCGTTACTGAGCCGACTCGATGGAGATTTTCCCACGATGCCGCCTTCGGGCGGCATCGTGTTTTCTCGCCGGCGAATCCGAATACAGCTGCGTATGGGCGTCGATGCTGGCACCATGGCGGCTTTCGTCGACGGGATCCATGCATACATGAGTTCACCTTCCGCTTCGCTAGCGTTCGTTTTCCCCGGCCAGGGTTCGCAGTCGGTCGGCATGCTGGCCGAACTGGCTGCAACGTATCCCGAAGTGCAGGCGACTTTCGAGGAGGCCTCGCAAGGTGCCGGACTCGATCTGTGGAACTTGAGCGCCCAAGGACCGGAAGAGAAGCTCAATCGCACCGAGAACACCCAGCCAGCATTGCTGGCGGCCAGCGTGGCGGTGTGGCGCGTGTGGCAGCAGCTTGGCGGCGCGCAACCGGCGCAACTGTCCGGCCACAGCCTGGGCGAGTACAGCGCGCTGGTCTGTGCCGGTGCACTGTCGCTGCACGATGCCGCAGCCCTGGTCGCCGAGCGCGGTCGATTGATGCAGGCGGCGGTGCCGACGGGTGTCGGCGCGATGGCGGCCATCCTTGGTGGCGACGATGCGCAGATCGCGGCGGTATGTGAAGAAGTCGCGCAGGGACAAGTAGTGGCGCCGGCCAACTTCAATTCGCCGGGACAGCTGGTGATCGCCGGCAATGCCGAGGCGGTCGATCGCGCGTTGGCGAAGCTGGCCGAGCTGGGTGTGAAGAAGGCGATCAAGCTGGCGGTGTCGGTGCCTTCGCATTGCGCACTCATGCGTGACGCTGCCGACAGGCTGGGCGAACGCATGGCGTCGATCGACTGGCATTCGCCGTCGATCCGGGTCATCCAGAACGCCGAGGCGCGCAGTTACGACACGGTCGAGCAGATTCGCGGCGCGCTGCAACGCCAGTTGTATCTGCCTGTGCGCTGGACCGAATGCGTGCAGGCGCTCGTTGCCGGCGGTGCCTCGCGCGTCGCCGAGTGTGGCCCGGGCAAGGTGCTGAGCGGCCTGATCAAGCGCATCGATAAAACGGTCGAGACACGCGCGATCGGCGCGCCGACCGAACTCGACATCGCACTCGCCGAATGGGCGTGAGTGCGACCTCCCCATTCCCGACTCCCCAAGGAACGATTCAAATGAGCAACCCACTGCAAGGTGAAATCGCGTTGGTCACCGGCGCCAGCCGCGGCATCGGTGCGGCGATTGCCGACGAGCTGGCCGCGATGGGCGCTACCGTGATCGGCACCGCCACCAGCGAGAGCGGTGCCACCGCGATCGGCGATCGGCTGGCGGCACACGGCGGTCATGGCCGCGTGCTGGACGTGACAGACACGGCGGCGGTCGATGGTCTGGTCGACGGCATCGGCAAGGAATTCGGCGCGGTTTCGATCCTGGTCAACAATGCCGGCATCACCCGTGACCAGTTGTTGATGCGCATGCGCGAGGACGACTGGAACGTCATCCTGAACACCAATCTCAGCTCGGTCTACCGCACCTCCAAGGCGGTGATGCGCGGCATGATGAAGGCGCGCAAGGGCCGCATCATCTCGATCGCCTCGGTGATCGGGCTCACTGGCAATCCGGGCCAGGCCAATTACGCAGCGGCCAAGGCGGGCATCATCGCGTTTTCGAAATCGCTGGCACGCGAGATCGGCACCCGCGGCATCACCGTCAACGTGGTGGCGCCGGGTTTCATCGATACCGACATGACGCGCGCACTGCCGGAGGAATCGAAACAGTCGCTACTGGGCCAGATCGCGCTGGGACGCCTTGGCGAAGTCGGCGACATTGCCAAGGCGGTGGGCTTTCTCGCCTCGCCAGCGGCGGCTTATATCACCGGCGAAACGCTGCACGTCAACGGCGGGATGTACATGCCGTAAGCCGGTTGTCGCCAGCGGACGCGTTTTAGGCGACAATTGCGTTTTCCCGCCGGTCCACACGGCTGGCATCCTGGTATTTGCGGCGGATCGTGGCGGCCTCGCGGTTTAGCCACTACAATGCGCCGGCCTTTTGCAGGCATCACGCCGGCACAGACAAATCAATTACTCCTTGAGAGGTATGGGCAACATGAGCACCATCGAAGAGCGCGTAAAGAAAATCGTCATCGAGCAGTTGGGCGTGAAGGAAGATGAAGTCACGGCGAACGCTTCGTTCGTGGACGATCTGGGCGCAGATTCGCTGGACACGGTGGAACTGGTGATGGCGCTCGAGGAAGAGTTCGAGACCGAGATTCCCGACGAAGACGCCGAGAAGATCACCACCGTGCAGCAGGCCGTTGACTACATCAAGGCCCACTCCAAGGATTGATTCCACGGAATTGATCGCCGTTCGCCAGACTGGCCAGCATGGTGCGAACCAGTCGGTCAGTGCGGTGATACCGAACGCTGCGCCTTCTTGGCGCAGTTTTCGTTTCTGCATTTTGTAACGTCCGACCCCGTATGGTGCGCAGGATGCCCGCCAGGCACGACAGGGCAACGTCCGCGCGATCTGCGCAGGACGGCTGCCGGCGTCGGCAGATCCACGTATTCACGTAAGGAACATCAGCATGAGCAAGCGACGTGTGGTAGTGACCGGCATGGGCATCATCTCGCCGGTCGGCAACGACATCGCCAGCGCCTGGGAGCGTGTTCTCAAGGGCGTCAGCGGGATCGGCCCGGTCACCCATTTCGATACCTCCGCTTATTCCACGCGCATCGCCGGCCAGGTCAGCGGCTTCGATCCGGCGCAGTGGATGCCGCTGAAAGACGTCAAGAAGATGGACCCGTTCATCCACTATGGCGTGGCGGCGGGCACCCAGGCCTTGCGTGATTCCGGGCTGGAAATCACCGAGGCAAACGCGCCGCGCATCGGCGTGGCCGTTGGCGCCGGCATCGGCGGTCTTTACACGATCGAGGCGACCACGCTGGAACTGGCCGCGAAAGGCCCGCGCCGGGTCTCGCCGTTCTACGTGCCCAGTTCGATCATCAACATGGCCTCGGGCCAGCTCTCCATCATGTTCGGTCTGAAAGGGCCGAATATCGCGTGCGTGACGGCGTGCACCACCGGCGCCCACAACATCGGCCTGGCCGCGCGGATGATCCAGTACGGCGATGCCGACGCGATGATCGCCGGTGGCGCCGAGTTCGCCACCACCGGTACCGCGATGGCCGGCTTCTGTTCGGCCAAGGCGATGTCCACCCGCAACGACGAGCCGACCAAGGCCAGCCGTCCGTGGGACAAGGATCGCGACGGTTTCGTGCTGTCCGACGGTGCCGGCGTGCTGATGCTGGAAGAGTACGAACACGCCAAGGCACGCGGCGCGCGCATCTACGCCGAACTGGTTGGTTTCGGCATGAGCGGCGATGCGTTCCACATGACGGCACCCAGCGAGGGTGGCGAAGGTGCGGCGCGCTGCATCCAGACCGCACTGGACGATGCCGGGCTCAATCCGACGGACGTGCAATACATCAATGCGCACGGCACCTCCACGCCGCTAGGCGACCTCGGTGAAGTGATGGCGGCGAAAAAGGTGTTCGGCGACCACGCGTACAAGCTGGCGATGAGTTCGACCAAGTCGACCACCGGGCACCTGCTGGGTGCTGCTGGTGGCGTCGAGGCGATCTTCAGCATCCTGGCATTGCGCGACCAGGTGTTGCCGCCGACGATCAACCTCGACGAGCCAGGTGAGGGCTGCGACCTGGATTTCGTGCCGCATACCGCACGTGAGGCGAAGGTCGACGTGGCGATCTCCAACTCGTTCGGCTTCGGCGGCACCAACGGCACGCTGGCGTTTCGTCGCGTCTGATCGATCGATCAGGCGTGACCTTCCATCGCCGTATCCTGGCCGGCCGGCGCGATCTGCTCGCGCCGGCCGCTGCTTTTCCGGGCCGTTATCCGTGCCTGCTGGAAAGCGTCGTGCGCGGGACTGCGCAGTCGCGTTACGACATCCTGTTCGCGTTTCCACGCGAGCGGCTGACGCTGCAGGCCGACGGCTGCCTGCGTGACGATGCGGGAGTGCCGCGCGAGGGGCGTTTCCTCGACGCACTCGATGCCGCCTGGCAAGCCGAACGGTTGCCGCCTACCGAGGATGAGCTGCCGTTCCACGGTGGCTGGGTGTTGCTGCTGGCGTATGAACTGGCCGGTGAAATCGAACCGACGCTGACGCTGCACCAGCCAGAGGCATTGCCGGTGGCGATGGCCGTGCGTTGTCCAGCTGCGGTGATCGTCGACCATCTACGTGAATGCACGATCCTGCTCGCCGAAGCGGGCCATGAAGACCTGCTGGACACCCTGGAAACCGATCTCGCCGCGGCACCGTCGATTCCACCGCTGCCGATGCTGGACAGCTGGAACGAGGACGCGCCGCAACGATTCCTTGATGGCGTGGCGCGCATTCACGAGCATCTCTACGCAGGCGACATTTTCCAGGTGAACCTGTCGCGGGCCTGGCGCGCGCGCTATACGCAGCCTCCCACGCCAGCCTCGTTGTACGCCGTGTTGCGCCAGGCCAACCCGGCACCCTTTGCCGGTCTGCTGCAACAACCGGACTGGGCGGTGGTGAGTTCCTCACCGGAGCGGCTGGTCGAGGTGCGCGCCGGTGTGGCACAGACCCGCCCGATCGCCGGCACGCGTCCGCGCCTGCTCGGGGACGATGAGCTGGCGCGCATCCGTGAGCTCAGCGCGCATCCGAAGGAACGCGCCGAACACGTGATGTTGATCGACCTGGAACGCAACGATCTGGGTCGCGTCTGCGTACCCGGCACGATCGAGGTCGACGAGTTGATGGCGGTGGAGAGTTACGCCCACGTTCACCACATCGTCTCCAATGTACGCGGACGCCTGCGTGCCGACGTGACGCCGGGTGAGGTGATCGCCGCGACCTTTCCCGGCGGCACCATCACCGGATGTCCCAAGGTGCGCTGCATGGAAATCATTGCCGCTCTGGAAGACGCGCCGCGTGGCGCGTATACCGGCGCGCTGGGTTACCTCGACCGCCACGGTGATCTCGACTTGAACATCCTGATCCGCACGCTGACCCTGACCGGCACCGACGTCAGCCTGCGCGCGGGTGCCGGCATCGTCGCCGATTCGGTGGCGGCCAGCGAGCTTGATGAAACCCGCGCCAAGGCGCGCGGCCTGTTGCGCGCACTGGGCGTGCCGGACTGATGGCGCGCATGCTGATCAACGGCGTGGCGTCCGCGCACGTGTCGGCGCTGGATCGCGGGCTGGCCTACGGTGACGGGTTGTTCGAAAGCATTCGCCTGGTCGGTACGACGGCACCGTTGTGGCAACGGCACATGCAGCGGCTCATGCAGGGATGTGAGCGCCTGCGGATACCGTCACCGGATCCGGTGCAGTGCTGGCGCGAAGCGCTGGAGGTCAGCCGCGACATGCCGGATGCGGTGGTGCGCCTCACGCTGACGCGCGGTTCCGGCGAGCGGGGCTACGCCATGCCGGCATCGCCGACGCCAACCCGCGTGGTGGCGGCTTTTCCGCCGCCGCACGTCGACCGCGATATTCAGGCGCAGGGCATGTGCATGCGCACCTGCGCCATCCGGCTGGCCGAGCAGCCGCTTCTCGCCGGCCTGAAGCACCTGAATCGACTGGAACAAGTGCTGGCACGTGCCGAATGGGACGATCCGGCCATCGCCGAGGGCGTGTTGTGCGATAGCCATGACCGGGTCATTTCGGCGACCATGGCCAACCTGTTCGCCGTGGTCGATGGCGTGCTGCTGACACCGGCACTGGATCGATGCGGCGTGGCCGGTGTGGCGCGCGCCGAAGTACTGGCGGCGGCCTGTCCGCAGGCGCAGGTCGGTGAACTGACGCTCGCTGCGTTGCTGGGCGCCAGCGAAGTCTTCCTCAGTTCGAGCGTGCGCGGCATCCTGCCGGTGCGCTCGCTGGACGAGCGGAGCTATGCGCCGGGTGCGGCAACTCGTCAGGCGCAACAGCATTGGCGCAATCTGGGATTTTCGATGGAGCAGGGCGGATGAGAGACAAACCGGCGCACGGGCGTGTCATGCCGAAGGTGCTGCTGCTGATCGTGCTGCTGGCCGCGGCGGCGCTGGCCTACGGCTGGCACGATTTCAACCGCTTCAGCGCCACGCCGCTGAATGTGACGACGCAGGGCGACAGCATCGACATCAGTCGCGGTAGCAGTTTCAAGAGCATTGTCGGCGAATTGCGCCAGCGCAACCTCAGCACGGGCAGTCCGCTGTACTGGCGTCTGCTGGCCGAGCAGATGCGCGTGGCGGGCAAGCTGCATGCCGGCGAATACGCGCTGGAGCCGGGCATCACGCCGCGTCGGTTGCTTGCCAACATGGCCGCCGGCAAGGTACTTCGGCGACTGTTCACCATCGTCGATGGCTGGACCTTTGCCGAGTTGCGCCAGGCGCTGGCAAAAGCGGAAAAATTGAACCATGACGGCGCGGCGCTCGACGATGCCGCGATCATGCAGAAAATCGGTGCCGGGGGCGAAGCGCCGGAGGGGCGTTTCCTGCCGGAAACCTATGCCTATGTGAAAGGCGACAGCGACATCGACATCCTCAGGCGAGCGCATGAGTCGATGGTCAAGGCACTCGCCGCGTTGTGGCCGGGGCGCGAGAAGAATCTTCCGCTGACCACGCCGTACGAGGCGCTTATCCTGGCCTCGATCGTGGAAAAGGAGACCGGCCGTCCGGACGAGCGAGCCCGGATCGCCGGCGTGTTCGTGCGACGGCTCGAAAACCACATGCTGTTGCAGACCGATCCCAGCGTGATCTACGGCATGGGCGCCAGCTACGCCGGCAACATCCGCAAGAGCGACCTCACCACCGACACGCCTTACAACACCTATACGCGGTCTGGCCTGCCACCGACCCCGATTGCCTTGCCGGGCAAGCCTGCACTTGAAGCGGCCTTGCATCCGGCCGCCGGCGACGCGCTCTATTTTGTGGCCCGTGGTGATGGCGGGCATGTGTTTGCCAGCTCGCTGGAGCAACACAATCGCAACGTCGACTGCTATCAGCGGAAACGGTGCCAATGACGACCGTGCGCGGAAAATTCATCAGTCTCGAGGGCGGCGAAGGTGCCGGCAAGAGCACCCTGCTGGCCGGTCTGCGTGAATGCATCGAAGGGCATGGCATCGAGCTGGTGCTGACGCGCGAGCCCGGCGGCACCGGCATCGGCGAGGCAGTGCGCAGCATCGTGCTGGATCCGCTACACCACGGGCTGGCCGCCGAAACGGAACTGCTGTTGATGTTCGCCTCGCGCTCGCAGCTGGTGCGGGAGGTGATCGAACCGGCCCTGCGTGCCGGCCGCTGGGTGCTTTGCGACCGTTATGTCGACGCCAGCTATGCCTATCAGGGGGGCGGTCGCGGCCAACCGGTGGAGCGCATCGCCGAACTGGAGCGCTGGGCTTGTGATGGCGTGCAGCCCGAGCTGACCTTGCTGCTGGACCTGCCGGTGGCCGTCGGTCGCGCCCGCGCCGCCGGTCGCGGCGATGCCGACCGCATCGAGGTGGAGGCGGATGCATTCTTCGAGCGCGTGCGCGCGAGTTATCGCGAACGTGCCGCGGCCGAGCCTGGTCGTTTCCGGGTGATTGACGCCAGTCAGACGCCGGCGGCGGTATTGCTGGCGGCGACACGGGCGTTGACGCCCCTGTTCGGAGAAGCGCCGCGATGAACGGATTGCCCTGGCATGCCGAACACTGGGCCCGGCTGCAGGCCCGCCGCCAGCGCGATGCGCTGCCTCACGCCTTGTTGCTGTGTGGTGCGGCCGGTCTGGGCAAGCGTGCGTTCGTGCAGCGTTTCGTGGCGGGATTGTTGTGCGCCGAGCCAGTCAACGGTGACGCCTGCGGACATTGCCGCAGTTGCCTGTTGCTGGCTGCGGGCTCGCATCCGGACGTGGTATCGCTGAGCTTCGGCCTGCGCAAGGACGGCGTGCAACGTAGCGAGATCGTGGTCGATCAGATCCGTGAATTGTCGGCACGACTGGCCATGAACAGCCAGTTCGGTGGTTGGCAGGTGGCCACCATCGATCCAGCCGACGCGATGAACCCGGCCGCCGCCAATGCCCTGCTGAAGACGCTGGAGGAGCCCGCTTCGCAAACCATGCTGATCCTGCTTGCCGATGCGCCGTGGCGTCTGCCGCAGACCATTCGCAGCCGCTGCCAGCGGATCGAGTTCCATCTGCCCGCCACCACCGAAGCATTGACCTGGTTGCAGGATGAAGGCGTCCGCGATGCTGCCGCTGCGCTTGCCGCGGCAGGCGGCAACCCCGGCCTGGCACGGGCGTGGTCCGGTGAAGGCGCGCTGGAACGGCGACAGGAAGTGCGCAAGGACCTGACCGCGCTGGCGGCCGGTCGCGGGCAGCCGACCGAGGTGGTGAAGCGCTGGCTGGACAACGAGCCGGCGCAGCGGCTTTGGTTTGCCGCGCAGGCCACGGCTGACGAAATCAAGGCACGTTCGGCGGCAGGTACCGGGCCATTGGCCAGTGCGATGGATGTCGAGTCGCTGGGCTGCTGGTATGACGCGGTCAATCGTACCCGCGAAGGTTTCCGTGGCCCGTTGCGCGGCGACCTGTTGCTGCTGGAGTTGCTGGCTCAGTGGCGTTGAGCAACGCCGACAACCATGCCGTGACAGCGAGCGTGATGCCGGCGTTCTCCACGCAAACCCGCCTGCTGGTGGTCGCGCCGCATCCGGACGATGAAACCATCGCCACCGGCGTCCTGATCCAGCAGGTGCTGGCGGCAGGTGGCGAGGTGCGGATACTGCTGCTCACGGCAGGCGACAACAATCCATGGCCGCAACGCTGGCTGGAGCGGCGCGTGATTCTTCGCGCGGTCGATCGACAGCGCTGGGGGCGTCGCCGATACGCCGAGATGTTGCGTGCGCTGCAATGTCTCGACGTACCGGTGCAGGCATTGCAGCCGCAGGGCTGGTCCGACATGGGCATCACCGATGCGCTGTTGCGGGACGACACCGCCCTGCTGGCGCTGTCTGCGGCGATTGCCGAGTTCCGCCCCACCCTGGTGACGGCTCCTGCGCTGTCCGACCGTCATCCCGACCATGGCGCGACCCATGTGCTGGTGCGTCTGGCGCTGGCGCGGCAGGCTGACGTGCCGCCCTTGCTGGCTTACCTGGTTCATGGCCACGCCGCGGCTGGCGACCGGCCCATCGAAGCGCACGGTACCGCTGCGCAATCGGCAAACAAGCTCCTCGCGCTGGCCGCGCATCGCAGCCAGATGGCGTTGAGCGGCAAGCGATTGATCCGCCTCGCTGCCCGCCCCGAATGCTATGCCGGAGTGGCAACGTCACCGGTCGGCGGCGCGACCGCGCTGCCATGGCAACCGTCCGCATGGCTGCGGCCCTGGTTGCGGCTTAGCGTGGTCAGCCCGGGGGGAGCGCGCAGCTGGCGCTGGCGCGATGCACCGTTGCAGCGTGATTCGGCAGGTCGGTTCCATCTGTCGCCACAGCCTGGATTGACGTCGCCGTGTTTCGCGCGACTGGCGCTGACTTTGCGCTCGCCGTGGATTTTCGATTATTGGGGATGGTGCGAGCTGACGCGCCCATCCGGTCGCGCCGACGCAGGCCTTGCGCGAGGCGATTGACAGGGCTAGCGTGGGCCGGTGTTTGTCGGTTGGGGGCCCGGCGGGCGCTGGGGAAAAGACGATGCGGCTTGGCCGATCGTCGCATTTGCCGTATCGGGGCCGGCAACGATTTCAGCGGATCCGGACACGTATGAATCAAGACAGTAGCGACTGAATCGGTCCATCTGGCTGGCTGCGTCAATGCACACAACGGATCAGAAATCGGAGCGGGTCAACGGTGGGGCGGATTCATCGTCCAGCGAGAGCTTTTACGCCGCGCTGTCCGAGATCGGCCAGCTGCTGGTTCGTTCGCTTGAACCTCCCGTGTTGTACGAGGCGGTCATCGAGGTGCTGGAACGACGCATCGGCGCCCGCCTCGTGATGGTGGGCGAACTGGATCGCGGTGCAGCCTGGATGCAACGGATCGCTCCCGCCCGGGTGGCCAACGGCATGGCCGATATCTACCCTGAGCGTGTCCCGTTCACCATGGCGCGCGCCGCGTTCTGGCAGGGCGAGCCACAGGTCGAAGCCGATATCCGCCACACGCAGGGTTTGGAGATGTTCCGTCCTGCGTACATCCGCCATGACGTGACTGCCGCGATCGCGGTTCCGGTGCTGAAATTTGGCGAAGTGTGCGCCGCCCTGGTGATCCGGGCATCCCATGCCAGTTTCTTTTCCGCGCGGATGATCGAACTGCTGCAGCAGGCGGCAGCCAGCATCGGGTTGGGACTGGAAGCGCACGAGCAACGCATCCGGCTGCTGCAATCGGTACGGGACGAAGCACGCCAGCGCTGCGCGCTGCGGTTGCTCAGCGAGATCATCAAACGGGTAACCCATAGCGCGGACGAGCAGACCCTGCTGATCGAAGCGTGTCGTGCTGCTCGTTGCATTGGCGGATACCGGACTGCATGGATCGGCCTGCTGGACGGCAACTCGGGCCCTTTGCGTTTGTGCGCATGCGAAGGGTCGGCTGACGGTGCCGGGATCGGATCCCGGCTGGATCTCGCTGACGCGAGGATGGTCGATACGCCGGCCTTGCTTGCGATGTCTACGGGGAATGCGCAGGTCAGTCATCCACCGGCAACGATCGATGCGTGTTGTCCGGCAGACGTGGCGATCACGGACCTTGGCGCCGTGCTGGCGCTGCCCTTGCGGGTGGACGGCGCGATTATCGGCGTCTTCGTGATCGGTGCGGTGCAGGCGGATGCATTCAGCACCGTCGAGCTCCAGGTTTTTTCCGAAATGGCGATCGAGCTGGGGCTGGGCATCCAGATGCAGCGTGGGCATGCGGCACGGCTCGCGGCCGAACAGGATCTGAGGTTCAACCTGCAGCACTTCCGCACCATCCTGTCCAAGCAGTACGCCGGGATCCTGGTCGTATCGAAGGATCAGCGGGTGAAGTTTGCCAACGAGGCATTCTGCACGTTGTTCGGCCTGTCCCAGACACCGGCCGAACTGGAAGGCCAGCCGGCCGAGCTGGTCTACTCGCAGTTGAAACAGGCGTACAAGGATCCCGAGCGGGAATGGGCCCGGATCCAGGAAATTCTGGCGCGCGACGAAGTGGTCAAGGGCGACGAGGTCGCGGTGAAGGGCGGACGCATCTTCCTTCGCGATTACACCCCGATCAGCATCGATGGCGAACCGCAGGGGCGGCTCTGGCACCAGCGCGACATCACCGAACAGAAGATGCACGAGGCGCGGGTCGAGCGACTCGCGTTCTACGACGTGGTCACCGGCCTGCCGAACCGGCGGCTGCTGTTCGAATTGCTGGAGCAGGCGCGCACGCGGGCTTCGCAACAACACTCCCTGCTGGCTGTTGGCGTGCTCGACCTCGACCGCTTCAAGAGCGTCAACGACACGATCGGCCACGGTGGCGGCGACCACGTGCTGGCGGAAGCGTCGGCACGGATACTGGGCATGTTGCGTGAAGCCGACGTGCTGGCGCGCTTTGGCGGCGACGAGTTTGCGCTGGTGATTCCCGGCCTGGACAGTCGCGAGCAACTCGACGTGATCAGTCGATGCATCCTGCAGGCGCTGCGGGCGCCGTTCAACCTGCTGGGCGAGCAGTTGTACTTGTCCGCCAGCGTGGGCTGGACGCTGTATCCGATCGACGAATCCGAGCCGGAGGGCCTGGTTCGCCATGCCGACCTGGCGATGTATGCGGCGAAAGAGGAGGGCAAGGATCGTGGTGCGCTGTACGAGCCGGCGATGGAGCTGGAGCAGTTGCGATTGCAGGCAATGCGCGAGCGGATCGCGCAGGCGTTGCAGCAGTCGCACTTGCAATTGCTGTTCCAGCCGATCGTCTACATCGACGGCTTGCCCGGCCTGCATGGCGTGGCGGGCATGGAAGCCCTGCTGCGCCTGGGCGACAACGGCGAGGAGCTGATTTCGCCGGCAGATTTCATGCATGTGCTGGATGATCCGCAACTGGCACGGCCGATCGGTCGTTATGTGCTGGACGAGGCACTGCGGCGTTGCCAGTCGTGGATGCAGGCTGGCTTCCCGATTCCCGTCTCGATCAACATCAGCACCCGGCATCTGCTGCATCCGGCCTTCTTCAGCGACATCGACGCGGTGCTCGATACCTATCCGGGCATCATGGACCTGGGCTTCGGCGTCGAGGTGACCGAGACCGGGCCGTCGATGGATCACGCCCGCGCGAAGGTGGTGATCGAGGAATGCCGCCGCCGCGGCATCCGCGTCGGTCTGGACGATTTCGGCACCGGCAGTGCGTCGTTGAGCCATATCCAGCAACTGGACATCGAACACATCAAGCTCGACCAGAGTTTCGTACGCGACATTCTCAGCGACGAACGCAACATGGCGATCGCCGCAGGTGTCATCACTACCGCACGCATGCTGGCCAGAACCGTCATTGCCGAAGGCGTCGAGACGGCGGAGCAGGGCGATTTGCTGGCGTCGCTAGGTTGCCATCAGTTGCAGGGATTCTCGATCTCGCGGCCGATGCCGGCCGAAGCGGTGCCGCAGTGGGTCGCCGGCTGGGTGCCGCCGGCGTCATGGGCCAAGCTGGTGAACGAGCGGCAGTCGCTGCTGGCGGGACAGCCCGATGGCCGGTGAGCTGTCGCAGCAGTGGTGCGAGCGCAGCGCAGCCTCTAAGATCACCATCATCGATCGGACGATGGGAACGTCCGGCAGGAGCCCAACATGAAACCCATGGCTGCCCGTCAGGGCATCATTTCACTGAAAATCAAGGACGCGGCCTCGCTGTACAACGCGTACATGCCGTTCCTGAAGCATGGCGGCCTGTTCGCGGCGACCGCGCAGTCGTATTCACTCGGTGATGAAGTCGTGCTGCTGGTGACACTGGCTGAAGAAACCGAGCGTTTGTCCGTGGTCGGCAAGGTGGTCTGGATCAGCCCGGTCGGTGCGCAGGGCAACCGTACTGCCGGCATCGGCATTCACTTCAACGAGTCGGGCGACGCCGAAGCGGCACGCAGCCGGATCGAAAACATCCTGGCCGGTACGCTGACATCCGAGCGCGCCACGCACACCATGTGACGTCCGCGCCCCGTCGAGGGCACAACATCCGGCGTCGATAAATCCACGCGTTGTCGTCGTCAAGGCTTGTTGTACCACCGTGCACTGATACAATGGCGGGATTCGCGAGCCCATCTCGTGGAACATCGGACGCTGGTGGCTTGGCCCCCAGCATGGCTGAGCAGCCCATGGCCGTATCGGCCTGCCGAATCGAAGTCGCCGGACCGTGAGTTACTGGATTGAATCCCGCGGTCACTGATGCGCCTGTTGGCGCGGAGGTACGTTGCATCGTGCTTGCCGAATATTGGCCTGTCCTGTTGTTTATCGGCGTTGCCACCGGCCTTGGCCTGGTGTTGCTGGCGATCGGCCTGCTGGCCGGCCCGAGTCGACCTGAAGCGGAAAAACTTGCGCCCTACGAGTGCGGTTTCGAGGCGTTCGAGGACGCGCGCATGCGTTTCGACGTGCGCTATTACCTGCTCGCCATCCTGTTCATCATCTTTGATCTGGAAATCGCCTTCCTGTTTCCCTGGGCGGTGGTGTTCCAGCAGATCGGGCTGACTGCCCTGATCGAGATGGGGCTGTTCCTGCTGTTGCTGGTCGTCGGTTTTGCCTACGTGTGGAAGAAGGGAGCACTCGAATGGGAGTGATGTCCAGCATCGACAAGATGATGCACAACCCGCAGCCACTGAATCTGGTGGACGACATCCTGCGGCCGGCCGGCGACAACCCGGTGGTGCAACGCGGCTTCGCCACCACCAGCGTCGACGCATTGATGAACTGGGCGCGCACCGGATCGATGTGGCCGATGACTTTTGGCCTGGCCTGCTGTGCGGTCGAAATGATGCATGCGGGCATGTCGCGTCTGGATCTGGATCGCTACGGCGTGATCTTCCGCCCCAGCCCGCGCCAGTCCGACGTGATGATCGTGGCCGGTACCCTGGTCAACAAGATGGCCCCCGCCTTGCGCAAGGTCTACGACCAGATGCCCGAGCCGAAATGGGTGATCTCGATGGGCAGCTGCGCCAACGGCGGCGGCTATTACCACTACTCCTATTCGGTGGTGCGCGGTTGCGACCGCATCGTGCCGGTGGACATCTATGTGCCGGGCTGCCCGCCGACGGCCGAGGCGTTGATCCACGGCATCCTGCAGTTGCAGAAGAAAATCCGTCGCACCAGCACCATCGCGCGTTCGTAGAGGCCCTGATATGTCCGACACACCTGCGACCTCGCTGGCCGAGCGCCTCGCTGCGCGATTCGGCGACACGCTGACCATCAGCACGGTACGCAACGAGATCACCGCCGAGCTGGCCGCCGCCGACCTGATCGCGGTGGCTACCGCGTTGCGTGACGAGCCGGCATTCCGCTTCAGCGAGCTGGTCGATCTTTGTGGCGTCGACTACCTCGGCTACGGCCAGACCGAGTGGGAAACCAACACGGCCGACGGCGACGGTTTTTCGCGCGGTGTGGAAGGCCAGGCGCAGGGACGTTTCGACTGGGCCGGGCGACCGCGCGGCAACGGTGAAAACCAGCCGCGCCGTTACGCCGCGGTGATCCATCTATTGTCGATCGAGCACAACCGTCGCCTGCGCCTGCGCGTGTTCTGCGCAGATGACTCGCTGCCGATGGTGCCGTCGCTGACCCTGGTCTGGCCCGGCGTGAACTGGTTCGAGCGCGAGACGTTCGACCTGTACGGCATCATTTTCGACGGGCACCCCGACTTGCGCCGGATCCTCACCGACTACGGTTTCGTCGGCCATCCTTTCCGCAAGGATTTCCCGCTGATCGGCAATGTCGAGGTGCGCTACGACCCCGAGCAGAAACGGGTGATCTACGAGCCGGTGTCGATCGAGCCGCGCGTGCTGGTGCCGCGCGCCATCCGCAATGACGCCGATCTGGTGCAGGCGCAAGCCGAAGCCGCCGACAAGTGGCGGGAGAATTGAGCATGCAGGAAATCCGCAACTACACGATGAACTTCGGCCCGCAGCATCCGGCCGCCCACGGCGTGCTGCGCCTGGTGATGGAGATGGACGGCGAGACCATCGTCCGTGCCGATCCTCACGTGGGCCTGCTGCATCGGGGCACCGAGAAGCTGGCCGAGTCCAAGCCGTTCAACCAGTCGATCGGCTACATGGATCGGCTCGACTACGTGTCGATGATGTGCAACGAGCACGCCTACGTGAAGGCGATCGAGACCCTGCTGGGGATCGAGGCGCCGGAGCGCGCGCAGTACATCCGCACCATGTTCGACGAGATCACGCGCATCCTGAATCACCTGATGTGGATCGGCTCCAACGCGCTCGACCTCGGCGCGATGGCGGTGATCCTGTATGCGTTCCGCGAACGCGAGGAGTTGATGGACGTCTACGAGGCGGTGTCGGGCGCGCGCATGCACGCCACGTACTACCGTCCCGGTGGCGTCTACCGCGACTTGCCGGCGCAGATGTCGCAGTACCGCGAGTCGCCCTGGCACAAGGGCACGGATCTGAAGCGCCTGAACAGCTGGCGCGAGGGCTCGATGCTCGACTTCCTCGATGCGTTCACTGCCGACTTTCCGTCGAAGGTGGACGAATACGAGGAGTTGCTCACCAACAACCGCATCTGGAAACAGCGCACGGTAGGCATCGGTGTGGTCAGCCCGGAACTGGCCCAGCAATGGGGCATGACCGGTGCGATGCTGCGCGGCTCCGGTGTGGAGTGGGATCTGCGCAAGAAGCAGCCGTATGCGAAGTACGCCGAGATGGATTTCGATATCCCGGTGGGCGTCAACGGCGACTGCTACGACCGTTACCTGGTGCGCGTGGAAGAGATGCGCCAGTCCAACCGGATCATCCGTCAGTGCGTGCAGTGGCTGAAGGCCAATCCGGGGCCGGTGATGGTGAAAAACTTCAAGGTCGCGCCGCCGTCGCGGGTCGAGATGAAGGAGGACATGGAAGCGATGATCCATCACTTCAAACTGTTCACGGAAGGCTATTGCGTGCCGGCCGGCGAAACCTACGCCGCGGTCGAGGCGCCGAAGGGCGAGTTCGGCTGCTACCTGGTTTCCGACGGCGCCAACAAGCCGTTCCGCGTGCACCTGCGCGCCCCGGGCTTCGCCCATCTGTCATCCATGGACACCATCGTGCGCGGCCATATGCTCGCCGACGTGGTGGCCATGATCGGTACCTATGACCTCGTGTTCGGCGAAGTGGATCGATGAATACGGGATTTGGGATTTGGGATACGGGATTCGACAGAGCAGCGTGCAGCGGCCCGGTGCTTCAGGCGTCGAATTCCAGCAGTCGTCATCGCCGCAAATTTCACACCGCATCGAGGTTCGCCGATAGCGGGACGGGTTATTTACAAATCCCGAATCCCGAATCCCGAATCCCGGAGTTCAACGCATGAAAGCCACCGGACATTTCGAGCAGGTCAGGAACGTCGATCCGCTTGCCGTACTCACCGACCACACCCGCCATCACATCGATGAATGGGTCGCCAAGTTCCCGCCCGATCGCAAGCGCTCGGCGCTGATCCAGGCGCTGTTTGGCGCGCAGGAGCAGAACAAGGGCTTCCTCACCGACGAGCTGATTACCGCGGTCGCGAAGTATCTCGACCTGCCAGCGGTGTGGGCGTACGAGGTGGCCAGCTTCTACTCGATGCTGGAGACCAAGCCGGTCGGCCGCAACAACGTGGCGATCTGCACCAACATCTCGTGTTGGCTCAACGGCGCCGAGGGTCTGGTGCGCCACTGCGAGAAAAAGCTTGGCATCAAGCTGGGCGAAAGCACGCCCGATGGCCGTGTCTACCTGAAGCAGGAAGAGGAGTGCATTGCCGCCTGCGTCTATGCACCGGCGATGACGGTGAACGGTCACTATTACGAACATCTCACCACCGAGAAACTCGACGCGATCCTCGACGGCCTGACCATCGACGGTCCCGCCCCGCACGGCGCGGAAGGGAAACACTAATGGCCGTCGGACCCGCACCCCAGGACCATCAGGTCGTCTACACCACGCTGCATTTCGACAAACCGTGGGCGATGGACAGCTATGTGCAGATGGACGGCTACAAGGCGTGGAAGAAGATCTTGGCCGAGAAGCCCGATCCGGCCGGCCTGATCGAGGAAATCAAGAAGTCCAGCCTGCGCGGCCGCGGCGGCGCAGGCTTCCCGACCGGGCTGAAGTGGTCCTTCATGCCCAAGGGCGACATGCAGAAATACATCCTGTGCAACTCGGACGAATCCGAGCCCGGCACGGCCAAGGATCGCGACATCCTGCGCTATAACCCGCACGCGGTGATCGAGGGTCTGGCAATTGCCTGTTACTGCACCGGTTCGACCGTCGCCTACAACTACCTGCGCGGCGAGTTCCACCACGAGCCCTACGAGCATCTCGAGGAAGCGTTGAAGGAAGCGTACGCGGCCGGCCTGCTGGGCAAGAACCTGCAAGGCAGCGGCATCGACGTGGATATCTACAACGCACTCGGTGCCGGTGCCTACATCTGCGGTGAGGAAACCGCGTTGATGGAGTCGCTGGAAGGCAAGAAGGGCCAACCGCGCTTCAAGCCGCCGTTCCCGGCCGGTTTCGGCCTGTACGGCAAGCCGACCACCATCAACAACACCGAAACGTACGCTTCGGTGCCGGCCATCCTGCGCAACGGCGCCGACTGGTTCCTCAATCTCGGCAAGCCGAACAACGGCGGTCCGAAGATTTTCTCGGTCTCCGGCCACGTCAACAAGCCCGGTAATTTCGAGATCCGCCTCGGCACGCCGTTCAAGGATCTGCTGGAGATGGCCGGCGGTGTGCGCAACGGACACAAGCTGAAGGCGGTGATTCCCGGCGGTTCCTCGATGAAGGTGCTGCCGGCCGACATCATGCTGGAAAGCACGATGGACTATGACTGCCTGCAGAAGGCCGGGTCGGGTCTCGGTTCCGGCGCGGTGATCGTGATGGACGACACCACCTGCATGGTCAGGGTCTGCCATCGCATCTCCCGTTTCTACATGGCCGAGTCGTGCGGTCAGTGCACGCCGTGCCGCGAGGGTACCGGCTGGATGTACCGGGTGTTGTCGCGCATCGTCGAAGGCAATGGCACTGACGAAGACCTGCATCGGCTGAAGGCGATCGCCGGCCAGATCGAGGGCCACACCATCTGCGCGTTCGGCGAAGCCGCCGCATGGCCGGTGCAGGGTTTCCTGGCACGCTTCTGGAACGAATTCGAATACTTCGTGCAGCACGGTCGCTCGATGGTCGAGGACAGGCTTTCCGAAATTAACCGTGGAGTTGCTGCATGAGTGCGCAGCCAACCAGCACCGCGCCTGACCTGATCAACATCGAGGTCGACGGCAAGCCGACGCAGATCCGCAAGGGCGCCATGATCATCGAGGCGGCCGACGCGATCGGCGTCGCGATTCCGCGTTTCTGCTACCACCGCAAGCTGCCGATCGCCGCGAACTGCCGCATGTGCCTGGTCGATGTGGAGATGGGCGGCAAGCTGATGCCCAAGCCGCAGCCGGCCTGCGCCACCCCGGTGGCGGAAGGCATGAAGGTGATGACGCGCTCGGACAAGGCGCTGAAGTTCCAGAAAGACGTGATGGAATTTCTGCTGATCAACCATCCGCTGGATTGCCCGATTTGCGATCAGGGTGGCGAGTGCGAACTGCAGGACGTGGCGCTGGGCTATGGCCGCAGCGTGTCCCGCTACACCGAACGCAAGCGCACCATCGCCGACGAGAACCTCGGTTCGCTGGTCGCCACTGAAATGACCCGCTGCATCCAGTGCACGCGCTGCGTGAGGTTCACCAGCGAGATCGCCGGCACCTACGAGCTGGGTGGCATGAGCCGCGGCGAGAACCTGCAGATCGGTACGTATATCGGCAAGACGGTCACGACCGAGCTGTCCGGCAACATCATCGATGTCTGCCCGGTCGGCGCGCTGACCAACAAGCCGTTCCAGTTCAAGGCGCGCGCATGGGAATTGATCGCCAAGCCGTCGATTGGTTATCACGATGCGCTGGGTTCCAACCTGTGGCTGCACACGCGCCGTGGCGAAGTGCTGCGCACGGTGCCGCGCGACAACGAGTCGATCAACGAATGCTGGTTGTCCGATCGCGACCGGTACAGCCATCAAGGCATGTACGCGGACGATCGCATCATTGCGCCCGAAGTGAAGCGCAATGGCCAATGGCAGTCGACGACCTGGGAAGACGCCCTGCAGTTCGCCGGCGACGCGCTGAAGAAAGCGCCGGGCAGCGAACTGGGAATTCTGTTGCACCCGGCGACCTCGAACGAGGAAGGCGACCTGCTGATGCGGCTTGCCCGCGGCCTGGGCAGCGCGCACATCGACCATCGCCTGCGCCAGCTCGACTTTGCCGATAACGCCGTGGCACAGCCGTTCGCGCTGCCGGTGGCCGAAGTGGACAAGGTGAAGGCGGCCTTGCTGGTGGGGTCCGACCTGCGCCATGAAATGCCGTTGGTCAATCATCGCCTGCATCAGGCGGTGAAGAAGGGTGCGAAGGTCTATACGGTCAATCCGGCGCACTTCGATTTCAACTACAAACTGGCTGGCGAAGCGGTCGTGGCGCCGCAGGCACTGGTCGATGCGCTGCTGTCGCTGGCCAAGGCCGCGGTCGGCACCGGTGCGAGCGCACCGGCGCCACTTGCCGATGCGATCAACGCCGCGCAAAGCGACGATGGCGACAACGATGCGATCGCTGCCTTGAAGTCGGGCAGGGCGGTGGTGATTCTCGGCGAAGCCGCAGTCACCCATCCGCAGGCATCCTGGTTGCGCGCCATTGCCCGCTTCATCGCTGACGCGACCGGTGCCGGCTACAACGAATTGCCGGTCGGTGCGAACGCGATCGGCCTCGGCAAGCTGGGCGTGGTGGCAGGCAACGGTGGGCTGGATGCCCAGGCAATGCTGGCGCAGCCGCGCAAGAGCTACGTGTTGTACGGCGTCGAGCCACCGCATGACTTTGCCGATGGCGCGGCCGCGCTCAAGGCATTGCGTGGCGCGGAACAGGTCGTGGCCTTCAGCGCCTATGCCAGCACCGCGTTGCGCGAAGTGGCCGACGTGATCCTGCCGATTGCCCTGTTGCCGGAAATCGATGCCACCCTGGTCAATGTCGATGGCCTGGCGCAAGGCGTGACTGCCGGCGCGAAGGCGCCCGGACAGACCCGTCCGGGCTGGAAGGTATTGCGCGCGCTGGGCGGCGCCCTGCAACTGGCGGGTTTCGAGTTCGACGATCTTGCCGGCTTGCGTGACGGCATCAGCGAGCGAGCAGCACCGTCGCGCAGCAACCTGGCTGCGCGCGCCACTGCCGCCGGACTGACCCGTCTGGCGACTTGGCCGATCTATCGCGGTGATGCCGTGTTGCGTCGTGCCACTGCGTTGAATGCGCATCCGCTCAATCGAGCGCCGGCGGCGCGCCTGAACGCGGCCGAAGCTAAGCGGCTCGGTTTCACCGATGGTGCTCAGCTGCGCATCGGCGAAGTCACGCTGCCACTGGTGGTCGACGCCTCCGTTCCGGACGGTGCGGCCTGGATCGAGGCCGCCCAGGATCTCACCGCCATGCTGCCGCCTTACGGCGCGGCCATCACCCTGAGCAAGGCATAAGCATCATGGCTGATCAATTCATCAACCAGCTCGTGTGGCCGATCATCTACATCCTTTGCATCGTGTTGCCGCTGGTCATCGCCGTGGCCATGTTCGTGTACTGGGAGCGCAAGGTTCTCGGCTGGATGCATGTACGGATGGGGCCCAACAAGGTCGGTCCGTTCGGCATGCTGCAGGCCTTCGCCGATGTGACCAAGCTGCTGATCAAGGAAGTGATCCTGCCGACCAAGGCGAATCGCTTCCTGTATTACATGGCGCCGATGATCGCGTTGGTGCCGGCGTTGGCGGCATGGGCGGTGGTTCCGTTCAGCGGCAAGATGGTGCTGTCCAATGCCAATGCCGGCGTGCTCTACCTGCTGGCGATGACCTCGATAGGCGTGTACGGCATCATCATCGCCGGCTGGGCATCCAACTCGCGTTATGCGTTGCTCGGTGCGATGCGTTCGGCCGCGCAGGTGATTTCCTATGAGCTGGCGATGGGCCTGTGCCTGGTCTGCGTGCTGGTGCTGGCCGGTTCGCTGAACCTCTCCGACATCGTCAATGCGCAAGCCGGCAGCAAGGGCATCTTCGACTGGTTCTGGTTGCCGCTGTTGCCGGTGTTCGTGGTCTATTTCATCTCTGGCGTGGCCGAGACCAACCGCGCGCCGTTCGACGTGGCCGAGGGCGAGTCGGAGATCGTGGCCGGTTTCCACGTGGAATATTCCGGTTCGGCGTTCGCGCTGTTCTTCCTGGCCGAGTACGCCAACATGATCCTGGTCAGCTTCCTGGCCGCGATCCTGTTCATGGGGGGCTGGTTGTCGCCGTTCCCGCCGTCCTGGGGTTTCATTGGGCACGGTGGCTTCATCTGGCTGTTCATCAAGGCGTTCCTGTTCTCCTTCATGTTCCTTTGGTTCCGCGCCACCTTTCCGCGCTACCGCTATGACCAGATCATGCGGCTGGGCTGGAAGGTGTTCATCCCGATCGCCATCGTGTGGGTCATGGTTGCCGGCTGCATGAAGTATTTCGGCTGGGTCAGCATCGGCGTGGGGGCATAACCAATGAATCGCATTACCGGCTATTTCAAGAGCCTGCTGCTGATCGAGCTGTTCCAGGGCATGGGCCTGACCATGCGCTACCTGTTCAAGCCGAAGTACACCGTGCGCTATCCGATGGAGCACATTCCGAAATCGAACCGTTTCCGTGGCCTGCACGCGTTGCGCCGTTATGCGAACGGTGAGGAGCGCTGCATCGCGTGCAAGCTGTGCGAGGCAGTGTGCCCGGCGCTGGCGATCACGATCGATTCGGCACCACGCGAGGGCGACGGTCAGCGCCGCACCACGCGCTATGACATCGACCTGTTCAAATGCATCTTCTGCGGCTTTTGCGAAGAGAGTTGCCCGGTGGACTCGATCGTCGAAACCTCGATCCACGAATATCACTTCGAGCACCGTGGCGAGAACGTGGTGACCAAGCAGCAGTTGCTTGCCATCGGCGATCGCTTCGAACAGCAGATCGCCGCCGACCGCGCGCAGGATGCGGCGTACCGCTGAGGCCAATCGATGAATCCCCAACTGCTCCAACTCATCTGTTTCTACGCCTTCGGCTTCGTCACCGTGGCTGCCGCGCTATCGGTGGTCACGCTGAAGAACACCGTGCACGCGGTACTGGCGCTGGTGCTTACCTTCTTCAGCGCCGCCTGTCTTTGGATGTTGCTCGACGCCGAATTCCTGGCACTGGCGCTGATCGTGGTCTACGTCGGCGCGGTGATGGTGCTGTTCCTGTTCGTGGTGATGATGCTGGACATCGACCAGGAAAAAATGCGCGAGGGCTTCGTCAAGTTCCTTCCGGTCGGTGTGATCGTGGCGCTGGCGATGCTGGCCGAGATGCTCGGCCTGATCGGTGTGCGCGCCATGCATGGGCAGGTCATGGGGACCGATCCCGCCACGGCAGCTGGCGTGTCCAACACGGCATGGCTGGGGCAGGCGCTGTATACGAAATTCCTGCTGCCGTTCGAGATTGCCGCGCTGATCCTCACCGTGGGCGTGGTGGCGGCAGTGGCGTTGACCCTGCGCCAGCGCACCGATGCGCGCCATGAATCGGCCAGCCAGCAGGTCAAGGTCAACCCGCGCGATCGCATACGCATCGTGAAGATGGCCGCCGTCCGTCCCGATGAGCCGACCGTGCCACAGGAGCCGCAGCCATGATCTCGCTCGCACACTACATCGTGCTCGGTGCGGTGCTGTTCTGCATCGCCGTCGCCGGACTGTTCATCAATCGCAAGAACGTGATCGTGCTGCTGATGTCGATCGAGTTGATGCTGCTCGCCGTGAACATGAACTTCGTGGCGTTTTCGCGTTTCCTCGGCGACGTGTCGGGCCAGGTGTTCGTGTTCTTCATCCTCACCGTGGCCGCGGCGGAAGCCGCCATCGGCCTGGCGATCCTGGTGCTGCTGTTCCGCAATCGCAGCACGATCAATATCGCCGACATCGACAGCATGAAGGGTTGACCCGATGCAGCTTTCGACATCCATTCTGCTGACGATCGCACTGGCGCCGCTGGTGGGCTGCCTGCTTGCCGGTTTCCTGGGCAAGTTCCTCGGCCGCGCCGGTTCGCACACCGTCACCATCCTCGGCGTGGCGATTTCCTGTGCGCTCTCGTTTTACGTGCTCTACCAGCTCACGCTGGGTGGTGCCGAGGCTTACAACCAGAATCTCTATACCTGGTTCCAGATCGGCCACTTCAACGCCAGTGTCGGGTTTCTGGTGGACCGGTTGACGGCGATGATGCTGGTGGTGGTGAGTTTCGTGTCGCTGCTGGTGCACGTGTACACCATCGGCTACATGAGCGACGACCCGGGCTACAAGCGCTTCTTCAGCTACATCTCGCTGTTCACCTTCTCGATGTTCATGCTGGTCATGAGCAACAACTTCATGCAGCTGTTCTTCGGCTGGGAAGCGGTTGGCCTGGTGTCGTACCTGTTGATCGGCTTCTGGTACAAGCGTCCGACCGCGATCTTCGCCAACCTGAAGGCTTTTCTGGTCAACCGCGTGGGCGACTTCGGTTTCCTGCTCGGTATCGCCGCGGTTCTGTATTTCCTCGGTACGCTGGATTACGCCACGGCCTTCGGTGCGGCGCCTGGCCTGATCGGAAAGACCCTGCAGATCACCGCGCATACGCAGTGGGATGCCGCCACGGTGATCTGCATCTGCCTGTTCATCGGCGCGATGGGCAAGTCGGCGCAAGTGCCGTTGCATGTGTGGCTGCCCGACTCGATGGAAGGTCCGACCCCGATTTCGGCGCTGATCCATGCGGCGACGATGGTCACCGCGGGCATCTTCATGGTGGCGCGCATGTCGCCGCTGTTCGAACTGTCGTCGACCGCGCTGAGCTTCGTATTGGTGATCGGTGCGACGACCGCATTGTTCACCGGTTTGATCGGTATCGTGCAGAACGACATCAAGCGGGTGATCGCGTACTCCACGCTGTCGCAGCTGGGTTACATGACGGTGGCGCTGGGCGTGTCGATGTACTCCGGTGCGGTGTTCCACCTGATGACGCACGCGTTCTTCAAGGCGCTGCTGTTCCTCGGCGCCGGTTCGGTGATCATCGCGATGCACCACGAGCAGGACATGCGCTACATGGGCGGTCTGCGCAAGTACATGCCGATCACCTGGATCACCATGTGGATCGGTTCGCTGGCGCTGGTGGCGGTGCCGTTCACATCGGGCTTCTATTCGAAGGACGCGATCATCGAGGCAGTCGGCCTGTCGCATCGCTGGGGTGCGCATTACGCCTACTTCTGCGTGATGGCCGGTGCGCTGGTGACGGGCCTGTACACGTTCCGCCAGATGTACCTGACCTTCCATGGCAAGGAGCGCTTCAAGGTCGTCGAGCAGCATGGCCACGGCCATGCCGACCATGACGATCATGGCCATCATGAACCGGGCGTGCTGGCGCATGCGCCGCATGAGTCGCCGTGGGTAGTGACGCTGCCGCTGGTACTGCTGGCGATTCCGTCGCTGCTGGTCGGTTTCTTCACGGTCGGGCCGATGCTGTTCGGCAACTGGTTCGGCGGTGCGATCCACGTGGAAGAAGCCAACAACGTGCTGGCCGAGCTGGGTCAGGAATTCCACGGCTCGATGACGATGGCGCTGCACGGCTTCACCCAGCTGCCGTTCTTCCTGGTGCTGGCGGCGTTCGTGATCACGACCTATATCTACCTGTTCAATCCGGCCATGGCGGGCAAGCTCAAACAGGCATTGAAGCCGTTGTGGACCGTGCTCGATCGCAAGTACTGGGTCGACAACGTCTACTTCGCGCTGTTTGCCCGCGGCGGCGTCATGCTGGGTCGGATCTTCTGGAAGGTCGGCGAGCAGGGCGCCATTGACGGCGCGATGGTCAACGGCACCGTGGGTGTGGTGCATCGCATGGCAGCGACCGTACGCCGCCTGCAGTCGGGTTATCTCTACCACTATGCCTTCGCGATGATTCTCGGCCTGATCCTGCTGCTTGGCGGGTATTGGTTCATTGGTACCGGACTGGCCGGGCAATAAGGAAACGGGATCCATGTTCAATCACTTGCTCAGCCTGCTGATCTGGCTACCCGTCATCGGTGCGATTCCGGTGCTGCTCGCCGGTTCGGCCCGGCCCAACCTGGCACGCTGGCTGTCGCTGCTGGTGGCGGTGCTGACCTTCGTGGTCAGCCTGTTCCTGCTGGTGCAGTACCACCCCGATGCGGGTGGCATGCAGCTGACCGAAAGTTACCTGTGGATCACTTCGTGGAGCGTGCATTACGGCCTGGCTGTCGATGGCATCTCGGTCGCGCTGATCGTGATGACGACCTTCGTCGGCATCCTGGTGATCGCCGGCGCCTGGGAAGTGATCCAGGACAAGCCGCACCAGTACATGGCCGCCATGTTGATGCTGGAAGGCCTGCTGATCGGCGTGTTCTGTGCCACCGACGCGCTGCTGTTCTACGCGCTGTTCGAGGCGATCCTGATTCCGATGTTCATCCTGATCGGTATCTGGGGTGGACCGCGCCGCGTGTACGCGACGCTGAAGTTCTTCATCTATACGTTCTTCGGCTCGGTCTTCATGCTGATCGCGCTGCTGTACCTGTACCAGAAGGCGCACACCTTCGATCTGGCGACGCTGGCGGCCCTGCCGTTGACGATGAAGGAGCAGAGCTGGATTTTCTTTGCGTTCCTGATCGCCTTCGCGATCAAGGTGCCGATGGTGCCGGTGCATACCTGGCTGCCGGACGCCCATGTGGAGGCGCCGACCGGTGGCTCGGTGGTGCTGGCGGCGGTGATGCTGAAGGTCGGCACCTACGGAATGCTGCGTTTCATCCTGCCGATCGTGCCGGATGCCGGCGCGCACTTCGCCTGGTTGATCATCGTGCTCAGCCTGATCGCGATCGTCTACATCGGCTACGTCGCGCTGGTGCAGGAGGACATGAAGAAACTGGTGGCGTATTCGTCGGTAGCCCACATGGGCTTTGTCACGCTGGGTATCTTCATTGCCTTCATGCTGGTGCGCGATTCAGGCCATACCGACATGGCGCTGCTCGGCATGCAGGGTGCAATGGTCCAGATGATTTCGCACGGCTTCATTTCCGGCGCCATGTTTACCTGCATCGGCGTGATGTACGACCGTGTGCACACGCGACAGATCAAGGATTACGGCGGCGTCATCAACGTGATGCCGTGGTTCGGCTTCTTCTACGTGCTGTTTGCGATGGCCAATTGCGGCTTGCCGGGCACCAGCGGTTTCGTCGGCGAGTTCATGGTGATCCTGGCCAGCTTCGCGGCCAGTCCATGGATCGCGTTGTTCGCCGCGTTCACGCTGATCATCGGTGCGGCCTACACGTTGTGGCTGGTCAAGCGCGTGCTGTGGGGCGAGATCACCAATCCGCACGTGGCGGAGATGAAGGAAATCAACGGCCGCGAGACGTTCGTGCTGGTGGCGTTCGCCGCCGCCGTACTGGCACTGGGTATCTGGCCGCAGCCGCTGATCCACCTGATGGACAGCTCGGTGGCGCAATTGGTGCAGCAGCTCGCCATTCACAAGATTTGATCGGGATCGACCATGCCAACTATCAATGACATCCTGATCCTGCTGCCGGAGTTCTATCTGGTGGCGGCGGCGTGCCTGCTGTTGCTGCTGGACGCCTTCATGAAACCCGCGCAGCGCCCGCTGCTGCACTGGATCTCGATCGTCGTGCTGCTGGTGGCGATGTATCTGATCGTTGCCGGTCAGCCGGAGCAGGCGATGACCGCGTTCGGCGGCATGTTCGTGCGTGACGACGTGGCCGAGATCCTCAAGGTGTTTGCACTGCTCACCACCGTGCTGGTGTTCGTCTATGCGCGGCCGTACCTGGTTGATCGCAAGCTGCTGATCGGCGAGTTCTACACGCTGATGATCTTCGCGGTGATCGGCATCATGCTGCTGGTTTCTGCCGGCAACCTGATCACCGTGTACCTGGGGCTGGAGTTGCTGTCGCTGTCGTCGTACGCACTGGTTGCGCTGAATCGCGATGCGAAGCTTCCGTCCGAGGCGGCGATCAAGTACTTCGTGCTGGGTGCGCTGGCTTCGGGCATGCTTCTGTACGGCATGTCGATGGTTTACGGAGCATCCGGCATGGGCGGCACGCCGAGCCTGGATCTGGCCCAGCTGCACAACGTGATGAGTTACACCACGGCGCCTACGCTACTGCTGTTCGGCCTGATCTTCATGATCGTCGGCATCGGTTTCAAGCTCGGCGCTGCGCCGTTCCACATGTGGATTCCCGACGTCTACCAGGGCGCGCCGACGCCGGTCACGACGTTCATCGCTTCGGGCTCGAAGCTGGCTGCGTTCGGCATGGCCTACCGCCTGCTCGACGCCGGCATGGGCGATCTGGCGCAGCACTGGCAGCTGATGCTGGCGGTACTGGCGGTGCTGTCGCTGGCGATCGGCAACCTGGTCGCGATCGTGCAGACCAACCTCAAGCGCATGCTGGCGTATTCGACCATTTCGCACATGGGTTACCTGCTGCTGGGCCTGGCTGCCGCCGGGCCGGAAGGTTACGCCGCGGCGATGTTCTACGCGATCTGCTACGCGTTGATGGGCGTGGCCGCTTTCGGCGTCATGCTGGCGATGAGCCGGGCCGGTTTCGAGTGCGAGGAAATCGCCGATCTGAAGGGACTCAACCAGAAGTCGCCGTGGATGGCTTTCCTGATGTTGCTGGCCATGTTCTCGCTGGCCGGGGTGCCGCCGCTGTTCGGTTTCTGGGCCAAGGTGCTGGTGCTGGAGGCAGCGATCCACGCCAACATGCTATGGCTGGCCATCGTCGGCATCGTGTTTGCCATCATCGGCCTGTATTACTACCTGTACGTGGTCAAGGTGATGTACTTCGACAAGCCGGTCGAAGGTAGCGCGCTGCAGGCGCAGCAGGACAAACCATTGCGTGTCGTGCTGTCGCTGAATGCGCTGTCGCTGCTGGCACTGGGGCTGTACTGGGGACCGTTGCTCAGCTGGTGCCGTCGCGCACTGGGACTCTGATCGATGATGCATTGGTTCACGCCAGGACTTGCAAGAAACCGGCCACCCCGGTAAACTCTTCGGACTCTGATGCGGGGTGGAGCAGTCTGGCAGCTCGTCGGGCTCATAACCCGAAGGTCGCAGGTTCGAATCCTGCCCCCGCTACCAGATCTTTCTTGATGCAAGAAAGCCTCCTCGTGAGGCTTTTTTGTTGGGCGCAAGGATGCGTAGTGCTGACTGCCACTGGCGGTTCGTGCACCGGAAGGAGCTGCATGAGGAGGAACATCGGCGAGATAAGGAAATGGGCCGTTGGAGCCCATTTTTTGTTTCTGTCGTTCTGAGAGAGTGAGCTGGAAAAGCGAATCATGGATACACAGGCACTGGCACAACGCTTCACCGAGGTACTGGCCGATCTGGGTCTGGAATGCCTTGGCGTGGAGTTCACCCCGTCGCACGGGCAGAGTACCCTGCGTATTTACCTGGACTTGCTGGACAAAGAGGCAGGCGACGGCGAGCGACGTGAAGTCGGCATCGAGGATTGCGAGACGGCAAGTCGCGAGTTGTCCGCCATGCTCGATGTGGAGGATCCGGTTCCCGGCCACTATGTGCTGGAGGTTTCCTCGCCAGGCCTGGATCGACCGCTGTTCACCGCCGCACAGTTTGCGCGGGCCAGCGGACAGGAAGTGAAGCTGCTGCTGAAGGCGTCGCTGGAAGGTCGTCGTCGCCTGCGTGGCAAACTTGTGTCGGTGGAGGGCGAGCACATCGTGTTGGAAGCCGAAGGCAAGACATTCGAGTTCGATCACGCGCTGGTGGAAAGTGCGCGGGTGGTGCCGGACTGGGTGGCGCTTGGTTATGCGCCGCAGCCCAAGCGTGGCGGCAAGGCAACCGGCAAAACGTAATTTTTATGCGGCCATCCATGGCCGCGTTCCAGGTTTTGTGTTCCGGGATGAACACAACAATTCAACCATTGGTATCCGGATGGGATGCCTACGGAGTTGCTGCAATGAGCAAAGAACTTTTGCTGGTCGTCGACGCGGTCGCCAATGAAAAGGGCGTGCCGGAAGAAGTGATTTTCGAGGCAATGGAGGCCGCACTGGCCTCGGCTGCGAAGAAACGCTATCCGGATGAGGAGCCTGACGTTCGCGTGTCGATCGATCACGACACCGGCGAGTACCAGACTTTTCGCCGTTGGGAAATCATCGCCGACGATGGCGAGATGGAGTCGCCGTCCTACCAACTGCGCCTGATGGATGCGCTGGACGAGCGCGCCGACGCCGAAGTGGGTGAATACATCGAGCAACAGGTCGAAAACGCCGAATTCGGTCGTATCGCCGCGCAGGCCGCCAAGCAGGTGATCGTGCAGCGCGTGCGCGAAGCCGAGCGCCAGCAGGTGGTCGATGCGTTTGCCGATCGCATCGGCGAACTGGTCACCGGTATCGTCAAGCGCGTCGAGCGCGGCAACATCTACCTCGACCTGGGCAGCAATGCCGAGGCGTTCATTCCGCGTGACAAGACGATTCCGCGCGAATCGGCCCGTGTCGGCGACCGTGTGCGCGGTTACCTGTATGAAGTGCGCTCCGAGGCTCGCGGTCCACAGCTGTTCGTGTCGCGCGCGGCGCCGGAGTTCATGATCGAGCTGTTCAAGCTGGAAGTGCCGGAAGTCGGCCAGGGCCTGGTCGAGATCAAGGGCTGCGCTCGCGATCCGGGCGATCGCGCCAAGATCGCCGTGCTGGCGCATGACAGCCGCACCGATCCGATCGGCGCCTGCATCGGCATGCGCGGCTCACGCGTGCAGGCGGTGTCCAATGACCTGAACGGCGAGCGCGTCGACATCATCCTGTGGCACGAAAACCAGGCCCAGTTCGTGATCAACGCGATGGCGCCGGCCGAAGTGCAGTCCATCATCATGGACGAGGAAAAGCATTCGATGGACATTGCGGTAGCCGAGGACAAGCTGTCCCAGGCGATCGGTCGCGGCGGCCAGAACGTGCGCCTGGCCAGCAAGCTGACCGGTTGGCAGCTCAATGTGATGACCCAGGATCAGGTCACCGCCAAGAGCGAGTCCGAGCAGGAGGCCGCGCGCCAGCTGTTCATGGACAAGCTCGAAGTGGATCAGGAAATTGCCGTTATCCTTGTGCAGGAGGGTTTCTCCAGCGTCGAGGAAATCGCCTATGTGCCCAGCGCCGAACTGCTGGCGGTCGAGGGCTTCGACGAAGATATCGTCGAGGAACTGCGTGCCCGTGCCCGCGATGCGCTGCTGACCGAGGCACTGGCGGTGGAAGAGGGCGTCGATGAGCATCAGCCGTCCGAAGAGCTGCTGGCACTGGAGGGCATGGATGAAACGACGGCCTTTGCATTGGCCGCTCGTGAAGTAAGCACGGTCGACGATCTGGCTGACCTGGCGGTGGACGACCTGATCGATATCGAAGGCATGAACGAAGAGCGTGCTGCAGCACTCATCATGGCCGCGCGTGCGCCGATGATCGCGCGACTGGAGAAGGGCGGCTAACCGCGGACGGTGGCACCCTGGACGGGTGTGCCGAGAAGGGCTTTACGGAGCCTTTCAGTACGAATGAAGTTGGCGGCGTGGACCATGTCGCACAAACGATAAGCGCGGGAACGGCGGAGCAAAGAACACGATGTCGGACGTCACGATCAAACAACTCGCCCAGGTACTGGGTATGCCGGTCGACAAGCTGCTGACGCAGCTCGGCGAGGCAGGCATGAAATTCTCCGATCAGGAGCAGGTCATCAGCAGCACCGAGAAGGTGAAGCTGCTGGGCTTCCTGCGCCGCACGCACGGCAAGAGCGAAACTGCCGCCGAGGTCGATGACAGTGCGCCACGCCAGATCACCCTCAAGCGCCGCACGGTGGGCGAACTGAAGGTGGCCACTCCGGGTGGACGCGGTGCCGTGGGCAGCGCCAAGACCGTCAATGTCGAAGTGCGTGCCAAGCGCACCTACGTCAAACGTAGCGTGATCGCCGAGGAAGCCAGCGCCGAGCCCGAGCGCGAGGACGCCGTGCGCAAGCTGCAGGAATCCCAGCAGCAGCGTGAGCAGGAAGATCGCGAGCGGATCGAGACTGAACAGCGCCGCCAGACGGAAGCGCAACAGCGCGCCGATGAAGCGCAACGGCGCCAGGAAGAAAAAGAACAGAGTGAGGCTGCTGCAGTCAGCCGCGTCGAGCCGGTCGTGCCCGAAAAGGTCGAGTCAGCGCCGGAAGCAGCTCCCGAGGTTGTCCCGGCGAGCGCCAGCGACGATGTCACCGGATCGGTTCAGCGCATCGACCAGCGCGATCTGGGCATGATCCTGCCGCGCATCCACGAGCCGCGCAAGCGCGAAAAGCTGGTCAAGCCGGTCGTCGTGGCTGCGCCCGCTGCTGCACCGGCAGCCCCGCCAGCCGCACGCCCGCCGGTCGCGGCAGGTGCGCCTGCACCGGCCTCCGCCGCCGGCGATGCCAGCCGCAACAAACCCAAGCATGCCCGTGAGCGCAACGACAGCGCGGGCGGCGCCGCCGGTAGCAAGGACGGTCGCGATAGCGCCGGCAAGCGTTTCGCCGGCGGCCAGATGCATTTGAGCGAGGCCGATCGCGCCCGCCGCTCTTCCAGCAACAAGCGTGGCAAGCCCGGCCGCAGCAGCGGTCGCGAGATGTTGTCGCGCGGCAACAGCAACACGCCGACCGGCCCGCACGGTTTTTCGCGCCCGACCGCGCCGGTGGTGCGAGAAGTGGTGGTGGGTGATGCCAACGTCGTCGCCGAGCTGGCCCAGAAGATGGCGGTCAAGGGTTCCGAGGTGGTCAAGGCGTTGTTCAAGATGGGCGTGATGGCGACCATCAACCAGACCATCGATCACGATACCGCGATACTGGTGGTCGAGGAGCTCGGCCATATGCCGGTTGCCGACAACCAGAACAACGCCGAGGAAACGTTGGCGGCGCATACCCAGAACGTCGAACTGGAAGGCGAGAAAGTCACGCGCCCGCCGGTAGTGACCATCATGGGCCACGTCGATCACGGCAAGACCTCGCTGCTCGATTACATCCGCCGTACCAAGGTCGCCTCGGGCGAAGCCGGCGGCATCACCCAGCACATCGGCGCGTACCACGTGGAAACGTCGAAGGGCGTGATCACCTTCCTGGATACGCCCGGCCATGCGGCGTTCACCTCGATGCGTGCCCGTGGCGCGCAGTCGACCGACATCGTGATCCTGGTGGTGGCGGCCGATGACGGCGTCATGCCGCAGACGGTAGAAGCGGTGAAGCATGCGCGCGCCGCCAAGGTGCCGCTGATCGTCGCGGTCAACAAGATGGACAAGGAAGGCGCCAACCCCGACAACGTCAAGCAGGGGCTGGTGCAGTACGAAGTGGTGCCGGAAGACTGGGGCGGCGACGTCCAGTTCATTCCGGTATCGGCCAAGACCGGTGCAGGTGTCGAGGATCTGCTCGACGCGATCTCGGTGCAGGCCGAGGTGATGGAGCTCAGGGCCGTGGCTGATGGCCGCGCCTCCGGCGTGGTGATCGAATCCAGTCTGGATCGTGGTCGCGGTCCGGTGGCCACCGTGCTGGTGCAGCAGGGTACGTTGCGCAAGGGCGATTTCGTGGTCTGCGGTATCGAATACGGCCGCATGCGCGCGCTGATCGACGAAACCGGCAAGCAGGTGCTCGAAGCCGGTCCGTCGATCCCGGTGCAGGTGCTCGGCTTGTCCGGCGTGCCGGAAACCGGTGACGATTTCGTCTGTGTCGAGGACGAGCGCCTGGCCCGTGAAGTGGCGCAGGAACGTGAGCTCAAGCGTCGCGAAACGCGCATGGTCAGCAAGAGCAACCGGCTTGAGGACATCATCGCCAAGATGGGCCAGGGTGTGGAGCAGCAGACGCTCAATATCCTGGTCAAGGGCGATGTGCAGGGCTCGGTCGAGGCATTGCGCGAGTCGCTGACCCAGATCGGCAACGAGCGGGTCAGGGTGAATGTGGTCTCGTCCGGCGTCGGTGGCATCAACGAATCCGACGCCACCCTGGCGGCGGCCTCGAAGGCGCTGATCATCGGCTTCAACGTGCGTGCCGATGGCTCGGCCCGCAAGGTGATCGAAACCGCCGGCCTGGACGTGCGCTACTTCTCGATCATCTATGACGTGATCGACCAGGTCACCCAGGCGGCGACCGGCCTGCTCGGCATGGAAGTGCGTGAGGACATCATCGGTACCGCCGAAGTCCGCGACGTGTTCCGCAGCTCCAAGTTCGGTGCCGTGGCCGGTTGCATGGTTACCGAAGGCACGGTCAAGCGCAGCAAGCCGATCCGCGTGTTGCGCGACAACGTGGTCATCTTCGAAGGCGAGCTGGAATCGCTGCGCCGCTTCAAGGAACTGGTCGACGAAGTGCGCAACGGCATGGAATGCGGCATTGCCGTGAAGCAGTACAACGACGTCAAGCCGGGCGACCAGATCGAGTGCTTCGAACGCACCGAAGTGGCACGCACGCTTTGATCTTGAGCCCCTCTCCCACCGGGAGAGGGGTTGGGGTGAGGGTTCACGGCTTGCGCAACTTTCCCGGCGCAGAGTTCACTCAGGGTCGGGAACCCTCATCCGCCCCTTCGGGGGCACCTTCTCCCAAGGGGAGAAGAGAAATTGTCCTTCGGAGCTTTTTGCATGCCCTCCCGTGACTTCAAACGTACCGACCGCATTGGGGCCGAATTGCGCCGCGAGCTTGGCTTGCTGGTGCACGCGGCCGTACGCGATCACGGACTTCCGTCGGTCAGTGTGTCGGATGTGGAAATCACCCGTGACCTCGATTGGGCAACCGTGTGGGTCACCGCGCTGATGCCCGAACAGGGCTTGCCGGCGGTGAAGGAACTCAACGGGATGAGCCACGAAATTCGTCATTCGCTGGCGCATAGCGGCATGCGCATGCGCAGGGTGCCGGAACTGAAATTCAAATACGACGATTCGGTGGACAAGGGCGAGCGCATCGAATCGCTGCTGCGCCAGCAGGCTCGCGACCTGACCTCGCCGGACGGCGACAAGCAGGATTGAACCGCGATATGGGGCATGACTGACTCGATGAATCGTCAACCGCGCACCCGGTGGCGTGACCTGCACGGCATCGTATTGCTCGACAAGCCGTTGGGGCTGAGTTCCAACCAGGCGTTGCAGGCTGTACGGAAGCTGTTGCGTGCGGCCAAGGGTGGCCATACCGGAGCCCTCGATCCCCTGGCCACCGGCCTGCTGCCGCTGTGTTTTGGCGAGGCAACCAAACTCGCCGGTAGCCTGCTAGGCGCGCGCAAGGCCTATCTGGCCGAGTGCCGGCTCGGCATCATCACCGATACCGCCGACAGCGAGGGCGAGGTTGTTCAGCAATGTCCGGTACCCGAGCTTGATGATGCAGCGATCGAGACGGCGCTGGTCAAGCTGCGCGGTCGCATTCTGCAGGTCCCCCCGATGTATTCGGCGCTGAAGCAGGACGGCGAGCGGCTGTATGCAAAAGCTCGCCGCGGTGAAACCGTGGAGGTGCCGGCGCGCGAGGTGGATGTCTACCGACTGGATCTGCTGGCACGCGACGGAGACACGTTGAAGCTGCTGGTGGAATGCGGTTCGGGCACCTACGTGCGGTCGCTGGCGCTGGACCTGGGCCAGGATCTCGGCTGCGGCGCGCACCTGACGGCACTGCGCCGGACCTGGGTCGAGCCGTTTCGTGAGCCGCGCATGGTGACGCTGGAGCAGTTGCAGCAGGCGGCAGAGCAGGGTGATGAAGCCCTGCTGGCATGGCTGCTGCCGGTATCGGCAGGGTTGTCCGATTTGCCGGTCCTGCGGCTCGATGAAGCGCAGAGCATGGCCATTTCACGCGGTCAGCAGATCATGCTGCCCGGTCTGCCATCGGCTGGGCGCTGCGCGGCATATTCCAGTGACGGCGCGCTGTTGGCGCTGCTGGAGCCGGATGCCGAGGGGCGCGCGTGCATCCTGCGCGGCTTCAACTTGCCGCCCGAGTGACGGAATTGTTCCCGCGGAGCGCTCCACACGTGTTGTAACAGCGCTCCCATCAAGTAGAATAGACAAGTTATTTCAACGCTTTCATTCAACTAGGCGAAGCTTGCGCAACGTCATCGCGGTGACGTTGCGCAAGCTTCGCATCGCCTTTCAAGGAAACGTATACCCATGTCTCTTAACGCAGAACAGACCGGCAAGATCATTGCTGATTTCGGCCGCGTGCCGAACGACACTGGCTCGACCGAAGTCCAGGTGGCCCTGCTGTCCGCCCGCATCGATCACCTCACCGGCCACTTCAAGGAACACAAGCAGGACCACCACTCCCGCCGTGGCCTGCTGAAGCTGGTCAACCAGCGCAAGCGCCTGCTCAGCTATCTGAAGGATCGCGACCTTGCGCGTTACCAGACCCTGATCGAGCGCCTCGGCCTACGTCGCTGATCCGCGCGCGTTCATTCGTGAACGCAAAGATCAAGAGGCGCCCGGTTTTCGGGCGCACTTCTCAATCAGATCAGGAATCAATCACGTGGCAAAAGTAACCAAGTCATTCCAGTACGGTAATCACGAAGTCACACTGGAGACGGGCGAAATTGCCCGCCAGGCATCCGGTGCGGTCATGGCCAGCATGGGCGGCACCGTGGTGCTGGTCACCGCTGTGGCAGCGACCAAGCAGAAGGAAGGCCAGGATTTCTTCCCGCTCACCGTCGACTACGTCGAGAAGTTCTACTCTGCCGGCCGCATTCCCGGCGGTTTCTTCAAGCGTGAAGGCCGTCCGACCGAGAAGGAGACGCTGACCTCGCGCCTGATCGATCGCCCGGTGCGCCCGCTGTTCCCGGAAGACTTCAAGAACGAAGTGCAGGTCATTGCACAGGTCGTCTCGCTGAATCCGGAAGTCGATGGCGACATCGTCGCGCTGCTCGGCGCTTCGGCTGCGCTGAGCCTGGCCGGCATCCCGTTCAAGGGCCCGATCGGCGCTGCCCGCGTCGGTTACGCGAACGGCAAATACCTGCTGAACCCGTCGGCCACCGAGCTGAAGACCTCCGAACTGGACCTGGTCGTTGCCGGCACCACCGGTGCCGTGCTGATGGTGGAATCGGAAGCGAAGCTGCTGTCCGAGGACGTGATGCTGGGCGCCGTGATGTTCGGCCACCAGCAGATGCAGACCGCGATCCGCGCGATCGCCGAGCTGGCCACCGAAACTGGCAAGCCGTCGTGGGACTGGAAGGCGCCGGCACGCAACGAGTCGCTGGTCGCCGCCGTCAATGGCGCGGTCGGCAACCAGCTCGCCGAAGCGTTCCAGGTGCGCGACAAGCTGGAGCGTCGTGACGCGATTTCCGCCATCAAGGTCGACGTGCTGACCGGGCTCAAGGCGCAGGCCGAAGAGAATGGCTGGTCGTCTGCCGCGATGGCCAAGGAATTCGAGGAACTCGAGTACCACACGATGCGCGACAGCGTGCTGAAGACCAAGGTGCGTATCGACGGTCGGCAGCTCGACGACGTTCGTGCGATCACCGCTCGTGTCGGCGTGCTGCCGCGCACCCACGGCTCGGCGCTGTTCACCCGCGGCGAGACGCAGGCGCTGGTCGTGATCACGCTGGGTACTACGCGTGATGCGCAGATCATCGATGCGCCCGGTGGCGAGTCGAAGGATCCGTTCCTGTTCCATTACAACTTCCCGCCGTTCTCGGTGGGTGAGGCTGGCCGTTTCGGTGCGCCGAAGCGTCGCGAGATCGGCCACGGCCGTCTCGCCAAGCGCGGCGTGCAGGCGGTCAAGCCGACGATCGAGGAATTCCCGTACGTGGTGCGCGTGGTCTCGGAAATCACCGAGTCCAACGGTTCCTCGTCGATGGCTTCCGTGTGCGGCTCCTCGCTGGCCATGATGGATGCCGGCGTGCCGCTGAAAGCACCGGTGGCCGGTATTGCGATGGGTCTGGTCAAGGAAGGCAGCGACTTCGTCGTGCTGTCCGACATCCTGGGCGACGAGGATCATCTCGGCGACATGGACTTCAAGGTGGCCGGTAGCGCCGATGGCATTTCCGCGTTGCAGATGGACATCAAGATCGACGGCATCACCGAAGAGATCATGAAGGTGGCGCTGGAACAGGCCAAGCGTGGTCGCCTGCATATCCTGGGCGAGATGAGCAAGGCGCTCACCACGGCCCGCACGGAAATGAGCGAGTACGCCCCGCGCCTGATCACCATCAAGATCCACCCGGACAAGATCCGCGAAGTGATCGGCAAGGGCGGCGCCACGATCCGTTCGATCACCGAAGAGACCGGCACCACGATCGACATCAGCGACGACGGCACCATCATCGTCGGCTCGGTCAATCGCGAGGCAGGCGAAGCGGCGAAGAAGCGCATCGAGCAGATCGTTTCCGACGTCGAGCCGGGGCGCATCTACGAGGGCAAGGTTGCCAAGCTGATGGATTTCGGTGCATTCGTCACGATCATGCCGGGCAAGGATGGTCTGGTGCATGTGTCGCAGATCTCCGATGAGCGTGTCGAGAAGGTGTCCGACAAGCTCAAGGAAGGCGACATCGTCAAGGTCAAGGTGCTCGAAGTCGACAAGCAGGGCCGTATTCGCCTGTCGATGAAGGCGGTGACCGAGGAAGAGCGCGCAAGCGGTGCCAATGCCTGATTTGATGGCAACGCGATAGCACAAGGCCCGGCTCATGCCGGGCCTTGTGCGTTATGGAGCCGGTGATTTTGTGCAACACGTTTTTGCTAGGATGCAGGAACCATGCATGAGGACGCACCGATGGCCGACCCGGCGAACGATTTCATCAGGGATTATCAGGCCCTGGCGCAGCAATCCTGGGACGCCTGGACGCGGCAACTGCAACAACAGCAGCCTCAGCCTGTCGCCAATCCGTTTTTTACACCGCCACCGGCACCGCCCTCCGGCAACGACACGCTGGAACGCACGCTCGCTGGACTGAAGGGGTATTTCGACTGGATGCAGGGCGTGGCCGCCGGCGGTGCCTCGGCCCAGCCGGCGGATTGGCGCCAACAGTTGCAACAGTTGTTCGGTGGCACCAGCCAGCCGTTTGTGCAAGCGTTCGGCGGCATCGACGGCGCCGGTGCGGACGGCTTCTCCCGGCAATGGCAGTCATGGATGCAGGCCGCACAGCACAGTGGTTTCGGCGATCTGCCAGGTGCGCACGGGCCGAGTCCGGCGTTCGGATTGAACCGCGAGCAGCAGATGCAGCAGCAAGCCATGAGCACCGCGATGCTGGCCTCGTTGCAGGCGTCGGCGCGTTACCAGGCGCTGATCCAGCGTGCCAATCAACAAGGTGTGCAACGCTTGCAGGACAAGCTGGCTCAGCATGCCGAGCCGGGTCGCCAGATCGATTCGCTGAAGGCGCTGTACGACTTGTGGGTGGATGCAGCCGAAGAGGCTTATGCCGAGATAGCGATGTCGGACGAGTTCCGCGAGGTCTACGCCGAGATGATCGACACGCAGATGCGCGTGCGGCAGATGCAACAACAACAGACCGAGCAAATGTGTCAGCAGCTCGGGGTGCCGACACGCACCGAGGTGTCCAGTCTTGGCGAACGGTTGCAGGCCTTGCGCCGGGAGTTCCGGGCCAGCCAGGCGCCGGCAGCCGAAGATCACGCCGACGAGATCATGGCGCTTCGCCGCGAACTGGCCGCGCTGAAGCGTCAGATAGCCAGTGGCTCGACGACGCCGGCAACGAAGAAGACTGCTCCCGCCAAACCGTCGACTTCAGCCGTAAAGAAGTCCGTTTCGAAGGCCCCTGCGAAGGGTGCGCGTGCGACAGTGGCCAGCAAGGCCAAGCCCAAGGTTGCATCCCAGTCCCGCACCAGTCCGCGCAAGCGCAAGTAAGGAGACGTCGCCATGTACACGCCATTGCGCATCGACCCGACCAGGGCCCTGAGCGACATCGCAACGTTCCAGCGCAAGTTAGCTGCCGGCATGGGCAACCTGCGCAACATGCGCGAGCCCGAATACGCGAACACGCCGCGCGAGCTGGTCTACAGCGAAGACAAGCTGAAAGTGTGGCACTTCACCGGCCACGGCAAGGCCACTTCGAAGACCCCGCTGCTGATCGTCTACGCCCTGGTCAATACCGTGTGGATGACCGATCTGCAGGCCGACCGCTCGATGGTGCGCAACCTGCTGGAGCAGGGCGAGGACGTCTACCTGATCGATTGGGGCTATCCCGACGGCGCCGACCGCTGGCTGACCCTGGACGATTACATCAATGGCTATCTCGATCGTTGCGTCGATGCCGTGCGCAAACGACACGATCTCGATGCGATCAACCTGCTTGGCATCTGCCAGGGTGGCGCGTTCTCGCTGTCTTACACCGCGCTGCACGCAGACAAGGTAAAAAACCTGATCACCATGGTCACTCCGGTGGATTTCCACACGCCGGACAACATGTTGTCGCACTGGTGCCGCAGCATGGACGTGGACCTGTTCGTCGACACCATGGGTAATATTCCCGCTGGATTGATGAACTACGTCTACCTCACGCTGAAACCGGTGCGGCTCAATCAGCAAAAGTACATTGGCATGGTCGATATTCTCGACAACCCGACCGAACTGGAGAATTTCCTGCGCATGGAGCGCTGGATTTTCGATTCGCCCGACCAGGCTGGCGAGGCGTTTCGCCAGTTCATCAAAGATTTCTACCAAGGCAACAAACTGATCAAGGGCACGCTGTCGATCGGCGGCCAGGCGGTGGATCTGGGTATGATCACCCAGCCGGTGTTGAACATCTTCGCCGAGCATGACCACCTGGTGCCGCCGGACGCTTCGCGCGCGCTGGGCAAACACGTCGGCACCACCGACTACACCCAGCTCGCGTTCAAGGGTGGCCATATCGGCATCTACGTGTCCGGCCGGGCGCAGCGCGAGGTGCCGCCGGCGATTCATCAATGGCTGCGCGCGCGTGATTGACCGTCTTCAGCATGGAACAGATCAGTGAATACCGATAAACGCTTGCTCCGCTCCCGCAACAACCGAACCGTGGCTGGTATCTGCGCCGGCGTTGCCGAATATTTTGGCTGGGATCCGACCCTGGTACGGGTTGCCTGGATCGTGCTCACCTTGCTGGGCGGATCCGGCATCCTGCTGTACCTGATCCTGTGGCTGGTGATCCCCGAGGCACCTTGAGGAGAGCTTGTCGAGCCTCCCGCGCGGCAACGTTGCTGGTGGAAAGCGTTCATGAACGGCAACCCGGATATCGTTGGCCGCACCTCGCTTCGGCGATAATGCGCAAATGACCAAGCCATCCGAAAACCATGACTCCATCCGCGCGGTGCAGTGGCAGGGCGACCACCTGCGCCTGCTCGATCAACGCCTGTTGCCCGGCGAAGAGCGCTGGATCGACTGCCGCGATGCGGAGCAGGTAACCCGCGCGATCCGCGATCTGGCGGTTCGTGGTGCTCCGGCCATCGGCATTGCTGCAGCCTGGGGCGTGGCGATGGCGGCACAACAGAACGCATCGCTGGAACCGGCGCTGGCTTCCCTGCGCGCGGCCCGGCCCACGGCGGTGAATCTGATGTGGGCGCTGGACCGGATGAAGAAACGCATCGCGGCGGGTGCCGATGCCGACGCACTGCTGCGCGAGGCACAGGCGATCCAGGATGAGGACCTGGCCGCCAACAGGCATATGGGTGAACTTGGCGCCTCGCTGATCATGCCCGGCTCGGGCGTGATGACCCATTGCAATACCGGCTCGCTGGCCACGGCTGGTTACGGCACTGCGCTGGGCGTGATCCGTGCGGGCGTGGCGACAGGCCGCATCGCCAGGGTCTATGCCGGCGAAACCCGACCGTGGCAGCAAGGGGCCAGGCTGACCATGTGGGAACTGGTGCGCGATGGCATTCCCGCGCAGCTGATCGCCGACTCCGCCGCGGCCCACCTGATGAAATCCGGTGCGGTGCAATGGGTGATCGTGGGAGCGGATCGAATCGCCGCCAACGGCGATACCGCGAACAAGATCGGTACGTACCAGCTGGCGATCACGGCGAAATTTCACGGCGTGAAATTCATGGTGGTGGCACCGTCCTCGACGGTCGACATGGCCACCGGCAGCGGCGAGGAAATCGAGATCGAACTGCGCGATCCGGGCGAGTTGCTGAGCACCGCCGGCACGCGAACCGTGGTCGAAGGCGCGCAGGCGTGGAACCCCGTGTTCGATGTGGCTCCAGCGGAACTGATCGATGCGATCGTGACGGAGCGTGGCGTGATCGAGCGGCCCAACAGCATGGCGATGCAGGCGATGTTCGGTGGCTGAAGCGATCACGACGATCTCGCCGCCGTTCGCGTTCGGCAGCTCCGTGGCGGCGTATACGCGCTGCGGATGTTGAATTTCCCGGGTCTGCTTTGCCGGCCAGCGGCGCGCGTTGCGAGCGGTTCCGTGGTGGCGGCGCTGGTCAATTTTTCGACAGCCCGCGGGGTGCTTTTCCGGTGCCCCGAGGTGATGCTGTAAGTGATTGATTCGAAAAAGGTAAATCCTGTCTTTTTAGTGCCTTTCATGGTACACTCCACAGGTTGATTTCGGGTCGCTCGCGTACGCGCTTGAGACGCGGTGCCAGCGTCCTTCTACGTCATCAGGGAAATGAAGATTCATGGCAGAACTCGCCAAAGAAATCATTCGCGTCAACATCGAAGACGAGATGCGCCAGAGCTATCTCGATTACGCCATGAGCGTGATCGTGGGCCGCGCTCTCCCGGATGTCCGTGATGGTCTGAAACCCGTGCATCGCCGCGTTCTTTTCGCGATGAATGAACTGGGTAACGTGTGGAACAAACCGTACAAGAAGTCGGCCCGCGTGGTCGGTGACGTGATCGGTAAATACCATCCGCATGGCGATCAGTCGGTGTATGACGCGATCGTGCGCATGGCGCAGCCATTCTCGTTGCGCTATCTGCTGGTCGACGGCCAGGGCAACTTCGGTTCCGTCGACGGCGACAATGCCGCCGCGATGCGTTACACCGAAGTTCGCATGTCGCGGCTTACGCACGAGCTGCTGGCCGACATCGACAAGGAAACCGTCGACTTCGGTCCGAACTACGATGAGAGCGAGCACGAGCCGCTGGTGTTGCCGGCACGCGTGCCGAACCTGCTGGTGAATGGTTCGGCCGGCATCGCGGTCGGCATGGCCACCAACATCCCGCCGCACAATCTCAACGAGGTGATCGCGGCGACCATCGCGTTGATCGACGAGCCCGCGCTCTCGATCGACGAGCTGATGCACTACATCCCGGGTCCGGATTTTCCGACCTACGGCATCATCAACGGTTCGTCCGGCATCATCGAGGCCTACCGCACCGGTCGTGGCCGCATCCTGGTGCGCGCCAGGGCCGAGGTGGAGACCGAGGCGAATGGCCGCGAGACGATCATCGTCCACGAGCTGCCATACCAGGTGAACAAAGCGAGGCTGATCGAGAAGATCGCCGAGCTGGTCAAGGAAAAGAAGCTCGAAGGCATCAGCGAACTGCGCGACGAGTCCGACAAGGACGGCATGCGCATCGTCATCGAAATCCGCAAGGATTCCATGGGCGATGTAGTGCTGAACAACCTGTTCCAGCAGACCCAGATGCAGGTGACGTTCGGCATCAACATGGTCGCGCTGCTGGATGGCCAGCCGCGCCTGCTGAACCTCAAGGACATCCTCGAGGCGTTCATCCGCCACCGTCGCGAAGTGGTTACCCGCCGTACGATTTTCGAGCTGCGCAAGGCACGCGCTCGCGCGCATATCCTTGAAGGCCTGACTGTCGCACTGGCCAACATCGACGAGATGATCGAACTGATCAAGACCTCGTCGTCACCGGCCGAAGCGCGCGAGCGCATGGTGTCGCGTCGCTGGGAAGCCGGTCTGGTGCGCGCCTTGCTCTCGGCCACCGGAGCAGAAGCATCGCGGCCGGAAGAAATGGACCCGCGCGATGGCCTGAAGGACGACGGTTACCAGTTGTCCGAAGCGCAGGCGCTGGAAATCCTGGCCATGCGCCTGCATCGCCTGACCGGGCTGGAGCAGGAAAAGCTCTCCGACGAATACCGCCAGATTCTCGAAACCATCCGCGGCCTGATCGAGATCCTGGAGAATCCGGATCGCCTGCTCGAAGTGATTCGCGGCGAGCTCGAGGCGGTCAAGGAGGAGTTCGGCGATGCCCGCCGCACCGAAATCCAGCATTCGCAGGAAGACCTCAACGTCCTCGACCTGATCGCGCCGGAAGACATGGTGGTTACCCTGTCACACACCGGCTACGTCAAGCGCCAGCCAGCCAGCACCTACCGATCGCAGAAGCGCGGCGGCAAGGGGCGTTCGGCGTCCGCGCTGAAGGACGAGGATGTGGTCGAGCAGTTGTGGGTGGTCAACACGCACGACACCCTGCTCACCTTCACCAGCACCGGCCGTGTCTACTGGCTCAAGGTCTACCAGATTCCGGAGGCGGGCCCGGGTGCACGTGGCAAACCGATCATCAACCTGTTGCCGCTGGGCGAGGGCGAGAAGGTGCAGGCGGTATTGCCGATCCGCGAATACAGCGAGGACCGTTTCGTATTCTTCGCGACCGAGCACGGCACGGTCAAGAAGACCCCGTTGAACGAGTTCGCTTTCCAGCTGCAGAAAGGCAAGCTGGCGATCAAGCTGCACGACGGCGATGCACTGGTCAATGTCGAAATGACCGATGGCAACAGCGATATCCTGCTGTTCGCCTCCAACGGCAAGGTCAATCGTTTCGACGAGAACACCGTGCGTTCGATGGGTCGTACCGCCGCCGGCGTGCGCGGCATGCGGCTGGCCGAAGGCGCACATGTGGTTTCGCTGATCGTGGCGGCGGAGGGTGACATCCTCACCGCAACCGAACGCGGCTACGGCAAACGTACGCAGCTGGTCGAGTTCACCAAGAAAGGCCGTGGCACCCAGGGAGTTATCGGCATCCAGTGCTCTGCGCGCAACGGCGCGCTGGTCGCCGCGGTGCAGGTCACCGAGGCGCACGAACTGATGTTGATTTCCGACAAGGGCACGCTGGTGCGTACCCGTGTGGCGGAAGTCTCGCAGCTCGGCCGCAATACCCAGGGCGTTACCCTGATCCGCCTGCCCGCCGACGAGACGCTGGTCAGCGTGATGCGGTTGGAGGCGGAAGAGGAGAATGGCGATGAGAACGGACTCACCGAAACGCCGGTTCCGACCGACGGCGATGGTGACGCGTCGGTCATCGATCCGCCGGCAACCGAAGAGTGAAACCGGTCCAAAGTTGAAACAAAAAACCCCGACGATGTCGGGGTTTTTTGTTGGTGCGAACGGATTTGCAGACTCCGCGCTGTATCGATGGAATCAGGATCGCGGGTCGGCCAGACGAAAGAGTTGCTCGACAGCCGTGTCCAGGGCACGGGCGAGCTTGAGTGCCAGCAACGTGGATGGAACCATCCGCTCCATTTCGATCGCATTGATCGACTTGCGGGCCGTGCCGATCAGCTCAGCCAAGGCACCCTGGGTCAGATTCTTCTCGGCGCGCACGACTTTCAGGCGATTGACCAGCCGTTCTCCTTCCATGTGTTACTCCCGGTCGTGTAGCAGAAAGACGGCGAGGAAGGCGGTCGCACCCAGGGCAACGGTCAATGCTGCCACCATTTGTCCGGGCAGGGCGATCGTCATGACGGTGCTCATCAGGCAGAACGAGGCCAAGGCTCCCAGCACCGCGAAAAACGCCCATTTGTACGCATGCGTGATCGCTGCCTGGCGCAATTCATCGTGCAACACGACCTCATGTCTTGCCCGCAAGGCTTCCTTCGGGCCACGAAGTCGTTGCTGGCTGAGGCAGGTGACGGCAAACACGATGCCAATGGCCAATGCCAGCAGCAATGCACGTCGGGTGTCACTGCCCAGAGCAAGCGTCGCTGCCAGTGCCAGGACAACGACCAGTGCCAGCCACACTCCGCGGCGCTCGTTCCTTACCAGCCTGTCAGTCTGGTCATCGATATTTCGCATGCCTGATCCTTCGGCAGGTTGCGACCGGGATCATCGTAGAACCTATAGGTATCATATTGAAACTCATAGGTTTCATTTGATGACTATCAACCCCAAGGCGCGTTTTCGAGGGCCAAGGCAGCGATGGCATTCATCACCGCCCGATCGCCGCCAACATTGCTTCGGCGCTGGAGACGCGGAATTCGCCGGGCGCCTCGACCTGGACCAGGCGTGCGACGCCACTCTCCGCGTACAGCGCAAACCGGCGCGCGCGCAGGCCCATGCCGAAGGCGGTACCGTCAAGCTCCAGCCCGAGTGCGCGCGTGAAAATGCCGTTGCCGTCAGCCAGCATCAGCAGGCCAGCGGGCGTCTGTTGCGAAGCTGCCCATGCTTGCATCACGTACGCGTCGTTGACCGCGAGGCACATGATGCTGATGCCTCGTTGCTGGAACTCGGCAAAATGTTTCGAGTAACCGGGCAGGTGCTTGTTCGAGCAGGTCGGTGTGAATGCGCCAGGGACGCCGAACAGCAGCACATTCCGGTCGGCGAACAATGCGCCGGTCTGCTGCGGTTTGATGCCGTCATCGATGACCTGAATGGCGGTATCGGGAATCGTGTCGCCAGGCTGGATGCTCATGCACGGATCTCGGATGGAAGGAAGGGAACACGCCATGCTAAATCGCCCGGCAGTAGCGTGTCGCCTTGAATCATCAGCGACAGCACCTATTTTCTGTGGCAGGCGGTAATGGACCGCACATGCATTCGAGGAGACACACGATGAATCTGGGTCGTCATGGCATCTGGAATACGGGCAACAGCCTGCCCGATGAAATCCGTCAGGCGTTCGATCGCTTCCTGCAGCCGCAGGACAATGATGCCTCCAACGGCGTCACCGATCAGTGGGCACCACGGGTGGACATTCGCGAGGATGAGCAACATTTTACGATCCTGGCCGACATCCCCGGCGTGGATCCGGCGCAGATCGAGATCAGCATGGACAAGGGCATCCTGGCCATCAAGGGCGAGCGTGAGGTGGGTAGTACCGAGTCCGGTTCCCGATTCACCCGGGTCGAGCGTGCACACGGCGCATTCCACCGTCGCTTTGCCTTGCCGGACAGTGCCGATGCCGAAGGCATCACGGCGAACGGCAAATTGGGTGTGCTGGAGATCGTGATACCGAAGAAGGTACAAGCCACGCCGCGACGCATTACCATCAACGCCAGCCACTGAGGCATGGCCTGAGTGGAGTATGTCCCGTGGCAGACGACGTAGTCTGCCGCGGGTTTTGCGTGAGCCGGGGAGTGGTGAGTGGAATTCAAAGATTATTACGAGATCCTGGGTGTCAAGCCCGATGCGAGCGAAGCCGAGATCAAGGTGGCTTATCGCAAGCTGGCGCGCAAATACCACCCGGACAAGAACAAGGAAGCCGGCGCCGAGGACAAATTCAAGGCCGTCAACGAGGCCAACGAAGTACTCAAGGACGCCGAAAAGCGGCGTTCCTACGATCAATTGCGCGCCGGCGGCTACCGTCAGGGTGAACAATTCCGGCCGCCGCCCGGATGGCAGGGCCAGCAGGGCTTCGGCGGTGGCGACGACGGCGATTTCAGCGACTTCTTCGAAAGTCTGTTCGGTCGTGGTGCCGCCGGCGGCCAGCGTGGCCAGCCGCGGCCGCGTCGTGGCCAGGATGTGCAGGCCTCGGTGCAGATCGATTTGCAAACCGCGTTCGATGGCGGTCGCACGCGGTTGGCGATGCATGATCCGGCCGGTGGCGAGCGGGTACTGGAGGTGAAGATTCCCGCGGGCATCCAGCCCGGCCAGGTGATCCGCCTATCCGGCCAGGGCCAGCCAGGCATGGCCGGTGGACCCCGTGGCGACCTGTTGCTCGAGGTGGGTGTTCGCGACGATGTGCGTTTTCGTCTGGACGGACGCAACGTGGTGCATGTGTTGCCGATCGCCCCGTGGGAGGCTGCACTTGGCGCCAGCGTGTCGGTGCCGACGCTGGCCGGTACGGTCGATCTGCGTATTCCGGCGGGTTCGCAGTCGGGCCGGAAGTTGCGCCTGAAGGGACGCGGCATGCCCGGCGCCCATCCGGGAGACCAGCTGGTGGAGCTGTCGATCCGGGTTCCGGCACCCGATAGCGACGAGCAGCGCGCAGCTTACGAGGCGTTGCGCGAACACTTCAAGGATTACGATCCGCGCCGCTAAGCGCCGGTCTGCCATTCCCGAAACGAAAAACGGCGCCTGTGAGCGCCGTTTTTTCTTGAACTGAACGACGTGACTCAGCTCGGCAGGAACTCGTTCAATGCCTTGACCAGTTCCTCTTCCTTGATGGGTTTGGTCACATAGGCCTTGGCACCCTGGCGCATGCCCCAGACCTTGTCGGTTTCCTGATCCTTGGTGGTCACCAGGATGATCGGGATGTGCGCGGTGTCGGCATTCTTGCTGATCGTGCGGGTCGCCTGGAAACCATTGAGGTTGGGCATGACCACGTCCATCAGGATCAGGTCGGGCATTTCCTGTTTCGCCACTTCCACGCCGGCGGCACCATCCTCGGCGGAAAGAGTTTCATGCCCGAGTTTTTCGACGATCCGCTTGATGCCAAGCAATTGCGAGGGGGAGTCGTCGACGATCAGGATGCGTGCCATAAGGTAAAAGTCCCCTGCGAGTTTCGTTGATTCTAAGCCGTGGCGGCGGTACTTCCAAGCGCGGTTTGGTCAAACCGTGTCGTCGATGCGTACCAGCGTACGCCCGAATGAGTCGCCGGCGAGCATGCGCGTGAAGACTGCGGGCAGTTCATCGAGGCCGATTTCGCGCGTGACGATGCGTGTCAGGTGTCGTGGTTTCCAGTCGCTGGCGAGGTGCTGCCAGATGGTGTCGCGGATGTCACGGGCGGTGCCGGCCGAGGCGATGCCGAGCAGGCTCGCGCCGCGGATGATGAATGGCATCACCGTACTGTCGAATTCGATGCCACCGGCATTGCCGCAGATGGCCACGTTGCCATACGGTTCGATCAATGGGAGCAGGCCTGCCAGCATCGTCCCGCCGACATTGTCCAGCGCGCCGCCGAAACGTGCGGAATCCATCGGCTTTCCGCTGAAGGCCAGCTGGTGACGATCGATGCAATCGGCGGCGCCGAGGTCGCGCAGGAATTCGAAACGATCGGCCTTGCCGCTGATCGCATGCACCTGGTAACCGGCGCGGCTGAAGATGTCGATCGCCAGCATGCCGACGCCACCGCTGGCGCCGGTGACCGCAATCGGGCCCAATGCCGGTGCCTGCCGATTATCCCCCATGCGCAACAACGCCAGCGCCGCGGTGAAGCCGGCGGTGCCGATGATCATGCTCTCGCGCAGGCTGAGGCCGGAGGGCAGGGGGATCGTCCAGCGCGCATCGAGCCGTGCGTACTCGCCGTAGCCGCCATCGCGCGTTTCCGACAGGCCGCTACCGGTGCAAAGCACTGCATCGCCTTCACGGAACGCCGGGTCGGTCGACGCCACCACGTGACCGGCCACGTCGATACCGCCATTGAGTGGATACGTGCGCAGGATCCGGCCCTTGCCGGTGCCGGCAAGGGCGTCCTTGTAGTTGACCGAAGAGTACGCGACCTTGATCAGCACTTCGCCGGGCGACAACGTGCCGGCATCCATGTCTTCGATGCCGGCGCGATGACCGTTGTCGTCGTTGTTGATGCGAAAGGCACGGAAGATGGTCATCTCGATGTCCTGTGACGGTCGTTCAGGCACTGACGCTGCTGGTGTCGATCCACTTGGGGATGTAGCTGCCTTCGTAGGCCTGCATCCAGTCGAACAGTTCGACCATGCTGTCGCCGAACCAGATGTTGTCGCGCTGCTCCGGGCGCACGAAACGCTCATCGACCATGTGCTCCATCATCGTGCGCAGGTCGCGGTAGTAGCCGCGCACGTCGAGGAAGGCGCAGGGATAACGGTGCAGGCCGAGCTGGGCCCAGGTCAGCATCTCGAACATTTCGTCCATGGTGCCGAAGCCGCCGGGCAGGGCGACGAAGGCCTCGGACAATTCATACATGCGCGTCTTGCGCTGGTGCATGGTCTCGACGACCACCAGTTCGGTCAGACCCGGATGCGCCACCTCCAGCTCCACCAGCTGGCGCGGGATGACGCCGATGACCTTGCCGCCACCCGCCAGCACGGCGTCGGCCACGGTACCCATCAGGCCGACCTTGCCGCCACCGTAGACCAATGCGATGCCACGTCGGGCCATCTCGGTGCCGAAGGCACGCGCCTGTTCGGCGTACTCGGGATGCCTGCCGCTGCTGGAGCCGCAGTAGACGCAGATGGCGGTGGGTTGGGGCATGGGTTCGCCTGGGTTGAGTTCAAAAGAAACGGCCCGCCCATGTTGCCACGAGCGGGCCGTCGGATGGCCTTGCAATGGACTTCAGTTACCCTTGTGGATAGCGCGCTTGTCGACCGACAGGGCGGCTTCGTGCACGGCCTCGGACAGCGTCGGATGGGCGTGGATGATGCGCGCCATGTCCTCGGCGGAACCCTTGAATTCCATCGCCACCACGCACTCGGCAATCAGCTCGGAAACGCCCGGGCCGACCATGTGCACGCCAAGGATGCGGTCGGTTTCCGCGTGGGCAATCATCTTGACCTGGCCGATGGCCTCGTTCATCGCGACGGCGCGGCCGATCGCGGCGAACGGGAAGCTGCCGATCTTGTACGGCACGCCTTCTTCCTTCAGCTGCTTCTCGGTCTTGCCGGCCCAGGCAATTTCCGGCTCGGTGTAGATCACCCAGGGAATGGTGTCGTAGTTGACGTGGCCGGCCTTGCCGGCGATCCACTCGGCGACTGCCATGCCTTCCTCGAAACCCTTGTGCGCCAGCATCGGGCCGCGTACGGCATCGCCGACCGCCCAGACGCCGTCCACACCCGTGTGACAATGCTCGTCGACCACGATGCGGCCACGCTCGTCGAGTTTCACGCCGGTGTCGTCGGCCAGCAGGCCGTCGGTGTAGGCGCGGCGGCCCACGGCAACCAGCAGCTTGTCGACGACGAGGGATTGTTCGCCATCCTTGTCGGAATAGGTGAGGTGGACGCCGTCCTTCTTCACATCGGCCTTGCCCAGCTTGGCGCCGAGCTTGATGTCCAGGCCCTGCTTCTTGAACTCGCGCTGCGCGACCTTGGCGATGTCCGCGTCGGCGGTGCCGAGGAAATCGGGCAATGCCTCGAGGATGGTGACCTTCGCGCCGAGCCGGTTCCACACGCTGCCCAGCTCGAGGCCGATGACGCCGGCGCCGATCACGCCCAGCGTTTTCGGCACCTTGTCGATGTCCAGTGCGCCAGCGTTGTCGATGATGTTCTTGCCATCGAACTTGGCGAACGGCAGCTCGATCGGCACCGAACCGGAGGCCAGGATCACGTTGGTGGCGGCAAGGATCTGCTTGTTCCCGTCGTTGCCGGTGATCTCGACCTGGTTGTTACCGCCCGACTTGGAGCCGAGCAGCTTGCCCTTGCCGAAGAAGCTGGTGATCTTGTTGGCCTTGAACAGCTGGTCGACGCCGCCGGTGAACTGTTTGACGATCTTGTCCTTGCGACCGATGAAGACACCGAGGTCAACCTTGGCGTTCTCCACGGTGATGCCATGGACCGGCAGGTTGTGCGCGATGTTGTAGAACTGCTTGGACGAATCGAGCAACGCCTTGGACGGAATGCAGCCCACGTTGAGGCAGGTGCCGCCCAGCGCCGCCTTGCCGTCCTTGCCGGCCCAGGCATCGACCACGGCGGTTTTCAGGCCCAGTTGCGCGGCGCGGATCGCAGCGTGGTAGCCGGCGGGGCCGCCGCCGATGACGATGACATCGTATTTTTCGCTCATTGCATTCGCTCACGGGATTCGGGATTGGAGATTGGGGATTCGGAAGAGCGGAAGAGGGCGACGTTTTCACGAATCCCCAATTCCGAATCCCGGATGGTGCCCGGCTTACAGGCCGAGCAACATCCTTTGCGGGTTTTCAAGCTGGTTCTTGATGTCGACCAGGAACAGCACCGCGTCCTTGCCGTCGATGATGCGGTGGTCGTAGCTGAGCGCGATGTACATCATCGGTGCGGCGATGATCTGGCCGTTCTCGACGATCGGGCGTTCCTTGATCGTGTGCATGCCGAGGATGGCGCTCTGCGGCGGGTTGACGATCGGCGTGGACAACAGCGATCCAAACGTTCCACCATTCGTGATGGTGAACGTGCCGCCCTGCAGGTCGTCCAGCGTCAGCTTGTTGGCGCGCGCCTTGGTGGCGTATTCGGCGATACCCTGTTCGACATCGGCGAAGCTCATGTCCTGCACGTCGCGCAGCACGGGCGTGACCAGGCCCTTGTCGGTGGACACGGCGATCGAGATGTCCTGATAGCCGTGGTAGATCACGTCGTTGCCATCGACCGATGCGTTGACGAACGGATAGCGCTTCAGCGCCTCGGCGGCGGCCTTGACGAAGAAGCTCATGAAGCCGAGCTTGATGCCATGTTCCTTCTGGAACGCATCGCCGAGTGCCTTGCGCATCTTGACCACTTCAGCCAGGTTCACTTCGTTGAACGAGGTGAGCATCGCGATCGAATTCTTCGACTGCATCAGGCGTTCGGCGATGCGCGTGCGCATGCGGGTCATCGGCACGCGTTCTTCCGGACGCGAGCCTGGCGTCGGCTTGGCGGCCGGTGCGGCGGCCGCCGGGGCGTTGCCGCCCTTGCCGTAGTTGACCAGGTCTTCCTTGGTCACGCGGCCGTCGCGACCGGTGCCGGCAACCTTGGACGGGTCGATCTTTTCCTCGGTGGCGACACGCAGGCCGGCGGGGGACAGATCCTCGGTGCCCTTGGCCGCGGCCTTCGGAGCGGCAGGCGCCGACGCCGAGGCAGCTGGGGCGGGAGCAGCGGCCTTCGGCTCATCCTTCGCAGCGGGCGCCGTCGCTGCAGCACCTTCCTCGATGATCGCGATGATCTGCTCGCTGTTCACCGTGTCGCCGACCTGATGGCGGATTTCCTTCAACACGCCGTCGACCGGCGAGGGCACTTCCAGCACCACCTTGTCGGTTTCGAGGTCGACCAGATTTTCGTCGCGCTTCACCGCCTCGCCGGCCTGCTTGTGCCAGGTGGCGATGGTGGCGTCTGAGACCGACTCGGGCAGGACGGGGACTTTGACTTCGATGGACATGGCGGATCCTTGGGTCTTTATTCTGCAGAGTGGTCGGTGCCGACCGGCGCGACGAGCGCCTGTTCGACAAGAGCTGCCTGTTCGGCGTTATGGGTATTGAGATGACCGGCCGCCGGTGCCGGCGAGCGCGCCCGACCAGCGTAGGACAGGCTGTGCTTGCTGCCGGTGCAGGCCTGCAGGTGATGGCGGATCTGGAACCAGGCACCCTGATTCATCGGTTCTTCCTGGCACCAGATCACCTCCTTGGCGGAAGGGTACTTGTCCAGTTCGGCGGTGACTTCGGTGCGCGGGAATGGATACAGCTGCTCGACGCGCACGATCGCAACGTCTTTCAGCTCGCGTTTGCCGGCCTCTTCCAACAGGTCGTAATAGACCTTGCCGGAGCACAGCACGACACGCTTGACCTTCTTCGCGGCCAGTTCGCGATGCTCGCCGATCACCAGTTGGAAACTCCCGTTGGCCAGCTCGTCCAGCGAGGACACCGCCAGCTTGTGGCGCAGCAGCGACTTCGGCGTCATCACGATCAACGGCTTGCGCGCGGCGCGCAGCATCTGCCGGCGAATCATGTGGAAGTCCTGCGCCGGCGTGGTCGGCACGCAGACCTGCATGTTGTCGAACGCGCACAGTTGCAGGAAGCGCTCGAGACGCGCGGAGGAGTGCTCCGGGCCCTGGCCTTCGTAGCCATGCGGCAGCAGCAGTACCAGGCCGCAGAGCCGATTCCACTTCGCTTCGCCGGAGCTGATGAACTGGTCGATCACCACTTGCGCGCCGTTCGCGAAATCACCGAACTGGGCTTCCCAGATATTGAGCGTGTCCGGGTCGGTGGTGGAGTGGCCGTATTCGAAGGCCATCACGGCTTCTTCGCTGAGCAGCGAATCGATCACCTCGACATCGGCACCCGCGCGCACGGTCGCCAGCGGCATGTAGGTATGACCGTCCTTCTGGTCGTGCAGCACGGCATGTCGATGGAAGAACGTGCCACGACCGGAATCCTGGCCAACCAGGCGCATGTCGTTGCCGGCGTCGACCAGGGTGGCGTAGGCCAGGTTCTCGGCGAAACCCCAGTCGGCCGGCAGTTCGCCCGCGGCCATCTTGCGGCGATCGTCGTAGATTTTCGCCACGCGTGCCTGCAGCGTGAGGTCGGCGGGCAGGTCGAGCAGCTTGCTGGTCAGTTCCTGCAGCTTCTTTTTCGGCACCGTGGTGTCGCACGGCGTGGACAGCTTGCCGCCGAGGAAACGGGCCCAGTCGACATGGCCGTCACGTACCGGTGCGGTGTCCAGTTCGGTCATCGGCGCACCCGCTTCCAGGCGGTCGCGGTAGGCTTCGAATTGTTTCTGCGCCGCGCCCTCGGCGAGTGCGCCTTCCTTCACCAGCTGCTGCTGGTACAGGTCGCGCGTGGTCGGGCGCTTGCGGATGATCTGGTACATCATCGGCTGGGTAGCGGCCGGCTCGTCCGCTTCGTTGTGGCCGTGGCGGCGGTAGCAGACCAGGTCGATCACCACGTCACGACGGAACTGCTTGCGGAAGGCGTAGGCGAGGCGGGTCACCGCGATCACCGCTTCCGGGTCGTCGCCATTCACATGCAGCACCGGCGCGTTGACCATCTTGGCCAGGTCGGTGCAATACATGGTGGAACGCGCGTCCTGCGGATTGGAGGTGGTGAAGCCGACCTGGTTGTTGATCACGATGTGCAGGCTGCCGCCGATCTTGAAACCGCGGGCCTGCGACATGTTCAGCAGTTCCATGTTGACGCCCTGGCCAGCGAAGGCGGCGTCGCCGTGGATAAGAACGGCCAAGGATTGCGTATGCGCGGTATCGCGGCGTCGGGTCTGGCGCGCGTGCACCGAGCCGGTGACCACCGGGTTGACGATTTCCAGGTGCGACGGGTTGAACGCCAGCGCCACGTGCACGCCACCCTTGGGCGTCTTGACGTCGGCGGAGAAGCCCATGTGGTACTTCACGTCGCCCGAATGCGCCGGGTCGTCCGGATGCTCGAACTTGCCCTCGAACTCGTCGAACAGGGTCTTCGGCGGCTTGCCCAGAATGTTGACCAGCACGTTGAGGCGGCCGCGGTGGGCCATGCCGATCACCAGCTCCTTGATGCCGTTGTCGCCAGCTTCGCGCACGACGTCGTCGAGCATCGGGATCAGGCTGTCGCCGCCTTCCAGCGAGAATCGCTTCTGGCCGACGTACTTCGTGTGCAGGTAGCGTTCCAGCCCCTCGGCTGCGGTGAGGCCGTCCAGCACGCGCTGCTTGCCGGCCTTGTCCAGGCCACTCTGGCCGGCCTGCTGTTCGAGCCGGCTGTAGATCCAGTTGCGCTGTTCATGGTTGCTGATGTGCATGAATTCCGCGCCGACGGTGCTGGCGTAGGTTTTCTGCAGGCGGGTCAGCAGCTCGCGCAGTTTCAGGCGCTGGCCGCCGCCGGCGTAGTTGCCGGTATCGAATTCGGTGTCGAGGTCGGCATCGGAGAGGCCGTGAAAGGCCAGGCCCAGGTCCGGTGCCGGCATTTTTTCGGTCAAGCCGAGCGGATCGAGATCGGCGGCGAGATGGCCGCGCGAGCGATAGGCGGTGAGCAGGCGCAACACGCCAGCCTGCTTGCGCGCATGTTCGTCGCTCATCGGTACGGCGGCGTTGCCGTTGTGGCGCTGCCTTTGCGCCGCCTCGATACGCGAAATGGCCGCGAGGTGGGAAACATCGCCCGACTCGCGGCCCTTGAAGGTTTCAAAGTAGCTGGCCCATTCGGCGGGCACCGACGAGGTGTCGGCCAACCAGGCGTCGTAGAGCGATTCGACGTAGTCGGCGTTGCCGCCTGCGAGTTGGGAAGATTCGAAGAACTCGCGGATCAGGTTTGTAGTCACGTCACCACCGGCAGGGAAGGGATGCTTGCAACCATCCGTGTGACCTTGAGGTCGCGGCCTTTCGTCGGTTTTCAAGCCCGACAGGCCGCTCGAACGGATGACTGGGGAGAATCCCGACAATTATAGCCTTTGGCTGCTGCAACGCGGCAACCCACAAGACGTTCGAAAGGGGGTGCCGGCGTGCATTTGCGACGATCGTCTAACGGAATCTCGGTCGCGGGCAGCGGTTTCACGCGCTTCGTCGACGTCGGCGGTGGCCAAGCTGAAAAATCGCCGGGCCAGCTGGTGTTCAGCCCGTTCTCGCTCGCCGGTCAAATGTTCAGCGTCTGCAGGATGCCGGCGTATTCCGCACGCTCCCACACATTATCGAAGTGCTGCAGCAATGGCGCCTGGCTTGCCCGGTCGTGGAGGGCGGCGCGACCGTGCTGACGGTCCGCTTCGGGCAGGAACAGATAGCCACCGTTGTCGTTGAGCAGATAGGCCGAAATGTAGGCGAGGTCCGCTTCTTCTACCGGCGTGCGAATCTGTATGGTGCTGGACAGGCGCTGCGCCAGTGCGATCAGCCGATGGTCGTTGCGCAGGGCTGCGGCTGGGTCATGCAGCAGGATGCGGACCTGCGCGCCGCGGCTGGAAATCGCGATGCGCCGGAGTTCGGCCAGCTCTTCTGCGCTGGCGTAGCTTTCGTTGCCCAGCAGTGGCATGTAGATGGCCAGCCGGTGCCGCGTCTGGACCAGAAGCTGCAAGCGGGCGGCGGCGGTTTCGCGCTGCGAACTCGCCGGTAGTGGACCGGTATCGCGCGCCGCCGGCTCGTCATCGGCGGGGCCGGACAGGCTCAGGTGCATGGCCCGGTGCGCCAGCCCCGCGTCTTCAAACTCCTCGCCATGCGCAAGGAAGCCCTCACGTTCGTAGAAGCCGATCGCGCTGACCTGGGCATCCAGTGCCACTCCCGGCCAGCCCAATGCGCGGGCAAGCGCGACCAGCTCACGCAGCAGTGCCACGCCGACGCCTTGTCCGCGCCACTCCTGCAGCACTGCCATGCGGCCGATCTTGTGGTTTGGCGTGAGCCGCCCGCAGCCGATCGGCTGGCCGGTGTCGTCGCGGGCCAGCACGTGCCGGCAATCGACATCGAGCCCGTCGCGCTCGCGTTGTTCGGGTACGCCCTGTTCCTGGATGAACACGGTATCGCGCAGATCGAGCAAGGCGGCGCGCTGGTCTTCGCGTGACCAGTCGGCCGTCTCCACATGGAAGTTCTGCAGCTTCATCGACGGCGGCGGGACTTGCGCGGGATCAGGTGGCCGTCATTGATCAGGGCCAGCAGCAGGGCGCGCGCCGATGCATTCAGCTTGCTGCCGGCGATGAACTCGCGTTGCTCGCACAACTGCTGCGCCAGTGCGGGTGTGGAAGGATAGGCTTGGCCACTGACGTAGAGCGTGCAGCCGGATTTTCCACGGCTCCATGCCAGCCGCGACCACGGATGGCGCAGCAGTTGCGCACCCGCGTCGAGCTGTTTTGCCAGGGCGGCGTCCGCCAATGGCTTCTCCAGCGGCACCGGCATCTGGGCGTTGCGGTAGCGGGTGATGAAGCGGCCGAACCAGTCGTGCAGCAGGTCCTCGCGCAGCGCGGCGGCAAACGGCAAGGCCTGCTTCAGGCGGTCGAACGCGGCGCGGTCGATCTCGCCGGTCGCCCGGGCGGGCTTCAGGTCGGGATCGGCGTAACGCAGTTCCTCCGGCAATTGTTCGGCGATGTAGTCGGCCAGGTCGCCGGTCAGCTCAGCCTGCGATGGTGCACGCATGCCGATCGAAAACGTCATGCACGGGCCGCCGAATGCCGTGCCGTCGTGCGCAACGCCGGGGGGCAGATAAAGCATGTCGCCCGGGTCGAGCAGCCATTCGTGAGTCGGTTCGAAGTGGGCCAGCTGTTTGAGCTCGGCGTCGTGACGAAACGCCTTCGGTGCCATCGGGTCGTCGCTGATCGCCCAGTGGCGCTGGCCGAGTCCCTGCAGCAGGAATACGTCGTATTGATCCACGTGCGCGCCGACCCCGCCACCCGGCTCGGCGTAGGAGACCATCACGTCGTCCATGCGCCAGCTTGGCAGGAAGTCGAAATGGGCCAGTAGCGCGGCGACATCGGCATCCCATTTGTCGACATCCTGCACCAGCAAGGTCCAGTTGCTGTCGGGCGTCACGGCAAAGTCGGCTTCACTCAACGGACCGGGATTGACGTGCCAGCGGTCGCGTTTCCCGTCATGCACGATCAACCGGGCCAGTGCGCCTTCCTCGCACGCCAGCCCGGCCAGGTCATCCGGTTGCAGCGGTGGCTGAAAATCGGGGAGGGCGTTGCGGATCAGCAAGGGGCGCTTCTGCCAGAAATCGCGCAGGAAGCGGGCAGGTGACATGCCCAATGGCTGCCTGGCGGAGCCGCGGACTTCGATCGGAAAGGAGGTTGGCTTGGTCATCGGCGCATTGTAGCGGCGCCAGGCGGATCGATATCAGTGCAACGCTTTTACTACGTTGTTGAGGCCCAGGCCCAGTACGGCGACGGCCGCCAGCAATGTGGCTGCCCGCGCCGGCATGCGCCGGGCGAACAGGGCGCCAAAGGGAGCGGCGGCCACGCCGCCAGCAATCAGGCCGATTACTGCCGTGCCATGGGTGGCGCCGACGTGCAGCAGAAAGCTGACGCTGGCGGCGGCGCTGACCAGGCATTTTGCCAGGTGCACGGTGCCGATCACCGTGCGCGGCGCGGCACCGCGCGCGACCAGAGTGGTGACGGTCAGCGCGCTCCAGCCGCCGCCGGCCACCGCGTCGGCGAAGCCGGCGATCAGTCCGAGCGGACGGGCGGCGCGCGGCACGGTGCCCTCATCCGCGTGGTCGTTGCGCGTTCCACGTCGCAGCAGAAACAGGCCCATGCCCAGCAGATAGGGAGTTAGTGCCAGCCGCATCCAGGTCGCGGGGACATGGCTGACTACGTAGGCGCCGATCGTCGCACCGACCATGCCGGGGATCGCCAAGGTCCAGAACAGCCGGCGGCGCACATTGCCCGCGGCCAAGTGGCTGAGGCCGGAGGCGCCACAAGTGAATGTCTCGGCGTAGTGCACGCTGGCGCTGGCTACAGCCGGTGGCAGGCCAAGCCCCAAGAGCATCGCTGCCGAGGCGACACCGTAGGCCATGCCCAGTGCGCCATCGACCAGTTGAGCAAACGCTCCCACGGCGGCGAAGGTGAGGAACTCGGAAAGCGGCGGCATCAGCGGGCGACGTCCGTGCGCGGTGTGGGGAGGGACGCCGAGTATCGGTAGCAGGATTCACCCGCGGAAATAAGGCGTCGGCATAAGTACATGTCGACACATCCTTTCCCCTGCCAAAGGTTAGAAAATAGTTTGGACGTCAAGACGTATGGACGTCCAATGGGAGTGATCGTGAATTCTGTCGTCGTACCGAGCCTTCCCGCGACCGGTCTGGATGCGGAAAAGCTTGCCCAGCTGACTCGTGGCCTGGAAGGCCTGACCGCAGCCCAGCTGTATTGGGTGGCGGCCTGGAGTGCGGCGCAGGCCGTGCAGGCACTGGGTGGCGTGGCCTCGGCTGTTGCTGTCCCGGTCAGGTCTGCCGAACGGTTGACCATCCTCTATGGCAGCCAGACCGGCAACGCGAAGCGCATCGCCGAGAAGCTGGCGCGACGCAGCGAGGCGGCCGGCCTGCCGGTGCGACTGCTGCGCGCCGACGCCTATCCGCAACGCGAGCTTGTGCAGGAGCGTCATTTGCTGGTGGTTATCAGCACCCAGGGCGATGGCGAACCGCCGGACGACGCGCGGGGCTTGTTCGAGTTCATCGTCGGCAAGCGCGCGCCGAAACTGCCAGCCTTGCGTTTTGCGGTGCTGGGGCTGGGTGATTCAAGTTATCCGCAATTCTGCGAGATCGGTCGTCAGCTTGACGCACGTCTTGCCGAGCTTGGCGGCTCTCGCTTCGCCGAGTTGGGCGAGGCGGACGTGGAGGTCGAGTTGGTAGCCGAGCCATGGTCGGAGCGCGCGTTCGATCAGGTCGGAGAACTCCTGAAGCAGGCCGGGTCACCGGCGCGGGTGGTTCCGCTACACGCGGTACCCAGTCGCAACAGCCATTCGCGCGAACAGCCATTTGCCGCCTCCGTGCTGGCCAACCAGCGCATCGTTGCGCGCGACAGCGAGCGCGACGTGCGCCACATCGAACTGTCGCTGGAGGGCTCCGGCCTGCGTTACGAGCCAGGTGACGCGTTGGGCGTGTGGCCGTGCAATCCGTCTGCGCTGGTCGATCAATGGCTCGCGGCATTGCAGCTCGATGGCACGCGGGAAGTCACCCACCAGGGCCGGTCTTTGCCGCTGCGCCGATGGTTGACCCGCGAGCGTGAGATCACTCGGCTGAATCGTCCATTCATCGCGGCCCTGGCCGCTGCCAGCGGCGACGAAGCATTGCAGCGTACGCTGCAGCCGGAGCAGTCCGCGGAGTTCGCTGCCCTACTGGCCGATGATCAGCCGATTGATCTGCTGCACCGCCACCCGGCGACGTGGCAGCCGGAGGAGCTGGTAGCCGCGTTGCGCCCGCTGTCGCCGCGGTTGTATTCGATCGCTTCCAGCTCGAAGGCGGTAGGCGAGGAAGTGCACCTGACCGTGGCCATCGTCGATTACCAGGCACACGGCAGTGCGCATTGGGGCGCTGCTTCGTCTTTGCTGGCCGCGACCGACGAGGACGGCAAACTGCCGGTGTTCATCGAGTCGAACGAGCGGTTCCGCCTGCCAGCCGATGGTTCGCGCGACATCATCATGATCGGTCCGGGCACCGGCGTGGCACCGTTCCGCGCCTTCGTGCAGGAGCGTCGCGAAAGCGGCGCCAGTGGCCGCAACTGGCTGTTCTTCGGCAACCGTCATTTCGGCAGTGACTTCCTCTATCAAGTGGAGTGGCAGCAGGCATTGAAGGACGGTGCGCTGCACCGGATCGACCTGGCGTTCTCCAGGGATACGGCCCTTAAAACCTATGTGCAGGATCGTCTGCGCGAGCACGGTGCCGAACTCTACGCGTGGCTGAAAGGCGGCGCACATGTCTACGTGTGCGGCGATTCCACCCATATGGCCCGCGACGTCCACGTCGCGCTGATCGACGTGATCGCCACCCACGGCGACCGCTCTGCCGACGAGGCGAAGGCCTGGCTCGGCGAACTCCTGCAACAGGGCCGCTACGCCCGCGACGTGTACTGACATGACCAGCAAACTTTCGCACCTCGAACACGTCAAGGCCACCAGCCGCCATCTGCGCGGCACCATTGTTGAAGGGCTGGCCGACCCGGTTACCGGCGCGATCAGCGAAGACGACGACAAGCTGTTGAAGTTCCACGGCAGCTACCAGCAGGACGATCGCGACCTGCGCGAGGAGCGCCGCAGGCAGAAACTGGAACCGGCCTATGCCTTCATGCTGCGCGCGCGTTTGCCCAGCGGCGTGGTGACCCCGGCGCAATGGCTGGTGTTCGACCGCATCGCGCGCGAGTACGCCAGCGGATCGCTGCGCATCACCACGCGGCAGACTTTCCAGTGGCACGGCATCATCAAGCGCCAGCTCAAACCCACCATTGCGACAATCCACGATGCGCTGGCCAGCACCATTGCCGCCTGCGGCGACGTCGTGCGCAATGTGGTGAGCACGGCCAATCCGATCGAATCGTCCGCCCATGCCGAGGCGTATGCCTGGGCGACGCGGCTGTCCGCCGAGCTGGCACCCAGAACGCGGGCGTACCACGAGATCTGGCTGGACGGCGAACAACTGGCTGGCGAGCCAACGCCTGCTGTCGACGAACAGGAGCCGCTGTACGGCGCTACCTACCTGCCGCGCAAGTTCAAGATCGGCCTGGCGATCCCGCCGCTGAATGACATCGATGTGTTCGCCCAGGATCTTGGCCTGATCGCCATCGTCGAGCAGAATACGCTGCGCGGTTTCAACATTGCGATCGGTGGCGGCATGGGCGCCAGCCAGGGCGATGCCAGCACCTATCCGCGGCTGGCCAACGTGATCGGCTTTGCCACGCCGGAGCAGTTGTTCAGCGTGGCCGAGGCAGTGATCGGCGTGCAGCGCGACTGGGGCGATCGCCACGAACGCAAACATGCACGCCTGAAATACACGCTCGACCGGCGCGGTGTGGATGCCTTCAAGGCCGAAGTGGAATTGCGACTCGGGCATTCGCTGGCGGCACCGCGCGATTATCACTTCGCGCACAACGGTGATCGCTACGGCTGGGTCGAAGGCCATGACGGCCGCTGGCACCTCACCCTGCATATCGAATCGGGCCGACTGGTCGACACAGGCGAACGGCGCTGGCTCAGCGGCCTGCGCGAACTGGCCAAGGTGCACACCGGCGACTTCCGCCTGACTTGCAACCAGAACGTGATCGTGGCCAACGTCGCCACCTCCGCGCGAGCGCGCATCGATGCGCTGGTGCATGAATACGGCCTGGATGGTTATGCGACGCAAAGCGCTATCCGCCGACATGCGATCGCCTGCGTGGCGCTTCCCACCTGCGGTCTGGCGATGGCGGAGAGCGAGCGTTATCTGCCGGCCCTGCTGCCGAAGCTGGAGGCGCTGCTGGACCGGCACGGCCTGGCCGACGCACCGATCCTGTTGCGCCTGTCCGGCTGCCCCAACGGCTGCTCGCGGCCGTATCTGGGCGAGATTGCGATGGTCGGGCGCGGGCCAGGGCGCTACGACTTGCGTCTCGGGGCCGACTTCAGTGGCCAGCGATTGAACCAGGTGTATCGCGAGAACATCGACGAAGTGGCGATCCTCGACACGCTCGATCCGCTGTTCGCGCGTTATGCCGCGGGGCGTACGAACAACGAAGGCTTCGGCGATTTCCTGCTGCGCGCAGGCATCCTCACGCCTGCGCCGGTGCGGCGTATTCCGCTCGAGGTGGTGGCATGAGTGCCGTGTTGCTCGAACACGCATCGCACGAGCCGCGGGCCCTGGTCGAGCTGAACGCCTCGCTGGGCCGACTCTCGGCCGAACAGCGTGTGGCCTGGGCGCTGGAACACATCGACGGCGAGCACGTGCTCTCGTCCAGCTTCGGTGCGCAGGCGGCGGTGTCGCTGCATCTGCTGACGCGGCAGCAACCGTCGTTGCCGGTGGTGCTCATCGATACCGGCTACCTGTTTCCCGAGACGTATCGTTTCGTGGACGAACTGACCGAACAGCTGGCGCTGAACCTCAAGGTTTACCGCGCGCCGCTCAGTCCTGCCTGGATGGAGGCACGCCATGGGCGGCTATGGGAGCAGGGCGTGGCCGGCCTTGATCGCTACAACCAGTTGCGCAAGGTCGAGCCGATGCAGCGTGCGCTGACCGAGCTGAAGGCGTCCAGCTGGTTCGCCGGCCTGCGCCGCGGACAGGCGCGCAGCCGCGCCACCATCGACTTTGCCGAGCATCGTCACGGCCGCTGGAAATTCCATCCGCTGGCGGACTGGAACGATCGCGATATCGGCCAGTACCTCGCGCGTCACGGTCTGCCGTATCACCCGCTTTGGCAGCACGGCTATGTGTCGATCGGAGACACCCACACCACCCATCGCTGGGAGCCGGGCATGGATGCCGAGGACACCCGCTTCTTCGGCCTCAAGCGCGAATGTGGATTGCACAGCATCGCGTGAGCCTTTGGCCATCGCGTGGCGATGGCCTTTCACCCCGACCGGAACGCCTTAGACATGAGTCACATTGCAATTGCCCCGACCGCCGACCTCTCCGACGACACCTTGATCGCCCCACACGGCGGGGTGCTGAAGGATCTCTACCTGCCGCCTGCCGAGGCCGAAGCCTTGAAACAGCGCAGTGCGCAGTTGCCTGGCGTGGATCTCAACACACGCCAGTTGTGCGATCTGGAACTGCTGCTCAACGGCGCGTTCTCGCCGCTGGAAGGCTTCCTCGGTCGTCGCGACTACGACCGCGTGGTCGAGGAATTGCGCCTGGCCGACGGCACGTTGTGGCCGATTCCGATCACCCTGGATGTCAGCGAGGAATTCGCCGCTGAGCTTTCCACCGGCAGCGAGGTGGCACTGCGCGACAGTCAGGGCGTGCCACTGGCGGTGCTGGAAGTACACGATGTCTATTGGCCCGATCGTCTGCACGAGGCGAAGCGCGTTTTCGGCACCACCGATCGCCTGCACCCGGGCGTAGCCGAGTTGCTCGATCGCACCCGGCCGGTGGCGCTGGGTGGCCGCGTGCGTGGCATCCAGCGTCCCGCGCACTACGATTTCGGCGAACTGCGCGACACCCCGCGCGATCTGCGCGAGTGGTTTTCGGCCCATGGCTGGAGCCGCATCGTGGCGTTCCAGACGCGCAATCCGATGCATCGCGCCCACCGCGAGCTGACCCTGCGTGCAGCGCAGCAGGTGGGTGCCAAATTGCTGATCCAGCCTTCGGTGGGCCGCACCAAGCCTGGCGATGTCGACCACTACACCCGCGTGCGTTGCTATCGCGCGCTGCTGCCGCAGTACCCGACCGATAGCGTGAAGTTGTCGCTGCTGCCGTTGGCGATGCGCATGGGTGGCCCGCGCGAGGCGCTGTGGCACGCGATCATCCGCAAGAATTATGGCGCGAGCCATTTCATCGTGGGGCGCGATCACGCCGGCCCGGGCAAGGATTCGAGTGGCCAGCCATTCTACGGTCCGTTTGAGGCGCAGCAGTTGCTTGAACAGCACCAGTCCGAGCTGGGTATCCAGATCGTGCCTTTTCCAGCGATGGTTTACGCGGCGAATCGCGATGCCTATCTGCCCTCGACCGAAGTGACTGCGGCGGACGAAGTGCGCGACATCTCGGGCACCGAACTGCGCCGGCACCTGCATGAAGGCAGCGAGATCCCGGCATGGTTCAGCTTCCCCGACGTGGTGAAGATCCTGCGCGAGCGTCACCCGGTTCATGCGCCGCGCGGCTTCGCGCTGTTCTTCACCGGCCTTTCCGGTGCCGGCAAGTCGACCATCGCGCAGGCCGTGATCGCACAGCTGCTGGAACACACCAGCCGTCCGGTCACCGTGCTCGACGGCGACGAGGTACGCAAGCACCTCTCGCGCGGGCTGGGCTTTTCCCGCGAGGACCGTGCGGCCAACGTCACGCGCATCGGCTACGTGGCCAGTGAAATCGTGCGCCACGGGGGCATCGCGGTATGCGCGCCGATCGCGCCGTACGCCGACGCCCGGGACGAGTCGCGAGCCCTGGTCGAAACGCACGGTGACTTCATCGAGATCCATGTCGCCACCGCACTGGAAGTGTGCGAAGCGCGCGATCGCAAGGGTCTGTACGCGCAGGCACGCGCAGGCAAGATCACCCAGTTCACTGGCATCAGTGATCCGTACGAAGTGCCGGAACAACCCGAGTTGCGCATCGACGGCGGCGCGGCAGAGCCGGCGGTTCTGGCCCGTCAGGTACTGGCGCTGCTGCGGAACAAGGGGCTGATCGACGGTTGAGGCATCGTGGGGCGCACCCTGTGCGCGTTGCTCTTCGATGGAAGCATGAAGGGCTCGCGTACAGGGTGCGTTCGTGCATGTTCCGGGGCTATCGCATGAAGTCTGGAACAGATCGACTCATGCCGCGTCCGACAGGGCGGCGGACAGGCGCTCTCGCCAGTGTGGAACCGCTGGCCAATCAGTTGGCGCCGCATCGACGGCGAGTGCCCGCACGACGTCGCGGCGGTTCAGATGCGGTGCGAATTGCGCGATGAACTCCAGCACGTACTCGCGCAGCACGCTTTCCCGGCGCAACACGATCCAGGTCGTGCACAGCGGGAACAGGTGGTCGGCCGGCAGTGCGCGCAGATCGGTGTCCTCGTCCAGCATCGCCATCTCGGCCAGCACGCCGACGCCAAGCCCGGCACGTACGTAAGTCTTGATCAGGTCGGCGTCACCCGCAGTCATCGCGATATGCGGGCGCAGGTCGGCTGCCTCGAACACGCGGCGCAGCGACGAGTCGGCCTTGAGCGATGACTCGTAGCTGATCAGCGGCAGCTTGGCCAGTTCGTTGAGCGAGGGTGGCTGGGTGCTCGCCGCCAGCGGATGCCCCTGCGGTGTCACGATGACCCGATGCCAGCGGTAGGCAGGCAACGCGATGCCAGCAGTGGGTGGCGCCCCGGTGCTGCTGATCACGGCCAAGTCGACCCGCCCGGCCTCCAGTTGTGCCAGCACCTCGCCATCGCGCCCTGGCTGCAGGTGCACGCTCACTTGCGGATAGCTTTGGTTCAGCGCGCCGATAGCGGCGGGCAGGGCGAAGCGCGCCTGGGTATGCGTGGTGGCGATGCGCAGCTCGCCGCGCGCATCGTTGCGCAGGTTGGCGGCGACCGAGCGGATATTGGCCACCTCGGCGAGGACAGTACGCGCGCGTTCCAGCACGTGCCGGCCTGCGTGGGTCACCGCATCGAGGCTTTTGCCCTTGCGCACGAACAGCTGGAAACCCAGCTCGTCCTCAAGCTGTCGCAGCTGCTTGCTCAGGCCGGGCTGGGTGGCGTGGACCCGCGTGGCGGCGAGCGTGATGTTGAGGCCGGAGTCGGCGATGGCAACGAGATAGCGTAACTGGGTCAGCGTCATGGCGATGGGCTCGTGAACGGTCGGTGTCGATGGATTGAGGTGCGAACGGAACACGGGTACATCGCATGCCGCGGGCCGGCGCCATGCATGGCACGTGGGCGCGGGCAGCTGTCTTGGTGCCGTGAAGTGGTGTCTTGTGGTCGACATGTGCTTTCATGATCAGACGTCTATACGGCTATTTGTCTGATTGGTCAAGCGTCAGGTCGTCATAACGGGACGGCATATGCACGGTGACGCAAATCATTTGCCGCCGTGGCCGCCGCTGCGTAGCGTGGTTTCTTCGCCATCAGGGCTGGGCCCGTTCGCATGAAGCTATATCCATTGTTCGCCGATCTGTCCCGACGCGCGGTGCTCGTGGTCGGTGGCGGTCCGGTGGCCGAACGCAAGGTTGCCGCCCTGCTTGGCGCGCAGGCGCAAGTCACGGTTAACGCGCCCACGCTGACACCGCAGCTGCGTCAATGGGTTGCCTCGGGGCGAGTTGCCCACCGTGGCGATGCCTTCCAGGAAAGCTGGCTGGATCGGGTCTGGCTGGTCGTGGCCGCCACGTCGGATACCGAGCTGAACCGGTTGATCGCCACGTTTGCCGAACTGCGTCGCATCTTCGTCAACGTGGTCGACGATGCCACGCTATCGAGTTTCCATGTGCCCGCCGTGATCGACCGGGCGCCGTTGACCATCGCGATCTCCAGCGGCGGCGAGGCGCCGATGCTGGCGCGTTTGCTGCGCGAACGGCTGGAGACGCTGCTGGATCATTCGCTGGGCGGATTGACCGCCTTGGCCGCGCGCCTGCGCAAACGTATCCGCGTGCGATATCCGGACATGGCCGCGCGGCGGCGCTTTTATGAAAGCCTGTTCGCGGGGCGCGTAGCCGCCTTGCTGCGCCAGGGTCAGCCGGAGGCGGCACGGCTGGCCGCGGAACAGGCGCTTGCCGAGCCGTCGGTGGCGCTGGCGGGTTCGGTGGTGCTGGTCGGTGCCGGTCCCGGTGATCCCGGCCTGCTGACCTTGCGTGCACTGCGCGCGCTGAACGAGGCGGATGTGATCCTGCATGACCGGCTGGTCAGCGCCGAGGTGCTGGAACTCGCGCGGCGCGATGCCGAACGGATCGAGGTAGGCAAGCAAGCGGGCAATCATCACACCACGCAGGACGGTATCCATGCGCTGCTGTTGCAGCACGCACGGGCCGGACGGCGGGTGGTCCGCCTGAAGGGCGGTGATCCGTTCGTGTTCGGCCGCGGCGGCGAGGAGTTGGAGTTCCTGCGTGATCACCATATTCCCTACGAGGTGGTACCGGGTATCACCGCCGCGCTCGCATGCGCCGCGTATGCCGGGGTGCCGCTGACCCATCGCGATCACGCGCAATCGGTGCGTTTCGTCACGGCGCACTGCCAGTCCTCGCGCGACAGCCTGGACTGGGCGGCACTGGCACAGGAGCGGCAAACCCTGGCGGTGTATATGGGCGTGGCCGAACTGACCGGGCTGCAGGCGCAGCTGATCGCGCACGGCCGGGCGCCGTCGACGCCCTTCGCGTTGATCGAGAACGGCTCGCGCCCGGAGCAGCGGGTGATCACCGGCACCCTGGCAAACCTGCCCGAGCGTGCAGCGGTCCACGCGGTACGTTCGCCCGCCTTGCTGATCCTGGGCGAAGTGGCTTCGCTGGCGACCTCCCTGGCGTGGTTCGGTCAGCCGCCGCTGGGTGCAACGATGCGTGACATCGGGGCCATCACACCGGCACGGCGCACGGTCGTCTCAACGTCCGCAAATGATGATGGGGTGCTGGCGGCGATCCATCGCGCCTGACACAAATATTTACCCGGGCGGGGTGCATGATCCGCCGACCGGATTTCCTTTCCGACTTGCAGGAGCGACCCATGATCCACGACAGCATTCTCGACACCATCGGCAACACGCCGATCATCCGGTTGCATCGCCTCGCGCCGAAACACGTCGAGGTTTACGTGAAGGTGGAGGCATTCAACCCCGCCGGCTCGGTGAAGGACCGCCTCGCGCTGGCGATCATCCTCGATGCCGAGCAGCGTGGCGCGCTGAAGCCTGGCCAGACCGTGGTCGAGGCCACTTCGGGCAATACGGGTGTGGCACTGGCCGCGGTCTGCGCGGCGCGTGGTTATCCGTTCGTGGCGGTGATGTCCGATACGTTTTCGATCGAGCGCCGCAAGCTGATTCGCGCCTATGGTGGCAAGGTGGTGCTGACGCCGGGCGCAGCGCGCGGTACCGGCATGGTGGCGAAAGCCGTGGAGCTGGCGCAGAAGCATGGCTGGTTTTTCACCAATCAGTTCGAGAACCCCGCCAACCCGGCGTATCACCGACAGACCACGGCCCCGGAAATCCTGCGCGACTTCGCCGGCCGCCGCCTCGACTATTTCGTCAGCGGCTGGGGCACCGGCGGCACCCTCACCGGCGTGGGCGAGGTCTTGAAAGTGGCTCGGCCCGACGTGAAAGTGATCGCCACCGAACCCCAGGGCGCGGCACTGCTTTCCGGCAAGGAATGGGCGCCGCACAAGATCCAGGGCTGGACCCCGGACTTCGTGCCGGCCGTGCTGAACCCCAAGGTGGTCGACCGGATCGTGCTGGTCGATGACGTGGTGGCCCGCGATACCTCGCTCGCGCTGGCGCGACAGGAGGGCATTTTCGCCGGCATCTCCTCCGGCGCCACCCTGGCCGCTGCGTTGCTGGCGGCCAAGGAAGCACCTGAAGGATCGGTGTTGCTGGCGATGCTGCCGGACACCGGCGAACGTTACCTGTCGACGTTCCTGTTCGAAGGCGTCAACGAAGGTTCGGACGAGCTGGAGTAGTCGTCTCCGTCCCTGTTCCCCACTCTCCGGGGCAGGGCATGGATCTGGCAGGGGCGTGGCGTCCGATCTGCGGCCCCTGCCGATAATTGACATGTAACGATCGTTACATGTAACGTTTGTTACATGGAAAATCGAAAAGCGGCGCTCACCGAAGCCATCGTCGAATACCTTCTGGAACATGGGCTCTCGGATCTTTCGCTGAGGCCGCTTGCCGAGGAACTGGGAACCAGCGCGCGCCTGCTGATCTACCACTTCGAATCGAAAGTGGGCCTGCTCAGCGAGGTGCTCGACAGCATGCAGACCCGCCTGCGCCAGTCCTTTGGCAGCCTGGTGCATGCGCGAAAGACCGCTTCCTCGGAACGGCCGTTGAGGCTCTTCTGGAACTGGGCCATTGCCACCGAGCACTATCCCTACCTGAAGCTGCTCTACGAGTTGCAGATACTCGCTGCCCGGAATCCGGTCGCCTATGGACCTTACCTGCAGCGCAATGCGGCGAATTGGTCCGAGCTGATCGGCATCACGCTGCCCGAGTCCGAGCGAACGCCAGCGATGGTCACCTTGATCGGCGCGGTGTTCGATGGCCTGTTCCTGGAGCTGATGAGCACCGGCGACAGGAGGCGGACCACCGGCGCCGTCGATCAATTCATTCGACTGGTGGACGACGCACGCCGCGTCGCGCCTGTCGAAGGCAAACGGGCGGCGAAGACGCCCAACCGCAAACGGGGATGAGCGCATGTCGACAAACGCCGCACCGGCGATGATGGAGCGCAGTAAACCCTGGTTGCTGACCGGGGTGGGGCTGTTGCTGGCGCTTGGCTGCATCGCCCTGCCGTTCGGACAATGGGACCACGCATTGGCCGACACCTCGCATATGGCCGCCAACGAGCTCGTGTACTGGGGGCTGGTCGCCGTGGTGCTTGGGTTTGTCCTGAAGGTCGAACGCCGGTCACTGTCATCCATCGGTTTCAAGGTACCTGGCGCGCGCGACGTATGGCTGGCGATCGCCACCGGCGTGCTCATGGTCATCGTGTTGGGCGTGATCTATCTCGTGGTGTTCCCCGCGTTGCACTGGGACGAACGGCAACAGTTGCAAACCCTCACCGCCGTGCCGTTCTGGCTTCGCCTTCTTTCCGTGGTGCGCGCGGCCGTTTCGGAGGAGGTGCTGTTCCGCGGCTACGCGCTGGAGCGGACACAGGAGCTGAGCGGGAGTCCGGCGATCGCAGGCGTGTTTACCTGGGCCATTTTCACACTGGAACATCTCGGCTACTGGGGTTGGCATCACCTGCTGGTTGCAGGACTTGCCGGCGCCATGCTGACGGGAATCTATCTCTGGCGGCGCAACCTCTGGTGCAACATCCTGGCGCACTTCATCGTCGACGCCGCGGCCTTTTTGCCGGGATAGCGGGATCAGCCGGTCGGTATCGGCCGCGCCGCTGTCGCCGGTGAGCCCCATTCGCGAATAAGCGTGCGGCCAACATGGGCCAAAGCGTCGATGGCGGGCAGCAGCTCACGGCCCAGCGGGGTCAACGCGTACTCGGCCGACGGCGGTGAGGTTTTCAGCGGCCGACGCGCCACCAGCCCGCGTGTTTCCAGTTCACGCAGTCGGGCGCTCAAGACCCGGGCCGAGATGCGTGGCATGTCGTGGCGCAGTTCGCCGAAACGGCGCGGCTCCGCGCTGAGGCACCAGATCACGTTGGGGGCCCACGCACCGCGCAGCAGAGTCAGGGTTTCCGTCAGGGGGCAGGACGGCATGAGCGCGCCGACGGTACTTTTGCGCAGGGGCAGGCCCATGGTGGCTCCGTGTGAGTGTGGTAACTGCGGGGTTACCGCATTTTTGCGCAGAAATCGCCAAGACGGTATCCAGCAGTAACCACGTGTCGCTAGCATGCAGCCTCGCCGGAAGGGCCGGGCCATGTCCGCCTGGTCCCGGCGACGGCCGTCCCTGGTCCCCATGGAGAAACACATGAAGCTTTACTACTCGCCCGGCGCCTGTTCGCTTTCGCCGCACATCGTGGCACTCGAAGCCGGCATTCCCCTGCAGTTCGAGAAGGTCGACGGCAAGGCCAAGCGCACCGAAAGCGGCCAGGATTTCTGGCAGATCAATCCGAAAGGCTACGTGCCGGCGCTGGAGCTGAACAACGGCGAACTGCTGACCGAAGGCCCGGCGATCGTGCAGTACCTGGCCGACCAGAAGCCCGAAAGCGGCTTGGCCCCGCCAGCTGGCACGCTGCCGCGCTACCGCCTGCAGGAAATGCTGGGCTACATCAACTCCGAACTGCACAAGACCTACAGCCCGTTGTTCAAGTCGGACACACCCGCGGAAGTGCGGCAGGAGCGCAAGGATTACCTGCGCAAACGATATGCCCTGCTGGATGCCGTGCTGGCGAAGCAGGACTGGCTGCTCGGCGATCAATTCACCGCGGCCGATGCCTACCTGTTCACCGTCACCAACTGGGCGAAGCACGTCGAGCTGGATCTGTCGGAATTCAAGGCCATCATCGACTTTCAGCAACGCGTTGCCGCGCGTCCCGCCGTGCAGGCGGCGATGAAGGCCGAGGGGCTGATCAAGTAACGCGACACCTTCCGCATGAAAAAGGCCGACATCGCGTCGGCCTCTTTATCATTGTGACCCATCCTGAGGCGGGACTCAGATGTCCTTCGCGAGTCCCTCGGCCAAGCCGATATAGCTACCCGGCGTCAGGTCGAGCAGACGCTGCTTCGCATCGGTTGGCAGGTCGAGGCCGCCGATGAATTCGCGCATCGAATCTTTCGTGATGCCGTGGCCGCGGGTCAGCGCCTTGAGCTGTTCGTACGGTTGGGGCAGACCGTAGCGGCGCATGACGGTCTGCACGGCTTCGGCCAGCACTTCCCAGCTGGCGTCGAGGTCGGCGCCAATGCGATCGGCGTTGACGTTGAGTTTGCCGAGGCCTTTCTTCAGCGATTCCAGTGCGACCAGGCTGTGACCGAACGCGGTGCCGAGTGCGCGCAGCACGGTGGAGTCGGTGAGGTCGCGCTGCCAGCGGCTGATCGGCAGCTTCTCGGCGAAGTGGCCAAGCAAGGCGTTGGCGAGGCCGAAGTTGCCTTCGGCGTTTTCGAAGTCGATCGGGTTGACCTTGTGCGGCATGGTCGAGGAACCCACTTCGCCGGCCTTCAGCGTTTGCTTGAAGTAGCCCAGCGAGATGTAGCCCCAGATGTCGCGGGCCAGGTCGATCAGGATGATGTTGGCGCGGCGTACGGCGTCGCAATATTCGGCCACATTGTCGTGCGGCTCGATCTGGGTGGTGTAGGCGTTGTAGTCGAGACCGAGGCTTTCCACGAAGCGCTGCGAGAACGCCTGCCAGTCCACGTCCGGGTAGGTGATGACATGGGCGTTGTAGTTGCCCACCGCGCCATTGATCTTGCCGGAGATTTCGACGGCCGCCAGTTGCTTGCGCTGGCGCTCCAGGCGCGCCACCACGTTGGCGATTTCCTTGCCCAGCGTGCTGGGCGAGGCCGTCTGGCCGTGCGTGCGTGAGAGCAGCGGCAGTGCGGCGTTGGTGTGCGCGATCTCGCGCAGTCCGGTCGTGACTGCGTCGAGCTGAGGCAGCAGCACCTGCGCGCGCGCGTCGCGCAGCATCAGCGCGTAGGACAGGTTGTTGATGTCTTCGCTGGTGCAGGCGAAGTGCACGAACTCCTTCGCCTGGGCCAGGCTGGCGTCCGCACCGATCTTCTCCTTGATGAAGTACTCGACCGCTTTCACGTCGTGGTTGGTGGTCGCCTCGATCGCCTTGATCCGCTCGCCGTCGGCTTCACTGAAGTTTTCCGCGATGGCCTTCAGGGTGGCAACCTGGGCGGCGTCGAAAGACGGCAGTTCGACGATCTTGCGCTCGGCGGCCAGCGCCAGCAGCCATTCGATCTCCACCTGCACGCGGCGATGCATCAGGCCGAATTCGCTGAAGATGGGGCGCAGCGCTTCGACCTTGCTGGCGTAGCGGCCGTCCAGCGGCGACAAGGCGGTGAGGGTGTGGGAGGACATCGACGGGTTTCCGGCAGGGCAGGGAAACGCGCATTCTACAACGAGCGCGCTGACTGTCGGCCCGGCTGGCGCGGGCGCGAGACCTTGATATGACGCGAATCGCGCCTATCGTGGATGGGTATTTTCTCTTCGACTCCAAGGATCGAGCATGACCACGTTCCGCATCGAACACGACAGCATGGGCGAGCTGAAAGTCCCCGTCGACGCGCTGTACGGCGCGCAGACCCAGCGTGCGATCGACAACTTCCCGATTTCCGGCCTGCACCTGCCGCGCCAGTTCATTCGTGCGCTGGGCCTGATCAAGGCCGCGGCGGCCGAGGTCAACCTGGCGATGGGTCACCTGAAAAAGAACCAGGCCGTGGCGATCCGCAGGGCGGCGCTGGCCGTGGCGGATGGCCAGTACGACGCGCAGTTCCCGATCGACATCTTCCAGACCGGTTCGGGTACCAGCACCAACATGAATGCAAACGAGGTGATCGCGCATCTAGCTGTGGCAGCGGGCGCGAAGGTGCACCCGAATGACCACGTCAATTACGGGCAAAGCTCGAACGACGTGATCCCCACCGCGATCCACGTCAGCGCCACGTTGACCACCAGCGAACAGTTGCTGCCGGCGCTGAAGCACCTGAAAAAGGCGATTGACAAGCGCGCCCGCGAGCTGAAGAACACGCCCAAGACCGGCCGCACGCATCTGATGGACGCGATGCCGATCACCTTCGGCCAGGAGCTGTCCGGCTGGTCGGCACAGGTCGGTTCGGCGATCGAGCGCATCGAAGACGCGCTGAAGCGCATGCGCCGCTTGCCACTTGGCGGGACGGCCGTTGGCACCGGCATCAATGCCGATCCGAAGTTCGGTCCGGCAGTGGCACTGCAGCTGAAGAAGCTGACCGGTGTGAAGTTCGAATCAGCGGAAAACTATTTCGAGGGCATGGCCGCCCAAGATGCCGCGGTGGAACTGTCCGGCCAGCTGAAGACGCTGGCTGTCGCGCTGATGAAGATCGCCAACGACCTGCGCTGGATGAACTCCGGCCCATTGGCTGGACTGGGCGAGATCGAATTGCCGGCGCTGCAGCCGGGTTCGTCGATCATGCCGGGCAAGGTCAATCCGGTGATTCCCGAAGCCACCGCGATGGTGGCCGCGCAGGTGATCGGCAACGATGCCAGCATCACCATCGCCGGCCAGTCCGGCAACTTCCAGCTCAACGTGATGCTGCCACTGATCGCGCACAATCTGCTGCAGTCGATCGGCATATTGAGCAACGTCAGCGTGCTGCTGGCGGACAAATCCATTGCCGGTTTCAAGGTCAACAAGGCGCGGGTAAACCAGGCGCTGGCGATGAACCCCATCCTGGTCACCGCGCTGAATCCGGTGATCGGTTACGAGAAAGGCGCAGCCACGGCGAAACAGGCGTACAAGCAGCGCCGGCCGATCATGGACGTGGCGCTGGAAACCACCGGATTGTCGAAAGACGAATTGAAGAAGCTGCTCGATCCGCTGACGTTGACCAAGGGCGGCATCCACGACGGCGGTTGACTGGAGCTCGGGCCCGTCATGGCGAAAGGCCGCCGAATGATCGGCGGCCTTTCATCGAAACGCGTGGCCGTGCTCAGTGGTTGTCCGTTTCGTCGTCGTCGTCCTTCATGGCATCCTTGCGGCAATCGGCCACATCCTTCTGGTTCATCGTGGCGTAGGGGCGGAACGCGGGCAGTGAGGCGGCGAGTTCCTGCTGAGTGGCTTGCAGTGCCGGCATGCGATCGCACAATTTCGCCGCGCTCTCCCGGATGCCCGAGGCCTCTGCGTTTGCGCGCTGATTGATTTCCTGCTCCGACTTGCCGGAAAGCGCACCGGCGATCGCCTGGCCCGCGACGCGCATGCCCATATCCGCACCTTTCACGCCGATATCCATGCCGGCGCTGGCGATGTCTAGCACCCTGGTACGGTATTGAAGCAGCAAGGTGCGTTGCTGTGGTGTCACGTCAATCACCTTGCCAGCAATCAACAGATCGCCCTGCGGAGTGATCTCGGCGCGCGGCAAATTGCTGTCGTGATCGGAAGAAAGCTTCACGTTAGCCGTGCGCATTTTTTCGCGAGCCTTGTCCATCGCCGAGTTTACGACCGTGCCTAACGCCGAGTGTGTTTCCTGGGCGGAGCCGTCGGCGGCCGACTGGCCGGAACTGCACGCAGCGAGGGCGGACAGGCTGCACAGCATCAGTGTGCAGAGCAGACGTGGAAGAGGCAGGCGTAAATCCGGCATGGTGTTACTCCGATGGATGGAAACGCGAGAGGTTTTGCAGATGTCAGCGTTATTCGCTGTCCTCGCTGCGGCAGTCATCGATGCTGCTTGCATCGAGGATGCCTGCGTAGGGTTTGAAAGCGGGGAGTTGGGCAGCGAGGTTGTCCTGCGCTGACTTGATTCCGGCCATATCGTGGCAGATCTTGAGGGCCGCCAGCTTGACCAGTTTCGCCTTCGCGCTGACCTGCTCGCTGACCTTGTGGGCATCGCCGCTGGCGACGCCCGAGGCCGCATCCTTGAGTGCCGCTCCGGCCACTGCGGTTCCTGCCTTGCCGGTGGCGATGCCATGTTCGCGTACGGCTATGGCGTTCAGGTAATAGTGCTGCAGTTGTTCACGCTGGGCGGCGTTGATGGCGACGGAGTTTCCGCCGATGTGCAGGTCGCCTCCGGCGTTGATCTTCGCTTCGGGTGCGTCGGCACCGTGCAAGGTCACCTCGTCACTGCTCAGCGTGATGCGACCGCCAGCGATGCTGGTGTAACCGGGGCTGATGATGTTGACGTGGCTCGAACCATCGCCGCAGCCGGCGACCAGTGCTGCAATGGCGAGGGCGAGAATCAGCCTTTGTCCTGACATGTCCATTACTCCGATATTGTTGATGGGGAAGTTGGCTGGAACGAGCCTGATTCAACTGCAGTGACTGCGGTCGGCGTCGATGTTCCGGTAGGCGGACGGGCCATGGTTCCGGCCCATCCGCCATGAAGCTCAGCTGTCGTCGCGCCAGCGGCGCAGCCAGATCGCACCGGCAAGCATGGCTGCCGCCGCCAACACACCGATCCAGATGTCGGGTGTGGTCAACACCATGTAGGTGCGGTTGAGGTCCAGGCCGGCCAGACTTCCGGCCAGATCGCTATGTTGAATTGTATTTGGAATCTGATTGAACCAACCGCCGGGGAATACGCTAAGCAGGATGCGGGCCAGCCAGCCAGCCCAGTGGCCGTTGGAAACATGGAGGGTTCCGAGCAGATTGAACCAGCCGATGCCGATGCCCATGGCCACCGGTATCACAACCGCCCACAAGAACGGTTTGCTGCGTGCCCAGGCCGAGCAAAGCATCAACCAGCCCACCGTAGGCAGTGCCCACAGGAAGTACAGCGGGATCGAACCTACCAGGTTGACGATGACCCGGAACGGGTGCGCCAGAGTGAGCAGATGCCATACGCCGACGCCATGCAGGGACAGTGCAATGGCGAACATCAGCAGCATCACTATCCCCGTCAGCACGCCACTGACCAAAGCGATGAACGGGGCGACCACCGTGGCGGAGACCACCTTGGACAGCACGGTGGCAGTGTCAGAGATCGGCAGCGATTTCCAGAACAGCAGGCTGCGGTCGCGGCGGTCGTCGTAGAGCGAACCGAGACAGTAGAAAAACACCACGAAGCCGAGCACGATGCTGATCATCATGGTGGTTGAATACATCATCAGGTCAAGTCCGGCGCCAACCTTGGCCACCGCCTCCTTGTCCAGCGCATTGTCGAGTACCCGCATGTTGTTGCCGATGAAGTTCGCAGTGCCGTCGAAATGGCCGCCCAGTACTTCGCCGGCGATGATGCCCATCAAGTTGAGCAGCAGGAATACGCCACCGGTGATGACAGGTGCCCAGAAGAAGCCGCCTCGGTGTTCCCAGAACTCGCGCTTCACAAGCCAATAGAAAGTTTTCATGCGTACGTTCCTTTCATGGTGGCCACGAACAGATCGCTGACGGAAGGCCGGCGAACCTCGCCCAGGGCTTCCAGTTGCGCACGTCCGACGCCGTCGAACAGGAAAATGCTCTTGCCGAATACCTGGCGCTCATCCAGCGGGTTCAGCGAACGTGCGCTGGCGGCGTTGTCGGCATTCACCATCACCTCGATGAAACGCTCGCCGACGGCATCCATGTCGGCATCCAGCACGATCTTGCCATCGCGGATGAACATCAGGTCGGTGAGGATGTGCTCGACTTCCTCGACCTGGTGGGTGGTGACGATGATCGTCTTGTTCTCGTCGAAGTAGTCTTCCAGCAGGCTCTGATAGAACTGCTTGCGGTAGAGGATGTCCAAACCCAGCGTGGGTTCGTCCAGAATCAGCAGACGGGCGTCGATCGCCATCACCAGGGCCAGGTGCAACTGCACGATCATGCCCTTGGACATCTGTCGCACGCGCTGGCTGGGCTGCAGTTTGGTGCGGGCCAGGAATGTCTCGCACTTGGCGCGGTCGAAACGCGGATGCACGTTGGCAACGAAGTCGACCGCCTGGCTCACCTTGATCCACCGCGGAAGTACCGCCACGTCGGCAATGAAGCAAACTTCACCCATCAGCCGGTCGCGCTGCTTGCGCGGGTCGAAGCCCAGCACATTGAGTTCTCCGGTGAAATCGGTGAGGCCCAGGATCGCCTTCAGCGCGGTGGTCTTGCCGGCACCGTTGGGGCCGATCAGGCCCACGATGCGGCCGGGCTCGATCTGGAAGCTGACGTTGTCCAGCGCCAGTGCCGACTTGTATCGCTTGGTCAGGCCGCTGGCCGTGATCACCGCGCTCATGATTTTTCCTCCTTGTCGGCCTGATCCTTGTCCGATTGCGCTTCCCGCAGCAAGGTCTTGAGATCCAGCCCCAGTCGCTGCAGCCGGGCAAACAGCGTCGGCCATTCTTCGCGAAGAAACCGCTCGCGTTCGGATTTCAGCAGCGCCTCGCGAGCGCCTTCGATGACAAACATGCCCAGACCCCTCCGTTTTTCAACCAGTTGCTCATCGACCAGTTCCTGATACGCCTTCGATACGGTCAGCGGGTTGATCTGAAATTCCGCGGCCACCTGGCGTACCGACGGCAGCGGGTCGCCCTCGTTCAAGGCGCCGTCCAGGATCATCGCCACCACACGCTGGTGCAATTGGCGGTAGATCGGGACGCTGTCGTTCCAGGTAATGGTCATGTTTTATTCCTTGGTGATGCGGCCAAACGTTTTGCCAAACGAATAGTAGGGCATGGCCAGCGGCGACCCGAGCAGGCTGAATCGCGTTGCGCCACCCTCTTCATCCATGGCCGGCATTGGGGCGGCGGCGTAGGCCACGTCGCCGATCAGCGCAGTGGCGCTCAACAGGCTGCTGCCGGCGCGAGCATTGACCGACCCCAGGGGGTTGATTTCCGGCTGGCTGGCGGCGCGGCGATCGGCGGCGCTGGGAGTGACGGTGACCGGCGCGAGGTCGGTGATATGGACACCGTTGATTTCGGTAGCTGGTGCCTGCGTGCTGACCGGCTGGTAGTTCAGGACGCCCAGAGTGGCGGTAGTGAACAGGACGGCGGCGACGCTGGCGATCATATTTTGCGCTTTCATGACAGGCCTCCTTAGTGACCTCGTTGGGTGGTGTTGTAGTGAACTATAACACCATATTTCAGGACGTCAATAGCTCGACCACCATTCCGCAACATGACTGATGGCCTATATGGAGAAAGGGGGCTGAATTAGGCGCGCCGGGCCATACGACCGCTCAACAAGGCCTGCGCTCGATCAGTGCGAAGTCCACACAAGCAAAAAGGCCAGCGCGGTGGCTGGCCTTTCCGGAAGATCGGGACTTGCGCTCAATCGTGCGCGGCGTACACCTGCTTGCCGCCTACCCAGGTCTGCAACACCTTGGTGTTCCAGATCTTGCTGGCTGGATCCTTGATGACGTCGTGGTCGATCAGGATGAAATCGGCCCATTTGCCAGGCTCCAGCGTGCCAAGCGTTTTCTCCGAATGCTCCGCATACGCCGCGTCGAGAGTGAACGCGCGCAGTGCTTCGGTCATCGTCATGTCCTGGTCCGGATACCAGCCGCCGGGTGGCTTGCCCTGATGATCCTCGCGGGTGACTGCGGAGTACAGGCCGTAGAACGGATTGGGCGATTCCACCGGAAAGTCCGAACCTCCCGCGACAACCGTGCCCTGTTTCAGGAAATGCTGCCAGGCGTACGCGCCCCCGATCCGCTGGTGGCCGATGCGGTCCTCCGCCATGTTCATGTCGGACGTGGCGTGGGTCGGCTGCATCGAGGCGATCAGGTGCAACGGCACGAAACGCGGAATGTCCTGCAGCGTGAGAATCTGCGCGTGCTCGACGCGGTTGCGCAGCGCGATGCCGTTGGGATGGGTCTTGTACGCGGCAGCGTAACTGTCCAGCACCTCGTGGTTGGCGCGATCACCGATGGCGTGGATGGCCACCTGATACCCCTTGCCCAGCGCCTTGCCGATATCCGCCGTCATCTCCGCGGGCTTGAGGAACAGCAGGCCGCGGTTGTGCGGATCGTCGGAGTAGGGCTTGAGCATGGCCGCACCGCGGCTGCCCAGCGCGCCATCGGCAAACAGCTTGACCGTCCGCACGGTGAGGAAGTCGTTGCCATAGCCGATCAGCGGGCCATCCTTGCTGATCACGTCGAACGCGTGGCCGGTGCCGCGAACCATCGCGTAGAGGCGCGCGGTGAGCTTGTTGGCGTCGGCGTACTGGCGATAGAGATTGTAGGTATCCAGATCAATGCCTGCGTCGCCGACACCGGTGAGCCCGACACTGGCCATCTCGGACAGCGCGGTGTCGAGCGCGGCGGCAGCTTCCTGCCTGGTGGGCGGGGGCACTTTGCTGCCCATCAGGTTGGTCGCGCCATCGACGAAGACGCCAGCGGGTTTACCGTCGGCATCACGTTCGATACGACCGCCGCTGGGGTCCTTGGTGGCCTTGCTGACGCCAGCCAACTTGATGGCGGCGGTATTGGCCCAGGCAGCGTGGCCGTCGATGCGGCTCAGCCAGACTGGACGGTCGGAAACCACGGTATCCAGTTCGCTGGCGGTGGGGAAACGGCCGAGCTTCCAGATCTCCTGGTTCCAGCCGCCACCGACAATCCATTTTGCGTCGGGGTGGGAAGCGGCGTAGGCCTTCACCTTCGCCAGTGCTTCGTCCAGCGAGGTCGTGCCGGTGAGGTCGACGCTGTTTCGCGCGTAGCCCAGGTCCATCACGTGGCCGTGAGCATCGATCAGTCCGGGTAGCAGGGTTTCGCCGCGGCCGTCGATCACCTTGGCGCCCTTGGCGCGCGCGGCGAGTTCGCCGTTGCTGCCGGTGGCCACCACCTTGCCCTGGTCGACCAGCAAGGCCTGGAAATGCTGCAGTTTGCCGTGGCTATCCAGGGTGTAGCCGTTGACGTTGTTGACCAGCAGGTCGGCGGCCTGAATGGCCGGCGCCAGTGCAAGCAGGGCGAGCATCGACAGACGCAGCGTGCGATTCATGCGCGGATTCCTGTGACGGGTGAATCCGCAGTGTGTTTGCTCCCGCGCGTTTTTTCCACTGCGGGTGGTTGCAGGTTGCACCAGGAGCGCCCGCTACGATCGGTAGCGGGCGCTCCTGGAATGCCGGGGGTTCAGGCCGCCCGCGCAATCACCGTTCCGATGCTGTCGCGCGCCGACTTCAGCGCCTTGACCTTGTGTTCGTCACTGACCGCAACGCCTTCGGCGCGCACGAATTCGATGTCCTGGATCCCGATGAAGCCGAGCGCTGCGCGCAGGTAGGGCTCCTGGAAGTCCATGGCCGCGCCGGCAGTGTCCTTGCCGTAGAAGCCGCCACGACTGGAGGCGACAATCACCTGCTTGCCACCGGCCAGGCCTTCGGGACCGTTGGCGGTGTAGCGGAAGGTCTTGCCGGCGACCAGGATGCGGTCGAGCCAGGCTTTCAGCGAGCTGGAGATGGCGAAGTTGTACATCGGCGCGCCGATCACGATGACGTCGGAGGCGAGGAATTCCTCCAGCATTTCGGTTCCCAGCACGGCGGCGGGATCGCTGGCATCAGCCACCGGAGTCCAGTGCGGCAGCGGCTGGGCGGCCAGATCGCGATAGTGGGTCACGGCATTCGTCGAGCTGTGCTTCAGCTCGGCTACGATGTCGGCGGTGAGCTGGCGCGACACCGAGTAGGCACCCAGGGCGCTGGAATCGATATGCAAGATTTTCATGGGACGTATTCCTGATCTAGCCGGGTGACCGGCGATGTAAACAGGATATATTTAGAACAATGTAGCGATAAGATGGTTGTTTTCGGACTTATCGTTCCAAATTGGGAACAATCATGACGGTATTGAGCGGCGCCTTGCAGGACCTCAACGACCTCTATTTCTTTGCTGCCGTGGTCGAGCATGGCGGTTTCTCCGCGGCCGGCCGGGCGCTGGGCGTACCGAAGTCCCGCTTGAGCAAGCGGGTGGCGCAGCTGGAGGAGCGACTTGGCGTGCGTCTGCTGCAACGGACCACGCGGCGTTTTGTGGTGACCGAGGTCGGCGAGCGTTTCTATGCGCACTGCCGGGCCGTGCTCGAAGAAGCGCAGGCCGCGCAGGATGCAGTGGACGAGCTGCGTGCCGAACCGCGTGGCGTGGTGCGCCTGAGTTGTCCGGTATCGCTGGCGCAGACCGTGCTGGCGCACTTGCTGCCGGATTTCCTGGTGCAGTATCCGAAGATGCAGGTGCGCGTGCTGTCCAGCGACCGCCGGGTCGACGTGATCGGTGAGGGTTACGACCTGGCGATCCGGGTGCGCAACAAACTGGATACCGATGCGAACCTGGTGATCCGCAGTTTTGGCCATTCGCGCACCAAGCTGGTGGCCAGTCCGGCCTTGCTGCAGGGGCAGGGGCGTCCGACCCAGCCCGACCACCTCGCGAAATTGCCGGCATTGTCGATGCGGGAACACGAAGGCGCGCAGGTGTGGGAGCTGATCGACGCCAACGGCGTGCAGGTCACCGTCGAGGTACAGGCACGCCTGATCACCGGTGATTTCGCAGTGCTGCTGGAGGCCGCCCGCCGCGGTATGGGCGTGGCACTGCTGCCGGAGTTCGTCTGCGCACCGGCGATCACCGCTGGCGAACTCGAGGTGGTACTGCCGGACTGGAGCGCGCCGGAGGGCACCATGCATTTCGTCTATCCCAGTCGTCGCGGCATGCTGCCGGGCGTGCGCGCACTGGTCGACTTTCTGGCCGAGCGGCTGCCGGCGACCACGCTGATGAAACACGAGCAGTGCAAGCAGCGTCCGCTGGACGCCTTGCCGACACCGTGATGCGTGTCGCTGCATCGATAAGCTACGCTTGGATCTTTATGGACATCCATACGGCCGAATGACAATGATCGAAACCAAGCTTCCGAAAGTCGGTACCACCATCTTCAGCGTGATGAGCCAGCTGGCCGCGGAACACAAGGCGGTCAACCTGGGTCAGGGCTTTCCTGACTTCGAGCCGCCGCAGGGCCTGCGTGACGCACTCAGCCATGCGATGAATGACGGCCGCAACCAGTACGCACCGATGCACGGTACCGCCGGCCTGCGCGAGCAGATCGCGCTGAAGACCGAACGGCTGTACGGCCGCAAGCTCAATGTCGATACCGACATCACGGTCACCTCCGGCGCCACCGAGGCGATCTTCGCGGCGATCGCCGCGACGGTGCGTGCGGGAGAGGAAGTGATCGTGTTCGACCCGGCGTATGACTGCTACGAGCCGGCGATCGACCTGCAGGGCGCGCGGGCAGTGCACATCCCGCTGACCGTGCCGGCGTTCTCGATCGACTGGCAGCGCGTGCGCGATGCGGTGACGCCGAAGACGCGCATGATCATGATCAACAGTCCGCACAATCCCTCCGGCGCGGTGTTGTCGGCGGCCGACCTGGACGAACTGGCGGCGATCGTGCGCGACACCGGCATCGTGGTGCTCTCCGATGAGGTCTACGAGCACATTGTCTACGACGGCGCCCACGAGAGCGTGTTGCGCCATCCCGAGCTGGTCGAACGCAGCATCGTGATCTCTTCGTTCGGCAAGACCTATCACTGCACCGGCTGGAAGGTCGGCTACGCGGTGGCACCGGCTGCGCTGAGCGCCGAGTTCCGCAAGGTGCATCAGTACCTCACGTTCTGCACGTTCCATCCGGCGCAGGTGGCGTTTGCCGAATTCATGGCCAGCGACCCGCAGCACTATCTGGAGCTGCCGGCGTTCTACCGGGCCAAGCGCGATCGCTTCCGTGCGTTGCTGGCACCGTCGCGCTTCAAGCTGCTCGATGTGCCGGGCGGTTATTTCCAGTTGGTGGACTATTCGGCGATCCGTGACGAGGACGATCTGAGCTTCAGCAAGTGGCTGGTCGAAAAGGGTGGGGTGGCGGCGATCCCGTTGACGCCGTTCTACGAACGCGCGCCAGGCACGCGATTGCTGCGGCTGTGCTTCGCCAAGAGTGATGCCACGATGGAAGCGGCAGCGGAGCGGCTATGCAAACTTTGAAGGTTTCGCTGGTGCAGGGAGCCACCCGCTGGCACGACGCACCGGCCAATCGCGACTACTACGGCGCGCTGGTGCGTCAGGCCAAAGGCAGCGACCTGATCGTGCTGCCGGAGACTTTCCTGTCCGGTTTCAGCAACGATATCCAGGCCAGCGCCGAAACCATGGACGGAGCGGGCGTGGCCTGGCTGCGTGCGTTGGCAGGCGAAGTGAACGCAGTGATCTGCGGCAGCCTGGCGATCCGCGAGGACGGCGTCGTCTACAACCGCCTGCTATGGGTGCGACCGGATGGCGGTTTCGAGCAATACGACAAGCGTCACCTGTTCCGCATGGCGGGCGAACACACCCGCTACGGCGGCGGCAATCAACGCCTCGTCGTGGAGCTGAAGGGTTGGCGCATCCTGCCGCAAGTCTGCTATGACCTGCGCTTTCCGGTATGGCTGCGCAACCGCCGGCTGGCGTCTGCCACTGGCGGCATGGAGTACGACCTGGCCCTGTTCGTGGCGAACTGGCCGGCGCCGCGCCGGCAGCCCTGGCGCACACTGCTGCGCGCGCGGGCCATTGAGAATCTCAGTTATGTGGTCGGGGTGAACCGGGTCGGCATGGACGGCAACGAGATCCCCTACGCCGGCGACAGCGTGGTGCTCGATCCGGTCGGCGAGCCGCTGGTTGAACTGGGTGCGCAGGAACAGGTGGTGACGGTCACGCTCGATCCGGCGCCCTTGCTGGCGCATCGCGAACGCTTTCCGGCGTGGATGGATGCCGACGCGTTTTCACTCGATTCGGACTGAGCCCTGTGGGAGCGGCTTCAGCCGCGATACTTTTCCCGCTGCACGACAAAAAGAAAAGAGCATCGCGGCTGAAGCCGCTCCTACAAGACAGACAAGGCCGCGGTTTGTCGAACAGCTCAGAGTATCGCCAGCACCGCGGCCGATGGCGACTACGATCGGGCATTCGGACTGAGCCCTGTGGGAGCGGCTTCAGCGGCGATGCTTTTTCCGCTGCACGACAGAAAGAAAAGAGCATCGCGGCTGAAGCCGCTCCTACAAGACGGACAAGGCCGCGGTTTGTCGAACAGCTCAGAGTATCGCCAGCACCGCTTCCGGTGGGCGGCCGATGGCGGCCTTGCCGTTGGCTACCACGATCGGACGTTCGATCAGTTTCGGATGCGCGACCATGGCAGCCACCAGTGCGTCGTCATCAAGTGCGGGGTCGTTCAGTCCGAGCGAGAGGTACTCCTGCTCGCCCGTGCGCAGCAGTTCGCGCGCGGTCATGCCAAGTTGCCGCAACAGCACGGCCAGTTCGGTGGCGCTTGGCGGCGTGTCGAGGTAGTTGACCACCTCGACCTCGTCGCCGCGCTGCTCCAGCAACGCCAGCGTGGCGCGCGACTTGGAGCAGCGATTGTTGTGATAGATGCGCACCATCGTTCAACTCCCGCGATTCGTCACGCCAGAGCGAAACTCAACGATTGCCCGAACGGTTGCCACCGCGACCGGGCGGACGCCCGCCTGCAGGGCCACCGTGACCTTGCGGTCGAGCGCCGTTTTGTGAGCGATTGCCACCTTGTCCCTGCGGACGACCGGAACCCTGCGGGCGATTGCCGCCTTGTCCTTGCGGCCTGCCAGCGCCTTGTGGACGGGCGCCGCCCTGGCCTTGCGGACGTGCTGCCTGATTGCCGTGTGCGCGATTGCCCTGGCCTTGACCTTGACCTTGCGGGCGGCCAGCGTAGGCGGGGCGGCCATCCGGCGAACGGTTGCCGCCAGCGCCGGTGCCACGCGACTCGCCGCCAAAACCGCTGTACGGGCTGCCCGCAGCACGGCCTTCGCCACCTGTCCGCGGCCCACCAAACGGTTTGCCACCGGCCGGTCGGCGATTGCCTGCGGCGCCGCCCGCATTGCTGCGCGGCGCGCCGGGGCGACCACTGCCATCGCGATTTTCGCCGGCGAACCATGTGCGCACCGAGGGCAGTTCCTGGCCTGGTGCCACGCGTCGACTCTTTCCGCCGCGGCTGGCACCACCTGCGCCGCGTTCAGGCCGGGCGACGTTGCCGTTGACTTCCTTGCCGTCGCGACGCGGCGGCTTGCGCCCGCGCGTGGGTTCTTCACGGATGCGATCGTAGGCGCGCAACTCGCGCGCCTCGTCCTGCCCACCGGTCCAGGCGGTGCCTGCACCGCGCTCAGGGCGATACTCGGTGACGCTGCGATTGGCACGGCGCTGGTGCAGCACCGGACTCAGGGTCAGCACCGGTTGCGGCGCACCCAGGCCGGTGGTCTGGCGCAGCTGCTTGACGCTTTCGGCATCGAGCGCTTCACATTCGCCCCGGCGCAGGTTGCGCGGCAATTCGATCTTGCCGTAGCGGATGCGCTTGAGCCGACTGACCAGGAAACCCTGCGAGTCCCACAGGCGGCGCACTTCGCGATTGCGGCCCTCGCGGATCACCACGCGGAACCAGCTGTGGCTGCCGCCGCGGCTGATCACGGCGATCTCGTCGAAGCGGGCCGGCCCATCGTCCAGATCCACGCCGGCTTTCAGGCGCTCAATGATTTCATCGGGCACTTCGCCATGCACGCGGCACAGGTATTCGCGCTCGAGGCCGCTCTTCGGATGCATCAGGCCGTTGGCGAGTTCGCCATCGGTGGTCAGCAGCAGCAGGCCAGTGGTGTTGATGTCGAGCCGGCCCACGGCGACCCAGCGCGCACCCTTCAGGCGCGGCAACTGTTCGAACACGGTGGGGCGGCCCTCGGGATCGTCACGGGTGGTCAGCACGCCCTCGGGCTTGTGGTAGATCAGCACCTCGGTTTCGTCGCGGCTGTCGGTGGCGACGACGAACTGCTTGCCGTCCATGACCACGCGGTCACCGGCCTTCACGCTCATGCCGATTTCGGCGGGTGCGCCATTCAGTTCGACTTCGCCGGACTGGATGCGCTGCTCGAGCATGCGGCGCGAGCCGAGGCCCGCGTTGGCCAGCACCTTGTGCAGGCGCTCTTCCAGGGCGGGAGCGTCGGTGTCGATGCGCGGTTCGCGCTTCAGGGATAAAACGGATTTTTGCGGCGCAGTCATGCGCGGTACTCCTTGGGATCTTGCTCGGCGGTGTCGGATTCGACGTCCGCGGCGGGGTTCGCTGCCTCATCGGCAGTGGCAATCGGATTGTCGACGGGTGGGTTCGTGTCGGAACCAAGCTCGTTGGACTCGGGTGAAATGACCGGCGCGTCGGCGTCGGCCGTGATGTCGCTGTCTTCGGCATCTGCGGAGTCCGCGGATGCATCGTGGTCAATATCTGTTTCGTTGCCGCCGGTTTGCGCTTCCGCTTCGATTTCCGTTTCGGCCGGGACGTCCTCGTCCGGGTCGATCGGCAGGTCACGCACGATGCGAGCGGGCAGGGGCTCCGGTTCGAAGCGCAACTGCGGGTCTTCCATGTCGCGGATTTCCGACAGCGGCGGCAGTTGGTCCAGCGATTTCAGGTTGAAGTAGTCGAGGAACGCGCGGGTGGTGCCGAACAGCGCCGGCTTGCCGGGCACGTCGCGGTAGCCGACCACGCGGATCCACTCGCGCTCTTCCATCGTCTTGATGATGTTGGAGGACACCACCACACCACGGATCTGCTCGATTTCGGGGCGGGTGATCGGCTGGCGATAGGCGATCAGCGCCAGCGTTTCCAGCAGCGCGCGCGAGTAGCGGCTGGGGCGCTCGGTCCACATCCGCGAGATCCACGGATGCACGTCCTGGCGCACCTGGTAGCGGAAGCCGGAGGCGACTTCCTTCAGCTCGACGCCGCGGCCCGCGCCATCCTCACCCAGCGCCTCCAGCGCCCTGGCGATCTGGCCGTGATCGACCTCGTCGGTTTCATTGAACAGATCGCCGAGCTGATGGACGGTCATCGGCTGGGTGGAAGCCAGCAGGGCGGCCTCGATGATGGGTTTGAGTTGCTCGATCTGCATAGCCTTGGGTCGGATGCCGGTTTGGCCGGTATCGTTCAGTGGGTGTCGTTCATTCGCCGGACGATTCGATCAGTGCCGATTCGCCCGCCTGTGTGTCGTCCATCGGTAACTCGACCAATTCTTCCGGATGGCTCACTTTCGCTTTCACGTAGATCGGGGCCAGCGGCTCTTCCTGGACGATTTCAACCAGCATTTCCTTGGCCAGCTCCAGCATCGCCAGAAAGGTCACCACGATGCCGAGACGACCTTCGGTGGGGTCGAACAGGCTCTCGAAGCGGTGGAAGCTGCTGTCGTCGAGCCGGCTCAACAGTTCGCCCATGCGCTGGCGCACGCTGAGCGCCTCGCGCTTGATCGCGTGATGCCCGAACAGTTCGGCCCGGTGCATCACGTCCTTCAATGCCAGCAACAGTTCGGTCAGCTCCAGCGGCGGCGGCAACTTGATCACGTTGCGTTCGCCCACGTCCGCATGTACCACCGCGCTGTCGCGTTCCTGTCGGGGCAGGGCCTCGATATCCTCGGCCGCCCGCTTGAACCGCTCGTACTCCTGCAAGCGCCGTACCAGTTCGGCACGCGGATCCTCTTCCAGTCCTTCTTCGGCCGGCGGCCGCGGCAGCAGCAACCGCGACTTGATCTCGGCCAGGATCGCGGCCATCAGCAGGTATTCGGCGGCCAGCTCCAGCCGCATCACATCGCGCATCAGGTCGATATAGGTCATGTACTGCCGGGTGATCTCGGCAACCGGAATGTCCAGAATGTCCAGGTTCTGCCGGCGGATCAGGTACAGCAGCAGGTCCAACGGGCCCTCGAACGCTTCCAGGATGACCTCGAGCGCGTCCGGCGGGATGTACAGATCCTGCGGCATCTGCAGCATCGGCTGGCCGCGCACGATGGCCAGCGGCATTTCCTGCTGTTGCGGCACCGACGCGAACGCGTTATGCGGCTCGGCGACCGGGCTCTCTGGCTCGACTGGCTCAGTGATCATCAATGCATATCATGGGGCCGCCTTCAGCGGCTGGCGGTGCGTTCAACACGATCGGAATCACTCACATGTCAGCGCAACACGGAATGTCCGTACTCGGAACACGGCGGTGAGGCGGTATTCCCGGGGTACTGCGTTCTTCACATCTTCAGCCGAGGCGCGGCGGACGCCATCGTCACGACGGGCATGATGAAACCACTCGACGGTGGTTCGGTCAGGCGGGTCGTCAAGCGACCATTGTTCGTCAGTTCCGGGTTGTCAGCCACGGCAAAGGCGCAAGTCACAAGTGGCGAAAAAGCAACGCCGGGGACTGTTCACTGGTCGGTTTGAGAGCATCGGTGGTAACCAAGGGTTGCCGGAAGTGTTCGGCAAGCTGTTTCCATGGATCCACGCGTGGATCAAAGAGTAACGGCTCGCTGGCGGCAAGTCCAGCGGGATGCGTCGGCAATCCATCGAGGCCATGAATGCCCGATACGCCGAATGGCGATTTTCGGTTTCATGCAGAAGCGGCGGCTGTCACGGCATATCGACCATCGGCGGTGGATGGATGGGAACCTAGCGCCGAGCGGCGGCATGTGACCTAAAGCGTCGATCTGCAGCAGAGGGATGTCAACGCAATGCGACTTCACCGGAAAAGCCGCGAGAATCCAGCGGCTCCGTACTCGTACCCATGCCGGTCTTTTGGCTACGATGCGGACTCGGGGGCGCTGTGCGGCGCTTTCCTTGAAACGGACCTGGTGACGTGAGGAGTGTGTGGCCGACATTCGAACGTCGAACGGTCAAGCCATCGGCAGATGTGCTGGCACGACGATTGCTTGCGTTGGTGGCAGCGACTGCAGAAGTGCCTGGAGCCGGCGATCGGTTGGTCGCGGCAGCAGCGAATGATGCAGCGGAAACATTTCAGAATGATGTTGTGGATGTCGCGTCATTGCCGGGGGCGGACGCAAGCGCAAATGGACGGTACGACTGATGGCGATCGATAAAGACGAAAACGGTGGATCCGGCCCCGAGCAGCTGCGCCCGGCGCGCATGCAGATCGAAACGACGGTGTTGATGAGCCGCGACGGGGAGTCGCATCCGACCGAATTGGTGGATATCTCGGCCACCGGTGCATTGTTGCGCCGTCCGCTGGGATGGTCCGGCGATGTCGGGCAGCGCTGGGTGCTCGACATGATTTTCGGGCACAACCTGCACATTCACCTGGAAGCTGCGGTGGCGCGCATTTCCGAGCATCACATCGGCTTTTCCTACAGCCGCATTCCCGAGGATAAGCAGGTCCCGCTGTGGAACCTGCTGGGTGGTTACGCCGACATCCTCGAATACTGGAAAGACGGTTGAGCAAAGCCGCCCAGATATGAAAAACGCCCGCAATGCGGGCGTTTTCTGTTTCGGATGCCAGATGGAACCTCAGGCGGAAGCTTTCTTCTCGTCGCGCAATTCTCGGCGCAGGATCTTGCCCACATTGCTCTTGGGCAGACTGTCGCGAAATTCAATCAGCTTCGGCCGCTTGTAGCCGGTGAGGTTTTCGCGGCAAAACTGCTTGAGTGCCTCTTCGGTGAGGTTCGGGTCCTTGCGCACCACGAACAGCTTCACCACTTCTCCGGAGTGCTCGTCCGGAACGCCGACCGCGGCAACCTCGAGCACGCCGGGATGTTCCATCACGGTGTCCTCGACCTCGTTTGGATAGACGTTGAAGCCGGACACCAGGATCATGTCCTTCTTGCGGTCGACGATATAGAAATAGCCGTTCTCGTCCATCTTCGCGATGTCGCCGGTATGCAGCCAGCCGTCGGCGCCGAGTACCTTGGCGGTCTCGTCCGGACGTTGCCAGTAGCCCTTCATCACCTGCGGACCGCGAACCATCAGTTCACCGACTTCGCCGAGTGGCAATGGCTGGCTTTCCTCTGACCAGATCGCCACGTCGGTGGACGGTACCGGCAGACCGATCGAGGCGTTGTATTCCTTGAGATCGAGCGGATTGATGCAAACCGCCGGCGAGGTCTCGGTCAAACCGTACGCTTCTGCCAGCGTGCAACCGGTGATTTTTTTCCAGCGCTCGGCAACGGCGCGCTGTACCGCCATGCCGCCGCCCAGGCTCAGGTGCAGCTTGGAGAAATCCAGCTCGGCGAACCCCGGCGTGTTGAGCAGGCCATTGAACAGCGTGTTGACGCCAGTCAGGGCGGTGAAGCCGGACTGCTTCAGCTCCTTGACGAAACCGGGCATGTCACGCGGATTGGTGATCAGCCAGTTCAGACCGCCAAGACGCGTGAATACCAGTCCGTTCGCGCACAGCGAAAAGATGTGATACAGCGGCAGCGCGGTGATGATCACCTCTTCGCCCGGCTTCGCGTTGTTGCCGATCCAGGCGCCGGCCTGCAGCATGTTCGCGATCATGTTGCCGTGGGTGAGCATGGCGCCCTTGGCGACGCCGGTGGTGCCGCCGGTGTACTGCAGGAAGGCAATGTCGTCGTGGTTCAGCGAGACCGGCTGCAACGGATGCGCGTCGCCGCGTGCCAGCGCATCGCGGAAACGCACGCCATGCGGCAGATCAAAGGCCGGCACCATCTTCTTGACGTGCTTGAGCACGAAGTTGATCAGCACACCCTTCAGACCCAGCAGGTCGCCGATGCCGGTGGTGACGATGTGCTGCACGCTGGTTTCGGCAACCACCTGCTGCAGGGTCGCGGCGAAGTTGTCCAGCACCACGATCGCCTTCGCACCGGAGTCTTCCAGCTGGTGTTTCAGTTCGCGCGCGGTGTACATCGGGTTGGTGTTGACCACGATCAAGCCGGCACGCAATGCGCCGAACAACACGATCGGATACTGCAGCACGTTCGGCATCATGATCGCGATGCGATCACCCTTGCCCAGCTTGAGCTCGCCGGTGAGATAGCCGGCGAACTGGCGGCTCATCGCGTCGATCTGGCTATAGCTGAGCTGGTGGCCGAAATTGGAGAACGCCGGACGTCCGCTGAAGCGCGCGAACGCTTCTTCCAGCACCGCCGGCACCGAAGCGTATTCGTTGACGTCAATCTGCACGGGTACGCCTGCCGGATAGTGATCCAGCCACGGACGTTCATTGCTCATGCTCGGGTTCCCTGTTCGTGTCGATGACGGTGTTTCGATGACATGTTGATGATGGCTCCGGGATGACGGCATCATGAGCCATGCGTCGGTTCATTGGAGCATACGCCCGCGTATAGCGGCAAGCCGCACCGCAGCGAGTTTCATCCATGATTCGATTGATAAAAACCGTCCGTCAGCTGACTGCTGTCGCGCTGCTCGTGCTGGCTTTGCCGGCCTGTCATCGTACGCCCGATGAAGCGCAGGTCCGCGAGGCGATTGCCGCTGTCGCGCAGGCGGCGGAGGCGGGTTCGGCCAGCCGTGCGGGTACACCGCTCAGCGAGGATTTCGACGGCAACGCAGGCACGCTCGATCGGCGCGGATTGACCGGCATGATCCGGCTGCTCGCACTGCGTGGCGAGCATATCGGCGTGACGATGGGGCCGGTGTCGATCGAACACCGCGGCGAGCGGATGGTGGCCACGTTCACCGTGACCTTGACCAGCGGGGGCAGGCTGCTGCCTGATCAGTTGGGTCTCTACCAAGTCGAATCGGCGTGGCGCAAGGAAGACGGCACCTGGCGTTGTTACACGGCAAGCTGGAAACACCCCATGTCGTAGGAGCCCGCTGGCGGGCGATGCTCTTGCGTTCGCCGCGAAGAAGCATCGCCCGCCAGCGGGCTCCTACGATTTTCGTCCTGCGCAAAGCTCACCCTGAAACTCAGGCGGCCTTCTTGCCGGCCAGCTGACGCAGCACGTATTGCAGGATGCCGCCGTGACGGAAGAACTCCCGTTCTTTCGGCGTCAGCAGCATCACGTGCACGCTGAACTGCTTCGTGCTCCCGTCAGCCGCAGTCGCGGTGACGATGGCTTCCTTCGACTTGCCGTCGTCGAGACCGGTGATGTCGAAGGTTTCCATGCCGGTCAGGCCCAGCGATTTGGCGCTCTCGCCGTTCTTGAACATGCACGGCAGCACGCCCATGCCGACCAGGTTCGAGCGGTGGATGCGCTCGAAGCTTTCGGCGATCACGGCCTTCACGCCCAGCAGAAGTGTGCCCTTGGCAGCCCAGTCGCGCGACGACCCGGTGCCGTACTCCTTGCCGGCCAGCACCACCAGCGGGGTGTTGCTTGCCTTGTACTTCATCGCGGCGTCGTAGATCGCCATCTGCTCGCCAGTCGGTACGTACTTCGTGTAGCCGCCTTCGACGCCGTCCAGCATCAGGTTCCTGATGCGGATGTTGGCGAAAGTGCCGCGCACCATCACGTCGTCATTGCCGCGGCGCGAACCGTAGGAGTTGAAGTCCTTCGGCGCGACACCCCTGGAAATCAGGAATGCGCCCGCCGGGCTGTCCTTCTTGATCGAACCGGCCGGCGAGATGTGGTCGGTGGTGATCGAATCGCCGAACAGGCCGAGCACGCTGGCGCCGTGGATGTCATCGATCGTGCCGACCTGGAGGGTCATGCCGTCGAAGTAGGGCGGGTTCTTGATGTAGGTGGAATCGTCCCACTGGAACAGTGCGCCGTCCGGCGAGGCGATCTGGTTCCAGCGGCTGTCGCCCTTGAACACGTCGGCATAGTTCTTTTCGAACATCGCCGGGTTGATCGCACCGGCGATCGCATCGGAGATTTCCTGGTTGCTCGGCCAGATGTCTTTCAGGTAGACCGGATGGCCGTCGCTGCCGGTGCCGATCGCATCCTTGGTCAGGTCGATGTCCAACGTGCCGGCCAGGGCGTAGGCGACTACCAAAGGCGGCGAGGCCAGGTAGTTCATCTTCACTTCCGGATGCACCCGGCCTTCGAAGTTGCGGTTGCCCGACAGCACCGAGGCGACCGCGAGGTCACCCTCGCCGATGGCCTGGCTGATCTCGACCGGCAGCGGGCCGGAGTTGCCGATGCAGGTGGTGCAGCCGTAGCCGACGATGTAGAAGCCGATCTTTTCCAATTCCTTCAGCAGGCCGGTTTTCTCCAGGTAATCGCTGACCACCAGCGAGCCCGGGCCGATCGAGGTCTTCACCCACGGCTGTGCCTTCAGGCCACGCGCGGCGGCCTTCTTGGCGACCAGGCCGGCACCGAGCATCACCGCCGGATTGGAGGTGTTGGTGCACGAGGTGATCGCGGCGATCACCACCGAGCCATCGCCGACCTTGAAGCTCTGGCCGTCCTTCTCGACCCGCACGCCACCGTTGGTGATCGCATTGGCCGGATTGCCGATCGCGGTGGCGCCGCCTTCGTTGGCGAAGTCGTCCACGGCCTCGCTCTTCGGCTTGCGGTTGGCGGTCAGCGCGCCGACCACATCGTGGAAACTCTGCTGCACACCTTCCAGCAGCACGCGATCTTGCGGACGCTTCGGGCCAGCCATCGACGGACGTACATCGGCGAGGTCGAGTTCAAGCGTGGTGGTGAATACCGGCTCGACCGCGTTCTCGTCGTGCCACATGCCCTGGGCCTTGGCGTACGCCTCGACCAGCGCGATCTGCGCGGTGCTGCGGCCGGACAGCTTCATGTAGTTCAGCGCTTCCTGGTCGACCGGGAAGATGCCGCAGGTCGCGCCGTATTCCGGCGCCATGTTGGCGATGGTGGCGCGATCGGCCAGTGGCAGGTGCTTCAGGCCGTTGCCGAAGAACTCGACGAACTTGCCGACCACGCCGAGCTTGCGCAGCATCTGGGTGACGGTGAGCACCAGGTCGGTGGCGGTGACGCCTTCGGCCAGCTTGCCGGTCAGCTTGAAGCCGACCACCTGCGGAATCAGCATGGAGGAGGGCTGGCCCAGCATCGCCGCCTCGGCCTCGATGCCGCCCACGCCCCAGCCCAGCACGCCGAGGCCGTTGATCATGGTGGTGTGCGAGTCGGTGCCGAACACGGTGTCCGGATAGGCCCAGCTTTCGCCGTCGATGTCGGAAGTGAACACCACGCGGGCCAGGTGCTCCAGGTTCACCTGGTGCACGATGCCGGTACGCGGCGGCACCACCTTGAAGTTGTTGAACGCTTTCTGGCCCCAGCGCAGGAACGAATAGCGCTCCTGATTGCGCTCGAACTCGATCGCCACGTTCTGTTCCAGCGCACTCTCCGAACCGTACACGTCGACCTGCACCGAATGGTCGATGACCAGTTCGGCCGGCGCTAGCGGGTTGATCTGGGTGGCGTCGCCGCCGAGTTTCACCACGGCGTCGCGCATCGCGGCCAGGTCGACCACGCAGGGCACGCCGGTGAAATCCTGCAGCACCACGCGCGCCGGCATGAAGGCGATTTCGGTGGCCGGCTCGGCCTTGGCGTCCCACTGCGCGATCGCCTCGATTTCCTTCGAGGTGACGTCGACGCCGTCCTCATGGCGCAGCAGGTTTTCCAGCAGGATCTTCAGCGAGTACGGCAGCCGCTTCAGGTCATAGCGCTGGCCCAATTTGGCCAGGCTGGCGAAGACATGGCGCTGGCCATTGACCTCGAGGGTGTCGCGTACGGAAAAGGTGTCTTTCATGGGGACGTGCTCCTGGCTGAATCCTGCGGCTGGGATGACTGAACAGAGCTGTCGGACGGTGGCATGGGTTCGCCGTTTCGACAAAAACGCAATTATCGCGCAAAACCCCGCATGGCCGCGAACCAGCCCGCCTGCAGTGAAGGTGGTGTGCATGGTTCGCAGGACGCCTGCCGGGCGGCGCTGGCGGGTACACTGCGTCCACGCTCGTGGCTGACCACGCCGCACAGGATGGGCCCGATGATCAACGCACGCAAACGCCTTTGATGACATGCAGCATTCGATGATTTCGATGGGTCTTGCTGCCGTCTCGCTGCGCGATCTGGCGCTGGTGCAGGCAGTGCATCGGCACGGCAGTTTCAACAGCGCGGCGCGGGCGATGCACATCAGTCCGTCCGGGTTGTCGCACCAGGTGCAGAAGGTGGAGCAGGCGTTGAGCGCTCCGCTGTTCGAGCGCGGCGGGCGGAAGATCGTGCCGACCGCAGGCGGCCAGCGGCTGTTGCAGCAGATCGACGCGGTGCTGGCTTCGGCGGAACACCTGCAGCAGGTTGCGCGTGCCGGCGAAGTCGCCTTCGGTGGCGAGTTGCGATTGGGTGTGCCGGCCTCCCTGGGGCCGTATCTGCTGCCGCATTTGATCACGCCGTTTCCGCAACATTTTCCGGGCGCGCGGCTGGGCATCTCCGAGGGCAAACCGCGCGGCCTGTTGCGTCGGTTGGGCGAGGGCGAACTCGATGCGGTGCTGGCACCGCCGACGCCGACACTCAGCGGGATCGCCTCGCGACCTTTGTTCTTCGAACCGTGGGAATTGATGCTGCGTGCCGACCATCCACTGGCCGGTCAGGATGACATTGCGCTGGAGCAACTCGATCCGGCCGAGGCTACCCTGATGGCCGAGAGCCACGCCGATGGCCTGCACAGCGAGGGCGGCGAACATGGCCACGTGCAGGACGTTAGCCTGGAAAGCCTGGCTGCTCTGGTCAGTCTGCGCGGCGGCTACGCGCTGGTGCCTGCACTGGCGCACGAACGGCTGGCTTCGATGCCGAACATCGCACTGGCGAAGCTCAAGGGGCAGGCGAGTGGCCGCGAGATCGCGCTGTACTGGCGCGATGCCTCGCCCTGGCACGAGGACTTGAAGGCATTCGCCGAGTTGCTGCGCAAGTTGGCGCGGCAGCGGCCGGGCCTGCGGGTCAGGGGCGCGAAAGCGTAGGAGCCCACGTGTGGGCGATGCTCTTTCCTCGGGTAGGTGACGAAAGGCATCGCCCGTTAGCGGGCTCCTGCGGGTTTTCCGGGCGCTCTCAAAAAAGAAGGCCGCCTTGCGGCGGCCTTCTGCTCACTTGCGTGAAAACGAAAACTCAACCGCGCGAAGCGCGCTTGCGGTCGTTCTCGGTGAGGTTCTTCTTGCGCAGGCGGATTTCCTTCGGGGTGATCTCGACCAGCTCGTCGTCGTCGATGAAGTCCAGCGCCTGTTCCAGCGTGAACTTGATTGCCGGGGTCAGCTGGATCGCATCGTCCTTGCCCGAGGCGCGCATGTTGGTCAGCGGCTTGGGCTTGATCACGTTGACGGTAAGGTCGTTGTCCTTGGCGTGGATGCCCACCAACTGGCCTTCATACACGTTGTCGCCTTCGGCGGCGAACAGCTTGCCGCGTTCCTGCAGCGGCCCGAGCGAGTAGGCCGGGGTGGTGCCGCCAGCGTTGGCAATCATCACGCCGTTGAGGCGCTTGGCGATCTGGCCATCTTCCTTCGGGCCGTAATGGTCGAACACATGGAACAGCAGGCCCGAGCCCTGGGTCAGGGTCTTGAACTGGTTCTGGAAGCCGATCAGACCCCGCGCCGGGATCTCGTAATCCAGACGCACGCGACCCTTGCCGTCGGACTCCATGTTCTTGAGCTGACCCTTGCGCACGCCGAGCCTTTCCATCACGGCACCCTGGTGGATTTCCTCCACGTCGACTACCAACTGCTCGATCGGCTCCATCTTCTGGCCGTCGATTTCCTTGATGATCACTTCCGCACGCGACACAGCGAGCTCATAGCCTTCGCGGCGCATGTTCTCGATCAGCACGGAAAGATGCAGTTCGCCACGGCCGGAGACCAGGAACTTGTCGGCGTCGGAACCTTCCTCGACCTTCAGTGCCACGTTGTGCACCTGTTCGCGATCGAGACGTTCGCGCAACTGGCGACTGGTGAGGAATTTGCCGCCGGAAAGATCCTTGTTGCCAGCGAACGGTGAGTTGTTGACCTGGAAGGTCATCGAAATCGTCGGCTCGTCCACCGTCAGTGCGGGCAATGCCTCGGGCGTATCCAGCGCGCAGATCGTGTCGGAGATGGTCAGGTCGGCGATGCCCGAGATGGCCACGATGTCGCCGGCCTCGGCACTGTCCTGCTCGATCCGCTCCAGGCCCAGGAAGCCCAGCACCTGCATCACCTTGCCCTGGCGCTTCTTGCCGTGACGGTCGATCACGCTGACCGGCATGCCCTTTTTCAGGGTGCCGCGCTGGATGCGACCGATACCGATCACGCCGACGAAGCTGTTGTAGTCGAGCTGGCTGATGCGCATCTGGAACGCGCCGTCAGGATCGACATCCGGCTTCGCCACATGCTGCATGATCGCCTCGTACAACGGCGTCATGTCGCCCTCGCGGACATCGTCGGTGAGGCCGGCGTAACCATTCAGCGCAGAGGCGTAGACGATCGGGAAGTCCATCTGTTCCGGCGTGGCGCCGAGGCGGTCAAACAGGTCCCAGACCTGCTCCACGACCCACTCGGGACGCGAGCCCGGACGATCGACCTTGTTGATCACCACGATCGGCTTGAAGCCCATCGCGAAGGCTTTCTGCGTCACGAAGCGGGTCTGCGGCATCGGGCCGTCCATCGCGTCGACCAGGATCAGCACCGAATCGACCATCGACAGCACGCGCTCCACTTCGCCGCCGAAATCGGCATGTCCCGGCGTGTCGACGATGTTGATGCGGTTGCCTTTCCAGGTGATCGCCGTGTTCTTGGCCAGGATCGTGATGCCACGCTCTTTTTCCTGATCGTTCGAGTCCATCACGCGCTCGGCCAGCACGGTTCGCTCGGCCAGCGTGCCGGACTGCTTCAGCAGGCAGTCGACGAGGGTGGTCTTGCCGTGATCGACGTGGGCGACGATGGCGATATTGCGCAGGTTTTCGATTGACATGGGATCGACTCGGGTGGCGCTTGGAGCCACCACGTGGGTTATCAGAAGGATTAACCCGAGGATTATACGGATTTACATGACAACTTGCCCGTATTTGTGCACAAGGCCTCCCCAGGCGGGAATCCTGGCCCCGAGCGGCGTGACGGGCGTTCAAGGCAGCCTGTCCATTTCGTCGAACCATCGCCACGGGTCGATACTCCGCATTTATCGGATGCTGCCGGTCGGTGCCGGCATCGGCCATCAACGAGGAGCCCGCGATGAGTGACGTCGAATACGGCGAGGTGCGAATCACCGTGCATCGTGGTCACGACGATCTGCTGAGCGCCGGGCTTGGCCTGGCCGGACTGGCCGGCATACCGCTGCTGTTTTCCAATCCGCTGCATCCCGCCGCGGAAGAGCTGCGCCGCAGGGCGATCCAGTCCAGCTGGAAAGGCATTGCCGATCTCGGTCCGCTTGGCGGGTACGGTCGCGTGTATGGCAACGTGCCCGACGTACCGGGGCGCGAATATCAGGCCTTTGCGAGTATTCCCGGCTCGCAGGCGCCGCATCGCGTGCTGCTGCAGCTGCCGGATCATTTCGACCGGCGCAAGCGCTGCCTGGTGGTGACCGCCTCGTCCGGTTCGCGCGGCGTGTATGGCGCCATCGCGCTGGCCGGCGCGTGGGGCTTGCCGCGAGGCTGCGCAGTGGCATACACCGACAAGGGCGCCGGTGCCGGTTATTTCGATTACGCCGACGACAGCGGCGTGGCGCTCGATGGCCGCCGCGCGAAACGTGGCGAGGTGGCGCTGGAGTTCGAGCCGCCGTCCGCGGCGCCGACCGTGGGCATCGCCGTGAAGCATGTGCATTCGGGTGACAACCCCGAGGCCGATTGGGGCAGGCATGTCATCCAGGCGGCGCAGTTCGGGTTGGCCATGCTCGATCGCGCGTTTCCGGACGACGCACCATTCACGCCGGAAAACACGAAGATCATTGCCGCCGGCTTGTCCAACGGCGGCGGCGGGGTGCTGCAGGCAGCCGGCCTTGATGGCGCGAACTTCTTCGCCGGGGTCGTGGCGCTGGAGCCCAACGTGCACACGGCCGGGCACGGTCGCGCGTTGTACGACTACGCCACCGAGGCGGCGATCTGGCTGCCGTGCGCGTTGAACAGCAAACGTTTCGTCAGCGCGCCGTTTGCGCGGATGCCGGACGGCGCGCCACTGCCGGCCTGGGTGCTGCGCTGCGCGAGCCTGCGTGCGCGTGGGCAGTTGGGTGGTCACACGATGGCAGGGCAATCGGAGCAGGCCTATCAGTATCTTCGCGCCAGGGGCTGGACTGATGAAGCGATGGCTACGGCGGCCAGTTCGACCGCGTTCGATCTGTGGCGGACGATCACGGCAGGTTATGCCTCGTCCTATCTGCGTCGTGGGATTGCCGACATGCCATGCGGCTTTCACTACGCCGCGGTGGGCATGGGCGGCCTGCCCAGTGTGACCGACCCTCTGACGCGAGCGGCCTGGTGGGCGGATGGATCGGGTATTCCTCCCGGCAATGGCATTGGTCTGTTCGGCGGCATGGACGTTTCGGCCGATCCCGCCCTGAAAGGCAGCGAATGTCTTCGCGCGCTGTGGATCGGGGACGACCATGAAGCACAGGCGCTGCAGGCGTCGATCGCCGCCACCGCGGTGAAGCTGCCGCGCATCGATCTGCCGCTATGGGTGGTCCATGGCGCCAGCGATGGATTGTTGCCGACCGCGTTCAGCTCCGAGCCGTACGTCGCTTGGCTGCGAAACGAGGGGCGCCAGCCGTTGTACTGGAAAGCGCCGCATGCCCAGCATTTCGACGCATTCCTCGCGTTGCCGGGTTTCGGTGAACGCCACGTGCCGCTGCTGCCGTACGGCTATGCGGCGCTGGACCGGTTGTGGGCGCATTTGTACGAGGGAGCGACCTGGCCGGGCGAGGTATCGACACCAGCCGCGCGACCGCGCGGCACCGGTGTGCTTGAGCACGGCATGCTGGGGCTAACCTGAGCATGGATGGCGGCCGGCGCTGATTCACCTGCTCCGGCTGGGTTATTCTTCACAACCCCCGTATCCGTGTCGTGGCACGGTGCAGCTTTTGAACCCAAGGATTTGCGATGACCATCAATGTCACCTTTACCACCAACCGCGGCCCGATCCATCTGCGCCTGCACGAAGACAAGGCGCCGGTCACGGTGGCCAATTTCGTCAATCTGGCGAAACGCGGGTATTACGACGGGTTGTCGTTCCATCGCGTGATCGCCGACTTCATGGTCCAGGGCGGTTGCCCCGAGGGTAGCGGTCGCGGTGGTCCGGGCTACAAGTTCGAGGACGAATTCAACGCCTCGCTGCGTCATGACAAGCCGGGCGTGCTGTCGATGGCCAACGCCGGACCACGCACCAATGGCAGCCAGTTCTTCATCACCCATGGCGCTACGCCGTGGCTGGACGGCAAGCACAGCGTGTTCGGCGAAGTGGTCGATGCGGCGGACATGGCCGTGGTCAACACGATCCAGCAGGGCGATACCATCGAGAAGGTCACCGTGGAGGGTGACGTCGACGCATTGCTGACTGCGCAGTCCGACCGCGTGAAGGAATGGAACGCGGTGCTCGACCAGCGCGGCTGAGCTGCAAGTCGTCGATTCGCAAGAAACCGCCGGTGCGTACCCGGCGGTTTTTTTTGTGCGCTGTGGTCATGACACTGTCCGCGCCGTGAGCCTATGATCGGCTGGCTACACGCGCATTCATTCACCAAGGAGAACGACCATGTCATTTCTCAATGATTTGCTTGGGGGTCAGGGACCATCGACGGATGCTACCGGGCAGGTGGGAGCCGGCTCGATGATTGCCATCGCCGGCCAACTGATCGAGAAAGCCGGCGGTGTGCAAGGCCTGATCAGCATGCTGCAGCAACACGGATTGGGCGGAGCGGTGCAGTCATGGGTTGGTACCGGCACGAACCAGCCGGTATCGGGCGACCAGTTGGGTCAGGCGCTGCAGAATGGCGGTATGGGTTCACTGGTGCAGGAAGCCGCCGGCAAGCTCGGTGTCGACCCGAATGTCTTGCTGGGCGGGCTGTCGAAGGTGCTGCCGCACGCGGTCGATCACATGACACCGGATGGTCAGGTACCGGCGCAGGGCGAAGGCGGCGGGTTCGATCTGGGCAAGCTGGAGGGATTGGCCGGCTCGCTGCTCGGCTGAAAACAGCGTCCCGGCGGAAGGATCCTTCCGCCGGGACGACGATCAAGCCGTTTTGCGCCTGATCAGGTGATAGATCAACAACAGCACGATGGCGCCGATCACCGAGGCGATGAAGCCGGCGGTTTGTCCGTCCTGATACCAGCCGAACACGTTCTGGCCCACCCATGTCGCCAGAAACGAACCGGCGATGCCGATGATGGCGGTGATGATGAAGCCGCCCGGGTCCTTGCCCGGCATCAGCAACTTGGCCACCAGGCCGACTACCAGTCCAATCACGAATACCCAAAGCCAATGCATGTGGATCTCCTTCGATCGTGAGGTTGCGGTGTCCGTCGTGCGGACGGACACATCATGCCGCGTTCCACGGGGTATTGCAGCAGACGGACCGGTGGCGGCACGAGGATGCCTGCAGCGTGATAAAATCGCCGCCTTTGCTTCCTCCCCCGTGCGTGAGATACCCATGCCCCAGCTCGCCCAGCGTGTCGGTCGCGCCAAACCCAGCGCGATCATGGTGATAGCCGAGAAGGCGAAGCAGCTCAAGGCTGCCGGCCGCGACATCATCAGCTTTTCCATTGGCGTACCGAACTTCCTTCCCGGTGAGCACGTATACGCCGCCGCGCGCGAGTCGCTGTCGCACGACTCCGGCCAGTATGGAAGCAACCGGGGGGCCGAGGCGCTGCTGGACGCGTTTCTGAAACACATCGAAGCGCTCGGTTTTTCCGGCTACGGCCGCCCGAACCTGTCGATCGGCATCGGTGCCAAGCACGTGCTGTACAACCTGGCTGAAGCGTTGCTCGACGAAGGTGACGAGATCTGCTTCGCCGCGCCGTACTGGACCACCTACCGCGATATCGCCGACATCGTGGGCGCGAAAATCAACGTGATGCATTGTGGGCCGGAGCAGAATTACAAGCTCACCCCGGCGCAGCTCGATGCGGCGCTGGCGCGCAAGCCGAAGGTGTTCCTGTTCAACAACCCGTCCAACCCGACCGGCATGGTCTATACGGGTGAGGAGATCGCCGCGCTGGCCGAGGTGCTGGTGAAGCATCCCGACACCTGGGTGATCACCGACGACATCTACAATTCGATGGTCTTCGATGGCCTCGGTTACCACAACTTCGTGTTCGCGAAACCCGAGTTGCGCGAACGGGTGGTGTTTGTCGACTCGGTATCCAAGACCTATGGCATGCCGGGTTGGCGCGTGGGCCTGATCGCCGGACCGGAGGAGGTGGCCAAGGCGGTCACCACGCTCAACTCCAATCACATCACCAGCCTGCCCGAAGTGATCACCGCGGCCGCGGTGGCTGCGCTGAGCGGCCCGCAGGATATTCCCCAGGCAAAGTGCAGGGAATTCGCCGGCAGGCGCGATACCGTATTCGCCGCGCTCAGCGCCATTCCTGGCGTAGTGTGTCCGCGACCACAGGGCGCGTTTTACGCATTCCCCGACATTTCGGTGGCCTTCGGCAAAAGTCACCATGGCGCGAAGATCACCAACGACGTCGAATTCTGCGCCGCACTGCTGGAAGCCAAGGGCGTTGCCTGCGTGCCCGGCTTCGCTTTCGGTGAGCCGCGTGCCATGCGTATTTCCTATACGTGTCCGCCCGAGCAGCTGGAGCCGGGCCTTGCACGCATCACCGAATTCTTTGCCGAGCTGGTCTGAATGCATTGACTGTGGGAGCGGCTGCAGCCGCGACAGCTCTTTCGTGCAACATCCCATGCATCGCGACTGAAGCCGCTCCCACAAAGAAAGAACTGAACATTCAACTGAGGAGTCATCATCCATGAAAGCCCCTGTTCGAGTAGCCGTTACCGGCGCCGCTGGTCAGATCGGTTATGCCTTGCTGTTCCGTATCGCTGCCGGTGACATGCTGGGTCCGGATCAGCCGGTGATCCTGCATCTGTTGGAGATCACCCCGGCGCTGCCAGCGCTGCAGGGCGTGGTGATGGAATTGAACGATTGCGCGTTCCCGACCCTCGCCGGCGTGGTGGCTACCGACGACGCCAACGTCGCGTTCAAGGATGTGGATTACGCGATGCTGGTCGGCGCACGTCCGCGCGGCCCGGGCATGGAGCGCAAGGATCTGCTGGAGGCGAACGGCGCGATCTTCGGCCCGCAAGGCAAGGCGCTGAACGATCACGCCAAGCGCGACGTCAAGGTGCTGGTGGTCGGCAACCCGGCCAACACCAATGCACTGATCGCGCAGCAGAACGCCCCGGACCTGGACCCGAAGTGTTTCACGGCGATGGTCCGTCTGGACCACAACCGCGCACTGTCGCAGTTGGCCGAAAAGACCGGCAGCCACACCACCGACATCAAGAAGATGACGATCTGGGGCAACCACAGCTCGACCCAGTACCCGGACATCCACCACGCCACCGTCAACGGCAAGGCAGCAATGTCGCTGATCGATCAGGCCTGGTACGAGAACGACTTCATCCCCACCGTGCAGCAGCGTGGCGCAGCGATCATCAAGGCGCGCGGCGCTTCGTCCGCGGCCTCCGCCGCGTCGGCCGCGATCGACCACATGCGCTATTGGGCTCAGGGAACGGCCGAGGGCGATTGGGTTTCGATGGGCATTCCGTCCGACGGCTCCTACGACATCGCACCGGGCGTGATCTACGGTTATCCGGTGACCGTCAAGGATGGCAAGTACACGATCGTGCAGGGTCTGGCGGTCAACGATTTCTCGCGCGGCCGCATGGACGCCACTGACAAGGAACTGCGCGAAGAGCGCGCCGGCGTCGAGCATCTGTTCGCGAAGAAGTAAATCGGTTTCATTGCATGAAACCCGGGAAGAGGGCGGCCGATCGGCCGCCCTTTTTTTGGGACGTCTTCGGATATCAGTGAGACTTGTTCGCCAGGCCGCTCAGCACCTGTCGCACGTAATCCAGCAGCGTGTCATCCACTGCACTGCCACTGCGCAACTCGGGCTCTTTCGCATATGCCTCGCGAATGCGGGCGTGCGTCGCCGGATCATCGCCGGCGTAGGCGCGGAACAGCTCCATCCAGCGCCTCGCCAATTGCTGCGCATGCTGATCGTCGCTGGGCAAATTTTCGGCGATGGCCTGGCGCAGTTCGGCAATGAGTGGCGGCCAGGCGTACATCTGCCTGCCGTAGTGGCTGTGCATGCGTTGCATGTCGTGCGGCGTGAGGTAGCGCTCGAAGATCGCCAACCGTCCGGCAACCATCGCCTGCTCCACGAATTGCTCCAGCTCGCGGCTGATGCCACTGCGTTCGCGCAGGCCCGGCTCGCTTTCGTTCATCGCATGCAGACGCATCAGGAATGCGGGATTGTTGCCGGTGCCGCGGCCGACCATGGTCATCCAGCTCAGTGCAAGGATCTGCGCGTCGGCATCTTCCGGTGTCGCCCCGCGGTCCATAGCCGACTGCACGGCGCTGACCAGTGCGCTCCATTCGGCCAGCACATCCGGGTCGGTGTGCAGCGGCAGGTCCTTCAGTTCTTCGGGTGAGAAATATTTCTCGTACATCGTCATCAACTCCAGCGTGTCCAGCCAGTCGGCCAGGTCAGGGGACTGTCCATTCGCCAACTGAGCGCGCAGATAGACCAGTCGCTCACGCAGGTTTTTCGCCTCGGTGAGTTCGCGGTCGATCTGCGCGATCTGGCGGTTGACCACATCAGCCAGGGGCTGTTGCGGTCCGGACAGGGCAGTTCCGATGTCGGTCAGCGACAGGCCGAGCTGACGCAGGGCCTGGATGCGATGCAGGCGTTCGATGTCCGCCCGTGCATAAAGCCGATAACCGGCAGCGGAGCGCGATGCAGGCTGGAGCAGGCCGATGGCGTCGTAGTGGTGCAGGGTGCGCACGGTCAGCCCGCAACGTCTGGCCAGTTCACCCACAGTCAGCAACATCGTCTCCACTCCTCTCGCATCGCGTGCCGGTACGCTAAGGGCTCACGTTACGTGAGGGTCAAGCCCTGTCCAAGGGGTTCGGTGCAAGGTGGTTTACTCTGAGGGCCTTTCGCATGGGCTGAGCGCATGAACGACTTCATCACCGTGCTGGTGGCCGACGATCATCCGATGTTTCGCGCTGCCGTGGTGCACACGTTGGGCAACGCCATCGATGCACGTGTACTGGAGGCGGCCAGCCAGAGCGCGCTGGAAAGCGCCTTGGCCGCCGAGCCCGCCACCGATCTGGTGCTGCTGGACCTCACCATGCCCGGGGCTATCGGTTTCTCATCGCTGCTGTGGCTGCGCGCCGAGCACCCGGACCTGCCGGTGATCGTGATCTCTTCCAACGACCGTCCGCGCATCGTGCGCCGCGCCCAGCAGTTCGGCGCCGCCGGCTTCGTCTCCAAGGCCGCACCGGTGGAAGTGCTGGGCGCGGCCATCACACAGGTGCTCGATGGTGGCCTCGCCTTCGACACCCACCGCGCCGAACGCAGCCCCGAAGACGCCGCACTCGCGGCCCGTCTCGCCCAGCTAACGCCGCAGCAGTTCCGCGTGCTGATGCTGATCGCCGAAGGGTTGCTCAACAAGCAGATCGCGGATCGGCTGGGGCTGGCCGAGAACACGGTGAAGATCCACGTGACCGCGGTGCTTTCCAAGCTGGAATGCCGCTCGCGCACGCAGGCGGCGGTGCTGGTGAAGTCGCTGGATCTGGATGAGGATGAGCCGTGACGGATGCCATCCCGATGCTGTCGGCTCCCCTCAAATCAGCGCCGCGCTGAACCGGCGATTGCCAGGTCGTTCTGAAACCGGAATTCGGCGGGTGTCAGCCCGCCAAAGCGGTGGTGCGGTGCAGTCGGCTCACGCATTTCGGTGAGATTGCGCAATGCATGCACGTCCAGAGGCGAGTTCCTATCTCACGAGGATTTCAATCCACGACATTGCCGTGGATTGAAATCCTTGGAGCTTAATTTTGTACGGTATGAGTCAGGTCATCCAGCACATGCCGGGCAATGGCGTGAATGTCGCCTTTGGGCTGGGTTGGATAAGTGTTTCGTTCGTGCGCCCACTTCTCGCCGAACGCATACCAGTCGATTGACTCGGGTTTTCTACCTTTATCGAGTGCGTCGTCCAGCGAGCCGAAATAAGCCTTCCAACGCGAGTAATAGTAGTCGCCAAGAAGTCCCTGCCATTCGCGGCGTGCGTAATCGGCCTCTTGGGGATTGCCCCATAGGGTGATCAGCGCGCGGGCGTCGTATTCAACGGCGGCCGAATCAGCGGAGGACCGGGTGTACGACTTCGCATGGGCCAGCCAAGGGCCGAGCATGAACTGCTCGTTGGTGCCCAATACGGCATCAAGTTGCTTCATCAGCTGCAGCCACCGCGCACTGAGGCTATCGAACTCTGCCTTGTCCTTCGCCTCGAAAGCCGCCTTGATACGGGGCAACAAGACCCTGCCGCGGACCGACAGCGCTTGACGGGTCAGGTCGGTCAGATCGTAGCGATATGCGCTGCTGTGCCGCAACGACGGAGCGACGTCTAGAAGTTGGGCCAAGGCCTGCTGGATTTTGGCTGGGTCGTAATGGAGCGGGCTTGCGCCGGGCTCGGACAGACTGGGGGCTGTTTCGTAATAACCGGTCTGGTATTTGCTGTCCCAGTTGGCCGGCAGGTCATAGGCGGTCTGTTGCAGGATGTGCCAGGCAGCGACGGCGTGGGGATCGGGTCTGGAACCTCCATAACGGCGCCATGCCCAGTCCATGAACCACTGATCGAGATCCGCCGGCGCCTTGCGCCAGGCAAGCTCGGTGAAAAAGTCCAGCGCTACGGGGTTGTTGTCGCTGGCTTCCGGCATCAGTGCGATACCTGTCATCGCGCTGTTCGGTCTGGCTTTCCATGGCCAGTAGCGGGTATGCCATGTCGATAAGTTCGCGCCCATGTTGGTGTGGCCGCCAAAGTTCCAGATCGTGCCGAAGGTGTACGGAATTCCCTGCCATTCCGCTTCTCTGTCGAAGGCTTCAGGGCTGGACTCGGAGCTGCCATCCACGATGAGGGAGTGGGACTTGTCCAGTCCCCGGATCACTTCGGGCAATGGATTGCCCTCCCAGCCCAGGAGCACCCACGTTGCGCCCGGATGGGCCTTCTCGAGTGCGCCTTGTATGTCCTTGACGGCGGCGACCAGATTGATGCCGCCCGTGTGGGCACCTTCGCTGCCTTCATGGAGTGGATCCATCTTGAACATGTGGCTGTCACCAAAAAGGGCAGCCTGTCTGCGGTAGAAGTCGGCAGCGACCTTGGCGAAGGTGCTATGTGTCGGATCGAGCCAGTCCGGCCGGGAAAACCCATCCCACTTCCCCGTCGAGACGCTACGGGCGCCAGGATTCCTGTCATTGAAGCCAGGCGGGACTGTTCCGTAATAGCCGGGGAACACCGCCGTCATGCCCAGTTCTCTTAGCCGTCCGGCCATTTTGCTGGCGAGTACGGCTTCCTGGTCGATGGTGCTTTGCGCTATGGGTTCGTGGGAACAGCACAAATTCTGCAGCAGCCACCACGGTTGATGCGTAATTTGGGGTATCCATTTGCGCAGCTCGGCCTGGGTGTAGCCGAAGTCTTGCAGCGTTTGCTCGTAGACCTTGTCCTGTCCCTGATAGACGAGTACTTCGTTGATGCCGTGCAGTGCCAGTACGTCTATTTTGTGCTGCCAATAGTCCCAATGGGCGTAGGGCTGCGTGTAGCCCTCATCCACGTCGTTGAATGCAAACCGGTGGATGCCGCTGGCCTCGTGGAAGATCGTTTGCCGGGGCAGCGGCAAAGTTCTGGGCAGGTTCAACTGCTCGCCATTCAAGGAGATGTTGGCGTGTGCCACTTCTTTGAGATACCCGCCGAAACCGGCAATCAAGGTGGCCGGCGTGGTGGCTTCGATCGTCACGCGGCGGTCGTGCTGGGTAATGCGGAAATAGTCGTTCTGATCAATTTTGGATACGGCCTTCAAATCCACCTGGGCGGCATACGTGCTGCCGACCAGCCGCGTCAGGGCGGCGCGAGCCGGGCCGACATCGAAAGTGGGCTCGCCGGGATCACCCTGGTGCATGGGGGCCTGTGCCAACGCGCATGACATGGCCGCTCCCCACCATGCCGTTACCGCCAGATACTTGATCGGGTTGACCGTTAACCGCATCTGGTTGTCGTTGCTGAATCGATTGCTTGAAATCATTCGTCTGCCTCTGTCAGGAGCTGTATTGCGCACCTCGGGAGACGCTGCTTTCACCACTGCTCGGTGAACAAGCTTCTGCCAGACTTGAGATCGGATACTGGCGTTGCCTTCCAGGTAAAGGGAGTGCTTGCGGGAAGTTAAGCCCCGATTCTACGCACCATTGAGCCGAGCGTTAAAGCATATGGCCATCTGGACGTCCGCAAGCAAAAGCGACCGCTGTGCGCGATGGACCGCGAGGACTACCCATGCTGCGCCAGCAATCGGCTCATCAACGCGCGCAACCTTGAAGGCGACACCGGCTTGAGCATGAAACGCAGGCCGGCAGCTTCCAGTTCCACACGCGTATCAGCATCACCGTGTGCGGTGAGCACGATCACCGGCGGTGCGGCACCCCAGCGCTGCTGCAGGTCGGGGAGCAGGGCAGGACCCGTGGTGTCGCCCAACTGGTAGTCAAGCAGCACGAGGTCGGGTGGTGGTGCCGAGCCGGCCAGCATGGCGGCCTCGGTGGCGTCGGCGGCGGTGTTGACCTGGCAACCCCAACGTTGCAGCAGGGCAGTCATGGCGGTGCGGGTGTGGGCGTCGTCGTCGATGCACAGGATGCGGCGGCCGATCAGCGGCGATTCCGGATCGTCGGTGACCGTCGTCGTCGGCGCACCGGAGTTGTCCGGCGCGGCTAGCGGCACGCGGATCGCGAACACGCTGCCGCGGCCGGGCCACGAGTGCAGCGTCACTGGATGGCCGAGTAGCTGGGCAATGCGCTGGACGATGGACAGGCCCAGCCCGGCGCTGCGCTCGTCGGCGTCCACGCCGGAATCGAGCCGGCGGAATTCCTCGAAGATCACCTCGCGCTGGTCGTCGGCGATGCCGACACCGGTATCCCACACCTCGATGCGCAGGTGGTCGACGTCGCGACGGCAGCCGAGCAGCACGTGGCCGCGCGGTGTGTAGTGCACGGCGTTGGACAGGAAGTTCTGCACGGCGCGACGCAGCAGGATGGCATCGCTGCGTACCCACGCGCGGGTATCGACGAAATCGAACGCCAGCTCGCGTGCCTGCGCCACGATGCCGAACTGCCGGGCGAGTTCCTGCAGGATCGGCGACAACGGAAAGACGCCTACCTGGGTCTTGAAGCCGCCGGCATCGAGGCGGGCCAGATCGAGCATGCTGGTGAGCTGGCTGTCCAGCGCCTGCAGCGCGTGTTCGACACGGGCGAGCAGGGCGCGGTCGGCGTCGGCGTGCAACGGTTCGCGTAGCGCGCCGGCGAACAGGCGCGCGGCGTTGAGCGGCTGCAGCAGGTCGTGCACGGCAGCGGCGACATAGCGGGTCTTGTTGCGGTTGGCGCGGCGCGCTTCGGCGGTGGCCAGGCGCTGTTCGCGGGTGGCGGCGTCGACGCGGTTTTCCAGTGTGGCGGTGAGCGTGCGCAGCTCGCGCGCGGCGTCCTTGTAAGCGGTGATGTCGGCGTAGCTGGTGACGAAGCCGCCATCCGGCAGCGGGTTGCCGCGGATCTCCAGCACGCCGCCGTCGGGGCGCTCGCGCTCGTACATGTGCGGGCCGCCCTCGCGCAGGTAGTCGAGCCGACGCTGGATGGCCTCTTCCACGTCGCCGGGGCCAAGCAAGCCGCGCTGGGCGTTGTGCCGAAACAGGTCCTCCACTGGTCGACCCTTCTGCAACAGGTCGGGCGGGAACTGCATGAGGTTGGCGTAGCGACGATTCCAGGCGACCAGACGCAGTTGCGCGTCGACCACGCTAACGCCCTGCGGCAGGTGTTCGAGCCCGTCCGGATTGCCGGTTGCGGCCTGCTGCGCGGCCTGCACCAGGCTGTCCTGTTCCGAACGCAGCGCGCTGGCGTAGTGCGCGACCAGTCGCTCCAGTTCCTCGCGGCTGCGCTGGCGCAGCCGCGCCACGCGCAGGCGTTGCTGCAGGAAGAGGCCGAGCAGGATCGCCGGCAACCAGCCGCCAAGCGTGATCAGCGCGGCGCGATAGCCGGCGGCCGTGGCGTCGCGACTGTCGTGCAGCAGATGCACGGTCCAGCCCTGCGAGGGCAGCGGCATGGATTGCCAGACAACGTCATGCCGCGTCAGCGGCTGCTCGACGTGCACCCGACGCCCGCCATCGGCGAAGTGGGCGAGGGTGGTCAGTTGTGCGGGAAGCAGCGGTTGGTCGCCGTACTGGCGGGTGTGCTCGAGCGCGCGTGTGGCAGCGGGCGCAAGCGGTTGCAGCGGGCGGTAGAGCCACGCGGGCCGGTTGCTGAGAAAAACCACGCCGTGCGTATCGCTGAGCAGGATGGTGTCCGCGCTATCCGACCATTCCTGCTCGAAGGTATCGAGCGTGATCTTCACCACCACCACGCCGATGCGCTGGCCGCTGGCGTCGTGCATCGCTTCGGCAATGAAATAGCCGGCTACGTTGGTGGACACGCCAATGCCGTAGAAGCTGCCGTGATCGTTCGCCATCGCCAGCTGGAAGTAGGGCCGAAAGCTGTAGTCGAGTCCCACGTTGCTGGATGGATCGCGCCAGTTGCTTGCCGCCAGCGCCACGCCCCGACGGTCGATCAGGGTCAGCGTGGATACGTGGGTGAGGCCGTTGGCCTGTTCGAGTTTGCGGTTGAGTGCAGCGGTGTCGACACCGGTCGCGGGGTGTTCCAGCGCGTGGCGCAGATCCGGATCCAGCGCCAGCACGGTCGGCAGCACGCGGTAACGGTCGATGAAGCGTTGCAGCGCCAGCGCACGCAGTTGCAGCTGCTGGGCAGTTTGCGCCGACAGCTGATGCAGCGCCCGCTCTCGTGCGATGCGGCCGACCACACAGACACTGGCAAGCATGGCCACGGCGAGCACCAGTACGGCGAGAAGGCGACGATGTCGTTGGGTCATGGGCGGAGAACTTGCGCATCGGAAAACCGCCTGGCGCATGGCCTGGCGCTTTCCGATGGTGGCACAGCGAAAGGGCAACTAGCCGGAATGTGCTATTCGGCCGCGACGGCCACTGCGCTACAACTGGATTCGGCCAATCCGCCACGCGACCGTTCCCGTCGTCCGCTTCAAGGGGTACTGATGCACATCACCACCGTCACGTCTTCGCCGAAGCGTCTGCCGATTTATCGCCAGCTGTACGTGCAGGTGCTTGTCGCGATCGTGCTGGGCGCCATCGTGGGCCACTTCTGGCCACATACCGGTGAGCAGCTCAAGCCGCTGGGCGATGCCTTCATCAAGCTGGTGAAGATGATCATCGCGCCGGTGATCTTTCTCACCGTGGTCAACGGTATCGCCGGCATGAGCAACTTGCGCACGGTCGGTCGGGTGATGGCCAAGGCGATGGCGTATTTTCTGGTCATGTCGACGCTGGCGCTGGTGGTCGGCCTGCTGGTGGCGCACCTGATGCATCCGGGGAGCGGGCTCAATATCGATCCTGCCTCGCTGGATGCCGCCAGCGTGCAGGGCTATGCCAGCAAGGCGCATTCGCTCACGCTGACCGGCTTCTTGATGGACATCATTCCGTCGACGGTGATCGGCGCGTTTGCCTCGGGAAACATCCTGCAGGTGCTGTTCTTCGCGGTGCTGTTCGGTATATCGCTGGCGATGGTCGGTGAGGCGGCGGCGCCGGTGACGAACTCTTTCGCCGCGCTGGCGGCACCGATCTTCAAGCTCGTGCATCTGCTGATGAAGGCGGCGCCGATCGGTGCGTTTGGTGCGATCGCCTTCACTATCGGCAAGTACGGTATCGGCTCGCTGACCAACCTGGCGATGCTGGTGTTCACCTTCTATCTGGCCTCGGCCTTGTTCGTGCTGGTGGTGCTGGGCGCGGTGGCCCGCTTCAACGGATTCTCGGTGGTGAAGTTGATCCGTTATCTGAAGGCCGAGCTGCTGCTGGTGCTGGGTACGTCCTCGTCCGAGGCGGCGCTGCCCTCGCTGATGGAGAAGATGGAACTGGCCGGCTGCCGCAAGTCGATCGTCGGCCTGGTGGTGCCGGCCGGATACTCGTTCAACCTCGACGGCACCAATATCTACATGACGCTGGCGGCGCTGTTCATCGCCCAGGCGACTGGCATCGATCTCACGCTGGGCCAGGAAATCGCCCTGCTGGCCGTGGCGATGATCAGCTCGAAAGGCGCGGCTGGCGTGACCGGCGCGGGCTTCATCACGCTGGCGGCTACGCTCACCGTGGTACCAACCGTACCGGTGGCCGGCATGGCGCTGATCCTGGGCGTGGATCGTTTCATGAGCGAATGCCGCTCGCTTACCAATTTCATCGGCAACGCGGTCGCTACCGTGGTGGTGGCACGCTGGGAAGGCGCACTCGATCGCGAGGCGCTGGACGAGGCGCTGCATCGCCCGCACCTAGCTGCGATCGTCAAGCCGCGCCGGACCATGATCCAATCGGGAGAGACACGATGAGTCGTTGCAGTGTTTTCCTTGCCGCGCTGGCCGGGCTGTTCTGTGCCGTCGCGATGACGCCCGCCATCGCCAACGATGTCGCGCCGGCGCAGACGATCGCGCTATGGCCGGGCACGCCGCCGGGCGGCGGCAGTGGCCCGCGCGGTGCGGAGCGGATGGGCCAGAGCGGCACCGGCGTGGGCGCCGTGTCCAACATCAGCCGGCCGCGCATCGAGATCTACAAACCGGCCCGGCCCAACGGCACCGCGGTGTTGCTGATCGGTGGCGGCGGTTATTTCCGTATCGGCATCGGCCACGAAGTGATGCCCACGGCGCGCTGGCTGGCGGCTCTGGGTGTGACGCCGGTGGTGTTGTACTACCGCCTGCCGGGCGAGGGCTGGACACCGGCCGCACCGTTCCAGGACGGCCAGCGCGCGATGCGCATCCTGCGCGCAAAGGCTGGCGAGCTGGGCATCGATCCGAAACGGATCGGCGTGATCGGCTTTTCCGCCGGTGGCAACCTGGCCGGCATCGTGGCGACGCGTTTCGCACATCCCTTCTACGCGCCGGTGGATGCGGCCGACCAGCAGTCGGCGCGACCTGACTTCGCCGGCCTGATCTATCCGGTCAGCACCTTGCAGGCGCCATATGCCACCACCCGTTCGGTACGCGAGCTGTCCGCGCAACCGGATGCGGCGACGGCGTACACGATCCAGCTGCATGTAGGCCACGACACGCCACCGACCTTCGTCACCGACGCGGTGGACGACCCGATCGTCAATGTCGATACCGGGTTGTCACTGTTCGCCGCGCTGCTCAAGCAGCATGTGCCCGCCGAACTGCATGAGTTCGAGACCGGCGGCCATGGCTGGGGGCTGGGCAAGCCGGGCACCCTGGTAGCGGCGTGGCCGCGGCTGTTCGCCACCTGGGCACGCAGCCACGGCTTCATGCCGGCTGCCGCGTCCGCCTCGCCGTTCGCCGTATCGCCGCAGGAGACGCCGGCGGTGAAGAACCGCGCGGCCGCCGATGACGGCGACACCGACGACAACTGATCGATCGACCACCTTCCGCATTCCCGGGGAACCGACGCATGACTTCCAATCCACGCATCCTGCCGACCGCCGTGCTGGGCGCCCTGTTGTTGACCATCGCCGTGCCGGGCCGCGCCGCCGAGTCCGTGTCCAATGCCGAACTGCTCAAGCTGGTCAGGCAGCAGGCCACCGAGATCAAGGCGCTGAAGCAGCGGCTCGGTGTTGTGGAGGCGCACGAGTCACAGTCGGGTGCCGCCGCGGTGGCCGCGACCTCGCCGCTGCAGCGCCAGGCCGTCGAGAACGGCGAGGCCGTGCAGGCGGCGGTGGCCGATACCCGTGCCGACGAACAGGCGCTGACCCAGGCACGGCTCGCCGATGGCGGCAGCCGCGGGGGCAGTGGCGTCACTACGCGTTGGGGCAAGGGCCACAAGGCTGGTCCGACCTTCAGCAGCGACGATGGCTTCTTCACCTTCAAGCCGGACGCCCGCCTGGTGATGGACTTCGCCGGCACCCGCGGCTCCGATTACGACGAACGCAACATCACTGGCTCGCAATTCAATTCCGTGCGGCTGGGTGCGGAAGGCGCGATGGGCAAGCTCGGCTACCACTTCGAGGTGGATTTCGCCGGCAACAAGTCCTCGCTGAAGGAGGCCTACCTGTCCTACGCTGCGCGAACGTTCGGGCTGCCCAGCAAGTTCTACCTGGGCAGCTTCCTCAAGGACATCGGTACGGAAGGCTCCAGCGAGGGCGTGACCACGCCGTTCATGCTGCGCAACGCAGCAGCCACGGTGGGCGAGCCGGTGAACAGCTATTTCGGCCTGGGCGGGGAGTGGAAGATCTTCGGTCCGTCCTGGCACTACAGCCTTTCGGTGAGCGGCAACTCGCCGGCCGCATCGACTACCGGCAGCGACACCGACTCCATCGCCTACCTGACGCGCGCGCACTGGAATCCGATCAAGGGTGGCGATGGGTTCATGCACGTCGGCGCCTGGTACTACTACGAGAAGATCAGCAACGGCGTCACCAGCATCAACAACACGCCGGCGATCGCGCTGGACTACAACGGCAATCTTGCCGTGTCGGCCAGTTCCATCGCCGATCCGACGCAGGACCATGGCGTCGGCTATGAGCTGGGCGGCGTCTACCGCAATATCTGGGTGATGAGCGAGTACGCCAAGCGCACGATCGATTCCAGCAGCACCGAGGCGGTGTCGCGGCATGGCTCCTCGCTGGCGGCCGGCTGGATGATCACCGGTGAGAAACCCGGGTTCTCCAGCCACGGCGGCAACTGGCAGGGTGTGCACGTGAACGATCCGGTGACCTCCGGTGGCTGGGGCGCTTTCGAGTTGGCCTGTAGGGTCGACCATTACGATTTCACCAATGCGCCGCGTGGCGGCAAGGGCATCAGCTACACGCTGGGCCTGAACTGGTACCTCAACGACTGGTCGCGGCTGATGGTCAATTACGTCCGCTGGTATACCGACAACCAGGTCGGCAGCTACCAGGGGCCGGACTGGGGCAACTCGCTGGGCGTGCGGGCGCAGGTGGTGTTCTGAACTGGATCGCAGGAACGTGCATCACCGCTGCCCTGCGCTTGCGACCGCCAGTTCGGTAGAATCAGGCTCTTCGATGGTTGGGAAGTAATGACATGAAGCGACTGGTTCTGATCGGCGTATGCACCGTCCTGTCCGCCTGCGGCGGCACGCACGGTCTGCGCGATGAAAACCCAAACCTGAGCAGCCACACCGACAAGAACGTGGCCAGCTACGTGGAGTGCGCGCGGGCGAAGTGGGCGGCGCTGTCGCCCGCCGCTGCAGGATCGAGCAAGGGCGAGGAAGGCCACGTATCTGCCACCGACAAAGAAGGTGCGCATGAATTGCTCGATGTGACGTCGGATGGCAAGGGCGCCCAAGTGACGATGTACGAGCGTCAGAATATGAAAAAGAACTACAACTCGCGGTATCGCGAAGAGGCGATTTCCTGTCTGTAGTTCCTGCTGCGGCCAGGTTTGAAAACGGGACGGCGAGTGTGCCGTCCCGTTTGTTCTTGCCGATGCGTCAAGCGGCGACCGCTTCGTTTTCCGTCTCCGCGATCGGAAGCGGGCTTCGGATCAGATGATCGAATGCGCTAAGCGCGGCGGTGGAGCCGGCGCCCATCGCGATCACGATTTGCTTGTACGGCACCGTGGTGGCGTCGCCGGCGGCGAAGACGCCGGGCAGGGAGGTCTGGCCGCGATCGTTGATGACGATTTCGCCGCGTGGTGACAACTCCAGCGCACCTTTCAGCCATTCGGTATTCGGCAGCAAGCCGATCTGCACGAAGATGCCTTCCAGCTCCAGTGTGTGCATCTGGTCGTTGGTGCGGTCCCTGTAAACCAGGGCGCTGACCTTCTGGCCGTCACCGAGCACTTCGGTGCTCAGTGCGCTGACGATGATGTCGACATTCGCCAAGCTGCGCAGCTTGCGTTGCAGGACTTCGTCGGCGCGCAGTTTGTCGTCGAATTCGATCAGGGTGACGTGGGCCACGATGCCGGCCAGGTCGATCGCCGCCTCGACGCCGGAGTTGCCGCCGCCGATCACTGCCACGCGTTTGCCCTTGAACAGCGGGCCGTCGCAGTGCGGGCAATACGCCACGCCCTTGTTGCGGTATTCGTTTTCGCCGGGCACGCCCATCTGTCGCCAGCGTGCGCCGGTGGAGAGGATCACGGTTTTCGACTTCAGCGTGGCACCGTTGGCCAGTTGGACCTCGACCAGACCGCCGGTAGCGTCGCTGGCCGGCACCAGCTTCTCGGCGCGCTGCAGGTTCATCACGTCCACGTCGTATTCGTGCACGTGCTGTTCCAGCGCCGCGGCCATCTTCGGACCCTCGGTGTAGGTGACCGAGATGAAGTTCTCGATACCCATGGTGTCCAGCACCTGGCCGCCGAAACGCTCGGCCGCCACGCCGGTGCGGATGCCCTTGCGCGCGGCATAGATCGCCGCCGCCGCGCCGGCCGGGCCGCCACCGACGATGAGCACATCGAACGCGTCCTTGGTCTTGATCTTCTCGGCTTCGCGGGCGCTGCTGCCGGTGTCGATCTTCGCCAGGATCTGTTCCAGGCTCATGCGGCCCTGGTCGAACACCTCGCCGTTGAGATAGACGGTGGGCACCGACATCACCTGGCGTGCCTCGACCTCGTCCTGGTACAGCGCCCCATCGATGGCGACATGCTGGATGCGCGGGTTGAGCACGCTCATCAGGTTCAGCGCCTGCACCACGTCGGGACAGTTCTGGCAGGACAGCGAAAAATAGGTCTCGAAGCGATAGTCGCCGTCGAGATTGCGAACCTGCTCGATCACGTCTGCGCTGGTCTTGGACGGATGTCCGCCGACCTGCAGCAGGGCGAGTACGAGCGAGGTGAATTCATGACCCAGCGGAATGCCGGCGAAGCGCACGCTGATGTCGGTGCCGACGCGGTTGATCGCAAACGAGGGTTTGCGCTCGTCGTCGTCAGCACGAACCAGGGTGATCCAGTCGGACAGGGAGGCGATTTCCTCCAGCAGTTCGTTCAGCTCAACGGACTTGGCGCTGTCATCCAGGGACGCAACGATCTCGATCGGCTGGGTGACCTTTTCGAGATAGGCCTTCAACTGGGTATTGAGATTGGCATCCAACATGACGGACTCCGTGGTTTGTTCGGGATGAGCGTGACGAGCACCCGGGCGGACCCGGGCGTCGACGTTGCACTATGTTTCGATAAATCGGACCCGGAAGGACTCCGGGTCCATGGCGCTTCCGCGCAGGATGAATCAGATCTTGCCAACCAGGTCCAGCGACGGCGCCAAGGTCTTCTCGCCTTCCTTCCACTTGGCCGGGCAGACCTCGTTCGGATGGGCGGCGACGTACTGGGCCGCCTTGACCTTGCGCAGCAGCTCGGATGCGTCGCGGCCGATACCGCCGGCGTTGAGCTCGACGATCTGGATCTTGCCGGCCGGGTCGATCACGAAAGTACCGCGATCGGCGATGCCGTCGGCTTCAATCAGCACATCGAAGTTGCGCGAGATCAGGTGGGTCGGGTCGCCGATCATGGTGTAGTTGATCTTCTTCACCGCGTCCGAGGTGTCGTGCCAGGCCTTGTGCGCAAAATGGGTATCGGTGGAGACCGAGTAGATCTCGACGCCCAGCTTCTGGAACTCGGCATAGTTGTCGGCCAGATCCTCGAGCTCTGTCGGGCAGACGAAGGTGAAGTCGGCCGGATAGAAGAACACGACAGACCATTTGCCCTTCAGGTCAGCATCGCTGACTTCGATGAACTTGCCATTCTTGAGGGCCTGAGCCTTGAACGGCTTGATTTCGGTGTTGATCAGGGACATCGGTACTACTCCCGTGGTGGTTGAAAGACACAACAAATAGTAAAGTTTTCTGGTCGATCAATCTAATTGATTGTTGTCATCGACGCGATTGGCCGAATCTATCGATGCGAGGTGCCGACAGGTTGCCTGCCTCCTGCCGCGGCGACGTTACGCCGTGGTCGCGAAGCGACTGCGCAACTGTTGGTCCACCACCGTGGCGGTAACGATGTCGCTGCCCACGTTCACCGTCGTGCGCATCATGTCCAGAATGCGATCGACACCGATGATGATGCCGATGCCCTCCGGCGGGATGCCGAACGTTGCGAGCAGGCCGGCGATCATCGGCAGCGAGCCGCCAGGTATGCCGGCGACGGCGACCGCGCTCAGCACCGACAACAGCATCAGAACGGCCTGCTGCCCCAGCGCCAGTTCCACGCCGAAGGCCTGTGCCACGAACAACACCACGCAGCCCTCGAACAACGCGGTGCCGCTCATGTTCATCGTCGCGCCCAGTGGCAGCACGAAACCCGCCGTGCTTGGCGAAAGTTTCAGGTCGTCGTGCGCCACGGCCAGTGACGCCGGCAGGCAGGCGCTGCTGGAGCTGGTCGAGAACGCGGTGATCAGCAGTGGCCTGATTTGCCGGAAATAGGGCAGCGGCGAACGGCCAGCGAGGAACCGCAGCCACAGCGACATGGTTCCGAACAGGTGCAGCGCCAGCGCGATGGTGCAGCCCGCTACGAACACCGACAGTGCCAGCAGTACATCCAGGCCGACCTTGACGATCACGCTGTAGATCATCGCCGGCACCGCGTATGGCGCCAGTCGCAGGGCGAAGCCGACGATGCGGGTCATCAGCTCGGTAATCGTGTCCAGTGCCGCCTGTACCCGCTTGCGCTGCCTTTCGCCAAGCTGGGTGGCGGCCGCGCCGATCAGGATGGCGAACAGGATCAGCGGCAATACGTCACCGAGCGCGTCCCGGCTAGGGCCAGCCACGGCACCTAGCAGGTTGCGTGGCATGAACATCTCCACCAGCGTCGCAAAACTCATGCCCGGCTGGGACGCCTCCCGCTCGATCGACTGCTGCGCCCTGCTGCCGTATTCCTGCATCAGTTGGGTGCGGGCCTGCCCATCCAGATGATGACCAGGCTGCACCGTATTCATCATCAACAGCCCGATCGCCACCGCGATGAGCATGTTGGCGGCAAACAATCCGAACGTACGGCCGGCCAGTGGACCGAGCCGGTTCAGCCGACCCAGCTGGGCCACACCCGAAGCGAGCGAGGTGAAGACCAGCGGGATCACCACGAAAAACAGCATGCGCAGGAAAATCTGCCCGAACGGATCGAACACCGCGCTGGAGATTTCCTGCATCGTGCTCAGCGTGGCGGGATGCAGGCGGCCGACGCCCAAGGTGATCACCGCGGCAACCACGCCGATCACCAGGCCCCAGAGAATGCGTTTTGCGAGAGGGGTCGATGTACTCATTCGGTTGAATGTACGGGGCTGCGGAGGATTCGTCACGCAGGAACTTGCGTAGCGCCGGGGAGCCGGCTGACCGCCACTTTCGGACCCTGGTACGCATGGCGGAAGGCCCACATCCCGGCAAGGTGCCGCGGTGAGCTAAAATGGTCGCTTTGACGGAGGCGACATGACACAGCCCGTATCTCCCGGCGCGCGTTTTCGCGCCGAGCTCGACGCCGAACAGCCGCTGCAAGTCATGGGCGCGATCACGGCCTACGCGGGATTGATGGCACGACGCGTCGGCTACAAGGCGCTCTACCTGTCCGGCGGCGGCGTGGCCGCCAACTCGCTGGGTGTGCCGGACCTGGGCATCAGCACCATGGAAGACGTGCTCACCGACGCACGTCGCATCGTGGACGCCACCGGTCTGCCACTCATGGTCGACATCGATACCGGCTGGGGCGGGGCATTCAACATTGCACGCACGATCCGCTCGTTCGAGCGCATTGGCGTGGCCGCGGTACACATGGAAGACCAGGTCGGCCAGAAACGCTGCGGTCACCGTCCGGGCAAGGAAGTCGTGCCGAAAGACGAAATGGTCGATCGCGTGAAGTCGGCGGTCGACGCGCGCACCGACGCGGGCTTCGTGATCATGGCACGCACCGACGCGGCCGCCGTGGAAGGCATCGACTCGGCAATCGAGCGCGCCTGCGCCTATGTCGAGGCCGGCGCCGACATGATTTTTCCCGAGGCGATGAATACGCTGGCGGATTACCGCAAATTCAAGGCCGCGGTGAAGGTGCCGATCCTGGCCAACCTCACCGAATTCGGCTCCACTCCGTTCTTTACCACCGACGAACTGCGCGACGCTGGCGTGGACATCGCCTTGTATTGCTGCGGCGCGTATCGCGCGATGAACAAGGCGGCACTGAACTTCTACGAAACCGTGCGCCGCGAAGGTACCCAGAAAGGCCTCATCGATACCTTGCAGACGCGCGAAGAGTTGTATGACTTTCTCGGCTATCACGCCTATGAGGACAAGCTCGACGCATTGTTCTCGAAGAAGGACTGACCATCATCACCTTCATCGTCGTCGTAGGAGCCCGCTTGCGGGCGATGCTTTTACTCCGACATGCATCAGAACAAGAGCATCGCTCGCGAGCGAGCTCCTAAGCACACAGTAAAGAGCACCAAACCTGCACCCTGGAGATTTCCCATGAGCGAGCAAGTCCTTCCCAAGGCCAAGAAATCCGTCGCCCTGTCCGGCGTGGCCGCGGGCAACACCGCACTGTGCACCGTCGGTCGCAGCGGCAACGATCTGCATTACCGCGGCTACGACATCCACGACCTGGCCGCCAAAGGCTGCTTCGAGGAAGTGGCCTACCTGCTCGTGCACGGCGTGCTGCCGAACTGGACCGAGCTGAACAACTACCGCTCGCGCCTGAAGCGCCTGCGCGGGCTGCCGGCGCCGGTCAAGGCGGCGATGGAATTGCTGCCAGCCGCCACCCACCCGATGGACGTGCTGCGTACCGGCTGCTCGGTGCTGGGCACCGTGTTGCCGGAGAAGGACGATCACAACGTCACCGGTGCGCGTGACATCGCCGACCGACTGATGGCCAGCTTCGGCTCGATGCTGCTGTACTGGTACCACTTCAGCCACAACGGCAAGCGCATCGAGACCGAAACCGACGACGAATCGATCGCCGCACACTTCCTGCACCTGCTGCATGGAAAAAAGCCGAGCGACCTGCACGCGCAGGCGCTGGACAAGTCGCTGGTGCTGTACGCCGAGCATGAGTTCAATGCCTCGACCTTCGCTGCCCGCGTCATCGCTGGCACCGGTTCGGACATGTACTCGGCACTCACCGGCGCAATCGGCGCGCTGCGCGGCCCGAAGCACGGCGGTGCCAACGAAGTGGCGATGGAAATCATTGCACGCTATCGCAGTGCCAACGATGCCGAGGCCGACATCCGCGCCCGCGTCGAGCGCAAGGAAATCATCATCGGCTTCGGTCATCCGGTTTACACCGTGTCCGACCCGCGCAACGAGATCATCAAGGAAGTCTCGCGAAAGTTGTGCACCGACGGTGGCAATCCGATCCTGTTCGATATCTCCGAGCGCATCGAAAAGGTGATGGGCGAGGTCAAGAAGATGTTCCCGAACCTCGACTGGTTCTCGGCCAGCGCGTACCACATGATGGGCGTGCCCACCGCGATGTTCACGCCACTGTTCGTGATCGCGCGCACCTCCGGCTGGAGCGCCCACGTGATCGAGCAACGCGAGGACGGCAAGATCATCCGCCCCAGCGCGAACTACACCGGCCCGGAAGACCAGGCTTACGTTCCGATCGACAAGCGCTGAAGCAAATCCGCCACAACGAAACAGGGAGCCGCGCGGCTCCCTGTTTCGTTGTGGGCGGCTGTTTGTTTCGTCGCTCGCGCTGCGATCCGCTGCTGTATCGATCTTGTTACATCGTGTAACGGCATTTCGTCCACGTGTTCGCCAATGCCGATCGCTTGGTGCCATGCGGGTTTGAACTGTCATGCGCGGATTTGCGCCTGTAACGCGGATGAGCCAGTCGCGTTTTCCGATGGTATGAACAAGCAAGCCCGCGTTGCGCGAAGGTTCATCCAAGCTTTTGATTGAACGGATAAATATGTTTTCCGCCGCGAGTTCTCATGGGATGGCGCACATGTTGCTTCATCCGCTTGCTGCAAAAGCAAGGCAAACAGGGGGTCCCGCGTCGTTCCAGGAGAACAAACATGCGCAAGACTCTTCTCGCAACAGCAGTGGTGCTCGGCCTGGGACTCGCTCTCCCGGCCATGGCAGATCGCAACTTCAACAACGGCAACACCAATTCGAGTCAACATACCAACACCAACTCCAGTCAGCACACCAGGACAAACAGCGGCGATGACCGCAACAACAGTGGCGCGGTCAACTCCGATGGATTCGGCACCGCGGCCGCCAACAACGGTGCAATGGCGACGTCGTCAGTCAGCGACGCCTTCAACACCAGCAAGGCGGTGGCCATAAGCCGGCTTGATGGCACGGTTTCCGACATCCGTGTTCACGGTATCGGCAACATGGCCAGCAACATGGGCAATGCCAACGGTGGAAGAGGCGGGGCCAGCGGTGACGCGACGGGCGGCAATGGTCGTGGCGGCAACGGTGGGTCCGGCGGAGACGGCGGAAACTCCCACTCACGCAGCGGTGCGGCAGGCGATGGTTCGGCGCACAGCGGTGATGCGGGCGCGCTTAGCGCTTCGTCCGGCGGCAACAGCAATGGCGACAGCGGCAACTCCCGCTCGCGTTCGCGTGGATCCAGCACTGCGACATCGACGGCGGGTGCCGGTAGCTGGGCTGGCGGTGCCGGTACCAGTGGCGCGGCGACCGCAGACAGCGGCGCCGGCACCGGTACGGGTGGTGCCAGCGGTGCAGCCGACAGTACGGGTGGCATGGGCGGCGCCGGCGGCGCTGGTGCTTCCGGCACGGGTGGCAGTGCCACGGCCGGCACCGGCGGAGCCGGCGGCGCAGGTGGATCGAACTCGGTGGATGCCGGCACGTTCGACATGTCCAACAACATGTCAGGCGCGGCAGCGGCGGCAGCGGGAGTGACCGTGATGGCGCAGAACAGCGGCATCGGATCGTTGATCCAGCAGAGCGTGAACGTCCAGGCCAATCTGAACGTAGGTCAATAAGCGACACCCCGCATCGGGGAGCGCCTGGCGCTCCCCGATGCTTTCTGACCGCGGTGCACCGGCGGCCACGCTGGATCGGCGTCGGCGTCCATGCTGCATGCGGTTGTCATGGAGATACGGCCATGCGTAGTGTCGGACCTTTTTGCTGGATCGCCGGGCTGCTGCTTGGTGCGATGGCTTGGAATGTTTCCGCGGCAGCTCCCCCAGCGTCCGCGCATGGCGCCGCAGCCACCAGGACGGCACCGCGATATGTCATGGGGATCGGCCAGAGCGTGGATCCTGCCGCGTTGGCCGGGCTCAGTGGCGGTACCGATATCACCGAGCGGATGACGCTCAATGGCACGGTGACCGACAACAGTGCCGATCAGGTGATGACCGGATCCAACGCGATCAACAGCGGCTCCTTCAACGGCGCTGCAGGTTTGCCGATGGTGATTCAGAACACCGGCAACAATGTGCTGATCCAGAACGCCACCATCGTCAACGTGCAGTTCCAGCCATGAAATGCGCCATGCTGCTGGCGACTGCCTTCGTCGTGCTGCTGCCGATGGGTTTGCTGGCGGCAGCCACCGTGGCGGTACCGGGCGGGCAGGGCAACAGTTACCGCTTCCATCTCACCAGCCTGAAGGAAGCCCGCTTCAGGAACACGATCCGGCAGAAATACGATTTCAGCTGTGGTTCGGCGGCTGTGGCCACGTTGCTGACATACCAGTACGGCTATCCGGTGAACGAGGAAACGGCGTTCGAGGAAATGTATGCCAACGGCGATCAGTCCAAGATCAACAAGGAAGGTTTTTCGCTGCTCGACATCAAGCACTTCCTTCAGCTCAACGGTTTCGACGCCGATGGTTTCCAGGTGCCACTGGAAAAACTGAATCAGGAAAACCTGCCCGCCATCGTGCTGATCAACGAGAAGGGCTACCACCATTTCGTGGTGATCAAGGGGTTGCGCAACGGCCGCGTGCTGGTGGGCGATCCGGCGCGCGGCACGCGCTCGATGCCACGGACGCAATTCGAAGCAGCATGGAAAAACCATCTGGTCTTCGTGATCCACAACCGACGCACGCTCGCCGTTTTCAACAGCAGTGACGACTGGCGCGCGGCCCCGATGGCGCCGTTGAGCTCAGCTGTCGACCGCACCGGTCTGGGCAATATCACATTGCCCAAGCGCGGTCCCGGAGATATCTGAGAATCGCCATGACGAACCGTTGCAGCAAGTGTCCCGGAGTCTGCCTGCTGATGGGTTTGTCGATGGCATGGGTGGGCGTGGCATGGGCGCAAAGTTCCATGCCGGGCACGACCATAGCTCCGGTGACGGGGTGGCGGGCGATCAGCGACAGTCGCCTGGATGCGGTGCGCGGTGGTTTCGACGTTGGCAGCGGACTGCTGGTGTCGTTCGGGATCGAACGTGCGGTCTATATCAACGGCAACCTGGCCTCCAGCGTCAGCGTAAACATCCCCGACGTCGGAAGGATGACGGCAGAACAGGCCAGTGCGCTGGCAGCGACGACCAGTACCGTCAACATTCGGAACGGCCCGGGCAATACGTTCGATCCGGCAGCGCTCAACCATGCAGCGGCAGCGACGGTCATCCAGAACAGCCTGGACAATCAGGACATCCAGAGCCTGACCACCATCAACGCCGCCGTGAACAACCTCGGTACGTTCGACAGCCTCAATCTGCAGCGCAGCTTGCAGGCGGGCCTGATCAACTCGTTGGGCCATTAGAAGGGAGCGATGCAGCGGATCGCCAACTGCACTGCTTGAGCCATGTTCACTTCACCAGGAAACGTGATGGCCTGCAAATCATGGCAAAGGAGTTGTTCGACCGGTTGCGCAGGGTTGCTGTTGCTCGGTGGCATGGCCAGCGCACAGAACGCGCCACCATCGGGCACGCCCGTGGGGAACCCCGGCGCGCTATCCGTCGCGATCAGGAAAAGCATGACCGAGCAGGGCGAGCGTATCGATGCGATGCGCAGCCAGATCGAGGCCCAGTCCGCACAGATCGAGGCCATGAAGCACGCGCTCGCGGCGCAGGAGAACGACTATCGTGCGTTGCGGCACGCCGTCGGTCTCGACACGCTCGATCGACAACGTGCCGGCAACGTGAAAGCCGGCAATGCGACAGCCAGCGCATTGCCCATGCCGGGGGCGGGAGCGCAGTCGGCGGGACAGACGCCCGATCAGCCGGTCGGGCAGGCGCCGGAGCGTGATACGGGCCCGCCCGCCGTCGCACCCATCTTCGAGCAGCCGGGCGTACTGACGCCACGTGGCAAGCTGGTGGTGGAGCCCTCCTATCAGTTTGGTTATTCATCCGCCAATCGGGTGAGCCTCATCGGATACACGGTGATTCCCGCGATCCTGATCGGGCTTATCGACGCGCGCGAGGTCAAGACGACCACGCATACCGCGGCCCTGGCGATGCGCTACGGCCTCACCAACCGGCTGGAGCTGGAACTGCGCGTGCCCTATCTGTACAACCACACGGATACGGTCAGTCGCGAGATATTCACCGGCAGTGCCCAGGACAACGTGTTCACCAGCAGCGGCCATGGCCTGGGTGACGTGGAAGCCACGGCGCGCTACCAGATCAACGATGGCGGTGCGGACCGGCCGTATTACATCGGCTGGCTGCGCTTCAAGTCACGTACCGGCACCGACCCGTTCGAGGTGGTGACCGACTGCGTCACTCGCTGCGTGCAAAACGCGACCGGCACCGGGCTGCCGCTGGAGGTTCCGACCGGCTCGGGGTTCTACTCGTTGCAGCCGGGCCTGACCTGGTTGTACCCGTCCGACCCGGTGGTCTTCTTCGGCAACCTGAGTTACCTGCACAACTTTCCGCGGCGTGGCGTCAGCCGCAACGTGTTGCTGGCCGGCAAGGAATACCTGGGCAAGGTATCGGTTGGCGATGTCGTCGATGTCAGTCTCGGCATGGGCTTCGCGCTCAACGACAAGGCGTCGATCAGCCTGGGTTACGACCAGAGCTTCATCGGCATCACCAAGCAGAACAACAAGACCGTCGCGGGCTCGGCGAAGTCGGTGCTCGGTACATTGCTGATCGGCGGCTCCTATCGTCTGAACGAGAAACGCACCCTGAATTTCGCGCTCGGCGTCGGCGCGACACGTGATACTCCCGATGTCACGGTGACGGTCAGGGTACCGACGATGTACTGACGCGATGGCGGATTCAGCGAACCGATCGCTTGCGATTGTTTCGTACCTGCATCAGCCAGCCGCCACCGCAGACGGCGATGACGAGCAGGATTTCCAGCGCGTATTTCGACCAGCGATGTGCGTCGAACCAGCTATCCAGCCAGGGCTCATGCGTGATCATCCGCCCGGCAGTGAAGGCGATGGCGCCCGCGCCGACGTACATGATGATCGGGAACCGACCGATCAACTTCAAAATCAGCGTCGATCCCCACACCACCAATGGCACGCTGATCAACAGGCCGATGATGACCAACCCCAAGTGGCCTTTCGAGGCGCCCGCAATCGCCAATACGTTGTCCAGGCCCATCAGGGCATCGGCGACCATGATCGTGCGCAGCGCGCGCCAGAACGTATGGGCCGCGCTGATCTCGGGATCATCATCGGCGTCATGACGCAGCAGCTTCCAGGCGATAGGCAACAACAACAGGCCACCAGCCAGCATCAGTCCCGGCAACTTGAGCAGATAGACGACCACGGCGGTGAGTGCGAAGCGGACCGCAACCGCGCCGAAGGTACCCCAGAAGACCGCCTTCTTTTGCAGTGACGGGGGCAGGCGGCTGGCGGCCATCGCGATGACGATGGCGTTGTCGCCAGCCAGCACGAGGTCGAGCAGGATGATGGCCAACAGGCCGGAGATGAAGTCGCTGCTGAGGAGTTCCATGCGGGTTTCCGTGCGCGTCGGACAATGCAGTGAGCACGAACGCGCGCGGCCCGTGTCCACCACAAAAGTCTTGTTCGCAGCACGGCTGCCGAGATGACCGGAGCGAAGCGTCGCTCGTGTTGACGATCACCACACCGAAACAGGCAAGCCTGCGTCGGGAACTACTCCCTTTTGGGATGTGTTACCGGATTGTCGGAGTCGGCGTGGCCCCGGTCAAGCAACGTTTTCGACGCCAGTCAGTTAAAATGTCCGTTTCCCTGCCGCGAGATTCCGCATGAGTGCGCCTGATATCCGTTCTGCCGTTCGTCCCGATCCCGACCAGCCGCTGGTCGACATCGCCGATTACGTCGTCGATTACACGATCGACTCGCAGGAGGCTTATGACACCGCGCGCTACATGCTGCTCGACTCGCTCGGCACTGCGATGCTGGCGATGAAGTTTCCGGAATGCGTGAAACATCTCGGCCCACTGGTGCCCGGTGCCACGTTGCCGGGCGGCGCACGCGTGCCAGGCACCAGCCACGAGCTGGATCCGGTGCAGGCAGCATTCGCCATTGGCACGCAGATCCGCTGGCTCGATTTCAACGACACCTGGCTTGCCGCCGAATGGGGCCATCCGTCGGACAACCTCGGCAGCATCCTTGCGGTGGGTGATTACCTCAGCCGCAAGGCAGAGCGCGAAGGTGGCCAGCCGCTGACCGTGCGTGACGTGCTCGGTTACGCCATCAAGGCCCATGAAATCCAGGGTTGCTACGCACTGCTGAACAGCTTCAACCGGGTCGGGCAGGACCACGTGATCCTGGTGCGACTGGCCTCCACCGCGGTGGCTACCGCGATGCTGGGGGGCGACAAGGAGCAGATCACCACCGCGGTGTCGCACAGCTGGATCGACAATGGAGCGCTTCGCACCTATCGCCACGCACCGAACACCGGCCCGCGCAAGAGCTGGGCTGCCGGCGACGCCTGCCGTCGTGCGGTCACCCATGCGATCAATGCGGTGTATCGCGGTGTGGTTGGTTATCCGTCGGCACTGAGCGCGAAAACTTGGGGCTTCTACGACGTGGCGTTCAAGGGCAAGCCGTTCGAGTTCGAACGTCCGTTCGGCAGCTATGTGATGGAGAACGTTCTATTCAAGATCAGCTACCCGGCCGAGTTCCACGCGCAAACCGCAGTGGAATGCGCCATGCAGCTGCACGGCGAGGTTGCCGGCAAGCTCGACCAGGTCGAGAAGATCGTGATCGAGACGCAGGAAGCGGGCTGCCGCATCATCGACAAGACCGGTCCGCTGGCGAATTACGCCGATCGCGATCATTGCATCCAGTACATGGTGGCCGTGCCGCTGATCTTCGGCCGCCTGGTGGCTGGTGATTACAACGATGGCGTGGCGGCCGATCCGCGTATCGACGCATTGCGCGACAAGATGAAGGTGGTCGAGAATCCGCAGTTCACGCGAGACTACTTCGACCCCGCCAAGCGGTATATCGGCAATTCGGTGCAGGTTTTCTTCAAGGACGGCAGCAGCACCGAGAAGGTTTCGATCGATTATCCGATCGGCCATCGCAAGCGTCGGGCTGAGGGCATTCCGGTATTGCTGAAGAAGTTCGAGGCGGCCATGGCTGATCATTTGCCGGCGCACCAGGTCAAGGCGATCCTGGCGGCGACGAAGCATCCAGCCGAACTCGACGCCATGCCATTACATCACTTCCTGGCGCTCTTCACGTTGTAAAGACGACGTGAGTGGAACATTAAGTCGCGAATGGAAGCGATTTGTGTGGCTGTTAACCCGCTTTTTGCGGATTGGTGGACACTTGGGGAGGCTGCATGTTAGTGGAGCGATCGGATCTGCAACTTCCCCATCTTCCTGAACGAAGTCTCACCAGGATTTAGTTGTATTAGTGTTAAAGTCCCACCCACTTAACGATTTTGCTACACTCCCCGCCGCTTGCTGCAGAAAACGCCAAGCAGGGGCTATAAAAGCTCTGAATGACGTAGTTCAGTTCTGACGCGCGACTTCCGGTTGGGGTTGAACGGACGCGATAACCTAATAAATGAGGAGACACCTGATGAAACGTAAGGGCTTGTATTTTCTGATCGCGCTGGCCCTGGGCGGCGTAGGTGCCGTTCATGCGCAGGACACCACTGCTCCCGCCGATACCGCAACGACCGATATGGCCACTTCGACCTATGACGGTCGCTGGTATATCGCACCGACCGTTGGCGGCTATTACAACGACACCGATCGCAACACCAACAGCCGTCAGATCTATTACGGGTTGGGCGTAGGTCGCTTCTTCTCGCCGAACATGTCGATCGACCTGTTTGTCGACCGCACCTCGCGTGATAACGATTTCGGCGGCAAGTGGGCCAACAACTCCGTGGGCGCCGCCGTGCGCTTCTATGCGGGTGACTGGAACGCATGGCGTCCATACCTGCTGGCCGGCGTCATGGGCAGCAACCATCATTCGCGTGGCGATTCGGGCTGGTCGCCGGCTGCTGAGTTGGGCGGCGGTGTTTCCAAGACGATCACCGATAGCTCCGACATCCGCATCGAAGGCGGCTACCGTTATGACTGGGACAACAAGACCCAGCCGGCGGAAGATGGCTACGGTGACTGGTTCCTGGGCTTCAGCATCGTCTCGCGCTTCGGCGCTCCGGCAGCGGCTCCGGCCCCGGCCGTTGCTCCGCCGCCGCCGGCTGATTGCTCGACCATGGACGCCGATGGCGATGGCGTGAACGATTGCGACGACAAGTGCCCGGGCACCGCTGCCGGCACGATCGTTGGTCCGGACGGTTGCCCGCAGAAGGTCGTCATCGACCTGCGCGGCGTGAACTTCAAGTTCGATCGCCCGAAGAAGGGTGAGACCGACATCTCGAAGTCGCTGGCCGAGCCGAGCGCCGATTCGATCGCCGTGCTGAACCAGGCTGTCGATACCCTGCAGCGTTACCCGCAGGTGCACGTGACGGTTGCCGGTTACACCGACTCGAAGGGTACCGACGTGTACAACCAGAGCCTGTCCGAGCGTCGCGCGTCGATCGTCTATAACTTCCTGACCGCTCATGGCATCGACGCCAGCCGTCTGGAAGGCCCGATCGGCCACGGTGAGAACGATCCGATTGGCGACAATGCTACCGACTCCGGTCGTGCGCAGAACCGTCGTACGGAGCTGCAGGTTCAGCAGTAATCGAACCGCGGTAACGCAGTAATAAGAAAACCCGGCTTCGGCCGGGTTTTTTTTGGTTCATCGGAATGGATCGGAGGCCTGTCGGATATGCCCGATATGCCGGTCATCAAAGAAACCAGCGTCGAATGACAGTGTTCCTTGTCGCGGCACGGCTCCGGCTTATACCCTAGCTGGATGCCTCGCGCTCCTCGCTCCGAACGTCCCCCTGCAGCCCCCATACCTTCATCAAGGCATGGGCTGGCCCGCGTGTTGTCCAAACTGGGGACATGCTCACGCAGTCAGGCCGAGCAGTGGGTTCGCGCCGGTCGAGTCAGCCTTGACGGACGCGTCGTGCGCGATCCTTATCGTCCGGTGTTGGTGGATCGACAGCAGATCGCGGTCGATGGCCAGCCGGTGAAAGCCGTCGAACATGTCCACGTCGTGTTCAACAAGCCGCGGGGTCTCATTGTCAGCGCAGCGGACGAGCAGGGTCGTGACACCGTCTATACCGCGCTGGCTGCCGCAGGTCTGCCGTGGCTGGGGCCGGTGGGTCGACTGGACAAGGCCAGCGAAGGTCTGTTGCTGCTGAGTAACGATACGGGCTGGGCGGCAGCCATCACCGATCCGATAAGCCATCTGGACAAGACCTATCACGTGCAGGTGTCCGGCCAGCCGGGTGTCGCAGTGCTTGCGGCGATGCAGGCTGGCATTGCCGACGGCGGCGACGTGCTGCGCGCGCGGCGGGTGACCCTGCTGCGAGCGGGTGAAAAAAACGCGTGGCTGGAGGTGGTGCTGGACGAAGGTCGCAATCGGCATATCCGCCGATTGCTGGCTGCGCTGGGTTTTGACGTGCTGCGCCTGATTCGGGTGGCCATCGGATCGTTGGTGCTGGGCGATCTGGCCAAAGGTCAATGGCGGCGCCTGAACGCCGACGAAGTCAGTGCCGTCGATACCCGCAAGCATTGATCATGGTTTCGCGAAGCGCCAGGAAGCGCCCGCGAAACACACCGGTCAATTGCCGATGACGCCGAGTCGTTTGCCGACCTTGGTGAAGGCCGCGATCGCATGGTCGAGATGCTCGCGTGTGTGCGCCGCACTCATCTGGGTGCGGATGCGCGCCTGGCCCTGCGGCACCACCGGATAGAAGAAGCCGGTGACGTAGATACCTTCTTCCAGCAGGCCCGCGGCCATGGCCTGCGCCTGTTTTGCGTCGTAGATCATTACCGGGACGATCGGATGCACGCCCGGCTTGATGTCGAAACCAGCAGCGCTCATGCGTTCGCGGAAATAGCGGGTGTTCTCGTTGAGCACATGACGCAGGTCACCAGCGCTGCTCAGCATATCGAACACCTTGATCGCGGCGGCAACCACGTGCGGTGGCAACGAGTTGGAGAACAGGTACGGCCGGGAGCGTTGGCGCAGCAACTCGACGACTTCCTTGCGGCCGGTGGTGAAACCGCCCAGCGCGCCGCCGAGTGCCTTGCCCAGGGTGCCGGTGAAGATGTCGATCTTGTCCATCACCCCGTGCACTTCGGCGGCGCCGCGGCCGCTGTCACCGAGGAAACCGGTGCAATGGCACTCGTCGATGTGCACCATCGCACCGTACTTCGCCGCCAACGCGGTGACTTCATCGAGTTTGGCGATGAAGCCATCCATCGAAAACGTGCCGTCCGTAGTGACCAGCTTGATGCGTGCGCCTGCCGCGTCCGCAGCCTGCAGCTGCTTTTCCAGGTCGGCCATGTCGCTGTTCGCGTAACGGAATCGCTTGGCCTTGCACAGGCGGATCCCGTCGATGATCGAGGCGTGGTTCAACGCATCGGAGATCACTGCGTCTTCCTCGCCAAGCAAGGGCTCGAACAGGCCGCCGTTGGCGTCGAAGCAGGCGGCATAGAGGATGGTGTCCTCGGTGCCGAAAAACGCGGCGATCTTCGCCTCCAGGTGCTTGTGCAGGTCCTGCGTGCCGCAGATGAAACGCACGCTGGCCATGCCGAAGCCGTGCGTGTCCAGCGCGTCCTTGGCGGCCTGGATCACCGCGGGATGGTCAGCCAGTCCCAGATAGTTGTTGGCGCAAAAATTCAGCACCTTGCGACCGCCTTCCAGCTCGATCTCGGCGGATTGCGGCGAGGTGATGATGCGCTCGGCCTTGAACAGGCCCTGCTCGCGGATGGATTCGAGTTCGCTGGCGTAACGCGCCTGGCCGGAGTAGCTCATGAAGAATGATCCGCTATCGGAGAAAGCAGCCATTGTGAGCCTTTCGTCGGCCACAGAAAACCATTGACAGCAGTTGGTTGCCCCGAACCCATCGATGCGGACGGTCGGGCCGGCTTTGCGATCAGTGCATGCCGAAGTCGACCCGCGTGGTCTTGCCCTTGTCGTCGATGCCTTTGGCATCCAGTTTGGGCGCGGACACGAAGACGCGTTTGTCATCCAGCTTGCCACGCAGCCACTGGCGAACCGCACTGGCGCGTCGTTCGGCAAGATGGCGCAACGCGTCCTGGTCGGCCTGCACATTCGTCTGCAACAAGTTCTCCATCACCTCCGGCGGCTGCGACTTGGTCAGTCCGATAAAGTCACGTGGCTTGGAAAACTTGGCGTGCTTGTAGGCCTTGGTGAGGTATTTGTTGTAGTCATCGGGACTGAGTTTGGACAGGGCCGCGACATCGCTTTCTCCATCACCACGATCCTTGGCCATCTCGTGCGCGACCTGTTCCTGGGTCAGGACCTTGCGCAGTCCTTTCTCGTCCAGTTGGGGGTCCACCCGGCCGATGATGTCCAGGTTGAGCGAAGGCTTTTCGTTGAGGATCTTGGCAATCTGGTTCAGCCGATCCTGCGCCTGGGCATCGAGCACGTTCGAGCCGGGCATGAATTCCACATAGCCGAGATCCTGATGATGGCCTCCCATGCCTGAAGCGATCAGCCGGAACGGCGAGGTGACGGCACGTCCGATCAGGTTGACGAAGGCGTGCCAGATCAGGCTGCCGAAGCTGAAATGCGGATCGCTCAGCGAACCGGTTACCGGAATGTCGACATCGATATTGCCCTGGGAGTCCTTGAGCAGGGCCACCGCCAACTTCACCGGCAGATGACTGATGCCCTTGCCCTCGACGCGATCGCCAAAGGTCAGCTGGCTCAGGAAAATATGATTGTCCGCGTTCAACTTTCCCTGATCGAGTGCGTAATGCACGTCCATGGTGAGCCGACCCTTGACGATCGGGTAGCCGGTGTACTTGCTCGAATAGGGCGTGAGGTGTGTCAGCTCCACGCCGTCGGCTTTCCCCTTGATGTCCAGGAACGCCACCGGCGTCAGCGGATTGATCGTGCCGTCGATATTGATCGGTGTGTTGTCGTCGAGCTGTCCCTGCAAGGTGAGATCGGCCGGCGCGCCGGCGCTGGCGGTACCAAAGGCTCCGATCTTGCCGGCCAGCTGCGTGATGTTGGCGGTGTAATTGGGTTTGATGAAATTGTCGGTGTAGTTGAGATTGCCGCGCGCAAGAACGATCTGACCGATATGGATGATCGGTGGCGGCGCGGCGCTGCTGGCCGACGTGCTGGGTACGGCTATGGCCGTTGCGCTGGCGGCGGCAGTGATCGTTGCCGCTGCGGTAGGCGCCGCACCATTGTTCGCCTGCGTTACCGACACCGGCGCGGTCTGCGGTGAAGCAACCACGTCTTGCAGGTTCAGGCGGCCGTTGCTGTTGACGATGACGCGCGCATAGAAATTGTCCAGCGCCAGGCCGCCCACAGATATTTGCGGGGCGCCCTCGCCAGCGCGTACGTCGAGACCGGTGGCCGCCAGCGAATTCCAGCGCAGCAAATCGTCGTTGGTGACATTGTCCAATACGCTCACACGTCCCAGCGTGAGCTGGCCCCGATAGCTCAGCAGGGGTTCCGGCTTGCGGTCGCTGTAGCGCAAATGTCCGTTCAGACTTACCAGCGCGCTATCGATGTGTACGTTGAGCGGCACACTGACCATCGATTGCAGCGGCGCCACGTTCAGCCGGGTCGCGGTGAGATGCAGGTCGGCGCGGAGCGGCTCCGGCCGCACGGAGCCTGTCGCGCGATATTTGCCCTTGCCGATACCGCCGGCCAGATCGAGTTTCAGCGGTCGGTGCATGTTGTCGGACAGCCCGTCGATACTGAATTTGTCGGCCACGACCGTGATATGCCCGCCCTTGCCGGGAATCGCCATATCCCGATAAGCAAAGGCGCTGCCATCGACGCCGATATGGGCGATGCTCCAGCGCCATGCCGGTGCGGTCGGTGGCCCGCCCGCTGCGTGCGGGGACGACTTGACCAGATCGCCGAGGTCGATGCGTCCGTTGCGATAACGCCGCGCGTCTATCTTCACGCCTTGGAGGTTGAGGCTGCCCAGGATCGCCTGGCTGCTGGCCAGGTCCAGATGCGTGACGTCGACAGTCATGGCTTTCCATGCCACTGGTGTGCGGTTCTTCCGCTGCAGCGCAAAGTCGGTCACCGCGAGCTTGCTGGCGTCGAGCTGCAGGTTGAAGGCTTTGCTCCAGTCGGCCACGAGCTGCCCGCTGGCATCGAGATGGCCATGGCTGACCTGCGCATTGAGCATCGGCGGCGCCATCGCGAGGAGCACGGGAAGGTCCGCACCTTTCAAGGCCGCCTGGCCGACGAAGCGGCTGTCGCCCATGTGCAGTGCACCGCTGACATGCAGCGTGCCACCCGCAAGATTCGAACTCAGATCGATGCCGGCTGGCGTTGCCGCCAGGGTTGAAAACCCGCGGATCGCGCCGTGGACATCGCCGAGCGAAATCTCTTTCGGGGTGGGGGTGCTTGGATCGGCGTAGTCGATCCGGCTGCTTTGCAAGGTCAGTGTGGCGATCCGCGCATCGATGGCCGGTGAAGCCGGTTCGACCGGCGTTTTTGCCGTGCCGGTCAACGCGTCCAGGTTGCTGCGGCCGCCGGGAAGGCTCGTGTAACGCAGGGTCGCCTTGTCGAGCGCAACGACGCCGAAGTGGTAGCGGGACAGCAGCGGCTCGACATCCGCCAGCGTCGCGCTGGCGTGGCCAAGCTCGATGATCGGCGTGCCCTCGTGAGATTTGAGGGTGAAGTTGTCGAGCTGCACGGTGCCGGTCAGCTTCAGCTGTTGAGTGGCATTCCTGTCGATGAAATCCAGTTTGAGCTGGCCCGACAGCTGCCCGCTCGGAATCGCCACCGGCAATGCTGTTGGCGCATAGCTCAGGTAGCGGGGCAGGTCCACATGATCGAGATGGAAGTCGATCGCCGATTCATGGCTGTTGGAAAACGGCTTGGTCTGCCCACCGATGTGGATTGGACTGCCATCTATCCGCATGGCCAGCAGAGGCTGCACGAACACGTCCGCATCGTGCGGCAGGTTGGCGATGAACGGGATGCCCAATTCGAGATGATCGATCTTGTGGCTGGTCGTGAGGACCTTGTCGTCGAAGGCGACGGTGCCGTCGTGCACGCTGATGTTGGAGAGCGCGAAGCGCGTCGGTGGTGCGTGGGGGTCGGCAGGCTTGCCTGCAAAACGGTCGATCAGGTCGGTGAAGTTGAACTGCTGCTCACCCGTGCGCGTGATGTGCAGTTGCGGGTGCTGCAAGGTCAGCACGTTCAGTACCGGCGCCATGCGGAACAGCGAGCTCCAGGACGCGCCCATGGTGAGATGGTCGATATCGACAAACGGCGAATGACCGTCGCGATCGCCGATATGAAGCTGATCGATGCCCAGCTTCAGCGTGTATGGGTTGAGTTGCACGGCTCCCAGGGTGACCGGGCGACCGAGCATGCTACCAAGGCGGCTCTGCAGCTGGCTCCTGATCAGCGGTGGCGCGGCGAAGAAGCCGAGCAGGCCGAAAAGCAGCAGGAACAGGACGAGAATCAACGCACTCTTGCGTGCGCGATGGGAGTGATACAGGGCGCGCGCGTGATGGCGACCCCGCGCGATGCGCTCACGATGCGAAGGACTCTGCTCTGCCATGCCGCTGCACTCCTGTGACAGGCGAACCGACGGAGCCCGGCCAAGTCAGCCGGACACTCCCTTGCCCCAGATTCCTTGCTCGGTTCACTTGCAGTGTAACGTGCAGCCGGCCGTCATGTTCACCGCATCGTGAGGGTTACCCGGCACGATGCAGTGGCGGCGCTCCGTGGCTCAGTTCCAGGAGCAGACGACCTTGCCGCACTGGCCGGCATCCATCAGGTCGAAGCCCCTCTGGAAATCGTCGATGGCGATCTGATGGGTCAGCACCTTCTGCAGCGGGAAACCGGTCAGCACCATCTGGGTCATCTTGTACCAGGTCTCGTACATGCGCCGGCCGTAAATGCCCTGCAGGGTGAGGCCCTTGAAGATCACCTTGTCCCAGTCGATGCCCGCACCGCGCGGCATGATGCCGAGCATGGCGATCTTGCCGCCGTGATACATGCACTCGAGCATGTCGCTGAATGCGCGCGGGTTGCCGCTCATCTCAAGGCCCACGTCGAAGCCTTCGATATGCAGGTCTTTCACTACGTCACGCAGCGACTGGTTGGCCACGTTGACCACGCGGGTGGCGCCCATGTCGGCGGCCAGCTTCAGGCGGTAGTCGTTGACGTCGGTGACGACCACGTTGCGCGCACCGATGTGCTTGGCGATGCCGGCGGCGATGATGCCGATCGGACCGGCGCCGGTGATCAGCACGTCTTCGCCGATCAGGTCGAACTCCAGCGCGCAATGTGCGGCGTTGCCGTAGGGATCGAAGAACGCGGCCAGTTCGGACGGGATCTGGTCCGGGATCGGCCACAGGTTCGACGCTGGCATGCTCATGTACTCGGCGAACGCGCCGTTGCGATTCACGCCGATGCCGATCGTATTCGGGCACAAATGCTGGCGGCCGGCGCGGCAATTGCGGCAATGGCCGCAGACGATGTGGCCTTCGGCCGAGACGCGGTCACCGACCTTGTAGCCGGTTACACCCGGGCCGATCTCGACGATGCGGCCGACAAATTCGTGGCCGATGGTAAGGCCTGGCTTGATCGTGCGCTGGCTCCATTCGTCCCATTTGTAGATGTGCAGGTCGGTGCCGCAGATCGCCGTCTTTTCGATCTTGATCAGCACTTCGTTCGGACCGACCTCGGGCAGCGGCACCTCTTCCATCCAGATGCCCTGTTCGGGTTTGCGCTTGACCAGGGCTTTCATCGTCTGTGGCATGGGGGGGAATCCATTGGTAGGCCCGCGCCGCGGGCAGGGAAACCCCAATTATAGAGCGTTCGTGATGGGCCGGACGGCGCACCGTTCTCGCGAAGGGCGTGACGGGTTGTCTGGACCGTCTAGCGACAGTTACGTCGCCAAGGCGATCCGGATCGCAAGAGAGTGCGATTTCGACCTGATGGGCTGTTTCCGCGGCGAGCCTGCAGTGTTAACCGATCTATCCGGGCGCCCATGGCTCGCCGCGCGGGCCCTTTGGCGACATTCAGGGCGTGGCGCTATGTATCGGTATGGGTGGTGTACCGATCGCTGCGGTGCAGGGCACGTCGAGAAGCTTGCCGGCGTCGGATCGTTCGACGCGTCAAAGGTCGGTGAAAGAATGGGACAGGAATGTGTCCGGCCAGGGCCCGCGTCAACGACGTCGATCCTTCATTTCGACGAGTTCAGGGGAACCGGTCCCGCAATGGCTGATAGATCAGCGCAAACGCGATACTGATCAGGATGCACACGACAAGCCAGAATTCGACATTGTCTTTGTGCCAGACAGGAAGACGCATGCGTCGACTCCACCGAAATTTCCCCATGAGGCGAGGAAGCACCATCGATGCCATGTGCGCTGGCTGTCGGTTGAACAAGTCGGCTTGCACGCCTCGCCTCACCCCGTCGGGCGGCGCAACGCTTGGGAACAGCCAGGGTTCGGCGACCGTGGACAAGAATCTGTAGCACCTCTGTTACATGTTGTAGCCAGGTGCAACAACCGCGCGTTGCATACAATGCGCCCATGCCTGTCGATCATCGCCCCCTCGCCATCTTCCTGATGGGCCCCACAGCCTCCGGCAAGACCGCGTCGGCGTGCGAGCTGAGCGAGCTTTTTCCGCTGGACCTGATCAGCGTGGACTCGGCGCTGGTCTATCGCGGCATGGACATCGGCACGGCCAAACCCGATGCCGTGACGTTGGCGCGGTATCCGCATTCGCTGATCGATATCCGGGACCCGGGCCAGGCTTACTCGGCCGCGGACTTCGTTGCCGATGCACTGCCCGCGATGCAGCGGGCAAGCGCGCAGGGCAGGGTACCCCTGTTGGTCGGCGGCACCGGTTTGTATTTTCGCGCGCTGCAGCAGGGGTTGTCGGATTTGCCGCAGGCCGACCCGGCCATCCGCGCAAGGCTCGCCGCGGAAGCCGAACAATCCGGCTGGCCGGCCATGCATGCCCGGCTGGCGCAACGGGACCCGGTTGCGGCCACCCGCATCGGCTGCAACGACGCGCAGCGCCTGCAGCGCGCGCTGGAAGTCATCGAATTGACCGGACGTCCCTTGTCCGAACTGCAACGCGGTGGCACAACGGCGCATTTCCCCTGGCGGGTACTCAAGCTGGCCTTGTTTCCGGCCGAACGGGGTGTGCTGCACGAACGCATCGCCGGTCGGTTCGACGCCATGCTCGCGGCGGGTTTTCTCGACGAAGTGCAGGTGCTGCGCGCTCGCGCCGACCTGCACGCGGAGCTGCCGGCCATCCGCGCCGTCGGCTATCGGCAGGCCTGGCAGTATCTGGACGGCCAGACGGACGCGGCCGAATTCCGCGACCGGGCGATTTTCGCCACCCGCCAGCTGGCCAAGCGGCAGATCACCTGGTTGCGCAGCGATTACGGTGCCCGCCGGTTCGATCCGGATCAGCCCGGTTTGACCGCCCGTGCGGCCGAGGCCGTGCGGCTGTTTCTGGGCTGCGCCGGCCAGCCGGCTGGACACTAGCGCGGCGATTTGCGCCCCCGGCGTGACCCACCGCACCCACGCAACGCAAAAAGCCCCTTTCATCAAGTATTTGAAAGCAGCTAACATCCCCGTCATGTTGGGCCGGGGCGCCAAGGGCGTTTTTTCCCGGACCTGTCCGTGGCAAGGGGAGAACAAGAAATGTCCAAAGGACAATCGTTGCAAGATCCTTTCTTGAATGCATTGCGGCGCGAGCGCGTGCCGGTGGCCATTTATCTGGTCAACGGCATCAAGCTGCAGGGGACGGTCGAGTCGTTCGACCAGTTCGTGGTGTTGCTGCGCAACCAGGTGAGCCAGATGGTCTACAAGCACGCCATCTCCACCGTGGTGCCGAGTCGCAATGTGCGCATCGGCAATGGTCATGACGGTCACGAGGGTCACGACCATCCCGACGCGTCGGCATCGGGCGACACGGACGCTTGATAGAAGGGTCCTCAGCCCGCATGAAGTAGGTCTGCTCCTGAAGGATCATTCCCACTAGTGTTTGACAGACAAAAGAAAGGCGATCGCGCCGTCCTGGTTCTGCCGCATTCCCGCGGTGAAGGCGATACGGCGCGTCGTGCCGAGGAATTCGCCGAGCTGGTGAAATCCGCCGGTGCCGAAGTGCTGGGCGTCATCAGCGCCCGCGTCGAGGACCCCAACCCGCGCTACTACATCGGCAGCGGCAAGGCGAACGAGGTGGCCGAAGCGGCCCGCGCGCTGGAGGCCGACCTGGTCCTGGTCGATCATGTGCTGACCCCGGTGCAGGAGCGCAATCTCGAGAAGCATCTTGGCATCCGCGTGGTGGATCGTGCCGGATTGATCCTGGACATCTTCGCCCAGCGCGCCCGCTCGCACGAAGGCAAGCTGGAAGTGGAGCTGGCCCAGCTCAAGCACCTCGCCACCCGGCTGGTGCGTGGTTGGACCCATCTGGACGCCCAGCGCGGCGGCGCCATCGGCAACCGCGGCCCCGGCGAAACCCAGCTGGAGACCGATCGCCGCCTGCTCGGCGAGCGCGTCAAGATGCTCACCAAACGCCTGGAGAAAGTGCAGACGCAGCGCGGACAGCAGCGTCGCGCACGACTGCGCAACACGGTGCCGCGGGTGGCCCTGGTCGGCTACACCAACGCCGGCAAGTCGACCCTGTTCAATGCGTTGACGACCGGTGACGTCTACGCCGCCGACCTGCTGTTCGCCACGCTCGACCCGACCGTGCGCAAGCTGGAGGACCTCAGCTGCGGTCCGGCCGTGCTGGCCGATACGGTCGGCTTCATCCGCGAGTTGCCGCACGACCTGGTGGCCGCCTTCCGCGCCACCCTGGCGGAGGCACGCGACGCCGACTTGCTGCTGCACGTCAGCGATGCCGCCGACGAGGAGCGCGATCGCCTGCATCGCGTGGTCGACAACGTGCTGGAGGAGATCGACGCCGGCGACGTGCCGCAACTGCACATCATGAACAAGATCGACCTGGCCGGTGCCGAACCGCGGATCGACCGCGATGCCGCCGGCAAGCCACTGCGAGTCTGGTTGTCCGCTGCCACCGGGGTCGGTCTGGACCTGCTACGCCAGGCGTTGGGCGAACTACTCGGCGGCGAGCGGGTGCAATCGGCGCTGCAATTGCCGTTGTCGGCGGGACGCCTGCATGCGCGGCTGAAGGCGGCCGGTGCGATCAGCGGGGAAACGGTGGACGAACATGGCTGGCAATTGCGCATCGATGCGCCGCGCAGCGTGATCGCGCCTCTCAGTGGCAACGATGCGACCGAGACCCGGCTGCTGCGCGACCTGCTGGCCGTGGCGGAATGACGCTGCCGCGCTACGGACGACGTCATTCGGCTCTGCTAGAATATCCAGCGTTTGTGCGGCCCTTCCCGGTCGCTTGCACCTCCCCATCGACAGCTTTTGGCTGAATCTCATGTGTAACCCGGTTCAACACGCTTTCCGGCCGTGGTTGCCGGCCTCCGACGGCCTCAAGGAGACTGACAGTGGCATGGAATGAACCCGGCAAGAACGGGCAGAACGACCCGTGGAACAGGAAACGTCCCTCCGGCAAATCGCCGCTGGACGACGTGCTCAACAACCTGAAAAGCCGTCTGGGCAAGTTGGGGCAGGGCCCCGGCAGCATCCTTACCGCCGTACTGGTTCTGCTGGTGGTCGGCTTGCTGTTCAGCAGCTACACCATCGTCGGCGCGCGCGAGGCTGGCGTGGTGCTGCGTTTCGGCGAGTACTCGCGCACGCTGTCGCCAGGCTTCCACCTGAAACTGCCGCAGCCGATCGAGTCGGTCACCAAGGTCGAGGCCACGCGGATCCGCTCCGTCACCGACAAGGTGGCCATGCTGACCAAGGACGAAAACATCATCACGATCGATTTCACCGTGCAGTACCAGGTGGACGATTCGCGCAAATACCTGTTCTCGCTGAATGATCCGGACGGCACCATCGGCGCGGCCGCCGAAGCCGCCGTGCGTTCGGTGATCGGTGGCAGCGACATGGACCAGATCCTGTCCGCCGCCGGCGCCAGCCTGGTCAGCGAGGCCCAGGTGGCGCTGCAAAAGACCCTGGATGGCTACGACTCCGGCTTGCGCGTGACCGAGGTGAGCTTCCAGAACGTGGCGCCGCCGAACGAAGTGAAGGATGCCTTCGACGACGTCAACAACGCCCGCGAAGACAAGCAGAGCATCGAAAACGGCGCCCTGGCCTACGCCAGCAAGGTGGTGCCGGTAGCGCGTGGTGATGCTGCGCGCATCGCCGCCGAAGCCTCCGGCTACAAGGCCGAACGCGTCGCCCGCGCCACCGGCGATGCCACCCGTTTCGACCTGATGCTGGCCCAGTACAAGGCCGCGCCGGAAGTCACCCGTAAACGCCTGTGGCTGGAAACCATGGAACAGGTGCTGGCCGACAACCCCAAGGTGATCGACGGCTCGGGTGGCCGCAACATCATCAACCTGCCGGCGCTGCAGGGTGCGACGACCACTGCATCGCCGACGGACTCCGGCACGGTAGGGGCCATTGTGTCGCCGACACCAACGACCGGCAGCAACGCGGCTGACAAGGGGACGCAACCATGATGAAGATCACCTCCATCGTCGTCGCGGCACTCGTCGTCCTGCTCGGCCTCAACAGCATGTTCGTGGTCAGCGAAGGGCATAGCGCACTGCTGCTGCAGTTCGGTCGTATCGTGCATACCGACTACCAGCCTGGCCTGCACTTCAAGGTGCCGGTGCTGCAGCAGGTCATGCATTTCGACAAGCGTATCCTTTCGCTTGACGCGCCGCCGGAGCGTTACTTCACCTCCGAAAAGAAGAGCGTCAACGTCGACTTCTACGTGAAATGGCGCGTGGCCGACAACGCCGCGTACTACCGCGCTACCGGCGGCGACCAGCTCACCGCCGCGCAGCGGCTGACCCCGATCGTCAAGGACGCGCTGCGTTTCGAATTCAACGCGCGCACCTTGCCCGACCTGATCTCCGGCGGCCGCAAGGACATCACCGAGCGAGTGCGTGCGCAGACCGACACCTCGGCGCGCAAGAACCTCGGCATCGCCGTGGTCGACGTGCGCATCAAGCGAATCGACCTGCCCAACGAAGTCAGCGAATCGGTCTACAAGCGCATGCGTGCCGAGCGTCTGCAACTGGCCAACGAACTGCGCTTCACCGGCCAGGAGTCGGCCGAGACGATCCAGGCCGACGCCGATCGCCAGGGCCAGGTATTGCGTGCCGACGCCCAGCGCGATGCCGCCAAGATCCGCGGCGAAGGCGATGCCCAGGCCGCGGCCATCTACGCGCAGGCGTACAACCAGGATCCGGAGTTCTTCACTTTCTATCGCAGCCTCGCCGCCTATCGCAAATCGTTCGAGGACGGCAAGGGCGTGATGATCATGAAGCCGGACGACGAATTCCTGCGCTACTTCGGCCAGCCCGCAGCGAAGCGTTGATCCGTTCCACGAATCCAGTCACCGATGTCGCCCCGGCGGGGCACACAACCTTTAGAGAAGATCCCGGAGTAATGCAGCATGGGTAAGTCAGTAGTCATCCTCGGAGCCCAGTGGGGCGACGAAGGCAAGGGCAAGATCGTCGACCTGCTGACCGAGCGCGTCAGCGCCGTGGCCCGTTTCCAGGGCGGCCACAACGCCGGCCACACGCTGGTGATCAAGGGCAAGAAGACCGTGCTGCACCTGATCCCCTCGGGCATCCTGCGCGACGACGCGCTGTGCCTGATCGGCAACGGCGTGGTGCTGTCGCCCGAGGCGCTGATCAACGAGATCGCCGAGCTCGAGGCCAACGGCGTCGAAGTGCGCTCGCGCCTCAAGATCAGCCCGGCCACGCCGCTGATCATGCCGTACCACATCGCCGTCGATAAGGCGCGCGAGATCGCCGCCGGCGGCAAGGCCATCGGCACCACCGGTCGCGGCATCGGTCCGGCCTACGAGGACAAGGTCGCCCGCCGCAGCGTGCGCGTGGCCGACCTGATGTACCCGCATGAGCTGCCGGCGCTGATCAAGACCGCGGTGGACTACCACAACTTCATCCTCACCCAGTGGCTGAAGGTCGAGCCGGTCGACTACGACACCGTACTCAAGGACGCGCTCGCCTGGGGCGAGTACATCCGCCCGCTGGTCGATGATGTCGCCACCATCCTGCACGACGTGCGCGCCGAAGGCGGCAACATCCTGTACGAGGGCGCGCAGGGTGCGCTGCTGGACATCGACCACGGCACCTATCCCTACGTCACCTCCAGCAACACCACCATTGGCGGCGCACTGGCCGGCACCGGCGTGGGCGCACGCGACATCGACTACGTGCTCGGCATCTGCAAGGCCTATGCAACCCGCGTCGGCAGCGGCCCGTTCCCGACCGAGCTGCATGACGAGATGGGCGAGCGCCTGCGCAAGGTCGGCAACGAGTTCGGCGCCAGCACCGGCCGCCCGCGCCGCTGCGGCTGGATCGACCTGGTCGCGCTGAAGCGCGCCACCCAGATCAACGGCATCAACGGCCTGGCCATCACCAAGCTCGACGTGCTCGATGGCCTGGAAACCATCAAAGTCTGCATCGCCTACGAATACCGCGGCAAGCGCCGTGAACTCGCCCCGCTCGACGCCGACGGCTGGGACGAGTGCAAGCCCGTCTATCTCGAATTCCCCGGCTGGGAAGAATCCACCGCCGGCATCCGCGACTGGAACAAACTGCCACCCGCGGCGCGTGCTTACCTGCGTGCGGTCGAGGAGCTGTCGGGCTGCAAGCTGGCGCTGGTTGCCACAGGGGCTGATCGTGACGACACGATCAGCCTGGATGATCCGTTCGCCTGATTGTTTCGCCCGCGCCAACTGCAAAAAGCCCCGCACTGCGGGGTTTTTTCATAATTCTTTTAAGAAACCTTGCGTCTCATCATCAACGCAGTACACATAGCATCCCTTCATTCCGCGGGTTAGAAGCGTCTTGTAGGTATTGCGGATGATTCTGTCGACTCTTTCGCCTGTGCCATCGGGGTCAGCCTTCATCATCGTTTTCCAACCGCGAATGGAGCGATCCATTTTTGAACGGGCTTTGGGTTCGGTGATCAGCTTTCCACCGCGAGCGATCAGATCTGGCCCGATGATTACGCCGATGTAGTCCAGCTCCAATCCCTGGCAGGTGTGGATGCAGCCGACTTCGTCGATCGAATTCGGTGCCATGATCCAGAGGCTGCCGTCCTTGTCGAGATTCCAGCGCTTGGCGTAGCCATACTCGGGGATGACGACGTCGTATTGATCAGGGTTCTTCTTGCTGACCCAATCCCAGCAGTAACCGGCCACAACACGGGATTTGTTGTTGGTGGCGTTGCGTTCAGCGAGAAGTTCATGCAATTCGTTGGGGGAGTCGATGACGCGGAAATCGAATTCCTTGGTATCGAGCGTGGTATTGGCTGTCTCGCGGATGCCCAACGTGTTGTCCAACCACGCCATGTAGCCATCCGATCCGTTGCAGCGAAACTGCGATGCCAGCTGCAGGTGAGTGACTTCGGCGCCAGCCGATTTCGCCCATTTGTCGAGTTCGGCGGTTTGCCCAATATCGGAAAGCGTCACAACTTGGTCGTCGTCTACAAAGAAAATAGTGCTCCGGCTGCTGTGGATAATTTCCTTGATCTGGTTCTCGCCAAGATTTCCGTAGAGGCCCGATTTTTCGTTGAGACGGTGAGCCTCGTCGACAACCAAAGCATCAAAGGTGTCGGCCTCGGTTTCATAGAAGGCGCCGGATCCCGAGAATAGATTGCCGATGGCGGTCTGTTTGAAAGTTCCTGTCAATTTGGCTTTGAACACGGCACGAGGCGCCGCATTCTTCGAGACATATTTGGTCACGAGTCCAAGCTTGGAGAGGTGAGCCAGCAGGTTAACAGCGATGACTGACTTGCCGGTGCCTGGGCCACCTTGAATGATCGCGACCTGTTTCTTGTCACCTGATGCACGTGTCGCCATGGTCACGGCGTTCTCGAAAACCACTTTCTGGTCGTCGATGAGCACGAATTCGCGGTTGCCCCTCATCATCCCGACCAAACTATCCACCAGCATCTTCGATGGGCGGATGCGACCGTTCTCGATCTCGAAAATCAGTTCAGCGTTATCACCGTACTTAACATGCTGTTTGATGAATTTCCGTAGGCGATGGCGCTCGGTCTCACCCTTCAGAAACAGCGGGGCCTTGCGGATGTAATCCCCGTAATAGGCGGGATGATCGATGACGCCATCATGTACGTAGTTGTGGAGATAAGCGCAGGGACTGAGAGCGACGTTGCGCTCATAGACCGCTTCGTTGAAACCTTCGAGCAAAGCTGCGTATGACCATGCCTGGTAACAGGGGTGTGCCCCTTCGCGTTCCGACGAAGACCCGCCACGTCGGGCAATGATGAGTCCGTCTTTTTCGGTGAGTTTGGCCTCGGACCACTGTTTGAGTTCAATGATGATCAGATTCGGACCATTGTCGGTACGACCGGAAAGAATGAAGTCGATGCGCTTGGAGGTCTGGGGGATGCCGAATTCGACGCCGACACCTATATCGTCAGGAATGTCGGGGTCGCGCAGCACCTTGGCCATTTCGCCCAGCGAATTTTTCCACGAGCGGAATTCTGCTTCGGGTGCGTATCGGCCGGTACGAGCCAAGTATCTGGCGGCAATAACGTTCTCGATGTCCCGATTGTCGTGATCGTCCAGAAACTTGTTCTTGTTTGCCTGATAAACAATCACGCTTCGGCCCCCTGTGGCCTGGCATCAAAGCTCAGAGTACTTCTTGCTCGTCCCTTTCGCTCGTTCGACCGGATATTTGACAGCATTGGCCAAGAGCTTCTTGTGTGCCGCATCAAGTGGGTCGATGCCGAGCTTGTCTGCCAGCTGCAGCAAGTACAGGAAGACATCGGCGACTTCCTCGGCAACGGCCTCGCGTTTCTCGGCCGAAATCAGGCGGCTCTCCTCCTCTGTCAGCCACTGGAAGTGCTCAAGGAGTTCGGCTGCTTCGACAGATAGCGCAGCAGCCAGGTTCTTGGGCGAATGGAACTGCTCCCATTCGCGCTCCGCAGCAAACGTGCGCAACGATGCCTGTAGTGCTTCTATGTCCGTGCTCATGGCTCAGCCCATCTTCTGTTGTCAAAGCGATGCGTGGAAGCTTACCTTCCTTCATCGATGGGCGTAGCTATGCACGACCCCGCGGAGCGTGTTGACCTTGGCTTCGCATCTGTCGCATTACGATGCTGCAAGCAAGATCAACCGCGCCAGGAGTAACGCCTCATGTCGGACGAACATCCCAAAACCCCCATCGACCATATCGGCGACACGCTGGCGCAGCTGAAGGAGATGCGGCATTACTCCAAGAACAATGTGGAGGCGCTGACCGCGTCGTGGTTGTTGTACGACGGTGAGTTGTCGAAGCTGAAGCAGGCGGACCGGATTGCGGGTTTGATGGATCGGCAGAATGCGCTGCACGAGGCGCTGGAGACGACCATCGCTGAACTCGAGGAGGTGCTGGAGAAAATGCAGCCGCCGCCGGAGGAATAACTTGATCGGCGGATGTCACGAGGAGCCCCGGATTCGGGGCTTTTTCTTTGCGTGAATCGGCTCAATGGCGCTTCGATTCGACGGCTCACTGCCGACGCAGAAGGCCGTCGCCAATGCCAAGGCAGAGCCGTTGCAACCAGCGCATGGGAGGTTTTGCCGCGTGTGTAGCCGTGGGCGGCGGAGGGGATGGTTTCCGTGACGCCAACCGGCGCAGCAGGCGCGGATCGGTGATGTGGCCGTGCAGGATCAGCAGCTCGGTCCAGAGGGAGCTCATGGGGATATCCATTTGAGAGTGGGGGATGGAGCGGGAGCGGCGCGCTCAGTCGCGGGTGTCGCCTGCGAGCGTGGTGGCTTGCATGGATGGTCGCGCGCTGAAACGTTCGTACCAGGACGACAACCGGGGACGCCCTGTCGCGAAGGAGTAGACGTTGCGGAAGGCTATCCAGCTGAGCGCAGTCGCCAGGGCGATGTCGCCGATATCAGGTACGGTTTTCGTGGACGGCGCATCGCCGATTTCCTGTTCGAGGACATCGCAGGCGGCGGCGATCTTTTCCAGCTGGCCCTGCAGCATCGGCGGCCAGCGTGACGGTTCGGGGCGGCGCTCGGCTTCCCAGCGGGCGGCGATGCCGGCGTCGGCCATGCCCAGTGCCAGCGCTTGCCTGCGCAGGGCGCGGAAGCGCGCGCCGTGTTCGGGCGGGATCAGCTTCGGGCCGGTGTGCAGGCCGTCGAGGTATTCGCAGATCACGTTGGAGTCGAACAGCGCCGGGCCGTCGTCGACGATCAGCACCGGCACCTTGCCGAGCGGGTTGAGCGCAAACACCTCGTCGTTGCGGCGGGTGGGGCTGGTGTCGTGGTGGATCACCTCGATGCGGTGTTGCAGGCCGAGTTCGTGTGCGGCGACGAGCACCTTGCGCGCGTACGGTGAATGCGTCTGGTAGAGAAGTTTCATCGGGGTGCGTGCTCCGAAAAGAAGGGGCGCTCAAGCCGCCAGCAGGCGTTCACGCATCGCGGGCGACAGGTTGCCGCCGCAGAGGATCGTCGCCACGCGGCGGCCGGCGAAGCGCTCCGGATCGTCGAGGATGGCGGCCACGCCGACCGCGCCGGACGGTTCCACGGCGACCCCGAGGTGGTGGTGGATGAGGCGCATCGCCTCGAAGATTCGTGCCTCGGACACGGCGACCACGTCGTCGCAGCACGCGCGCAGGTGCGCCAGCGTGGCGGCGATCGGCACGCGCACCGCGATGCCGTCGGCGATGGTGTCGGCGTGGGCGGTCTCGACGAGCTGGCCGGTGTCGATCGACAGCTTCATCGCCGGCGCACCGGCGGCCACCACCGCGATGATTTCCGCGTGCGGCGCCACGTGCCGAATCGCGGTGCCGATGCCGGCCAGCAGCGCGCCGTTGCCGAGCTGAACCACGATGGCATCGAACGGTGCCGACGCGGCGAGTTCGAGCGCGAGGGTGCCGGCGCCTTCGGCCAGCTCGGCCTCGGTGCCATCCTCGACGAAACGCAGGTCCACGGCGGCCGCATGGCGACGCGCGACGTCCTTGGCCGCGTCGAAGTCGGCGCCGGCCAGCCGCACCTCGGCACCCAGCCGGCGCATCGCGGCCAGCTTCACCGGGTTGGCGGTTTCCGCGGCGAACACGGTGCAGGCGTGGCCGCGCCGGACCGCCGCGCGGGCCAGGCCCTGCCCGAAATTGCCGGCGGAAGCGCAGACCATCGGCTCGCCGGGTTGCAGCGCGAGCGCAGCGAACAGCTCGGTACCGCGGCCCTTGAACGAGCCGATCGGGTTGGCGGTTTCGTCCTTGGCGATCAGCTGGCAGCCCAGTGCCGCGTCGAAGGCGGCGTTGGTGAGCGTGGGCGAATCCAGGAACACCGGATCGATGTAACGCGAGGCGTCGATGATGCGCTCGAGGCGGGTTTGCGTGGGCATGGGCGAGGTCTCGCGGTGGCGTGGAAGGCGACGACCTATGCTAGGTTTCCGCGGCGCGGCGAAGTCGCGTTGTGCGCCCGCAAAACAGGTTTTCTCCCCACACCACGAGGTGTTTGCGCCCGATGCCCGCCGAACTGGACAAATTCGACCGCCGGATCCTCGCGATCGTGCAGCGCGACGCGCGACGCTCCGCCGAGATGATCGGCGCAGACATCGGCCTGTCGGCGTCCGCCGTGCAGCGGCGCATGGCACGGTTGCGCGAGGAGGGCGTGATCGTGGCGGAGGTGGCGCTGATCGATCCGCGCAGCGTGGACCTGCGGCTCACCGTAATCACCGATCTCGAGGTCGAGCGCGAACGCCCCGAGCTGCTGGCCAGTTTGCGCCAGTGGATCGCGGCGGAATCGGCGATCCAGCAGGCGTGGTACGTGACCGGCGATGGCGACTACGTGCTGGTGGTGACTGCGCGCGACGTCGACGACTACGACGCGCTGATGCAGCGGCTGATCGCCGCCAACCCCAACGTGAAACGCTTCCGCACGCGCGTGGCGCTGGACACGCTCAAGCGCGGCCTGGCCTTGCCGGTGGACGCGGCGCCTGGTTGAGGCGCCGCGTCAGGTTCAGGCCAGCGTGCGCAGTTTCGGCTCGCGCGCCCAATGCCGCGTCTTCGCCGCCTTGATGAAGCCGGCGGTATCGGTGGCGTCGACCACGCCGGCATCCTTGCCGACGCCGCCGGCCTTCAGCACCGCCTGCGCGCCGGCATCGGCCGCGATCGCTTTCAGATGGCCAAATGCGTCGCGCACGAAGTCGATGGCGGCGGCTTCCTTCGACAATTTCTTGCCGGCGTCGGCGGACAGCACCACGGCGACGGCGTCGAACACGGTCGACGGCGTGCCGGCGAGTTGACCATCGGCGCTCTTCTGCTTTCCGTCGCTCAGCTTCGCGCCGCCGACTTTCGGCGCGACGATCTTCACCGCGGCGCCGGCAGCTTCGGCGGCCTTGCGCAGGGCCTTGATCGTGGCGGCGTCGGAGCCGTCATCGATCAGGATGCCGACGACCCGGCCTTTCAGGGTGTCCTTCATCTTGCCGATGATCTGCAGCGGCGGGGATGGCGGCAGGTCTTTCGCGGGCACGGCGGTGGGCGGGGCCGGTGGCAGCGCGGCAAGACCCAGGCCGTTGGCCACGCGTTGGGCGAGGTCTTCGTCGATGTGGCGCAGGTGGCCGACGACCGCCTCGCGCACATGCAGGGTTTCCACCTTGGACAGCTCGAACACCAGCGCCGAGGCGATGTGCGCCTGCTCCGGCTTGGTCTGGCTGCGGTAGAACTGGCGCGGCTGGCTGTAGTGATCGGCGAAGCTCTCCGCGCGAATGCGGCCCTTGGCGCCGTCATCGGTCGGTTCGGCGAAGCTGGGGAAGCCGGCGGGCGTGGCGCGTGCCGAGCTGGGATCGAGCGAACTCGGCTCGTAGTTCACGCGGCCTTTCGGCACCTGCATCTGCATGTGGCCGTCGCGCTGCTGGTTGGCGAACGGGCATTTCGGCGCATTGATCGGCAGCTGGTGGAAGTTGGGGCCACCGAGACGGATCAGCTGGGTGTCGAGGTAGGAAAACAGCCGGCCTTGCAGCAGCGGGTCGTTGCTGAAGTCGATGCCGGGCACGATGTTGGCGGGGCAGTAGGCGGCCTGCTCGGTCTCGGCGAAGAAGTTGTCGGGCCAGCGGTTGAGCACCATGCGGCCGATCACGGTCAGCGGCACCAGTTCCTCGGGGATTAGCTTGGTTGCATCGAGATGGTCGAACGGAAACTTCGCCGCGTCCGCCTCGGTGAACAGTTGCACGGCGAACTCCCATTCCGGGAAATCGCCGCGCTGGATCGCCTCGAACAGGTCGCGCCGGTGGAAATCGTTGTCGGCGGCCTGCAGCTTCAGCGCCTCGTCCCACACGGTGGACTGCAGGCCGAGCTTCGGCCGCCAGTGGAATTTCACGAAGGTGGAGCGGCCCTTTGCATCGAGCAGGCGGAAACTGTGGATGCCGAAGCCCTCGATCATGCGCAACGAGCGCGGGATGCCACGGTCGCTCATCGCCCACAGGATCGTGTGCATCGATTCGGGGGTCAGCGAGATGAAGTCCCAGAACGTGTCGTGCGCGCTGGCGGCTTGCGGGAAGGCGCGGTCCGGTTCCATCTTCACTGCATGCACCAGGTCGGGGAATTTCATCGCGTCCTGGATGAAGAACACCGGGATGTCGTTGCCGACCAGGTCCCAGTTGCCTTCCTTGGTGTAGAACTTCACCGCGAAGCCGCGCACGTCGCGCGGCGTATCGACCGAACCGGCGCCGCCGGCGACGGTGGAGAAGCGCGTGAACAGTGGGGTCTTCACGCCGACTTCGGTGAGGATCTTCGCGGTGGTGTATTTGTTCAGCGACTTGGTCAGCTCGAAGTAGCCATGCGCGGCCGAACCGCGCGCATGCACGATGCGTTCGGGGATGCGTTCGTGGTCGAAGTGGGTGATCTTCTCGCGCAGGATGAAATCTTCCAGCAGGGTCGGCCCGCGCGGCGAGGGGCGCAGCGAGTTCTGGTTGTCCGGGATCGGAATGCCCTGGTTGGTGGTCAGCGCGGGATGCGAGCCCCCGGCCATCTGCTGCAGCTCGTCGCCGTTGCCGCGGCGGTCGTCGACGGATTTCGCCGCTTTGGCGGATGGCGCGGGCTGTTTCTTCGATGCCATGACAAACGCTCCTGTAGTGGGTCGTTGGCGCGGCGCAGCACGTCGCGGGGGAGTGGCCATCGTGCGGCGATTGTCGTGAACCCGCCGTCATGCTTTTCAGGATCAAGGGCGACCCCTCCCCAGCCCTCCCCTGCGAGCAGGGGAGGGCGCACGGGCGCCGCTGTCGCCCGCAGGAGGGAAATACTGCGGTCCCACTTGCTCCCCCTGCTCGCGGGGGAGGTTGGCGACCCAAGGGAGTCCTTCAGCTGAGGGGCGCCGGGGCAGTTCTGGCCTTGGCTGCACGTGAACCCGTTCCGGGTTCGGTGAAGGTCAACATGACTTCCGGCCGTGTCCGAAAGCCGCGGCGAAGGTCACTATCGCGACGGCCGGGACGGCTGCGGTCGTCAAGGGTCCTGTAGCAAGCGATGCCCAATAACGGTGGCTGGGAGGCCGCCGTTCCACCAATCTTCTGAAGGGGATGTCATGCGTAGTTATCTGGTTTCCGCAATTGCCCTGGCGCTCGCCGGTGGTTCGATGACAACCGTGGCGGCGACGCCCGCCGTGACGTCCACGACGGAACTTGCCACCACCCAACTGCCGCGCAGCGTGCGTCCCAGTCATTACGATGTGGCGGTAGTACCGCACGCGGACAAGATGACCTTCGACGGCAAGGTGACGGTGACGGTCGATGTGTTGCAGCCGACCACCAGCATCACGTTGAACGCGATCGACATGACGTTCTCGTCGGTGAGCCTGACCCCGCTGGAGGGCAAGCTCGCGTTCGCCGCGCCCAAGGTGGCAGTGGACGCTAAGGCGCAGACGGCCACCTTCACGTTTGCACAGCCGATTCCGGCTGGCAGCTACAAGCTGGCGATGGCGTACAGCGGCAAGATCGGCACCCAGGCCAACGGCTTGTTCGCGATCGACTACGACACCAAGGCCGGCAAGAAGCGCGCGCTGTACACCCAGTTCGAGAACTCCGACGCCCGCCGCTTCATCCCGTCGTGGGACGAGCCGGCGTACAAGGCCACGTTCAACCTCGAAGCCACCGTGCCGAGCAACGACATGGCGGTGAGCAACATGCCGGCGGCGTCGAAGAAGGACCTGGGCAACGGCATGACCCGTGTGACGTTCCAGCAGTCACCGAAAATGTCGACCTACCTGCTGTTCTTCGGTTTGGGCGAGTTCGAGCGTGCCACCACCATGGCCGACGGCACCGAGATCGGCGTGATCACGCAGATGGGCAAGAAGTCGCAGGCGGGTTTCACGCTGAAATCGGCCAGCGACGTGTTGCGCGAGTACAACAATTATTTCGGTGTGCCTTACCCGCTGCCGAAGCTGGACAACATCGCTTCGCCGGGCAGCAGCCAGTTCTTCTCCGCGATGGAGAACTGGGGCGCGATCTACACCTTCGAATATGCCTTGCTGCTGGACCCGAGCTTCTCGACCCAGTCGGACAAGCAGCAGGTGTTCAACACCGCCGCGCACGAAATGGCGCACCAGTGGTTCGGTGACCTGGTGACCATGCGCTGGTGGGACGACCTGTGGCTGAACGAGGGTTTTGCTTCGTGGATGGCCGCGCGTACCACCGAGAAACTGCATCCGGAATGGCACACCGACCTCGACGCCGTCGGCACCCGTGAAGGTGCGATGTCGCGCGATGCCGTGGCCACCACGCACCCGGTGGTGCAGCATGTGGAAACGGTGGAGCAGGCCAGCCAGGCGTTCGACACGATCACCTATTCCAAGGGCGAGGCGGTGATCAACATGCTGGAGGCCTATGTCGGCGCCGACACCTGGCGCACTGGCGTACGCAGCTACATCAAGGCCCATGCCTACGGCAACACGGTGTCGGACGACCTGTGGAAGGCGGTGCAGGGCGCGGCTGGCAAGCCGGTGACGCAGATTGCGCATGACTTCACGCTGCAGCCGGGTATCCCGCTGATCCGCGTGGCGTCGTCCGCGTGCAGCAACGGCAAGACCACGCTGACCCTGACCCAGGGCGAATTCACCAAGGATCGCCCGAACAAGACGGCGCTGAAGTGGCATGTACCGGTGATCGCCAAGGCCGTCGGCGGTACCGAAGCCGCGCGCACCGTGGTGGACGGCAAGGCCACGCTGGCCGTGTCCGGCTGCGGTCCGGTGCTGGTGAATGCGGGGCAGAGCGGCTATTACCGCACGCTGTACACGCCGGCTGAATTTGCGGCAATCAAGGCCGATTTCGCCAAGCTGGCCCCGATCGACCAGATGGGCCTGATGGGCGACACCTGGGCACTGGGCATGGCAGGCCTGCAGCCGGCGTCGAGCTACCTCGACCTGGCCCAGGCGACGCCTGCCAACGCCGATCCGCAGATCTGGGGCGACATCGCCGGCAGTTTCTCCGGCATCCACCAGTACTACCGTGGCGACAAGGCGCGGCAGGCACGCTTCGATGCGTTTGCGATCAAGCAGCTGAAGCCGGTGTTTGCCCGCGTGGGCTGGGAGGCGGAGGCGGACGAAGGCGATCCGACCACGATCCTGCGCACGCAACTGATCGGCGTGCTGGCCGACCTTGGCGACACCGACGTGATCAAGGAAGTGCAGCGTCGCTACGCGGCGCAGGCGACCGATCCGAAGGCCGTGCCGCCGGCATTGCGCAAGACCATCCTCGCGGTGGTGGCGCGCAAGGCGGACGCCGCGACCTGGGACAAGCTGCATGCGATGGCCAAGGCCGAAACCACGCCGTTGATCAAGGACCGCCTGTACCTGCTGCTGTCGATCGCCGAAGACGACGCACTGGCCCAGCGTGCACTGGATCTGGCGCTGACCGATGAGCCGGGCGCCACCAACAGCGCTGGCATGATCCGGGCAGTCGGTTATCAGCATCCGGACATGGCGTGGGCGTTCGCCATGGCGCACCGTCCACAGATCGACAAGCTGGTCGACTCCACCTCCAGCAGTCGCTACTACCCGGGCATCGGCGGCAGTTCGAACGATCCGGCGATGATCGGCAAGATCAAGGCCTATGCCGATGCGCATATCGCCAAGAGCTCGCGCCGCGCCGCCGATACCGTGGTTGCCGACATCGAGTATCGCCAGATGGTGCGCAAGGAGCGCCTGCCGGCGATCGATGCCTGGCTGGGGAAGAACGGCGGTTGATCCGAGCGTTGTAGTTGCTTGAGAGAAGGCCCCGCGATGCGGGGCCTTCTCTTTCGTGACATGTCCGCATGGTGGTAAATGACATCACGCGGTTCACGACGCGGCGGCACTCAGGTGAGTCGGAAACTGGACGGCGTGCCGTTCTGATTCCATGCTGGATGTCGGCGGGCTCGCTTGACTGCTTCACCAACATGGGGGAAATCGGAATGGTCGATATCGAAACCCGGCTGGAACCGGACAGCGCGGTCTACAAGACCTTGCTGGAATCGACGCGGGCGATTCCCTGGAAGATCGACTGGGCCACCATGCAGTTCGCGTATATCGGGCCGCAGATCGAAGCCCTGCTGGGCTGGGCACCTTCCAGTTGGGTCACCGTGCAGGACTGGGTGGACCGCATGCACCCGGATGAACGCGACCGGGTGGTGGCGTTCTGCGTTTCGCAGTCGCAGGCCGGTGTCGATCACGAGGCCGACTATCGCGCACTGACCAGCGACGGCGGCTATGTGTGGATCCGCGACGTGGTGCACGTGGTGCGCAACGAGGACGGTGCGGTCGATTCGCTGATCGGCTTCATGTTCGACATCAGCGAGCGCAAGAAGACCGAGCAGCAACTGGTACTGCTGCAGAAGGAGCTGGAGGAGCTTTCGTTCAAGGACGGCCTGACCGGCATCGCCAACCGCCGCCGTTTCGATGCATTGATCGAGATCGAATGGGAAAACGCGCGCCGCAATCGGCAGCCGCTGTCGCTGGTGATGCTCGATATCGATTATTTCAAGCAGTACAACGACCGCTACGGCCATCTCGAAGGTGATAACTGTCTCAAGCGTGTGGCCCAGGTGCTGGGCTTGGCAGCGGCGCGTGCGCGCGATGTGGTGGCGCGTTTCGGTGGCGAGGAATTCGTGCTGGTGCTGCCCGAGACAGACGAAGCGGCCGCCGCGAAGATGGCCGAGCGCTGTCGCGATCTCGTTGCCGGCGAGCGCATCCCGCATGAGGGCTCCCCGGCCGGCCTGTCATTGACTGTCAGCCTCGGCGTCATGACCACGATCCCCGCGCACGGCCAGGAGCTGCAGGCCTTCATCGAGGCGGTTGACCGGCAGATGTACCAGGCCAAGCAGCAGGGAAGGAATCGCATCGCCACCGCGTAGTCCCGCTGTTGTAGGAGCGGCTTCAGCCGCGATGCTCCTGTCCGCCTGCTGAAAAGCATCGCGGCTGAAGCCGCTCCTACAGAAACGGACGGCTAAATGAAAAGGCCCCGCGTGCGGGACCTTTTCATGGGTGGTACCGGGCAGCGATTACGCCTCGGCTTCTTCCTTGTACGCATCGATCGGGATGCAGGCGCACATGATGTTCTTGTCGCCGTAGACGTTGTCGACGCGAGCCACCGGCGACCAGTATTTCTGCAGCTTGAGGCTGGCCAGCGGGAACGCGGCCAGTTCGCGCGGGTAGGCGTGGGTCCACTCGCTGGCGGAAACCATGGTGGCGGTGTGCGGCGCGTGCTTCAGCGGGTTGTCCTCGCGATCGAGCTTGCCGTCCTCGACGGCGCGGATCTCGTCGCGGATCTGGATCATCGCGTCGATGAAGCGGTCCAGCTCGCTCTGCGATTCACTCTCGGTCGGTTCCACCATCAACGTACCGGCGACCGGGAAGCTCAGCGTCGGCGCGTGGAAGCCGAAGTCGATCAGCCGCTTGGCCACGTCCTCGGCACCGATGCCGGTGGCGTCCTTCAGCGGACGAAGGTCGAGGATGCATTCGTGCGCGACCAACCCATTGCGGCCGGTGTACAGGGTTGGATAGTGCGCTTCCAGCCGCTTGGCGATGTAGTTGGCGTTGAGCAGGGCGACCTGGGTGGCTTTGCGCAGGCCCTGGGTGCCCATCAGCGTGATGTACATCCACGAGATCGGCAGGATGGAGGCGGAGCCATGGCTGGCCGCGCTGACCATGCCGACAACGCCTTCGCCGCCGAGCGTCTTGGGCAGGAACGGCGCGAGGTGCGATTTCACCGCGCACGGGCCGACGCCCGGGCCACCGCCGCCGTGCGGGATGCAGAAGGTCTTGTGCAGGTTGAGGTGCGACACGTCCGAGCCCCACTTGCCGGGCTTGGCCACGCCGACCAGCGCGTTCATGTTGGCGCCGTCGGTGTACACCTGACCGCCGTGCGCGTGGACGATCTCACAGATGGCGACGATGTCTTCCTCGAACACGCCGTGGGTGGACGGGTAGGTGATCATCAGCGCGGCGAGGCGGCCACTGTGTTTTTCGGCGGCGCGGCGGATGTCTTCGACATCGACGTTGCCGTTGCTGTCGCACTTGGTCACCACCACGGTCATGCCGCACATCTGCGCCGAGGCCGGGTTGGTGCCGTGGGCGGATTCGGGGATCAGGCAGATGTCGCGATGGCCTTCGTTGCGCGAGCGGTGATACGCACGGATCGCCAGCAGGCCGGCGTATTCGCCCTGGGCGCCGGAGTTCGGCTGCAGGCTCACCGCGTCGTAGCCGGTGCACTCGACCAGCATCGCCTCGAGGCCGTCGATCAACTCCTTGTAACCGGTGGTCTGCGCGTTCGGCGCCAGCGGATGGATGTTGCCGAACTCCGGCCAGGTGACCGGGATCATCTCGGCGGTGGCGTTGAGCTTCATGGTGCAGCTGCCCAGCGGGATCATGGTGCGATCCATCGCCAGGTCCTTGTCGGCCAGCGCACGCATGTAGCGCAGCAGTTCGTGCTCGCTGTGGTGGGTGTTGAACACCGGATGGGTGAGGAAGCTGCTCTTGCGCAGCAGCGCAGTGGGCAGGGCGTCGGCGGTGGTCGTATCGAGCGCGTCGATATCATCGATGCTTGCGCCGAACAGCGCCGCCAGCGAAAGCACGTCGGCGCGCGTGGTGGTTTCGTCCAGGCTGATGCCGACGCTGTTCGCATCGATCGCACGCAGGTTGAGGCGGGCAGCGGCAGCCTTGTCGTGCAACGCGACGGCATCGACACCGGTGATGTGCAGGGTGTCGAAGAAATCGGTGCCCACATCGACGCCAGCCTGGCGCAGCGAAGCGGCGAGGATGGCGCCGAGGCGATGCGTGCGGCGCGCGATGCGGGTGAGCCCTTCGGGGCCGTGATAGACCGCGTACATGCTGGCCATCACCGCCAGCAGCACCTGCGCGGTGCAAATGTTGGAGGTGGCCTTCTCGCGGCGGATATGCTGCTCGCGGGTTTGCAGAGTAAGGCGATAGGCCGGCTTGCCTTCGGCGTCGATCGACACGCCGATCAGGCGGCCCGGCATCGAACGCTTGTAGGCGTCACGGCAGGCCATGAAGGCGGCGTGCGGGCCACCGTTGCCGAACGGCACACCGAAGCGCTGCGAATTGCCGACCACGATGTCCGCGCCCCATTCGCCGGGCGCGGCGATCAGGGTCAGCGCGAGCAGATCGGTGGCGACCGCGACCAGCGCACCGCGTGCGTGCGCGGCATCGGCCAGCGCCTTGTAATCGCCGATGCGGCCAAAGGTATTCGGGTACTGCAGCAGGATGCCGTAGCTGTCGACGGTGGCCGCCTGGGCGTCGTCACCGATATGCAGCTCGATCCCCATTGCCTCGGCGCGGGTCTTGAGCACTTCCAGCGTCTGCGGATGCACGCCACTGGACACGAAGAACACATTGGATCTGGACTTGCACGAACGCTTGGCCAGCGTCATCGCCTCGGCCGCGGCAGTGGCCTCGTCCAGCAGCGAGGCGTTGGCGATTTCCATGCCGGTGAGGTCGGCGCACAGCGTCTGGAAATTGATCAGCGCCTCCATGCGGCCCTGCGAAATCTCCGCCTGGTACGGCGTATAGGCCGTGTACCACGCCGGGTTCTCCAGGATATTGCGCAGGATGACGTTGGGTGTGTGGGTGCCGTAATAGCCCTGGCCGATGAAGCTGCGGAACACCTGGTTCTTGTCCGCGATGAGGCGGATCTTGGCCAGCGCCTCGACTTCGGTGATCGCCTGCGGCAGCGCCAGCGGCGCAGGTGACTTGATCTTGGCGGGCACGATGGCGTCGGTCATCGATTCCAGCGAATCGTGGCCAATGACATGCAGCATCTGCGCGATCTCGGCATCGTTGGGACCGATGTGGCGTGCAATGAAGGCGTCGTGCTGCTCGAGGTCGCGCAGCGAGGAAAAGTTAGGCGTACTCACAGGGGCAGGGCTCATGGCAGGGGCGTCCGAAGGCAACGTGCGAAGCCGCACGCGGGGCGCCCCTCTGTCCTTTTGCCTGAGAGTTTGGAAACCGGATCGATCGACTGACCCGGGCTTCGTGCCCCTTCGGCGCCGGATTCAACCGGTCTCTCCAGAGTGTTTACGCGTGATGGTGTGGGGCCTGAGCGATTACGGGCGTTGCGTCTTCGGCAGCGGTCGTGCCCCTGAGGGCCGGCCACTTCTCCCACCATGCGTTTACCCGGACGATTATACAGGGCTGGCGGGGCATGTCGCGGTCAGTCGGGACGTGGTTCAGCGAATCCCCGGTCGCGGGGCCGGGTTATGCTCTGAAGCTGTTTCTGAACCATCGGAGCCCACCATGATCCGTATCGGTGAAATCGACCATGTCGTGCTGCGCGCCATCGACATGGCCGCGATGCAGCGTTTCTATTGCGAGGTGCTGGGGTGCCGCGAGGAGCGGCGACAGGACGAGATCGGTCTGGTGCAATTGCGCGCCGGTGCCTCACTGATCGATCTGGTCCGTATCGATGGCAAGCTCGGTCGTCATGGCGGTGCCGCGCCGGGCGCTGAAGGCCACAACATGGATCATCTGTGCCTGCGCGTGGAGGATTACGACGAGGCAGCGATCCTGAGCCATCTCAAGGCGCATGGCGTGCGGATCGGCGAGCTGGGCTCCCGCTACGGCGCGCAGGGCGAGGGACCTTCGATCTACCTGTACGACCCGCAAGGAAACATGGTCGAGCTGAAAGGCCCGCCGTCCGGATAAGCACCTCCACGACCTCATGCTCGGGAAAACCCCAGCATGAGGTCGTGTGGCAAATCGGCATACTCCTGTTTGAAATCGTGCTGGTTGCGCTCATGGCGACGGCGCGTGAATCATCTTCACATCAGGAGTCACCCGATGCGCCCCATCCTGCTTGCCACTCTGGTGATTGCCACGCTGGGCCAGGTTCATGCACAGGCACTGCTGCAAACACCCTCCGTGCAGTCGCCGGAGCGCCGCGACGTGCTGGATGCGGCACGGACGAAAGTGCAGTCGCAGCTGGGCAAGCCGGTGCGTTTCAAGGTGGAGCAGCTGCGACTGGCCGATAGCTGGGCATACCTGCATGCCACCATGCAGGACGCGCAGGGCCAAGCCGTCAGCTATACCGGCACGCGCTACGAAGAGGCCGACCGACACGGACTCAAATCGGCGAAATACGATGCGTTGCTGCGACGCGTGCATGGCCGGTGGACGGTGAAGGTGGACAGCATCGGCGCCACCGATGTGCCCTGGACGAGCTGGAGCCGGGACCATGGCGCGCCGTCGACGCTTTTTGGCGACAACTCATCGCCCTGACAGGGAGCTTGGCGTTGCGCCGCCTGATCGACCCGACTGGGATGACTCAAGCTAGGGATGACCCAAGCTAGGGACGGCCCTAGCTGATCGCCGACGCTGCCAGCAGCTATCGTTCATCAACGACCCGCCGGGAGTGAGTGCGATGTCCTTGCAGTTGCAGACCCACCGCGCCAGTCCGGTCGAACCGTCCGCTCTTGCAGACAGGGATTTCGCCACTGCCCACACGAACGCGGCGGCGAGCGCGCATCTGTCGGTGCCGCAGATCGGCTTCAATCCGCAATTGGCTGGCTTGACTCGCAACCTGTTCGGCAGCCGCACCGATGGAACCGCACCCGATTTCGACGCGCAAGTGCGCGGCACCGATGCCAAGGCGCTCGACGTGCAGATGGCCCTGATCTGTCAGGACGTCTACGATCCGGACAGCAAGGGGGTTACCGGCTGGAGCCGGCTCACCGATGACCAGTTGCAGCAGGCCGGCATCGATCCGGCATCGCTGGAAGATCCGAGTACGGGTTTCCGCGCTGCGATCTACCAGGACAAGAACGGCGACCACGTGCTGGCCTTTGCCGGTTCCAACGATGCCAAGGACTGGTTGAACAATGCCGAGCAGGGCCTTGGCCTGCCGGCCGCCGAATACAACCAGGCCGTCGCGCTGGCTACCGAAGCGAAGGCGGCTTTCGGCAATTCGCTGGCGATCACCGGGCATTCGCTGGGCGGTGGCCTTGCCTCGATCGCTTCGCTGGCCACCGATTCGGCGGCAGTCACCTTCAATGCTTCCGGTCTCAACGACGAGACCATCAAGCGGTCGATTCCCGACGGCGATACCACCGCGTTGAAACAGCAGGCCGACGATGGCCTGATCCGTCGCTACGCGATCGGCGGAGAAATCCTCACCGGCCTGCAGGAAAGCACGCCGATACCGGATGCCGTCGGCCACAAGATCACCCTCACCGATCCCGATCCGCTGACCAAACCGAACATCCATTGGTACGACTGGGCCGACGGCAAGGGCGAGGTGCTGGAAGCGAAATATCTCGTCGACAAAGCCAAACACGCGGTGGATCTGCACTACATCGATCCGGTGATCACCGCGTTGGGCAACGATCATCCCTGGGCATCCTGAGATATTCGGCATCCCTCCACATGCGCATGACGCGCGATGTGGCCGACTCGGCGATATATCACGCCCTGTCGCATCCAGCGAGCAGGTGCCAATGCGCGGAGCACACGGCATGAACCACCGCCATCATCGTCGCGTAGGATGCGTGATCATGTTGCTTGCCTGCACCTTGCTGGCAGGTATCGCATCCGGGAGAGCGCGCTTGAACAGCACGAAGGCAGACCAGGTATTCGCCGATGCGCGCGTGGCACAACTGGCCACCGCCGTGGGCGAGGGCGATGCGGAAGGAATCCATGCGCTGGTCGCGGCGGGTGTCGATCCGAACGCGCAAGGCGATCGCGGCGTCACCCTGCCTGAATGGGCGTTGTTGCAGCAGAGTCCGAAAGGACTGACTGCCTTGCTCGACAATGGCGCCGATGCATCACGTCCGGGTATGGGTGGCGCGACCGTGATGCACATGGCGGCGATGGCAAACGATCCGACCTATCTGAAGATCCTGCTCGACCACGGCGCCAGCCCCGATACGCCGCATGGCGTCACCCAGGCGCCGCCGCTGGACGCCGCGTTGATGAATCCGGACGACGACGCGTTTCAACTCCTCATGGCGCACCATGCCGACCCGAACCGCGCCGACCGGCTCGGCAATACCCCGTTGCACATGGCCGCCAAGGTGCACAAGACACGCTGCGTGCTGGCATTGCTTGAAGCGGGGGCCGATCCGGGGCGGCGCAATCAGCAGGGTGCCACTTTCCAGACCTACTTCAACATCACCCCAGCCGGGGGCCTCAATGCCACGGCGCGCGCCGGGCACGAGCAGGTTCACCAATGGCTGCGGCAACATGGCGTGGCGGTGGAAAGCGGCGGGCCGTAACGTTCAGGCCCGTTGAATAGCGAATGGACGAAAGCCCCTTCGCTATGGATCGTTGCGGGGTTTTCCGGGACGGGCAGGGCCTGGCGATGCCGTCCACAAATAGCGCTGCGGCAGCCGGCTGCGAAATTCCGCCAGATCCACACCCTTCGGATAACGACTGTCGCTGGATGCGTAGAGCGGCCGACGTTCACCGTGCCAGTAACGACAGCGCGTGCTGAGTGGTCGCCGGCGCCGGCGCAGCGCAGCGATGGCGGCGAGTCGGCGCTGCTCATGCTGACGTTGCTCATGGCCGTCCTGGGTCTCTTCGTCTGCTTCGGCGCGCTGGTCGTCTTGAACTTCATCGAGGCCGTCGCCGGTGCGGCGCGAGCCCACCGAAACGGCGCGTCCTTCCTCACCGATCGCCCCCACCCGACGCAACTGGTCGGAGGCCAGCGAAAACTCCATGCGGCGGCCGGCACCCAGGTCGATGCTGTGTCCGGCACGCATGCTGTTTGCGTAGGCGGCGACCGCCTGTGGATCGATGAAGCCGGGCGTCTGCCCGGTGACCTGGCCGTTACTGATCGCCGCACCGCCGATCTGGATGGCCAGCAGCGCCATGATCTGCAATCGGGCATCGTTGCTGCCGGTGGCCGCGATGACCGTGTTCCAACCGGTGGGTACGGCTTGCGGCATCCACGACGTCTGGACCGCGGAGGTGTTGAAAAGAGGCAGGGCACGATCGGCATTCTGTGGCAGCGGCGGTGGCGGCAGTTCGCCGTCGTGTTGTGATTGCACCATCTGGATCGTGCTGCTGGCCGCCTGGCTGAAATTCACCGCGTCGGTGGACGGGGCGACCTTGCCGGTCACGGTGGAACCGGGCGCCGCGTAGGCGCTTCGATCACCCACGATGCCTTGCGTTGGCGCCAGGGAGGCACTGCTCGCCACCACACTCGATGCAGCAGCGGCCGTACCGAAAGTGCTGCTACGGCCGGCCATGCCGGTGTCGTCAATGGTCCGCGCCGGTGAAACCACCACGTCGTGGCTGCTGTCCGGCGGCGACGCTGGCGTCATCGGCAACGCTGGGGAGTTGCTCGATGGCGGTGGACGCGGCACATCGGAGGTCGCATGGCTTGCCGCTGCATCGGGCCTCGCCAGTTGCGTGACGTTGTCGATAACGCGATCGATGTGGTGGGTGGGCAGCGCGATGTCGAGACCCGGCGTGAGCGGGCTGTCGGCATGCAGCGAGGGATTGCTGGTGAGCAGCTCGTTGATCGGTATCTGCAGTTTGCTGGCGATGGTATTGAGCGTATCGCCCAGGTTCATTGGATAACCGAAGCGAAGTCCATCGCCGTCATCATGGCTGCTCGCGCGGCCGGTATGGTCGATGCTGAGCAGCCGCAACAGGGGGTTGTGGCCGGGAAGATGGGAAAAGAATGACATCGATGCCGCCTCCTCAGCCAAGCAACACGGGGTCAACTTCGAGCTCGCCCAGCTTGCTGCTGGCGAAACGTTCGATCAGTTGCGGTGCACCCTCGACCAGCGCGTGATAGGCGTTGGCCGAATGCGTGTCGGCGCGAAGCCGCCATCCCTTGTCGGTCCGGCTCAACCATAGGTCGGTATCCGGCAGCAGCCCGTTCTTCAGCGTAATCATGATCTCGCGCGACTGTGCCGAGCTGCGGCTGGTGGCATCGGGCACCAGCAACTGCTTTACGTGGCGCTCGATCAGTTCGGCCAGGGCGGGCGTAAACGCCGATTGCGCCGCCGCCGTGGGTTGCTGGATGGTGTATTGGGTGGCCTGCGTCGTCTGCTGAAGCAGCTGCGCGCCTGCGTTGGCGCCCGCCTGGTCGTCGTGTGTATCGCCGGACTGGCTGTCGCCACCTTCGGAGTCGTCGCGGAAAATCAGCGCGGCCTTGCCTTCAGCCGAATCCATCTGGCGTTGCAACAGTTCGCGCAGCGCCTGTTCCTGTTCCAGCGACAGCTTCTTGGTTGCTGCACCGGACAGGTCGGTGAGCTCATCGGTATTTCCCGGGTCCTGGCGGCCGGAAGCCTTGCCGTCCATCAACTTGCGGAAACGCTGGACGTTCTCGTGGTCATGCGTGGCATCGGGCTTGCCGGGTTTTGATCCGCGTGCCGGTGCATGGACATGGCTCGACACGGCATCGCGCGATGAAGATGTGGTGGATTCGTTGCGCATATCGACCTCAGCTGATGGGGGCCTGGCGGAGCGCGAGTTCTTCCAGGCTTTGCTCCTCGAGACGTTCCTGCTGGCTGCGCGCCGAGCGCTGCCATTCCTGTTTCATTTCGCCGACGGCATCGAGCTTGCTGCGTGCCTTTCGCCACGCGGCGAGTGCGGCATCGAGCATCAGGCGTGCATCGTCACTGACCTGTTCGCATGCCACCAAATGGGCCTGGTGCTCCACGATGCCCTGATCGAGCAGGGCAAGGTGCCGCTCGTGACGGTCCATCGCCGAACCGGTCGGACAGTTCCGCTCGAACAACTTTCTCCACGAATTTTCGGCAAATTCGCTGCGCAGCCGCAGCGTCTGCGCCAGTGATTCGACTGCCGCGAGTCGTTCGCCCTCGACCTGGTCATAGCGTTCGCGACAGCTGCGCAACTCCGCCTCGAAGCCTCGCAGGCGGATGCCGCGAAGGAGGCAGAGTGGCTCGAGCGGAAATTTGCCGCTCACGTGCATACCCCGGTGAGACGGCTGCGCGTTGCGACGAAATCAGCCTGTTCGTGGGTATCCTGGCGAAGCAGCTGATTGATGGCGTCCATACGGGCAATCGCGGTGTCGGCGTCGGCATCGCCGCCGGGTTTGTATTCACCCAGTTGCAGCAGCATCTCGATCTCGCGGTACTTCGCCAGGTAGCGTCGCAACAGGCCGGCGGCACGCTGATGGGATGGCTGGGTGACCCGCGGCATCAGGCGGCTGGCGCTGGCGAGCAGGTCGATGGCCGGATAATGATTGGCTTGCGCGAGACGTCGCGACAGATAGATATGGCCGTCCAGGATCGATCGCACTTCCTCGGCGATCGGATCGCTGCCGTCCTCGTCCTCCATCAGCACGGTATAGAACGCCGTAATGGCGCCGCGCTCGTTGGTGCCTGCGCGCTCAAACAGGCGTGGCAGCGCGGAGAACACCGATGGCGTGAAGCCGCGGCGTGACGGTGGCTCGCCCATCGCCAAGCCGACATCGCGAAGCGCCCGCGCGAAACGGGTCACCGAATCCATCATCAGCAGCACGTTCATGCCGCGGTCGCGGAAGTATTCGGCGATGGCGGTGCCAAGCCAGGCGACCCGGCTGCGTTCGAGTGCCGGACGGTCGGAGGTGGCGACCACCAGCACGGTGCGTTTCATGCCGTCCTCGCCCAGGCTGTCGCGCAGGAATTCGTTGACTTCGCGCCCGCGCTCGCCGACCAGCACGATGACATTGACGTCTGCCTGCGCGTTGCGCGCCAGCATGCCGAGCAGGGTGCTCTTGCCACCGCCGGCGACGGCGAAGATACCGGTGCGCTGGCCGCGGCCGATGGTCAGCGCTGCATCGATGGCGCGTACGCCGGTGGGTAGTGCCTCGTCGATCGTGCTACGGCCCAGCGGGTTCGGCGACGCGGCATACAGCGGCACGCGCTCGATGTTCTCCAGCGGGCCCAATCCGTCCAGCGGTTCGCCGTGCGCGTCAAGTACCCGGCCTAGCAGGCTCATGCCGGCGGGCGCCGTGGCCTGGCGTCCGGTGGCCGTTACCGTGGTGGCGGTGGAGATGCCTTCGAGCGGCCCGAGCGGCGTAAGCAGGGTTTGCTGCTGCGATACGCCGACAACCTCCGCCGGCAAACTGAAACCGGTGTCGGCTTGTTCCAGCATGCAAAGCTCGCCGATGGCGGCGCGCACGCCGGTGGCCCGCACCAGCGTGCCGTACGCCTCGGCGACGCGACCTACGCGCTGCAGCGTATCGCTGCGGCTGAGCGCGCGCAGCAGCGGGTCGTGGCCTTCCAGCAGCACGTCGTCAGGAGTCCGCGCGTTCACGCTTGCCTCCGGAGTTCTGTTCGGCCGCGGCGAGGATCACCCGCGCCTGGTCGAGCTGTTCGTTGAAGCCGGCGCGAACCACGCCGCCGGCGGATTCGATGATGCAGTCGAAGCGGTCCAGTTCCGGGTCACCGATGATTTCCGTATCCGGTGCCGCCGCTGCGCCCAGCGCGGCGACTTCGGCGCGCGCCCGCGCCACGGCATCCGGATGGACCCGCACCAGCAGGTGCGGTTCGAAGACCAGTTTCTGCATCGCTTCGGCGACCAGCGATGCCACCAGCCGCTCTGCGCCGATCGCCGGTGCGATGTGCCGGACCACGCCGATCGCGATGTCGCCGGCACGGCGGCGCAGATCCGCGGTGGCCGTGGCGCGTGCGTCAGTCAGCGCCTGCAGGGTCGCCGCGAAATCGGCGACGCCCTGTCGATGGCCAAGCTGCAGTCCTTCACGGCGGGCGTCCTCGCGAACCTGCGCCACATCGGCTTTCACCTGATGGAGCATGGCGTTGGCCTGGTCGACAATGGCCTGTGCTTCGGTGAGCGACGACCACGCTTGCGCAGGCACGACACCCGCATCGATGTGGAGCTGGAAGCGTTCCCGGTCGGCGATCATGGCGTTCACGGCGGCGGATCCTCTTCCAGTGGCGTGAACTTCGCTTGCAGCAGCAGCGCATCCGTAGCCGCTTCGGCGGCAAGGAGATCGGCAACGGTATTCAACGGCAGCCAGGTTTCCTTGCTGCACGGCGTTGCCGGTGCCTGTGCATAGCCAAGTGCCAGCCGGGTGGCGAGTTCCGGGTGGCGGCGTTCCGCGTGGCCGATGAATTCGATCTGGCCGCGCTCGAAGATGGCCGTCGTCAACGCTTCGGCGTCGTTGCCGCAGCGTCGTAACACGGTGGCACCCATCAGCCGGATCGTTTCCGGCGGAGCCCCTTTCCACGGCGCTGCCAGCTGCGCCTGGCGCCAGTGGTCCTGGCCCAGCACGTCACGCACAAACAGCACGGTGCTGCGCTCCACGATCATCCGCAGCGCGGGGCCCAGCGCCATCGCGCCGAGGGTGCGGGTGAAGGATTCCAGTCGCGACTGCGGCCATTGCAGCCAGCCTTCGCTGTTTTGCCAGGATTGCCAACGTTCCTGATCCGGCGCGAACAGGTCAGGCAGGCGACGCGACATGGTTCGCGCGAGCATGCGGCGCCCAAGCGCGGAGCTACGCGCCGACGCCAGCAAGGATTCCGGCAAGGAACCGAACTGCGTCGCGTGCAGACCGTCGAGCAGCGCTCGTGCCTGCTGTTGGCGTGCGGTTGCGGCCACCTGCTCAACGTTCATGGCGCACCGGCATACGCGACTGGCTGCCGAGCAGGGTGCTGCGATTGCGCCACAACAGCACGGCGGCGAGCAGCACGGCCAGCAGTGCGAGGCCGATCAGCAACCAGGACGTGGCATCACCGCGCGTCAGCGCGTTGGTCTGGTTTGCGCGGACCGCGGTAGGGTTCACCTCCGATGGCGTGCGCTGGAAAAACTGTACGGTGACCCGGCTGGGATCGGTCAGGCCTTCGGTGCCGGTCATCACGGTCGCCTTGATGTCCGGCGCGCGGCTTTCGATGCCGGCGTTGGGTCGGGCGATGATCACCACGGATGCCGAGCCGCTCGGCGGCTTGTCGCTCAACGGGTCCTTGTCCGGCATCGACAAGTAGACATAGGCATCCACGACCCCGTCGAACTGCCGCAACGTATGCCCGAGTTCCTGCTCCCGCGCATAGATGAAACGTTGCTTGTCCTCCAGCGGCGATGACACCAAGCCGTTCTTCTTGAACATCTGCGTGTAGCTGTCGGAACTCTGGTGCGGCAGTCCGGCATCACGCAGTACCGCCACTGCCGTGGGCATGTCGCGGCGATCGATCAATACCTGCCAGCCATCGCTGCGCTCGGCGGGCTTTTTCTCCGCATCGACGCCGTTGTTGATCAGCGCCGCGACGACATCGTTGGCTTGCTGCTCGTCGAGATGGGCGTAGAGCGCATCACGGCTGCAGCCGGCCAGCAACCCCAATGCCAGGATCAGGGTTGCCAACCGCCACGCCATGCCACTGGTCAAACGCTTCGCCATGATGTGTCCTCAGGACTGCTGACGGAACAGTTGCTGTATGCCATCCGAACTGCGGTTGGCAACGTTCGAAGTCAGCTCGGCCTGAAATACCATCTGCTGGCATTGCATGGTCATGTCGATGATCTGGCTGGGCGCCAGATCGCGTCCACTGCTGCGCATGGCCTCTGCCATCTTGCCGATCTTGCTGGCATGGCCGTTCAACGAGTCGAACTGATTGAGCACGGCGCGGAAGCCCGTGCTCAATTCGTGCGTTACCGGGGTAACTTCCCCGTTCTGCACGTGGTTGGCCGGTGCCGCATCGGCGAAGTTCTGCTGAAATTTCGCGATGTCGTCGACATGCGCCGGTGCCGTGGTGGCAGCGGGCGTATTGGCGAAACTGGCCACGTTGACCATCGGGGTCGGGACTACGTTCATGTGTCGCCTCCAGGTGATGTGTCGGCGATTACTGCTTGCGACCCAGACTGTCGAGCGCCTGGCCAACGGCGTTGTCCGAGGTGGATGCACTGGTCGAGAGGAACTGCATCTTCAGGCTTTCGGCGGTGAGCTGGGTCAATACGGACGGATTGTCCGAGCCGCTGCTGGCCTGGCCGTCGGCGCCGCCGCCCGAGCCATTGCTGACCTGATCGGACAGGGCGGTAACTTTCGACGCCTGCTGGTCGAGTGCGTTGCCCCATGCCTTGGCCATGGCTTCGAACCAGCTCTTGGATTGGTCGTTGCTGGCCGACTGACCGGCGGCTGCGCTACCGGCCGAGATGTCGGGGAACTGGGTGTTGCCGCCTGCCGTGTTGATGGTATTGCTGCTCATGGTGGTCTCCTTAGCTTCGTGACAGCCACGCCGGAGGCGGGGCCTGTAACAGGATCGGTGCTGTCCGATCCACTGGAGCGCCAAGCGGCTTCAGCCGTTCGACGCGGGAAGGCCGTGAGGCCCGGTACGCTTTCCTTTCAATGCTGATCTGCTGGCACCCCCACGGAAGCCGAGGCTGCTGGCGCTGCCGCCGACGCAGAGCCGGCGGGCAGGAAATTGGCCGAGCTCGTCTCGTCGATCGTGTGCGGGATCGTGTAGTCGTCGTCTCTTTCAAGCTGCTTGAGGCTGTTGTCCGGCATGCGCACAAGAATGTTTCCGTTGTCCGACACGGCAAGAAACACGCCGCCCTGCGGCAACGTCGCCCCGGGGTAATAGCGTGAATCATCACGGGTGATCAGATAGCTGTCCTCGCCGCTGCTGACATGACGGATGCGCTTTCCGGGGGGCAGCTGCGGCGGACCTTCCGGCGTTTCGTCATAGTTCTTTGTTGCCAGGCGCAGGCCGAGCAGGTCGGTGCCGAGCTTTTGCATGTCGCTGGAACCGAGCACTTCCTTTTGCACCTTGATGCCGTTTTCATGATCGCCAAAGTGACCGGCGACCACGATGTCGCCCTGATCGAGCATCGTCGTTTCGACGGTGTAGCCGTGCATGGCAAAGATGTCGTTGACCTGCTTGGCCACGCTGGGCCAGTCGCGGACGGTCAGCTCGGTGTTCAGGCTGGCCGCGGAAAGCCGGCTCTTGAGCTGCGGCAGCTGCGCGGCGCTGTTGACCACGCCGCGTATCAGCAAACGGTTGTCGTCGCCGACGCTGGCCTTGACGTGCCGCAATGACATGTCACCGAGGATGGCCTGTGCCTGCCCGAGTTGCTGGTCGGCCGTGTGCGTGGCCATGACGATCGGATGGTTCACTTTCCAGCTGCCGAACAGCACCAGCATGGCGACCAGCAACAGCAAGGCGACGACACTGAGCAGGCCGCGGCGACGTCCATCGAGCTGGTTTTTCGTGAACATCGATGCGCCGGTACCGGCTGCATCGGTGAGGCTCTGCCAACGCTCGTTCCAGTGCGGCCCCACGGCCAGCTGGACGCCGTCCAGGTGGGCGACGGCGAAATGCTCGAGCGTGATGTTTTCGCCGACGGCGATCGGACCGTCGTGGGTGGCGACACTGCCATCCATGGCGCGCAACAACACCTGGTCACCGACTACCGTGAGCACGCAGTGATGCGCGGCGATGCCTTCGTCGGCAAGGATCAGGTCGCAGTCATCGGCGTGTCCGATCATCAGGATGCCACGGTCGGGCAGGCGGATTTCCGCCCCCGCATGCGTGCCGGTCAACACGCGCAAGCTGAGTTGCACGCGTGGAGATTTCTCCACGTTGTGCCGGGTCGCTTTCGACTTGCTCAGGTTGGCGGGCATGCTGCTCATGACATTATCGCTTTGTCCTCAGTGCCTGGTTTGCACGGGAGCCGCGGTGTGCACCGACTGCACCGTGATGGGTTGCGACGGGACCGGCGCAGGCGATGGCAACGGTTGCTGGATCGGCGGGTTTTTCCCGTGATTCCACCAGGCGTTTTTCTGTTCCTGCAGCTTGTCGAGTTGCTGCTGGGTCTCGATATTCACCTGTGAAGAGCTGGGGGTCTGTTGTCCGGTGATGTGATTCAGCGCCACCAGCCTCGGCGTGATCAGGAACAACCGCTCGGTGTGATCACGCTCCTTCTGGACGGTCTTGAACAGGTAACCGAGCAGGGGGATGTCGCCAAGAATCGGAATCTTGTGCTCCATGTTCTGCCCCTGATCCTGAATCAATCCTCCGAGCAGCAAACCCTGGCCATCGGCGATGACCGCCTGGGTGTTGACCGCGTTCTGGCTCACGATGGGGTACTGGACTTTGTTCGCGTCCTTGGCCGAATAGCTGATGTTGCCGTCTTCGATCTGCACCATCACGCGGATGCGCGGCTGGCCGTTTTCCATCACGACGTGCGGCGTCACGCGCAGCGTGGTGCCGGCGACGACGTTGTAGAGATCGGAGTTGTAGGCGCCCTGCACGGGGACGTAGACGGTGCGGATGCTCTGGATCACCGCTTCGGCGTCGTCCATCGTGATGACCTGTGGATGGGTCACCACATGGGTTACGCCGTCATCCTCCAGTGCATTGACGTTGGCGACGAACTTTGCCGGATTGCCAAGGATCGCGCCGACCTGGAAACCATTGCCGAACAGCGCCGGCAGATAGCTGGTGTCACCCAGGCCAAGTGCCGCCAGCAAGGTGGCCTTGGTGGAAAGCGACGAGGCATCGGTAGTGCCATCGAAGCCAACCGTGGTGCGGCCGTTGCGGTAGAACCAGTTGACGCCAAGCTTGCGGGCCTTGCTCTTGTCGACGTCGATGATGGTCGCTTCGATTTCCACCATTTGCGGCGCGACGTCGAGCTGACGGATCAATTCGTCGTACATGGCGAGCCGATCGGCGGTGTCGCGAACGATGATCGCGTTGCGGAACGTATCGGCGACCACGCGACTCTGGCCGCTGCCGCCCACGCTTTGCAAACCTCCCTGTTGCACGGCCGGGGCCAACGGTGCGTTAGGCTGATCCAGACCATCGTCGTCCTGTTGCGGTGTGCTGTAGTCACCCAGGGGCGGCGGTGGCTGGCCGCCGCTGGCGGCAAGGCCCTGACCACGCAAGCCACGCTGGCGTGCGGAAATCATCCGTTCGCGCGCACCGCTGAACTGGCCGTTGCCGCCGGAGTTGCCTACCAGTTCGCGCAACACGCTGGCGACGCCGGGAATGGTCACTTGGCGATTGCCGACGGTCATCGTGGTGTCGGCCGCCCATGCATATTTCAGCGGATAGAACTTGAAGCGGGTGTCGGGATTCTGGCCCAGCCCCGACACGGTTTGCGCCATCTGCTTGACCTGTTCGGCAAAGCGCTTGGTGCCGGTGATGGTGATCAGGCCAGTGCTGGGCTCCAGCTTCCAGATGTTGCCGGTGGCCGTGTCGGCCCAGTTCACGCTGGCCATCGCAGCCAGAAACTGCTGCTCCGCCGGTAGCGGGACGGTGGAGTAGTCGGTCTGCCGTTCCGAGTTCAGGTACACATAGACGGCCGAACCGTCCCAGTAGGCGAGCAGGTTGTTGCTGTCGGCGATACGACGCCATACCTGCGCATAGGTGCCTTTGAAGTTGCCGTTGACGGTGCCGCTGCGGGCTGCGACCTGCGAGCTGAGCACGACTTCGAGGCCCTGGTCGTGAAAGAAGTCGGGCAGGATTTCATGCAGCGTCTTGTCGCTTTGCACCTCGGTAGTACCGCGTTTGAAGGGGATGGACGAAGCCTGCACGGCCGTCGCGGAAAACAGAAGAACGGCCAGCAGGCCCATCAAGGCCCGCTGGCGTATCCGTCCCGAAGTGCTTCTGTTTCTACGCATTTAGAGGATCCCTTGCCTGTCGTAAAGTGATTGAAGTCCCGCCCTTCAGGCGGCCAGTTGTCCTACCGGGATCAACTGCAGATCCGGCACCAGTTCCTGGTAGGAAAGCACCGGAATGTCGGCGTATTCGGCCTCGGTGAGCTTGCGCAGATGGCGGCGTACATCCATCGAGCTGAGCAACACCATGGAGGCCCCATGTTCGCCACGTGCGTACTCGCCGATCTGGGCCAGCAGGTGACTTGCCAATTCCGGTTCCACCGCTAGCTGCGTTCCGGCCGGGCCGGTGTGCACGGAACGGCGCAGGCGCTCTTCGAGTTCCGGTCGTGCCACCAGCACGTGCAGTGCATGGGACTGGTCGGCGTAGCGATAGCTGAGATGCCGGCGCAGCGCCATGCGGACGTACTCGGCGACCAGCACGATGTCTTTCTCGCGGCTCGCGGCGTCGGTGATGGCTTCGAACACGTCGCGCAGTTGACGGATCGGCACGCGCTCCTCGACCAGGCGTTTGAGCACCTCGGCGACTCGCTGAGGCGAGACGACGCGGAGCATCTCGCGCACGAGATCGGGATAGTCGCGGCTCAGGCCGTTCGACAGATTGGAGGTTTCCTGGATACCGATGAACAGCGAGAGGTGCCGCTCCAGCGCCAGCCGGAGATGTTCGCGCAGCATTTGCGCAGCATCCAGCGCTTCCGCCGCAAAAGGGCTGTCCCCCGCCACCCAACGCCCAGGGAATCCGGCGACGGCATTGATTGCCAGTGCGTTCCCGGTGGCGTGTGGTGCCGGCAATGCCGCTCGCCCGGGAAGAAAAAGCTGGTCAGGCTTGATCACGCCGTAGGCAATGCGCACGCCGTAGGCATAGAGCGCATAGCCATTCTCCGGTAGCGCCAGGCCGGCACGCAGTGCGGGCTTGGGCAGCGGCACGCCATACTCTTCGCGCAGTGCGCCCACGACATGGCGAAACAGCGTGCGTACCGAAGCGGCCCCCAGTGTTTGCAGTGCCGTCAACTGCACTTCCAGCAACAATGCCGCGGGCGGTGTCAGGGCATCGGTGTCAGCCACGTCGGGCGGGAGCAACTCGGTCTGGCTGTCTGGCACCTTGAACATCTTGCGAAACATGCCGACGCGCTCACGCATGCGCCAGGCCGCCAGGGAAACCAGTGCCAGGCCGATCGGAAGAAACACGACGACCGGAAACCCCGGCACCAGCATCAGGCACAGCGCGATGCCGCCGAGGATCATCAACACCCGCGGTTCATTCGAGATCTGCCGCGCAATGACCGCGCCGAGATTGCGATCGTCTTCCTCGCCCGCGGTGCGCGTCACGATCAGACCGGCGGAAATCGACGCGAGCAGGGCGGGGATCTGCGCCACCAGACCGTCGCCGATGGTGAGCACGCTATAAGTATGCGTGGCGTCGCCCAGGCTCATGCCATGCATCATCACGCCGACGCCGAGACCGCCGAGCAGGTTGATCACGATGATCACGATGCCGGCAATCGCATCACCCTTGACGAACTTCATGGCGCCGTCGAGGGAACCGTGCAGCTGGCTCTCGACCTCCAGCAATCGTCGCTTGCGGCGGGCCTCTTCCTTTTCCAGCAGCCCAGAGCGCAGGTCCGAGTCGATCGACAACTGTTTGCCGGGCATCGCGTCCAGGGAGAAGCGGGCGGCCACTTCGGCGACCCGTTCGGCGCCCTTGGCAACCACGATGAACTGCACCACGGTGATGATCAGGAACACCACCAGGCCGACGATAAGATTGCCGCCGACCACGATGTTGCCGAAGGTATCGATGATTTCACCGGCATCTGCATTGAGCAGGATCGATCGCGTGATCGCGATCGAAAGCGCCAGCCGGAACAGCGTGGTGAGCAGCAGCACGCTCGGAAAACTGGAAAAGGCGACGGGTGCGGGGATGTAGATGGCGATCAGCAGCAGCCCGATGCCGATCAGCATGTTCAATGCGACCAGCGCGTCGATCACCACCATGGGAAGCGGCAGGATCATCAGTCCGATGATCGCCACGACACCGGCCACCAGCACGAGGTCGCTATAGCTGCGCGACGAACCGTTGCTGTTGAACATGCGCGTGAACAGGGCGGATGCAGCCATCAGCCGGCGCCGTGTTCGTGGAATGGATGCCCCTGGCTGACAGCGATGTCATTGCGCGACGGAAGGTCGTAATCCCTGGCAACCTGCGGTACACCCGGTAATCCGTGCAGGGCGATTCTTGAACTCACATCCCACTCCAGTCACTGGACATCGCATCTCCAACAGCCATGATGCTGCCGCGAATAATGCCGTCTGCTGGTATTGCCGTGCGTGATGCAACCGGCATTTCAGCCGATGCCCCCTGTCGGCAATCGGAGTAATGAAGCTAGCACGCCAATATGACGACCGGACAACCTAGGGGAAACCCTAGGTTGTCCGGTTTATCCGTCAAATGGTACTAACTTAGCGATTATGCATCGGCACAAAGGGCCTGCGAGTTTGTGTGAAGAGCGTCGTTAAAGAGTCACGGAAAGCCGGGTAAATTGGTGCCTTATATCGTTGCGTATACCTTGCCACTCATATGTATGTATACGGGCACATGGGTAAATGTTCGCGTGATTATGTTTCAGGGTCTTCCCGGTGCAGTTCCGCAATCAGTTCCACCCGTTGGGCCGTGACACCGAGGACCAGTCGGCGGCCTTGCGCGTCGAGCACGACGACGCGTTCGCGGGCACCCACCGCAACGGCCTGAACGATTTTCATCGGGCCGCGGTTCCCGCCGCTTCCCAGCGTGCGACCGCGACGCAACCACCACAACAACGCCAGCAGGCCGGCAGTAATCGTTATCAAGGGAACCAGTAGTGCAAACCACATGCCGCCATTGGAAGTAGAGGTCGTCGAAGCCGCACCGGGGTCAAATAATGTGACCACCGCGTTAAGTAGCAATTTGTTCATCAACATTATCGACCTCTGGTTAACAATAGTTATGGCATTGAGACAAGCACGGTGCGATTTCCGCTTAACGCAAGGATATAGGCAACGATGCCTGTGAGCCGCATAGACCGCAAGACGACGGTCCCGAGAAATCCGCCTTCCGGGATGGTCGAGGGCGGTGAGCAGCAAGGGTATGCGTTGATCGACGTGCTGCCCGCACCATGCATCGTGTTCAGCCGCATCGATGGCCAGGCGCTGATGAGCAATGCCGCGTTTCGCGCCGAGTTCTCGCAGTTTGCCGACGCGCCGGAGCGGGCGATCTTCGAGGCGGCATTCGAGTTCGTGGGCGGGCAGGGCGATCAACGCACTTATTACGCCCCGCACAGTCGACGCTGGTATCGCGTGGATCGCCGGGAACTGGCGCTTGGCGTGCCGGCAGAGGCACTGTTTATCACCAACATGAGCGAGTGCATCGAGTCGCTTCGTCGTCACCGCGAACAGCACGAGCAACTGCTGTCGACCTCACGCATGATGAGCGTCGGCGAGATGGCAACCACTTTGGCGCACGAATTGAACCAGCCGCTGGGCGCCGCCATCAACTACCTTTCAGGTTGCGAGCAGATGGCAGTGGCTGCGCCCGACAACGAGCGGCTGTTGCAGGGCATCCGGCTGGCCAGGCGCCAGACGGAGAGGGCGGCGCAGATCATCGGCAGCATCCGGGAGTTCGTGCGCAGCCGGGAACCGCATCGGCAGAATCTGGATCTCCCGCAGCTCATCCAGGGCGTTACCGAATTGCTGCGGCTCGAAGCAGAACAGCACCAGGTCAGCATCCGCCATTCGCTGCCGGCGGAATTGCCGATGATCTTTGCCGATCGGGTGATGATCGAGCAGGTGTTGCTCAACCTCATCAAGAACGCCATCGAGGCGATGCGCGATACCGAGCCATCGCGACGTCTGATCACGGTGTCCGCGCGGGTCGACTACGACGGCATGGTGGAATTGCGCGTGGCCGACCAGGGTTGCGGCATCGACGAGGACGGCATGCGCAAGCTGTTCAGTCCGATGTTCACCACGAAACCCGACGGGCTTGGCATCGGCCTGGCGATCTGCCGATCGATCATCGAATACCACGAAGGGCGCCTGTTCGCCGAGCCCAATCCGGACGGCAGGGGTTGCGCGCTGGTGTTTACAGTACCGCGGGGCGTCGGCGCATGACCGCGATGGCCGACACCCGCATCCATCTGGTCGACGATCATCAGGAGTTCCGCGAATCCTGCGTGTGGATACTGGAGCAGGCCGGCTTTCAGGTGCGGGATTTTTCGAGCGCCGAAGCCTTGTTGAAGGAATTCTCGCGGGAGGCGCCGCCTGCCCGCAGTTGCGTGATCAGTGACATCCGCATGCCCGGCATGAGCGGACTGGAGCTGCAGAGTGAGTTGTCCCATCGCGGCGTTTCGTTGCCGATGATCTTTGTCACCGGGCACGGCGATGTGCCGCTGGCGGTGGATGCCATGCGCCACGGCGCCGCCAATTTCATCGAAAAGCCCTTCGACGCGCCGCTGCTGGTCGAGGCCATCCACACGGCCATGAGCAACCATGCGCCGCGGGCGGCATCGAGCGCGCTGACCACGTTGACGCGGCGCGAGCGGCAGGTACTGGACGGCATCATGGCCGGCAAACTCAACAAGGTGATTGCCGACGACCTGAAAATCAGTCCGAAGACAGTCGAGCTGCATCGGGCCAACCTGATGGCCAAGCTCGGCGCGCACAACGTGGTCGAGCTGACCCGCGTCGTGCTCGGGCAGGGTTGACGGATGAATGCCATGTCGAATGACAGCATCCGTGAGCTGGACGCGTCATGGGAAAACCTGCGCGAAACGGCCCGTGTCCTGTTGGCCAGGGGCAACCATTTGCAGCAGGAAGGCGACGCGGGCGTACTGGAGCTGCGCGCGGGAACCCAGCCACAACCCCCGACGACGGACCAGCGAGTGATGCTGGAATCTCCTGCGTGCAACCTGTCGATCGTGCTGGAGCAGGAACGCGGGGCGAGTCCACTCGGCGACCTGCACTGGCAGGACTACGACGGTGAGGCACGGTTGCTGGCATGGTCGTTGGCGCATGAGGATCTGCTGGCCGCGCTGTCGCAACTTTTTGGGGGCGCCTTGTTGCCGACGGCGTTCCGGACGAGCGTGTCCGACGACCAGGCCTGGCTCGAACTTGCCTGGCGCGACCATGCGAACGGCGAGCAGCGTGGTTGGCTCGGGTTGACGCGCGAGGCCATTCAACCGCTAGCCGATTCGGCTGGGTGGAAACGCGATTCCGGCCGGTTGTCCACGATCGGCCGCATCGACGCGGTGACGCTCAACCTGATCGTTCCCGGTCGGCTGCTGGATGCCGCATCGATGGCCGCCTTGGTGATCGGCGACGTGCTGTTGATGGGCACCGAAGTCGACTGCGAAGGGCGACTGCAGCCTGATCGCGAGAAGACGAAAGATGTGTTCGGACTCCCGGACGGTTGGGCGGTGCGCTTGCAGCAAGGGCAATGGATGGTTACCGCCAAGGCAGTGCTCAACAGCAGTATCGAGCCGGCCAGGCCGCAGTTTTTGATCACCAGCCTGACCGCCCCGCTGGAGGAAGTATCCCGGCTGCAACCCGGCAGCGTGGCAATTCAGGAGGCGTCGTTGATCGGCAGCACGGTCGGCATCGTGCTGCATGGTCGCCGTTTCGGCGAGGGCGAGCTGGTTGGCATGGGCGCATGGCTTGGTGTGCGCATCACCCATAAGGAAGGCGGTCATGGATCTCGGTAATTTTTCGCCCGCCCTCGTCATCACGCTGGTGGTGGCGCTGGCGATGGCGCCGTTCGTGGCGGTGATGGTGACGTCGTTCACCAAGATCGTGGTGGTGTTGAGCCTGCTGCGCAATGCGCTGGGCCTGCAGCAGGTGCCGCCGAACGTGGTGATCAATGGTCTGGCGATCATCCTATCGGTGTACGTGATGAACCCGGTCATCATGGATACCTACAAGGACGCGCAGATACAGATGAGTACGCAGGCGCCTGGGCCGATGACGATGGACAAGCTCGGCCAGATCGTGCAATCCGGAAAGGAGCCCTTGCGACAATTCCTGATCAAGCACAGCCATGACAGTGAACGTGGCTTCTTTCTGCAGAGCGCCAAGCGGCTCTTGCCACCCGATCGCCAGGCGGAGTTGAATGCGGACGACTACATGGTGATCGTGCCGGCGTTCACGGTGAGCGAATTGACCGAGGCGTTCCAGATCGGATTCCTGCTGTTCCTGCCTTTCCTGGTGATTGACCTGGTGGTGTCCAACATCCTGCTCGCGATGGGCATGATGATGTTGTCGCCGACGATGGTCTCGTTGCCGTTCAAGCTGCTGCTGTTCGTGTTGCTCAGTGGCTGGGCCAAACTCATCCACGGCCTCGTGCTGACATATCAGTAGGAGGCGGCATGTACGATCAGGAAATCCAGCTGGCACGCCAGGCCCTGTGGCTGGTGCTGGTGTTGTCGGGGCCACCGATCTTCGCGGCGGCGATCGCCGGCCTGGTGGTGGCCTTCCTGCAGGCCGCCACGCAGATTCAGGAACAGACTTTTCCCTACGCGGTGAAATTCATCGTGGTGGTGCTCGCGTTGCTGGGGACGGCGGCGATGCTCGGCGGTACGCTGTTCAAATTCGCCGACGGATTGTTCAGCGGCTTTCCCGGCATGCTCCATTGATGATCGTCCCGGCCATGACGCCGTTTTCCATCCAGGAGTTGAGCGACCAGCTGACCGGTGTCGCCGTGACCTTGCCGCGCATCGTCGCGGCCTTCCTGGTGTTGCCACTGATGACGTCGGAGACGGTGCCGTCGCTGGTGCGAAACAGTTTCTACGTGAGCCTGGCGATCCTGGCCTATCCGATGGCGGCGGCGGCAAGTCCCGGTACCACCATCATGACCGGCGCCACCTGGGCGCTGGTGCTTGGCAAGGAGGTCTTCATCGGGCTGTTGATCGGATTCTGTTTCGGCATGGTTTTCTGGGCGCTGGCCGCCGCCGGCAGCGTGATCGACACCAAGGCCGGTTCGTCGATGGCCATGGACATGGACCCGATCGCCGGACAGCAGAGCACGCTGTCGAGCGTTTTCCTGATGCAGCTGGCGACATGGTTGTTCATGGTCACCGGCGCGTTCAGCGTGTTTCTCGACCTGCTGATGTCCAGCTATAAGCTGTGGCCCGTGGCGAGCATGCTGCCACCGCTCGAACCCGGCGGCATGGTCTTCTTCGTGAACCAGTTCAGCTACCTCATGACCGCGGTGCTGGTGTTTTCCGCACCCATGCTGGTGGTGATGTCGCTGGTGGATATCGCGCTTGGCCTGGTCAATCGCTACGCGCAACAGCTCAACGTGTTTGCGCTGGCCATGCCGATCAAGTCCTGGGTTTCCACCTGGGTACTGTTACTGGCGCTGGGGGCGATGGTGGAAGTGGTGATGCGCAAACTCTACGAGAACCGCGGTCTGCTGCGCGAACTGCACCACGTGCTGCACTGAGCGGAAAAACGGCGGATCCTCGACCCGGATGGACGGCTATTTCCCGTCGCGCGATTCGCGGATCGACTCCGCCCAGCGCAATAGCTCGGCCACGGCTTCGAAGAAATCGTTGGGCAGGAACTCATCGACCTCGACCTGTTCGTACAACCCGCGGGCCAGCGTCACGTTGCGCATGATCGGCACGCCGGCTTCCTCCGCAGCCTGGCGTATCAAGGCCGCCTGATGGTCCTCGCCCTTGGCGACGACGATCGGGAGGTCGTCCTCGCCGGGTTCGTAGCGGATAGCAATGGCCAGATGGGTGGGGTTGGTCACCACCACGCTGGCCTTGCGCACGCCCGCCAGGGTGTTCTGTTGCGACCACTCCTGGTGCAACTGGCGGCGACGGCCCTTGACCATCGGATCACCCTCGTTGTCTTTCAGCTCTTGCCGGATATCGCGCCGGCTCATGCGCATTTTTTTGGTGAACGCGTAGCGCTGATAGAACGCATCCAGCACGGATACGAAAAAGAACACGAACAGAACGCCGGCGGCGAGCCGCTTGACCGCCATCCAGTGCGCCTCACCGATGGCTTCGGGCGGTGCGTAGGGTAGCAACACGAATTGCCCGATCAGCGAATGCAGCACCCAGACGAACAAGCCGATCAGCAGGCAACTCTTGGCGAACGCCTTGATCACCTCGACCAGGTTTTGTTGCGAGAACAACCGCTTCATCCCTTCGGCGGGATTCACCCGGCTGGCATCGGGCTTGGCCTTCTTGGGTGCGAAAACCGGCCCGACCTGGAGAAACTCAACCAGCACGCCGATGGCCATGGCACCCAAGAGGAACGGCACGGTAAGCCACAGGAACACTTCCACGGTGGCGGCCCCCGCATGCTTCAGGGCCTGGTCGAAGGGCAGGCTGAAATCGAGCATCACCGTGTCGAACAAGCCTTCCAGGCGCGAATGGATCATCGGCATGCCCAGCATGATCATCAGCAGCCACGCCAGCACCAGCGCCGTACTGGTGAGCTCGCGGCTCTTGGGTACGTCGCCGTCCTTGCGCGCGTCGCGCAGACGTTTGGGCGTCGGCTTTTCGGTACGGTCGCCGCTGTCCTGGTTCTTGTCGGCCACGCTTCACCTGCTTGGCATGTCTGGCGCCTGGTGGTTCAGTGTGACCAAACCGGTAAACAGCGGCCACCTAGGGATTATCCCAGCTGCCACCGTACCCCAAAAACGGCCTAGACTTCCGGCCGTAAACCCAATGGCCATTCCAAATCATGAACGTTGGCGATCTCCAATCACGCGCTGCTGCACCGTCCCTCAGTGGGATCGATGCGGTGTCCGGCCGTGCCGGGTTCGCTTCAAAACCGCTCGGCACGGTCAGCGGCAACCAGCTGATCGGCCTGGATGTGTGGGCCGGTGTGGGCGCGTCGGACCGGTCGTTCCATGCCAGCGGCAATTTTCCCGCAACGGCGTCAGGCGACATCGAGCAGGTGGTCGGCCATATCCTGGCGCCGCTGGGCTGATGCTTTCCGGGCGTTGTTTCCTGCACTGCGATGCCACGCCTGGCCGGTTAAGCTACGCCCATGGACCCCGTTTTCCATTCGCTCACCGAGCCGCTGCTGGAAATCACGCGGCGGCTGGTCTCCGCGCTGCAGCAGGAGTCGTCCAGCGACATGCGCCTGGCGCTGGCCAAACGGCTGGTGCGCCAGTTGGGGGACGAGGCTTATCCGGTATTCCTGAAGATCCTGTTGATCGTGGCCGAAAGCGAAGACACGTCGGCGAAACAGCTGGTCACCGATTTGCTGGCTGCCGCCGCGCAACGGATGGATCTGCCTAGCGGGCAGTTGAGTGCGTGGGGCGGCTCCAGCCGTACCGATGATGAGACCCTCACGCCTTCCGGTTCGTCGGCGCCCATGACGCGCAAACGACTGCTCGGCCCGATCGAATATCTGACGGTCTGGTATTGCCAGCAGACCCAGCGGCCGATGCTGGAAGAGCCGCTGTATGCCGATGCCTTGCGCAAGCTGATCAGCCTGTTCGGGCTGAACCCGCAGCTGCGACAACTTTATGCGGACAAGCTGGCCGCCGATGCCAGCAATGAACTCGAAGGCACGTTCACCCGCGACAGTCGCGACATCCTCAACCGGCTTTCGCAGAGCTGGCAGCAGCCGGCGAACACGGCCGAGCAGGTGGTGCAGGCGGCGCTGCGCGGTACCGCGCCCACCGATCCCGTGCCCAGCGGCTGGATTGTGCACAGGCTTTGATCCCGCGAACGTTCGATCAGGTGTAGAGACGTCGCGCCTCGCGCCAGGCGGACGCGTCGAGCTCGTATCGCTGTACCAGGCGTGTCGGATCGCCGTGTACACCCATGTCCTGAAAGCCGAAACGCGTGAGCACGCGGCGAGCCGTCAGATGGTCGCGATGGCAGTAGCCAATCAAGCGGGGAAGTCCGAGTGATTCGAATGCCTGCCGACATAGCAGATGTCCACCCTCGATCGCATACCAGCGGCCCCATACTTCGGGTGTCAGGCGGGCACCGACCTGCACGTCGTCGCTGTCCTCCACGGGCAGCAGCGAAAAGGTACCGATGAAGTGGCCGTCATGGGTATCGGCCCGCCAGACGCCCAGCCCGGGTCGAGTGGCGTAGCAGCGATTGATGCGGGCGACCTGGGCGGCGACATCGATGAATCGCGTCGGACTTTCCACCAGCAGTGGATGCCTCATGGTGCTCGCATACAGCCGACTGAGGTCGGGAATATCCACGTAGCCGATGCTTCTCAGGGTCAGTCGCCGCGAGCAGCCAACCTGGAGTTCGGCAGAATCGCCGGTGTCTTTCGGCGAAGTGGCCGCTGTATCCGGATCGGTAATCTTGCGTGCATTGACTGCGTCCGCGGAAGACGGGATTTCATGGCGGTTCACACGGAATCTCCTGTCCTCGCAAGATCACGCAGCTACGTTGCTGCACATGACCATTTCATGTCATGTCCCACTCTTGACCAACACCGAGGCGTTGCATAGCTCGGGGATTCCCTAGTTCCGACGTTGCCCGCATCGCAGCAACCAGTCCGACCCGGCGACATCGACCTCGGGTTTGCCCTAGGTTGATCACGAACTTGGCCAGTGCACACTCCCGGTACGCAGTTCCCGATCCTCTCCAGCGAGTTCAATCCATGGTCAATGAAGAAGACAATCGTAACGATCTCGTCCGATCGGTATTCGAGGAATTCACGGCATCGCTGGAAGGCGAGTCGGACATCACGCCAGCGGCGCGACGTGAAGCCGTGCAGCTTTTCGATCAGGCCCTGCAAGATGCGGCGAACCAGTCAAAAACGCCGGAAGAGGTCCTGACCGACTGGGAGCAGACAACGCGCGAGTGGGGCGCCTACCTGCAGGCCATGCAAAAGCGTGGCGAGATCAGCGCCACCGGCGTGGCCGACGTCGCGCGGCAATTCGATGAGGTGGCACAGAATCTGCGGGCGATTCGTCAGCGCAACGAAAACCCATCCGCCGACGCCAATGACCGTCCCGCCGCACCGTTGCCGCAAGGCATGCCGTCCGACCTGGCGCGCGCGTTCGAACAGAAGCTCCAGAAGTCCTAGGTACGGTCCTAGCTAGGGTCCGTCCTAGCTGTTCAGGCGTAGGGCGATAGCGACAATGGAACCGTACCAGCGCCAACAGCTTTCGAATTTCGGCAAACGGATCACGCAACTCAAATCCATCCAGGAGAATCGACATGTCCGTCAGCGGCACACAGAACATTTCTTTTTCGACCCCGGTTGATAGCGCAAGCGATGGCAGCTGGATGGCAGCACTCGCCAAGGCGCTCTCGAAGGCCATGACTTCGCTGCAGAACCGCATGGTGGCGGACGGCAAGGCGATGGATACCGGCGGCAAGAGCACCTCGGCCGGCAACGACGCCAACACCGATCTGCAGGTCGCGACCCAGCAATACTCGCTGCTCGTCACCGCCATCAGCACCGTGATGAAGTCGGTGGGAGACGCGGACAACACCTTGGTGCAGAAGGGCTGACAAGCCCGCGCTCGAGGCACTCAAAAGCGCCAGCAACTGCCTGGCGCTTTTGTTTTTCCGGTCATGCGGCAGCGAGTTCGTCCTTCAACCTGTCTCGCTCACCGTGATCGCCGGTTCCGATACCCCAGACTCCCCACGTCGTCATCTGCGAGCATCGCCATGTTTCCTGTCGACTCCAATTCCTCCGTCCGCTACGTTGCACAGTCATCGCTTCCGCCGCCTCGCGTGACGGTCAAGCCACACGATACGGTGGAAAGCATCGCCAAGACCTTCCATGTCACGCCGGAGGAACTGGCACGCAGCAACCATATCGCCACGACGACGACGCTTGCCGTCGGACAGAAATTGACGCTTCCGCCGAACGCGGTGCAGCCAGTGCAGACGGAGGCCGCGCCGCAAACCACACAGACCCCGTCGCAGAAGACCGATGCCGCCTACAAGGCCTACCAGCAAGCGAAAACCCTGCTGGCCAGCGACAAGCGATCGCCGGCTGGACATGCCGATGTCAATGCGGACAGCGCCGCCGCCGCACAGGCGAAGCAGGCGTTCGATACCGCGCTGAAGGCAGAGATCGCCGGCAACGTCGCCACCGCGAATGCCGGCGTACCCCCGCAATACCGCACGCCGGAAAGTCAGCAGATCACGCAGTTTGGCGACGATATCCTCAAGCGCTACGCGAGCGATTCGTCGGCGCAAGCAGACATCAAAAGTGTCGTCGCCGATTATCAGGTGCAGCGTCAGGCGGAAAACCTGATACCCGGCTATAGCGGCGACTGGAGCGCTGCCGACAAACTGAAGGGCATCATCCTGCAGGGCCAGCCGCAAGCGGTGATCGACAAGGTGCTCGCCGATCCGCGTGTGCAGGGCTGGCTGAAGCAGGCGGCGGCGGATGTCGGCAAACCTTACGATGGCGTTTCCGAAAAGGCCGCGGGAGAAGATCAGCAGGCCGCGCTCGACGCCTCGAAACAACTGCTCGATGCAACCTCCGGCATGCCACCACAACTGGCTGCCGAATTGGTCCGGCAAAGCATGCCCACGATCCAGAAGATCGCCGGCGTGGATGCGAACTACAGTGGTTCAGGCCCGTTCGACAATCTGTCGCGTGTGGTCGGCGCGCTGGGCGATACCACCGAGGCAAAGCAGCTCACCACCGAGATCGCCAGCGCCTATTCGCAGCAGCTGAAAACCTGGTCGGGAAGATTCGAGGATCCGTTCACCGGTTCGATCAAGACGACGGTCGCCGATGGCGCCAGCCCCGCACTCTCGCTGGAGCTCGCCAAGCAATTGCAGCAGGCTGGCAAGGACCAGGACGCGGGCGCGATCCTCAACGATGTGGAGAAAGGCGTGGAGGGTCTGCAGGCCACCGCCAAACACGACCTTGAGGATTACGCGAAGCTGACCGAAAAACTCAACTGGGCGATCAAGAACCTTGGGCCCAACCTCACGCCCGAGCAACTCGACAAGGGCATCCAGACCTGGATCGACAAACAACCGCAGGACTGGAAAGACAAGTTTCAGGCAGCGCAACAGAAAATGATCAGCGACGGCAAGGCGATCATCGCCGATATCGGTGCACTGACCTCGCTGCCTCCCGAGCTGAAGGCGACATCGTCCGGCGCGATCGAGGCGCTCAAGCAGAGTCTGGCCAACGACAAGGACACGCAGAGCGTTCTGCAGTTTGCCATGAGCAAGGATTCCACCCTGTTCGCCGGCAAATCAGGCGATGCCGCGGCTTCGTTCCTCACCGAGGCCTGCGCCAAAAGCAAGGAGTTCGTCGCCAAGCTCGGACCCGCCTATGTATCGGCGCAAGTGCTGCCGGCGCTCAGCACGCTCAACCCGAACGATCCGGCCAGTGTGCAGAAGGCGTATCAGACGCTGGAGAGTTTCCGGACCAAAGCCGCCGCGATGCTCGGCGTTCCGCAGTCCGAAGTGGATGCGGGCGTCAAGCAGCTCAAGACCATCATCGCCGACCTGCACAACGAATCGTTGCAGGATGCGATGGGTGCCAAAGGCCTCAAGGCGCTCGACAAGACGACCTCCGAGTTGGGCGAACTCAAGGAGATGACGTTCTCCAACGGTACGGCGGGCATTCTGTTCCGTACGCTGGGCCTGGGCATCGCCGGTGCGTCGTTGATGAATTATGCCGGCAGATCCATCGATGATCCGAAGGTGTCCAACATCCTCTACACGATGGCTGCCACGGTTGGCCTGGCGCAGGATGCCGGATCGTTTGCGACCACCGTGAAGCTTGTCGATGACGGCGGCTCGCTCAGCCAGTGGGCCACGGCAACGTCGCTGGCCGGAAGAATCACCGAGAAATTTGTGGGCGTGCTGAGTGCCGGTGCGTTCGCCGCAGGCGTTTTCGAAAGCACCGCAGACCACAATCCCGCCGGCGCGATCTTCAATGGTGTCGGCGTGGCCGGTTCGCTGTTGGCCACATTTGGTGAGGCTGCCGGACTGGGTTCGTGGGCGGGGCCGGTCGGGGTGGGCGTGGCGTTTGTGGCTGCTGCGGGAGTTGCCCTGGTGGAATATCGCGCCAACATGGACGAGCATACGGAACTGTCCGAGGAGTTCTATGAGGACGCGGGCGTCAACGAAAACGTCAAGGATCCCGATCAGCGGGAAGCTTCGTTGAAGGCGTTGGCCAGCGAGGCCTCGGGCCAGACCACCCAGTTGCAAAAGGGCATGAACCTGTCCCCCGAGGCTTTGCAGGCACTGGCCGTTTCGCATCCGGAATTGTTTGACGTCAATCCGAGTCAGACCCAGGCGGTCATCAACGCCGCCAAGGCCTGCGGCATCAGTAGCGAAGATTTCGGTGGTTTCGTGGACAGCCTGGAGAAAGGCAACCCGCAATACCTCAGCCTGCTCGGTGCACAAGATATGTCCGGCACCTCCGGGTCCCATCCTCTTTCCTACGCGGCGCAGCTATTCGAAACGGCATCGCACATTCCCGGCGTATTGGCCTATATCCAGGCGCACGCACCGCAAAGCGTCGGGGCGGAAGCCGATGCCAGGCGGCACGCTGACCGTGACTATGAAATAGCGAGCGGGGGCGATCAGGTGCAAATAGCCAATCTGCTCAAAGGCAATCACGATACGGCGTATCGGGCGGAGATCATCAAGATTCTGAAAGACAGCAACCGCCTGGACGGTTTCGTGAAGCAATTCGACACTCAGGGTTCTTATCAGTACAACGACTGGCCGGAGGCCGTTCGGGACGGAATCCTGGCTGCCGAAGGCACCGGTGTGCTGTCCCAGGAACAAGGCCAGGTATACGTCAACGAGCTGGGTTGATCCGTGCGGTCACTGGTCGCTGCGGTGACGGGCGGGGAGGGGAACGATTTTCCGCACATGGGGCGTGTCGACCGCGCAGCTGATTCGCGGTCATGATCCGATGGATGGAGCATTGACCAAAAACAGAGGCGCCTCATCGGCGCCTCTGCGATACGCGGCACGGTGACTGCCCTTCAGGGGATCGATTCGAACAACCGCCGTGTTGTCTCGCCATCACGGCGGCCCAGCGCAGCGGCGGCGTCGGCCAGCCAGAGGTTCGCGCTGACCTTGCCGTCATCCTGCAATCGCTGTTTGTATTCCGTTGCGATTTCCGCCACGGCCGCGGCGAGTTCCTGCTCGCGCTCGTCATAGTGGCGAATGAGTGCACCTTCGTCGGCATCGTTCAGCTGCGCGTCCGTGCGCCATTGGCCCACCAGCTCGATCCAGCCCTGGCGATCGTTTCCGCTATCGGTATTCATGTGCTCAGTCGAATACGGCGTTGAAGGCGCTTTCGTACGCTTTTTCGAAGATGTCGCGTGCGTCGCCCGCCGGCAGCAGTTTGGCTGCCACTTGCTCGACTTGCTTCATGAAGAAATTGGCCACCTTGTCGACGAGGTCACCGAGAAAGCCGCCCGTGATGCGACCAAGAAAGCCGCCGAGTGGACCTCCGAGCATCGTGCCCAGGGTGGCGCCGAGGGTGTGACCCAGAAAGTGTGTGATTCCGCCGAACAAGGACATGACTGTCTCCCGTGATGGTTTCGGTTCGACCGTATTGCCGCACGGCCTACAACTGGGAGTGTCCGGCGCCGGAAGGTGGGATGTCAGCTGGGAGCCGCCCTAGAGTGGGGAATTCCCTAGGGTGCGTCGCTCCATTTGCCATCTCGGGCATCATGGCGACGGAATCTCTCAAAAGGCGTATTGCCCATGAAACCATCCATGTTCCCCACCCGCCGTCACGGGATCACCCGACGTCTTGCAGCATGGCCGACAGCAGCCTTGCTCCTGGCGATGAACGCTCCGGTCCTGGCGGCGAATTGCGATAGCGCCAACAACACCGTGCAGATGAACGCGTGCATGGCCGACGAAGTGAAGGCCGCGGACCTCACGTTGAACCACACTTACCAGCGCGTGCTCGCGACCTTGAATGGCGCGGACAGCGACCAGCAGCAGTCGTATCCCGCCTCGACCAAGGCAGCGCTGATCGAGGCCGAACGGGCGTGGGTCAAATACCGCGATGCGGACTGCAAGGCCGTCTACAACCACTGGAAGGGCGGCACCATTCGTACATCGATGGAGCTGGGTTGCCGGCAGGAACGGGCCGAACAACGGACGCGACAACTCGAAGCCTTCCTGGAGAAACCCTGAAGCCGGTCCGATAGCCGAAGCTGGAACAAGGGCGGCCGTCGATGACCGGCTGGCCAAAACCGGAAGGAAGAAAAGGCTCGCATGGCAGCGGGCCTTCCTGACTTCAATCAAACCGGAAGAGACGAAGGCCGGCTTGTGGGTGATCTTCCAGACTCAATAAACCCGGAAAAGACGAAGGCCGCCTTGTAGGGTGGCCTTCCTGACTTCAATCAAACCCGGAAAAGACGAAGGCCGCCTTGTAGGGCGGCCTTCGTTTACAATTGGTGCCCAGGAGAGGACTCGAACCTCCACGGAGTTGCCCCCGCTAGCACCTGAAGCTAGTGCGTCTACCAATTCCGCCACCTGGGCAGGTGTCACGTCGCTCAGCGAGCTGCGTGAGCCGCGTAATTTAGGCATCTGTTGACGGCTTGTCAACACTTTTCACATCCATTCGCTGCGACGTGGCATTCTCCGCGGCGCAAACATCACAAGGACATTGAGTGACCAGAAAAACTCCCCCCCATTCCGGTAATCCCCCCGACACGCGCCCTGCAAAGCGGCCCGCCAAGCGGACATCGCAATCCGCCCCCGCGCCGGGCAAGCGCAACAAGGCTGCCACCGGCGCCGGGCGCGATCCGCATGCCGAACGCGAGGCGCAGCGTTACGCGCGCCCGATCCCCAGCCGCGAGGCGATCCTTGCCCTGCTCGAAGAGCGCGGCGAACTGCTGACCGAGGCGCGCATTGCCGAGGCGCTGACGATCCACGACGAAACCGACCTCGAGGCATTGCGCAAGCGGCTGGCAGCGATGGTGCGCGACGGCCAGCTGTTGCTGGGGCGGCGCGGCGGCTATGCGCCGACCCAGAAGCTCGACCTGATCGCCGGCCGCGTGTTGGCCAACGCCGAGGGCTACGGTTTCCTGCGTCCGGATGAAGGCGGCGACGATCTGTATCTGTCGCCCCAGCAAATGCGCGCGGTGATGCATGGGGACCGCGTGCTGGCCAGTGTGGTCGGCATCGACCGCCGCGGCCGCAAGCAGGGCGCGATCGCCGAAGTGCTGGAACGGCGTTCGCCGCGGCTGGTCGGCAGGGTGGTGATCGAGAACGGCGTGACCCTGGTGGCGCCGGATGACCGTCGTCTGAACCAGGACGTGATGATCAAGCCGGGCCAGGAGCAGGGCGCTCGTTCCGGCCAGATCGTGGTGGTCGAAATCACCGCGCCGCCTACCTCGCAGCGTGGTCCGATGGGCGAGATTCGCGCGGTACTCGGTGAGCGGCTGCAACCATCACTGGTCGTGGAAATGGCGATCGCCAGCCACGACCTGCCGCACGAATGGCCGGCTGAGGTATTGCGCGATGCGGCCCAGGTGGAAGCGGTGGTGACCGCTGCCGAACGCGAAGGCCGCACCGACATCCGCAAGCTGCCGCTGGTGACCATCGACGGCGCCGACGCGCGCGACTTCGATGATGCGGTCTATGCCGAGCCCAAGCGTGGCGGCGGCTGGCGCCTGATCGTGGCGATCGCCGACGTATCGCATTACGTACAGGTCGGCAACGCACTGGATCGCGAAGCTTATGAGCGCAGCACCTCGACCTATTTTCCCGGTTTCGTGGTGCCGATGCTGCCGGAGACGTTGTCCAACGGCATCTGCTCGCTGAACCCGAATGTCGAGCGGCTGTGCATGGTGTGCGACATGCAGGTCGATGCCGAAGGCAATGTCAGCAAATCGAAGTTCTATGACGCGGTGATGCTGTCGCATGCGCGGCTCACCTACGACAAGGTGTGGGAGGCGGTGGGCCTGCGCGAGAAGGACGCACGCCACGAAGTGGCCGACGTACTGCCGCAGCTGGAGAACCTGCACGCGCTGTACAAGGCGATGGCCGGTCAGCGCAAGCGCCGCGGCGCGATCGACTTCGAAACACCGGAAGTGAAGTTCCGCCTCGACCAGACCGGCAGCGTGGAATCGATGGGTGCCACCGAGCGCAACGACGCGCACAAGCTGATCGAGGAATGCATGATCGCCGCCAACGTGCAGGCGGCGCTGTTCCTGGAGAAGAAGAAAATTCCGGCATTGTTCCGCGCGCACGAGCCGCCGCCGGCGGAAAAGTACGAAGACCTGCAGCAGTTCCTGCGCGAGTTCAAGCTGCGCATGCCGCCGGTGGACGAGGTGACCCCGGCGGATTTCGCCGAGATCCTGCGCATGGTGCATGAGCGCCCCGAGCGCGAGCTGATCCAGAACGTGTTGCTGCGTTCGCAGAGCATGGCTGCCTACCAGCCCGATAACCGCGGCCATTTCGGCCTCGCGCTGCAGGCGTATGCACACTTCACGTCGCCGATCCGCCGTTATCCGGATCTGCTGGTGCATCGGGCGATCCGCTTCGCGCTGACCGGCCGCAAACCCGCCGACTACACCTACAGCCCGGGCGATATGGCAGCGATGGCGATCCACTGCTCGCAGCGCGAGCGCCGTGCCGAGGAGGCCGAGCGCGATGTGGACGAGCGCTTCAAATGCGCGTGGATGGAGAAACACATCGGCAGCGAGTTCGACGGTGTGGTCACCGGCGTCACCTCGTTCGGCCTGTTCGTGGAACTGGACGAGTCGAAAGTGTCCGGCCTGGTGCACATCAGCCAGCTGGCGAACGACTACTACCATTTCGACGCGACCCGCAAATTGCTGAAAGGCGAGCGCACCGGCGCTCAATTCCGTCTGGGCGACCACGTACGCATCCAGGTGCTGCGCGCCAGCTTGGAGGATCGCAAGATCGACTTCAGGCTGGTCTCGCCACGTACGCCAGCCACGCCACCGTCAGGCAGCGGCAAGGCCTATGACTACGCGGCCAGTGGCGAGCGTTATTCGTTGCCGAAGAAAGCGTCCGCCACGACCAAGGCGCCGAGCATGTTCGGTCGCGCGGCCAAGGCGATCGGTCGCGCATTCGGCCGCAAGGAAGCCGAGGTTGCGGCACCAGCGCCGCGCAAGGCCGCGGTGAGCGATAATTCCACGTCACGCAGCACGCAGACTGATTCAACGCGTCGGCCTGTGGGCGAGCAGCGTCAGGCGCGCAAATCCGAGCCGTCTTCGGATCGTCGTCCGCGCAAGGCCGGATCGGCCAAACGCGAGCCGGCACCGGCTGCGGCGACTGCACCGAAAAAGAGTTCCAGGCGTCGATCGAAACCGAAACCGAAAGGCCAGTCATGAGCGAGAGTTGGATCGTCGGTATCAATCCCGTCGAAGGTGCGCTGAGCAACGATGCCGAGCGCGTGCGCGAAGTGCTGGTCGAGAACGGCCAGCGCAACGCCCGTGTGCTGGACCTGGCCGAGCGCGCGAAGAAACTGAATATCCCGGTGCAGCATCGGCCGCGTGACGAGTTGGACAGGCTCGCCGGTGAAGCAAGGCACCAGGGTGTGGTGGCGCGATACGAAGCCGCGCCGTCGGCGCACGAAAACGACCTGGCCGGCCTGCTGGAGCGTGACGGCAGCGACACGCTGATTCTCGTGCTCGACGGCGTCACCGATCCGCACAATCTCGGCGCGTGTTTGCGCAGTGCGGCCGCGGCGAAAGTCACCGCGGTGATCGTGCCCAAGGATCGTGCCGTCGGGCTGACCCCGGTGGTGCGCCGTGCCTCCGCGGGCGGCGCCGACCGGGTACCTCTGATCGCGGTCACCAACCTGGCTCGAACCCTGCGCGAGCTGAAGGATGCCGGCGTGTGGATCACCGGCCTGGCCGGCGATACCGATACCACCGTCTACGGCGTCGACTTCAGGGGGCCGGTGGCGTTGGTGCTGGGCAGCGAAGGCGAGGGCATTCGTCGGCTGACCCGCGAGCTCTGCGATTTCGTGGCCAAGATCCCGATGCCGGGCACGATGGAAAGTCTCAACGTCTCGGTGGCCACCGGCGTGGTGTTGTTCGAGGCCTTGCGCCAGCGGAGTGCGAAGCGATGACTACCTTGTTCTGGCACGACTGGGCCGGTTACGTCGGCGTGGTATTGGTGTTGCTGGCTTTCCTGCTGTTGCAGGCACACAAGCTGCACGGCAATGGCCTGACCTACCAGTTGATGAATGTGTTCGGCGCCCTCGGTGTGCTGTTGTCCCTGGTGTTTGGCAGTTTCAACACGTCCGCCTTCGTCATGGAAGCGGTATGGCTGCTGATCAGCATCTACGGCATCGTGCGCGGGTTGCGCCTGCGTCGCCAGAAACGGGCAGGCGAGCCGTAGGCGAACACGGCGCGCCTGACCTGCGTGGCGCACTGCGAGAGAGTGCGCCACGGCGCGGGCGGCGGACTATTGGCCCAGTTTGGTCATTTCCGGGCTTGAAGTGAAATCGCGCTTGCTGCGCTGCTTGTTCAGCGGCTCGCCGGTGACCTGGAACCACACGTTTTCGGCGATATTGGTGGCGTGATCGCCGATCCGTTCGATGTTCTTGGCCATGAACAGCAGATGTGTGCACGGCGTGATGTTGCGCGGGTCTTCCATCATGTAGGTCAGCAGCTGGCGGAAATAGCCGGTGTAGGCTTCATCCAGCACCACGTCGTTTTTCCAGACCTGGTAGGCGCGCTCGGCATCGCGATCGCGATAGGCCAGCAACACTTCGCGTACCTCGCTCGCTGCCAGCTCCGCCAGATGTCCCAGGTTGCCGACGGGACCGACAGGCGCCACCATCGACAGCGGGATCGAGCGCTTGGCCACGTTCGCGGCGTAGTCGCCGATACGTTCGATATCCGCGGCGATGCGCAGGGCCGCAAAAACATTGCGCAAGTCGCCCGCCATCGGTGCGCGCAGCGCCAGCAAGCGCACCACGTCGTGACTGATTTCCTGTTCGAGCTGGTCGATCGCGTCGTCGTTGCCGACGACGCGTTGTGCGGCACGTTCGTCGCGCCGCTCGAGCACGTCGATGGCGGCTTCCAGTTGGGTCACCGACAATTCGCCCATGCGCACGATTTCGCCAGTGAGCCGGGTCAGTTCGTCGTCGTAGCTCTTGATGATGTGGTCTTTGCCGGTGTTCATGTGCTGCCTCGTGTGTCGGTTTCCTTCTCCCAAGGGAAGAGGGGCTTTCATTGCATCAACCGAATCGGCCCGTGATGTAATCCTCGGTCTGTTTCTTGCCTGGCTTGGTGAAGATTTTCTCGGTCTGGTCGAATTCGATCAGCTCACCCAGATACATGAAAGCAGTGAGGTCGGAGCACCGTGCCGCCTGCTGCATGTTGTGGGTGACGATGACGATGGTGAACTCGCTCTTCAATTCCTCCACCAGCTGCTCGATGCGGCCGGTGGCGATGGGATCGAGTGCGGAGGTGGGTTCGTCCAGCAACAGTACTTCGGGCTTCAACGCGATCGCGCGGGCAATGCACAGGCGTTGTTGCTGGCCGCCGGAAAGGCCCAGGGCGTTCTGCTTGAGCTTGTCCTTCACCTCGTCCCACAACGCCGCGCTGCGCAGCGCCTGCTCGACGCGTGCTTCCATGTCCGCCTTGGACAGCTTTTCGTGATGGCGGATGCCGTACGCGACGTTCTCGAAGATCGTCATCGGGAACGGCACCGGCTTCTGGAACACCATGCCGACCTTGCTGCGCAGGCGATTCATCGAATAACCGGGGTCGAGGATGTTCTCGCCGTCCAGCACGATATCGCCCTTGGCCTCCAGCTTCGGGTAGATCGCATAGATGCGGTTGAAAATGCGCAGCAGGGTGGACTTGCCGCAGCCGGATGGGCCGATGATCGAGGTGACCCTCTTCTCCGGGATATCCATGTTGATGCCTTTCAGCGCATGGAAGCCGTTGTAGTAGAAGTGCAGGTCGCGCACGGTGATCTTGGGTGCGACAGCCGCTGCTGCCGCCACCGTTGCCGGGTTCGTGGCGATGGCGGAATCAGTCATGGGACACCTTGGTGCGGGAAAGGATCAGGCGGGAGCCGAGGCTGAGCAGCAACACGAACATGGTGATCACGAACGCGCCGGCCCAGGCCATGGCATGCATCGTGTCGCCGGGATCGTTGGCGTACTGGTAGATGATCTGCGGCAGGCTGGACATCTTGTCCATCGGGTTGAGCGTCATGTAGTTGTTGCCGAAAGCGGTGAACAGCAACGGCGCTGTCTCGCCGCTGATCCGGGCCAACGCCAGCAGCACGCCGGTGATGATGCCCGAGCGGGCCGCCCGGACCAGGATCTGCATGGTCAGCTTCCACTGCGGCACACCGAGCGACAACGCCGCTTCGCGCAGGGTGGATGGCACCAGCCGCAGCATCTCGTCGGTCGTGCGCACGATCACCGGCAGGGCGATCAGCGCCAGCGCGACGCCGCCGGCAAAACCCGAGAACGTGTTGCTGCCATGGCTGAGGGCGGTGCTCGGCAACACGATGATGGTGTAGACGAACAGGCCCATCACGATCGACGGTGCCGACAGCAGGATGTCGTTGAGGAAGCGAATCGATTCCCCCAGCTTGGTGCGATTGGCGTATTCGGCCAGCCAGGTGCCAGCCAGCACGCCGATCGGGGTGGCGATCGCGATACCGATGAAGTTGATGATCAGGCTGCCGACCATGGCGTTGGCCAGGCCGCCGTCTTCACCGTAAGCGGTGATCTTGGTGAACAGTTTCAGGTCCAGCGCACTGATGCCCTGGCGCAGGGTTTCCCACAGGATCCAGGCCAGGAACGCCAGGCCGATCAGGGTGGCCAGCGTGCTCAGCACCATCGCCAGCACGTTGGTGATGCGGCGGCGCAGATAAGGCGAGTTCATCAGCTACCCTCCTTGCGGGCGAGCTGGCGCAACATCAATCGCGCGATAAGCAGCACGATGAAGGTCACCACGAACAACAGGAAGGCCAGCGCCATCAGCGAGGATTTCTGCAGGCCGGATGCTTCGCTGAACTGGTTCGCGATGGTCGACGCGATCGATGTACCGGGGTCGAGCAGCGACGCCGACAACTGCATGGCATTGCCGAGCACGAAGGTCACCGCCATCGTCTCGCCGAGCGCCCGGCCGAGACCGAGGAAAATACCGCCGATCACCGCCGAACGTGTATACGGCAGCACGATGTCCCACGACACTTCCCACGTGCTGGAGCCAAGCGCATAGGCCGACTCCTTCAGCCGCGTCGGCACGGTCTGGAACACCTCGCGCATCACCGAGGAAATGAACGGGATGATCATGATCGCCAGCACGATGCCTGCAACCAGGATGCTGGCGCCAAACGGATAATCGCTGCCGAACAGCTTGCCGACGAACGGCACGTGTTCGGCCACCCATGACAGCTTGCCGTCATCGGGTTTGTTGCCGAGGTTGTTGGTTAGCCAGGGTTTGATGTGGTTGGCGAAGAACGGGGCGAAGATGAAAAGGCCCCACATGCCGTAGATGATCGACGGAATGCCGGCCAGCAATTCGATCGCCGAAGCGACCGGTGTGCGCAACCAGGCGGGTGCCACTTCGGATAGGTAGAGCGCGATACCGAAACTGATCGGCACGGCGATCAGCAGCGCGATGAAAGAGGTGGCGATGGTGCCGTAGACCGGCACCAGTGCGCCGTAGACGTCGTTGCCCGGATCCCATGCCGAACTGACCAGGAAGTGCCAGCCGAACGTGCTGAACGCCTCGCGACCGCCCCACAGCGTGGCACCGGCCGCACCGAGCAGGGATGCCAGCACGATCAACGCACAGCCCTTCAGCAACCAGCGGAACAGCCGCTCGTTGCGCGCATCGCGATGACTGCGCTGTTCCAGAATGTCGGTGGTGGTGGTGGCAGTCGTCATGCGGAGCTCTGTGAACGATTTTGTGGACCTCACCAGCCCCGTTCGCCCTGAGCGTAGCGTAGCGTAGCGAAGTCGAAGGGCGACCCTTCGACTTCAACCCTGCGGGTCTACGCTCAGGGCGAACGGGGTTGGCAGTTTCGATCAAGCCGTCAATGCTTGAATTCGGAAGCCCAGTACGCCTCGATCTTGCTGACCAGCGCGGCCGGCAGCGGCACGTAGTCCAGTTCGTTGGCGGCCTGCTGGCCATTCTCAAGCGAGTACTTGAAGAAGTCGAAGGCGACCTTGCTGTTACCGGCGTTCTTCGGCGTCTTGTACATGATCATCCAGGTCGTGGCAGTGATCGGCCATGCCTGTGCGCCCGGTGCATTGGTCATGATCAGGTTGAAGTCCTTGGCGCTGGCCCAGTCGGCGGTGGCTGCGGCAGCGGCGAAGGCATCGGCGCTCGGCTTCATGAAGTTGCCGCTGGCATTCTTCAGGTCGACCCAGGCGAGCTTGTTCTTCACTGCGTAGGCGTATTCGACGTAGCCGATCGAACCCTTGATCTGGCGAACGTACTGCGACACGCCTTCGTTGCCCTTGCCACCCACGCCGGTCGGCCATTCGACGGCTGTGCCGAACTTGACCTGGCTGGCCCAGGTCGGGTTGACCTTGGACAGGTAGTTGGTGAAGTTGAACGACGTACCCGAACCGTCCGAACGATGCACGACGGTGATCTTGCCGGCAGGCAGGGAGATCCCGGCGTTCAGCGCGGCGATCTTCGGGTCGTTCCAGTTGGTGATCTTGCCCAGGAAGATGTCAGCGAGAGTGGCGCCGTCCAGCTTGATCTGGTCGGCCTGCACACCCGTGATGTTGACCACCGGCACGATGCCGCCGACCACGATCGGGAACTGGCCCAGGCCGTACTTCTGCAGGTCTTCAGCCTTCATCGGGGCATCGGAGGCACCGAAGTCGATGGTGCCTTCCTTGATCTGCGCGATACCCGCGCCCGAACCCACGGACTGGTAGTTGAGATGGTTGCCGGTTTTCTCGGCATACGCCGCCGACCACTTGGACATGACCGGATAGACGAAGCTGGAGCCGGCACCAGTGATGTCGGTGGCTTGCGCAGCGGCGCCGAAGGTGGAAGCCACGGCGATCGCGGCGACGGCCGCGAAGCGAAGCTGGAGTTTGCTGGAAGTCAACACGGTAGCTCCTTGGGAGGGACGTCGGATGAGACCCCGCCATTTCAGGCCTTTCGTGTTGCCATTGGATGAAATGATTGTTTCAGCAAGATGACAATCTGCTTGAATTGTCATCTGCCGTCGACAGAACTCTTTTCGTACGCGAATTCAGGCTGCGTCGAGGCCGCTGTGGGCCTGTTCGAACAGCTCAAGCTGGCGCCACCGGTTGACCACACTGCAGAACAGTTCGGCCGTGCGCTCGGCGTCATAGACCGCGGAATGGGCCTCGCGACCGTCAAACGGGTGGCCTGCGGCGAGCACGGCCTTGCTCAATACGGTCTGGCCGTAAGCGAGACCGCCGAAGCTGACGGTATCGAAGCAACTGAACGGGTGAAACGGATTGCGCTTGTGCCCGCAACGGCGCACAGCCTGATTGAGAAAGCCCAGGTCGAACGCGGCGTTGTGTCCAACCAGGATCGCGCGCTGGCATCCCGCCTCGCGTACGGCCTCGCGTACGGCATGAAAGATGTGGTCCAGTGCCAGCCGCTCGGCCAGCGCGCCGCGTAGCGGATTGGTCGGGTCGATGCCGGTGATTTCCAGCGAGCGCGGATCGAGGTTGGCGCCGGGGAAAGGCTCCACATGAGTTGATACGGTCGGCTGCAACCGCAGGTAACCACCCGCGTCCATCGCCAGCGGAATCGCTGCAATTTCCAGCAGCGCGTCATGTTCGGCATCAAAACCGCCGGTTTCCACGTCGACCACCACGGGCAAAAAGCCGCGAAACCGGTCCGCCATGCGTGGCGCGGCGCTGTTGCTCACTATATCCATCCGCAAAGCATATCAGCCGCTTCACGCAAGGTGAGGCGGGACGCCGATCGACCCGCCGAAGGGGTGTCTTGAATGTGTCACGAAAGATGCATCCAACCGTAAAAATCCCTCGTCACACTTGCTTAACTAATTAGCTAGCCGGCCATCGGATCGAAGGGGGCGGTTGAGATGTTTCCCACCAACTTGCGGAGAATGAACATGCGTTCCAAATTGATTGCGGTGGCGATTGCGGCCGCACTGGGCGTTACCAGCTTCACGGCTGCCGCGGCACCGGCAAAGCACAAGGTCGTCACGTCCACGACCCAGTCCGCCACCAGCAGCGAAGTCGAACTGCTGAAGGCACAGCTGGCCGAACTGCAGGCCAAGGTGGAATCGCTGGAACAGCGCACCGACGCGCAGTCCGATATCAACGTCAGTACTGGCCAGGCCGTCGAGAACGCCACCACGGTGACCGCCACCAGCGACAAGAAGCTCGCCGCGCTGGAAAAGGCCGTCAACAACACGACCCTGTCCGGCAAGATGTACTTCGACTTCACCAGCATCGACCAGAAAAACAGCGATACCGGCAAGACCAACGCCTCCGGCGTGGGCCTCGATGTGAAGCGCTTCTACCTCGGCGTCAACCACGTGTTCAACGATGTGTGGTCGGCCAACCTTACTACCGATTTCAACTATGTCAGCGCGACCGGCCAGACCAGCCTGTTCGTCAAGAAGGCCTATGTACAGGCGAAGTTCGACCAGGCAGCCGTGTTCCGTGTCGGTTCGGCCGACATGCCGTGGATTCCGTTCGTCGAGAACTACTACGGCTTCCGTTACGTCGAGAACACGCTGACCGATCGCTTGAAGTACGGCAATTCGGCTGACTGGGGCCTGCACATGGGCGGTGACGTCGGTCAGAGCAAGTCGCTCAACTACGCTGTGTCCGTGGTCAACGGCAATGGCTACAAGAACCCGGGCCGCAGCAAGGGCGTGGATGTCGAAGGTCGCGTGGGTTTCGTTCCGTTCGAGAACATGATCGTGGCGGCGGGCGGTTACAGCGGCCATCGCGGTCAGGAAACCGAGACGACCGATGCACCGAACACGGCCCAGCGCGGCGATTTCATGGTGGCCTACGCGAGCGACGCCTTCCGTCTCGGCGCCGAGTACTTCACCGCGAAGAACTGGAACAACGTGCTCACCACCGCCACGGACAAGGCCGACGGCTATTCGCTGTGGGGCAGCGTCGCCGTGGCTGACGGTGTGAGCCTGTTCGCCCGCTACGACAACGCCAAGCTCAGCAAGACGCTGGACGACAGCAACAAAGACGTCTATTACAACGCCGGTGTCGAGTTCCAGGTGACCAAGGGCTTCAAGCTGGCCGGTGTATGGAAGCACGAGAAAGCCGACAAGTCGGTCAACACCCCGGTGCCGCCGCACGTGCAGAACGTGAAAACCAACGAGATCGGCGTGTTCGGCGAAGTGGCGTTCTAAAGACTGTCACATGGTCGCGGCATACTGCGGCCATGCCGACGGCAACGTTTGCTGCGGAGTCGTCAAAGATTATCGCAAGGGAGTGGTACCCAGGGAAGGAAAACGGCGGGCCTTGGCCCGCCGTTTGCTTTTTCCGCTGCCGCAAACAAGTCGTTGTCAGCGATGATCCAGGGTGACTCCGGTCAACAAGCCGCGTGCCAGCATGCTGCACTGGCGCCGATACAGCAGCAGCTGCCACTGACGCCCACCGACCTGTCGCCACAACACGGCCGAGCGCACGGCGGCAAGCAGGTTGGCACGCACTTTTTCCACCACCGCCGGCTGTTGCAACTGTTGTGGATTGCCACTGACCATCACGCGCGGCCTCAGCGTCGACAGCGTCGACGCGTAGATTTCGGCAAGCCGGCTGTTGACCTGGCTCGAGCCCTGGCCGAAATGTTCGAGTTGGCGTTGCGCGGCGACGATGCCCTGCTGCAGTTTGTCGAGCAGTTCCGGCCGACCCGACAGGCTGCGCTCCAGCCGCATGACGGTCACCACCATCCGCGTCACCGACATGTCGCGGTCGCTCTCATCCAGTTGGGCAATCAGGTTGCGCAGGCCGATCCGCACGTTGGCGATATTGCCGTACACACCGACCACCGACGGCGCGTCGATGCGGAACACACTGGCCACACTGGCCTCCATCGCGCCTTCGTCGCAACGCCCTTCGTTGGCCATCTGTTGCGCCAGCGAACAAGCCTGAAACAGGCCGGCAAGGGCGAGCACACGCTCTTCATTCATGGAAAAAGTTTCAAACACGGGATGACATTTCTCTTGCGGCAGGCGTGGGGAAGGGGGCGAATGCTGGCAATAAACCGCCATAAGGAGCATCGGTGGCAGCGATTACCGCGCCGCCGAGACAGACCTCGCCGGCATAGAGCACGACCGATTGCCCTGGCGTGACGGCACGTTGTGGTTCATCGAAGCGTACGTCAAGGCTGCCGTCCTGGACGCTGACCAGGCAAGCCTGGTCGGACTGGCGATAACGGGTACGCGCGGTGCAGCGGAATTCCACCGCCGGCGCCATATCCGCGATCCAGGTCGGTGCTTCGGTCTGCAGCCGCCGCGAATACAACCAGCGGTTCTCGCCGCCCTGGGCGATGTACAGCACGTTGGCGGCAACGTCCTTGCCGACCACGTACCAGGCCTCGCCGCTGGCGCCGTGCCGGCCGCCGATGCCCAGGCCGTTGCGCTGGCCCAGCGTGTAGTACATCACGCCCTGATGTTCGCCGATCAGGGTGCCGTCTGGCGTACGCATCTCGCCGGGTCGGGCCGGAATGTACTGGGCCAGGAAGCTGCGAAAGTCGCGCTCGCCGATGAAGCAGATACCGGTGGAGTCCTTCTTCGCATGGGTCGGCAACGCGGCGTCGCGGGCCAGTTCCCGCACGCGCGGTTTCTCGATGCCGCCCAGGGGAAACAGCGTGGCGGCGAGTTGCCGCTGCCCCAGCGCATGCAGGAAATAGCTCTGGTCCTTGGCCGCATCCACGGCCCGCAACAGCCGGAAGTTTCCATCCTGGCAGTCGACCTGCGCATAGTGGCCGGTGGCGATCTTTTCGGCGCCGAGCGCGCGCGCTTCGTCCAGAAAGGTCTTGAACTTGATCTCGCGATTGCACAATACGTCGGGATTCGGCGTGCGGCCGGCCCGATATTCGGCAAGGAAATGCTGGAATACGCCGTCCCAGTATTCGGCGGCGAAGTTGCGCACGTGAATCGGAATGCCAAGACGGCCGCAGACGGCCACGGCATCCTTGCGATCGGCGTCGGTGGTGCAGGGGCCGGAGCGCTCGTCCTCCTCCCAGTTCTGCATGAACAGGCCCTCGACGTCATGGCCCGCCTGTTGCAGCAACAGCGCCGCCACCGAGGAGTCGACGCCGCCGGAAATGCCCAGCATCATCTTCACGCTGCACCCTCTTCAGGCAGGTGGCTCAGGACGGACAGCGGCAGCCGCTGTCCAGCCAGCCACAGGTCGATGCTCTGCAGGATCATCGGACTGCGCAAACGTTCACCCAGTGCCGCGATTTCCGCGCGGGTCAGCCACAAAGCGCGACGGATACCGGTATCCAGGGGCCGATCCGGGTCATGGCCGATCGCACGGGCAGCGAAGCTGAAGCGGACCACCGCATCGCCGTGCTCCGTGCTGCGCCACTGGTGCACGCCGATCAGGTGCAGCAGTTCCACCGCCCAGCCGGTTTCCTCGAGCGTTTCACGAACGGCGGCAGCCATGAGGCTTTCGCCGTCGTCCAGATGTCCGGCCGGCTGGTTGTAGGCGATGCGGCCATCGACCTCCTCCTCGACCATCAGGTAGCGGCCCCCGTCAGCCACCACGCAGGCGACGGTGACGTGCGGACGCCAGATCTCGGCGGTGTGGGTAGAGTCGGCCATATCGTGGAGGGCAGGGACTGGAAAAGTGAGCATTGTGCCATCACCTCTGCTGACGCATCGCTGCGGGAGCGGCATTTGACCGCGGCGTATACTTCACATCAGAGAACAGGTTCCCAGGAAACCATGGCCCAAGAATCCGAACACGAGCACGACAGCGGCCGCGGACTGGCGCTGGAAACCGCCAAACCGGAGGTCGCACGCCCTCCGTTGTTCCAGGTTCTGCTGCTGAACGATGACTTTACCCCGATGGATTTCGTGGTGGAGGTGTTGCGCAGCTTTTTCAACCTGGACCAGGAGCAGGCGGTGCAGGTGATGTTGCACGTCCATACCCGCGGACGCGGTGTGTGCGGCGTGTTTACCCGCGAGGTGGCCGAAACCAAGGTCACCCACGTCAACGAATATTCACGTTCCCATCAGCACCCGTTGTTGTGCACTATGGAAAAGCTCTGAGCGACCCCATTTCGTGCTCATCGCGGCGCTAGAGGCCGCTCAACTTTGCAAGCGGAGACGATCCGAATGTTTAGCAAGGATCTTGAAGTCACCATCGGCCATTGCTACAAGCAGGCCCGCGAACAGCGTCATGAGTTCATGACGGTGGAGCACCTGCTGCTGGCGCTGACCGAAAACCAGTCTGCGATAGGCGCCTTGCGCGCCTGTGGCGCGGACTTGCCGCGCCTCTCGGCCGAGCTCGAACGCATCATCAGCGAGACCGTGCCGGTGCTGCCGCACGGCGACGAGCGCGATACACAGCCCACGCTGGGTTTCCAGCGCGTACTGCAGCGTGCCGTGTACCACGTGCAATCCTCGGGTCGGAAAGAAGTGACCGGCGCGAACGTGCTGGTGGCGATCTTCGGCGAGAAGGACTCGCACGCGGTGTATTTCATGCACCAGCAGGAAATTACCCGTCTCGACGTCGTCAACTACATCTCGCACGGCATCGCCAAGATCGGTGACGAGCCGGCGGCCGGTGCGGCCGGTGGCGAGCGCGAAGGCGAGGAAGGCGGCGAGCCGAAGGGCAATCCGCTGCAGGAATTCGCCAGCAACCTCAACGAGCTGGCGCTGGAAGGCAAGATCGACCCGCTGATCGGTCGCGCCGACGAAATCGAACGTACCATCCAGGTGCTCTGCCGCCGGCGCAAGAACAACCCGCTGTACGTGGGCGAGGCCGGCGTCGGCAAGACCGCGTTGGCCGAAGGGCTGGCCAAGCGCATCGTCGATGGCGAAGTGCCCGAGGTGCTGGAGAGCGCCACGATCTGGTCGCTCGACCTGGGCGCACTGGTGGCCGGCACCAAATATCGCGGCGATTTCGAAAAACGCCTGAAAGGCGTGATCGCGCAATTGAAGAAGCAGCCGGGTGCGATCCTGTTCATCGACGAGATCCACACCATCATCGGTGCCGGTTCGGCGTCGGGTGGGACCATGGACGCATCGAACCTGATCAAGCCGATGCTGGCTTCCGGTGAGCTGCGCTGCATCGGTTCGACCACGTTCCAGGAGTATCGCGGCGTGTTCGAGAAGGACCGCGCGCTGGCCCGCCGTTTCCAGAAGATCGACGTGGTCGAGCCGACCGTGGCCGACAGCATCGAGATCCTCAAGGGCCTGCGCTCGCGCTTCGAGGAGCACCACCACGTCGCCTACACCAACGAGGCGCTGAAGGCGGCCGTTGACCTGTCGGTGAAACACATCCCCGACCGGCTGCTGCCCGACAAGGCGATCGACGTGATCGACGAGGCCGGTGCACGCCAGCGTCTGCTGCCGGAAGATCAGCGCAGCGGCAAGGTCGACGTGAGCGAAGTCGAGTACATCGTGGCCAAGATGGCGCGCATTCCGGCCAAGCAGGTGTCGGCGTCGGACCGCGACGTGCTGCGCAACCTCGAGCGCAACCTGAAGATGGTCGTGTTCGGTCAGGATCCGGCGATCGAGGCGCTGGCTGCATCGATCAAGATGGCCCGTTCGGGCCTGGCCGATCCGTCCAAGCCGATCGGCTGCTTCCTGCTCGCCGGTCCGACCGGTGTCGGCAAGACCGAGGTGACCAAACAGCTGGCGATGCAGCTCGGTATCGAGATGATCCGCTTCGACATGTCGGAATACATGGAAGGTCACTCCGTCTCGCGACTGGTCGGTGCGCCCCCGGGTTACGTCGGTTTCGACCAGGGCGGGCTGCTGACCGAGGCGGTCACCAAGCATCCGCATGCCGTGCTGCTGCTGGACGAGATCGAGAAGGCACACCCGGATGTGTTCAATATCCTGTTGCAGGTGATGGATCGTGGCGTGCTGACCGATACCAACGGTCGCGAGGCCAACTTCAAGAACGTGGTGGTGGTGATGACCACCAACGCGGGTGCGTCGATCGCGGCACGTCGCAGCATGGGTTTCGTCGAGCAGAAGCACGAGTCGGATGCGATGGAGGTGATCCGCCGCATCTTCACGCCGGAGTTCCGCAACCGGCTGGACGCCATCATCCAGTTCGGCGCGCTCGATTTCGAGCACATCCTGCGCGTGGTCGACAAGTTCCTGATCGAGCTGGAAAGCCAGCTGGGCGAGAAGCACGTGAGCCTGGATGTGGACACCGAGGCCCGCCGCTGGCTGGCCGAGCACGGTTTTGATCCGCAGATGGGCGCACGCCCGATGGCGCGGGTGATCCAGGAGAAGGTGAAACGCGCGCTGGCCGACGAGCTGTTGTTCGGCAAGCTGGCTGATGGCGGCGTGGTGCGCCTGAGCGTGCACGACGGCGAGCTGAAGGTGGATTGCGAAGCGGCCGAGAAGCAGCCGGCGGTGGTCGAGTAAGCGCGATTCGATCGTTGAACGCAAGGCAAAGCAAAGGCGGCGCAGTGCGCCGCCTTTGCATGTATGACACTACCATCCCGATACCAGTCAGCTGCGCGGGTGCGCCAGCCGCCGATGCATGCGTCTTACTTCATGCGGTACGTGATGCGTCCCTTGCTCAGGTCGTACGGGGTCATTTCAATCTTGACCTTGTCGCCGGTAAGGATGCGGATGTAGTGCTTGCGCATGCGGCCGGAGATGTGGGCGATGATCACGTGCCCGTTCTCCAATTGCACACGAAACATGGTGTTGGGCAGGGTCTCCTGGACCGTGCCTTCCATTTCGATGACGTCGTCTTTGGCCATGTGTTCCGGAGTTCACGCGCAGCCGTCGTGGCCGCGTAAGCCGACGAGTATGCCACGAATAGGTGGTTGGTTAAAGAATCATCAAGGGATTTAGCCCAGGGCATTCAGGCGAAGTGTTCGTCCAGCTTGCGGCGTATCTCCTGCTCGACCATGCCCTTGAGCGGCGCCAGCATCATGCCTAGTTCGGCCTTGACCTGGATGGCGTCCTCGCCGACGGCGATGGTGCCGTTGACGCCGGACCGTGAGAACTTGAGCGTATCGCCCTCCCATTGCCCCTCCATGCCGAACTTTTCCTGCATTCGCGCGGCCACCTTGTCGACCACGGCGCGGGCCTCGGGAACCGATAGTTGATGGGGGCGACGGATATCGATCTTGGGCATAACGCGCTCCGTTGAAACGACGCATGGTAATGCCTGCGACATCACGGAGCGTGATGGGTCGCATGCTAGAGTTTCGCCGTCCCTCGACTGGTTCACACATGCGTATCGAATTTCCCAATGCGGCTCGTGAGGATTTCCATTGGGCTCAGGCACAGCTGCACATCGGCAGCGCACCTGACAACGACCTTGTGCTGGCCACCAGCCAGGCGGCGGCGAAGCACCTGCGGATCCAGCAGGATCGTCGCGGCTGGGTGTTGCAGGTGTTGCCGTCGGCCGATCGCATCTACGTCAACGCGCGACCGGTGCGCGAGTACGCCTTGTTGCGTGCCGGCGACGTGGTCAGTGTCGGCGATTGCCGCATGCTGTTGCGCGATGATCAGGATCCCGCCGGCCGACCGCCGATGGAAGTGGCGAAGCAGCAGCGCGGCACGGTGGCGCTACGGGCCGTAGCCGGGCCGCTTTCCGGCCGCGTGCTGCCACTGCAGGACAGTCTGGAGCTTGGCCCGCAGGGCCGGTGTCCACTGGAGTTGCCGCAGGGTGATGTGGCGTCGTTGCGCATTTTCCGGAATGACGGCCAGCTGCAACTGGAAGTCACCCAGCCTTCCGAGCGCCATCCATTGCGGGTCAATGGCGTCATTGTGCAGAAACTGGCGCTGCAACCGGGCGATCAACTAGGCCTGGCCATGCATCGCTTTGTGGTCGACGCACCGGGGATGGAGCCCGAACCCGAAATCGTCCTGCCCGAGCCGCGTCCCGAGCACTTGCCGGAAGAAGCTGCCGGCCCGATCGGCGAAGTGTGGTGGCTGATCGTCACCGCGGCAGTGCTGGCACTGGGGATTGCCCTGGTGCTGTTGATCCGTTTCTGAGTGATCCCTTTCTGAGTGCGCAGGCACGCCTGCAAGTGGATGGTTGACCGTCCCATGCTGCGCCGCGCCATAATGCGTGGACTACCTCGACGGGATGCCATCGCACGTGAGCAGAGTCTGGAATTTCAGCGCCGGCCCGGCCGCCTTGCCGCAGGCGGTACTTGAGCGCGCCCAGCGCGAGATGCTGGACTGGAACGGCAGCGGCGCCTCGGTGATGGAGCAGTCGCATCGCGGCAAGCGCTTCATCGAAATGGCCGCGCAGGCCGAAGCCGATCTGCGTGAACTGATGGCGATTTCCGCCGACTACGCGGTGCTGTTTCTGCAGGGCGGTGCCACCCAGCATTTCGCGCAGATCCCGATGAATCTGGCTGGCGAAAACGATGGCGCCGACTACATCATCAGCGGCCACTGGAGCGCCAAGGCGGTCAGCGAGGCGGCGCCTTATGTACGAGTGAACGTGGCGGCCAGCAACGAGACCGACGATTACCTGAAGTTGCCGGCACGCAGCGACTGGCGGCTTGATCCCCGCGCGGCATACGTGCACTACACGCCGAACGAGACGATCCATGGCGTGGAGTTCCAGGACATTCCCGAGGTGGGCGCGGTGCCGCTGGTGGCGGACATGTCTTCGAACATCCTCTCAGAGCCGCTGGATGTCTCGCGGTTCGGACTCATTTACGCCGGGGCCCAGAAAAACATCGGACCGTCCGGGTTGGTCGTGATGATCATCCGGCGTGATCTGTTGCAACGGGCGACCCGGCCGATGGCGCGCATCTTCCGCTACGCCGAACAGGCTGCCAGCGATTCCATGCTCAACACGCCCAACACCTGGGGCTGGTACGTGGCCGGGTTGACCTTCCAGTGGCTGAAGGACCAGGGTGGCCTGGTGGCGATGGCGCAGCGGAATCGCAGCAAGGCGGAACAGCTGTACCGGGCCATCGATGGCTCGGGTGGTTATTACCGCAATCCGATCGAACCTTCCGCACGGTCGCGCATGAACGTCCGCTTCACCCTGCACGACGATGCGCTGGATGGGGTTTTCCTCAAGGAATCGGAAGCGGCTGGTCTGCTTGCCCTGAAAGGCCACAAGGCACTCGGCGGCATGCGCGCTTCGCTCTATAACGCGGTGCCGCCGGAAGCCGTGCAGGCATTGACCGCGTTCATGGAGGATTTTGCGCAGCGGCATGGCTAACTGGCCAGGCAAGGCCTTTCTCAGGCAAGATGTAGCGACATCATTTGGACTTCTATCCATCCAGGCAGCTAAAAGCATGACCGATCCAAAGACCCCGCTGGGCGAGATGCGCGAGCGCATCGACAGCATCGACCGGCAGATTCAGCAGCTGATTTCCGAGCGCGCGAATCATGCGCAGACCGTGGCCAAGGTGAAGGGCACGGGGCTTTCGGCGATCGACTATTACCGCCCCGAGCGCGAGGCCCATGTACTGCGCATGGTGGTGGATCGCAACAACGGCCCGCTTTCCGATACCGAGATGGTGCGACTTTTCCGCGAGATCATGTCGTCCTGCCTGGCGCAGGAAGACCCGCTGAAGATCGGTTTTCTCGGTCCGGAAGGTACCTTCAGCGAACAGGCGGTGCGCAAACACTTCGGCCACGCCGCCTACGGGCTGCCGCTGGGAAGCATCGAGGAGGTTTTTCAGGAGGTCGCTGCCGGCCATGCGGACTTCGGCGTGGTGCCGGTGGAGAATTCAGGGCAGGGCATGATCCAGGTCACGCTGGACATGTTTCTTACCTCGGAGGCGACCATCTGTGGCGAGGTCGAACTGCGTGTGCACCAATGCCTGCATTCGCTGACCGGCAAACTGGAAGACGTCAAGCGCGTCTATGCGCATGCGCAGTCATTGCAGCAATGCAAGACCTGGTTGCGCATCAACCTGCCAGGCGTGGAATGTATTGCCGTCGGCAGCAACGCCGAGGCCGCACGGTTGGCCCGGCACGCGGATGACGCGGCGGCCATCGCAGGCGAGACCGCGGGCAAGATCTACGGACTCAAAACCGTGGGGCAGGGCATCGAGGATCGCGCCGACAACACCACGCGCTTCCTGGTGATCGGCCGCTCGCTCTTCCCGCCGTCGGGCAACGATCGTACTTCGCTGTTGATCACGGTCAACGACAAACCGGGCGCGTTGTATGACGTGCTCAACCCGTTCGCCAAACACGACATCAGTCTGAACCGGATCGAATCGCGACCGGCGCACACCGGCAAATGGCAGTACGCATTCTTCATCGATGTGTCGGGGCATATCGACGACGACGCACTGCAGGCCGCGGTTCACGATATCGGCGAATCGGCGGCGACCGTCCGTGTATTGGGCTCCTACCCGGTGGCCTTGCCTTGAATGAAGCGAACGGTCATGGAGAAGAGCGCTTGAATCGCCTCGACTGGAGTAGCTCCCGTGGTAAATCCCTGCGCGGCAGCGTGCAGGTGCCCGGAGACAAATCGGTATCGCACCGCGCGCTGATGCTGGCGGCGATCGCTGAAGGAACATCGCATATCCGCGGTTTTCTCGAAGGTGAGGACACACGCGCTACCGCTGCCGTGCTGGCGCAATTGGGTGTGCGCATCGACACGCCATCGGCCGGCGAGCGCGTGATACATGGCATGGGCCTGCATGGGCTGCGGGCCTCGTCAGGCCCCCTGGACTGCGGCAATGCCGGCACCGGCATGCGCCTGCTGACCGGACTGCTGGCTGGCCAGGCTTTCGACAGCCGTTTGGTCGGCGACGATTCCCTGTCGAAGCGCCCAATGCGTCGGGTCACCGATCCCCTGGCTTCGATGGGCGCGCGCATCGACACGCGCGACGGGCTGCCGCCGTTGCATGTGCACGGCGGGCAATCGTTGGGTGGCATCTGCTACGCCTTGCCGGTGGCCAGTGCGCAGGTGAAGTCCGCGCTGTTGCTGGCCGGGCTGTATGCCAACGGCGAGACCGAGGTGATCGAGCCGCACCCGACGCGCGACTACACCGAACGCATGCTGGCCGCCTTTGGCTGGCCGATCAGTTTTTCACCGGGCCGCGCCCGAATCAGCGGCGGTCACTCGCTGCGCGCGACGGATGTGGATGTGCCGGCCGACTTTTCCTCGGCGGCATTTTTTCTGGTTGGCGCCAGCATCGTGCCCGGTTCAGAACTGCGTTTGCCCGCGATTGGCCTCAATCCCCGACGTACGGGATTGCTGCAGGCGCTGCGCCTGATGGGCGCGGATATCACCATCGAGAACCCACGCGAAAGCGGTGGCGAACCCGTCGGCGATATCCTCGTGCGCCACGCGCCGTTGCATGGCGTCGATTTGCCCGAGTCGCTGGTGCCCGACATGATCGACGAATTCCCGGTGCTGTTCATCGCGGCTGCCATGGCCAGCGGCGCGACCGTCATTCGTGGCGCCGCCGAGTTGCGGGTGAAGGAATCCGATCGCATTGCGACGATGGCCACGGGTTTGCGCGCGCTTGGCGTGGAGATGGCGGAGACGCCGGATGGCGCGATCATCCATGGCGGCCGCCTCGGTGGCGGAACAGTGCAGAGCCATCTCGACCACCGCATCGCCATGAGCTTTGCCGTTGCCGGACTGGTCGCGGATGCCCCTGTGACGATTCATGATTGCCGCCATGTCGCCACGTCTTTTCCGGGCTTTCTTGACCTGGCCAACGGCTGCGGTTTTGCCTTGCAGCCGGCGGCCTGAATCTCCTGGGCGCCAGGTTGCGCTAGGCTTGTCGCCCGGTTGAAGGATTGCCCATGTCCCATGCTGCGTCGCCATTCATCGTAGCCATCCCTGCCCGTTATGGCTCGACTCGCCTGTCGGCCAAGCCGCTGCGCCAGATCGATGGCGTGCCCATGGTGGTGCGGGTGGCGCAGCGCGCCTTGCAGGCCGGCGCTAGCCAGGTGGTGGTCGCCGTCGACGATCAGCGCGTCGCCGATGCGCTGATCGGACTGGGCGTGGACATCTGCATGACCCGCAGCGACCACGCGTCGGGCAGCGACCGGCTTGCCGAGTGCGCCGCGCACTATGGCTGGGCCGATGACGCCATCGTGGTGAACCTGCAGGGTGATGAGCCGTTCGCGCCGGCGTCGGGCATCCGTGCCGTGGCGCAGGCGCTGACCGGAGACGATGCACCGATGGCCACCCTGGCCACGCCGATCGTCGATGCCGCGGAGCTGTTCGACCCGAATGTGGTGAAGCTTGTTCGTGGTGTCGACGGACGGGCGCTGTACTTCAGCCGTGCGCCATTGCCGTGGGCGCGCGATGCGTTCGCCATCGACCGGCATGCACTGCCGTCAGGTCCGCCATTTCTCCGGCATATCGGCATCTACGCCTACCGGGCAGGATTTCTGGCGCGTTACGCCGGGCTGCCACGCACGCCGCTGGAACAGATCGAATCGCTGGAGCAGTTGCGTGTGCTGGAGCACGGTCATGCGATCGTGGTAAGCCTCACGCCAGAACCTTTTCCGCCTGGCATCGACACGCTGGCCGACCTCGAACGTGCCGAACAGTGGTTGCGAACCCGGCATTGAGGCACCACTTCTGATGGCAACAGGCCGGTCTGTCCGGCCATCCGCACCCGTTAGAATGTGTCCATGCAACCCACGCAAACGCCATCCTTCGACGGCAAGGCCTTCGTCCGTACGCTCACTTCCTCGCCCGGCGTCTACCGTCATTTCGATGCTGACGGCGAGCTGCTTTACGTGGGCAAGGCCGGCAACCTCAAGAAGCGGGTGGGCAGCTATTTCCTGAAGCCGCGGATGGAGCCTCGCATCACCGCGATGGTGGCGCAGATCGCGCGGGTCGAGATCACGGTGACCCGCACCGAGGGCGAGGCGCTGCTGCTTGAATCGCAGCTGATCAAATCGCTCAAGCCGCGTTACAACATCCTGCTGCGCGACGACAAGAGTTACCCGTACATCTATCTGTCCGGCGGCGAAGATTATCCGCGCCTGGCATTTCATCGCGGTGCGCGGAATATGCCGGGGCGTTATTTCGGACCGTATCCGAGCACTTACGCCGTGCGCGAAAGCCTGAGCCTGATGCAGAAGCTGTTCAAGGTGCGCCAGTGCGAGGACAGCTATTTCCGCAACCGTTCGCGCCCGTGCCTGCAACACCAGATCGGCCGCTGCACGGCGCCGTGCGTGCAGCTGATCAGCGTGGAGGACTATCGCACCGACGTTCGCCATGCCGAGATGTTCCTGGAGGGGCGCAGCAATGCAGTGATCGATGAGCTGGCCGAAGCCATGGAACAGGCCAGCAAGGCGCTGCAATTCGAACGCGCCGCCAGGTTGCGCGATCAGGTGGCTGCCTTGCGCCAGTTGCAGGCGCAGCATCATGTGCACGGTGCCAGCGCCGACATGGACGTGATCGCCTGTCGCATCGAAGCGGGCATGGCCTGCGTCAGTGTGCTGTTCTTTCGCAATGGCATCAGCCTGGGTACCCGCGATTTTTTCCCGCGACTGCCGCTGGATGCCGAGCCTGCCGATGTGCTGACCCAGTTCATCGCGCAGTACTACCTGGATCGACCGGTGCCGCGCGAACTGATTCTCGGTGAAACGCTGGCAGATCAGCAGATCCTGGTCGAGCTGCTGAGCCAGCACGCCGGTCGTGCCGTGGAGCTGAAGTCCAGCGTTAGAGGCGAGCGGGCCCAATTCCTGCAGATGGCCGAGCGCAATGCACAAGCTTCGCTGACCGCGCGGCTGGCCAGTCGGCAGACACTGGGTACCCGTTTCGATGATCTGCAGAAGATACTCGGGCTCACCGCTGCGCCTCGGCGCATCGAATGTTTCGACATCAGCCACACGATGGGCGAGCTCACCGTCGCGTCGTGCGTGGTGTTCGGCCCGGAAGGGCCGGAGAAATCGCACTACCGCCGTTTCAATATCGCCGGCATCACGCCCGGCGATGATTACGCGGCGATGCACCAGGCCCTGACACGGCGCTTTCGCAAGGTGGCCGAAGGCGAGGGCGCGCGCCCGGACCTGTTGCTGATTGATGGCGGTAGCGGCCAGGTGGGGCAAGCACTGGATGTGTTGAGGGAGCTCGGCGTGGACGGTATCGAGGTCGTGGGCGTGGCCAAGGGACCCGGACGACGCGCCGGCGAAGAGACCCTGGTGCTGGCTGACTCCGGGCGCGAATTGCATCCGGGGTCATCGTCGCCGGCTCTCCACCTGGTTGCTGCCGTGCGTGACGAGGCGCATCGTTTCGCAATCAGCGGGCACCGCAAACGGCGCGAAAAGGCGCGTGAGCGCAGCGTGCTGGAGGATGTTGCCGGCATCGGCGCCCGTCGGCGTTCGGCGCTGCTCAAGGCGTTTGGCGGCATGCAGGGCGTGGAAAGTGCCGGCGTCGAAGAACTGATGCAGGTGAAGGGTATCGACCGCGGTCTGGCTGAACGCATCTATGCCAGTCTGCATGGCTGAACAACTGCGATCGGCTTCACTCGGCCGCAGCACGTGGACGTGCGAAACTGCGACAAATCACTGGAACGAACCATGCGCATCAACTTGCCGACCTGGCTGACCCTGTTTCGCGTTGCATTGCTGCCGGTCATGGTGGTGGTGTTCTATCTGCCATTCACGGGTCACAACATCACCGCGGCGATCGTGTTCGTGCTGGCTGCATTCACCGATTGGCTGGATGGCTATCTGGCGCGGCGGATGAATCTCACTTCGGCGTTTGGTGCCTTTCTCGATCCCGTCGCCGACAAGCTGATGGTGGCGGTGACACTGTTTCTGCTGGTGGAGTCGCACCGCGGTGGCTGGCCCGGCATTCTGATGGCGGTGACCGCGGCGGTGATCGTCGGACGCGAGATCAGTGTCTCGGCGCTACGCGAATGGATGGCCGAAATCGGCATGCGCGCCACCGTCAAGGTCGCCTTCATCGGCAAGCTCAAGACCGTGATGCAGATGGTGGCACTGGTGGTGCTGATCGTGCAGCACGAGAAGGCCGCCGAGGCCCTGCGGCTGTACCACATCGGCGAAGGGCTGTTGGTGATTGCCGGGGTGCTCACGATCTGGTCCGGCCTGTATTATCTGCGCGCCGCGTGGCCGATCCTCAGCGGCGAAATGCCGGAGCAGCCGCCGGCGGGAAAAGGCGGCATCTGATCAGCGCGGCATCGGCCGATCGATATAGGCTTGACGATCCGCATTCACGTATTAGAATGCGCGGCTCCAATGCGGGAATAGCTCAGTTGGTAGAGCACGACCTTGCCAAGGTCGGGGTCGCGAGTTCGAGTCTCGTTTCCCGCTCCAGTTTGCAAACCAAAGCCCCGGCCTGTTCGGGGCTTTGTTCGTTCTGACCGATGCCGGTCGACGGTTCATGCCGGGATATATCGGTGTCAAAAGCACCGCCATGGCTATTCACAAGTCATGCGGTTCTGCTATGATTCACGGCTCCGATGCGGGAATAGCTCAGTTGGTAGAGCACGACCTTGCCAAGGTCGGGGTCGCGAGTTCGAGTCTCGTTTCCCGCTCCAGATTCACGCAAAACCTCGGCTCACCGGGGTTTTGTTTTTTGAGAGATCTACGATCATCAGATCGTGGTGCACCAAGCAATGGCCTGGTGGCAGAGTGGTCATGCAGCGGCCTGCAAAGCCGCGTACGCCGGTTCGATTCCGACCTAGGCCTCCATTGCGAACGGCTGCAAGCCAGCCCTGAGAACCCGCCATCGGCGGGTTTTTTTGTGGCTCGATGCAGCAGCAAGCGCTCGCCACGCATTGCCACGACAGGGAAATTGCCTGCTTTAACCTGAGGTTACTGAAGCGGCCGCCATAGTGCCGGACGAGACCGCCTCGGTAGAAACGATGAGGAACGACACAAGAGAAACGATGAGGAACGACACAAGAGGCTGGCTCTGGGCGTACGCCAAGATCCGCAGCTTGCACTGCGCGCGGCTCACCGCGGTGTACCGTGCGACGCTCTATGTCCTGCGTGGCGACACGGGACGGTTCAAGAGTCGTGGTGGCCGGATACTGGCCCGATTGAAACGATGAAGTGCCGGCGACCGCTGTCGCGGCCGATAGGATAATTCCCTGTTTGGGAACGGTGCGGTCGATACGGTGCGATCGATGTCTGTCCGACACCGACATCCATTGCGGCAGACCTCATTCGCGCTTCTCTGACGTGCGCCTTGAAAGTCTCAACTCTTCGCGCTGATATCAGGCGCTTCTTTTTGGACGTGTGGCCATGCTTCAAGTGCATCCTGCGCCCGATAGCTTCACGGTGTACGACACCGACACCGACGGCGGCGAAGCGGTGATTAGATTCGCCAACCGCGCCGAAGCAGAAGAGACGATCGCCACACTTCAGATCGAGGAATTGCACGCCAAGCTGAAGCGATTGGCAACTGACGCTGTTCGCGCTGAGTAGGTGCTGGGGCCCGCCCGACGAGGCCTTTCTTGGTGGCTTTGGGTGAAAGAGGCCACGCGAAGGCCGCGTGGCCTCGGATCGTTAAACTGCCGCGATCGACACAACAGCACTCTTATTATCTATCGCCGGTTCCTGCGGCTTGTCGCGCTTGATCGGTTTCGGGGCGGACACTGATTTCAATGGGCAAAATCGCAGGCACGTGGCGTAGGTGGTATCGCAGTTCGTATTGCCGGAAGCCACACATGCGTAGTAAGCCTTCATGCAGGTCGGACAGTTGGGCTGCGCGGTGGCTGGCTGCGCGGAGAACAGCGACCCTGCGGCGACGGCGGCTAAAGCCAAAAAGGACAGTCGTATATTCATGCTTACGTCTCCCTGATGCTCCGTTATTGGAGCCTCTGAATAGTCCGCCGCCTCCAATACGATGAAGTGAGATCCGCGACAGCTTTCGGTGTAGGGAAAGGCTGATTTTTCTGAGCGCCCACGCCGCCTTTCGCCAAACCTTTTATGGAAAACAGGGTTATAGCGAAGACTCGCGAACAAAGACGCCCATATTCGGCGCGCGATCAGGAAACATCTCGTCCGGCTGCCACCTATTCCGGCGGACGCGAACCATCGATGGCGTCCTGTTCCGTTTTGTGGATGGCGGTTCGATGCGCGAGAACCCTGTCATGTTGAAGCTCGAGGCGCTCGATATACCGACAGCGACGATCAGCCGTCCATTGCGCATCCGTTGCAGGTGCTCCATCTCCAATGCCAGCAGAGCATGGGAGTGTTCTCTGAGAAGCTCTAGCTCGCGGACGATGTGCATGACGCGAGCTTATCCACCAACGGGATCGAACGGCATTACACCAAACGTCACCCTCGCGGTTGGCGTTTCTTTGTATCGATTGGGTACCCTTGTTAAAACAGGCACCAAGCGGGTACTAAGTGGGCACCAGTAGCAAAGAGCGGAAAGCCGAAAAGGACCGCATCACTACAGGCCATTGTTTTTACTGGTGCCCGGGGCGGGGGTCGAACCCGCATGGCCTTGCGGCCGAGGGATTTTAAGTCCCTTGCGTATACCAGTTTCGCCACCCGGGCTGGTGCAGGAGCTTGCCGTGTGCAATGCGGCAGGCGGCGCGCATCGTAGCATGTGACGATGCGCGGGCCGGCGAGCGGTTGGGTTCAGAACAGGCTTTTGAAGATGTGGATGCCGGCGCTGTACTCGCCGATGATCGTGCCTACGCTGACCAGGAAGAAGTTGAGCAGGGTGCGGGCGACGCGGTTCTTCCACCAGCCGCTCCAGTGCACGATGTCGTCGCGCAGCGTATCGAAGTCGACCACTCGCGGGCGACGCACCCACGCTTCGGCCATCGCACTGATGCCACCGGCGGGAATGCCGGGGCGGAACGGCTTGATCGGCGCGGCGATGAAGGCGGCGAGGATGCTGAGTGGATGGCCGCCGGCAACGAGCGCGCCGAGTGCGGCGAAGCCGCCGGTGAAAAGCACCCATGCCATCAATGCCTGCGTGCCCAGCGATGCGTTGCGATGGAATGCCCACGCGATCGCCGCGAACACCAGCAACACCAGCGCCACTGCCAGCCATTTCGGCCAGCGTGCCTTGGGTGGTGTGGCTGCCAGCCTGGCTACCGTGGCGGCTGGATCGTCGAGCTGTTCGCGCAGCAAGCTGGTCAGGCCCTTGAGGTGGCCGGCGCCGATCACCACCAACACGCGACGCGGTTCGTCGGAGGACGAACGTGAGGCTTCTTCGCGCAGGCGCGCCGCCATGAAGACGTCGCGCTCACCGATCAGGCTTTCGTACAAGGGCTTCGATTCGCTGGCGAATTCACTGAATGCGCTCTCCAGCAGGTCACCCTGTTTCAGTTTCTCGATTTCGGCCTGTTCGATGTCTTCGCGCTCGAACACACTGGCAAGCAGCCCGCCGAGCAGGCCAAAACGCTGCCAGAAGCCCACGCTGTGCCACGCGCGCTTTAGCGTGGTGCCCACTTCGCGATCGACCAGCCATAACGGCAAGCCGCGCTGATCGGCACCATCCATTGCAGCTTTCATCTCGGCGCCGGGCTGGATGCCCGACTGGTCAGCCAGGCGCTTCTGGAACGTCGACAGCACCAGGCTGGCAGCGACCATGCCGGCCTTGCCCTGGCGGATCACCTTGAACAGATCCATCTGCTTGAACGCTTCCGGATCGCGCATGCTCTGCGCGCGGCTGTCGCACAGCTCCACCGCAACCGCATCGAAATGCTGGTGCGCCAGCAGCGCATCGACCGCTTCCACGCTGCTGCGCGAAACATGAGCGGTGCCCAGCACCACGTATTCCACGCCGTCACGCGTCACGCGCTCGATCGGCTGACCCTCGAGGGCGTGCAGCAAGGCAAGGTCGGTTTCGGGAACACTCATGCGGTCAGCAGGCCGTTTCGGAGGGAAATCCAAGCATGGGGACGACGGTCATGCGGAACAAGCTCGGTCGCCGCGGCATTCAGTCGCGAAAGCGACGGAGCAGGTCGGCATACGCATCGATGCGACGATCGCGCAGGAACGGCCAGATCCGCCGTACATGTTCGCTTCGCGCCAGGTCGATCTCGGCCAGTAGCAGTTCGCGTCCATCGGTGCCGGCCTGGGCGAGAAATTCGCCTTGCGGGCCAGCGACGAAACTCGATCCCCAGAACTGGATGCCGGCGCCGACCTTGCTCGGATCGGCTTCATGGCCGGTCCGGTTGCATGCCAGCAGCGGCAGGCCATTGGCCACCGCGTGCCCCCGCTGCACGGTGATCCAGGCGTCGCGCTGGCGATCTTTCTCGGCCTGGTCGTCGTTCGGATCCCAGCCGATCGCCGTGGGATAAAGCAGCAGCTCGGCACCAGCCAGCGCCATCAGGCGCGCTGCTTCGGGATACCACTGATCCCAGCACACCAGCACGCCAAGGCGGCCGACCGAAGTGTCGATCGGGTTGAAACCGAGATCGCCCGGAGTGAAGTAGAACTTTTCGTAGAAGGCGGGATCGTCGGGGATGTGCATCTTGCGATAGACGCCAGTGATCGCCGCCGAGCGGTCGAACACGACTGCGGTGTTGTGGTACAGACCAGCGGCGCGGCGCTCGAACAGCGAGGCGATCACCACCAGTTTCAACTCCTCGGCGAGCTTGCCGATACGCGCAGTGCCCGGGCCTGGGATGCTCTCGGCCTGGTCGAAGATCTCGACCGATTCGTGCTGGCAGAAATATGGGCCGTTGTGCAGTTCCTGCAGCAACACCAGCTCGACGCCGGCAGCGGCCGCTTCACGCAGGCCGGCCTCGATCGCATCGAGATTGGCATCGCGACTGCCGCGATCGGTTTCTTGCAGCAGCGCGACTTTGAGGGTGCGCGGAGATCGGGCATGGAGGGTCGTCATGCGGTCATTATCGCAAGACCGCACGGCGATGTCCCTCACCTGGACGTGAACGTGTGCGATTACTGTCGCAGCGTGCTCTCGTTGACCTGCACGTAGTAGATGTTGCCCGCCTGGTTCACCCGCTGGTCGCCGTTGCCGTTGAATAGCCCGGTGGCGGCACGGAAATCGTTCCACTCGTACTCCGGAACGGTCACGCAGCCGTCGGTGCCGGTGTGGCTGTAGTCCGCCTTGCCGGCGTGCAACTGGAACTCGTTGCCGCCCGCGGTTTTGTGGTCGCGTTGCCCGTCGTTGCCGAACACCCCGTCGCCGTTGAGGTCGCCTTGCACCTGGTAACCGCCGTTGGCCGGGGTGTAGAGCTTCTCCAGCGTGCCCCAGCCGTCGGTCTGCTGGCCGTCGGGGCCGGTGGAGAGCTGGATGGTCTGGCCGTCCGCCAGCCGTGTCGGCGCGTAGGTGCGGTGCCAGGACATGGTGTCGAAAGACTGGTACCAGGGGGTGTCGTTCTTCGCGTATTTGCCGACCTGGCCATCGTCGGCACTGCCGGGAAGGTCGAAGTCGTTGAGCAGGCCGTCGCCGTACTGGGTGGTCGGGTCCTGGCTGGAATCGAACTCGCGCGCGCTCACGCCACCGGATGTCTTCTGCAGGACCACAAATCGGTCGTCATAGACGCCTTCCTCGTTGTTGGCCGACAGCGTGGTGTCGTGGCGCACCGCCAGGATCACCGGCTGACCGCTCTGATAGGCCTTTTTGGCGTCGTCGGAGGTGGCCGGGTTGTCGAGAAAATTACGTTCGTAATAGGCACCACGCTCGGCGTCGGTCATGCCGATGGTGGTAGGCATCTTGCCGTTTTCGAGCGTATCGCTGGTGGCGCCAAGCGTGTCCCCATAGCCCTCGTTGCGCAGCTGGCTCAACGCATCGACACGGCTCATTCCGTTGGTGCGCATGCTCAGCACCTGGTCATTGAGGTCGTGCTGCAGGGCAGTGCGTTTGATCATCACCTGCTCGCGTGCAGCGACCAGTTGTTTGTACTGTGCCAGCGACAGGGGCTTGCCGTCGGCACCGCGCAGGTTCTTCATCGCATCGCCGCTGGTGGCGCCCTGGTCTTGCGCGCGCACCTGGTGCAGGTTGGGGATTTGATTCTCTTGCGCGGTGAGGTTGTCCTGGGCGATGTCGAGCCCGGCCTGCGCCACCGCCGAGCGCACCGCCGGGTCGTTGGGATGGCGCGCGAGGATCGCGTCGGCGCCTTCGGACTGCACCGATTGCTTCAGTTCGGCGCGGGCGCCAGACAGGTTTTCGGCAGTGGCCTCACCGACGCGGAAGTTGGTGGTGCCGGCGTTTTTGACGGTGTCATTCTCGGCCGTGGCGAGGTCGCCGAGGGCACGTTCGGAGTCGATGCCCTTGATCGCCGCGTCGACCTCACTGTCGTTATAGCGCCTGGACACGACTTGTTCGGCCACCTCCTGGCTGAGCCCGCCGCGCTGGGTCTCGTTGGCAATCTCCTGACTCAGTTCCTGGCGCAGTTGGGTGCGCAGCTGGTCGGTCTGCTGCTGCAGGTCGGTGCAATCGTGGCCGCGGCGTGCCGCATCATGGATGCGCGAAACCAGGCCGTCGATCTGCCCGACCAGCCGGTGGATGGTGTCGGAATGTGCCGTGGTGGCTGGCTGCGCGGTATGTGGGGACGCGTCGAAACGGATGGGACCTAGCATGGCTTGCCTCCTGGCATGGGGAGCGGCGCGGACGCTCACGGGGAAACCGGATGCAAGGGGGGTGCGTTCCGGCTGCCGTGTCACGCTAGCCAAGCGGTCCGCGGCCCGCAATTAGGGCAGACCCTAGATGGATGCCAATCCACGGCGCTTTCGCGTGCGGGCGAATCGTCGCGATGCGGGGCGCTGCCACGCCGTGCGATGGCGGATCGTCGCGCGGCTCAGTCGACCAGACCGGTCGGCAACTGCATGGTGATGCAGTGCAGGCTGCCGTTCTGCCAGATCAACGGGCGGCACGGCACCTGCACGATTTCACGACCAAGATGCGCCCGGCCGATGATGCGGGCAGCCTCGTCATCGACCGGGTCGCCATAGGCCGGCACCAGCACGGCGCCGTTGACGATCAGGTAGTTCGCGTAGGAGGCGGCGAGCCGACGATCCTCGTCGAGGATGGGTTTCGCCCACGGCAACGGATACAGCTCGTATGGACGGCCATCAACGGTGCGCAACGCAGCCAACTCGCCGGCCATGCGCTGCAATTCGTCGTGGTGCGGATCGCTGGCATCGTCGCAGGCCTGGAACACGATGCCCTCGCCGGGGGCGAAGCGGGCGAGGGTGTCGATGTGCGCGTCGGTGTCGTCGCCTTCGAGATAGCCGTAATCCAGCCACAACACGCGGTTGGCGTGCAGGCCCTCACGCAGGATCGCGCTCATCTCTTCGCGCGACTGCTCGGGATGGCGTTGCACCAGGCAACGCCAGGTGGTGAGGATGGTGCCTGCACCATCGCTCTCGATGCCGCCGCCTTCCAGCGCCCAGTCGATGCGCTTGTGCGCGGCGTGGCCGAATACGCCGGCGTCGACCAGGCCGGCGACCAGCGCGTCGTCCTGCTCGGCGCCGAACTTGCCGCCCCAACCGGTGAAGCGGAAGTCGGTGAGTTGGAAATGTCGGCGGGAATCGGCGGCGTCACCACCTTGCAGCGTGATCGGGCCGGAGTCGCGCAACCAGGTATCGTCGTAGGGCAGTTCGACGAAGCGGACTTTCGAGATGTCCACTTCGGCCTCGCGCAATTGGGCCAGCACATGGACGTGCAGGGCGGCGTCGGCAACCACGATGATGAGGCGCTGGAAGCGGGTCACGGCAGCGGCCAGCGCCACGTAGGTGGTTTCCACCGCGGCCAGGCGGTCCGCCCAGTCGGTGCCGGCATGCGGCCAGGCTATCAGCACCGCAGCCTGCGGTTCCCATTCCGCCGGCAGGCGCAAAGAGTGGTCGGTCATGTGGGCAGTCTCATGCGGGGAGGCTGCGAAGTGTACGACGTGATTGTCGCGCACACGAAAACGCAGCCCGTGTCATCACGGGCCGCGTCGTCGAGTTATCAGGTCAGTTGACGGCTGCCGGATTGGTGTTGTTGCCGGCCGGCGTGTTCAGCACCGAGTGGATCACGTGGCTGTGCTCGAAATAGACAATGAAATTCGAGTATTCCCAGCGATTGATCTGCGGGTGTTTATGGGTGTCGCCGCCGCGCGGCGACAATTTGCGCTGCGGCGTGCCCCAGGTTTTTTCGACCTGGCTCATGCTCAAGCCGCGGCTGGGCAGGTTCATGCCGTTTTCCTGCTGCACGCGATGAATCAGCAGGTTGTCTCCATGCTGGCGCGACTGCGCGGCGTTTGCCAGCTGCGGCCCGGCCAGACCGGCGACCGCGGCCAGCATGACGATGATCGGCAAACTGCGTGTGAACTTGACCATGGCTCCCCCTCTCCATACAAGGCTGTATGCGGCGTCGTTGTAGCAGAACTGCCCATGCTACGCCATGCTGGCCCGCACCGATTGCGATGGATTGGGCATTCGGAGATCGCGGAACCGCCAGCCGGTTCGTCGGGAATGATGCCATCACCGCTATCATGGGCGGCTGCAGATGACTGCATGCCCGTTCCGGACGCTGTTTTTTCATGATTTCCTTTCGACACTTTGCCCTGCGCCGCGGCACCCGCCTGCTGCTTTCCGATATCGACCTGGTGATCCAGAGCGGCTGGCGGCTTGGCGTGATCGGTCGCAATGGCTGCGGCAAGTCCAGCCTGTTCGCCGCCCTGCAGGGCAAGCTGGAGGGCGATGCCGGCGAGCTGGAGATGTCCGGCAAGCTGCGCCTGGCCTCCGTGGCGCAGGAAACGCCGGCGCTGCCGGACGCCGCGATCGATTACGTGCTGGGCGGCGACGAAGAACTGGCCGCGGCCATGCTCGCCGAAGCCGAAGCTGGCGATCGCGGCGACATGGAAGCGATGGCGAAGGCACACCACCGCATCGAGGAGTTGAACGGTTACGACGGCCGCGCTCGCGCCGGCCGGCTGCTGCACGGCCTGGGCTTTCCGCCGGAAACCCACGAACGCGCGGTGCAGGAATTTTCCGGTGGCTGGCGTGGACGGCTGAACCTGGCGCGCGCGCTGATGTGTCCGTCCGACCTGCTGCTGCTCGACGAGCCGACCAACCATCTCGACCTCGACGCCGTATTGTGGCTGGAGGAATGGCTGCGCCGCTACCAGGGCACCTTGCTGATCATCTCGCACGATCGCGAATTCCTCGACGGCGTGATCACCCATACCCTGCATCTCAACGACGGCAAGGCGAAGCTCTACAGCGGCAACTACAGCGCGTTCGAGCGCCTGCGCGCCGAGCAATTGCGCCAGCAGCAGATCTCGCACGAGCGCGAACAGGCCGAGCGGGCGCACCTGCAGTCCTTCGTCGATCGTTTCAAGGCGAAGGCCAGCAAGGCAAAGCAGGCGCAGTCGCGCATGAAGCGGCTGGAGAAGCTGGCTGGCACCGAGGCAGTACGCGCCGACCGACCCTTCAGTTTCCAGTTTCCGGTGCCGGGTCGGCTGCCCGATTCAATGTTGCAACTGGAAGACATCACCGCCGGCTACCTGGCCGATCCTTCCACGCACGACAACGAAGTGGCGAACATCGTGCTCGCCGACGTGCGCTTCAGCATCGAGGCCGGCGAGCGGATCGGGTTGCTCGGACCCAACGGCGCCGGTAAATCCACGCTCGTGAAAACCCTGGTGGGCGAGCTGGAACCGTTCGGCGGCGAGCGAAAGGCGCACAAGGATCTGAAGATCGGCTATTTCGCCCAGCACACGGTGGAAAGCCTGCGCGAAGGCGCGAGTCCGCTCGACCACCTGATGGACAAGGCGCCAGGCGTCGCGACCCAGGTCATGCGGGACTTCCTCGGCACCTGGAATTTCGCCGGTGACCGTGCGTTCGAATCGGTGGACGGTTTCTCCGGCGGCGAACGGGCGCGGCTGGCGTTGGCGCTGATCGCCTGGGACAAGCCGAACCTGCTGCTGCTCGACGAACCGACCAACCATCTCGACCTGGACATGCGCGAGGCGCTGGCTGACGCGTTGGCCGACTTCGATGGTGCTTTGGTGCTGGTCTCGCATGATCGCCACTTGCTGGGCATGGTCTGCGACAGTTTCTGGCGTGTCGCCGATGGCGTCGTGGAAAGCTTCGATGGCGACCTGGACGATTACGCACGCTGGCTGAAAACGCGCGGTGCCGCGAACAAGAAGGCAGCGAAGGCCGGCGCGGCACCGAAACCGATCGTGGTGAAGGTGGTGGAGGTTTCGCCGGAGGAACGCCGCCGCCAGACCGCCGCCCAGCGCGACAACGAAAAGGCCTCGCGCCAGCGGGTAAAGAAGATCGAGACCCGCACCGCCACCATCGACACGGACCTGGCCGCGCTCGAAGCCCAACTGGCTGACCCGGCGACCTACCATGGCTCCACCAGCGAAATGATGCGGCTGAGCCAGCGCCAGACCGAGCTGCGCCGCGAGAAGGAAGCGCTGGAAACCGAGTGGCTGGCACTGGTCGAACAACTGGAAGCCTAGGCATGTCGACGCCGGAGCACATGTTGCAATTGTGGCTGCCCGCACTGGCGCACTTCGAGCCGGCTCATCCGCTGCGGGCCTGGTTGCCGCGTGCCAACCGGCTGGCCGATGGAGGAACCGGTTACCTGGGCGGGCTCGGCGATTATTTCCCGGATGTCGACAGTCATGTGCCAGCTGCAGCCATCACCCGTGAATTTCTTGCCGGCGATGCGGGCGGTGCGACCTGGCTGTCGGCCGATCCGGCCTGGGTGCAGCCCGACATGAACGGTGTGCGCCTGCTCGCCTGCGGCCAACTGCAATTGAGCATGGACGAGGCGCAAGCCTTCGCCGAAACGCTGCAACCCGTCTTCGACGAGGCTGGCCTGCAACTGCGGATTTCCACACCGGATCGATGGCATCTGCGCATGCCGGATGCAACATCGCTGCCCGTTTTTGCCGCGCCCGAGCAGGCGCTGGGCGAAGACCTGTCGCAGCATTTGCCGCAAGGTGTGGAAGGCCGGCGCTGGCGCGTGTTGCTCAACGAGATCCAGGTATTGCTGCATCAGCATCCGCTGAACGCCGAGCGGCGTGCCCGCGGGCTGGCACCGGTCAACAGCTTGTGGCTGTGGGGCGGTGGCCAGTTGCCGGATTCGCTGCAAACCCGGTTGCATGGCGTGATCAGCGACGATCTGCTGTTGCGCGCACTGGCCGGTCGCGCCGACGTCAAGCAACAGCCGCGCACGCCCGAGGTCATTGCCGCCGCCGGCCCGGGTTGGTTGATCGATCTGCAAGACCTGCCGGCCAGCGACATCGCATCGTCGTGGTGGCCAACGCTGCAGACCCTGTTTGAACGTCAACCCCTCGTCCTGCATTTCGCCAGCGCCGAACGCTGGCAACGCAAGCCTTCGCACCGTTGGCGCATCTGGCGTGGAGCAGGACGTTGAGCCTGCTGCAGTTGCGCCGCCGCGAGCGCAAGGGCGAGCCCAGTGGCTGGCCTGAATCGGTGCATCCGGTATTGCAGGAGATCTACGCGGTGCGTGGGGTGCTCGATCCCGACCAGGCTGAACATCGGTTGGCGCGATTGCTCTCGCCACAGCTGCTGGGAGGCATGGCGCAGGCGGTCGATTTGCTGGTCGAGGCGATCCGCGACGACTGGTCGATCCTGATCGCTGGCGATTATGACTGCGACGGCGCCACGGGCACCGCCGTGGCGGTGCGCGGACTGCGTCTGCTGGGTGCGAGAAAGGTCGACTACGCCATCCCGAACCGTTTCGTGCACGGTTACGGATTGAGCGCCGCGTTCGTGGCGTCGATGCAGTCGACGCCGCAGTTGATCGTCACCGTCGACAACGGCGTGGCCAGCCTGGCCGGCGTGGCGGCGGCGAAAGCGCGCGGCGTCAGGGTCATCGTCACCGACCACCACCTGCCCGGCGAGCAGTTGCCCGCTTGCGACGCCATGGTGAATCCAAACCTCGTCGGCGATCCGTTTCCCAGCAAGATGCTGGCTGGGGTAGGGGTGATGTTCTACCTGCTGCTGGCCTTGCGTGCGCGTTTGCACGAGCAGGGCGCGTTCGGCGCGGTGAAGCCTGACCTGTCGTCACTGCTCGACCTGGTCGCGCTCGGCACCGTGGCTGACCTGGTGCCGCTGGATTTCAACAACCGGGTGCTGGTCGAGGCCGGCCTGCAACGCATGCGCAAGGGTCGCGCCTGTGCCGGCATCACGGCGTTGATCGAGGTCGGCAAGCGCAGTCTGGAGTCGTTGTGTTCCAGCGATCTCGGCTTCGTTGTGGGCCCCCGGTTGAACGCCGCAGGGCGACTGGAAGACATGCGCCTCGGCGTCGAATGCCTGCTCACCGACGACGTGGCGCAGGCGCGTCGTTGCGCAGCCCAACTCGATGCGATCAACCGTGAGCGTCGCGACCTGCAGGCTTCGATGGTGGCCGAGGCCGAGCAGATGGTGGTCGGCCTTACCGACATCGACGCGATTGGCGTGGCCTTGTTCGAACCGTCATGGCACGCCGGTGTGATCGGCCTTGTCGCCTCGAAGCTGAAAGACCGGCTGCATCGTCCCGTGATCGCGTTTGCACCGGCCAGCGATGACGATACCGACAACCTGCGTGGTTCGGCGCGCTCGATTCCCGGCTTTCATATCCGCGATGCACTGGCCGTGATCGACGCGCGTCAGCCGGGTCTGATCGAGCGTTTTGGTGGTCATGCGATGGCTGCAGGCCTGAGCCTGAAGGCGGGCGATTACCCACGTTTCGCCACTGCCTTCGACGCGGTCGCGCGCGAATTGATCGACGCCGAGCGCCTGCAGGCGGTGCTCTACACCGATGGCGAGCTTCCGCCCGGTGCCGCGTCGCTGGATCTGGCCCGGCAGTTGCGTCATGCCGGTCCCTGGGGCCAGGCCTTTCCCGAACCGCTGTTCGACAACTTGTTCGAATGCGCCAGCTGGAAGGTGATGGGCGAGCGTCACCTGCGTCTGCAACTGCGCGACCCACGCGACGGCGCGGTACACGATGCGGTGATGTTCAACGCTTACCACGGCCAGCCACCGCCAAGCGTCATGCGCGCTGCCTACGAGTTGACCATCAACGACTGGCAGGGTCGTGAGGCTCCGCGACTTCTGTTGCGCCACATCGCTCCTGCATGAAACGGCGACGATAGCGTTTGGTGATCTCAGGTTTGGGCTGAATCGATTCGGCCGGGCATCTTTTGCACAAAGGGAACCTTGATGGTCTCCAAGGGTCTGCAGTTTTGCGCAAATTTCATGCGCATCCAGAACATCGCCAGGCAACAACGCCATCGTGTCTCAGGGAGGATTCTGTTTGAACACGCGTCGTTCGGTATTGATCGATCCGATCCGTCGCGGAGTGGCGTTCGGCATCGCACTGTCGCTTCACTTCATGCTCTTGATCACCGTGTTGCGCTTCGCTGGCCGTGAGCCGGACCGGCCCGCCGATCATCGAGACAATGAAAAACCCATGCTGCTTAGGCTCTTCGCCCCATCGGTATCTCCGCCGGTGCAACCGGGAAAACCTGCAGCTGGTGCGACCGCCGGAAACACTCATCGAATTGCAGGTCAAGCAGCGCCACGCGTCCCCGCGATGCGGATGCCAACACCGCATGTTGCTGCACAGGTTTCTACGGCACCGCTGGTCGCCCCCCGTTCCGATGCGCCAGCAACGACCACTAATAATCACGCCGAAGAGAATGACGGTGGCTTCGGCGAACGTTTGTCGCAAGCACGACAGGGCTTTCGCGCCGCTCGGCGGCTGCCAGGTTCCAGCGTGCCGCGGGTCTCCGGCATTGAATTGATCGATCGGGACGAGCAGGGCATAGCCGCCCTGGCGAAAAAGACACAGCGGCTATTTGGCATCACCGATCGTCATTGCATCGATGTCGATGTCTGGAGCCGTCTGACGCCCGATGAGTTGAGCGAGCGACATATTTCACCCAATGACGTGGATCGGGTCAGTGATGCCCATCACTGCAATCGACCACTGGGTTTGAGTTTTTGACGATGGCAAGGAATCAAGCTCACTGTCTGCGGGTTTTTCACGCGGTCTGATTCAAGCTGCGGACAAACCCGTCAAGGAGAATGCTCGTGATCGCTCAGATCGAAGGACTACCCGCCGGCACATTGGGTTTTCGTGCTCATGGCCAGGTCACGGCCGCGGACTACGAAAACATCATCGTGCCTGATGTCGAGGCGGCGTTCGCACTCAACCGCAAGTTGCGGATGTTGTACGTCACCGCCGAAGACTTTACCGGTTTCGATCCTGGCGCCATGTGGGACGACGCCAAGCTGGGCATGCGCCACTTCAGCGGCTGGGAACGTGTTGCCCTGGTGACCGACGTCGCCTGGCTGCGGACGGCGGCGGCTGCCTTCAGTTTTGCCCTGCCGGCTGAATTTCGTCTATTCCGGAGTGCCGAGCTGGATGAGGCCATGCATTGGATAGCCGAGGCCGCTGATGTCTAGAAAAGCACTTGCCAAGGCAACGGCAATCTGTTCAAGTTGGCCCATGCATTTCGTCGCCACCAGCCTCTGCAACCTTGCTGCGCTTCCCGCGCAGGGCCTCGTGCTGGCCGGCAACAACAATAATCGCGCGAATAATAACGCCAACCTCCGGTGGGCCCGCGCGTAGCAACAAGTCTCCACGAAACGATACGCGACGAAGGCCCGCCCAGTGCGGGCCTTCTGTTTTTTTGCGCGCGAATCCGTTCGCGCGAGGCAAAAACCGGCCATCCGTGGCCGTACTTACCAACAAGCCGAAACAACCGACGAGGCCAAAACTCATGTGTTCGATCCTTGGAATGTTCGACCTGCAGCCGGGCGATGACCTGGCGGCGCTGCGCGCTCTTGCGTTGGAACTGTCGCAGCGCCAGCGTCATCGCGGGCCGGACTGGAGTGGCGTCTTTGTCGATGCCGGCGTGATCCTGGTGCACGAGCGGCTGGCTATCGTGGACCCCACCAGCGGGGCGCAGCCGCTGCGTTCGCGCGACGGCGCACTGGCGTTGGCGGTGAACGGCGAGATCTACAACCATCGCGAACTGCGGGCGTCCAGCCGCTACGATTTCACCACCGGTTCGGACTGCGAAGTGATCAACGCGTTGTACCGCGAGCAGGGCAGCGATTTCGTGGGCAGGCTCAATGGCATTTTCGCGTTCGCGTTATGGGATAGCGAGGCGCAGCGCTATCTGATTGCCCGGGATCCGATCGGAGTGTGTCCGCTGTACTGGGGCCACGACGCACAAGGGCGGCTATGCGTGGCATCGGAGATGAAGGCGTTGGTCGGGGTGTGCGCGGACTTGGCGCCGTTTCCGCCCGGCCATGTCTACGACAGCACCAGCGGCGAACTGCAGCGTTACTACGTGAAGCCTTGGCGCGAGTATGCATATACCCGTGGGCACGACATCGCTGCGCCGGCCCTGCGGCAGGCATTCGAACAGGCCGTGCATCGCCAGTTGATGACCGACGTGCCGTATGGCGTGCTGCTGTCCGGTGGCCTGGATTCCTCGCTGGTCGCCGCCTGCGCCGCGCAGTTCGCACGCGAGCGGGTCGAGGACGACGACCGCAGCGAAGCCTGGTGGCCTCGGCTGCATTCGTTCGCAATCGGGCTGGACGGCTCACCCGATCTGGCTGCCGCCCAGGTTGCCGCCGACGCGCTGGGTACCGTGCATCACGGTTTCATCTACACCTTCTGGGAGGGCCTGGACGCGCTGCCGGAAGTGATCCGGCACATCGAAACCTATGACGTCACCACCATCCGCGCGGCTACGCCGATGTACCTGCTGGCGCGGCGCATCAAGGCGATGGGCGTGAAGATGGTGCTGTCCGGCGAAGGTTCGGACGAGATCTTCGGCGGCTATCTGTATTTCCACAAGGCACCGTCGGCCGAGGCCTTCCACGAGGAAACCGTGCGCAAGCTCGACGCGCTGCACAGCTACGACTGCCTGCGCGCGAACAAGGCCATGATGGCCTGGGGCGTGGAGGCGCGCGTGCCGTTCCTCGACCTGGAGTTCATCGACGTGGCGATGAGTCTGGACGCGCAGCACAAGATGGCGGGGCGGGGGCGGATCGAGAAGGCGGTGCTGCGCGAGGCCTTCGACGGCGCATTGCCCGACGCGATCCTGTGGCGGCAGAAGGAACAGTTCAGCGACGGCGTCGGTTACGGCTGGATCGACGGATTGAAGGCGCATGCCGAACAGGCCGTCAGCGACCGTGAATTTGCGGCAGCGGCGGCGCGCTTCCCGTTCAACACACCGGCTACCAAAGAGGCGTACTTCTACCGGCGCATCTTCGAACAGCACTTTCCCGGCGAGGCCTGCGCCGCCACCGTGCCGGGTGGCAAGTCGATCGCCTGCTCGTCGCCGGCTGCACTGGCGTGGGATCCGGCGTTCGCCAACGCCGCCGACCCGTCCGGCCGGGCGGTCAAGGGAGTGCACCAGCAAGCGCTGGCCTGACCCACTCTTGCAGGAGCGACTTCAGTCGCGATGCTCTTGCCCAGGCTTCAAAGGAAAAAAGCATCGCGACTGAAGTCGCTCCCACAGGAGAGCGGCAAGCGGCGGGAAGGGCGGGTTCGCGCATGTGGGCCGGGAATAACCGGTCTGTTATTCTAGGCAGCTTGCATCCATCGCTGATATCACCATGATCGAGACCAATCCCATCCTTGCGCAGATCGCCGACATTCGTGGGCGCGTCGAGTCGCTTCGGGGGTATCTTTGACTACGCTACAAAAAGCGAACGCCTGGAAGAAGTAAGCCGCGAACTGGAAAGCCCCAAGATCTGGGACGATCCGGCCCGCGCGCAGGAACTGGGCCGTGAACGCGCCCGCCTGCACACCATCGTCAATGGCATCGACACGATGACTGCCAGTCTGACCGATGCCAGCGAGTTGCTGGACATGGCCGTGGCCGACAGCGACGACGAGACCGCGCAATCGGTGATCGACGACCTGGCCAGGCTCGAGGCACAGGTCGGCAAGCTGGAATTCCAGCGGATGTTCTCCGGCAAGATGGATGCGACAAACGCATTCGTCGACATCCAGGCTGGCGCCGGTGGCACCGAGGCGCAGGACTGGGCCGAAATGCTGTTGCGCATGTATTTGCGCTGGTGTGAGGCGCGCGGCTGGAAGACCGAGCTGATGGAAGTCAGCGGCGGCGACGTAGCTGGAATCAAGTCCGCCACATTCCGTGTCGAGGGCGATTACGCGTATGGCTGGCTGAAAACCGAGATCGGCGTGCACCGGCTGGTGCGCAAGTCGCCATTCGATTCGGACAATCGCCGGCACACCAGTTTCACCTCGGTGTTCGTCTCGCCGGAAGTCGAGGATGACATCGACATCGACATCAATCCGGCCGACCTGCGCACCGACGTCTACCGTTCCTCCGGTGCCGGCGGTCAGCACGTCAACAAGACCGAATCGGCGGTACGCATCACCCACATCCCGACCAATACCGTGGTGGCCTGCCAGACCGGCCGCAGCCAGCACGCCAACCGCGCCACCGCGATGAAGATGCTGGCGGCGAAGTTGTACGAACTGGAAGTGCAGAAGCGCAACGTCGAGCGCGATGCGCTGGAAGCCACCAAGTCCGACATTGGCTGGGGCAGCCAGATCCGCAACTACGTGCTGGACCAGAGCCGCATCAAGGACCTGCGTACCGGCATCGAACGCACAGATACGCAAAAAGTGCTGGACGGCGACCTGGACGAATTCATCGAGGCCAGTCTGAAATCCGGCCTTGAAGCGGGTTCGAAACGCAGCGACGCCTGATTCTTTTTCCCCCGCCGAAGCCCCTTGCCGGAAATCCGCATGACCAGCGATAACGCCACGCCCGCCGCCGAAACCAGTGAACCGGTACAGGACGAGAACAAACTCATCGCCGAGCGCCGCGAAAAACTGAAGGCGCTGCGCGGGCAGGGCATCGCGTTCCCGAACGATTTCAAAGTGGACAGCTTCGCCGGCGACCTGCAGGCCGAGTTCGCCGCCAAGGACGCGCACACGGCCGAAGTCATCGAAGCCGCCGCTCGTCGGGTGAAGATGGCCGGACGCGTCGTGCTCAAGCGCGTGCAGGGCAAGGTCAGCTTCGTGCAGTTGCAGGATTTCAGCGGACGCATCCAGTTGTTCGTGCACGCCGGCACAGTGGGCGACGTGTACGACGCGTTCAAGGGCTGGGACGTGGGCGACATCGTTGGCGCCGAAGGCGTGCTGATGCGCACCAAGACTGGCGAGCTGTCGGTGCGCGTCGACGGTTTGCGCCTGCTGACCAAGAGCCTGCGTCCGCTGCCGGACAAGTTCCACGGCCTGGCCGACGTGGAGCAGCGCTATCGCCAGCGCTACGTCGACCTCATCGTCACCGAGGAAGCGCGGCGTACCTTCATGTTGCGCTCGAAGATCATCGGCTATATGCGCCAGTGGCTGGAGGTCCCGTCGCGTCGCTTCATGGAAGTCGAAACGCCGATGATGCACATGATCCCCGGCGGCGCCACGGCCCGGCCGTTCACGACCCACCACAACGCGCTGGATCTGGATCTCTATCTTCGTGTGGCGCCGGAGCTGTACCTGAAACGGCTGGTGGTCGGCGGCTTCGACCGTGTTTACGAGATCAACCGCAACTTCCGCAACGAGGGTGTGTCGACCCGGCACAATCCCGAATTCACGATGCTGGAGCTGTACCAGGCGTATGCCACCTATCACGAAATCATGGATCTCACGGAAGGCCTGATCCGCGATACCGCACAGTCGGTACTTGGCGGCACGGCGCTCGACTGGGATGGCGCGGCGATCGACGTCGGCCCGGCATTCCGCCGCTGGCGCATGGATGACGCCGTGCTCGAACACAATCCGCAGATCGAGCGCGGGGAACTGCGCGATCGCGACGCGATGGCCGCGCATGCGAAGCGCCTCGGGGTACAAGTGAAACCCAGCTACGGCTGGGGCAAGCTACTGCTGGAGATCTTCGAAAAGACCGTCGAGCACACCCTGATCCAGCCCACTTTCATCACCGACCATCCGGTCGAAGTGTCGCCGCTGGCGCGCGAGAGCGATACCGACAAGGGCATCACCGACCGCTTCGAGCTGTTCATCAACGGCAAGGAGCTGGCCAACGGCTTCTCCGAGTTGAACGACCCGGAAGACCAGGCCGCGCGCTTCCAGGCGCAGGTCGACGCCAAGGATGCCGGCGACGACGAGGCCATGCATTTCGACGCCGACTACATCCGTGCGCTGGAAGTGGGCCTGCCGCCAACCGGTGGCCTCGGCATCGGCATCGACCGTCTGGTGATGCTGCTGACGGGCTCGGCCTCGATTCGTGATGTGCTGCTGTTTCCCTATATGCGACCGGAGGCTTGAACCATGTGGTACGCCATCATCGGCACCGACAACCCTGACTCGCTGGAAGCGCGCAAGTCCGCGCGTCCGGCGCATCTGGCCCGCTTGCAGCACTTGCAGGATGAGGGTCGCATGCTGCTGGCCGGGCCTTTCCCGGCGATCGATGCGGAAGACCCGGGTCCGGCTGGCTTCAGCGGCAGCCTGATCGTCGCCGAGTTCGGCTCGCTGGCCGAGGCGGAAGGTTGGGCCGCGGCCGATCCTTACGTCGCTGCCGGCGTGTATCGCGAAACCACGGTCAAGCCGTTTCGCAAAGTGCTGCCGTGAACACGAGTCCGCCGGCAGTCGGGCGAGCTGTGGCCGAGCAGATTCGCGAGCGCCTGCAGGCGAGGTTTGCGCCAACCGAACTGGACGTGCTCGATGAAGGCCACAAGCATGCCGGCCATGCGGGCGAGGGCAAGGGTCACTTCCACGTGCGGATCGTCAGTGCGGCCTTCGCCGGGCAGCTGCCGATCAAGCGTCATCGAATGATCTACGCTGCGCTGGAGGGCTTGATGGATAACGGCATCCACGCGCTGTCGATCGATGCGGCTTCAGATAAATAACAATTGATATCATATATTTACGGGACTGTTTTCAAGTGAAAGTTGTCCTGAAAACGCATTGCAGTGCCGCTCCACGTTTGGCACAGTGGCCTCTTGCCCGGCTAGGTGGGCTTTACCGATGACCTGTTGATGACCCCATGCGTCTGAGCACCATAAAACTCGCCGGTTTCAAGTCCTTCGTGGACCCGACCACCCTGCATTTGCCGAGCAACATGATCGGCGTGGTCGGTCCGAACGGTTGCGGCAAGTCCAACATCATCGACGCGATCCGCTGGGTGATGGGCGAGAGCGCGGCCAGCCGCCTGCGCGGCGATTCGCTGACCGACGTGATCTTCTCCGGCTCCAACACGCGCAAACCGGTGGGACAGGCGACGGTCGAGCTGATCTTCGACAACGCCGACGGTTCGATCCAGGGCGAATACGGCCAGTACGCCGAGATCTCGGTGAAGCGCCAGGTCACCCGCGACGGCCAGTCCGCCTACTTCCTCAACGGCGCGCGCTGCCGCCGTCGCGACATCACCGATTTGTTCCTTGGTACTGGCCTGGGCCCGCGCAGCTACTCGATCATCGAGCAGGGCATGATCAGCCAGATCATCGAGGCGCACCCGGAAGAATTGCGCACGCATCTGGAAGAGGCGGCCGGCATCTCCAAATACAAGGAGCGCCGCAAGGAAACCGAAAGCCGCATCAAGGCCACTCGCGAGAACCTCGACCGCGTGCGCGATGTGCGCGACGAGGTGGACAAACAGCTCGATCACCTCAATCGCCAGGCTCGCGCGGCCGAACGCTGGAAGGCGCTGAAAGAGGAGCAGACGCGCAAGGAAGCCGAGTTGCGCGCGCTGGAATATCGTGGCCTCAAGAGCCAGCACGATGGCGAAGGTGTCGACTTGTCCACTGCCGAGGTGGAGATCGAAAAGCAACTGGCCGGCCAGCGCCAGATCGAGGCGCAGCTGGAAAGCGTGCGCGAGCGCCATACCGACGCCAGTGAGCACCTGAATTCGGTGCAGGGCGAGGTTTACAAGGTCGGCGCGGAGATCGCCCGTGTCGAGCAGCAGGTTCGCCACAACCGGGAAACCGCCGACCGTCTGCAACGCGCCCATGGCGACGCCGAGCGCGAGCATGGCGAACTGGCTGCTCACATCGCCACCGATCGCGAGCAGGTCGAGGCACTGCGGCTGGCGCTGGCCGAAGGTGACCCCAAGCTCGAAGCGCTGCAACAAATGCAGGACGACACGGCGGAGGCGCAGCGCGACACCGAGGCCAAGCTGGCCGACTGGCAGCAACGCTGGGACGCCCACACCCGCAACGCCGGCGAATCCAACCGGGCCGCCGAAGTGGAGCGGACCAAGCTCAATTATCTCGATCGCCAGGGCATGGACCTGTCGCGCCGGCGCGAAGCGCTGGAAGCCGAGCAGAAAGCCACCGACGTGGCCGCGCTGGATGCCGCCGGCGAGCAGTTGCACAGTGAACATGACACCCAGCGTGAGCGCGTTGAAACGCTGGGAAGCCTGCTCGACCAGCACAAGACCAGCCACGAAAAGGTGCAGGAAGAAGAGCGTCAGGTGCAGTCGGCGTTGAACGAAGCGCGTCAGCAATTGCAGACCGCGCGCGGTCGGCACGCTTCACTGGAGGCGTTGCAGCACGCTGCGCTGGGCCAGGAAGAAAGCGCCGCCAGCGGCTGGCTCGCCCGGCTCGGATTGAACAAGTCGCGCCGTCTCGGTGAATCGCTGCAGGTCGAGGCAGGTTGGGAAACTGCAGTGGAAACCGCGCTGACCGGTTTCCTCGATAGCGTTCTGGTGGACGGCTCGCACGCGCTGGCGGCCGAGTTCGAGGCGCTCGACAACGCGGATGTCGCGCTGCTCGACGCGTCCGAAGGCGGCGCGAATACCGCCGGCACATTGGCTGCGCACGTGCGCGGCCCGGCCGCGGCGATGGCGATCCTCGGACATGTGCTGACCGCCGAGTCGCTCACCGACGCACATCAGCTTGTGACTTCACTGTCGGCATTGGCGCCGTATCAATCGGTGATCACCCGCAGCGGCGAATGGCTCGGTCCGGGCTGGGCCCGCGTGCGCCGCGCGCAGGGCAGCCAGGTCGGCGTGCTGGCACGCGAGCGCGAGTTGCGCGCGCTGGTGGATCAAATCGCCCTGCTGGAAGCGCAACTGGAGGAAGCCAGCGAGCAACTCGATACCTTGCGCACCAGCAAGTTCGAGACCGAACGCGCGCGCGACGACGCCCAGCGCGAGTTGTACAACGCGCATCGGCGGCAGTCGGAATTGGCCGGCCAGTTGCAAAGCCACCGAGGCAAGCTGGAAACCGCCCGCGCCCGCGCAGAGAAGGTCAACGGCGAGTTGAACGACCTGGCTGCGCAGATCGACGAATTGCAGGGCCAGACCCGCGAGGCGCGCGCGCGCCTCGACGAGTCAGTGGGCCTGATGGGTGATCTGGAAGACCAGCGCCGCGAACTGGAGAACGAGCGCCGCGCGCTGCTCGAAGCGCGCGAGGAAGCCCGCATGAACGCGCGCGAGGCAGCCGACCAGTCGCACTCGCTCGCCCTGTCGCTCGAGTCCAAACGCTCGTCGCTGACATCGCTGGAACAGGCGCTGGGCCGCATGGACGGTCAGCTGCGCCAGATAGAGGCACGCCGCAACGAAATCACCGAACAGCTCGCCGCCGGTTCCGATCCGATCGCCGAGCTCGAAGCCGAACGGCAGGCTTACCTGGACCAGCGCCTGCTCGTCGACAAGCAGTTGGTCGAGGCACGTCGCGCGCTGGAAGATTGCGACGCCGAATTCCGCAAGCTGGAGCAGCAGCGCCACCTGGCAGAACAGGCTCTGTCGAGCCTGCGCGAAAGTCTTTCCGAGAAGCGCCTGGCTGCGCAAGCGCTGCACCTGCGCGCCGAGCAACTGGCCGAGGCGATCACCGCGTCCGGGCTCGAACTGGAAACGCTGCTGTCGGAACTGGCCGAGGACATCGACGCCAACCAGTGGCGCCAGCAGCTCGGCGACATCGGCCAGAAGATCGCCCGGCTGGAGCCGGTGAACCTTGCCGCGATCCAGGAACACGCCGAACAGAGCGAGCGCAAGACCTACCTGGACAATCAGCTGGCCGACCTGGTCAGCGCGATGGAAACGCTGGAGGGCGCGATCAAGAAGATCGATCGCGAAACCCGCCAGCGCTTCAAGGAAACCTTCGACAAGGTCAATGCCGGTGTGCAGGCGCTTTTCCCGCGGCTGTTCGGTGGCGGTCATGCCTACCTGGAGCTGACCGGCGACGATCTGCTCAATACCGGAGTGACCATCATGGCGCGCCCGCCCGGCAAGCGCCCGTCCAACATCTCGCTGCTGTCAGGTGGTGAGAAGGCGTTGACTGCGGTGTCGCTGGTGTTCGCGATCTTCGGCCTCAACCCGGCACCGTTCTGTCTGCTCGACGAGGTCGACGCGCCGCTGGACGAAGCCAACGTGGGTCGCTTCTCCAGCCTGGTGCGCGAAATGAGCGAGCAGGTCCAGTTCATCTTCATCAGCCACAACAAGGCCACCATGGAGGCCGCGACCCAGCTGTGCGGCGTGACCATGCGCGAGCCGGGCGTGTCGCGGCTGGTGCAGGTGGATCTGGCCGAAGCGGCTAAACTGGCAGGAGCTGCCTGAGGATCCCATGATGACGCTGCAACCCGTGCCCGCTTTTGCCTGGAACCCCGCCGTCGGTATTCCGCTGTTGATCGTCGGCGTGATCGTGCTGGCGCTGATCTGGCTGTTCGGCCAGCCGAAGAAGGAGCAGGGCAAACGAAGGGTGGTGCCAAGCCAGCCCCACAGTGGCGAGCGGCGCGAACCCACCTTCGGCGAGCAGGGCGACGACGAGCCATCGTTCGCCGTCGACGATGCCTTTGCCAGTGATGTGAAACCGCAGCAGGGCGAGCTGGAAATGGGCCTGCGCGAAGAACTCGAACGCCTGGGCGCCACGCTCTCCGGTGACCGGACCAAGGCCCCGGCATCCGCCGTGACCAGGGCCAAGCCTCAGCCCAAACTGGCCGATCACGTTTCCTCGATCATCGACGCCCTGCGCGCGCCCAGTGCTGCCGAGCCGGTATCGCCGGATGTGCCCTCGGCACCGCTGGCATCCGAGCCGGCGGCGACAACCGCTCCGGCGACCAGCGTGCCGCCTCGCTCCGAGCTTGGCCGGCGTCCTGCCCAGCTGCCGGTGGAACGCATCGTCACCCTGTTCGTGGTGGCGCGAGAGGGCGAATTTTTCAACGGAGCGGATCTGGTCGTGGCGGCGGAGAAAGCCGGGCTTGAGTTCGGCGACATGGGCATCTATCACCGGCTGGTCGATGGCAAGCGGGAGCTGGGGCCGATCTTCAGCGTGGCGAACATGCTCAAGCCCGGCAACTTCGATCTCGGCCGGCTGGATGCACTGCGTACACCGGGCGTGAGTTTCTTCATGACCTTGCCGGCGCCGCTGCCTGCCCTGGACGCTTGGGACACCATGTTGCCCACCGCGCAGCGCTTGGCCGAGCTGCTCGATGGCCAGGTGCTCGACGAGGAACGCAACGCGCTGGGGCGCCAAGGCATCGCCCATATCCGCGACCAGTTGCGTGGCTGGGACCGCGACCACGAAGGCAAGGAAATCATCTTCGGTCGCTGAGCCATCCCGAAGGAACTTCCTGTGGTATTTGCTGGCCCAACCTCGTGCCCGGGTTCAGGCCCAGCCGAGCAGTCGATAACTCCACAGGCCCAGGTATTCGCGCATGCAGCGGGTACTCAGGCTCAGAGCCTTGCGCTTTGGCCACCACGAGTGGCCGACTTGACGGTATTTCCCATCGGAGTCCGGAACCGGCGCCGGAATCACCGTCAGCCCCTGCCGGGTAAAGCAGGCGGCGGCCCGGGGCATATGAATACCCGATGTGACCAGCAGGATGCGTTGCAGTTTTTCATGCTTCAGCAGCCTGGCTGAGAAGAGGGCATTCTGGTGCGTATTGGCGCTCTCGTCTTCCATCAGCAGGGCGCTGGCGGGTACACCTTGTTCCTGAAGCCGTAGCCTCATTTTGCGGGCCTGGTCTTCGCCGGAAAGCAGGATGATACCGGCCCGCGAATCACGGAAAAGCTGCAGACCGAAACCGAGGCGGGTGGCCCGCCCATGCACATCGCCAGGCACCCAGTCGGCACCGGAAGGCAGCTTGCCTCCGCCGAGTACCACGATGGCGTCCGCAGTGGCGTAGGCAGAGGCATTCCTCTGCACATATTGGCGTTCCAGTCCGTGCTGAAGCCATCCGGCAAATGCCGGGGTGGCGCACAGCCATATCCAGAGCACGGCCAGTCCCAGCAATCCGCCAGCCAGGCGAAAACGCCGCCAGCGCAGCAACAGCAGGCCGGGGGCGGCGAGCAACCCGGCCTGGAGCATGGGATGACTCAGGTGGGCGAGCTGTTCGACGAAATTCATCGGGACCTGGTCGGCGGCTGGCGTGTTCTCAGGGCGCGGTGCCGCCATGGGCCCGGTAGCGACCCGAAACCAACGGGAATGAGGTCGTTCGCCACGATAAGAGTCGCCTGGAGGGTGCAGTGGAGGATCGCGCGCCGGGATCGACGGTAAGAGTAGCGAAAGAAGCTTTTTTGCTATATTTTCTATGTCGACTTGTCAAGATTCAAGATGTAGTCTAGTTCACAGTTTCATACATTGGATGGGGAAATATGAAGCTTCTCAGTGGTTTTATTCTTGTATGCCTCGTTGGGGCGTTGTCGGCATGTGCGACGGGCGGGAGAACCGGCGCACCGCCGAAACCCGATGTCACCGCCCAGGCCGTGAACACCTATCTCATCGGCGTCGACGACCAGTTGCAGATCACGGTGTGGCACAACCCGGACCTCAGCGTGAGCGTGCCGGTACGTCCGGACGGCAGGATCACGGTGCCGCTGATCGGCGATGTCGTGGCAGGCGGCCAGACGCCCGACCAGGTATCGGCGCAGATCAGGGACAAGCTGCAATCTTTCGTGCGCGATCCACAGGTGGCGGTCATCCTGACGGCGCTGCGCAGCAATGAATATCTTTCGCGGGTGCGGGTGACCGGCGCCGTACGCAATCCGATCTCGATCCCCTATCGCCAGGGCATGACGGTGCTCGATGCCGTGCTGGCGGCCGGCGGCACCACTGAATTCGCCGCGTCCGACCGCACCGAACTTTTCCGCAAGAGCGATGGCGGCACCACCGTGTCGTACGCCGTGCGTCTGGGGAAAATCCTGCAACGGGGCGATCTTGCGAACAACTATCCAGTGCAACCGGGCGACGTGATCACGGTGCCGCAGCGCACATTCTGAGATCGGCGAGAGCAGGACGGGAGAGGGACTGGGAATAGGGAACGGGGGCTGTGATGAATAGTGAATTGGTACCTTTCAACGGCATGTTGCCGGCACTTCTGGGCGAGGCGCGCCGTCGCCGTGTCGCGATGAGCCTGGCGTTTGCCTTCATTGCCCTGACGGCGCTGGCCATCGGCGTGTTGTGGCCAAAGAAGTACGAAGCATCCACCGCGATCCTGGCCCAGGAGAGCAGCATCATCACGCCGTTGATGGAAGGCGCCGCCTCCACCACCGGAAACAAGAATCGCGCGGGCATCGCCCGCGACGTGATCTTCAGTCGCAAGGTCATGAATGAAATCCTGGTCACCGGCGGCTGGATGGCAACGCACCCTTCGCCGATCGAGAAGGATCGCCTGATCGAGGGGATCAAGGCGCGCACCCGCGTCCAGACCGCACGCGACAACCTGATCACGATCACCTATTTCGATTCCGATCCGAAGCGTGCCTTCGAGGTCACGCGGCAACTGGCTCACCTGTTCATCAGCGAAAGCCTGGCTTCCAAACAGCGCGAAAGCCACGACGCCTACGACTTCATCAACAGCCAGGTCGAGGCTTATCGTCAAAAACTGACGGATGCCGAAGGCAAGCTCAAGGCTTACCGGGATGCCAACGCCGACGCGCGTCCCGGCAGCGAGGCCGATACGGACGCGCGGATCAGCCAGCTGCGCACGCAGATCGAAAACACCCGCATGGACCTGATGGAAAAGCGCTCGCAGGCCGCGGCGCTGGATTCGCAGCTTTCCGGCGAGTCCGAGGTCAATGCCGTGCAGACGACCGAGGGCATCTACCAGACCCAGCTCGCCGTATTGCAGGGTCAGCTGGACAAACTGCTGCTGACCTATACCGACCAGTACCCCGACGTCATCCGCATCCGCCACCAGATGGACGATCTGCGGCGGCAGCTGGCGCAGTCGAATCAACGCAAGCAGAGTGCCATGCTGGCCGGCACGCCGATGCCGCTGGACAACAGCGTGCAGATGAATCCGCTGTATCAGCAAATGAAGATGCAGTTGTCCACTGCACGCGGTGATGTTGCCGCCACCGCTGCACGGATCGGGGCAAGTGAGTCGATGCTGCAGTCGGAGCTGGAGCGGAGCCGGCGCATCGCCAGCTCGGAGAACGTGACGTCCGAACTGACCCGCGACTACAACGTCAACCGGGATGTCTATCAGGATCTGCTCAAGCGCCGCGAGAACGCGCGTGTTTCGATGAACCTTGACGATGAACAGCGCGGCCTCACGTTCCTGATCCAGAACCCGGCGGTGATGCCGCTTACGCCGTCCGGCCTGCGTTTCATGCATTTCGGGCTGGCCGGCCTTGCGCTGGCGCTGGCGGTTCCCTTTGGCCTGCTGTTTACGCTGGTGCGATTCGACCCGCGTGTGCGGTCGGTGTGGCAACTGGAGCGCGCAACCGGAATGACGGTGCTCGCATCGGTCCCGTTCTACCCGTCGCCACAGGATCGTCAGCGCAGTCATCTGCACAACACCCTGTTGGTGCTGATCGTCGCTGGAGTTGTCGCGGTCTATCTGATCCTGTTCCTGTTGAAGCTGAGGGGTTTGGCATGAAAAGCCAGGGTGGCAAGGTAGTTTCCCGGCGCTTCAACGGTGCGACGGAAGTCGGCGTCAACGACGTTGCCGCACCCACGTCGAGCAGCCACGAAATTTCCCGCATGACGATGGAAGGCGGTGCGCTTGCGCCGCTGCAACTCGAGCAGCGGCGGATGATCCACCGCGAAGCATCGGTTCGCCGACAATCGGATGCCTTCCGCGAGATTCGCACGCGCCTGCTCGAGCTCGCTGGCCAGCAGAATTTCGTGACCCTGGTGGTATCGGTGAGCCCGCGTTCGGGTGGCAGTTTCGTCGCGCGCAATCTGGCGGCGGCGTTTGCCTTCGATGAAGCAAAGACCAGTTTGCTGATCGATTGCAACCTGCGCTATCCGAACCAGCACAAGGTGATGGGGGTGAACCCGACGACGGGTGGACTGATCGACTTCATCGATCGCCCGGCGATGGGTATCGAGTCCGTTCTCTACCAGACCGGCATTCCGCGCCTGCGACTGATCCCGGCCGGCAATGCGCGGGAAAACAGCAGCGAATATTTTTCGTCGTTCCGCCTGCGCACCGTGCTCGATTCGCTGCGATGCCGTTACTCGGATCGCTATCTCTTCCTCGATGGTCCAGCCATCAAGGGGTCGCCGGACGCGCGAATCCTGTCAGACATGGCCGATTTCGTGGTCGTCGTGGCCGGCTATGGCAGGGATACGCCAGCGGCGATCAGCCAGGCGGTCGCCAATTTCGAACCGGGCAAGCTGGCTGGAGTGGTTTTCAATCAGGGGAAGTGAGGCGCGATCGCTGCGCGTCTCGACTGGGGTTGTTCAACTGCAAGCTGTCCATCGGAGGGAGAAAACATGCCGGCATCCATCAGACTCGTCCGCGCGGTGACGTGCGCGCTGTCGGTCGTCCCCGGCGCGACGCTGGCTGCGCAGTTCGACTATTCGCTGTACGCGGGCGTCGAACACAGCAACAACATCAATCTGAGTAGCCAGGATCCGATCAGCGAGAACGTGTTGATCCCCGGGCTCAACTTCACCTATCAGCAGCAGGGATCGACCCTGCAGGCGAATGTCGTTGGCGCGCTGGAATATCGCGACTACACCGGCGGCAAGTTCGACAACCAGACGCAAACCCAGCTGGCTGGACTGGCCAACTGGACCATCCTGCCGCAGCGGCTGGACTTTTCCGTCCAGGATTATGCCGCGGTGCAGCCCGTCGACTCGCTGGCCAGCGATGCACCGGGCAACCAGCAGCAGACCAACGTGCTCGCGTTCGGACCCACCATGCACCTGCGTTTTGGCGATGCGCTGCGCGGGCAGGTCGAGCTGCGTTACGTCAACAGCTACGCGTCGAAAGTCGATGATTTCAACTCCTCCCGTGGTGCCGCCGCGGTGCGCGTGTTCCGCGAGATCAGTCCAACCGACCTGCTGTCGGCCAATGTCGAAACCCAACACGTCAATTTCGAGAACCACGGCGCGCCCAACTACGATCGCAATGAGGTCTACGCTGCCTACAGCAGCAAACTGGCGCGCTTCGATATCGATGCGGCAGCCGGCTGGTCACAGCTGAAATTCGATCACTCGTCCAGCGACTCGAATCCTTTGCTGCGATTGACACTGAACTGGCGTCCCACCGAGCGCAGCACGTTTTCCCTTGCCGGGGCGTATCAATATTCCGACGCCGCGCAGGACATGCTTTCGCAAGGGCAGACGCCAACCACCAGCGTTGAAAACATCAACACCGGCAATACGGTCATCGATGCGCAGGTGTATCAGGAGCGGCTGCTGCAGGCGACCTACGCTCTGCACACCGAACGCCTGACACTGTCGATAACGCCGCTCTTCCGCAAGCTGCATTATCTCAACGATGCCACGTTCGATCAGACCGGCCGCGGTGGCGACATCAACCTCGCCTATCTGCTGCGCCCGCAACTCACGCTCTCCGCGCTGGCCACGACCGAACAGCTGACCTACCAGACCCTGGATCGTCGCGACAGGACAATTCGCTTCGGACTCGATCTGAACCGCCAGTGGACACGGCATTGGAGCGCGCACATTTCGATCGATCGGCAGCGGCGCAACAGCGACGTGTCGAGCCAGAGCTATCGCGAAACCCGGATCTTCCTGGGCGTGGTATTTCGCCGATGAGCCGCCAGGATGACAAGGAACTGCCGTTCTATTTCGGTGCGAGCCGGGAATTGTTCGGCCTGTTCCATGCCACGACGGCGCCGGCCAGCAAGGGCGTGCTGTTGTGCCCGCCGCTGGGCCAGGATCAGATCCGCTGCCATCGGCTGTATCGGCAGCTGGCCCATGCGCTTGTCGCCGAGGGCATTGCCGTATTGCGCTTCGACTACTACGGCACGGGCGATTCGGCCGGGGCCAGCGTGGAAGTCGATTGGGATCGATGCGTCGCCGACACGATAACCGCGGCCAATGAACTTCGCGTGCGCAGCGGTGCCCTGGAGATCACCGCGTTCGGCGCACGGCTGGGCGGCAGCATCGCGCTTGCCGCGGCGAAGTCCGGTTGCCTTGCCGGGTTGGTGGCATGGGATCCCGTGCTCGACGGCAGCGCGTATGTGGCGCGGCTGGACGACATGCAGAAGGCACTCGCCGTGGACACGCAGCGCTTCACGCGGCCGCGGCTGACGTCGGAGGTCGCCGAGCAGTGGCTCGGTTTCGCGACCAGCGATCGATTCCGGCGACAACTCGTCGAACTCCGACTCGAACCGGCGGACGTGCCCATGCTGGTGCTCGATTCGCTCGCCGTCACCTCGACCGCCGATTGGCAAAGCCTGTACGCCGATAGCGAACCCAAGGTGCTGGCGCTGCAGCCGTCGACACCGTGGGACGACCTGCACCGGCTGGAGCTGGCGATCCTGTCGCATCCCTTGATCCGGGCGATAACCGGTTACTTCCGCGAGGCCGCGTGATGCAGGAGCAGGCTTTCCGCTTCGGACGCGCCCGGCACCTGGTCGGCATTGCCGGCTTGCCGGAGCGGTGTCCCGAATCAGGTGGCGTCGGGGCGGCTGGGGTCGGGGTCATCGTGCTCAACGCCGGCCTGGTCCACCGCATCGGGCCATTCCGGCTGCATGTGGAGATGACGCGCCGGCTCAACGCGTGCGGGTATCCGACCCTGCGTTTCGATCTTTCCACGCTGGGCGACAGCAGCGCCTGTGAGGAGTCGCAAACGCGGGTACAGCAAGTGTGCTCGGACGTGGGTGACGCGATGGACCTGCTGGCGCGGGAATCCGGTTGCTCACGCGTGGTGTTGATCGGCTTGTGTTCCGGTGCGCAGAACGCACACACGGTGGCCTGCACCGAGGCCCGGGTGGCCGGGGCCATTTTCCTGGACGGCTACGCTTACCGCACCCCGGGTTATCACCTGCGTCACTACCTTCCGCGGTTGCTCGACATCGGTCGTTGGCGCCGCGCGCTCGCGCATCGGCGGCACCCGTCAGCGGAAGCACCGAAGCCCGCCGAGCCGGTCTTCTCCGTCGAGCCCCTGCCGCAGGACGTCGTGCGCGCGGATCTGGCCAGCATGCTCGATCGCGGCCTGAAGCTCTTCCTGGTCTACAGCGGTGGCATCAGCAATTACTTCAACCACGCGCGCCAGTTCCGCGAGTGCTTTGGCCGCGTGGTGGCCCATCCCGGCTGCAGCACGAGTTTCCTCGATGCCGCCGACCATACCTACATTCTCAACGTTGACCGCAACCGCCTGATCGAAAGCATCGAGCGATGGTTGTCACGCAATTTTCCCGTCGTCGCCAAGGATGCGCCGTCATGAATGAAGTCCTGGTCACCGGCGGTGCCGGCTACATTGGCAGTCACGTTGTGCAGCAACTGGTCACGCGCGGTGAGCACGTGGTGGTTGTCGACAACCTGAGCACCGGATTTCGCGAAGCGGTGCGGGGCGCCGAACTGATTGTCGGCAACGTTGGCGATGTCGACCTGGTCAGTCGCGTGCTGGCCACGCACACGGTGGACGCCGTACTGCATTTCGCGGCGCACACCGTCGTTCCCGAATCGGTGAGCGATCCGCTGAAGTACTACGGCAACAACACCTGCAACACGCGCAACCTGCTTGCCTGTTGCGCCGATGCGGGAGTGGACAAGCTCATCTTCTCTTCCACCGCGGCGGTCTATGGCGTGACCGCCAGCGGTATCGCCGACGAAGACACGCCGACGCTGCCGATCAATCCCTATGGCTCGTCGAAACTGATGTCCGAAACCATGTTGCGCGACCACAGTGCCACCGGTGCCATGCGGCACGTGATCCTGCGTTATTTCAATGTTGCCGGCTGTGATCCGCAGGGCCGCATCGGGCATTCCACGCCGCAGGCGACGCTGCTGATCAAGGTCGCCTGCGAGCATGCGGTCGGCAAGCGCGCCAGCCTGTCGATTTTCGGCACCGACTACGACACGCCCGATGGCACCGGCATTCGCGACTACATACATGTCGAGGATCTGGCTGCCGCGCACCTGCGTTCGCTCGACCACCTGCGCGCGGGCGGCGAGTCACTGACGCTCAACTGCGGTTACGGTCACGGCTACAGCGTCCGCGAGGTCATCGATTCCGTTCAGCGTTTGGGCGGACGACGGTTGAACGTGATCGAACTGCCGCGCCGTGCCGGCGATACGCCCATGCTGATCGCGCGTAGTACGCGCCTGAAGCAGACACTGGACTGGCAACCGCAATACGACGACCTGGATTTCATCGTGGGCACCGCCCTGTCGTGGGAACGACAGCTCGCGCGGGCGTCGGCGCGCGCCGTTCCGGTGGCATGAATGAATTCGTCCGGACCGGGTCGCATCGTGCGTCCGCACGTGCCTGTTTGCCATGGGATGCGCCAATTGACACAGGTGCTCGGCGGCATCGTTGTCATGGCGATCATGACGTCGGCAGCGGCCTCCGGCGTTGTTTCGCTCCATGCAAGCCCGTCGGCGGGTCAGTCCATCGTCGCGGAAAAGCATGTGTCGACGACGCCGGACATCGTGCCCGACCAGCGCATCGTGGTGCATCGAAATGCGGGGGAGGCAGTGGATGTATCGGTTTCGGTGGGTATTCCTTTCCCGCCCGGCACGCTTCGCGACATCCGCCTGCTGCGCATACTCGACGAGCACGGCGTGGAAACGCCCGCGGCGATCCGGGCGACGTTGAAATGGTATGCCAGGGACGGCAGCGTGCGTTCCGTGCGCGCCCAATTCCGTGCGCATCTTGCTGGCGGCAAGCAGACGTTCTATTTCGCCGTGGGCAAGCCGCGCCTGCGCGATCTCGCCGGCTGGCCCTACGCTGCCGGCCTGGTCGATGGCGGGCAGGGCGTATCGGTACCCGCCGCCCTGGCGACGCTGACACCGGCGTGGTTGTGCGCCTCGCTGATCGCCGGTCCGCAGCTGCCGGCTGCGCCGGGTGAGGCGTATGCCAACTACGTCTCCACCCAGTTCACATGGGCGCGCAAACTGCCCGTCGACGATCCGACGGCATGGCTGTTCGATCGTCCGTCGACGCTGTTCAAGGCGTATATCCGTACCGGTCGTTTCGACTACCTGCAGGCGGCCGAGTCGAGTTATCGCTTTTACATGAAGTACATCGTTCGCGACGGTGCTCCCTACAGTCCGGTCTGCGCGGGAGGCTGGTCGCGCGGGGACAAGCCGTGCGACGTGAAATACGTATACGTCGAGCCGATCCTGCTTTCGCTGGCCCTCACGGGCGACGACAGCGACTACGACACGACCACCGTCGACAAGATGATGACCCTGTGGGAGGACGGTGGCTGGAATCCCCGTGCCGGGCCGTACCGCAGATCCTCGGACTATTTCACCGAGCGTCTGGCTGGCCTCGGCTTGCTGGAAACCACCAGCGCCTACGAACTCACCGGCGACGCCCGCTATCTCTCGCGGGTCAGGGACCGCATCGGCTGGCTCGACCAGCATCAACGCGACAACCCCGACCATCTGGGTGACGACGGTTCGTGGCGCAACAGCTGGAACCTGCACGAAAACGACTCCTGGAATCCGGCCAACGACGTACGCGGCGCATCACCATGGATGTCGGAAAACATCATCGATGGCTTGTGGCACGCGTGGCTGGTCACCCGTGATCCGCGCATTCCGGCAATGATCACCGGCTTCGGCCGCTATCTGGAGCAGCATGGCTGGATCAGTCCCGCCTTGCTGGTGTCTCCGCACGACTGGCGTCATCCGTGTTCCGGTCCCGCAGGTCAGATCGCCTGGTACTGGTCATCCTCGCAGGCGCCGGAAAAGGCGATTTTCGCCATCCAGGATTCCGACGGCTGGTACAGCGACGCACACAATGTCGAACTGGCCATGCCGGTTGCCGCCGCGTGGTACTTCGAGCGCGACCCGGCGCAAAGCGCGGCGCTGCGACGCCGTTTCCATGCGCTGGCTTCGTCGTACGACGTGTCCTGCGCGGCGGGTTCCGATCCGTTGCGACGTTTCAACTGGAACAATCGCGGCAGTGGCGTGGCGCAATGGATGATCCAGCAGCCCGCTGGCAGTGGTGCAGCAGCATCCGTCGCAGGGCAGGGTGCGCCATGAGCGCCATGGACGTGATGCCGGACAAGGCGCCCGACCTCGTCGCCAAGGTCGGCAAGAAGGAACCGCGCAGCCGGCGCATGGAAGTACTGCGCAGCGTCACCATTGTTTCGGTGGCGACGTACATCGAATACGCACTCGGGCTCGTCTTCAGCATCTGGATCGCGCGTGCGCTGGGGCCCACCGAGTTCGGCCGCTATGCGTTCACGATATGGTTGTGCGGCTGGCTGATCATCTGCAGCAACCACGCACTGACCACCTCGTCGACGAAGTTCATCGCCGAGGCGCTGGGCGCGGGCGAACCCGGGGTTGCCGCACACATCTCGCATCGGCTGGGCCAGTACCAGCACCTCAGTTCATTCATCGTCCTGTCGTTGTTCGTGATCGGCACGTTCATCATCCGGCCGACCGAGTGGAACCATCTACTGTTGCCGGTGACTGTGCTGGTGATCATCGCCGTGGCGGCCAAGGCGGGCTATGGCATGCTCGCCGCCGTGGCCACCGGCCAGGAGCGCTTCGAGCCCGAGGCCATCGCCGCCGTGCTCGCGGGTGTTCTTGGTCTGCCGTTGGTGATCGGTGCGGCGTTGCTGCATCAGGGCGTGCTGACTTTCATCGCGATCTTCGCGATCGCATCGCTCACGCTGAACCTGATCAATCGCGTGCTGTACCGGTGGTATTGCCAGCCCTATGTCGCCGGACCGATCCCCGAAGCGATCGCCACGCGGCTCTCCCGACACCTGCGCCTGACCGGTGCGCTGGTACTGCTGGGTTCGTTCAAGGGCAGCACCATCGAAGTGTTCCTGCTCAATACCTTTTCCACCTCGGCGGCGGTGGGTTTCTTCGCGATTGCCGCGACGCTCACGCGCGGTGCCGTGCAGCTGTTTTCCGTTGGACTCACCTCGACCCTGCTGCCGTACATGGCCAAGTCCTTCGGGCAGCATGGACAGGAACACGCGGCGCGATTCCTGTCCGAAGCCACGCGCTTTTACTGGGCCGTCGGCATCGCCATCGCCGGGCTGGGACTGGTGACGACGCCGGACATCGTCACCCTGATGTACGGCAACCGCTATGTCGAAGCGATCCCCGCCATCGAAGCCACCCTGGTACTGGCGGGTCTGCTGCTGATCGGCAACGGCATCTCCGCGTTCCAGACGGTCGTCGACCGGCAGGATGATCGCGTGCGCATCACCGTCGTCGCCCTGGTGGCGAACGCCATCCTCGGCATCGTGCTTATTCCGCCGCTTGGCCTGACCGGTGCCGTGCTGACCTACGCCGGCACTCGCTTCACCGATCTGGGGCTCGCCATCTATTATCTGCGCCGTGCCACCACGGGAGGCTTGCCGATCGCGTTGATGTCGCGATTGTTCGCCGTCGGCGTCGTCGCCACCGCATCGGCGTGGCTGCTTACCATCAACATACCCAGTCGTTGGGGGTTCGTCGCGGGGGTGGCACTGTTCGTGTTGATCTACCTCCCCGGCAGCGTCCTCGTGCGCTATTGGTCCGCCGAGGACTTCCGGTTGATGGGCATGATAGGCAATCGCCTCGGTCCGCCCGGCCGCTTGCTGATGCGCGGGCTGGGTCGTCTGCAATCGACGAGGATGCCGCCATCACCATGATCCCGCCACCGGACGCCCGCGTGCTGTGCGTCGTGCTCGACAGCGCATCGGCCATCGACGAAGTGCGCGATGAGCTGGCCCAACTGGCGGAACAGCCCGGTGCCGCCTCCAGCATCGTGCAGCACCCCGACTGGCTGCGGTTCGAACTGGAAAGTCGTGGCGGCAAGGTAGCGCCGCATGTCGTCGTGGTGAGAAATGCGGAAAACCACATCGTCGGTTATGCCCCGTTCCTGGCGGGGCATCATCACGCACGCATCGCGTTGGGGAGTCGGCACGCCACGCTCTACCGGGGCCGCGCACTGCGCCTGTTGGGTTCCGGCGTGGTGGCGTTGCCGAACGAACGCGCGATGGTCGAGGCCGTGGTTGCCAGGACGCTGGCGCTCGATCCCACGGTCAGGGTGATCCACATCCAGGAAGCGGTTCTGCCAAACACGCTGGCCCATGCGCTTTCGCAATCAGGGACGGGCTTTGCCTGCGTATCGTCCAACCTGCTGGAACAGATCAACTGGACGATCCGACCCCAGGAATCGCTGCCGGCGTACATGGCGGGTCTTGGCTCCAAACGGCGCGGCAGCCTGACCAAAAAATCCCGCAGCGTGCTCAACAAGCTCGGAGAAGAAGCTCAGGTGCGGGTTTTCGAAGCGCCCGAGGACATCGATGCCTATTGCCGACTGATGAACGAGGTCTACGCAAAGAGCTGGCATGCGAAAGAACGCGCCATCGATTGGGAACTGCCTGCGCGGCGCGAACTTTTCGTCGGTCTGGCGCGCCGACAGCAACTGGTCGGGCATCTGCTGATGCTGGGTTCGCGGCCGATCGCCTATGAACACGGCTATCGACTGGGCGGGCGTCATCTGCTTGACGGTACCGGCTACGACGAGGAGTTCGCCGCGGTGGGGGTGGGCTCCGTGCTGGTGTTCCAGGCCATTCAATACCTTGTCGAACGGTATCCGCAGGACACGATCGACTTCGGCTTCGGCGACAATGAATACAAGCGGCTGCTGGCCACCGATCAAGCATCGTGTGGCTCCCTGTACCTGGTTCGCGGCGCGGCCGCGCGCATCGGCTTCGGCATGATTTCACCCTTGCGTGCGGCCTACCAAGGCGCTTATCGCGCACGCGACTGGTTACGTGCCGCCCGCGTCCGCAAGCTGCGCTGAGCCGGCTTGCCGCGCGCTTCCGGCACGCGCCTCGCGCGAGGCAAATACCGCCAGATCGTCCGTCGCCGTGATCTGTTCGAGAAACTCCAGCCCTTTCCACAAGTCGGCGTAGAGCGGGGTGAAATAGAGCACGACGATGGGTCGCGGGTTGGCTAGATAGGTCGCCGCGACATGGTCAACCACCTGTTGCATGACCGGGGTCTCGAACGGGTTGTAGAGGTAGATGACCAGCGGGCCAGCGGGAAACGCATAAGCCGCGGCATCGCCCCAGAGTATTTCGACCTCACCGCAACGTCGTTCTGCCGATGGGAAACGTCGAAGGTTGTCTATCGCGATCGAGTTCAGCTCTTCCGAAAACTCCACACCCACCACGCTCTTGAAGGGCAACTGCGTTGCGAGGAGTACCGCTCTTCCCTTGCCTGACCCAAGATCGATGAATGTCGTGGAAGGAAGGTCGATGCTCGTGGGATCGAGCAGGGACTGGAAATCGGGAGGAACGATCGGCTGGTAGTGCAGGCCATGGACCCAATTGGTACTGGCGATGTTCAGGCCGCCAAGATGGACAATGCCCGTGGTCTGCACACCAAACCGTTCGTCGAACGAGAGGCCGGCCGATCCACTGCGTTCGGCGGGGTCGTTCCGGCGGTGGGGGGAGCGCCCGGCAAACTCGGTGATCCGGGCCACGACCAGCGCGATGCCAAATTTCAGCGTGCCAAGGACGCCCCGCTTGGCGAGTGTCCTGGACATCTCGCGGTGGATTCTGTTGAGCAAGGCCATGAGATGTGCTCCACACTGCATTCAGTAGAACCGAAGATGCATCCACGCGCGCACAGCGCACGCTTCAGATGCCGTCGCGCGAAGGGTTCGTATCCAGCCACCTGACTCGCACCCAGCGATATACCGGGCGCGCCCATTGTTTGAGCGGCTTCTTGAGGTTCCACGCCAGCCACTGGCGCTGCCGCGTCGCTCCCATGCCGCAGGCGAGCGCGATCGCGCGCTGCGGCGGCATGCCGCGCCAGAGCGTATAGCGTCCCAGCACCAGGCAATCACCCACGCGGTGCGTACGCACGGTGGGCTCAGAGGTGAACAGGTAACGGATACCCGCCGCCGCCGCCGCCCGTGCCACCCGCGGCGAATAGAAGCCGCCAGGCACCGAGGCCACGGTTACCGGCGTGCCCAGCAAAGCGGCCAGACGGTCGACGCTTCGGCTCCATTCCGCCGCGAGTGCGGCGTCGTCGAGCTGCGAGATCTCGGCGGGATGCGTGTGCGAATGGCTGCCGACGACGTGACCTTCTGCATGCAACGCGAGCACGTCGGCGGCGCTGACGAAACCCGGTTGGCCGATCTGCGCGGTGGTGATGAGGAAGTGGCCGACCATGCCGCGCCGGGTCAATGCCGCCGCGATGGCGACCGCACTGGCGCCGCCATCATCGAAGGTGAGCAGGCAGTCCCGCGGCTTGCCCGTAGCCCCATCGGTCACCGCCGTGAATTGCCGGTCGCTGCCAGCCAGCATCGCCAGGTGCGCGTCGAATTCGGTGACATCGAGCTTGTAGCGAGCGGCGGCACCGCCGGGAAAACCGCTGGCGTCCGCCTGCCGGGGGGCGACGACATCGTGATACATCAGCGCGGGAATTCTCACGGCGCGGTCTTCATCGTCGCACGACGCCAGCCCAGATAGCGCGTCAGCCAGGGTTGCCCCCAGTTCGCACTGGCGCGGCCGCCCGTGTCGAGCGGTTGCGCGGTACCGGACGCAATCTCGCCGAAGCGACGGGCCAGTGCATCGAGGTTCTCCAGCACGACGCGATACTGGATCACGTGATACGACTCGCGCCGTTCGTCAAAGGGGTAGCTGTAGTAGCCGTAGACCGGCCCGGTGTCGACGCCGGCATCGATCTTGAGCAAGGTCATGCCGACCCGCTCCAGATCGCGTTCGGCCAGGGCCCAGAAACAGCCGTGGGCATTGCGGTACTCCGGGCAGATGCCAGGATGGAGTACGAAGCAGCCAAGGAGCGGGATGCCGATCACCGTCTTCTTCAGCAGTTGCTTGCAGCGGGCCAGCATCAGGTCGGGCTGGAGCCCGCGAAGGAAAGTCTCCACAGCGGCATCGTTGACGCTGGCGGCAACGATCTGCGGCACCGGCGGCGGTGCACCGTAACGTGCATGCAGGGAGACCAGTGCACGGGTCATCCAAGTGTGGTCGCGGGCGGCCAGAACCAGTCGCTGATAGAGCCGCATCGCCACCACGTCGGCGAAGCGCAGCAAGCCGACGCGACGGATCTCGCGGCGTATCCGCGCACGTTTCTGCACGGCGGTTTCCTCGAGCACGACGATACCTACCAGTTGCGAGAACGACGCCAACCATGCGGCCAGGCCTTCACGGTCAAAATCGTCTCCGGCATGGCAGATCAGCACGCTGCGCATCATGTTCACCCTGCGCCATGCGGGGGCGGCGGCAGCTCGAAGTCGCGCCACGCATCCGGGTTGCCGCTCTTGCCCGCCTCGGCGGCCTTGATGATGTTGTAGACCTCCCGCGCTGTCACATAGTGCAGTACGTGCCTGGCGCCATCGTTGTAATGGCGCTCGAGGTGGTCATGCATGGCGTGTGCGGCGGGGCCGAGCAGGGTGTCCATGTCCCGCTCCTGGGTGCCATGGGTGTGCACCTTGACGAAGATCCATTCGGGCCGTCCCTCGACATGGATGCCGGTGCGTACCCAGGCATCGACCCGCGCCGGAGTCGGCGGACAGTTGCGGCGTACATCGGCGCTCTCGATGCGCGGAATCAGGCCGAACCGTCGCTCGCGCCAGTTCAGTCCGAGCGGCCCCTGCACGATCATCAGGTCGCCACTGGCCTTGCCGCCGACTCGCACCGGCTCGCCGCTGTTGTGGGATTTCGGGCGCAGCGGATCGTCGGTGGCGTAATAGATCGCGTTGATCATGCGGGTCTGCGTGTCGCTCGGCGCCGAGGGCAGGGTGAAGTCGGCGTAGCAGCCCAGCTCGCGCAACAGGATCAGTTCGTTGTTGATGCCACACCAGCGGCCGTCGGCGCGGGAGTTGTCCAGGCTCCAGTTGCCGTGGATGAAACCGAACCGCAGCTGGCCAGTGAGTGGATCGCGCGGCAGCGCACCGTGGCGCTCATGCAGCAGTTCATTGAAACGGCTGATCGTCGTGCGGAAGTTTGCTTCGGTATCGTCATCGTGGTGCAGGTGGATCTCGATTTCGCCGTAGCCTTCCGCACACAGCGCGGCGATCTTCTGCAGATGTTCTTCGAGGTATTCCTCCTCGGGGTAGAAGAAGGTGTGCTGCGGTGGCCGGCCATCTGCGTCGCGATGGGTCGAGGCAAGCGCGCGGTAATCGCGGCACCAGCGATCGACGCGCTGGCGCTGGGTGGTGACGTCGACCTTGCCCCAGGCCGGCTCGAAGTGATCGACGAAGCAGAACATCACATGCACGGGCCCGTCGACGGCCGGCGGTGGGCGCCGTCGCAGATAGCTGCCGAGCCAGATCTGCATGTTGCGGGCGCGGATGGCGTAGACCAGCGCTCCCGCCGCCAGCACCAGAACGATCAGTACAACCGTCAGCACGAGGGTGATCATCAGCCTGGTTCCCCCGCCGGCAGCAAGGTCAGCAGTTGCTCCGCATTGTTGCGCCATTGCCGTTCCCGCACGATGTAATCGCGCGCGGCGGTGCCGATGCGGCGGCGTTCGTCCTCGCGCATGGCAAGGTCGAGCACGCGTTGCACGCAGGCTTCGGTCTGGCCATGAGGAAACAGCCAGCCGGTGTGGCCATCGGCGATGACTTCGGCAACGGGTGCGTAATCGGGCGCGACCACCGCCACGCCCATGCCCATGAACTCGAACAGTTTCATCGGCGAGCCGTAGTGGTTGGAATCGGGCAGCACCGCGTAGTCCATGCAGGCGATCCAGCCGGCGATCTCGTCATGGGCGACCCGACCTGGCAGCAGCACGCGATCGGCCAGCCCGCGTTCGGTAACCAGCGCGCGCACTGCCGGTAACGTGCGGCCGTCGCCGACGAAGACCAGGGCCAGCTGCGGCACTTCGGCGAGCCGCGAGGCGATGGCTTCGACAAACGCATCGACACCATGCCATTGCGCAAACACCCCGATGTGGCCACATACGATGCGACCGGCCAGGCCGCGTTCGGCGCGCAGGCGGACGGGATCGAACTGGGCGGGATCGAAACGGGCCAGGTCGGCGGCGTTGGGCGAAATCACCGACGCCGCGACCGTGCCATAGGCAGATTGCGCCTGTTCGCGAAAGTAATTTGAAATGAAGACCAGGCCGGTGCAGCGACGCAAGCACCAGCTTTCGATACGTCGGGCCAACCATTTCAAGCGCAACGGTCGCACGCGCCGGACCAGCGCCGAGTCGTTGATCTCCAGCACCAGTGGAATGCCGTGACGTCGCGCCAGCCAGACCGTGGCGAACAGGAACAGCGAATAACGTTCGTAGATCAGTTGTGGACGCTGCCGCCGGATCGCCGCGGACATCCGCCACAGCGTGACCAGGTTGTAGCCCAGCTCCAGGCATTCGAACAGCACGCCCGGCAGGCCGGCGATCAGGCCACCCAGGCGGCCATGACCGGTGGCCCGGGCCACCGGTTCGTGCTCGGGATCGGCGCCGGGAAACGACATCACCGTCACCTCGTGGCCGAGCTCGCGCAGTGCATGCACGATGCCGCGGATATGCACGCCCTCGACATGTCGTCCGCGCGTGCGGTGGTGATAGAGAATCCTCATGCGACACCCGACGGTAGCGCGTGGAAGCGATGCCCGTCGGCCAGCCATTCGGGCAGCAGAACACGCAGCGCGTTGCAGGCCATGTCGTTGTCGTCGTGCATCAACACGATGTCGCCGCAGGCTGGTGGCTGGTCGCGCAGCCGCGCCACCAGGTCCTCGACCGGCTGCGGCTGGTAATCGAGGCTGTCGTAGGACCAATGGACGAACGTGCGTCGATGGCTGGCGAAATACAACAACAGGGGCGCGGCAAGATAGCCGCGCGGCGTCCGCACCCGATGATGGCGACGCTGATCGAAGGCGGACAGCAGCGCATCGGTGCGGTGGACTTCACTGAGCTGCTTGCGCAGCGTCATGTTGCGGAATTCCCAGTGGCTATAGGAGTGGTTGCCGATGAGGTGACCCTCGGCGACGATGCGCCGGACCAGCTCGGGATGTTTTTCGATCTTTTCCCCGATGAGGAAGAAGCTGGCTTTTACACCGTGCTTCGCCAGCAGGTCCAGCAATGGCGGCGTGTGCTGCGGATCCGGTCCGTCGTCGAAGGTGAGGTAGCGAATATTGCTGTGGCGTGGGCCGCGCGTCAGCATCAGTGCATTGGGCAGCAGTTCGAGCAATTGCTGCTTTCTTGGCTTCAGGTTCATGCAGGGGCACCTACCGGGACGGGAGCGGGAGCGATCACTTCCTGCAGGATGCGCTCCATCCGGTTGATATTGTCTTCCCAGCGGAAGCCGCTGGCATGCGCGGCGATCTGCGTGCAGTCCCAACTCCTTCCCGTTGCCTGGATGAGGGCTACGGAGAGGGCTTCGACTGCATGCGGCGGCACCAGGATGCCGGCGTATTCGGGTACCACTTCGGGAATGCCGCCGACGTAGCTGGCAACCACCGGCGTGCCGCAGGCCATGGCTTCCAGCACCACGTTAGGTACGCCTTCATTGTGGCTGGGCAGACATAACACGTCGGCTGCGCGGAACCAGTTGCCAAGGTCGCCATGCGCCACCGCGCCGACGAGCTGGACGCGTTTCGCGCATCCCAGTGCGGCTGCGCGATCGAGCAGGGCGGCGCCGGCCGGGCCGGTACCCACGTAGACCAGACGGGCCCTTGGGCGCGCGGCAACCACGGCGGGAAACGCTTCGAGAAGGTCGAGGCATCCCTTGCTCGATTTCAGGTTGCCGACGTACAGCAACAGCGGCGCGTCGGCGGAAAGGCCCAGCCGCACACGGGCTTCGCTGCGCGAACCGGGAATGAACAGGGCATGGTCGACCCCGTTGTAAACGACATGCACACGGTTTCTTTCCACGCCGAGTTCGGTCACCTTGCCGGCGAGCGCATGGCTCACCGCGATCACGGCACTGGCTCCACGCAGGACCATGCGAATTTGCGGGCGGCGCAAGGCGTGGGTGGCCTGCACGTTGAGATCGCTGCCATGCACCTTGACCAGGTAAGGAATGCCCAGCCGCCGTGCCAGCCAGCCAGCAGCCACCGCATCGGGATAAGCCCAGCTGGCCAGCACACAGTCGTAGTGCGCCGCGCGCAGTTGCCGGCCGCGTTGCCACAGCAGCGAGAGCAGCCAGCACGCCGCGTGTAGCGAGCGTCCGAAACGCGGCGGATACACGAAGACGAAATGATCGGAACGCAAGCCGGCGATGCTTACCTCACCACGCACACCGCCCCAGCGTTCGCGAAAGTCGACCGCGGTCAGCACGTCGATCTCGTGGTTCTGACCCAGACGCTCGAATTGCTGACGGTTGAACGCGCCCCGCAACGGATCCCACGGCGTCGGAAACAGATTGGTGAGGATCAGGATCTTCATCGCATCATTCAGCTCGTGGCGCCCTGGTAGAGCCGGGCATAGCGCATCACCATCACGTCCAGCGTGCCGCGTCGTTCGACCCAGGACCGCGCCGCGTGTGCCAGCACGGCAGCCTGCGCCGGGTCCTGCAGAAGGGCCAGCATCGCATTCGCCAGTGCAGCGGGATCGCGCGCAGGCACCAGCCGGCCGGTTCGTCCATCGCGCACGATCTCGCCATTGCCGCCCACATCGGTGGCGACGATCGGCAACGCCACCGCGCAGGCCTCCAGCAACGCCATCGAATAGCCTTCGCTCAGTGACGACAGCACGAACTGGTCAAGCCCCTGCAGCAACTCGTGCACGTCGTTGCGGTCCCCGAGAAAATGCACGCTGTCGTGCACGCCTTCATCGATGGCGCATTGCTGCAACTGCGCGCGCAGTTCACCGTCGCCGATCAGCACCAGTGCCGTATCGGACCGTTGCTCGTGCACTTGCCGGAACGCGCGGATCAGGCCGACCTGGTCCTTGGCCCAGTTGAGTCGGCCGACACTGCCGATAAGCCGGGTCTGCGCGGGCAACTTCAGCATTCGCAACAGGCACTTTCGCATCGCTGCCGACGCCGGCTGGAAGGCGTCCACCTGGATGCCGTTGGGTATCACCTTCACCTTGCCGAGCGGCACGATGCCACGGCGGATGGCATCGCGACAGGCCGCTTCGCAGACGGCGATGACTGCATGGGTGCGCGTGAGTGCGCGGTGGTACAGCCATTCGCGCCGTGTGGCGCGTGCATTGCCGCCCATGCCATGGCGGGTGTTGACGATCCGATAGATGCGTAGGCCGCAAGTAGCCAGCACTGCCTGATAGTGCGCCACCGCGTTATGTGTATGCAGCACTTCGGTGGCATGGGCACGCACCATGCGTCGCGCCCGAGCCAGCGCGCGCAGGTCCACGCCCTTACGTTTGTGGCACACGTTGACCGGAATGCCGAGAGCATCCAGTTCGTGCGCCAGCGTGCCGCGTTCGAACAGGCACACGACCTGGCAGCGGTGGCCATGCTGGTGTTGCAGCTTCACCAGCTCCAGCACCATGCGCTCGAGACCGCCGCGATCCAGGCTTTCGACGACATGGGTGATGTTCATGACGACAGCTCGGAGACGGTGACGCGCAGCTTGCCGCTGGGGGTCAGCGGAATCTCGTCGACGAAATGGCAGTGCAAGGCGACGCTGTCACCCAGCACCTTGTTCACCTCGCGGCGGATATACGCCAGCGAGGCGTCGTCGAAACCGCTGTTGCGCACGATCGACAGATCGAGCTGGTCAAGGCGTCGTTGCACCAGCCGGAACCGTTCCAGCCCGGGCACGTCCTTGAGCATGTGCGGAAAGAATTCGCCGGGCAGCACATGACCTGCCGGCGTGCGGATCGCATCGAGTACGCGGCCGTCGACATGCTCCAGCAGTGGCAGGCCGCGACCACAGGCACAGCGCGCGGTGGACGCGGTGGCCATGTCGCCGTTGGCATAGCGCAGGAACGGCATCCCGTAGTTGAACAAGTCGGTGATGACCACCTCGCCCGGTGTCGCTGCGTTCGTCCCAGCGGACTGGCGCAGTTCCACCACCAGGTGATCGGCATTCACGTGCAGCCCACGGTGTTGTTTGCACTCGGCGGCGATCAGCATGAATTCGCGGCAGCCATAGGTGTTGAAGGCGGGACAACCGAAGGCCTGCTCGATGATCTGTCGCTGGAACTCGTGCATCGACTCGGCCGCGCCGATGATGCCCTGCGGTGGGCGGATCTTTCGCCCGGTGGCGATCAACCATTGCGCCAGCCGTACCAGCGGCCCGACATAGGCGACGATGATTTCGGGGCGATAACGGTCGATGGCATCGGCGAATTGCGCCATGTTCGACTCGCTCATGTGGAAGCTGTTGAGGATGTGCCGTGCGAATACCGCGTTGTACAGGCGATCTTTCAGCTGATGCGCGCGAGTCGGTTCACCGACCGAACCACCCCACAGGAACAGCGTGCGCCGACCCATCCGCGAACCGGCCCAGTCATATCCGCGCCACATCACTGCGGTGCGGCGGTCGTTGCTTTCGCGGGTGTAGCCGAAGCGCAGCGGTTCGCCGGTCGAACCGCCGGTGGCCTTGGTCAGCAGGCGGCCGCGCCAGGAATCGGCGGTGAGCTCGTCGAAGTGGTTGCGGATGTCGGCCTTGGTCAGCAACGGCAACTTCGCGTAGTCATCGAGATTGCGGATGTCCGCCGCGACGATGCCGAGTTCGCGCCAGCGCCGCCGGTAGAAGGGCACTTCGCGCTGGCAATGTTCCAGCAGCCGCTGCAACCGTTGCCATTGCAGTGTGGCGATCTGCTCCGGTGCCAGCCATTGATCGCGCTGGTACTGGTCGAGGTAGGCCAGCGTACGGCGACGGCGCAGGCCCGTTTCGTACGCCGGGAAAAGGACATGCCGGAAGGCCGCTTCGTAGGCGCCGCTCATGTCGCGCTGCTCCCGATCGCCAGGAAGGCCGGGTTGCGCGCGCAGGGAATGTGCAGGTGAGCGGTCATGAGGTACGCAACAGCACGGCAACCAGTACATACATTCCGACCACGCTGCCCATCGCCGTCGGCACCCAGCGCCACCAGCCGTCGGCCAGGTTGAATGCCGGCAGGTCCGGCATGCGCTGGCGTGCGCCGACGTAATAGCCGGTGACCATCGCCAGCACCAGGTACAGCACGATCATGTAGCTGCGGCTCAGGAAGAAGGCCGCGGCGAACAGGCCCCACAGCGCCAGCCACAGCGTCAGCGCCATGGCACGATCTTCCTGATGATCCTTCAGCTGTTCCGGCGTGGCGGCATGTTCGGGCTGACTGCGCAGCACCACCCGCATCATCCAGAAGCTGTAGCCGACGAAGGCCAGCCACAACACGAATCCGATAAAGCCCGTTTCGGCCAGCACCAGCACGAACGAGTTGTGAGCGGTGAGGTCGTTGTAATCGGTGAAGTTGCCGGCGCCCACGCCGAACAACGGATGGTCGAAGAACATGTGCATGCCTTCGTACCAGGCTTCCACCCGGCCGTGGGCAGACTCTTCGCCGGCATCGATTTCCTGCATGCGCGATGACAGCACCTGCATGCCGATAAGGCCGATGGCGCCCAGCGTGCCGGCCGTCAACGCACCGCGGCGATGCCAGACATAGATGCCAGCCACCACCAGTACCGCGAGCATGGCGCCGCGCGAGTTGGTCAGGTAGGTGCCGTAGAGCAGCAGCGAAGCACAGGCAAGCCAGAACAGCCGCAGCAGGCCACGGCTGCGATGCCGCAGGAAGAACGCCATCGGTAACGTGGTCGCGAACAGCAGGCCCAGATCGTTCGGGTCGTTGAAGATACCCACGTACTGGATGCGTCCGTCCTCGGTCATCGGCATGCCGGTCCAGCCGATGCCGGTCCTGAACTGCCCGACGCCGTGGATCGCCAGCAGGACCGAACACAACACGAAAACCGTCATCGCCATGGTCACGCGTTTGCGCGTGGTACAGCACGCGGCGAAAACGAAAAAGGCGATCACCGTCGGCCCGAATTCGCCCAGCTCGGCCAGGGCCCCGCCGGCCCAGCCGTTGGTGACCTGCGAGATCATCACCACCAGCAGGAACGCCGGAAGGATCAGGAATTGCGGCGCCGCCCAGGTCTTTGCGCTGGAAGCCATCCAGCACACGAAGGCCAGCACCAGCACGACCGGCAACAGTGGCACGGTCGCCAGACCCGGCATGTAGTCCTGCGGGCGGACGATGGTCAGTACCAGATAAAGGAGGATCAGCGGGAACATGTGGCCACGGGGTCCGATGCCGTCGCGCGGCTGGTGGTGGGGTAGCTCATCAGGCTGGGCAACGTCAGCATGGCGGCAAACCAGCCCGGTCCCATGTTGCGTTCGACCGGCAGGCGTTGCAGCGCGTAACGGTTGTCCGCTGGCTGCGGGTTGGTGCCGCATACATAGCAGCAGGCCAGCTGAAAGCCGCAGGCACGGGTCGCTTCGATGACGCGTTCGTCGAACGCGCGGTCGCCGCCGACTGGATAGGACATCAAGGCCGTGGTGATGCCGAGCTCGCATTCCAGCGACACTTTCGAGTCCCGCACTTCGTCTTCCATGTCCTGTTGCGGCAACTTCGCCAGCATGCGGTGGTGCACGCCATGCGAGCCGATCTCGAAGCCGGCATCGTGCATTTCGCGCAGTTGCGCCCAGGTCATCGGACGGCAATCCACCGGCGTCACATCGCTCGGCATGCGCCATTCGCGCTCCAGCCGGGTGATCAGGTCGGACTGTGCGATGGCGCTGATACTTTTCATCTCCAGCAGCACGCGACCCGCCAGCTTGCGGCGTCCGTCGCGATCTGCCGGCATGGGCTGGTCGATGCCAAGCTCGGGCAACACGAGTCCGGGTGCGCCGGTGAGCAGGATCATGTGCACCAGCCAGTCGTACGCAAACGGTCGGCCGCTATCGATGTGGCCGGTGGACACGAAGAACGTGGCCGGTACGCCGAGCTCGCGCAGAATCGGATAGGCGATCCGGTAGTTGTCGTCATACCCATCGTCGAACGTCACCACGACGGCATCCGGCGGCAGTGCTTCACCGGCATCCAGCGCGGCGGCCACGTCGGTCAGGCGCATCGGCCGGAAGCGCTGCTTGAGCAGGCGCATCTGGTCACGGAATCGATCGGGCGACGTGCTGATCAACTCCAGGTCGAAGTCGAAGGTGGCCGGATCGGGCAGGGGCGTGATCCGGTGATAGGCCAGGATGCGCAGATCCCGTTGCCACCATGCACGCATCCGCTGCAGCGAATGCAGCAGGCCACTGCTGTAGCACAGCTCGCCCAGGTGGCCGCGAATGCCGGATGCCCGATCGGTTGCTTCCCTCTGGGTCACCATAAATGCAGTCCTCGATTGCGGGTGAAGGCGATCAGTGCCTGTGCGGCAAACAGATTGAGGTAGTAGAACGCCACGGCCAGGCGAATCGGCAACCAGCGGCCTGCCGCGGGCATCCATCGCCCCAGCATGACCAATGCCGCGCCGACGAGCAGAACCAGCAACAACAGCGCGTAGGCCACATGGCGGGTGGCCAGCACGGCCGTGCTCAGGCCGAGCAACAAGATCAGCCATGGCGCCAGCAGGCGCAGCAATTTATGGCTGACAAAACGGAACCACAGCGGGTTGCTCCACGGCAGCAACAGCCATGGAGCGAGCTGGATCAACTGGTAGTTGCCGGCCAGTGTGCGGATCTTGCGTCGACGCTCTTCGGCGGGTTGTTGCGAGGGCTGGTCCCAGGCCAGTGCGTGGGGTTCGAACACCACCCGGCAACCGGCCGCGGCCACCCGCATGGGAATCAGCACGTCGTCAAGCACCGTGCCGGAAGGCAACGGTTTGAACAACGCCCGGCGCATCGCATACAGCGCACCGCTGACGCCGATGGTCGAGCCAGAGCGACTCTCCGCGTGGCGTATCAGTTTTTCGTAACGCCAGTACGCATCGACGCCCTGGGCGAAACCGGTCTGCACATTCTCCATCTGCAGCTCGCCACTGACCGCCCCCACGTGGGTATCGGCGAGATTGGCGACCAGTTCTCGCAGTGCCATGGGCGAGAGCTTCTGACGCACATCGGTCATCAACAATACGTCGCCGCGCGCCATCGCGACGGCATCGTTGAGGCAGGCAGCCTTGCCACGGCGCTCGGTGAATTCCAGCACGCGTACGCGCGGATCATTCGCCTCGCGGGCCAGTGCCGCGGTGGCGTCGCGACATCCGTCGCAGGCAATCACGATCTCGAGCTGCCCGGGCGGATAGTCGAGCGCCTGCAGGTTCTTCAGCTTGGCCGGCAGGTACTTCGCGCCGTCGTGAACCGCCAGGATCACGGTCACCGTGGGCGTCACCGCCTGCCTGGCTATGGGCCGTGGACAACAGCGCGCGAGCAGCCACATGCACAACGGATAGCCCACGAAGACATGGACCAGCAACAGCGCGCTGCCCCAGCAGGCGAGGCAAGCCAGGGTCATCATCTCGGTTCCCCCCGGACCGATGTGTCCATGTCAGTGTCGTCCAAACAGATGGCGAAAACGCTCGCCAAATTTTGCCGGTTGATCCGTCTTCGCCGCCTGGGCGGCACCGAGTCCGGCCGCCAGCGTGCCCAGCGTGCCATTGGCGATGTCGAGCAGATTAAGCTGCACCCCGGTCTCGAGCTTCACGCGCTCGGCCATGTCCACGGCCATCAACGAATGGCCGCCGACATCGAAGAAGTTGTCGCTGGAGCGGATCTCCGTGGTACCCAGCAGTTCCGCCCACAGCGCGATGAGCAGCTGTTCGGCGGGTGTCTTCGGCGTCGCCGGGGCGGCAACATCGCGCATCACCGGTGTGACAGGCGGGGCGACGCGACCGATCTTCATGTTGCCGCCCACCAGCGTGTTCAGTGCCGCCAGCGATTGCTGCGGATCCTCGCTGACGCGCGCCATCATCGCCAGATAGCGTTCACGCAACTGGCATGCCGTGTCGGCTTCCAGGATGTCGGCGTTGTAGGTGACACCGCCGACCATGCCGCCGGCGCCTTCCAGGAACCACAACCCCAGGTCCTCGGTGGCGCCGCTCTGGAACAGCAGGATCTGCTCGTGCTGCAGGCCGCCCCAGTCGACGACGCGCTGACGTGCGTCCTGGAATGAGAACAGCGCCTGGTAGAGCACGCCACCGCCGCGATGGTCGACCTTCAACTCGCGTTGCAGGTATTCGAGCGGCACATCCGGATGACCGAAGCTTTCGATGGCGCTCCGCTTCACCTGCCGCACGAAGTCGATGAACGGCAATGACGGGTCGAGTGTCATGTGCAGTGGCACGAGATTGTTGAAGTAGCCCATCACCGATTCGACTTCGGTCTGGTTGCGCCCGCGCACCGGCGTGCCGACGACCAGCTCGCGCTGGCCGGCCATGCCGCCGAGCAATACGTAATAGAGCGCCAGCAAGGTCATGTTGAGCGTGGCATCGGCAAGTCGGGCCACTTCGTGCAGGGCATCGGTGGAGGCCTGCGTGACGCGGATCCATTCGGTACGACCCGCGCCGGACATGCCTGGCCGTCGCGGATGGTCGGTCGGCAAGGCACGCACATCCGCGACCTGTGTCAGCCGCTCGCGCCAGAACGCCAGCTGCGCCTGGAATTGCGGCCCTTCCAGCCATTGGCTGTGCCAGATGGCGAAGTCACCGTAGGTCACTGGCAGCGGCGGCAACGGCGATGCGCTGCCCTGGGCGAATGCGCGGTAAAGCTGCGAGAGTTCGGCGTAGAGGATGTCGAACGACCAGCCGTCCCAGATGATGTGATGGGGCATGAAGAAGAACACATGCTCGTCGTCGGCCAGACGGAACATGTGTGCGCTGAACAGCGGTGCGCGGGTCAGGTCGAACGGTGTGTCGGTCAGCACCTGCAGGCGTTGCATCAGTACCGATTCGCGTTCGTCCGCGGGCAGGTTGGACAGGTCATCGGCCGGAAACAGGTGCATCTCGAGCTGGGTGTCGATGACCTGCTCGACGTTTTCGCCATGCTGCCGGAATGCGGTGCGCATGATCGGCTGCCGCTGCATCAAGGCTTGCAGGGCCTGTTCGAAAGCGGCTTCGTCGAGTCGCCCACGCAGGCGATGGGCGGACGGTTCGTTGTAGCTGACCCGTCCCGGTTGCAGCGCTTCGAGCGACCACAAGCGTTGCTGCATCAACGAAAGCGGCGCGCGCTCCTGTTCCAGCCGGTGCTGGATCGGCTGTGTGGCCGGCGCACTGCCGCTTGCCATCTGCTTGCCGATGGCGGCGGCAAGCGTCGCGATGGTCGGGGCATCGAATAGGGTACGAAACGACAGCGTGATGCCGAATTCGCGATTGAGTCGCGCCGTGAGCTGCGCCGCCAGGAGAGAATGGCCGCCAAGCGCGAAGAAATCGTCGCGAATGTCCAGCTCGGGCAACGCCAGCACGGTTTCCATGGCTTGGGCGACGCGTTGTTCGATCTCGCTGCGCGGCGCCTGCCGCTCCCTTTCGGCGCCTGCCGAATGGACCAGCGGCACCGGCAGCGACTTGCGGTCGATCTTGCCGTTCGGCAGCAGCGGGATCGCATCGAGCTGCATCAGGTGCTGGGGCAGCATGTAATCCGGCAGTTGCTGGCGGATCTGCGCGCGCAAGGCTTCCTCGTCGAGGGTGACGCCTTCGCGGGAAACCACATAGGCCACCAGCCGCACGTCGCCCGGACGATCCTCGCGTGTGATCACCACGGTACGCGCGACACCGGGGACGTCGGCAATCACCGCTTCGATCTCGCCAAGCTCGATGCGGTAACCACGCATCTTCACCTGGAAATCCAGTCGGCCGAGATGCTCGAGCTGGCCATTGGCAAGCCAGCGGCCGCGATCGCCGGTGCGGTACATCCGCGCGCCGGGCGTGCTGGCGAACGGATCGTCGAGGAAGGATTTGGCGTTGAGCTCGGGACGGTTCAGATAGCCGAGGGTGACGCCGTCGCCGCCGATGTGGATTTCGCCCGGCATGCCCAGCGGGCAGGGGGCGTGCTGGTCATCCAGGATGTATACCGACGTGTTGGCGATGGGGCGGCCAATGAAGATGCCCATTCGCGGATCGGTTACACGCCAGAGGGTGGACCACACGGTGGTCTCGGTCGGCCCGTAGGCATTCCATACCTCGCCGCAAAGCCGAAGCAGTTCGGCCGCCAGATCGACCGGCAGGGGTTCGCCGCCGACGATGGCGCGGAAGCCCGAGCGGCCCGGCCATCCCGATTCGACCAGGATGCGCCAGCCTGCCGGGGTGGCCTGCATCATGCTGGCACCGCTGCCTTCGACCAGCTTGCGCAACGCGGCGCCGTCACGCACGTCGTCGTAACCGGCGATGACGGTTTCGGCGCCCACGCTCAACGGCAGCATCAATTCGAGGAAGGCGATGTCGAAGGACAGCGTGGTCACCGCGACCAGGCGATCGTCCTCGCGGATGCCCGGCGCCTGTTGCATGCCGGTCAGGAAATTCGAGGTGGCGCGATGCGGTACCTGCACGCCCTTGGGGCGCCCGGTCGAACCGGAGGTGTAAATGAGGTAGGCGATCGATTCGGGTGTTGCCGACTTCTCGTCGCGCGGCAACCGCTCGGCGCTGGCTGCCATGATTCCGTTGGCATCGCGTGCCAGCGAGATCACCCGGGCTGCGGGAAACGCAAAAGCCATCGGCACGGTGTCATCGACGATCATGGCGGACAGTGCCGCGTCTTCGCACATGAAGGCCAGACGGTCGGCCGGGAAGGCGGGATCGAGCGGTACATAACCGGCACCGGACTTGAGCACCGCCAGCGCGGCAGCGAGCATGTCGACGCCGCGATCGAGCGACAGCCCCACCAGCGAACCCCGGCCCACGCCACGTGACCGCAGGACATGGGCGAGCCGGTTGGCGCGCTGCTCCAGCTCGGCATAACTCAGTTGCGTGGTGCCGTGCCGAACGGCGGCGCGCGAAGGCGCCCGGTCGACCTGTGCTTCAAAGTACTCATGTGCCAGCCGGTCGGCGGGGTAAGCGGTTGGCGCGGGCTGCAACGATTGCAGCGCCAGGGCAGCGGTCAGCGAGACCATGCCGAGCGCGTGGGTTGCCTCCTCCGGCGCCGCCGTGGCGTGGCGCAACAGGGTTTCGTAGGCATCGAGCCAGCTGCCGATCGTCGCGCGATCGAACAGGTCGCTGTTGTACTGGCACTCCAGGCGCACGCCACCATCCACCTGGACCGCATTGACGAACAGCTCGAAGTTCTCGAAGGCACGCGGATTGCCGGTGAGCTCGAAACGCAGGCCCGGGAACGACACGGTGGACTCGTCCAGTGCCTGGTCGAGATTGAACAGCACGCCGACCAGTGGCAGCCGGCCCGGATCGCGCGGTAGCGACAGGCGCGCCAACAAGCTGCCGAGTGTGTACTGCTGATGTTCAAACGCATCGAGCAGGTCGCCACGCACATGATCCAGGTTGGCGGAGAACGGCTGCAGCGGATCGATCGTCATGCGCAGCGGCAGGACGTTCACGCAGTGCCCGACCAGGCCATGATGGCCGCCGGCCGCCTGCCCGGCGGAGGGGATGCCGATCACGACATCCTCCTGCCCGCCAAGACGTTGCAGCAGCACGCCGAATGCGCCCAGCAGCGAGGCGTACAGACTGGCACCGCGTGGTGCGCCCATGCGCTTGACGGCGCCGATCAATGCAGCGTCGAGCATACGATCCTCGCGTTGCGAGGCGAAGCTGCGCCGCCGCGGACGGGCGTGGTCGGTGGGCAGGTCGAGCGACGCAGGCACATCGCCGAAGCGCTGCAACCAGTAACGTTCGGCCTCACGGCCATCGTCGGTATCGGCGCGCCCGGCTTCGGCCAAGGCGAAATCGGTAAACGAATCGGCGGGTCCGGGGCCTGTGCCCTGTCCGCGATGTTGCGCGTAGAGCTCAGCGAGGTCGCGCACGATGACGCCGAACGACCATCCATCACAGATGACGTGGTGCACGGTGAACACCAGCAGGTGTTCCTGCGGACCGACGCGCAGCAGTTCGGCACGTACCAGCGGCCCGTGTTCGAGGTCGAACGGAGTCGTCACCGCGTGTCGCAGGACGGCCTCGACTTCAGCATCCCGCGCTGCGTCGTCGAGCGCGGTGAGGTCCTGTAGCGGGCAGGGAAGATCCAGCTGGGCCGCGATATACAACTCTTCGCCATCCGGGCTGAGGGTGGCGCGCAACGCTTCGTGGCGCTCGACCAGGGTCTGCAAGGCGCCCTGCAGGGCGTCGACATCGAGTTCACCGTGAAGGCGCAGCGAGATCGACTCGTTGTAGGCAAGCGATGCCGCACACTCCAGCGACGCAGCCAGCCAGATCTCGCGTTGCGGTGCCATGGTCGGCGCCACCCGCGCCAGGGTCGAGCCGGCGAACGGGTCGTAGTCGACCGCAACCGGGGCGACCGCCAGCGGAGACGTGTCGTTCGGATTCATGCATTGACCCTCATGAACTTGCCCGGCGCCTCGGGGTTCGGCACGAACCACGCCGGATTGCCTTCCGCATCCTTGCCCAGACGTGCGCCGAACACCGGCGGCCTGGCCGCATCGAAGGCCAGCGTTTCGACGTTGCGCCGACGCGGCAGGAACTCGGCCTCCTGCAGTTCGAGCACCGATTCCTTGAACGCCTTGGAGATGGCCACGAAATCCTGCTCGCTGTGCGCGGTGGTGAAGAAGCACGGGAAGTTGTCGAGCACGTGGATGCCGCGGCTGCGCATCATTGCGAAGAGGAGGTCCTGCAGCGGATGTTCCTCGGCGAAATTGACCTTCCACACCGACGCGAAATGGGTCAGCTTGATCGGTGCGCCGACACCGGTGCAGAACGCGTTGAGTTCGTCGATCAGCGCGGTGGTGCGTGTATTCAGTTTTTCCTGCAATGCCGGGCCGGCGGCGGCGAGATGTTCCAGCACGGCATGCGCTGCGGCGAGCGCCAGCGGATGGCGCACGAAGGTGCCGGCGAAGTAAGTGACGCCGACGGTGGGGATGGAGTCGTCGCCGAACTGCCATCCGCCGCCGTCCAGCGCATCCATGTACTGGCGCTTGCCGGCGATCACGCCAATCGGGAAACCGCCGCCGACCACCTTGCCGTAGGACGCCAGGTCGACGTCGATACCGAGCACGGCCTGTGCGCCGCGCGGATGCGAGCGGAAACCGGTGACCACCTCGTCGAAGATCATCAATGCGCCGGCATCGCTGGTGATGGCACGCAGCTCCTGCAGGAATTCGCGCGGCTGGAAATCCGGGCGTCGACTCTGCACCGGCTCGATCAGCACGGCGGCGATCGACGAGGCGCGTTCGCGGATGATCGCCAGCGATTCCGGCGTACCGTAGTCGAGCACCAGCACGTTCTCGGCCGTGTTGCGCAGGATGCCCGGAGCAGCCGGCACCGAGCGCAGCTTCTTGGTGCCGCGCACGATCACTTCGTCGAAGATGCCGTGATAGGAGCCGGTGAATATCACCAGCGTGTCGCGACCGGTAACGGTGCGGGCGATGCGCACCGTGCCCATCACCGCTTCGGAGCCGGTGTTGCACAGCGCGGCGCGATCGAAACCGGTGAGCTCGCAGACCTGTTTGGCGACGATGCCGGCCAGCGGATGCTGCGGGCCGATCTCGTAACCCGCATCGATCTGCCGGTGGATCGCATCGACCACGAAATCGGGTTGCCAGCCGAACAGGTTCATGCCGAAACCGTTGAGCGCATCGACGTATTCATTGCCGTCGATGTCCCACACCTTCGATCCCTTCGAGCGGTCGACGACGACCTGGTAGATCATTTCCTTCAACAGCGGGCGAAAACCGTTGACCACGCGCGGGTCGGCCAAGTGTGGACGGTGCTCCTGGGTGTACTCCTTGGACCGTCGCGTGCGTTCGATATAGCGGCGCATGAACGCGTCCAGGCGTACCCGCTGGCGTGCGGTGAGCTCGGTCGAACTGGAGTGGATGCGCGCGATGGCGCCGAAGGCTTTCTTGACGTCGTAGGTGGTGTGCGCAAGCGCGGCTTCTTCATCCTGACCCGCCGACTCGACCGGCGGCGCGCTGGCGGCGGCCGACACCGCCGGAGCGGCCACTGCGGGAGCAACGGCCGCAACGGCTGCAACGGGTGCCATCGCGGGCGCCATGCCGCCCGCCCCTGGCAAGAGAGCGAGCTGCTGCTGCATGATCAGCATCTGCTGCTGGATCACGTCCTGCACGATGTGGCCGGACGGGGCCGGCGGGATACCCTGTGTAGGGTTGCTTGTTGTCGTCATCATGGGAGTCACACTCGCGGGTTGCGGCGTGGGGGTATCGACGGTTGCGACGTCCGGCGGCAGCAGGCGATCGATGTGCGCGGCGAGACGGTCGAACGAAGAGCACGATTCCATCAGCTCCCGGAACGTGATCTTCAAGGCAAAGGTTTTCTGCAGCTGCAACGCCACCTGGGTCAACGAGAGCGAGTCCAGGCCGAGCTCGATGAAATTCGCGCTGGCGTCGACGCCCTCGAACTCGTTGCCGGCGATGTCCTCGAACAGTTCGGTCAGTTGCGCGAGCAGGCGGGCGGGTCGACCAGAACCGGCAGTCGTGTGGTTGGGGTTCGCTTCCATGAGTGGCTCCGGGAGGACGGCAGGTGGTGCAACAAAGGCCACCGGCAAGGCGGTGACGTTCGATACGGGCAGCTCGGCTTGCGGCAATGCATCGTGTGGCTGGATCTCGATCCAGTGACGCTTGCGCTCGAACGGATAGGTCGGCAGACGCACGCGACGCCGGTGTTCCCGGCGATCGATCGCATCGACCGCTACCGGTGTGCCGAGGCACCAGAGTTGGCCGATGGCTTCGAGCCAGGCGGACCGTTCGTTGGCCGGTGCATCCGCCAGCGAGGCCAAGGCGACCCGGCCGCGGCTTTGCGGGTGCTGTCGCGTCAACGCGCTCAGCGTCGTCCGCGGGCCCACTTCAAGGAACGCGTACTGGGTCTGCTCCAGCAGGCTCAGCAGCGCGGTCGAAAAGCGAACGGTGCCGCGCAGATGACGGGTCCAGTAATCGGCCGAGGTGGCATCGGCATCGCCCAGCAGGCATCCCGTGAGCGTCGAGGCAATCGGAATGCGGGCGGCTGACAAAGGCGTCCGCTCGACTTCCTGGCGGAAGGCATCCAGCGCGGGATCCATCATCGCCGAATGAAATGCATGCGAAGTACGCAGCAGGCGACAGGCAACCTCGGCCTTTTCGAGCTCGGCCTGGAAAGCTTCGACGAGCGGAGTTTCACCGGAGACCACGCAGGCGTTCGGTGCATTTTCCGCGGCCAGCGACAGGCTGGCCGGCAGGCGTGCGCCGAGCTGGGCGGCATCCATCCGCACCGACAGCATCGAGCCGGCCGGCAACGCCTGCATCAGGCGGCCTCGTCGCGCGACCAGTCGCGCGCCATCGGCGAGGCTCATGACGCCGGCGATCACCGCCGCGACGAATTCACCCACGCTGTGGCCGATCATTGCCACAGGCTGGATGCCGTGGCTGATCCACAGTTGCGCCAGCGCATATTCGATCGCGAAAATTGCCGGCTGGGTCAGTTCGGTCGCGCGCAGCGCATCCGCGTCATCGGCGAACAGGCGTTCGCGCAGATCGAAACCGAGTTCGTCGCGCAGGATCTCCGCACAGGCGTCGAGCGCGTTGCGGAAGGCCGGCTCGGTCGCGTGCAGTTCGCGTCCCATGCCGGCGTATTGCGAACCCTGGCCGGGGAACATGAAGACGATGCCGGGTGGGGGATTCATTGCCGTGCGCGCTGCCGGCACATCGCGCAACCGGACGATGGCGTCCTCGTGGTTGCTGGCGACGACGTGGCTGCGTTGCGCGAACGTCTTGCGACCCCTCGCCAACGTCCAGCTGACATCGGCGAGATTGGCGTCCGGCTGCGCAGCGAGATGCTCGCCCAGTCGCATCGCTGCGCTACCGACGGCTGTCGAGGTGCGGGCGGAAAGCAGCAACAGTTGCGGGCCTTGCGCGGGATCCGAGGCTTCGCGCAGTGGCGCTTCTTCCAGGATCACATGCGCGTTCGTGCCGCCGACGCCGAACGAGCTGACACCGGCGCGCAGTGGGCCGCGATTGGCCGGCCACGCTTGCAGCGAGTCGTTGACCACAAACGGCGAGCCGGCGAAATCGATCTTCGGGTTCGTCGCCCGCAGATGCAGCGATGGCGGCAGCCGGCGTTCGCACAAGGACAACGCGGTCTTGATCACGCCGGCGGCACCGGCGGCCATGACCAGATGGCCCACGTTGCTCTTGAGCGAACCAATCGCGCAGAAGCCGCGTTCATCGGTGCTCTGGCGGAACGCCAGGGTCAGGCCCTCGATCTCGATCGGATCGCCCAACGGCGTGGCGGTGCCATGCGTTTCCACATAGGAGATCGAGCGTGCATCGACACCCGCGCGATCGAGCGCCATCGTGATCACCGCTGCCTGGCCGGCACTGCTCGGTGCGGTGAAGCTGGCCTTGGTGCCGCCGTCGTTGTTCACCGCGCTGCCGCGGATCACCGCGTAGATCGGGTCGTTGTCACGCAATGCATCGGACAGTCGCTTCAGCAGCACGACCGCGGCGCCATCGCTGAAGACGGTGCCCTGGGCATCGGCATCGAAACTGCGCGTATGCCCGTCTGGCGACAGCATCGATCCTTCCTGGGAAACATAACCGCTGCGCGGTGGGCAGGTGATCGATGAGCCGCCGGCCAGGGCCATTTCGCACTGGCCGGAACGCAGGGCGTCGAAGGCCTGGCAGATGGCTACCAGCGAGGTCGAGCAGGCGGTGTTCATGCTGATCGCCGGGCCGGTCAGATTGAGCTTGTGGGCGATGCGGGTGGCGAGGTAGTCCTTCTCGTTGCCGAGCATCACCTGGAACGCGCCGAGCTTGTCGACCAGGTCGGGCCGACTGCTGACATGGCGCTGGAAATAGGTGGCGTTGTGCATGCCGCCGAACACGCCGACAGGTTTGTCCTGCGCGTCCGGCACGTAGCCACCGCGCTCCATGCACTCCCAGCACAGTTCGAGAAAGATGCGCTGCTGTGGATCCATCAGCTCCGCTTCGCGCGGCGAGATGCCGAAAAACGCGGCATCGAAATCCTCGACGCCATCGATGACGCCACGTGCGGCGACGTAGGCGGGATCGTTGCGCTGCTCCGCGGGCACACCCGGGTCGAGTTGGTCCGGCCCGAAGAAGGTGATCGACTCGCGGCCGGCGCAAAGGTTGTCCCAGAAAGCCTCGACGTCGGCGGCGCCGGGAAAGCGGCCAGCCATCGCGATAATCGCGACCGGCTCCGCGGCCTCGTGGCTGGCGCCGCGCGCAAGCCGGCTCGCCAGCGGGCTGCGTTCGGGTCGGCCTTCGATCATGCCGGCCACCGCGGCGGGCGTCGGTTCGCCGAAGAACGCGGCAATGGTCGGCACCGTCGATACTTCATGACGAATGCGCGCTACCAGCCGGACTGCCAGCAACGAGTTGCCGCCCAGCTCGAAGAAGTGGTCGTGGCGGCCGACCTGGTCGAGGCCGAGCACCTCGGCAAACAACTCGCACAACCGCTGCTCCGTCGGACCGGCCGCGGGAACGTAAGCGTCCACGAGCTCGGGCCGGCGACTGTCCGGCACCGGCAGGGCACGACGATCGAGCTTGCCGTTCGAGGTCACCGGCAGCGCGTCCAGCCGGATATAGATGGCCGGGACCATGAATTCCGGCAGCGTACGGGTGAGTTGCTCGCGCAGGTGGCGGGCCGTGATGGCTACATCGTCGACGACGTAATAGGCGACCAGCCGTTTCTGCTCCGGCCGGTCCTCGCGTGCGAGCACGGCACATGCCCGCACGCCGGGCAGTTGCTGCAAGGCCACTTCGATTTCGCCGACCTCGATGCGATAGCCGCGGATCTTGACCTGGCCATCGACGCGGCCGATGAACTCGATGACGCCTTGCGGCAACCAGCGCACCAGGTCGCCCGTGCGGTAGAGCCGCTCGTCGGCGGTGCCGAACGGATGGGCGATGAAGCGTTCGGCGGTCAGCTCCGGTCGACCCAGGTAACCGCGCGCCAGTCCCGCACCACCGATGTGCAATTCACCGATCACGCCGACCGGTACCGGTTCGCCATGCGGATTCAGCACGTGGAGCGTGGTGTCCGCGATGGGACGGCCAATCGGAATCGAGCGTGTTCCCTCGTCGAGTTCGCGCGGGATGCGGTACGTCGCGGCGAAGGTGGTGCATTCGGTGGGGCCGTAGCCGTTGATGATCACGGTGTCGGGCAGCGCCGCATAGGCTTTGCGCACGTGGCCGGGCGACAATGCTTCGCCACCGATCAGCAGTTGTTCGAGGCCACGCAGCCTGCTGGCGTCGTCATCCACGATTGCGTTGAACAGCGCCGCGGTCAGCCAGGCGATCCGTACGCCATGGCGCTCGATCGTCCCTGCAAGGCCGCACCCCGTCGGGATGCGTTCGTCATGGATCACGCAGGTGCCACCGTTGAGCAGGGGCCCCCAGATCTCCAGTGTCGAAGCATCGAAACCGAGCGGCGCGGCGTGCAGTACGCGCGGTGCCGCTGCGAGATCGACAAAGCTGACGTCGCGCACCAGCCGGATGATCGAACGATGGGTGATCTCGGCGCCTTTCGGCGCGCCGGTCGATCCCGAGGTGTACATCACATAGGCGAGCGCACGGCTGTCGAGCGACGGCAACGTGGCGTCCGGGGTGCCTTGCTCCAGCTGGTCGAACGGGATCACCACGGCTGCCACGCCGGGCAGGGTGGTGCCGGCGGCAGCGACAATCACGACTGCCGCATGCGCATCGTTGACGGCAAAGGCAATGCGCTCGGCGGGATAGGCCGGATCCAGCGGTAGATACGCTGCGCCTGCCTTCAGAATGCCCAATATGGCGATGATCGCTTCGGGCGAGCGTTCAAGCAGCAAGGCCACTGGCGACCCGACGCTCACGCCCGCGGCGAGCAGGCCCGCAGCGACCCGGTTGGCGCGTGCTTCGATCTCGCCATAGGAAAGTACGCGATCGCGCGATTCGATGGCCGGACGGTCCGGTTGCTGTTGCGCCACTTCGGCAAACAGGCCGTGCACGGTGTCGGTGTCTCGACGCGGCACCGCGGTGGCATTCCAGTCGACCAGCATGTTCCGGCGCTCACCGGCATCCAGCATGTCGATCGATTCCAGTGCGACGGGCGCGGGCGAACCCAGCGCTGCCAGTGCGCGCAACACGCCGTCGGCGAGCAGGTCGATCGCGCCGTCACCGAGCGGTGCACGGAATCCAACTTTCAACCGTGCCGGGGCAGCGCTGATCAGCTGCCAGCGACTGCTGGCCGACCGGTGCTGGTCGTCGGATGCGGTTTCATGACAAGGGTGCACGTCATCGTCCAGCACGATCCAGGCGCTGTCGCAGGACGGGTCGACGGCGTTCTCCAGGATCTGGGAGAAGGCTTTGAGCCAGGTATCGCGGTCACCGGTACGGGGTATGTCGATCGACTGTTGACGCGAACGGTCCACCGCGGCGCGAGTAACCAGGACGGTGTCGCCTCCGGTCCATCGTGACTCGACCAAGGCCAGCGCGGCGCAAACGATGGTCGACAGACTGACCGCATGCCGCCGGGCGCTTTCGGTCAACGCCAGCATCAGTGTCTGGTCCAGCGCGTACTCGCATTGCGTCCACACGGCTGCGCCGTTGCCGGGAGCGGACGGCAACACGTCGAACAGCCGCTGGCCCGCGGCCATGTCACCCGAATTTTCGACCCTGAACGCGTTCATCCTTTCGCGATCTCCCCAGAAGTGATTGCAGCAACCGGTTGGGCGATCCCTTTCGCTACCGGTTTTTTCCAGACATCAATCCGCCACGGCGTACGCGCTGTGATGGGCCAGCGACGGGCAGGCCGGCGGACGGCTCCCCACCCCGTGGGCCGCGACCAGCACGGACCCTGCGGCATAGGTCAACTTGTCCAGCAGCGGTCGCCTGCCGACCGCGGGTGCTTCGATGCCCTTGCGGTGCAGGAGGTCGTGCATGACATGCACCAGAGCATCGCGGCGCGTGGCCTTGGTGCTGTAGGTCATGCTTATCGTGGTCGACGGTTCGTCGCTGGTTTCGACCAGATGCGCGCACGTCTCCGGAATGTAGACGCCCATGCCGGGACCGAGCTTGAAGACGTGCGCACGTTCGCGGAACTCCTCGTGCCACTTGACCAGGTCCAGATCGTGTCGGGCATGGAATACGTCGCGGGCACGATCGGTGACGACTTCGGTGTCTTCCGCATCCCAGACATAGACGGTCTTGACGCCGCGAACCTGCAGCAGGATTCCGTGATTCCGGTCGATGTGGAACGGTGTGGTCGTATGCGGCGCGGCGACGAAGATCCAGCCGGCGCGGTAGTACATCCCGGGATCCTTGCGTTCTATTTCGGGCTGGATCGGGTCCAGCGCGTAGTCGATCAGCGCGCGGTAGGCCGGGTCCGCCTGCACGTGACGCAGCAGCACCCAGGCTTTGGCATCGGTGATGTCCCTCAGCGAGTCCTTGATCGTCCGCGCATTGGGATACAACTGGGATACCGCGTCGAAGTTGGCCGCCGCGCCAGCCTTGTTGCTGAACGTGAAGAGCCGGCTGCTGCAGCGAAACCTTTCGCCAAGCGCAACCAGCTGGTCGGACTGCAGCAGGGGATGGTCGGCCAGTCGGTGACTTAACGCCTGAATGCGCCATGGGTCGAAACGACTCCAGTCGACATCGATAGGCGTGGTACTGACATTCATGATTTCATTCTCCTGCGCAACACGAGACTGGCTGACTTCTGAGGTGGTCCCCCTGGATTTCATCGGCGGTACGACTGGACGGATCGACCTGGCCGTGCCCCGCGGCACGTGGTCCCCTGGATATTTCCCATGTGACGACCACCGGGCGATCCGATGACGCATGGCATGTGACAGCTGGCCGTTATGGCGTGGCCTGTTCGTCAACGGAGGTCGGCATGGCGGCGCGAATGCAGACGACAACGCCGCACCCATCCGGCTGCGCGCCAGGAATTCGGCGTGATGACGTGTCGACTTCGATTGCCCCTGCATGATCGCCTCTCCTTCCCCCGTTTCCGATCGCCTGATCGGGTCACCAATGCTGAAGATCCGTGAATGCCCTGTCGGCCTGTGAGCTCATCCGGACTGGAATGCAAACAGCCAGAGGATGGCGCCCTGAACGGGAACGCCCGTCCAGCTGACGTCGTATGTCCCGGCAGCGCGCACTTGCTTGAACGCCACCGCACATTGAACTCCGCTGTTGTCGGGGAGCTCCAGAAAACTGTCGATCACGGCAAACCCGTTATTGGGCACCGCGGTCATGCGTTTGACTCCGCCATCACCCCACCACACGGCGACCAGCGCCGCCGGTCCGGTGGTGGTCACCCGTCCGCTGGTCATCACGAGGCTGGCCTGCGGATAGTTCTGCGCAACGTCCTGCAGCACGCCTGCCTGCCGAATCTCGATGAACGGCATGCTGATCTCGCCAGCGGCCTGGTCCGGTTTGGCAATGCTGACGGTGTGGTTGGCTCCGCCCTTTGCCGATAGCGCCAGATAGGCCTTCACGTCGAAGCTGTCGCCATAACCGTTGCCGTAGCGAACCGTATGGCCCAGCTGCTTCCAGCGGTTGGCGTAATTGTCGACCGGTGGCGCGGAAGCGCTCGAATAGCCGCCGTTGAAAACGATCAGCGAGCTGCCGTGGGGCTGTGTTGCGATGGGTGCGGTGACAGCGGGGCTTATGCCAAGGCCTTCGGACTGGGCGAGCAGGGTGTGGGCACCCAGGGAGGGGGACAGCAAAGGCGTTTGCGCATGCACCTGATGGACGCCGGCGGTCGGCATGACGGCCAGCACGGTGCCGCAGCAACAGGCAGCAGCGTAGTGGCGATAGCCGTTCATGGAAATCCCCCGCTTTCGGGATAATTATTTTGAGAACTACATCACACTAAGTCAAGTACATATATGCTTAGAAAGTGATTGCTGGGAAGAGGGATTTGTCCTACAAAGGTGTCGGCGTCCGCCTCGCGAAAGCTGAACAGGGGCAGGGGCGGCAGTCATGGCGAAAGAGGCGCGTGCCGCGGCTGATTCACGGGAGAAGGGCGTTCCGGTAATCGGCAAGCGGGCAACCGTGGCGACGATGTTTGTGCGACAGGGGGTACCTTGGCCAACCAGACCGATTTTCTCGATCTGTACGAAAAGCTGAGTCTGGATCCGGGGTGTGGGTTGACCGAGTTCAGGCAGGCTTATCGTCGTCATGTCGCGATGCTGCATCCCGATCGCCCGACAGCAACGCAAACGGATCACGAGACAGCCCGTTCCGGGCCACTGCAGGAACTCATTGCCCAGTACGGCGCGGCGATGGAGTTTCATCGGCGGCATGGCCGCCTCCCGGGTGCGGCGACGCCACCCTTGCGATTCGCGGCGTCGGTTGCGGCGAGGGCGCCCCATCCGAAGCAGCCTTCGCCGATGCCATCCAGTGCACCGCTGCGTACAGCGCCTGGCCCACGTCCTGCGCTGCTGGTTCTGCTGGCCGTGGTCGCGACTGGCGTGCTGTTGTGGAATGTCTCTCCCGTGGCCCTGCTGACCGAAACCACGCCGGTGCAGACACCGACGACCGATGACGGGGATCCGTCCGGCTCGATGACGAAGTCCGTGCTGTCGATAGGCATGTCAATGGCCGGGGTGCGCGCCATCGAGGGGGATCCACGGTCCGTTCATGGCGGACGCTGGGAGTACGGTTTGTCGTGGATAAGCTTTGATCACGGAGTGGTCGTCGACTGGTCCAGCTCGCCGCTGCATCCACTCCATGTCGCCAGCAATCGGCCGCCGGGCATGCACGACGAATGACCTAACGTGCGCCACGCCCGAACAACACTACCTCGACGGTTTCGATGAGGATCACCATGTCCAGCAGCAGGTTGTGGTTCTTGACGTAGAACAGGTCGTACTTGAGCTTCTCGGCCGCATCGGCCTCGGTGGCGCCGTAGGGATAACTCAGCTGCGCCCACCCGGCCAGTCCCGGCTTCAGGCTGTGCCGCAGGCCGTAGAAGCGGATTTTCGTTGCGAGGTCGGCGACGAACTGCGGGCGCTCGGGGCGCGGACCTACGATGCTCATTTCTCCCTTCAGCACGTTCCACAGTTGCGGCAGTTCATCGAAACGCAGCTTGCGGCTGATGCGGCCGACGCGGGTAACCCGGTCGTCATCCTTGCTGGCCCAGCGCGCCACGCCGTCATGCTCCGCATCGGTGCGCATGCTCCGGAACTTGAACAGCCAGAACGTGCGGCCGTGCTCGCCGACCCGCTCCTGGCGATAGAGGATCGGCTGGCCCGGTCCGGACTCAAGCCGGATGGCCAGAGCCACCAGCAGCATCAATGGCCAGCAGAACAGCAGAAGTGCCGTTGCCGCGACGAGGTCGAAGCAGCGTTTGGACAGCCGATGCAGTGGCGTGGCGTGGAAGCCGCGTGAGAAAACCAGCCATGACGGATCGAGCAACGACAATTGCACGCGGCCCGATTCGCGCTCGAAGAAGGTGGTCAGGTCGATAATGGCGATGCCCGCTTGCCTGCATTCGAGCAGGTCGTCCATCGGTAACGCACCACGACGGTCGTCGACGCCGACCACGACCTCGTCCACCTGTTCGCGCTCGACCAGGGCGTGAAGTGATGTGTTCTGAAGCAGCAGGTTGTCCGGGACCATCACCGACTCGTTCGGGCAACGGACATAGCCCACGATGGTGAAGCTGCGTCGATCCGAGCGCCGACGCATCAAGCTGTGGATCTGGGCAGCCCGGCTGCCTGCGCCCAGGATCAGGATGCGTCGCTTGAACGCCTGGACATCGACCAGGTGCATGAACAAGGCGCGAAACGCCGCCAGAGCCGCAAAGCCCAGCACCAGCGCAATGCCAAGCACGCCGCGGCCTACGTAGGCCTGCGGCACGACGTAATACCCCAGGGCCAGTGCGATACCGCCGAGCGTGAATGCCACCACCTGTCGCGCCAGCAGCCCGAGCATGGTTGTACGCAGGTGCGGCCGATAGGCGCCCATTGCCCCGATGCCGAAAATGATGACCGTGGCAAAGATCATCGAGCGCAGCAGCAAATGCCGAGAGAACTCGGCCAGATCGTCCGGAAACAGGAAATATCGCAGATGGGTTGCGAGGTTCAGCGAAACAGCCAGAAGCAGCCATTCGCACAAGCCAAGCAGCAAGAGCAAGCGCACGATCCGTTGCCGCAGAAAACGAAACATCCGACTGTCCCCCGAGGCTCCCAGGCCTCATTCCCCTTGATGCGGAAGAGCGACACTACGCCGAATTTTTATTAATGCCAAGCACTTTTAATTATGTTTGTCTATAGTTGAATATGTTTTATGAGATGTAAGTCTCATAAAATGCGCAGCGATAGCCGGGGATGTTCCCAACGTGCACAGCCGGACGCTTTCGATCGAATCCGGCACCGCCAGCGCGCCGACCAGGCCGTCCGGCAATCCAAGATTGGATACACGGCACGGGACCGGGTCCAGTGTTGTGAACGAAGACGGCGGCGAGACGAGCCCATCGGTGGTTGCCGACAGCAGCGCCGGATCCACGTTGAGACCGACACCAAAGGCCTTGAGCAAGGCTTCCTTGCGTGTCCAGAGCGCCAGCAGCGCCGCTTCGCGTTGGGGCAGGGGCAGCGGTTCCAGATCGGCGATCTCGCCTGGTGTACAGATGGTCGGCATCAGCGCGGTCAACGCCGTGTGCGATGGCGAGCGCTCGATATCGACCCCGATGGTGGTGCCCGCACAGATGGCCAGCGCCACCCACTCGCCGCTGTGACTCAGGCTGGTGGAAAACGCGGTGCCGAGTAGCTGCGGCTGGCCGGCAGCGGTACTGGTCAAGCGCACCTCGGCAGCGTGCACATCGAGGCAGATACCCAGGCTCACGCGCCAAAACGCGTGCGCCAGGATAAAACTCGAGCGGTCACGATCGAAGCGAAGTCGTGCCGCCCGGGCGCCTTCCGCGGGACTGAGCAGTTCCTGTGCCGAACCGACGAGCGATGTCCATGCCGAGCTGTCGCACAACACCACGTGCGCCTCACCGATGGCCGGTGCGGCAAAAAGGCCATCTTCCAGGGCACGAACGGCCGTCCGGTTGAAGTCGGGCGGCGAAGCGTTATGGTCAGTGGGCAGCATGGCTTCGTTGCACGTTTGTCACGCGGCCTGCGACGCGACGGGGCTTGCCAACAGTCCGCGCAGATCTTCCGCCAGGCGCAGGCTCAGCGCGACGATGGTGAAGGTTGGGAAAGCCCAGCCCCCCGTGGGGAAAACCGAACTGCCGGCGATGTGCAGGTTGTCGATGCCATGGACCCGGCAGTGGCGATCGACCACACCTTGACGAGGGTCATCCGACATCCGGGTTGTACCCAGATGATGTGCGGTGCCGTGAACCAGGGGAATCGTGTCGGGATCACCCTCCAACCACGGTTCGAGCTGGAACGTTCCGCCACAGGCACTGGCCAGTTCACCGCCGAAGAGTGTGGCGGCCGTCCGGTACGTGTGTCGGTCCAGCGCGGTGAGCCGCCAGTCGACACAAACCTTCCGTTTGCCCAGGGCATCGACCTCGGCTCCCAGGGTAATGCGGCTGTCGGGATTGGGTGCCTGCTCGAAGAAGCCGATGAGTTCGACATGATTGCTCGTCACCACGGGCCTGTCGGCCAGTTTTCGCAGCAATGCCCGGGCAACGTCGCTCGCGCCAAGACCCAGTCGCAAGGCGAGCATGGCCATGCTTTCCGTGGCGACGGCGGCACCGTCGCCGCTGGAAGGGCCGTTCTTCAGCGCTGCACACAATCGCGCCTCAAGCATCGAGCCTTCGTCGCGCGCCGGCGGGTGCAAGGCGGCCCGGAAATTGCGCAGTGCCCGTATTCCCTTCGGGACCGTGCCCTCCACAGCAAACGGATGGACGCGTCCGCTCAGCATCCGGTGCGTGCGCTGGATGTCGTTCGACAGGCCGATTTCGGGAAAGGTGGGTGCGAGGCCTTTGCCCAGGTTGCGGTCGTAGGGGCGGGTAAGGCGATCGGGATCGTTCGTGGTGACCGTGCCCAGCTTGCCGCTTGGATGGTCCATGAAGAACCGGCCCACCAGGTCCCTGTCGTTGCCCAGCCCTCCAGGCGCCAAGGCATTGGAGAGCAGCAGCAGCCGTGCATTTTCGATACCGCCCGACGCCAGTACGTAGTGTCGGGCGCGAACCTGGCCAGTGCGACCATCGAGCGATCCGATACGCGCCTGACGAACCGATGCGCCATCGGGCGAGGCCTCGAGTTCGAGGAGGTTGGCATGCAGCAGGACCTTGATGTTCGGGGCCTGATCAAGTTCGGACCGATACGCCTGGCCGAACAGGATCGGGCTGCGCGCGAAGATCTGGTTGATCAGCTTGTCCGCGTCAAAAGATAGTGGTGGACGGGTCAGCGGGCCGAGGAAGGAGCCCTCGGCGAAATCGTGCGAATCGATCCGGCAGTACGAGCGGGCGCTGGTGTAGTAGGGTTCGAGGTCATCATAGGAAAGTGGCCAGCCGCTGTGCGGCACCCAGTCGCGTTGGCTCAGGTCGTGCCTGCCGAGCGGTATGCAGCCGCCACCCCACAACGTGCAACTGCCGCCGAACACCCGCATGCGCGACGTGCCCGGATCGAACGGCGGACAGCCGACCGACGAGCCTTCGTACAACGCCTGGGACTTTTCCTCGCCGGAAAGGCCGCCACCTTCGACGACGCATACCGTCGACGACGTTCCGATGAAGCTTCGCGCGATGGCAATGCCGGCGGCCCCCGCGCCGACGATGCAGAGGTCAACATCAATGTCGGTTGGCGCTGACCCGTCCAGGTAGTCGATGATCATTCGGTCCCAGTCCCGCAGTTATGGTTTCTTCGCATCACCCGCCGGCTTGCAACATTCACCAGGTCCGGCATGCCTTTCACTACACGTTGTAATAGTCCCGGTACCAGTTCACGAAGTTGGCGACGCCCGTGTCGACGGAGACTTTCGGCGCGTAGCCCACGGCATGAATCAATCCGGACACGTCCGCCTCGGTGTCGGGTACGTCGCCGGCCTGCAACGGCAGCATTTCCATCTGCGCCTTGCGGCCGAGGCAATGCTCCAGCACCTCGATGTAGCGCAGCAGCTCCACCGACTCCGCGTTGCCGATGTTGTAGAGCCGGTACGGCGCGACGCCGCTGCATGCCGGGTCCGGGTCGCCGCCATTCCAGCGCGCGTCCTTGTCAGGGACCACGTCGAGTGCGCGGATCACGCCCTCCACGATGTCGTCGACGTAGGTAAAACTGCGTCGATGGTGTCCGTGGTTGAACACCTTGATCGGGTCGCCGGCGAGGATCGCCTTGGTGAACAGGAACAAGGCCATGTCCGGGCGTCCCCAGGGGCCGTATACCGTGAAGAAGCGCAGGCCGGTGCACGGCAGTCCGTACAGATGCGCGTAGCTGTGCGCCATCAGCTCGTCGGCTTTCTTGGAGGCCGCATAGAGGGTGAGGGGATGTTCGGTGGACTGGTGCTCCGAGAACGGCAGGGCGGTATTGGCGCCGTACACCGAGCTGGTGGAGGCGAAAACCAGATGCTCCACCTTGTGCTGGCGACAGCCTTCCAGAATGTGCAGGAATCCGGTGATGTTGCTGGCCACGTAGACATGCGGATTTTCCGACGCGTAACGCACGCCGGCCTGTGCTGCCAGGTTGACCACGCGTTGCGGTGCATGTGTGGCGAACGCGCTTTCCACCGCGTTGCGGTCGGCCAGGTCGCCATGGACATGCGTATAGCCGGGATGTTCCATGAAACGTGCCAGCCGGGCTTTCTTCAGATTCACGTCGTAGTAGTCGTTGAGGTTGTCGAAACCGACCACCTCGTCGCCGCGTTCAAGCAGCTGCAGCGCGACATGCGAACCGATGAAACCGGCGGTGCCGGTAACCAGCACTTTCATGGCAAGCCCCCTTGCTCAGAGACGCCCATCGACGGCGTCGCGAGGCAGCAGACATTTCACGTCGTACACCACCGAAGCAGGCTTGCCCAAAGCCCGGATGCCCGCAGCCCCCATGGTGACGAACTGTTGATGGCCGACGGCAACGATCACCGCGTCGTAGTCGCCCAGCTGAGGCTGCGTGATCGGCGTGATCGCGTACTCGTGCTCGGCTTCCGCGGCGTTGACCCATGGATCGTGGATATCGACATCGGTGTTGTAACCCCGCAGCGCCTGCACGATGTCGATCACGCGGGTGTTGCGCAGATCCGGACAGTTCTCCTTGAACGCCAGGCCCAGGATCAACACGCGGGCCTTCACCGGATTGATGCCCTTGCGCACCATCAGGCGTATCACCTCGTTGGCGACATGCGGTCCCATGCTGTCATTGGTGCGCCGGCCAGCCAGGATGACGTCGGAGTGGTGGCCGACTTCCTGAGCCTTGTGGGTCAGGTAGTAGGGGTCCACGCTGATGCAGTGGCCACCCACCAGGCCGGGCCGGAACGGCAGGAAATTCCACTTGGTGCCGGCGGCTTCCAGCACTTCCAGCGTGTCGATGCCGAGCTTGTTGAACAGGATCGCCAGATCGTTGACCAGCGCGATGTTGAGATCGCGCTGGGTGTTCTCGATGACCTTGGCGGCCTCGGCCACCTTCAGCGAGCTGGCCCGATGTGTGCCGGCGGTGATCACCGATCCATACAGGCGATCCACGAAATCGGCGGTCTCCGGCGTGGAGCCGGAGGTGACTTTCAGGATGCTGGTGACCCGGTGCAGCTTGTCGCCGGGGTTGATGCGTTCCGGGCTGTAACCGGCAAAGAAGTCGCGGTTGTAGGCAAGGCCGGAGCCTTTCTCGAGGATCGGTATGCAAATCTCTTCGGTGCAGCCTGGGTACACCGTGGATTCGTACACCACGATATCGCCGACCTTGAGCACCTGAGCCAGGAGCTCACTGGCCTTGATCAGCGGGGTCAGGTCGGGGCGCTTGGCAATATCGATCGGCGTGGGGACCGTGACGATGTAGACATTGCGGTCGCGCAGATCGGCCAGTTCGGCACTGAAGCGCAGGCGACCGGCTTCGGCAAGTTCTGCGGCATCCACCTCCAGCGTCCGGTCATGTCCTTTCGCCAGCTCGACAATTCTCGCCTGGTTGATGTCGAAGCCGACAGTGTCATAGCGCTTGCCGAATTCCACGGCGAGCGGCAGGCCCACATAGCCCAGCCCCACAATCGCGAGCTTGGTATCTTCCAGATTCCCCATACGATCATCCCGGTCGTTTGATGCAACGAATTCGAAGCGACAGGCCATTTCATCAAGCATGAATTATGCGATGAAACTGTTATTCACATCACAGTTTCATATGGTTGGCAGCGCGGCGCCTATAGTGCACCCAATCCGGGTCGTTGGGGACATGTGCTTTATCGCTGGGGCGAAAATCGAGGCACGACCTGGCCTAAGGTCTGTACATGACGCGAAGTATGGCGATGTTGCACCTCTTTGGCGGCGCCTTCTTTTCGAGAAAATCAATTGAAGTTATTGAATTACATTATTTTTTCTTGACTCGCTCGATGAGGCGGGCAATCGCATGGACGCCGGTGCTGACTCGAAAGTTCGCAGAGGAGAAAGCCCATCCAGGACGGGCAGTCTGGTTTCCATAGCCATTCCTTCTATATGCCTGTCGCCCGGATGATGCTTTGTATCGGTCGATACCTTCGTGCAAAGGAGCGATGCCGCAGCTTTGATGTCATCCGTTGCGTGTCATGGCATCACGCCCGGCAGCTTGCATCGGTGCGCATGCGCACCTGTCAAGAATCATTCGGGTACACAGTCTGTTGTTCCTGATCTGACTGGTCGACGGCCCGTGACATTGCAAGTATGTCGCCGTGACTTTGTCGATTTCGCTGCCAGGGCTGGATCCCGCAGACATAGCTGCTGGTCGACGGCGCGCATCAGGCCTGCCCGTACTGGCACGCCACGCGCGGCAATATCGACGTGACGATCGCCCTGGTTTGATCCCTCGCGCCAGGCTTGCCTGGCGCTCCCCATCCCGCTACCGGAAAGATCATGAAACTCTCATCCCAACGTTTCACCGCCACGCTTGCCGGATGGCTCGTGCTGGGTGCCTCCGCACTGGCCGTGCCGCTGGTTGCCTCGGCGCAGAAGTCGTCGGCGCCCAAGCCGACCGTGGTACTGGTGCACGGCGCCTTCGCCGATTCGTCCAGCTGGAATGGCGTGATCCAGCGGCTGCACGACAAGGGCTACACGGTGATCGCGGCGGCCGATGAGCTGCGCAGCGTCAAGGGCGATGCCGCGTCCGTCAACAGTCTTGTCAAAACCATCCATGGCCCGGTGGTATTGGTCGGTCATTCGTACGGCGGTTTGGTGATCAGCGAGGCGGCGGCGGGTCTGGACAACGTCAAGGCGTTGGTCTACGTGGCGGCGTTCGCACCCGAAGTCGGCGAGAACGCCGCCGAACTGTCCGGGCGTTTCCCCGGCAGCTCGCTCGGCTCGGCGCTGGCGCCGCCGGTGGAACTGGCCGATGGCGGCAAGGATCTGTACATCGAGCAGGGCAAGTTCCACGCCCAGTTTGCCGCGGACGTGCCGGCGGCGCAGGCATCGTTGATGGCCGTCGGGCAGCGTCCCGTCACCGAAGCAGCCCTGCATGAGGCGAGCACATCGGCGGCGTGGAAGGCCATTCCCTCCTGGTTCGTCTATGGCAGCGCGGATCTCAACATTCCACCTGCGGCCCAGGCCTTCATGGCGAAACGCGCCCATTCGCGCAAGACCGTGGTGATCAAGGGCGCGTCGCACGTGGTGATGGTGTCGCATCCGGCGGAAGTGGCCGCGCTGATCGAACAAGCGGCGCTGGCAAAGTAATCAGGTGAGCACCTCGCCGGCGCTCGCCTGTCGATATTTACACGCAACCCGTTGGAGCACACTTCACGTTATCGAAGGTTGCTGGATTTCCTGCTCGATGAAGTCCGAGAGAAGTTTGACCCGCACTGGCGTGAGCTTGCCGAAGGCATGCAGCGCCATCAGTGGCAGCGAAGGCAAGTGCTGGTTGCGCATGAGCTGGACCAGGTCACCGCGATCAAGATCCGCCTGCACGGTGCACTTCATCAGGTGGGCGACTCCCATGCCATGGAGCGCGGCAGCGCGCAGTCCGAATCCCGTGTCCAGGCCGATGCGGCCTCGAGGCACGATCGTGGTCCCGTCCTCCAACGTCAGTGGCAGCGGCCGGCCGCCGAGCAAATAGCGCACGAATGGCAGTTCGCGCAGTGCCTGCGTGGAGCGGGGCTCGCCCCATTGGCGCAGGAAGGCCGGCGACGCCACCAGGGCCATATCCAGTTGGGCGAGTGTCCTCATCCTGAGTTCGCTCTCCACGGTGGTTCCGACCCTGAACACGACGTCGTATCCCTCGCGGATCACATCGACGTGGCGATCCGCCAGCGCCAGGTCCAGTTCCAGGTCCTGGTGCGTGGCCAGAAACTTCGTGGTGATGGGACCCATGAGCAGACGTCCGAGGTCGCTGGGCATGCTCACGCGCAGGCGGCCCCGCGCGCCGCCTTTGGGACGGATCGCGTCTGCCGAATCTTCGATGCCGCGCAACAGTGGCGCGACGCGGTCGAAGAAGGCCTGCCCGTCCGGCGTCAGGCTCAGGGTGCGGGTGGATCGGCGAAACAGCTTCGCGCCGAGCTCGGCTTCCAATCGCTGGATCGCCTTCGAGATCGCCGATGGCGTCGTTCCCGCATTGCGCGCCGCCGCGCTGAAGGAGCCGGCCTCCACCGCGCGGACGAAGGCGATCAGGCTGGCCGACTGATTGAGCAGGCTGGACATCTTTGACTCCATGGCACAACTGATGTGCCGGCTGCAGGACTGGTTGGCGGAGAGCGCTGCCACATATCGTGCCCGACACCAACGACATGAGACATCAGATGAAACGTCTTCAAGGCAAGGTCGCCCTGATCACCGGCGGCAACAGCGGCATCGGCATGGCAACGGCGGAATTGTTTGCCGCCGAGGGCGCGCAGGTCATCGTGACCGCGCGGCGGCAGAACGTTCTCGACGAGGCTGTTCACCGTATCGGACACGGAGCAATAGGAATACGCGGCGATGTCGCGGACATCGAACATCATGCTGCCGTGGCCAGCGAAGTTCACGCCCGTTTCGGTGCGCTCGACATCTACGTGGCAAATGCTGGCGTCAACACGATCACGCCCAGTGCGCAGGTGACGCCGGAAGAGTTCGACGCCCAGTTCAGTGTCAATACGCGCGGCGTGTTTTTTGGCGTCCAGCGCATCGCTCCGATCATGCGTGATGGGGGCAGCATCGTCCTGACCGGCTCGCTCGCCGCGACCAGGGCGCTCGACGGCCATGCCGTCTATGCGGGTTCGAAGGCTGCCATCAGGGCTTTTGCACGTCACTGGGCGCTTGAATTCAAGACCAGGAAGATACGCGTCAATGTGCTCAGCCCCGGGCCGGTCGATACATCGATTCTCGAAAAAATGGGCATCCCCGAGGCAGAGCGCCCCGGCTTCGTCAAGGCAATGGCCGGGATGATTCCGGCCGGCCGCTTCGGCGAGGTGGACGAACTGGCGTTGGCCGCACTGTACCTGGCCTCGGACGACAGCCGCTTCGTCAACGGCATCGAGCTGCTTGTCGACGGCGGCATGTCGCTGAACTGATCCCCTCCACCCCGAATACAAGGCAGGAAGAACATGACAACCACGAACAATCCGGAAATTCTCGAGTTCATCGACCGGCTGGCCGACACCGGCAGTCACTACCGCATGGAGGAAATGGAGCGTCTCTATCTGGACGATCTTGGCTTCCTCGTGCTCACCCCGGAAGGAAGGATTGCGCGCTTTTCGAAAGCAGAGATGCTTGGTGAGTTCAGAAGTCGTCGTGACGCCGGCGAACCGCCGCTGTCGACGGAAAAGCGCGTCCTGCACATCGAAGAGCAGGGCGACGACGCGACCGCCGTGTTGTATCGACGGATGGGCGATCAGGCCGACCCGGCGTTGTACGAACTGCGCTTGCGCAAGGTCGCCGGTGCGTGGCTGGTCGCCGGGGAGACGGTCATGCCGTGGCCGGACCTGACCACGGCCAGGGGATTCCTGCCACCGCGCACCAAGTAGGCAAGCAGGCCAGCAGATGCGGGATCCGGATGTCCGGATCCCGCATTTTCCCGATGTCCATTCAGCAAGGCCCTGCATGGGTTTCGGCCTTGTCCAGAACGCCATTCACGAATCGAGCGAAACTACACAGTCGATTCCCGCGCGTGCCATCTTCGCGTACGGACAAAGGCGCTCGGTATGGCGCACCAGCTCGCCGGCAATCGCCCGGTCGATACCTGGAAGGCGAATGCGGATGTCCGCTGACAACATGAACATGCCATCGACCGGATCCCTGCCAAAGGAAACCCTGGCCACGACCTCGGCATCGGGAATCGCCACCTTCGCGCGTGCGGCAAGCAAGCTCAATGCACCATGGAAGCAGCCCGCGAACGCGGCCGCGAAAAGCTGTTCCGGATTGGTGCCGCCACCGGATCCACCCAGTTCTTCCGGCATGCGCAACTCTACGTCGAGCATGCCGTCGTCGGAGCGGGCTATGCCGGATGCCCGGCCATGCCTTGCCTCGCCGCCATTGACCCGAACGGTTCCTGTGTAGAGCGGTAGAAAATCCGTTCCGTAATGCTTGTCGAGCAGGGAAACGGGTGGTGGTTGCAGCCTGGTCATGGAATGGGCTCGTCTTGCGATGGAATGTGCCGGCGGCCTTTGCCCGAAACCCTATGCATCGCGATGACGCATGTTGGGGCTGGCATGCTGCAGTTGCCGGCTGCGACGTCGGGCGATTCGATTTTCATGATGTATCTCATCCTGGACTGCGGCACCGTCGAACGCCTTCGTTTTTCATCCTAGGGGACGAGCACCAACGACCGATAGGCATCGTGCCCACAGCAGTGTGTTGCTCCAGACGCAACAATCGCGATGACCGCGGTGGGCTTGCGATGGCGCCGGCTTCATTGGACGGATTGGTGCATGCGGAACAACACGACGAGTCCGCCGCTGAACCTACCGGCAGCGTGGACCGACCTCTAGGCTGAGATCCATCTCGCCATGGCGTGCGAGCGGGTACCTCAGCCGATCTGGGGGACAAGAACTTCAATCAGGAACAGAACCATGACCCAACGCATCGATTATCAGAAACAGGCCCCCGAACTTTTCCATGGTCTGGTCGCCCTCAATACCTTGGTGAAACAGTCCAGCATCGAGGAATCCATCTGCGCTCTGGTCGATATTCGCGCATCACAGATCAACGGGTGTGGCTTCTGTCTGGATATGCACGTCAAGCAGGCCGTGATGCATGGTGAGCGACCGCTGCGCCTGCATCATCTGGCGATCTGGCGCGAATCGACGCTGTTCTCGCCGCGCGAGCGCGCCGCGCTCGCCTGGACCGAAGCACTCACCCAGCTGTCGCCCCAGGGGGTGCCCGACGAGATCTACGAGCGCGTGCGTACCCAGCTGTCGGAAAAGGAGATCACCGATCTCAGTTATGCCGTGATGGCGATCAATGCCTGGAACCGCGTCAACGTGGCCTTCAGGACCGTTCCCGGCACGCTTGACAAGGCCTTCGGGCTCGACAAGGCCGGGCTGGCCTGACAAGTGCGGGTTGCGGTACCGGCCTGTCCGTTACCGCATCGCCCTTTCGGCAAGTTGCCACAACTGCAAGGAGAGACAGCCATGCGTGTAATCAAGACTCTGGGGTTGCTGGGGCTGCTCGTGTGCGGCGCGGCTATCGCGCATTCGCACGCGTCGGCACCCGGTCCGGCACAGACGCACCAGGCCGAGGTCGCGGCCTTGATGAGCAAGGCGCTACCCGACTATCCGGGCAAGGAAGCGTTGATGATCATCGTCACCTATCCACCCGGTGCAGTCGACCCGGTGCATCGCCACGACGCCCATGCCTTTCTCTACGTTCTGGAAGGCTCGATCGTGATGGGCCTGAAGGGCGACAAGGAAGTCACCCTGATGCCCGGGCAGACTTTCTACGAAGGCCCGAATGACATCCACACGGTAGGCCGCAATGCCAGCCTCACCAAGCCGGCCAAGTTTCTGGTGGTGTTGTTGAAGAACCAGGGCGAGGACGTGGTGCTGCCGGCTGATTGAGTGTTCTGCCCGAATCTCATGGCCCGTTCGAAGCCTCTTGAAAGTCGGCGGGTCATGGACTGCGGGTTGCAAGGCGTGCGCCACGCACCGGTTCAACGCCGACCTAGAGTTTGTCCACGCCGACTACCTGATATGGCTTCCCGGGACGGTATTGGGCGGTTCCGGAGAATGCGCGGCAGTTTTGGGAGTGCGGGACACGGCTGACTGTGTCCCGCACCGCGTTTCAGTTCCCGCCGGCGTCTTCGTGACGGTTCTGCGTGTAGTTCATTGGAACGTAGACGTAGCCGCTGCCGTTTTCCGATCTGGCGACGTGGCCGAACGAAGGGAACGACAGGTGCGCCGCACCGACCAGATAACCATTTCGTGCTGCATCGGCGAATGCCGCCTCACGCACATGTTCGGCTTTCCGGTCATCGCTGTCCCACGCGATGCGCACGGACGGATCGCGGAACTGCAAGGCCGCCGAATGCACCACGTCGCCCCACAGAACCAGCTTCGCACCCTTGTTCTCCACGACAAGGAAACTGTGGCCTGGAGTGTGCCCCGGTTGGGGTACGGCACGGATGCCGGGGGCGATCCGGGTGTTGCCATGAAATAGCTGCAACTTGCCGGCCACGCGATACGGACCGAATGTCTTTTGGGCGACGTCGAAGTTGATTCGGACGGCTTCCGACGCTCTCGCTTCATTCGCGCGATTCATCCAGTAGTCGTAATCGGCCTTGTCGACGCGAAGGACGGCGTTCGGAAACGCCCGTTGGCCGTTCTGCACCAGGCCACCGATGTGATCGACATGCATGTGGGTGATCACCACCACATCGACCTGCTCGGGCGCGTAACCCGCGGCCCGCAAGTTGCCGATCGTGTTGCCCAGGGTGGGGCCATAGAACGCTCCGGCACCCGCGTCGACCAGCACCACCTTGCTGCCGGTGTTGATGAGGAACTGGTTCATCGACAACTCGACGGGAAGCTGCTGGAACATCTTCCGGTAGCTGGCCTTGATCTCCTCGGAGGAAGCGCCGATCAACAGTTGGCCCATCGGGAAATCGATCGTGCCGTCGCTCAGGGCGGTCACCTCGAAATCGCCCAGGATCAGGCGGTAATAGCCCGGCACCTGGGTGCGGATGATCGGGGTACCGGCAGGTGCATCCTTGCTGACGAGGGCCGACCCGATGCCCAGTGCCAGGGCTCCGGCCAGGAAGGCGTGGGTGAAGCGATGCGAGTGGAACATCATGAAATCCTCAAGCAAGGAGATAGGGGCAGCCCGGATGATGTGAATCGAGCCATCCGCGTGAGCTGGCATGGAGGGCGGCAAGTTCGGCGGCTACTGCGACGGAACGCGGCGTGAAACGCTGGGGCAGGGCGCACCAAAACGTGGCGCGCATGGAGTTGTTCACCGACTACCTCGCTTTCCGTGGCATGGAGGCGCCAACGTCGAAGGTCACAAACGCATCGCCCGCCGGGTGAGGGGGCGTATCGATCGGTGTTTCGAAATGGCCGCCAAGGCGATTGCCCGCCGGATCCTCCAGGGTGTTGCGCACGGCGAGCCGGTAGTGTCCCGCCCGCCACGGAGCGTCCGGGGTGAACGTCCAGCTGGTTTCACCATGGCACAGGGCCGAGTGGCCACCCACCAGGCGGTCGCTCGCATCGACGACCGCGATGAAGTCGGCGTCGCGGCCATCGATCGGGCCGTCCAGCCTGACGACGAGCGGCTGTCGGGAGGCGCCGTGTACAGAAGACAACTGCCACGCGGAGGCCACCGGACCGTTCGCATCCACAGCGCCGACATGCCATCGCTTGATCGGATGGCCGTCGAGGGTGAGCAGCACGTCCTCGCCAGGCTGGAGGATCGGCCCCAGCTTTTCGCGCGCGACCAGGCCAGTCTTGACCCGCCCCGGGTTGAGCAGGAGGGTCAGTATCCGACCGTCGGGCGACCATAGCTCCTGCTGCAGAAACGGTTGCTGCAGCGATCCTCCGTCGGCGCGTGAAAGCGCAATCCGTGGCAGCACGGGTCCACCAATCGGCGCGGCGAATACGATGGACATGCGCAGGAGATTGGCGGGAACATCGGTTGCGGATGGCTGCACGAGGACGATCTGCGGATCCGGTTGCCCGGCGTGCGCAACCTGAAGCGCAGCCACCAGGGCGGCGCCAGCAAGGGTCCGACGGCGCCGCATGATCTACTCCGGCCCCTTGATGAACTCGGGCAGGTTTTCATCCTTCAGCAGCATGTTGATGTATTCCTGCGCCGGTCTCTTGCCCTTGTAGCTGAAATCGGGAAACGAGTATTCCGAGACGTGATCCGTCAACCGGAAGCTCAGGCCCTTGCCCATGGAGACCAGTTGCAGGGCATCGCGTTGGAGATCACGGCGAACCACCACGAACGACTTGTCGTCGAGGTTGTCCAGATGCATCACGCCGGCGAGAGGCGCCTCCGTCATGTCGAGCCCGGTGATCTGCCCGTACGGAACCTGCTTCTCGATGCCGGGGCGGGCGAGTGCCGCGTCCAGTTCGGGAATCGAAATGACGTCTCCCACGCGGTTGAAGTTCACCAGCATCAGGAAGTCCTCGGTCTTCCCTTGCTCGGTCCGCGTGAACGAGACCATGTCGGCGGGCGTATTGCCGTAACCAAGTTCGGCGACGGTCTTGCCGCGTACGTGGGCGCCGTCCTTCAGTTGGTCGAGCGGAATGAGTGCCAGCGGTGTGCACGTGTAGGCGGCGACGAGGTACGGTTTGCCACCGAGGTTGGCGAAGCTCATCGCGCGGATCGGCGAGCGTGTTTCGAACTGGTCGTGCCCGCCATGGAAGACCTCCAGCGAGGTGACCGATTGCTTGGCGTCGAAGGGATAGCGTACCCGGCGCAGGGTCGAGGAGAAATCCTGGTTGGAGAGTCCGGCGACGAACAGCTCGCCCTTGCGCCACTTCATGTCGGTAACCGTAAAACTGCGCTCTGGTGTCTGCTTCCAGAACTTCATGGTGGAGGTGGGGGCGTCACGCAATACCACCGTGGTCGACGGTGCTGTACTCAGGTCCACACGACGCGCCTTTCCGTCACTGGTCACCACGAACAGGCTTGGCGTCTTCTCGGCACCATAGCTGACGGCGATATAGACCTCCGCCGTCCCGGGGCGTACCACCATGTCCTCGACGTACACGCGGGCTCCACCGATCTGCTTCGACAGCAGCTGCTCCAGATCGAGAATGTTGAACGTCGTGCCGTTGGGTTTGTGCGATGCCGGCGGGAGTTCGATCGCATGGATCTCCGCGGTCTTCCAGTCGGCGACGAAGAGAACGTTGTCGGGCCCGGCCGCGAGGCGGGAAATGGATGTGATGTCGGCTGCGAAGACGCTGGCGGGCAGGCTCAGCAGGCAAGCCATGGCAATGAGCAGGGGGCGCATGATGATTCCTCGGTACGGTGGCGATTCAGGCTCGAAAAGCCGGATGGACGTCTGCACTCCGATGGAAGGCAGGTTCCGGTTCTTCGGTGAAGAGCATCCGCGAGGCGGCGCGATGGCGGTAGCCGTGTAGCGGGCATCACGGTGGTGATGGCGATGCACCAATGGGCGCTTCGACTCTACCCGTTACGCAGGTGACGCTCAGCGCGAGCGTCAGGTCGCTCCAGGTCATCGGCACCGAGAACGGCTCGCCTTGAAGGCGAAGCCGTTGCCGAAATGGTGCGGATCGCGTTGCTACGCCCCGTTGACCGGATGCAGGGGCTGGCGCTTCAACGCCTCGCAACGAAAATTCTTCTCGTCATCCGTGCTGCCGGCGCCGGAATACACGGCCTCCTGCGGGTACGGGCATATCGGCCGCGTGCGGGCAGGGGCGTTGGGCGGATTGCTCACGACGATGCGCTCGGGCGCGCGCCCCGTCGCAACCCATTGGTCGAGGGCCGCGATCACATCGAACACGAACGGGCCGTCGCCTCCTGTGCAATGCGCCATGCCGGGGATCATGAAGAGGCGAGCGTTGGCAGCCTCCTTCGCCCCGAGTCGCGCGGTCAGCGCCCGGTAGAAGTCGACGCTCGTCATCGGCGGAACGAGAGGATCGGCCCAGCCGTGCGACATGAGCAGCTTGCGGCCACTGGCGACATAGTTGCCGAGGCCGGTTGGCGGAACGTCCACGAATCGACTGTGCGCGGCCAGCGCGCGGCTGACATCCTTGTCGTAGTCGAAGTGGCGAAAATCCCACTGCGGATCGTTGAAGACGAGGTCCCGGAAATAGCTGGCTACCGGCACAATGGGCCCGGAGCCGGAGGCCTGGATCGAGAACATGTTTTCACTGCCAGGCTCGAAGCCGGGAAAGATCGGCTTGCCCGTGCGCGGATTGCGCGGCCCCTGGTAAATCGCGCGTAGTGCCGTGACCTGTGGTGCCGTCAGGCAGTCGGTGGTGCCGGCTCCAGGGCCCGTGCGTTTGCATTGAAGTACCGCCGGATCAAAGTGGCAACGGTTCGGCGCGGAAATCATGCCGTCGCGCACGCCGTCGTCAGCATCGCAGGCCGCCAGCACGGCTTTGTGCACGAGGTCGAACGTCGCTGGCGAAATCCGGCTCGCGGCCTCCTTCGCGGTGGCGGAGCTGGTCCACAACGAGCCGACCATGAGGCCAACGGTCGGGTTGGCCGGTGCCATCGCCGAGATGCCGTCGTAGTCGTTCGGGTAGCGATGGGCTTCCATCAAGGCCTGGCGACCACCGGTGGAACAGCTCACGAACAGCGAGCGGTCCGTCATCCTGCCGTAGAACGCCTGGATGACCGCTTTGGCGGCTACCGTCATCTCATGAGGCCCGCGGTAACTGAAATCGATGAACTTTTCAGGATGCCCTGCGGCAAAGCCGGCGTCGAGCTGACTGCCCTGGTGCCCGTCATCGGTCGCCGCCGTCGCGTAACCCTTCGATAGCGGGTCGATCATGGCCGCGTAGGTGATCGAGCCAGCCCACGCGCCGTTGCCGACGCCGACGAACTTGCCGTTCCAGCCGGAGGCCGGCATCCAGATTTCGAAACGGATATCCGAGTCGGGTGTGGGCTGGCTGGTGCCGGCCACGCGGCAGAAGGAGGGCAGGCGCGAGTAATCGTCAGTTTGCGGCGAAGTTGGGCCCGGTGTGAATGCGCCAGCCGTGACCACCTCGGCGAGCGTGATCCTGGTATGGGGCAGGTGGAAATTCTTGAGGTTCTCGCATTCCGCTGCGCGGGCATTCGAAAAATGCAGGATCGCCAGTGCGGCGCTGATGATAATTCCGCAAGCATGGTGGCGACGGTTCACGCGGGTCTCCTTGGTGTGGTCATGGATGGGTGATCTGGCGGCGGCGTACGGTCACGTGGCCACCGCTTGGCAGCGTTGCGGCAACGCCTTCTTGCGCCATCGCCTGATGGGCATGTCCACCAGATGCAGGCAGAGCATCGCCATGACGAGCGAAAAGGGGAGCACGATCGACAGCGTGATCCACCAAGGCTGATGATGGGTATCGCGAATCAGAAGAACGGCAGGGAAATGCCAGATGTAGATGCCGTAAGACAGTCTGCCGATGTAGACCATGGGTCGTGACGCCAGGAACCTGTTGTTCCCGTGCTCTGCCAGATAGCTGATCACCATGAAAGCGGAGATTTCTGCCAGCGTGATCTCCAGCGTCACTGCCTCGGTGGAAAGATACCAGGGCAACGACGGCATCAGCGGCACAGCGAAGCAAATGGTCAGTGCGGCGCCGGCGATCATCGCGGCCGGCCTTGAAATCTTGAGCCGGGCAAGGGCCGCCACCGCGCCGAGCACGATGCCGCTCATGCGCGTGTCGAACGGGAAATAAGCCTGGAGCCAGCCCCATCTCAGCGCCACGAAGTAGCGCCAGCCCGTGATGAAGACGAAGGCCACGAGTAGCCACGCGATCGGCCGTCGTACGCGCAGGAGGAAGGGCAGCAGCAGGGGCCACAGCAGATAGAATTTCTCCTCCACGCCCAGCGACCAGGTGTGCCCGAGCGCCGTCGATCCCCCCCAGAAAGCCAGCGAGTAGTCGATGAGGTAGAACGCGCCAAGCGCGGCGTACAGCCATCGGTTTTCCATTGGCCAGAGCATGGGCGCGAGCACGACGTAAGCCGCAATCAGGAGCAACAGCGTCGGGTAGAGTCTCAGTGCACGCCTGGCGTAGAACCGGCCAGTCTGGATGCCGCCGCTGACGTGTTCCGCTACCAGCAGCGAGGTGATGAGGTAGCCGGACAGGACAAAGAACACATCCACACCGATGGAGCCACCGCCGCTCCACGGCGTCTCGCAATGGAAAAAGACGACGGCAAGAATCGAAAGTGCCCGCAGGCCATCGAAGGCCGGATTGTATGGCATGACTGATTGCGCCAATGGGAAAGGGACGGCTGGACGGCGAAGTGACGGGTGACCTGCGAAGGCGCCATGTAACCACATCGTCGGGGCATCCGTCCGCTCAATCTTCGGGCGGAAGTCGATCCGGTACCGGGCGGGTCTTTTCCAGGCCAAAGTGGGTATAGATCCACAGGAACACGAAGAAGCCGAAGTAGCCCAGCACCATCAGCCGTCCAAACGCGTTGTCCCAGGCGGTGACATCCGCCTGCGGAAACCAGGACTGGATCAGCTCGGCGGTCACGCCGGCACCGCTCAATCCAAGGCCGATGAACGAACAGGCGAGTACGACAAGAGCCATCCGAAAACCATGGCCGCGATAGCGAACCGAGCGAACCTTGCCTCGATCGATCCAAGGCAACAGCGGCAGCAGGATGATGGCGCTGAACATCCCCAGCACACCCCAGAATGCGGTACCCCAGAATGAGGGAGTCATGCGCAAGATCGCGTAGAACGGCGTGAAGTACCAACTGGGCTTGATGTGCGTCGGTGTCGCCAGGTTGTTGGCCGGCACGAAGTTGTCGTGTTCGAGAAACCACCCGCCCATGGTCGGCGCAAAGAACACGATGAAGGCCGCGACCATCAGGAAAAAGGCGACGCTGAAGATGTCCTCCACCGTATCGTAGGGATGGAACGGAATGGTATCCACCGGCACGTTCTTGCCCCAGCGATTGCCTTTCGGCCCGTGCTTGACGTCGATGCCTTCAGGGTTGCTCGAACCCACTTCGTGCAGCGCGGCGATGTGCAGTACCACCAGCAACAGCAGGGTGATCGGCACCGCGATGACGTGCAGGGCGAAAAAGCGATTGAGCGTGGCGTCGCCAGGAAGGAAGTCGCCCATGATCCACCGCACCAGCGAATCACCGACGTAAGGAACCGTGCCGAACAGGGAAATGATCACCTTGGCGCCCCAGAACGACATGTTGCCCCAGGGCAGCACGTAGCCCATGAAAGCCTCGGCCATCAGTGCCAGGAAGATGACCGAGCCGAGCAACCAGACCAGTTCACGCGGCTTCTTGTACGAGCCGTACATGATGCCGCGGAACATGTGCAGGTACACGGTGACGAAGAACAGCGATGCCCCGGTGGAGTGCATGTAGCGAATCAGCCAACCCCATTCCACGTCACGCATGATGTATTGCACCGAGTCGAACGCGTGCGCCACGCTGGGGTTGTAGTTCATCGCAAGGAAGATGCCGGTCACGATCTGGTTGGCCAGCAACACGATGTTCAACACGCCGAAGTAGTACCAGAGATTGAGGTTCTTCGGCACGTAGTACTCGCTCATGTGCTTGCGGTACATGGCCTGCAGACCCGGTGCACGCTCATCGATCCAGGTGGCAACATGCGCGATGATGTTCATGGTGGTTATGCCTCCCCGGAAGGTGAATGGGCTGGCCGATCGGACGCGCTCAGCCGGACGGCGACCACGTGGCGATCATCTGTCGATTGACGATGCTCAAGCATGCGTCTGGTCCAGTGGACGCCGCCGCGGGATGCGATAGCGCGATGCCCATGGCTGAGCCAGCTCGAAAGCGGCACTTGCTGCCAGCACATCGCCGTCGCCGCCAGGGCGACCGATGAGCTGCATGCCGACCGGCACGTCGTCCCAGGCTCCGGCGGGTACGAAGGCGACAGGATGGCCGGTGAAGTTGATGAGATAGCTCAACGCCCAGCCGATCAGGGGATCGACCGCCTCCGCCTCGACGTCATCCGGTCCGAACGTCTGGCCGCGCGCCGCGTTGCGCACGGGAAAGCTGCCGACCGTGGGTGCCAGTATCAGGTCGACTTGCCCGAACGCTGCATCGAATGTTTGCCGGATGGAGGTTCGCGCGGCCTCTGCAGCATGCATTTCGGCAAGCGACATGCCGCGGGCACGTTCGATCCAGGTGCGCACGGGAACCGGCAGCGGGTTGTCATCACCGAGCAGGTCAATGCCTGCTGCTCGGAAACCCTCGGCCGTAGCCAGCATGCGCGAGCCCATCAATCGGCACCAAATGGCCGAAAGCTCCTGCTGCGATTGGGGCAGGGTAAAGTCGATCACTTTCACGTCGGCGCCAAGGCCTTCGAAGACGATCGCTGCATGCTTGATCAGCTCGGCGATTCTCGAATCGACCGGAAAGACCCCGAGGTTCATCCACAGTCCGATCTTCATGCCGGCGATGGAGCGTCCTGTTTGCGCCAGCCAGTTCATCGATGCGGCGTCTCCCGCTGCGCTCGCCTGGCCCTGGTGTGCAAGTGCGTCGAGCACGAGTGCGGCATCCTCGACCGTACGAGACAGCAGGCTGTCGTTGGTATAGGGCGACAGGTGCCCGATGTCATGCGCGCCGCCGCTCCGTGGGATCAGCCCGTGCGACGGCTGGAAGCCATAGACGCCGCACCAGGCAGCGGCGATGCCCGCGGAGCCACCGCCGTCATTCGCCCCGGCCACCGGCAGGATGCCATCGGCTACAACCGCCGCACTGCCGCCGGACGAACCGCCGCTGTTGAAGGCCATGTCAAACGGATTGCGTGTCGGGCCGAACAGGTCGTTGTCGCATGTTCCGCGGAAACCGAGTGCCGGGCTGTTGGTTGTGCCGATCATGATCGCGCCGGCACGCTGCATGCGTTCCGGATAGAGACTGGTGGCTTTCGCACGATGATTCCTGAGTGCCGGTATGCCACCCATCGTCGATGGCCAGTCGGGATATTCGCCAAACAGATCCTTCATCGCGGTCGGCACCGCCGCCAGGGCGCCCACATCCTCGCCGGCCGACATGCGTCGTTCAAGATTTCGCGCGGCCTGTCGTGCATGCTCGAAGTCGGTGTAGACCAATGCATTCAGTGAGGGATTGCGTGCCTCGATGCGCGCAATGGCGGCGTCGACCACTTCGGTCGGGCGTACCTCGCCTGTTTTAACCAGACGCGCCGTTGCGGCCGCGGACAATTCTCCCAGGTCGTGCTGATCCATCTCGTTGTCCTCTCGTCAGCGTGGCGCAAGCCGCTCAGGCCAGCGGCTCTTGAAGTTCGAATGCCACGCTGATCACGAGCTTCAATTCATCGCCAATCAGCGGCAGGCTGGCGCTCACGCCGAAGTCACTGCGACGAATGGATCCGCTCACGTCGAAGCCAACCGTATAGGCCTGTTTCACCGGGTTGATGCCACTGCCATGAAAACGCGCGACCAGCGCCACCTCGCGGGTGATCCCGTGCAACGAAAGATGGCCGCTCACCAGCAGTGAGCCGTCCATCCGCGGTTCGACGGAAACCGCCTCGAAGGTGACGGCCGGATAGGTTTCGCCATCGAGCCAGCGTGGTCCCTTGAGCTCTTCGTCCAGCACGCTGCTGCTCGTGCGGACGCTGGCTACCGGCACCGTGACCTTCAGTCGTGCGTCGGCGAACCTGGCGGGGTCGAGACGGAGCGTTCCCGTGAGTTCGGTGAACTCGCCGATGTAGGTCGAGAGCCCGAAGTGCGATACCTCGAACAGAACGTGCGAGTGCAGGGGATCGGGAATGTAGTCCCCGGGCCGGATCGCGGTCGGGTCCGAGTTGATGGCGTGGATGGTGGTCGGGGTCATGAGGTGAGCCAGGAGGTCGTTGCGGTATGGGCATGAATGCTGGCCGTGGCGGACCGCGAGCGGTAGATTCGTCGCAAGGCCCAGTGTGTTGCCGGCCGCGCAACAATGGCCGATCGACTGCGCCGCACCCTCTATTCAGCCGATGCCTTCCAGCAGATCCCACAGGCTGTCTTCGTCGCCCTCGGCCAGCAGGTCGTACGGGATTTTCCCGCCGCTGGCGCGCTGGGGAGCGCACATCCAGTGAGCCGCGCGCTGCCTGCTGCCGATGTATTCCTTGACCTCGCTGGCGAGCACGGGGTGACGAACCTCTAGTGCTTCGAACGCGTTGGATACCAGTGCTTCGCGCCGCGCCGTCAGCTGGGCGAGGTCGCTGGCGATGTTATGGAATTTCGTGGCTGATGAACGCATCGCATTCTTCCGTTACGTGATGGATGATGGGGTGGCGTGACGGGCAATCAGTCGCGAGCGCCATTGCGGACAGACCGAAGAAAGACGATGACGACTTCAGTCCGGCTCAGCGCCACCAATTGTTCCGCGGTGAGATGGCCCAGCTCCGCGATCGGCGTCTGCCGATACCAGGCCATCAAGGTGGGTGGGTCTGGCTCGATACTGGCAGCCTCCCGCAGCACCGCCAGGGCCGCTGGTATCAGGTTGAACGTGGTGCTGTAGCTCCACTCGCCAACGGGCGCGATCAGCTGATCCAGCGGATCGGCAAGATAGGCTGCATCGATCAACGAGCGTAGCGAAGGGATGGCCTGGCGACGGGACGATGTGACTTCAAGCATGGTGACGACCTCCTGCGGAGAACGAGGGATCCAACCTGCGGAGATTTTTGGACGGCTGATCGAATAGACAGCGCTTTCGGTAATCTGCGCTCCGGTTTGCCGCTCCGGATGCCAGGGCCAGACATGGCGCCGCAGTGGCGCGGATGCTCGGGCTGGATGAACGCATGGTCACGATCAAGGTTCCTTGACGCCAGGTCGATCCGACAGCGCGACGGTGGACGATCAGCGTGTTGAGATATCGGTGCCAGCTTTCCTGGCGCATGGGAGCTTCTCGTTCATGGTGTCGCCGTGTGGCTGATTGGTACTCCGCGGGGACACCGCGCCAACGTGGGTTTGTCCCGTGCACGAACGGGTGGAAAGTGCACGACCCATGACAGCCGCCTCGACGAGCTGACACCCGTCATCTTCGTTGCCATGAAGGAGAAGCGTTTCAATTCTTGATTGAGACGATCAGCAGCGGTAGATCCGCCAAAGACCGCGCCGTGTTGCCGTGGCGACAACAGACCAGCCGCGGGCTTCTTGCCCTGGCCGTGTTTTTTTCCAGGCCTCTCGGAAGCCTGCGATCCGCTACGGACCACCAGCGAGGTGAGGCGAAGGGCAACTTTGCAAGGATTCGTGTCCGTGCCACATGCCAGCCTTCGCCGCGGGAAGGTGCTGCAAATTCCGAAAAAACGGGCGTGCAATGCACGCCCGTTTTTTCGGGTTCACGTGAGGCTTCAGACCGGAACGCCTTCCTCTGCCTGCAGCGCCTTGCGTACGCCTTCATCAGCGTCCATGCGCGATTTGAAGCGGGCGAGATTGTCCATTCCCTGCAGATCCACCTGCTTTGCATCGGCCCAACGCAGGACCACAAACAGATACGGATCGGCGACCGACCTTGCCCCGGTCAGCCAGTCACGCCCTTCCAGCCGAGCATCCAGCCGCTCGAAGAGTTTGCGCGCATGGAGGCGGGCGGTGTCGCTCACGACATCCGCGAGCGACTGATCGTCAATGAAGCGCCGCGGACTGAAGATAGGCTTGAACGCGTAGTGGACGTCGGAGTTCAAAAAGGCCAGCCAGCGCGAGACCTCGGCACGTGCACGCGGGCTGCCATCGCCCAACAGCCCAGCCTCGGGATATAGATCCGCTAGATAGCCCAGAATCGCGGCATTCTCGGTCAGCTTCAAATCGCCGTGCTCCAGCAGCGGAACCATGCCGCCGGGGTTGATGGCGAGATAGTTCGCGGACTTGATGTCCTTGTAGCTCATCCGCGTCGCCTCATACGGAGCACCGACCCACTCGAGTACGATGTGATCCGCCAGCGAACAGGCACCGGGCACGTAATAGAGCTTCATCAAGCGGCTTCCGCCTTGGCCAGCCCGGATTGTTCCACCCATGTCGGGAAACTCAGCGTGCCAAGATGCGCATTGGATCCGGGCAGCAAGGTGTCCTGCTGCAGTTCGGCACCGAAATAGAGCGCGTGCTCATCCGCCACGACGTCGCGCGGATCACCGATGACCTTCAGGAACTTCTGCACCAGTCCCGAGAGGGGGAACGTGTCGGGGCCGGCGATCTCGACGATGCCGTTGACTGGGGTGGATACAGACACCTTCGCCACCACCCTGGCCACGTCATCGGAGGCGATGGGCTGGATCGAGGCGGTCGACAAATGAATCGCCTCACCATTGGCGCTGGCTTTCACGATGCCATTGAGAAATTCGAAGAACTGCGTCGAATGGACGATGGTATAGGGCACGCCGGATTCGCGGATCAGTTTTTCCTGCGCAATCTTGCCTCGGAAATAGCCGCTGGCTGCCAGGCGGTCGGTGCCAACGACCGACAAGGCGACATGGTGCTTTACGCCGGCCTTGCGTTCTGCCGCAAACAGATTGCGACCGGATGTCTCGAAGAACTCCAGCACGGCCTTGTCTTCAAAAGAGGGGGAGTTGGCGACGTCGATGACGACGTCGGTACCCGCCATGGCGGCGTCCAGCCCTTCGCCCGTGATGGTGTTGACACCCGATGCGGGGGAGGCGGCATTCACCTCGTGACCGTGTTCGCGCAGGTGGGCGACAGTCTTGCTGCCGATGAGTCCGGTACCGCCGATGACAAGGATTTTCATGATTGACCTCTGCTTGGTTGAAGCGGCTTCCATGCCGATCGGATCTGACGTGGCGGCAATTCTGCGTTGCGGCCACGTGCGAATGACTTGCGCCGACGACGTTGCACGGCACATCCGAATCCTAGGTTTGTCACGCTCATGCGAGTAGGCCTGTCGATGGCCTCACACTGTTGCCCCGAAGGCACCAATGGTCGTTGCGCAAAGCGTCGATGCCCGATCAGTCGATAGTGACCTGCCGGATCGCCGCGTGCCCGTATCGCGTGGAATGATGCGAGCGCAAGCGCCAACACCGAAGCGTCATTGTTGTCGGGCGCACAACATGGTGACCTGCCTGCGCTATCTACTTGCCCCCTCGTCCCGTTCTTACCATGCGGCTTCCGTGCCTGGATTCACGCCGCTTAGATCATCGGCGCGAAGCACCTCGGTACTTCTTCAAGGGGCCACTCATGAATTCACCGTTCCCTGGCTCATGCGCGGTGCATGAGGAGTCAGGCGCGCGCCTGGTTTCGTTGGACCACGTTGCCGCCGCCATTGACGACCTGGCGATCATCATTGCGGCGGAGGGCGACAGGATCGCTGCGTGGAACCTCGGTGCGCAGCGTCTGTTTGGCTACCACGAATGCGAAATGATTGGCCGGACGATGGCCGACATCGAATGCCCCGTTGTGGAATCGTCTGACACAGAGGTTTCCGCGTATTTTCCGGACGAGCGCGATTCGATCGAGAAAGAACGCTGCTACCGGCACAAGAGCGGCAGGCGGGTCTGTTGCAGAAGCAGGCTTGTATCGCTGAACGGTACGCGCGTGTGGTTGGTGCGTGACGCGAGCCCGGAGCGCGAACAGCGGCGGGTATTCGAACAGCGTCTGCGCGAGCAGCAGGCGAAGTTGGAGCAGGCGCTTGTCGCTGACGGCGCAAAGGATCGCTGCCTCGCCATGATGTCGCACGAGCTGAAGCAACCGCTCACGGCGCTGCTGTTGAACCTCGAGCGACTGCTGGAGAAGACGGCCGATCTGGATGTCCAGGGTGCGTTGATTCATGGCGATGCGATGCGCGGTTCGATTCGGAGGCAGGCGCGGATCATCGACGATCTGCACGATCTTTCGCGGATGCGCACCGGCAAGCTGCGCCTGGATCTCGCCATGGTGGATCTCGACGAGATCGTCCGTTCGATTGCCTCCGATGTGGCCATCGGTGCGCCGGATCGGGAACTGCGCGTCGACGTGGATGTGTCGGCCCGTCGCTGGTGCATGGCTGATCCGGTGCGGCTGGAGCAGATGTTGTCGAACCTGCTGAACAACGCGGTGAAGTTCAGTGGCCACGGTGGGCGCATCGCGGTACGGGTTGCTGGTATCGATGGGTTTGCCACGGTGTCGATCGCCGATGACGGCTGCGGCATCTCCGCGGAGTTCCTGCCGCATGTGTTTCGGATGTTTGGCCAGGAGCGACGAGTGGAACCGGTTGGTCATCCCGGCATGGGCATTGGGCTGGCGCTGGTGCAGGAACTGGCGAAAGCCCATGGTGGCGGGGTGGATGTCCAGTCGAAGGGCGCAGGGTGTGGGGCGCTTTTTACGGTATGGCTTCCGGTCCTGAGCCCCGCGTCAGGCTCGCGCTCCGCCACGTTACGCAGCGCGGTTGCGCCATTGCCGATGTCCACCAATAATTCCATGGAGATGCGGGCATCGATGTTGGCAGATCGGATGGCAGTGCGGAGTCATGTTGTCTGACGGTGGTTACATGGTTGGAACGGCGCGTTCTGCCATCGAAACAAAATGAAATGCCGCCGGATTCCGGCGGCATTTCATGAATCGGTGGCACGTGGGACAGGCAACCGTTGATGCCTGACACGCAGCGCGCCAGTCGCGCTTTCCGGCAGCGCGGCCGGCATGCGTTGGGTCACTCGGCGTTCTCAGGAACGGCGCTCAGCTACGGAAGAAAGCCAGCAAATCACGATTGATGACGTCCGGATGGACCGCAAACATCCCATGCGGATACCCCGGGTAGATCTTCAGCGTGGCGTGCTTCAGCAGCTTCGCCGAGAGCGGTGCCGAGTCGGCGACCGGAACCACCTGGTCGTCGTCGCCATGCATCACCAGTGTAGGCACGTCGATGGCCTTGAGGTCGTCGGTGAAGTCGGTTTCGGAGAAAGCCTTGATGCCGTCGTAATGCGCTTTTGCGCCGCCCATCATGCCCTGGCGCCACCAGTTGTCGACGCTACCCTGGATCGTCTTGACACCCGGACGGTTGAAACCGTAGAACGGGCCCGAAGCAAGGTCCTGATAGAACTGGGACCGGTTGGTGGCCAACGCATTGCGCAAGCCATCAAAGACCTCCCGCGGCAGGCCGCCAGGATTGCCGGGAGTCTTCAGCATAAGCGGAGGCACCGCGTTCATCAGCACCAGCTTGGCAACCCGACCGGCTCCGTGACGGGCAACATATCGTGCTGCTTCGCCGCCGCCGGTGGAGTGGCCAACATGGATGGCGTCGCGCAGATCAAGGTGCGCGACCACCGCAGCGGCATCCGCGGCGTAATGATCCATGTCGTGGCCAGTGCTGCCTTGCGACGATCGGCCATGGCCGCGGCGATCGTGGGCGACGACGCGATAGCCCTGGTCGAGGAAGAACAGCATTTGGGTATCCCAGTCATCGCTGGAAAGCGGCCAGCCGTGATGGAACACGACGGGTTGGCCCGAGCCCCAGTCCTTGTAGAAGATTTCAGTACCGTCTTTCGTGGTGATCGAGTTCATGTTCTGGTTTCTCTGTCGGGTGGGAAGGTGCCGTGCCGTCGCCGCCTGGGCGGTGGTGGGCAGGATCATCGGAAGGGAAGTCGCCGCTGCGGCCATCAGGCCGGCAACCATCAGCTGTCGACGGCGTGGATCGGCAGGTGCCATATCGTCTGGGTGATGCATCGCAGTACTCGCTTTGGTGAATGCCGGAAGAGGTAGCCGTCTGTCGTTCTCGCCATGGCGTCACGACTGCCGGATGCACTCGAGCCCATTCGCTGGTGGACATCAATGCGCGTGGCCGAGTGCCGAACCAAGCCTAGGATTGGACGCTTGTCAGCGGTAGAGATATCCAGGTGCCCAACGTGTTGTCGAACGCGCACCAATCCCTGCGGAGGGATGGGTACTGCAAAAATCCGGAACCCGGGCATTGATGAAGGTGATCGGGCTCGCCAGGAACTGCCGGTGTGGAACAACGATGGGACGAAGCGCGAATGGACGGCTATCGTCACTGCGTCTGCGCCACATGGCGTCTGGGCAGCAATCGCCGGATACCAGTTGCCAGCGAATTCACGGCGTGGTGCGGGGGCGTATCCTCGCTGACGGTACGTCAAGTATGCTGCTGGATGCGGCGCATTCCAGGCCCCAGCCACGGTCTGCCCGGTACTCGGAGAAAGGGTTCGAGACGGACGCAGCATGAGACGAGCTGAAGACAGTCCACGATGAAAAAGCAGCCCGGCGAGCACTCCGACCCCATGCCATCCTCGCACGATGTCTCCCCTGCGTCCTCGGAGGTCCGGTGGGGATTCGGTTCTTTCATCGTATGGGAAGCCCAGCGACGTCTTGAATCGTTCGGGCAGGAGGTGAGACTGGGATCGCGCTCGTTCGATCTGCTTCTTCAACTGCTCAGGCGTGCCGGCGAGCTGGTCAGCAAGGACGAACTGCTGTCGGCCGTCTGGGGTAACGTCGTGGTCGAGGAAGCCAGCGTCCGCGTCCACATGTCCCAGCTTCGCAAGGCACTGGGCGAACCGGGAGAAAGCGACGACTGCAGGGAGTGGGTCTCCAACATCCCGCTCCGTGGTTACCGGTTCAACGGCAGGGTCCTGCGTGAACTGATTGATGCCTCGGCCAGGATCAAGGCGCGGTCACCAGCCTCGTTGACGAAACCTCCGGTACGAATAACCGAACTCATCGGCCGCGAAGCCGATGTGGAGAGCGTCCTCCGGTCGCTCGACAGTCATCGACTGGTCACCATCGTTGGCCCGGGTGGCATCGGCAAAACCAGTGTTGCCATCCGCGTGGCGGAGCGGCGACAACAGATGCCCGCCATGGAAGTGGCTTTCATCGATCTTGCGCCCTTGATCTCGCAAGACCATGTCCCCGGTACCATCGCGCGGTCACTGGGGGCAGCCGCCGACCTGTCCGACCCTGTTCAGGCCATTATTCAATGCCTGACGGGACGAAACGTGCTGGTGGTGATCGACAATTGCGAACAGGTGATGGACTCCCTCGTGCTGCCGATCACCCGCATGTTGTCTGCCTTGCCCGGCTTGCGCATCCTTGCCACCAGCCGCGAGACGCTTCGCGTATTTGGCGAGTATGTCTATCGCCTGCCTGCACTGGCGGTTCCCGATGCCGAGCATTTCCTGCTTGCCCAGGCCATGCAATGGTCCTCCGTGGAGCTGCTCGTCGAACTCGCCAAGGCCGCCGGAGCGGGCGAGTTCACCGAGTCGGACGGCCCGCTGCTCGCCAAGATCTCGCGACAGCTCGACGGCATACCGCTGGCCATCGAATTGGTGGCCGCGCGTCTGGGCGTCCAATCCGTCGCCGACCTCGCGCTCCGGCTCGACGACCACATGCGGCTTCTTTCCATCGGCAATCGTTCCGCCTCTGCGCGCCATCAATCACTTGCTGCAGCACTCGACTGGAGCGTCGCGCTGTTGAACGAAGACGAGCTGCGGGTCTTTCGGCGGTTGTCAGTCTTCCGCGGTCGCCTTGATGTGGATTGCGCCTTGGGCGTTGCGGGGGACGACATGGACCGGGAGGTGGCATTCGATGCATTGATCTCTCTGGCCAACAAGTCGCTGGTGTCCTTTGACAGGAACGATGCCATTGCACCTTATCGACTGCTGGATACGACACGCAGTTATGCCGCCGGGCTGCTCGAACAGAGTGGGGAGCTGCCGACCTTGTTGCGCCGGCATGCGAAGTTGATGCTTGACCTGATGAAGGCGGCGGCGGCGGACTTGCCGAAACTGGTCGAGCAGGCCTGGGGTGACCGCTATGGCCACTGTCTGGACGACGTGCGCTTTGCGCTCAACGTTTGCCTGACGGAGCAGGTCGATGCGGAAACCGCTGCTTCGCTGGTTACGTCGTCCTCCCCCTTGTGGTTCCATCTTTCGCAGGTTGCGGAGTATCGCGACACGGTCGTGGCGGCGCTCAAGCTGGTCGACCAGCAGCCTGAGCCGGATATCGAAACCGCGACCTGGTTGACTACCCAATTGATCATCACGTTGCTGCACACCGACAGGGTCAATCCCGAACTGGATGCTGCCTGCGACCGCGCGCTGGCCGGCGCGCTGGCACTCAAGTCGCATGTGCTCGAGTCGCAAGCCCGCTGGGGGCGGTGCACACACGACATGTTTCGCGGGGAATATGCCGCGGCCCTGCAGCATTCCAGGACGCTGCTCGAGGTTGCGCAATCATGGGATGATCCTGCGGCGCTCAATCTTGCCCACCGCGTGAGCGCCATGGCGAACCATTTCTGTGGTCAGCTCGAGCCATCGAGGCAACATTGCGCCGAGTCACTGCGGCTGAGCGACGGGGCCCGCCGCACGCGCACCAACATGGTCGGGGTCAGTCCCGTCGTGGCGACCAAGGCCTTGCTGTCGCGAACACTCTGGATCCAGGGCGAAACCTCGAAGGCCCTGGAGACGGCCAGCGATGCCGTGCGCCTGGCAGAGGTGACCGGGCATGCGGCCTCGCTCTGCTCCGCACTGTTTGGTGCTTGTCCCGTGGCGCTGTGGTCCGGTGAATTCGAACTTGCGGGCACGTGGATCGAAATGATGAGGGACGAAGCTCGCCGCCGGGGATTGGTCGGTTGGCTGCGTTATGCCGACTGGTACTTCCAGGGTTTGCAACTTCATATCGCCTCCAATCCTGGACTCCACATCCGCGAAGTAGGTGCACGGCTTGCTACCTATGACGCTCCGCAAAAGGAGATGCTGGTGACCTTCTGCACCGACTGGCTCGATGACGGGATGGTCGGTCGGCTTGCTGTTGGAGAAGGTCTGTGGTGTGCCGCGGAAGTCTGGCGCGCGATGGGCTGGCGCAGCGAGCGGAGTGGCATGACCGCAGAGGCCGAGAATTACTATCTCCGAGCGATCGAGGTTTCCCGGGAACAGGGCGCCAAAGCCTGGGAACTGCGAGCCGCATCAAGTCTGGCCGGGTTGTGGGCGAGCCTGGATCGCCCGAAGGAAGCGGTACAACTGCTTGACGGGACCCTCGAAAACATCGTGCCCGATGGGCGTAACCGGGCGATCACACAGATTCGCGAACTGCGCGAGGCGATCGCCCAAGGGCTGCGGTCGACCCCATAAGCTTCGTGGAGCGGCCAGATCTCCCCTGGGTGTACCCGAACGTGGGCGGCCGTCACAGACGGAGACTCGAGCGGGCATCGGACTTGGGCTTGCCGTCGATAACAAGGTTTTACATGCATTAACTGGCCTCGGCTGACGCTGGCGAGCAGGGTGGGCAGGCAATCCGTATCGCCAGATACGGCACCTTGTCTTCTTCACGCCAGGAGCCGCTGTCATGACCTTCTCACCATCCCTTGGTCCGCCCGCTGACGCGCTGGCGGCCAGTTTTGCGACCACCTATGCCGGCGTCGTGGCCTTTATCGCCGTGGTCGCGGAGGGCAGCTTCGCACGGGCGGCCGACCGCCTTGGCATCGGGCGCTCCGCGGTCAGTCGCAACGTCCAGAAGCTGGAAGGGCAGCTGAGCGTCAGGCTGTTTCATCGAACGACGCGCAGCACCACCCTTACCAGTGAAGGCGACATGTTCTACGCCAGCTGCCACTCGGGTGTCGACCAGATCGTGCAGGCCGTCGAAGAGATGAGGGACCTTCGCAACGGCACGCCTCGCGGCCAGCTTCGGGTGGCTTCGGCGGTGGGCTTCGGCCGGAAGGTGGTGGCACCGCTGCTGGGCAAGTTTCAGGCTGCCTACCCCGAGGTTTCCGTCGATCTGATCTTGGGTGACAAGCCCGTCGACTTCACGTCGGACCGGGTGGACATCGCCTTCCGCAACGGGCGCCTGGAAGACGCTCAGATCATCGCCAAGCAGATCATCCCCATGCAGATGATGGTCTGTGCCGCGCGCGATTACCGCCAAACCCACGGACTGCCCACGACGGTGGACGAATTGCCGGATCATGAATGCATCAACCTGCGTACCGGCCTGGGCCGCATCTCTGAATGGGAGTTCAAGGTCGACGGCAAAGTGCAAAGGTTCCTGCCGCAAGCGAGACTTACCTATAACGATCCGGAGCTGGTGCTGCGGGCTGTGCTCGACGGCAAGGGCATCGCCCAGATGCCGGGCTATCTGATCTGTGATTCCCTGGCATCCGGTACCCTGGTTCCCTGCCTGGTGCAGCACGCGCCCGACGACCGCGGCCATTACATCTGTTACCAGAGCCGCCAGCACATGCCCACGCGCATGCGCGTGTTCATCGACTTCATGACGAAGGAGATCCGGGCCTCCGATCTCCAGTGCGCGACGAACCTGCTGGAGCGACTGCCTGCGGCAGCGCATGAGCGTCATGCATACGGCAACAATGGCATTTCCCTTTCAGCCAACTAGACGGGGCAGCTTCGGCTGGCCGCGACCTGCAATGCCGACCGCGCGATGGCGCCGAGCGGTTCTGGTCGCATCGGCTTCATTCCGCAGCGGACTCTGACTACCGCCAGACTTCGTGTTGCGCCAGAACGAGATGGCATCGGCTTCATTGAACACGACACTAGAGTGAAACCGCCATGCAGAACATCCTGTTGCAGACAACCATCGAGGGCGATCACGACGATTGGAACATCGGGCGTTTCAGTCTGCTGAAGGCATTTCTGGAAGAAATTCGCGAAGAAAGCGGGCAGCCCGCATTCCGGGTCACCGCACGCAATCGCGACCCACGCGGCAAGCCGGATTCGCTGCTGTCGCGGTTGGATGAATCGGACTTCCAGCAGCTGTGGCTGTTCGCCGTTGACGTGGGCGACGGACTCACCGAGGAGGACTGCGCGGGCATCGGCCGGTTCCGGCGCGACGGCGGTGCGCTTCTGGTCACCCGGGATCACATGGATCTGGGCAGCTCCCTATGCATGTTGGCCGGCATCGGTGTGGCACATCATTTCCATACACGCAACCTGGAGCCCGACACGAGTCGCCACTGCATCGACGATTGCGTCACGACCGATATTTCCTGGCCGAACTACCATTCAGGCGCGAACGGCAACTACCAGCACGTGAGCCCGGTGGGTGAACCGCATCCGGTGTTACTGGATCCCGAATCGGAGTCCGGCGTGATCCGCTACTTGCCGGCGCACCCGCACGAAGGTGCCATCAGTGCACCAGCGGACGACACGAGCAGCCGCGTGATCCTGCAAGGGCGCAGCGCGACGACGAGCAGAGACTTCAATTTGGCAGTGGCCTTCGAACATTCGCCCGATGGCGGGCGGGCGATTGCCCAGTCCACCTTTCATCATTTCATCGATTACAACTGGGACATCGCCGCTGGCTGTCCCTCGTTCGTCTCCGAAGCGCCCGGCGACGGCATGCTGCATTTTCCGGCCGCGTTGGTGTCCACCAAACGCTATGTTCGCAACATGGCGTTCTGGCTTGCCGGTAACTGATGTCCCGGCGACTGCATCAGGGGCCGTCGGCCGGGGCCAGTGTTTATGCCATTGGTGCATTCAGGGAATCAGCGTTGTTCCCGCTACAGCTCTACCGGGCCGCACCAGCGCTGCCTAGTATCGGGAAGAGCAAGCCGTGAATGCCGTTTCTTCGGCACACCAACGGGGCAGGGAACCACGAGGTAGACATGAACATCATCGTCATGGGCGGTAGAGGGCTGGTGGGACGGAATATCGTCGAGCGACTGCGTTCTCAGGGCCACGAGGTATCGATCGGCTCCCGGTCAAGCGGCGTCGACCTGATCACCGGACGAGGCCTGGCGGAGAGCTTGGTCGGTATCGATGTGGTTGTGGACGTCAGCAACTCGCCCACCTTCGACGACATTGCCTCATTCGAATTTTTCAAGACAGCCGGCTTCAATCTTCTCGCTGCCGAGAAGCGCGCTGGCGTAAAGCACCATGTCTCGCTCTCGGTCGTCGGAACGGGCCGCCTCGAGGCAAGCCCTTACCTTCGTGGAAAGGCACTGCAGGAACGTCTGATCAGGTCGTCCGGCGTCCCGTTCACGATCGTGCACGCGACCCAGTTCTTCGAGTTTCTGCTCGATATCGTCAACTACGCCGTCCGCGGTCAGGTCATCCATCTGTCGCCTGCTTTCATCGAACCGGTAGCTTCGGATGATGTCGCGGCGACGGTCGCGCGGGTTGCGGTCGGGGCACCCATCAATGGATCGATCGAGATTTCGGGTCCGGAGCGGGGCCGAATGTCCGAGCTGATCCAGCGGTTCGTCATCGACATAGAAGCCCCATACGAGGTGCAAACCGATGTCGGTGCAACCTATTTCGGCGCTGCGCTCGACGAGTTCGTCCTTCTTCCGCGCGAAGACGCCGAGCGCGGCGCACTGAGATTTGAGGTGTGGTGGAAACTGTCCGAGTATGCGCGTGCCGATTGGTAACGCCACCGGCAGATCTACAGACTCAAATTTGCCTCTCATGGCATCTGTCAGAGGGGAGCGGGAGTAGGGACCTGAAGCTTTGGCGTGTAAACACACACACCATGACTTTGTCTTTTCATTCAGTCCCCAGATTGTTTTCTGCTCGCCAAGTGGTCGCGTTTGTCATGCCATCGGCCTGCACGAACCCGATCGCTCACGCACGCCGTGAAACGCGGCGAGGATCGCGCCACCAGCATGTTGCGACGATCCCTAAATGGAGCCGTTTGCTTACTCGGCGGCATTCGGTCGCGGCGCGAATGTGTAGTCCGCGATGCCGGTTCTCTCACCGCCTGTTCACTGGCCCGATAGCGTAGTGGTCTGGCGGCCTGATCGGCTGCATGCCCCGCGACGGTCCACGCGTCCGACCGCCGGTCAAGGTTTTCGAGGGCGCCAACAGGAGAAAGACATGTCGTTCCATCGCCCATTGATTGCGTCGATCGTGATTTGCGGCACGCTGGCGACCGGTGCATCGTTCGCCCAGACGACGCCGGCCACGCCGAGCAATCCTCATCCGGTTCAGAACGCCGTCCCGCCCACCACACCGCGACCGACCACGCCGCCGCCCGTCCGATCACCCACGTTGCCACCGCCAACTTCCACGGTAGGTGTGCCTCAGCAGCAGATGCAGCAACAGCAAATGCAACAACAACAGCAGCAGCAAGAATTGCAGCGGCAACAGCAGAACCTGCGCAACGGTGTGCAGTCCAACTCCGATAAAGCCATGCACCCGCAGACCGATGCGACAAACCCCGCCTCGGCCAGCACGATTCACTAAAAAGCAGTTGGTGATCGTGCCCACTGCGTGATGCTGGATCTGGCTCCGCGAGTCAGGAACAGACCGGCCGAATATCCAGGCGCGAGCCGACATTGGAAAGTCAGCCCGCGAGAAGTTGTGGAGCCGCTGTTCCTGATCGCGGCATGTGTCGCGAGGGCGAGGATAATCAGCAACATCTGATGACACATGCTTGGTGCTTGCGGATGCCTGTTGCGTGACGAAGGTATTGTCCAATGGACCCCGATCATCCTCGTGACCTGCCTCAGCGTTGCACTGACGTATCGCTTGCGCGTGTTGCGGTCTTGAGCGGAAGCAACGCACGCGACAACAGCCGCGCTGCAGCGAATCATTCCCAAGTCGTTTGCAAGCGCTGCGCTCGGCAGTCAATATCGATGATTGGTAACGCTCAAGCGATTGCACCTGCGTTGTCCAAGTGCGATGCAATCGTGCCGACCGAAGCTGGACCGTATGAAGCCCTGCGGACCGATCTGGCTCCGGTCGCGCAGATTCGCCGCCACGATCTCGCTGCGCCAACGGCCGCCGTTGACGAAAGCGCGGGTGCAACATACGTGACCGAGTTGGCATACTCACATCTGCCATCGGCTACACGCCGGGCCACGTCAGTGTGATGATCAAGTACATCGAAGGGGGAAATAATGAATCGCACGTACCGTCTCGTATGGAACAGAGCCCTGCGCGTCATCCAGATAGCTTCTGAGCTCTCGTCATCATGCGCAGGCGCAAGCGGCCCTGCTCCCGTTGGAAGGGCCATACGAAGGCATCCCTTGCGGCTGGCGCTTGTTGCTGCCGGACTATGGGCTACGTCATCGTCGGCTTGGGCGCAGACCTGCCTGCCATCGAATCCCACGGCCTGCAGCGCGCAAGGTGGCGTTGCGGTCAGCGATCGCGCCGCAGGAGGCGGCGCCGGCAACGGTAACGGCGGTAACGCCATTGCAATCGCCGCGAATAACAACTTGAGTGAGACCATCGGAGATGTTGCGGCTCTCGGCCCTGGTGCCAACGGTGCCCAGGGTGACGATGTTGGCACGATCGTGACGGGTGGTTCCGGCGGCGGCGTGGGCGTTGCCAACGGCACGGGAGGGTTTACGGGCATCGCCGGCGGCACAGGCCAAGGCGCGTTCCGAACCCCCAGTGCGGGTGGCGGAGGCGGCGCCGGTGTGTATTGGGCGGGCACCTCGCTGATTATCGACCCGCTCATCCTTGATGCGGGCGGTACCGGCGGTGCTGGCGGTGATCCCGGCGGCTCCGGCGTAGGTAGCACGGGCGGCGGCGGAGGCGGCGCGGGATTCGTTGGCGTGCCCAGCATGCTCGCCATCACCAATGCCAGCGCAACGCTCCAGGGTGGTGCTGGTGGTGCGGGCGGCGGCGGCGCTGGCTCGTCGTACGGCGGCGGTGGTGGCGGCGGCGGCGATGGCTTGCTCGTTTTCGGCAACAACAGTTCGATAAGCAATGGCGGCAGCATTCTCGGTGGCGCAGGCGGTGCAGGCGGTTCCGGCAGCGTCGTGACCGGAAACGCAGGTAATAGCGGGTCCGGCATCAACGCGATCGGCAGCGGCTTCACGGTGACCAACCAGGCGCCGGGGCAGATCGTCGGCGGTGCGGCCACGGGCAATGGCGCGCCGGGTGTTGGCGTGCACGCTGCCAACGGCGGCGCACGCATCGATAACTTTGGCCTGATTTCCGGCGGCCTTGGCGGCCCCACGGGACATGGGGCGGCCATCTACTTCGGTGGTACCAACAACCGGCTGGTTGCCGAATCAGGCTCCACGGCACATGGCGTCGTCGAAATCGGCAGCGCGGCCAGCGCGATCGTGCTCGGGCAAGGGAATGCCACACTAAATGGTGTGCTGCTTGACGGTGGCGGCGCGACGTTGCAGATGAACCTGACCAGCGGTGTGCTCGATATCGGTGGCACCATCACCGGTACCGGCGACGTGGCTAGCGCGGGTTCCGCTGACTTGATCCTGCGCGGCGTCACCCTGACAGGCGCCCTCACGCTGGATCACACCGGCGATACACAGGTTTCCGGCGCCACCCACACCACCGGCCTGCAGAGCTTTGCAGGCCCCGTCACGCTTGCGGGCGACTCGCAGTTCACGAGCACCGGGGGAGCCATCACGTTTAGTGGCACCGTTGATGGCGCGCGGGCGATGACGGTGTCGACGCCGGGGGCACTCACCTTCGGAAGTGACGTTGGCAGCACGACGGCGCTCACCAACCTCTCGACCACGTCGGCATCCTTCCAGGCCGCCAACATCGACGCGCAGGGCCTGGCCATCACCACCACCGGCGGCCCCATCACTCAGACGGGTATCTTCAACATCATCGGAGCGAGCGCGTTCAACGCCGGTGCGAACAGCGTGACGCTGACCAATGCCAATACCTTTGCCGGGGACGTTTCGGTTATCGGGCAAGGTATCAACATCAACAGCGCCAGCGACATGACCGTGGTGGGTGTCAATAACGCCTCGGAAGGCGACCTCACTTTCTCCAGCAATGGCGTGCTGTCGCTTTCCACCGGCCTGGCCACCAACGGCAACATCTCACTTGCCTCCCAAGGGGGGGTACTGGCTCCCGACGGGATCCTGATCGCCAATGGTTCCATCGGACTCACCGGCGATACGGGCGTGACGCTAGCCCAGAACGTCAGCACCCTGGGCACGCTTACGGTCAACAGCAACGGCGATCTGACACAGACGGCCGGAAGCGTGACAGCCGCGACGTTCACCGCCAACACCGGCGGCGACATCGACCTTGCATCAGCGGCAAACAGCATCGACACGCTCGGCAACGTCACCGCCGCCAATGTCTCGCTGATCGATAGCCAGGCCTTGGCGGTAACCGGCAACGTCACCGCCAATAACATCACCCTGAATGATTCCCAAGGCGTCCTGGTAACCAATGCGATCAACGCCACCGGCACGCTGGCCATCGCTTCTGGTACCCCGCTTACCGTCGGCAACGGCGGAACCATCGGCAGCGTGAGTGGCAACATCTCCGACAACAGCATCCTTTTCTTCAATCGCTCGGATACCGTTGGATTTACCGGCGCCCTCGACGGCAATGGCCAGCTGGTACAGAAGGGAAGTGGCACGTTGCTGTTCGACGGCAATGGAACGGCATACGCCGGCAGCACCCAGGTGCAGGCGGGCAAGCTGATCGTCGGCAGCACCGCAGGTTCCACTGCGGTGCTCGCAGGCCCCGTGGATGTCGCGACCGGTGCTGGCCTCGGTGGTCATGGCCGCATCGCCGGCAGCGTCAACATGGCGGGCGGTTCCACACTGTCACCGGGAAACTCCATCGGTACGCTCACCGTGGATGGTGACCTCACCATGGCGCAAGGCAGCCTGATGGATGCCGAGCTGGGCGCGGCGGGCAATGGCGACCAGGTGGCGGTGGGTGGCAACCTCGACCTGCAAGGGGGCACGGTCAACGTGAGCGATGCTGGCGGCATGGGGCCTGGCGTTTACACCCTGTTTTCGTGGGGCGGCGCCCTTACCCAGAGCAACGGCGGGTTGAGCCTCGGTACTGTGCCGACGGGGCATCTGGTGGCGCTTCAGTACCTCACGGGACCCAAGCAAATCAACCTGCTTGATCTGACCTCTGCGACGCTGAACTTCTGGAATGCCAATGGCCTGGCGAGCGCATCGCAGATGGGCGGTGGCACAGGCACCTGGTCCAATACATCGGCGACGTGGACCGATAGCGTCGGTAGTGTCACCGGTGCAATGAACCCGCAGCCGGGCTTCGCCATCTTCGGTGGTACGCCGGGTACCGTCACCATCGACAACGGCTCCGGCCAGGTGGCCGCCACGGGCATGCAGTTCGACAGCGATGGTTACCGCGTGGTCGGCGGTCCGCTCCAGTTGGTGACCACGGACGGCACCACGCCAGTGATCCGTGTAGGTAACGGAGGCGCGCTGAGCGCCGGTTACACGGCCACCATCGATGCCGAGCTGACAGGTATGCAAGGCCTGGCCAAGAATGACGCCGGTACTCTTGTGCTCACCGCCAACAATACCTACACGGGCGACATCGTGATCAATGGCGGCGTGCTTTCCGTTGCCGCCGACGCGAATTTGGGCAACGTTGCCAATGGCGTCATGCTGCAAGGCGGCGCGCTGCGCGTCACCGGCCATACCCATACGTCCACCAATCGCGCCTTGGCGTTGACCACGGGCGGGGCGGTGGACATCGCCGATGCGTCGAACACGTTCGCATGGAATGGCGCCATCACCGGCGCAGGATCGCTGGAGAAACTCGGCGCGGGCACGCTGTTGCTCAACCATGCCAACGCGTATGCCGGTGGCACCACGGTAGGCGCTGGCACGCTGCGACTGGGCGACAGCGGCGCCATCGGTTCGGGTGCGTTGTCGCTGGCATCCGGCAGTACGCTGGATCTCGCAGCGAGCGGCCTTGCGCTCACCAACGCGGCAAGTGTGACGGGTGCGGCAACGGTTAACGTCGACGGTTCGAATGTGGCTGGCCTCGGCGGCGTCATCGCCGATGGCTCATCGGCCGGCGCGTTGACCAAGACCGGCACCGGCGAACTGCACCTGACCGCCAACAACACCTACACCGGCGCGACCACGATCGCCGCAGGCACCTTGCACGTGGGTGACGGCGGTACGCAAGGCGCGATCGCCGGCGATGTCGTTGACCATGGCACCTTGGTGTTCGATCGTTCCGACGACGTGACGTATGGCGCTGCGTTGTCCGGTGAGGGAGCGTTCCAGAAGCTCGGCAGCGGCACGCTGCACCTGACGGGTAACAGCAGCGCGTTCACCGGTACCACCGACATCACCGCAGGCACGTTGCAACTCGACGGCTCGCTCGGTGGTGTGCTGTCGATGGCCAATGGCACGGTGCTCACCGGTAGCGGCACGGGCGGCAGCCTGATGTTGCAGTCCGGTGCGGAGGTCTCGCCGGGTGGTCAGGGTGTACCGGCAACGCTCTCGTTCGCGGGCGACCTGACCATGGCAGCTGGCACGCACTACACGGTGGACGTGACCGATGCGGGGCAGGGCGATCGCATTGCCGTTGCCGGCCACGCCACCTTGCAGGGAGGCTCCGTGGTAAGCCTCGGCACGGGCGAAAATTGGGGCGCCTCCCACACGTATGAGATTCTCTCGGCCGCCAATGGTGTGACAGGCACATTCGTGGGCGTGTCGTCGAACCTGGCGTTCCTGACCCCGTCGCTGGCGTATACGGCCAACGCCGTGAACCTTACGCTCAGCCGCAACGAAGTTGCCTTCCCGGATGTGGCGGTCACGCGCAACGAGCGGGCGTCGGCTGCTGCGACGGAAGCGCTTGGTGCAGGCACGGCGGTGTACGACACGGTGCTGCGGCTCGATGCCGCTGGTGCGCGCGCGGCCTTCGACAGCCTTTCTGGTGAAATCCAGGCCAGCACGCGCACGGCCATCGCCGACGATCAGCGCTACCAGCGCGAGGCGATCAACAACCATCTGCTGGACACTGATGCCGCGAACGACGGGCACGGCGTATCGGCCTGGGCCTCCACCTGGGGCCACTGGGGCCACTACGACGGCGACGGCAATGCCGCGCGCACGAACGCGAATGGCAGCGGCCTGCTGGTGGGCGCGGACACCCTTGTTGGGCAGACGACGCGGCTCGGCTTTGCGGTGGGTACGGGACAGGTCTCGGTCTCTACGCCCGCACGCGACTCGTCCGCCAATGTTCGCACGCGCACGGCGGGCCTCTATGCAGGCGGCCGTGAGGGAGCGTTCCAATGGCAGGCTGGGGCGTTGTACGGGCAGGAGGATATTCGTACCCATCGCACGGTGACCGTTGGCGATCTGGGCGGGCGCGTCAACAGCGATGACGACGCACATGCCGCGCAGGGCTATGTGGAGGCGGCGTACGTCTTCGATGGCACGCGCGGGTCGTGGGCGCCGTTCGTCAATGTGGCCTATCAGCAGTTGCGTACGCCGGACATTCGCGAGCACGGTGCGTTTGGCGCGCTGGATATCGACGCTGGGCGGTCAGCCCAGACGTTCGGCACGCTTGGCTTGCGTGGTGAGGCGAAGCTGGGCGATAGCGGCACGGCGATCTTCGGCAGCGTGGGCTGGCGTCATGCCAGCGGCGATGTCGATGCGTCGTCGCGCATGCGCTTTGACGGAAGTGCCACGAGCTTCGATATCCAGGGTGTGCCCATTGCCGCCAACGCCGGGATGGCCACGGCGGGTTGGCGATTCCGGCCGGCCGCGAACGTTGTTGTCGATGCGACGTATAGCGGGCAGTTCGCAGGGGAGGCGAGGGATCAATCTGCGCGTTTGAGTGTGGACTGGATGTTCTGACGCCTCGCCCCGTCGTGACCAGCGCCGGCGTCGTGACTTACGCGTGCGACGAAGCTGTCGACTCCCTGTATTTTCGCGCGCTTGAAAAGTTCGGGTTGGCAGGCGCGGGGGAAGAGCGATTAGATGGGGTTGTCGCGGGTAGGGCGACGCCGATGTCCGCTTTGCCCCTCGCAAGTCCCGCTTGCCACATATAAAGCGTCCGTCGATACGGGCGCGGCTACACTCGGTCATGATGAACATGCCATCCCGCCTACCTGTGGCAGGCGTCCACAACGACTGCGGCGCGACGTTTCCTCCGAGGACTTTGGCCACGTTGTGGGGGTTGTGGGCGGTATTCTGGCTGCTCATGATCAGCGTCTCCATCGAGAATGAGCTCCGTAGTTCGCTCATACGGTGGTGGGAGCCAGTCTTGTGGGAGGGGAGTTCGGCCCTGGTCTCAACAGGATGGATGTTGCTTGCAGTCCGGGTTCGCGGGCGCCATGCGTCGTATCTGGACAAGCCCTTGATCTGGTTCGGTAGCTATCTGCGATGGTTGCCGTTGGTCTTCATCACATGGATTGCGGCCGTCTACACGATACGACATGGCGTCTACGCCGCCGTGGGCCGTACCTACGAGCATCCAGGCTGGGGCTTCGTCGTTGTGTATGAGAGCCTCAAACTGACGTATTTCAGCGGACTATGGCTCGGGGTGCTGTTTGGTATCGATTCTTATGGGCAGTGGCAACTCCAATGGCGCCGTTTGTTGCAAACGCAGAAAGCGCTGGCCGAGGCACAACTTGCCCATCTGCAGGGGCAACTGCGGCCCCATTTCCTGTTCAATGCACTCAATACCGTCTCAGCCCTGATGCATACGGACGTGGCGCGGGCCGACCGTTTGGTTGCAGCGCTCGGGGATCTGCTGCGTATCAGTCTTCGGTCCATTGAGAATGAGATGACGCCACTCGCCGAAGAATTCCGCACACTTGAGTTATACGCGGACATCATGCACGAGCGGTTTAGGGATCGCGTGACGCTGAGCTGGCAGGCTGATCGGGCGCTCCTGGACATTCCCGTTCCCGTACTTTTGCTGCAGCCCTTGCTTGAGAACGCGTTCAAACACGGCGTCGAGCGCACGGTGATGCCCGTACGCATCCATATCAGTGCCCAGCGCGAAAACGGCTCGCTGGAAATCAGCGTCAGCAACTCGGACTCCATGCTGGCGCCGGAGCATCTCGACGGGGTCGGGCTCCGCAACTGCCGTGAGCGGCTGGGCATCATCTACGGCAATGCGGCCTCCCTGCTGGTGCGCAACGAGGGCAATGGCGTTGCCGCGCGCGTCTCGATACCGCTGACGGATGCCATTCCATGATCCGCGTCGTGATCGCCGACGACGAGGCGCCGGCCCGCGAGAAACTCGAGCGCTGGCTGTCGGATCAACCGGACATGGCGGTGGTCGGATCTGCCGAGGATGGACTATCCGCGTCGCAGTACATCGAACGATTCCGCCCGGAGGTGGCCTTTCTCGATGTCCAGATGCCAACGTTGTCGGGACTCCACGTCGCGGCGCAACTTGAGCCATCGAGCGCTCCGCTGATCGTTTTCGTGACCGCATTTGACGAACATGCGGTGAAGGCGTTCGACCTCAATGCGGTCGACTATCTGCTCAAGCCATATGACCGGGATCGTTTCGCGCGCACCGTGCAGCGTGTCAGGGAGCGGCTGCATACCCATCAATCCGGCGCTGCAGCGGTAGCGATTGGGCGCGCACGGACTCCTTCCTGCGAGCGCTTGCTCGTACCCGATGGCGAGCGGCTAAAGCTGATCGATGCGGCTTCCGTCGAATGGCTCGAAGCCGACGACAACTATGTCAACGTGCACACGACGACACGCACCTACCTGCTGCGCAGGACACTGCAGGACCTGCTATCCCAACTGGGCGAACAGCGCTTCGTGCGGATCCACAAGTCGACGGTGGTGAACCTCGGTTCCATCGGATCGCTCACCCCACTCTTCAAGGGTGACTACGAAATCCACCTGCATAACGGCCGCATTCTCCGCCTCAGCCGGCGGTATCGCGACGCGTTATTCGCCCGCATGGGCCAGTAGCGTCCGGCTCGCCACGCCGACGTCTCCATTCACCCCAAATCTGCTGTGAGCTGGCTGCCGATGGACCAAGCTCCTGCCTGTCGGCGGGGAAGGGGACTTGATTCAAGCCTCCTGCCGACGAATTCATTTGCGCAGAAAGTGAAACTTGATGGCTGTTGCCAGCGTCCGCTGGTGCGCGCCTTGCTGTTCCTGCCTGCGGTGATGTGAAGCGTGTGGTTATCCGCACTCCTGTTTGTAGAAGCGATAGTGCATCAAGGGGAAAGGAATGTTCGGCTACTACTTTGACCTTGCCTTGCGTAGCCTTCGGCGCAACAAGGCGCTCACCGTGCTGATGGTGCTGGCTATCGCGCTGGGCATCGGCGCCAGCATGACCACATTGACCGTACTGCATGTGTTGTCGGGTGATCCGTTGCCGGGAAGGAGCAGCACCTTGTATGCGCCGCAACTCGATCCGCGCGACATGGGTAACTACCAACCCCACGGCGAGCCGCCGGATCAGGTCACCTGGATCGACGGCATGAACCTGCTGCGGGCGAAGCGGGCCGATCGCCAGGCGCTGATGACGGGCGGCTCGGTGGCCATCCAGCCAGCGCAGTCCGCGCTCGATCCGTTTTACCAGACGGCGCGCTACACCACGGCCGACTTCTTTCCCATGTTCGCGGTGCCGTTCCAGTATGGCCATGCCTGGGCCGCGTCCGAGGATGCGGCCAGCGCGGCCGTGGTAGTGATCAGCAGCAAGCTCAATGACAAGCTGTTCGGTGGTCGCGACAGCAGCGGACGCATGCTGCGCGTGGAGGGTCATGCCATGCGCATCGTCGGCGTGCTGGGCGACTGGCGGCCGAGCCCGCATTTCTATGACCTCCACGTGAAAAACTACAGTGGGAACGAAGGTGTCTACCTGCCGTTGTCTACCTCGCAGGACCTGCACCTGGCGCATCTCGGCGGCGCCAATTGCTGGGGCAATGGCGGTGCCGACGCCACTCCCACAGCGCCTTGCGTGTGGCTGCAGTTCTGGGTGCAACTGGACACGCCGACCCAGGCCGCCGCCTACCAGCAGTTTCTGATCCATTACTCGCAGGAGCAAAAGTCGTTGGGTCGCTTTCTGCGTCCGCCCAACGTACGCCTGCGCAACCTGATGCAGTGGCTGGACTACGAGCAGGTCGTGCCCGGCGATGTACAGCTGCAGACCTGGCTGGCACTGGGTTTCCTGCTGGTATGCCTGGTCAACACGGTAGGCCTGATGCTGGCCAAGTTCCTGCGCCGCTCCGCTGAACTGGGGGTGCGCCGTGCGCTGGGCGCATCACGGCGTGCGCTGTTCATGCAGTTGCTGGTGGAGTCGGGTGTGATCGGGCTTGCGGGTGGTCTTGGCGGCCTGCTGCTGGCGTATCTGGGCCTGTGGGTGGTGCGACGACGGCCGGCGGATTACGCCTCGCTGGCGCATCTGGATGGCCCGATGCTGTTGATGACGCTCGTGCTGGCGGTGGTTGCCAGTCTGCTGGCCGGTGCGTTGCCGGCCTGGCGTGCCTGTCGTATCGCCCCCGGCCTGCAATTGAAGAGCAACTGAGATGGACATCCGACCGATTCTCTCCACTCTGCGCCGACACAAGATCACCGCATGGCTGTTGATTGTGCAGATGGCGCTGACCTGCGCCATCGTGTGCAACGCGGTGTTCCTGATCCATCAACGCTTGCAGCGCATGGACATTCCCAGCGGCATCGCCGAGCACGATCTGCTGCAGATCAAGTTTGCGTACATCGGCGATCGACCGGATGCCTACGCGCAGGCCCAAACCGATCTGGCGACGTTGCGGCAGATCGCCGGGGCGCAGGCGGTGGCCTTGGCAAACCAGCTGCCGCTCAGTGGTTACGACATGTCCAGCAGCGGCCTCAAGCTGCGCCCCCAACAGCGGCAGAACTCGCTTGAGGCGGCGAGCTACTACGGCCAGAACCTGCTGACGACGCTGGGTGTACGGCTGATTTCGGGGCGCGATTTTCAGCCCGATGAGCTGATCGATCTGAAAGCCGTCATGCCTGCGCTGCATAGCGACGATATGAAAAACCTGCCCCACACCGTGATCGTCGCCCAGGCAGTCGCCACGCGCCTGTGGCCAGGCCGGAGCGCGTTGGGGAAGACGATCTACGTTGGTGACGACATACCACTGCAGGTGGTCGGCGTGAGCGCGCCACTGGCACGGCCGGACAACCTGCAGATGGGTGCCCAGTACAGCGTCGTTCTTCCGATACGCCTGACCGCGACGGAAGGGGGGAGTTACGTGATCCGCACCGCCCCGGAGGATCGCGAGAAGGTGCTGAAATCCGCGCTGGCTGCGCTCAAGCGCCTCGACCCCCACCGCATCGTGCTGGAGCAGCGCACCTATGACGAACTACGCCAGGGATTCTTCGAGAACGACCGCGCCATGGCCGGCATGCTGGTGGGCGTCATCGTGGCGCTGCTGATCGTCACCGCGCTGGGTATTGCGGGGCTGGCCAGTTTCTGGGTGGGGCAGCGCCGCCGCACCATCGGCGTGCGCCGCGCGCTGGGTGCCACCCGAAGCAACATCATGCATTACTTCCAGACCGAGAATTTCCTGCTGGCTACCATCGGCATCGCACTCGGCATGGTGCTGGCCTATGGCATCAACCTGCTGCTGATGCAGCATTACGAATTGCCGCGACTGCCGGCCATCTATTTCCCGGTCGGCGCGATCGCCTTGTGGTTGATCGGCCAACTCGCCGTGCTGGCACCGGCGCTGCATGCCGCCGCGGTGCCTCCGGTAGTGGCGACGAGAAGCGATTGAGCCTGGAGGCGGATTCAGCGGCGAGGCGTCGGTGCCGGAGAAGGGTGATTGTCCCGTGATATCGGGGCACGGTGGAGGCAGCTCCCGACCCGGAGCGGCCCAAGTTTCACAGGCAAGGACGCGTCGGTTTGTATACGCGGTCAAGCCATATGACCCGGCAAACTCCTATCAGGATTCCGGATCGAACATGATCTCGCGAACCTCCTGCGCGCAGCGACATGCGGCAGCGATCCTGGCAGCCCAAACATGCGCATCTTCACGTGAGGAAACCTCGATGATCGAAAAGCCTCCGATAACTGCCTTTGTCTCCTGCACAGGCCCGGTTGTGACGGTCCCGTCTGTCGCAACAATGGTCGATTGCTGGCGCTCTATGCCGCAGCCGAAGATCCACACCCCGGCGGCCTTCGCTTCTCGAAGCACCTTGTGTGCTGCCTCGCCCACCCATGGCCAGTCTTCCTCCCGGATATGGTCCATCGAGCCGTCATCAAACGAAATCAGGTACCGTTGATTTGCCACTTTGGCGTCAGTAGTCATGGGATTCTCCATGCAGGTCGGATCAGGCTGCCAGCCACAGTGACTAGCTTGACCTGGTCCTGCCAACTAAACGAACGAAGGTGCACGCGATCGACAGGGGTGCCCGCGACAAACTCTTCCGGAGTATTGTCGATTTCGGATCATCAGCTTCGTCGTCAGTGCATCCCCACTCAAAAGGATTCACATGAAATACCTCGGCCTGGCCTACTTCACCCCGGAAAAATTCGCCGCGATGGCGCCGGACGACGTCAAGGCATTGGTGAGCCAGTGCCCGGCACTGGACGAGAAGATGCGCGCTACTGGCAAGGTCCTGGTCTCCGCGTCGCTTGGCGATCTGGATGGCTGGAGGACACTTCGCTCGCGCAAGGGCAAGACGCACATCAGCGATGGGCCTTACACCGAGTCGAAAGAAGTGGTGGGCGGCCTGTTCATCATCGAGGCGGACAGCCATGACGAGGCGCTGCGCATCGCATCCATGCACCCGGCCGCCAAGCTCGGCGAAGAAGGCGGATGGGCCGTCGAGCTTATCCCCATGGATTTCTACCTGGACCGATGAGGGCTTTGTACACCTGCCTCAAGAGCGCTTTGGCGGCCTTCCTCTTCAAAGACCTTCGCGGCTGGGCAGTTGTCGCGGCGATGTCCGCTTCTGATCGGACACGGACGTTTGGCCAGGCGATCAGGTCAAGCTAGCGGGGCCGTGGATGCCCCGGAACATCCATCCGAAACTACGACTAAGTCTCCACGGCACCTGTGCTTGCCCACTGTTTTTCAGTTCGCCGATTTCGTGACGGGCAGCACCTTTTGGCGCGCATGACCGTGACTTCTGTCCGGTGGAGTGCGTTACCTGCTTTGCTAACATTCGCGACCATGTGAACCGCTGGTAGCAATATCTCAGCGGTGCCATCGAAAGCCTACAGGGGGCGATTGGTGATGGTTGACGAAGTTTGCGTGTCTACTGATTTCGTCGAGGCCGACGAGATCGACGAGTTCTGGCGCTATGTGGCATGCCCGATCGTCGAGCCGCTGCCGATGGCGGCAGATCGACATCGTCCGCTGCAGGGATTGACGCGATCGCGCGTGGTCGGCTCGCTGCTGATCGGCACCACGTCGTCGAGCCGGCAGCGGCATCCGTGCGATCGACGCCTCGCGGTGCGGAGCGGGTTCGATCACTACCTCGTGCAGGCGCTCACGGCGGGCGCGCTGCAGGGTGATTTCAATGGCATCGCCGTGACGGCGCACTCGGGCGACATCTGCATTTTCGATCTTGCCCAGCCACTGAAGAGCCAAGTGGAGGCGGGTGCCTCGATATCGGTGGCGCTGCCGCGGCAACTGCTGAAAAAGGTCGTCGGCTCGCGCAACCTGCACGGTACCGTGCTGAAGGCAGATTGGCCGATGACGCCATTGCTGGTCGCCTGCCTCGGCGGCCTGTGCACACTGGCAAAGCCACTGCCGGAAATGCAGGCGTTGGCGGCGCAGGAAGCGTTGGTGATGCTGTTGTCGGCAGCACTGAAAGGCCGTTGGGCGATCGACGTTGGCGATGTAGCGTCACTGGCAGCGAGGCTGCGGCAGCGCATCATGGAATTCATGCAGCGCAATCTCTATCTGCTGGATCTGTCGCCGGATTTTCTGTGTCGCCGCTTCAACGTGTCGCGCGCGCATCTGTATCGGGCGTTCGCGGCTGACGGGGGCGTGGCCAAGGTGCTGCGCGACATGCGCCTCGACGCGGTTTATCGCGAACTCACCCAGGTGGGTCGCATCTCGCGCTCGATTACGGAAGTGGCCTATAGCCTGGGTTTTTCCAGCGGCAATCAGTTGCTCAGGAGTTTCCGTGCGCGTTTCGGCATGACGCCCAGCGACGCCAAGGCGGCGAGGTCAGGCGACAAGGCGCAGCAGGGTGTGGAGTTGCAGGCGCACCTTGCGTGCCTCCCCGACAAGGCCCCACCGACCTGACGGACGCGTTGCCGAGCGGGCAACTCTCGCATCGCCACAGCGTGTCCCTTCCTGCGCGCATGTGCTGCCGATTGAAATGAGACGTCACGCCGAACGAAAGGAGACGCCACGCCGATCCCTTGGCGCATTCCTTGAATAACCTTGCATGAAGCTTTCATAAACGCTGTCGACATTGCGTAGGGATTAACTCTTGTGTGACGCCAGTCGGCAGCTGATCGGCCGGAGAACCCCCTCCGGCTCAGGGATTAGTTCGTGTTCTTGTTTCGAACCGATTTAAATCGATTGCATACGCCGACATCCGACGCCCGTCAGCTGCGTTCGGCAGCTCGCGCGCATGCCTTCTCCCATGCACAAACCCGCCAGATGCCGTCTTCGCGGCGCCTGCGCGATGCCTTTGCGCAGTGGCACCGCAGGCGCCAACGAACGGGTTTTGATTCGGCCTGAGTCACCACGGCCATCGCACCACCACGCACAGCTTCATCCGACTGCACATCGACAGGGGAATTTGATGAACCGGGTATTTCGCATCGTCTGGTCCACGGCACTCAATACATGGGTGGTAGCTTCCGAACTCGCGGGCAAGCACGGCAAGGGGCGTGGGCGCCCCAGTGCGATGAGTTGCGACGAACGTCCCGCGCTACGCCTGGCGTCGGCCGGTTGGACCTTGCGCCTGGGCTTGCTTGCTGCGATGTCGGTTCTGTATGCACCAACGGCGTTTTCCACCGATCTCTACTGGGACGTCAACAGTGGCACCGCCGGCAGCGGCGGCACGGGCACCTGGAACATCACCTCGCCACTGTGGAACAGCGCCAGCGATGGGGTCGCCGGTCCCTTTGTCACCTGGGACAACGCCGCGTTCGACAACGCCGTGTTCGCCGGCACCGCCGGCACGGTGACGCTGGGTGCGCCGATCACGGTGCAGAACCTGACGTTCGGCGTCAGCGGATTTACCCTCACCGGCGGCACCCTGACACTGGGCGGCACCACGCCGACCATCACCAACAACGGCACCGCGGCCACCATCGATTCGATCATCGCCGGCAATCAGGGCCTGACCAAGACGGGCAGCGGCCAGTTGATCCTGTCGGGCACCAACATCTTCACCGGCGGCGTCAACGTGCAGGCGGGCACGCTCACGCTCGCCACCGATGCCGCCCTTGGCACATCCGGCAACGGCCTGACCATGGCCGCGGGCACTGCACTGACTGCAACGACCGGGCTGGCGGCCACTCGCGTGGTGACCTTGACCAGCGGCTCGATCACCTTGCGTGGCGCGGGCGCAGCCCGCTTCACCGGCGCGGGAGGCATCGCGGCGGCCAGTGGCGTGACGATGAGCAACGCCGCCGACGACTACACCGGCCGGACGATTTTTGCCGGCGGCGGCACCTACGGTTTCACCTCGGTAGGCAACCTGGGGCAGGCCAGCGCGCTGGGCGCACCGACGGATCCGTTGAACGGACTGATCACGGTGCAGGCGGGCGGTGGTCTCGGCGGCACGCTGAACTATACCGGTACCGGCGACACCTCCAACCGCGACTGGCAATTCCAGAACACGTCCAGCGGTGGCAACTCGTTGAGGAACCTCGGCACTGGCACGCTGACCCTCACCGGCAACATCTCCAATACCAACCCATGGCTGCTGACCATGGGCTTCTCGGCGCAAACCGCCGACATGGCACTGCTGGGCGTCATCAGCAGCGCCTCCGATCAGGCCTTCTCCTATGCGGGCACTGCGGGCCGCACCATCACGCTAGGCGGCGCCAACACTTACACCGGTGCTTCGAGCATCAACGCCATCACGGTCGTGGCGCCGGTGCTGGCCGCCACTGGCAGCAACAGCTCGTTCGGCACCGGCACCGCCGGCGGCATCAGCCTGACCAACGGCACGCTCAGCTATGTTGGCGGGGCGGTCACCACGGATCGTGCGTTCAACGTTGCAGGCGCCAGTGCCATCGACAACGACGGCGCCGGCGCACTCGCACTCACGGGTACAGTCGCGACCGCCGCGACCAACGCCGTACTGACACTCGGTGGAAGTTCCGCCGGTGCGAACAGTTTGTCAGGCATCGTTTCCGGTCCCGGCAGCGTGACCATGAATGGCGCGGGCAGCTGGGAACTTGACGGCGACAACACCTATACCGGCACCACCACGGTGCAGGGCGGCACCTTGATCGCCGGCACCGACCAGGCGTTGGGCGCCACCAAGGCGGTGGTGGTCAATGGCGGCACACTCGACCTCAATGATCAGAACATTATCGTGCCCTCGCTCGCCGGCACCGGCGGCAGCGTGGACCTGGGCAGCGGCACGCTCACGCTCAAATCCGGTACGGGCAGCACGACGTATGCAGGCAGCATCATCGGTACGGGCGGACTGACCAAACTGGGTGCGAGCACGCAGACGTTGACCGGCGCCAACACTTACAGCGGCGACACCCTCGTCGGCGGCGGTACGCTGGCACTGAATTTTGCTGCCGCAGGCGCACCGGCGAGCAACATCATCAACAGTGCTTCGGCGCTCAATCTCAATGGCGGCACGCTGGTTATCACCGGCGGAGCAGCGACCAACAGCCAGAGCTTCAGTGGCCTCGATGTCACGGCGGGCAGCAATCGCATCAACACCACGGCCGCCAGCGGCCACACCTTGAATGTGGGGCTCGGCGCGATCAACCGCAGCGGCGGCCTGGTCGATTTCGATTTCAACACCGGCAGCACCATCACCACGACGCACGCCGATGGCGCGCTCGGCGGCTGGGCCACCGTCAACGGCACCGACTATGCGCAGGTGACGGGCGGGGTGATCACCGCGTTCACCGACTATGCGGACAAGGACAACGCCGCCACTTGGATGAACGGCGACATCGTCAGCGACGAAGGTGGCGCCGCCAACACGCCGTATACCGGCACGGTCAACGGCAATGTCGCACTCGGTGGTCTCAAGTACACCGCGGCAGCGAATTCCACTGTCACTGTCGGCGCTGCCAACACGCTCAGCGTGGATGGCAACATCATCGTCTCGCCGAGCGCCAATGGCGCCGCGCAAAATATCCAGGGCGGATCGATCACCGGCGGTGTCGGTGGTAGCCCGTTGGGCGTGCTGCAGAATAACACCGGCAATTTCTTCATCACTTCCACCATCGTCGACAACGGCGGAGCCACCAGCTTTGTCTCTGGCGGGTCGGGCACGGGCACGGTCCAATTGAGAGGCGCCAACACCTATACCGGTGGCACGACGATCAGCGGTGGCACGCTGTACATCAACAGCATCGCCAATGGCGGTGTGGCGAGCGCGATCGGCGCGTCGTCGGCGGACCCGTCCAACCTGGCGATCGAGAACGGCACGCTGCATTACGTCGGTGCCACCGCGTCCACCGATCGCGGCTTCACCCTGGTCAATGGTGGCCCGTCGCGCACGATCCAGGTCGATAGCCCAACGACGCTTTCTTTTAGTGGTCAGGTCACCAGCCCGGATGATGCAGGCTTCAACAAGACCGGCGCCGGCACGCTGGCGTTGACCAATCCGGGCAATGATTTTGTCGGGCCGGTGGTGGTCAGCGGCGGTCTGCTCTCGGTCGCGACGCTGGCCGATGGCGGGCAGGTCAGCAGCCTTGGGGCAGCAACCAGTGACTCGAGCAATCTGCAGCTGACTGGCGGTGGCTTGGAATACACCGGCGGCACGGTGGACATCGATCGCGGCTTCACCCTGGCCGGTGGTCCCGGTCACATCGCCGTCGATCAGGCCGGCACCACGCTAACGGACGATGGCACCGTGGTTGGCGGCGGATCGCTGATCAAGGATGGCGCGGGCACGCTCGTGCTCACGGGTACCAACACCTACACCGGTGGCAACACCGTCACTGCCGGCACGCTGCAGGCTGGCTCCGCCCAAGCCTTTGGCGGCACCGCCACGGGTGCAGGTGCTGGCCAGCTGACGGTGAACGCCGGTGCGACCGCCGACCTCAACGGTTTCGCGGTCTGGGTCACCGGACTCAATGGCGCGGGCAACGTCACGCTCGGCAATACCGGCGTGCTGCAGTTGCGGGGTACCGGCACATTCAGCGGCAACATCAGTGGTGCGGGTGGGGTGAGCGCTCTTTCCGGTACCAACCAGACATTCAGTGGCTGCGGCAATAGTTACACCGGCGCTACCATCATCGCGAGCGCCACGGTGACCACGGACTGCCTCGCCAACGGCGGCCAGAACAGCGGCATCGGCGCGTCCACCTCCGATCCGGCGAATCTCGCCTTCACCAACGGCACGCTGGTCTACACCGGCGCCACCGTAAGCATCGATCGCGGCATCCAGCTGACCGGCGGCGCGGGCGGCCTCAACATCGCCAACGCGGCAACCACGCTCACCATCGGCGGGTCGATCCAGGGCGCAGGCAATCTGACCAAGCAGGGAGCCGGCACGCTGGTGCTGACCAACAGCAATACCTACACCGGCGGCACTACGCTCAGCGCGGGCACCTTGCAGGCGGGGGCGACTAATGCCTTCGGCACCGGTTATATCAATTACTTCGATGTGGCCGGCGCGCAGCTCGACCTCAATGGATTCAACACCTCGGCAAGCTACATCACCGGCGGCGGCAGCACCGGTGGCAATACCGATCTCGGCGGCGCCACGCTGACCATCAATTCCGGCGCCAACTCCGCCGCCGCGGCCAACTACGGCGGCACCATCACCGGCACCGGCAACGTGGTGAAGAACGGCGGCAGCTTCGAGTATCTCTCAAGCGCTGCGAGCAACTATGTCGGGACCACCACCGCCAACGCCGGCATTCTCGAAGTCGCCAAACTTTCCAATGGTGGCGCGGCCAGCTCGATCGGTTCGTCGAACAACGCCGCGGCCAATCTCGTGCTCAACGGCGGCACTTTCGAATACGTGGGAAGCGGCGATAGCACCGATCGGCTGTTCACCCTCGGCGCATCCAACAGAAGTGCGCTCAACGCCTCTGGTACCGGCGCGGTTCAGTTCACCAATACCGGCGCGATCGCCTTCAGCACGCCGAACACGGCACAGACGGTTACGCTCACCGGCACCAGCGCCGACAACAACAGCCTCGCCGCGCAGATCACCGACAACGGCACCGGCAAGACCTCCCTCAGCAAGACCGGTGTCGGCACCTGGATCCTGCGCAACGCCGCCAGCAATTACACCGGCGTCACCACGATTTCGGGAGGCGTGCTTGGTGTAGATCACCTGACCAACGGCGGTCAGGCCAGCAGCATCGGCTCGTCGTCGAACGCGGCCACCAACCTGGTGATCGGCAACGGCGCGACGTTGCGCTACACCGGCACCGGCGACACCACCGATCGGCTGTTCACGTTGTCGGGCGGCACCAGCGTGATCGAATCGTCGGGCACCGGTGCGATCGATTTCGCCAATACCGGTTCGGCTGCGTATGCCGGCAGCGGCAATCGCACACTCGGTCTGGGCGGCACGAATACCGATGACAACACCATGGGCGGCACCATCATCGATGGCCCGGGCGGCATCACCACGCTGGCCAAGAACGATGCAGGCACATGGTTACTCACCGGCACCAACACCTACACCGGTAACACCGTGGTCAATGACGGCCTGCTGCAGATCGGCAATGGCGGCACCAGCGGCTCGATCGCCAGCGCCACGATGATCGTCGACACCAACGGCACGCTGGGCTTCGACCGCTCCGACACGATGACCCTCGACGGCGTCATCTCCGGCGCGGGCAAGGTGCAGCAGTCCGGCACCGGCACCACCGTGCTGACCGCCACCGAAACCTACACCGGTGGCACCACCATTGCTGCCGGCACGCTGCAGTTGGGCAATGGTGGCGCGAACGGCTCCATCCTCGGCAACGTGATCGACAACGGCACGCTGACTTTCGATCGTTCGGACGTCTATACGTTTGGCGGCCTGATCTCCGGTACCGGTGGCCTGGTACAGAATGGCACCGGTACCACCGTGCTCACCGGCACCAACACGTACAAGGGCGCGACAACCGTAAGCGCGGGCACATTGCTGATCGACGGCGACGAATCCGCCGTCTCCGGCCTCGGCACGTCGGTGTTGAGTGGCGCCACGCTGGGCGGTACCGGCATCATCGGCAGCAATGTACGGATCAACAACGGTGGCATCTTCAGCCCGGGTGACACGGGCGCGGCAGGCACCTTGACCCTCAATGGCAACCTGGCGGCGGCCCCCGGCGCCATCTTCAACTACCAGTTCGGCCAGCCCAATGTGGTCGGCGGTACGCTCAACGATCTCACCGTGGTGCACGGCAACCTCGACCTCAACGGCACGCTCAATGTATCGGCCACGCCGGGCGGCAGCTTTGGTCCGGGTCTGTACCGCATCATCAGCTACGACGGCACGCTCTCCGGTAACGGCCTCACCTTGGGCACCACGCCGGCCGGCACGTATCAGGTGCAGACGTCCGTCGCGAATCAGGTGAACCTGCTCAACAGCAACGGACTCACGCTCAACTTCTGGGACGGCCCGAACGGCCATGGCAACAACACTATCGACGGTGGCGCGGGTGTCTGGCAGAACAGCACAGGCAACAGCAATTGGGCCGACCAGACGGGCCAGTACAACGCGCCGTACACCGATAGCGAGTTCGCCATCTTCATGGGCACGCCGGGCGCGGTGACGGTGGACAATTCCCTCGGAGCCGTGACCAGTTCCGGCATGCAGTTTGCGGTGGACGGCTATACCGTCACGGGTACCGGGGCCGGGATCACTCTCGCCAGCGGTCAGGATGTGATCCGCGTCGGCGATGGCACCGCCGCCGGCGCGAACATGACCGCGACCATCAACGCTCCGCTCAATGGCGCCGGCAGTCTGGTAAAGGAAGATCTCGGCACGCTGGTCCTTACTGGCAGCATTAACAACTACACCGGCGGCACGGCGATCAATGGCGGCGTACTGCAGGCATCGAGTAATACGGCCTTGGGCAATCTCACAGGCACGCTCAGCTTCGACGGTGGCACGCTGCGGACTGGTGGAGGTAATTTCGTCACGGCGCGCAGCATCACCCTCAACCAGGGTGGCGGCACGATCGACACGTCGGTCATCATGATTGCCAGCGGAGCCATCAGTGGCGCCGGCGCGCTCACCAAGATCGGCACGGGGTCGCTGTTACTCTCGGGTACCAACACATATGCCGGTGGCACGTTCATCAACGGCGGCATCGTCAACGTCAACAACGACACCAATCTCGGCAACGCATCCGGCGCGGTATCGATCAATGGCGGTACGTTGCGCAACACAGGCGCCCTTACTTCGGCCCGAGGCATCACGCTTGGCAGCGGTGGCGGCACGTTCGATACCACGGTCGATGCGACGCTGACCGGTACGATTGCCGGCGCCGGGGCGTTGTCCAAGATTGACGGCGGCACGCTGATTCTCTCCGCCGACAACACGTATGGCGGCGGCACCACCATCAGCGGTGGCGTCCTGCAACTGGGCAACGGCGGCACCACCGGCTCGATCATCGGCAACGTGGTCAACAACGGCACGCTGGTATCCGACCGCAGCGATGCATTCAACCTTGCGGGGCTGATCTCCGGCAGCGGTACGCTGGAACAGCAGGGCACCGGCACCACCGTGCTCAGCGGCAACAACACCTATGCCGGCGGCACCAATGTCCGTGCCGGCAGCCTGATCATCAACGGCGACCAGTCGGCAGCGACGGGCACCACGTCGATCGACAGCGGCGGCACGCTGGGCGGTATGGGCACCATCGGCGGCGACGTCAACGTGGCCGACGGCGGCTCGCTCAACCCGGGCAATGCCGGCAGCGCGCCGGGCACGCTGTCGATCAAGGGCAGTCTTGCGCTGAGCGATGCGTCCAGCCTCAATGTCGACATGGGCCAGGCGAATGTGGTCGGCGGTCCGCTCAACGATCTCGTGCAGGTCGGCGGCGACCTCACCCTCGACGGCACGCTCAACGTGTCGGTGTCCTCGGGCGGTTCGTTCGATCCGGGCATCTATCGCGTCATCGGCTACAACGGCAACCTGACCGACAATGGCATCAACCTTGGCTCGGTGCCATCGCCCGACTTCTTCCTGCAGACCTCGATCGCGCAGCAGGTAAACCTGGTCAACACCAATGGCCTGGCGGTGAATTTCTGGGACGGGAACGGCGCGCGCGGCGACGGCCAGGTGCAGGGTGGCGACGGCGTGTGGCAGAACGTCAGCGGCAACGATAACTGGACCGTCGTCGACGGCACCATCAACGCGCCGTACCAGGACAGCAGCTTCGCCATTTTCGGCGCCGCCGCCGGCACGGTTACCGTCGATGCAAGTCTCGGCGCGATCAACAGTTCAGGCATGCAGTTCGCTACCGATGGCTATCGCGTCGAGGGCGATGACATTGCACTGACCGGTTCGGCACCGGTGATCCGCGTCGGTGACGGCACTACCGACGGCGCGGGCATGAGCGCGACCATCGCCTCCGTGCTCACCGGCAGCGACGGCCTCACCAAATCCGACCTTGGCACGCTGGTGCTCGCCGGCGACAACACCTACACCGGCGGCACCACCATCGCCGATGGCGTGCTGCAGCTTGGCGAGGGCGGCACCAGCGGCTCGATCGTTGGCGACGTGGCCGACAACGGCACGCTGGCGTTCGATCGTTCGGACGTCCAGACATTTGGCGGCGTGATCTCCGGGTCGGGTGCGGTGACACAGATCGGCAGCGGCACCACCGTCCTTGCCGGCGACAACAGCTACACCGGAGCGACCACGGTGCAGGGTGGCACGCTGCTGATCGACGGCGACCAATCCGCGGCCAACGGCGCGACCACGGTACAGAGTGGTGGCACGCTGGGCGGCGCGGGCACCATCGGCGGCAACGTGACGGTGGCCGACGGTGCCACGCTCAGCCCCGGCGCGGCGACGGGCACAGTCGGTACGCTCACTGTCAACGGCAACCTGACGCTGGGCGCGAACAGCGCGCTCGATTATCAACTGGGCCAGGCCGGCACCGTGGGCGGTACAACCAACGACCTCACCATCGTGCACGGCAACCTCACGCTGGATGGCACGCTCAATGTGTCCGCCACCCCGGGCGGCAGCTTCGGCCCCGGCGTGTATCGCCTCTTCAGCTACGACGGAGCGTTGACCAACAACGGCCTCGCGCTCGGCACCGTGCCGACCACCGATGCGTTCGTGCAGACGTCGCTGGCGAATCAAGTGAACCTGGTCGACACCGACGGCCTGACGCTGAGTTTCTGGGACGGCCCCGGCCATGCCAACGACGGCGCCATCACCGGCGGCACCGGCACTTGGCGGCTGGCCGACAACGACTACTGGACCGATGCCACCGGTTCGCTCAACGCGCCCTACAGCAACGGTACGTTCGCCGTGTTCGGTGGCAGCGGCGGCGTGGTGACTGTGGACAATGCCAACGGCCAGGTCAGCGCTTCGGGCATGCAATTCAGCGCCGACGGCTATCAGCTGGCTGGCGGCGCCATCACCTTGACGGGTGGCGCATCGTCCATTCGCGTGGGTGACGGCACCGCTGCCGGCGCGAACATGACGGCAACCATCGACAACATGCTCGGCGGCTCCGGCATGCTGGTGAAGGACGACCTCGGCACCTTGGTGCTCAATGGCAGCAACACCTACGCCGGCGGAACCGAAGTGCACGCGGGTTCGTTGCAGATATCGAGCGACGCCAACCTCGGTGATGCAACCGGCAGCCTCTCCGTCGATGACGGCACACTGCACACCACGGCCAGTTTCGAGAGCAATCGAAGCGTCGGCCTCGGTGGCGCCGCGACGTTCGACACCGACGCCGGTACCACGCTCACGCTCGACGGGGATGTGTCCGGCAGCGGCGGCCTCAGCAAGAGCGGCGATGGCACGCTCGTGCTGGGTGGTACGTCAAGCTACAGCGGCGCCACCTCGGTCACCGCAGGCACGTTGAGCGCGGCAATGGCCAACGCTTTCAACGCAAGTTCCGCCTTCGCGGTGAAGAGCGGCGCCACGCTGGATCTCGGCGGCTTCTCGCAGCATGTGGATTCACTCGCCAACGCCGGCGTCGTCAACTTCGGCAAGACGCCGGGCACGACGCTGACGGTGCAGGGCGATTATGTCGGCCAGGGCGGCCTGCTCAACTTCAACACCGTGCTGGGCGGCGATGCCTCGGCCACCGACATGCTGGTGGTCGCCGGTGACACCTCGGGCAACTCGCTGGTGCACGTCACCCATGTCGGTGGCAGCGGCGCGGCGACTCCGCAGGGCATCAAGCTGATCGATGTGAAGGGTGTGTCCAACGGTAGCTTCGCACTGCAGGGTGACTATGTGTTCCAGGGCCAGCAGGCGGTGATCGCCGGCGCTTATGCGTATCGCCTGTACAAGGACGGCACCGACACGGCAGACGGCGACTGGTACCTGCGTTCGGCGTTGACCAATCCTCCCAGCGATCCGGGTGATCCCGGCAACGGCAACAACCCACCACCGCCGTTGTATCAGCCGGGCGTGCCTTTGTACGAAGCCTATGCAGGCATCCTGCAGCAGGAAAACACCATGGACACGCTGGTCCAGCGCACCGGCAGTCGGCAGTGGAGGAACGGCGATGGCAGCGACGGCATGCAGCCGGGTGAAGGTGTGTGGGTGCGCACGCAGGGCAGCGACCGGACCATCAAGCCGGCCTACAGCACCAGCGGCACGCACTACGACACGTCCGATTGGAAGTCCGAAGTCGGCCTGGATGCCACGCTAAGCGAGAACGGTGCCGGCAAGCTGGTGGGCGGCGCGTCGTTGCAATATGGCCACGACAACGCCAACGTGCATTCGGCCTACGGCGACGGACGCATCAACTCGCGCGCCTATGGCATCGGCACCGCCCTGACCTGGTACGGCGACAACGGCTTCTATGTCGATGGTCAGGCGCACTGGCTGAGTTTCAACTCCGACCTGCGCTCGCACACGCTCGGACGTCTGCTGGTGGACGACAACCACGCCGACGGTTACGCCCTCAGCGCGGAAACCGGCCAGAGTTTCCATCTGAGCGATGTGTGGTCGATCGTGCCGCAGGCGCAGGTGACCTACGGCAAGACCTCGTTCGACAGCTTCAACGATGTGTACGGCACTGGCGTGAGGCAGCAGAACGGCAACACCGGCGTGGCCCGCGCCGGCGCCACTCTCGACTACCTGCACACGCGTCAGGGTGCGGGCGGTGCGGTGGTCACGCACCTGTACGTCATCGCCAACGTCTACAACAACTTCCAGAACTCGGCACAGGTCAGCGTGGCCGGCACCGACTTCACCACGCGTAACGAACGCTGGTGGGGCGGTCTCGGCGTCGGCGGTGCCATCGACTGGGCCAGCGGCCGCTACTCCATCTACGGCGAAGTACAGGCCCAGTCCGGCCTGTCTCATGGCGATTCGCATGCGATGAACGGGACGCTGGGGTTCCGTATGCGTTGGTGACCCCAACTTTCGCGCACGGGCCTGTCCCGGATTCGGTGTAACCGGAATCGAGCAGGTAACTGTCGAGCAACCCCGGCTGCATTCGGACGCTGGGGCAGGGCGATGGGCCCTTGCTATCGAAGACGAGGCAAGGGCGATTCTCGAGCCGTGGCGGCAAGAATCAATGCGCAAGATGCGGGTTGTCCGAAAGCGCCACGTGCATGGCGGGTCCCTGGAATCATCGATTCCAGGGAGGGTGGCGTCGATCTACGATCTGCGCAGGCGGCCTCGTCATGCTCGGAACGAAAATCATCGGCAGACAGTTATGTTGTTCCGATCGACCAGGCATCATGATGATGCGATGCGCCACGTCGTGCGTTTGAGCGCTCTGGCGCGTGTCGCTTAGTCGGGCTCCCAAGGATCGAGTTCGCCGTTGGTATCGAACGCGCCGTCGTCGTATTCGTCCAGCAGCAAAATCGAGCGGTCTGCAAGCCACTTCTTGCGTTGATGCGGAGGCATGCCGTTGAGGTGATCCGAGAAATTTTCATCGAAAATCACCTCCGACCCTCTGTGAAGCAGAATGATCGGATCGACTATGTCGGCGGTCACCGCCATGCGTTTTCTGGCCATGCTGTGGGTTTCGACGGATGGTTTGACGCTAGTTGCCGGAGGACGCATCCTGCAATCTCGCTTCCAGCTGGGCGATCGTTCCGAGTAAACATTCGCGTTCTTCCTCATGGGAAGTCGCCAGCATGGCGCGTGCGTGCGCGGTGGCCCGTATCCAAAGCGTCGCGGCGATCTGCTGAACCTCCGGAGGTGGCGTCCAGGGATCAGCCGATGGGGCGATGATGCGTCGCCCCAAGTCTTCCCACCAGACGTCCAAGAATCCGGCGATGACGTCATGCGAGCCCGTGCCGATCAACGCTCGTACACGGTCGGGACTCGGGCGTTCGCCAGCGACCAGCAGCATGTCTGCCGCCTCGGCAACGGCAGCCGGAGTCACTGCGGAATGTTCATGCTGACTGTTCACCTTTACTGTTTACCTTTGGCGCGCTTTTGCATTGAGCTCGTCCACGGTGAAGACCGCCTCGGGCACGGCTTCCAGATGCGCACGACCGATGGGTTCTCCATTGCCGTCGGACACGCCATACGTATGCTCGCGTATTTTCTCCAGCGCACGGTCGATGGCCGCGATCCGTTCCAGGTCGTGCGCCAGTATCGCTTCGTCATTGGCTTGCTGCTCGAGGCGGTTGCCATCGTCAACGGCGTCCTGGGGCTCATCACCGGCAGCCATCTGCAAGGTGTCTTCCTCGGCGCCGGCGGCGTCTCCACCAGCAATGAGCTGCGCCCGCAGTTCGAGCAGCCGCTCGCGCTGGCGCGCAACGAAGGTTTCATCGAGGTTTTCGTGAATAGGCTGATTCATGGTTGGTTCAGATTGGCGTGGTAATGAGCGGCCCGAGCCTGCGTCTTCCGTTGCAGGTGCCGGTGGGCGACGGGCCATGCGTCGCAGGTTTCATCCATTTGAAGCCAGCACATGCTTTGGAGTTCCTCGCAAGGTCGTCGGCTGATGGTCGTTTTCGAACAATGTACCGATGGTCGATGGCGTTGGAAACATCAAAAATGAAAGTTCTTCAGATAGGCAGAACGTCGCCGCCCGAAACGACGAGCCGATATCGCACGAGACGTTCTGCTTCCGGATTTGCGGTGTAAACGTGTACACGGTCGCCTTCGACAATCCGCAGGGTCGTTGCGCCGGACGCAGAATAAAATTGACCGGTCCACTTGCGCTCCACGAGCAAGGTCAACAGTGCCACCGCGTCCTGACGATCCGACGTGTCCAGGAGCAGTCCGGGCGCTTCGTTCAATGGGCGGGCTTCTTTTTGCGCCTCGCGATACATCGCCGTTGGATCGCCTTCGTATTCATCGTCCCAGATCCAATCGCTCAGCAGCAGCAGTCCACCCTCGAATTCGCCGAGATCCTCCATCAGCGAACCGATCAGGTCGGACAGCCTTACGGGGAGGGGTTGCAGCTCGAACTGGAAATAGCTGTTGCCAGATTTGTCAGTCGCCGGCACTTCCCGCAGGCCGCGTCCTGCGAGCCAATCGATGCTTTCCGCATGGGTCAGGAATCGTACCGGAGGGCCTTCCCTGGGCGAATCCACGGCCATGGGCGCCAGACCGGGCAATGCGCCGAGATAGTCGCTCTTGCCCAGCCGGATACCTTTGTAACGCAAAATGGCGTGTGCGACTGCAACATGGAAGTAGAAGTTGGGCAGCAGCAAGGCGCGTAAATAATCTTCCCCGGTCATGGCGGAACCCACGCGCCGATACGACTGATCGATCATTCGCGCCTGGCTGCCTTCGAAGGCCTCAGGCGTCAACGTCCGCAAAAACGCGATCGTCTTCTCGATCCGGTAGCGGTATTCCCCTATCGTCTGTTCGTTGTCGACAAACCAGGGCGCTTCCTGGCCAGCCAACCGGGCCGGACCATTCTTGGCGTTGTCGCTGGCGATTTGAAACTGACGACCAAGTGGCAGCATATCGTCTGCCAGGCGTGCCTGAAGCAGTTCTTCGCCGGTGAATTGCCCGGCGTCCACAGCCACCTGCATCTTGTCCAAATAAGACTGAAGGACTCCAAGCCCTCGCAGCAGCGCGGGAATCGTGTCGTTGTACATGTCGGCGGGCATCAGAAGTCTCCCGTTGGATGGCCGGAACGCTCGGTTGCCGGCCATGGGGTATCAAGGTGCTGTTCAAAAGAGAAAGGACGCAGGCGCTGTATCTTTCGATCATTCGCTTCCAAGGGCATAAGGACCTCCTCGCCGGATGGCGGCCTGGTAAGCTGGCCGGCGCTGAAACCGGCGGACCCATGTTTCGAGGTTCGGGAACCGGCTCCTGTCGCTCCGGATCGCCGCCAGTTCACCGATGAAGCTCATCTGCACGTCCGCGGCCGAGAATGCGTTTCCCACGAGATAGTCGCGTTCCTCCAGGCTCTGGTCGATGTAGCTCAAATGGGCATCCAGCTCGATGTCGACGCCCTGCTTGAGCGGGCGCCACATGTTGCCCAGGTGCGAGACAAGCCCTTTCATGATCAAGGGCAGTGCTGCCGATCCTTCGGCGTAGTGCAGCCACTGCATGTACTGGTCGTAGAGCCAGCTGTCCGGCGACGGCGCGAGCCTGCCTTCGCCGTGGCGACGGACGATGTAATCGACGATCGCGCCAGACTCGGCCACGGCGCGGTCGTCGTCGGTTATCACCGGGGATTTCCCCAGGGGATGGACCGACTTCAATGCCTCCGGAGCCAGATGGCTTCTGCCTTCGCGCTCGTACAACCTGATCTCGTAGGGCACATCCAGTTCTTCCAGAAGCCAGAGGATGCGTTGGGATCTTGAATGGCTGAGATGGTGGACAACGAGCATGGGTCAGCCGGTGGCAAGTTCGTCGCAGGCCCGATCCATGGCGCGGATGTGGGTCTCGTCCCCGACGCGCCGAGCGGTGGTGATCGCTGTCTGACTGCGGGTCGTAACGATGTCCGAGCCTGCGCTCAACGTCCGGCTCACCGGACAGCGATCCGCTGCGGCGAGCAGTAATTTCATCTCATCCTCGGTTACCGCTGCGTCGATGAAAATCGAGCGTTCGAATACGTCGCGCTGCGATTCGGGATCGCGCTGGTGCGTAATCATGACCTGCACGTGGGACACGGCAATCGCCTTGCGCTGGGCGTAGAGCTTCACGGTCATGACCGTGCATGCGCCGAGTGCGGCGCTGAGCAGGTCGAACGGCCCCGGACCGGAGGCCAGGCCGCCGGAAGAGATCGGTTCGTCGGAAAGAAAGGACGTTCCCTGGGCGCGCACTTCCACCTGGAACAGTCCGAGCCCCGTATCTTCGATGATCACTGGATGTTTAGTCATGCGGACGACCTCGATGTGCGGGGAAGACTGACTCGCTGGAGCGAGTCACGATGGATCGTTGGCAGCGAGCGCTGTCGGAAAGTCGTTGGCGGTCGGGTCCGCTTCTTGCCGGGCTCGCTTGCGATACGTCGTGGGATCTTCGCCGTAGCGCTGGCTGAATCGCGAACTGAAATGGCTGCGGCTGGCGAAGCCCACGGCTATCGCGATCGATGCGATGGAGTTCCCCGTCGCCGCAATCAGATCACGCGCCTTGGCAAGGCGCGCACGCGTCACGAATTCGATCGGTGTCGCGCCGGTGGTTTCCACGAATGCCTTCGCGAAAGCGGACCGACTCATGCAGGCGGTTCTGGCTAACGAGGCCACGCTGTGCGTCGCCGAAGGCTGCGAGAAGATCGCGATGACCGACCGACCGACGCCAGGCTTCAGGAGAATCGACGGCGAGCTGCCTGGCTGATGCAACTGATTGAGATCGTGGCGCAGCAGCTCGACCAGACACGCCTTCATCAAGGTGTTCGCGAGGGCCTGCGAGCCGGCCGTGCGGAATCTGCTCTCATCGAGCATGGTCTCAAACGCGCTTCTGACAAAAGCATCGTTGTCCGGCTTGGCGCTTATGGGCCGGACGAGCCCATCGAACGCGTCGAAGTCATTGGCGAAGCCGACCTGGATCCGGCCACACAGCACGCGGATTTCGTACTCGTCTCCAGCGAACGCATCGAGATACATGAGGTTGTGGATCCCCATGTGGAGAGCCTCTTGGACACTGTACGTCCGGTTGACAGGTTCCTTGCCTGTCAGCGTGCGCGAAAGATTCTTGGGTAGCAGGACAATACTGCCCGCCGGCGACACCAGCGGCTCGTTGCCGTCGACGCTGAGATGCAACGTGCCCTTGAGCACATACATGATCTTCAGGTCGGAAATTGCCGGGATGACAAGCGCCGCGTCCCGGGCGATCCGGCATATCGCGAAGGCCTCGATGCGGACATCCATGGAATCGAGGATCCGTTCCGCCAGCGACGCGGGCGGGTAGGGCAGAATCGGCGCGGTCGGATCCCGCCGGAACAATTTGTCGAAATCAGAGCTTTTCATGAGAGCGCAGTCATGCCGTGGGTTTCATTGAGTTCCATTGGTTTGCCGCCAACCAGAACATGACGCGACAAGGGCGGTCCAAGCCGTGGATCGCACCATTGGCAAGGCTGTGTTCCGACAGGCTCGGCGCCATTCATTCAATGATCGGAAACAGAACAAGTCGGTACACCTGAGGCTGGCCGAGCGGTCTTCTGCCACACCGGGAAAGAGGATGCTCCCAAGCGCGTAACCACACCATCAACGCGCGCGTCTCTCCCTCGGCAAAGAGCGCAAGTCCTCACGGACGAACGCGGATGATCGTTTTTCCCTGGATCCGCTCGGTCGGGTTGAAGGCGGCAACGGCGTTGTCGAGGTTTGCGACGTTGCCGATGTTCGTCCGCAGTCGTCCGTCCCGCACGCGTTGGACGATCTCACTCAGTTGGGCACGATCGGACTCGACAACGAAGTCGACCGCCAGGCCATCAGCGGGCCGCGCCTCCGCGGGACCGACGATGGACACCAGCGTTCCTCCGGCTCGAACCAGGCGCGCGGATCGCTTCCCGATGTCGCCGCCGATGAGATCGAACACTAGATCGACTCCGCCGATGTCTTCCAGGGCGTCGTTCTCTAGGTCGACGAACTCGTTCGCGCCGAAGTCGAGCGCCTTTTGACGGTCGGCAGCGCGTCCGGTACCGATGACGTACGCGCCCGCCTCTCGTGCAAGTTGCGTCACCATCGACCCGACTGCGCCAGCCGCGCCGTGCGCGATGACGCTCTGCCCTGATCGAAGGCGGCCGTGCTCGAACAGTCCCTGCCAAGCGGTCAGGCCCGAGATCGGCAGGCTCGCGCCCACCGTGAAGTCGACGTCGCCCGGCAACGGCGCGAGGTTGCGTGCCTCCATGGCGACATACTCCGCAAGGGTGCCGTCGCGATACCAGTCTGCGAGGCCGAACACCCGCTGTCCCACCGACAGACCCGTCGTGCCATAGCCGAGGGCGACGACCACGCCGGCCAACTCGTGTCCGGGGATCGACGGTGTTCGGTCACTGTCGCGACGATCGGTCCAGGTCGAGGGCCACGCCAGTTCAGTCGGGACGAATCCCGACGCATGAACCTCAATAACGACGTCGTTTATCGCCGCCTGCGGCTCGGGCCGTTCCACCAGCTTCATCCCGGCTGTTCCCGCAGCCTGGTCCGTCACCACGATCGCTTTCATTGGAATTGTCTCCTTGGTCGTTTGTCTCTTTGGTGGAAATGTTGCAGGGATGGAAAGCCGGACGTCTGATGTCGGAAACGAACAAATCGATGCGCATGAGGCTGGCCGAGCAGCCTTCCGCCGCGCTCGGGGAAAAAGGATGCTCCCAAGCGCGTTACCACACCATCAACGTGGGCGTCTCCCCCGCCTCAAGGAGCGATGGGTGTATTGGCGATGCACGAACGAAGGGATACGCGCTCGACGCGGAGTGCTGCGCATGTATGCGCACGTCTGAAAGTCATCGAGCAGGTAAGCGGAGATATTCGACGTGGGTAGTTTCTCGTGGCGTCGACCGCCAGGCAACCCGACTCGATCGCATGCGCGTGCGGCTTCGTCCAATTGCCGTGCGTCCTCGTCCAAAGTTGCGCGCAAGGCATCGAAGATCGCTAGTAACGGACCATCCGGCCGAGCACACTGTCGATGTTCTTCACCGGCACGCAAGCGCTTTGATGAGTGCCGCGCGTGGCAGATTCCAATGTCTAAGACTCCATGAGGGGAAGGGCCATGAATGAGCCAAAGGTTGACCGGCGGAAGTTCCTCGCGCTAGCGGGCGTTGCGTCACTTGGCGTCGGTACTGCGAGCCTGTTCGCCAGCAGGGCCATGTCGACCACGACGGTTCGTCCGAACGACGTCGGCGTTATCCAGACGGCGCTTTCCCTCGAACACGAAGGCATCGCCGCCTACCGCATCGCGGGCAAGAGCGGACTGCTTTCGCCCGGAACGCTCAAGCTCGCGGTCGTCTTCATGGGCCACCACCAGGCACATCGCGATTCGTTGGCGAAACTCGTTGCGACGGCCGGTGGCAAGCCCGTCGAGCCGAAGACCGACGCCCAATACATCGCCGAGCTCAAGCTTGGCTCCCTCAAGTCCGAGGCCGATGTCGTTGCGCTGGCCACCATGCTCGAGCGTGGTGCCGCCAGTGCCTACATCGGCCAGATCACGGCGCTCAAGGATCCCGGGCTCGCGAAGTTGTTCGCGTCGATTTCCGCCGACGAGGCCATTCATTGGACCACGCTCAACAACGCTGCAGGGACGCCGATTCCGACTGCGGCTTACGTATTCGGTTGAGCAAGCGGCGCATGAGGGTATCGCCACGCCGCGCCTCGATCGTATGGGGAGGCCTGCTGTTTGCCAGCTTGCTGACCGTGGCCGTTTGGGCGGGGACGGTGCCGGACGATGTTGCCGGCGGACAGACGCTGTACCTGAACACGTGTGGCGGTTGCCACTCGGTGGATACGAACCGCATTGGCCCACGCCACCGCAACGTCGTCGGAAGGGCGGTGGCCAGCGTGCAGGGATACGACTACTCGCCGGCGTTGAAGAAACTCGGTGGCGTCTGGACCCCTGCCAGGCTCGACCAGTGGCTGAGCGGCACGCAGAAGATGGCGCCCGGCAGCAAGATGTATCTTGAACTGGACGATGCCGCCGAGCGCCGGTCGATCATCACCTATCTGCAGTCCGTTTCGCTGCCCGCCGCGCCAAGTGGTTCGCGTACGGCTCGTACGGCTAGCCAGTCGAAGCACGGGAGAAAGCAGCAATAAACTGCCGTTTCAACCACGCAGCCTGAGATCCCACGGAAAAATCGACCATCGGAAATTTCCCATGCAGCATTTCTCGCAAACCGTTTTTGTTGCCGCCGGCCTCCGTACGCCATTCGGGCGTGGTGGCGGTGCGCTCGCCAACCATGACGCGGTCAGCCTCTCGGTTCCGGTCGTGAAAGCGATGGCTGAGCGTGCCGAGCCGGACCTGGTGGTATGGGGAGCGGTGATCCCGAACCTCGGCTGGAGCAACATCGCGCGGGAAATCTGGCTCGACGCAGGTCTCAATCCGAACGTCCCGGCTTTCTCCGTCGTGCTGGCCTGCTCGACCAGCATGACCGCCGCGTTCGCAGCGGCCGGGATGCTCGGCGGAGGCATCGATCTTGCCATGGTCGGCGGTGGCGAAGTCATGAGCCGCCCGCCGATCGCGCTGACGGCCGAGGCCTCGAAGCGGCTGGCCGACCTGTTCGGCGCCGACCCTTCCGCGGCCCTGGCTGCTCTGCAGGCACTGACGCCCGAGGACTACGTGCTCCCGGTCAAGGGCTGGGCCAACCGCATCACCGGGCGCACCATGGGCGACCACATGGAGGAGACCGCGAAGGCGTGGCACATCAGCCGCCAGGCGCAGGACGACTGGGCACTGCAGAGCCATCAGCGTGCGGTGGCGGGCTGGAACAGCGGCTTCTTCGACGATCTCGTCATCAAGCTCCCCGAGCTCGAGCGCGATGCCAATCCGCGCGCCGATACCTCGTCCGAAAAACTGGCGGCGCTCAAGCCCGCGTTCGACAGGACGAGCGGGCAGGGCAGCCTGACCGCCGGTAATTCCTCGCCGATCACCGACGGCGCCGCGGGCTGCTGGATCACGAATAAGGCGGGGCTTACCCGGCTGCCGGATGGCACGCCGCATCTGCGGCTGGTCGACTATGAGGTGACGGCGGTCGACCATCATGTGGAGGGCCTGCTCATGGCGCCGTCCTATGCGATCCCGCGGCTCCTTGCGCGCCATGGCCTCGGCTACGCGGACATCGACCTGTGGGAAATCCACGAGGCGTTCGCGGCACAGGTGCTGGCGAATGTCGCCGCCATCGAGCGGCCCGATTGGGTACGAACCAAGACCGGTGTCCAGGCCGACCTCGGGGCTTTTCCGTGGGAGCGGGTCAATCCCCATGGCGGATCGATCGCGATCGGTCATCCGTTCGGGGCAACCGGTGCACGCGACCTGAGTCAGGCGGTGAAGGAGCTGTGGTCGCATCCCGTGGGTTCGCGCGCCGTCGTCAGCATCTGCGCCGACGGCGGGCAGGGGACGGTGACGTTGCTCGAACGGGTCTGAAGCGCAAGCCGTGATCGCTCTGGTCGGCGGTCCGCAAGGGCGTAACGAATACCGACGACGGAACGAATTACCTGAGAGAAAACACCGGAAGACATTCGTCCGATGGCGCAAGAATGAATTCGACAATGATTCCCTGGGATCGAAGGAGGAAGCATGACCAACTATCACAAGAACCCGGAGGCGATCGCCAAGCTGTCGCCCGAGCAATTCCGTGTCACCCAGCAGAGCGCGACGGAACGTCCGGGAACCGGCGCTTACCTCGACAACAAGGAAGCGGGCATCTACGTGGACATCGTGTCCGGTGAACCGTTGTTCGCTTCATCAGACAAATTCGAGTCCGGCTGCGGCTGGCCGAGCTTCACCAAGCCGATCGAACCGGCACATGTCAGCGAACTGCGCGATACCACGCACGGCATGACCCGGACCGAAGTGCGTTCGGCGCATGGCGACAGCCACCTTGGTCATGTGTTTCCGGATGGTCCGCCTGACAGGGGCGGTTTGCGCTACTGCATCAATTCGGCCTCGCTCCGTTTCGTGCCGCGCGCCGAGATGGAAGCACAAGGCTACGGCGCCTGGCTCGATCAAGTGGAGGACATCCAGTGACTACCGAACGCGCTGTTCTCGCAGGCGGCTGCTTCTGGGGCATGCAGGACCTGATCCGCAAGCTGCCCGGGGTCGTTTCGACCCGGGTCGGCTACACCGGCGGCGACGTGCCGAACGCGACCTATCGCCACCACGGCAACCACGCAGAGGCCATCGAGATCAGTTTTGATCCCACCCACACTACCTATCGCCGCCTGCTTGAGTTCTTTTTCCAGATCCACGATCCGACCACGCTCGACCGCCAGGGAAACGACCGCGGCGCCAGCTATCGTTCGGCCATCTTTTTCACGAACGACGAACAAAAGACCGTGGCCCTGGACACGATCGCCGACGTCGAGGCCTCGGGCCTGTGGCCCGGAAAAGTGGTGACCGAGGTCGCACCGGCCAGCGATTTCTGGGAAGCGGAGTCCGAGCACCAGGACTACCTCGAGCGGATCCCGCACGGCTATACCTGCCATTTCGCGCGCCCAGACTGGGTACTGCCTAGCCGTAAGGAAGCGAAGGCCTAGGTGGCGGGACCCTGGCACGACGTGTTCATCCCGTTTCGGACTTTCGGATCGCACGGAGGCGAATGGAGGCGTATGGGCCTGAAGGAACATCGAACATGAGCATCGTCGGAAGCGTATGTACCCATCGACGTCTCCGGGGAATTTCTCCACGAATCCTTGCAAGTACTTTCGAGCTCGTTTCCGGCGTTGCCGATACATCCCGTTGTCGGCGACTTCACCAAGCCGATACAACTTCCCCGGTTGGGGCGCTCGCCGCGGCTGGGATTCTATCCCGGCTCGACCATCGGCAACTTCGTGGCTCCGGAGGCGGTAGATCTGCTGCGGACGATGGCCACCACGCTCGGAGATGACGCACAGTTGCTGATCGGCGTGGACCGGATAAGAGACCAGCAGGTCCTCGTTCCCGCGTATGACGATGCCGACTGAAAACAGCATCAAGTACGGCGAGCGCGACGTTCGCCTCCTGTTGCGCGCCAGCGGCTGGACACCGGTCGCGGAGTGGACCGACGCGCAGCAACTCTTCAGTGTCGTGTGGCGGAAGCCACTCCTCTGCGCGCCGAGCCCTGAAGGGCTAACGGGTACTTTCGACCGGAACGCGCTCGCCACCACCCTTAGGTGGTGGTGCCGCTTCGTCGATGATGGTGCCAGTGTCGTCGTCGACCTAATCACGAAATGCGATGCTGTCGGCGTTCCCCTACAGACTTCCCCTTTAGACAAGCCTACGTTTCCGGCGACGCACCCCACTCGCCTGGCAGGGAACACGACATGTTCAACAGTCATGCTTCGTATGGCGCCGCGACACCGTATTTTCGCGACAGCGGCATCGATGAACTCTTTCGACAAATGGTGCGTCACGACCCCGCTCAAACGGCCGTCGAATTCGGTACCCAGCGATGGAGTTACGCCGAGCTGGATGGCCTCGCCGAACGTTGGTCGAGTCTCCTGCAGGCTTCGGGACTGGCGCTCGAACAAACCGTTGGCGTACTGCTCGAGTCGGGTTTCGACCAGATCCTGATACAGGTGGCGATCCTGCGCGCGGGCGGTACCTGCGTGCCTATGGACCCCGCGCTACCGGACGTCCGGATTGCGGCCTTGCTGAGCTCGCTGGGTATCACACACGTCGTCACGAATCGCGCCTCCCGCACGCGTCTTGCTCCGACGCATCTGTACTGCGTCGAAGACACTCCCGATGTCGATCCCCGCTTCGGTCCACGGGGCGTACCAGGCGACCATCGCACGCACATACTGCATACATCGGGAAGCACGGGACGTCCGAAGGGCGTGGAGGTCCTGGCGCGCGGCATATCGCGAATCGCACTCAACCGCACTTTAGCGCCGCTAGGACCAGACGATCGCATAGCTCACATCAGCAGCCCGAGCTTTGACGCGTCGCTGTTCGACATATGGGGAGGCCTCTTGACTGGAGCGACGGTCGTGGTGCTGCCCAAACAGACGATCATCGACCCCTTCGCGCTACGCGATAGCCTGCAGCGGCATGGCATCACGGCCATGTTCATCACAACTGCGTTGTTCAATCTCACCGCACAGGCATGCCCGGACGCCTTTCGTGGATTGCGTCACCTGCTGACCGGTGGGGAAGCCGCCAATGTCCACGCGTTTCGCGAAGTGCTCCTGCACTCGATGCCGCAGAACTTTCGCAATGTCTACGGTCCGACCGAGTGCACCATCTTCGCGACGAGCATGGTCGTCACGCCGGAGAGTTTGCCGACGCAGGGGCCCGTGAGCATTGGGCAAGCACTGGACCATACGCAAGCCTACATCCTGGACGAGCACCACCATCCCGCCGAGGAAGGCGAGCAGGGCGAGCTGTACCTGGGCGGCGACGGACTGGCGAGAGGCTACTACGACCAACCGGAACAAACCGCGGAACGTTTCGTGTCGCTGCCGGTACTTCCCGGACGGACACCGCAGCGACTGTATCGAACGGGTGATCTCGCGCGATGGAAGAGGGATGGCAACATCGAGTTCCTCGGCCGCGTCGATCGCCAGATCAAGCTCCGTGGCTACCGCATCGAACTGGAAGAAATCGAGGTTGCCGTTCTTGCCAGTGGCATGGCATCCGGCGTGATCGTCGAGTTGGTAAGACCAGCCGAAGCGGATCCCTACCTCGTCGGTTACATCGTTCTTTCTGGCGGCGGCGATGGCCAACTGAGTGCGCTGCGCGAACATCTTCGCCAGCACCTTCCCGACTACATGCAACCCCGTCTCCACAGCGTTGGACATATACCGGTCAATGCCAACGGGAAGGTTGATCGCCCGGCACTTCGCCAAGCGCTTGAGAACACCGTGTCCAGAAACGATCCGGATGCCGCCGACGCGCTGGTGTCGTCACCGCAGCAGAAAGCGTTGGCAAGCCTCTGGTGCCAACTGCTCGATCTGGGCGCGGTCGTTCCCGCGGACGATTTCTTCGCACTGGGAGGAAGCTCCCTGCAAGCCGCAGCCCTGATAGTCGCTATGGAACGCCAGTTCCATCAGCGGGTATCGATCAAGGTGCTATATGAGCACCCGACGCTCGCCGCCCTGGCGGGCTATCTGCAAAGCAACCAAACGGACCGGGTGCCACTTCAGGTGGCAGACTCGCTTGCGGCGCTTCGTGCCGATGCCACGCTTGCGCAGTTCATTACCGTTCAGCCAGGCGAGGCCATAGACTGGAAACAGCCGGGCGAAGGCCGTGTCCTGCTGACCGGAGCCACGGGTTTCCTTGGCGCCTTCTTTTTACGGGATCTACTGCGGCAACCCTTCGTAGACGGCATCACCTGCCTTGTGCGCGCCGCTAACGCTGCCGAAGGACTAAAGCGTATCCAGAACAACATGCGTAACTACGGGCTTTGGGATGACGCATGGCTACCGCGGCTGCGTGTGGTCACGGGTGACCTCTCCGATCCGTGTCTGGGGCAGGGTGAGGCAGGCTTCGACGAGCTGGCACGTTGGGCCAGCGTCGTCTTCCATCTGGGTGCCCACGTCAATTACACCCAACCCTATGCCACGCATCGACCAGCCAACGTGCTCGGTACGCTACACGTACTCAAGCTTGCCCGCGCCGTTCGGCCGGTGTCGCTCCATTACGTCTCGAGCATCGCAGCCTACGGGCCCACGGGCTACTTCACGGGAACCACGGAACTGGCCGAAGACACCTCGCTCGATCCCCATCTGCAGTCCCTGAAGTACGACACGGGCTACTCGCAAAGCCAGTGGAGCGCGGAACAGCTCGTCCGAACGGCGCAGAGCAACGGTATGCCCATCGCCATCTACCGTCCCGGCTTCATCATCGGTGATAGCGAGAGGGGCTTCGGTAACGAAAAGGACTTCGTCGCCCGTCTGATCCGCGGCTGTATTCAGATTGGCGCGTATCCACGACTGATCCAGCAGAGCAAGGAATTCGTGATGGTGGATTACGTCAGCGCCGCCTTGCTTACCATTGCAGGCGATGTAGCGAACCTGGGAACCGCATACAACCTTGTTCCGCTTGCCAAGGGTCAGTCCCCTGATCTGATGGGACTATTCACGCTCCTGAACGATGCCGGCTTTTCGTTGAACGAACTGCCTTATCGCGACTGGGTCGAGCGACTGGAGAACGACCGTAACCTGGACGGCAATCCGCTCCTTCCTTTGCTGCCGATGCTTGCGGAGCCGGTGTATGGCTCGCTGACCCGGTGGGAGGTGTATCAGCACATGCCTGTCTATCGCACTGACAATGTGCGACGGGTGCTCGCCGGCAGAGTTGCTTGCCCCGTTTTAGACGTTGACTTGTTGAAGCGCCATTTGCGGTCATGGCATCTGCTGCCGCCGACCGAGGTGGGAGAGTGGGGGGATGGAGTGCTTGCACGAGATGTAGCGCCCTTGCATGAGCAGGGGCACTCCGTCTGCTTGATCAGTTCCTGCTCGCGAGTTGAGCGTCTTGACGATGTCGATGATCGCAAAACAGACGCCAGTCTGCGCTGAGTTCCAGCTTGGGCGATACATCCATAGTCGGTCATTACATCCAAGCGGCGGGCGATCTTGGCGGCCGTGAGTGTGGCGCCCGCCGCGCGTGCATTTGCCGTAACGTGAATGGCCAGGCAGCCACGTTATGCGCGTTGCGCTCAGCGTTCGGATAGCGCCGATGCCAATCTGAGTGCTGAGCAGGTCCAGCAGCGAAGGTTCGAGCGAGCCCGGTTGGTCCAGGTCGAGCGACGCGGTCGGAAGCGGGCACTCGACAACAAAGCGTTCGTAGAAGTCCAATACCTGCTCAATCTTCCGCCACTCTGACAGCATCCAAATGTGGCGAAAGTCATCAGGGGAGACGTGCCAGAGGCGTACACAGCGGCGTTTGGCCGGCTTTGATCGGACAATCTTTAATTTCGCATAATGTATATTATGTCAAATTAAAGAATCAGAACGATGAGGCTGTGCTCTCGCACAACAACAAGCGTGGGATCGCCATCGATCGCGCCCTGCGCAAGATCGAGGAACATACCTACGGCCTGTCCGATGGCAATGGAGAGCCGATCGATCGCGCGCATCTGGAAGCTGTGCCGGAAGCGATTTACGCCCCGGAAGAACTGCGCCAGTCCGGGCTGCATTCGTAATCCAGTTACCCTCGTTATGGTTAGAAGCTGGTCGGTGAGTCCGTGCCGGTTTCGGGGCGCCATGGTCACCGAAACTTGATTGTCCGTGCTGTATGTTGGCTGGCAACAGCTATTTCAGCATGTGCGATTCGCCTTGCCATTTCGACCATTAGCCAGCCCCGGAGCCAGCCATGTCCGAAAAGAAGTCTGGAGAAACGTCCGCCGCGGATGCCGGCAATCACCCGGGCATACAGGTAAGTCGAAGAAATTTCCTGCAAATGGTGGGTATTACCGGTGCGGCATCGGGACTGGGCCTGCCGTTCGTGGGACAGGCTGCGGCTGCCTTGGCGCTGGCACATGCGGGTGGGGTCGACGCCGATGGCCTGGTTTCGATCAAACTCAAGGTCAATGGCAAGGCGCAGGAGCTGAAGGTCGATCCGCGCACTACCCTGCTCGATGCACTGCGCGATCACCTGCAGCTCACGGGTACCAAGAAGGGTTGCGACCACGGCCAGTGCGGGGCGTGCACGGTGCACGTCAATGGCAGACGGGTTAACTCCTGCCTGAGTCTTGCTGCCATGCATGAAGGCGACGAGGTGACTACGCTTGAAGGCCTCGGCCAGCCTGGACAATTGCATCCGATGCAGCAGGCATTCCTGGAGCACGATGGTTACCAGTGCGGTTACTGCACTTCCGGCCAGATCATGTCCGCCGTCGCCTTGATGAAGGAACCCTGCGGACCCGCCAACGCGGACGTGAAAGAAGCGATGAGCGGCAATATCTGCCGATGCGGCGCGTATTCGAACATTGTCGCGGCGATCCAGCAGGTTCGCAAAATCTGAGAGGTACGCGAGATGGAACCCTTTGCCTTTTCCCGCGCGGCCAGCACCACCGACGCGATAAGTGCCGGCGCCAAAGCCTCCACGGCTCAGCAGGGAGCCGAGGTACGTTTCGTCGCCGGTGGAACCACCCTGCTCGACCTGATGAAGCTCAATGTGGAGCGGCCAACCCAGGTGATCGACATCAATCACCTGCCGCTGGCTGAAGTCGAACGGCTGCCCGACGGCGGCCTGAAGATCGGTGCGCTGGTACGTAACGCCGATCTGGCCCACCATCCGGTCGTGCTGCGCGACTACCCGGTGCTGTCGCAGGCGCTGCTTTCCGGCGCATCGGGCCAGTTGCGCAACATGGCAACCACCAGTGGCAACCTGCTGCAACGTACGCGTTGCGTGTATTTTCGCGACACCCACATGCCGTGCAACAAGCGCGAACCAGGCACCGGTTGCTCAGCCATCGATGGCTTCAACCGTACGTTGGCGATCCTGGGTGGCAGTGAACATTGCATTGCCACGAATCCGTCCGACATGAATGTGGCGCTGACTGCGCTGGAAGCCAGCGTCGCGATCCACGGTGCCAGCGGCGAGCGCGAAGTGCCGATCGGTGAGTTTTATCTATTGCCTGGCGACACGCCGCAGCGCGAAACGGTAATGATGCCGGGCGACCTGATCACTCACGTGACTTTACCGCCGCCACATGCCGGTGCCCGCTCGCACTATCTCAAGCTGCGCGACCGTGCATCGTATGAATTCGCGCTGGCTTCGGCTGCCGTGGTGCTTGCGATCGAAGCGGGAAAGATCACGCATGCCCGCGTGGCGCTCGGCGGCGTAGGTAGCCGGCCGTGGCGTTCGCCGGAGGCTGAGAAAGTGCTGCTGGGCAAGGCGCCCACGGCCGAAAGTTTTGCGGCCGCCGCTACTGCCGCATTGCATGACGCCAAGCCACAAAGCGAAAACGGCTTCAAGGTCGAACTGGCCCGTCGCTGCCTTACCCATGCGCTCACCACTGCGGCAGCAGTGTAAGCGCGCACCGAGGAACGGATGATGTCTGCAGAAGTCTCCACCGTCACTCCCCTGCCCGCCGTGGGTCACGCCTTCGCGCGCGTAGATGGGCCGCTGAAAGTCAGCGGCGTGGCTCGCTACAGCTCGGATCGCCATTTTCCGGGCATGCTTTATGCGGTGCCGGTATGCGCAACTATCGGAAGCGGCCATGTCGACGCGATCGACAGCTCCGCTGCCGCGGCGATGCAAGGTGTGCGCAAGATCTACACCCGCGAAAACATCGGCACGTTTTATCGCGTGCCCAAGTCTGGCGAAGGGATCATCGACGAACGGCGCCCACCGCTCGAGGACGACATTGTCCGCTACTACGGCCAGTACATGGCACTGGTGGTGGCCGATACCTTCGAACATGCCACGGCGGCGGCCGACAAGGTCAAGGTCACCTACCGCGACCAGAAGGCGCCCAACGTCAGCACCGTGCTGGAAGCCGACGACAAGCCCGAAACGGAGACCGAACGAGGCGATCCGGAAAGCGCTTTCAAGGGCGCGGCGGTAAAGGTGGATCACACCTATTCCACGCCCACCGAAACCCATAATCCGATCGAACTGCATGCCAGCTTGGCGGTATGGGACGGCACGCGCTTCACGCTCTACGAAACCACCCAGGCCGTGATGAACTTCCGCACGGTGATGGCACAGATGCTCGGCGTGCCGAGCGAGAACGTGCGCGTGGTTACCGAGTTCCTCGGCTCCGGGTTTGGCGGCAAGCTATGGCCCTGGACGCAATCCATGCTGGCCGCCGCTGCTGCGCGCGATCTCGACAAGCCGGTCAAGCTGGTGGTGACCAGGCAGATGATGTTCCACAACGTCGGCCATCGTCCGCATACCCAGCAACGCCTGCGTCTTGGTGCCACTGCCGACGGCAAGTTGCTTTCGCTGCAGCACGATTACGTCTACCACCGTGCACTGGATGCCACCTACAAGGAGAACTGCGGCGAAGCCACAGGCTTTCTCTACAGCACGCCGAACCTGCGAGTGACATCGGCTTTCGCCGAACGCCATGTCGGTCCGGCAACTTCCATGCGCGGTCCCGGCGCGGTACCCGGGCTGTATGCGCTGGAGTCGGCGATCGACGAACTGGCCATCGCCCTGAAGATGAATCCGGTCGAGCTCCGCCTCAAGAACGAACCGGCCATCGACGAAAGCGAAAACATACCGTTCTCCTCGCGCCACCTCAAGGAATGCCTGACGACCGGTGCGCAGAAGTTCGGCTGGTCGCGGCGAAATCCCGATGTCGGATCGATGCGCAAGGATGGCATGGTGCTGGGCTGGGGCGTGGGAGCCTGCTCCTGGATCGCCGAGCGCTTCCCCGCACAGGCCAGCGTGATGTTCAGCGCCGATGGCAGCGTCCGCGTGGCCAGCGGCACGCAGGACATCGGCACCGGCACCTACACCGTGCTCGGTCAGATGGTGGCGCAACTCACGGGCGTCGAGCTATCGAAAATCAAGGTGGTGATCGGCGATACCAACCTTCCGCCCGGCCCGATCTCCGGCGGCTCGATGGCCACCGCGTCGCTGGTGCCCGCGGTGGCGCAGGCGGCACGCGCGGCGATCGACAAGCTACTGGCTGCCGCCAGCGAAAGCGACGCCCATTTTTCGCAGGCTGGCGTCGACCAGCTCGCCTTCGGCAACGGTCGCGTGCACCGCAAAAACGAATCGCCAGGTAGCGGACGCAGCTTCGCGGACGTGCTGACATCGGCGCGGCTCGGTCATGTCGAAGGACGCGGCAAGTCCGAAGGTACCTTTGGGCAAAAGGGCAAGAAGGCTTATTCCTCTCACTCGTTCGGTGCGCATTTCGCAGAAGTGACCTGGCAGCCGGAGATCGCACGACTGCGTGTCAGCCGAGTGCTCACCGTGATCGATGCTGGCCGCATCGTCAACCCGCTCACCGGTCGCAATCAGATCGAAGGGGCCGTGGTGATGGGCGTGGGCATGGCGCTGTTCGAGGAAACCCATTACGACAAACGCAACGGCATGGCGCTGAACAGCAACCTCGCCGATTACATCATGACCACCCACGCCGACTCGCCTGCGATGGAAGTCGTGTTTCTCGATTATCCCGACCTGAAGCTCAACGAGATGGGTGCTCGCGGCATCGGCGAAATCGGACTGGCTGGCATTCCCGCGGCGATCACCAACGCCGTGCACCACGCCACCGGTGTGCGCGTGCGTGACCTGCCCGTGCGTATCGAGGATCTGTTGGCATCCAGGGTGGTTTGACGCCCCGGTTGACCCGTCGCCATTTGCAACATCCTTTCCGGGACGGGTGACGCCGCGGACGGATACCCGTACAGATCCGCCTGAGGCCGGCACCTCCATGACAAACTGGCATCCATGAACTCGGCGCACGAACTGGGCACTCTTATCGATGCACTGCGCGATTTACGCCATGGCTCCTGCCCTGCGGCGGCGCTGACTACGCTGGTTCGCACGCACGGGTCCACCTTTCGCCGCGTCGGCACCCGCATGCTGGTGTTCGACGATGGCAGCGTGGTGTGCGAACTTTCCGGCGGTTGCCCGCAGCGGGACATTGTTCTGCAGGCCCAGGCAGTCATCGCCAGTGGCATCCCGCGCATGGTCAGCTACAACAGTGAGTCGGGCCTGGATGTATTGATGGAAATGGGCTGTGGTGGCGAACTGGATGTGCTGATGGAACCCGTCGCCGGGCCACATGCGATCGACTTTGCCGATACCTTGGCCCAATGTCTGCTCGAGAGGCGCCACGCGTACATGGCGACGCTGTTCGCGGTGAACGACGTCATCGTGTTGCCCAAACGCCTGATCTGGAACGCCGGGGACGTGCGCTTGCGCAACGATGACATCGGCGACGCCGCGCTCAGTGATGCCATCGTCGCGACAGTCGGGGAAGACATCGAGCGGCCAGCGTTCACGCGACGTTTGCCCTGGTCCCGTGGTACGGCGGATGTGTTGATTGAATCGATCACGCCAGTGCATTCGCTGGTGGCGATAGGCAGCAGTGCCACCGCGCATGCGCTGCTGCCACTGGCCGCTGCGCTGGGCTGGCAGATCACGCTGGTCGACCAGGATCCACGGCGACTGCAGGCTTCACACGATCTGCACGGGCTGAGTACCGTCTGCGCCAGCCCCGCCACGATCCGCGATGCGCTGTCGCTCGATGTGCATAGTTCGGTGGTGGTGATGACGCATAACCTTGAGCAGGACATGGCTTACCTTGCCGCATTGAGCGAAGCGCCGCTGGCCTACCTTGGCGCTCTGGGATCGCGCGAACGCGTCAACCGCATGCGCGAAAATGCCGTACTCGATGGTTTGCAGCTGCACGCACCTGCCGGCCTGGATATCGGTTCGGAAACTCCCCAGGAAATCGCCTTGGCCGTTGCCGCTGAAATCGTGGCGGTGATCAACGGTCGCAGCGGCAGCTCGTTGCGCGATAACCAAGGTGCGATTCACTGATGACGGCTACGGTATCGCCGGCGGTGGTGGTGCTGGCTGCTGGCGAGGGCAGACGCTTTGGCGGCATCAAGCAACTGGCCGAGGTCGCTGGCCAGCCCATGGTCAGGCGCATTGCCTGCGTTGCACTGGACAGCGGCCTGCCGGTGTTCGTGGTCATCGGTGCCCATGCCGATCGGGTCGAAGCCGCGCTCGACCAATTGGCCGTACATATCGTCAGGCACCCTGCCTGGCAGGCAGGCATGGGCAGCTCGCTCGCTGCCGGCATCCGCTGCGTGCAACAGACCATGCCGACAGCTACCGCCGTGCTGCTATGCCTGGCTGATCAGCCATTGATCGATGCAGCCACGTTGAAAAATATGTGTATCCGCCATGCGAGTGCCCCCGAGCGCATTCTTGTTTCAGCCTACGGCGACGCCGTCGGTCCCCCTACCCTATTTCCGTGCGACTGTTTTGATGCGCTGGCAGGCTGGAACGGTACGCGCGGCGCTCAATCCCTGTTGCAACGCGAAGCGCAGCGTGTCGACCTGCTTCCCCTGTCCACGGGCCTGGACGTGGATCGACCGGAAGACCTGCTACAGGTACGTCGATGGCTGGAACGATGATCGACGTATGACTTTCCGCGTGGGAAGTCGGTGGCCTCTGGCCGTATGAAGGGACAATCCGCCCGATCAGATGCCTGCATACCACTCGTAGCCCTGGTCTTCCCAGTAACCACCTTTGCCGTCGCCGATCTTGCCAAAGGTCTCGACCAGTTCGATTCGGCTAAGGTACTTGGCCTGCTTGTAACCCAGTTGCCTTCCTACACGCAGGCGCAGCGGCGCACCATTCGGTACCGGCAGCGGCTGGTCGTTGAGGGCGTAAGCGAGCAGGGTTTGCGGATGCCGTGCCTCTTCGATATCGAGGCTTTCGTAATAAAGCGTATCGACGTCCATTTCGTCGAAGCAATGGAATACCACGAAGCGCGCCCGTGGATCGGCGCCGACATGGTCGAGCACGGCCGAGAGCAACGTGCCCTGCCATTTGCCGATTGCGCTCCATCCCTCCACGCAATCGTGACGAGTGATCTGCGTGCGCGTATCCAGTTTTTTCAAATCGTCGATCGACAGGCTGGCCTCGTGGCTGACCAAGCCATTCACCTGCAATCGGTAGTCGCGAAACTCGTTGGCCAGCAGTTTCTGGTACGCCGGCGTGCCGGGCATGGTGGTGCCATTGGGATGGAACACGGTGGATATGTCCGCCTCGGTATATTCCTTTGCCATCGCGCTGGACGGCGACAGCAGCGCCTGCACGCGACGGTTCAGGCCTTCGGCGCCACCGAGCACCCTGGTGCCCCAGCCGCTGTGCGAAATGCGGTCGCAGCCGGAAATCACCAGGCCGCCGGCGGCCATGATCGCCATGCGCAGAAACGATCGACGGTCAGTCATGCGGGCGCTCCCGGGGTGGTTCGTCGGGCTTGTCGCTTTCGATCTTGTAGTAACCGGTAATCATGCCGCGCAATTGATTGAACACGCCGCTGATCAATACCTCGAACACGTGGATCAGCACGAACGCAACGAAAGCCCAGGCAATGATGAAATGAATGGTTCGCGCCGACTGCCGTCCGCCTACCGCCTCCACCAATGGCGATAGCACCGCGTCCATTCGGGGAGACATTGCCAGACCCATCAGCACGATGCCTACGCCGAACACGCAGATCACGATCAGGTAGGCCAGTCGCTGGAGGATGTTGTAGCGCAACGCCTCGATACCGTGCGGGTGTTTGAAGCGCAGGTGGTCGAGTACCGACCGGCCGATGCCGCGCCAGTCGCCGCGCGTGGGCCAAAGGTCGCGTTGGAAATGCTTTCGCGCCAGTGAGTAGCCAACGTAACAAAGTCCATTGAGGACGAATACCCATGCAAAGAAGAAATGCCAGCGCCGCCCCATCGCCAGCCAGCCCGAGCTCGGCACGGTAAGCCACGAGGGAAACCCGCGCGCTTCGGGCGTGCCATCACTACCTTTGGAAACGCCCAGCACGCCGGTGGTAACGAATGAATGACGGCCGACACGTGTGGTGCCGACAAGATTTCCCGCCGCATTCTGATGAGCGTCCAGTGCCAGCCACTCCCTGCCCTGATCGGAACGGTTGCCCCAATAAAGATTCGGGTGCGCGTTGAAAATCTGCAGTCCGCTGAACAACATCAGTGAGATTGCGATGACGTTGATCCAGTGCATGATCCGGATCGGTAGCGTGTGCCGGTAAACCAACTGACGCGACGGCGCGGCAGCTGGTGCCTGTAATTGCACGGGCGGCAATGCGTCCGAATCAACAACGATTGGCGTAGTCACGGATAGAGACTCCGGCGAGGCAAGTGGCGCTGGACAGCATGAAGAGTATGCGCCTTGCGACGGTCATCAAACATTCCAATGATCTATCCCCTGTCGAGGCACGCCAGTGGCAGTGCCTCCAGCGGACAGGCCGGGTTGTTACATCGGCGGCACGGTACCGTCGATGCCGACGGCCACGATCGCAGCGTCGACCGGATTGCCAGGCTTGCCTGCCACGAATACATGTGCGCCCTTGACGATCGCGCTCTTGTCTGCAGGCTTGAATGTTACCACCGGCGTATTGGCCGTCACCACGATGGTTTTCTCTCCCTTGCCGTAATCAACCACGATGGTGCGCGTGCCGGCACCATGGGTGGTTTTCACGGTGCCGTTGGTCATCGCCGAGTGCATCATCGAGCCGCCGCCTTGCGTGCTGTTCTTGACCGTACCGTTGGTCATTGCCGAATGCATCATGCTGCCGCCGGGCATCTTCATCGAGTCGCTGGCGCCATCCATGGGCAGATCCCAGGGATAGTCGCCCAGACCCGATCCCTTCATGGACGGCGGAAACACCACCACCTCCTGCGCACGGGCCATGCTGCCGCCCACCACATTGGCTGAACCGATGAACGACCCTGGCTGGATCGCATCGAGGTTGCTTGGCAGCACGCCGGTGATGTGCGTATCGGCTGAGAGCGCGACGACCGTCGCGCCGGTCGTCGTCTGCACGGTAAAACCGCTGGACGAAACGGCCGTGATGGTGCCACGCACATGTACAGCCTGATCAGCAGCCATCACGGACATCGCGCCTGCCGCACCGGCTACGAAGATGGTGGCCAACAACATTTTTCTTGCGGGAAATGGTTTTTTCATAGCTGGAGTCTCCAAACGGAACGAGGGGCAAACTAAATGGTGGTCTTGTCCATTCGCTGCGAATCGTTCTGGAGTTACACGTCTTCGATGAAAATCCAAGCCGTGGTTTCTCCGCATTTCGAGGTATCTGGTCGGGCATAAAATGGACGGTACGGCAGGCTGGCTGCCGATCGTCGGCCATCAGCTTGCGCAAATGGCCGACGCGCAAGATCGTCAAGGGCGGCGACGTCGATCATGGCCTGATGGCGGCGTCAGCCCGGCATGCGATGGCGCGCAGGCGTCAAGCTGGCAAGGCCGCCGGCCAATGAATGGATATTGCCCAGCCCCTGCCCTCGCAGATTGCGTGCGGCATGTCCGCTGCGGCGTCCACTGGCGCAGATCAACAACACACGGCCGTCCGGTAATTCCGCCGCACGCGTTTCGATTTGCGTAGACGGAAGCGAACGAGATGACACGGAAAGCGGCTGCGCTTCGATTTCGGCCGGTTCGCGCACATCGACCAGCGTATAGCCGGCGGCGATGGCATCGGCCAGATCGGCGAAGGCAAGATCCACTGTGCGCTCATCCTTCGCCTTCGCGAAGGACTGGCGTGCGACCTCGATGCAGCCGCCGTGCAGGGCGCACCCCCGGGCGGGATCGATCGACAGGCGCTGGCTGCTGCCTTCGAGCAGATTGACCAGCAACAACGCGTTATCGGCCGGTCGCGGCAAATCGAGCAGCAGCTTCAATGCTTCGGTGGCCTGCATCGCACCCAGTACACCGGGTACGGAACCGAGTACGCCGGATTCGACGCAACTGCCGGCGATGCCGGGCGCAGGCTCGTCCGGCCATAGGCAGCGCAGGCATGGCGTGCCGGGGCTGGCGCTGACTACCTGCAGTTGGCCTTCGTACTGGTAAATGCTGGCCAGGATCAGCGGCGTGACGGTGGTCACGGCCGCGTCGTTGCACAGGTAACGGCTGTGCATGTCGTCACTGCACTCGACCACCAGGTCGTATTGGGCGAACACGTCGGCAATATTGCCGGCATGCAACGGTTCGTCATACGTCGATATGTTGATAGTGGGATTGAGCGCGGTGATGCGTCTTGCGGCGAGTTGCACTTTCTTTTTGCCCACGCCGCACGCGTCGTACAGCGTCTGCCGATGCAGGTTGCTGGCGTCGAGCCGGTCACCATCGACAATGCCCAGCGTGCCGACGCCGGCACCAGCCAGATACATGAGTACCGGGCAACCGAGACCGCCGGCACCGATCACCAGCACCCGCGCATCGGCGAGCTTGGCCTGCCCCGCTTCGCCGACACCATGCAGGCGTGTCTGGCGTGAGTAGTCCGGCACGAAAGCCGGCATCGATGTCGTTGCAGGCCTTGGGTGATCATGCACTTGGCCGGGTTCGTCCTCATGCGCTCGATGCGTATGCGCGCAGGCGACCCATGCGGTATCGCCTTCGAGGTAGTGTTCCTTTTTCCAGATCGGCAGGCGATGCTTGATCTCGTCGATGATGTAGCGGCACGCCCGGAACGCCTCGTCGCGATGCGCGGAGGAGACACCGATCCATACAGCCAGGTCACCGACGGCCAGATGGCCGGTACGATGCATGCAGTGCGCCTTGATGGCACCGTAGCGGGCCATGGCTTCACCGACGATGCGTTCGCCCTCTGCCGACGCCAGCTCGACGTAGGCCTCGTACTTCAGACCTTGCACCTCGCGCCCTTCGTTGCTGTTGCGCACCCAGCCTTCGAACGTGCAGAAACCGCCACTGCCCGGGTGCTGCAATTCCGCGCGCAGCAGCGACACGTCGGGCACTTCGGTGGACAAGCTGAAGAGTTTCATCCGCCAGCCACCGGTGGAATGAAAACAATGGTGTCGCCATCGCCGGGAGCCCTGTCCCAATCGCTGAACCGGGCGTTCACCGCCACCTTGAGGTCGTCGGCCGGTAACGAAAAACCGTGGTGTGCGCGCAGTTCTTCATATAACGCGCGCAACGACTTTGCCACGGTATTCCATGATTCGCTGCTCGTGCCAGCCTGTTCGCGCAGCTGTGCGTAATACTGCAAGGTCACCTGCGTCATCTACGTAACCCGAACTGCTGCTGCATCTGGCTGAACTCTGCTGGCGTGTTGATGTTGTCGAGCGTTTCGCCCGGAGTCGACAGCAAGCTGGTGCGCGACATGATCAGCGCCTTGCGTGGGCAGAAGCTGCCACCCTCGACGCGCTCTTTGAGCAGAGCGTGGCTGGCTGGTTCCCACAGCGCGCACAACGGTTCGGGCAGGCCATCGAAACGGCTGGCGAATGCAGTAGCGTCGGCTGCTGGATCGCGAGAAACAATCAGGCGATGCAACGTAGCTTCGTCGAGTAACGGCAGGTCGCAGGCGACGACCAGCCATGCAACGTGTGGGAAGGTGTCCTGTGCGGAGAGAATGCCTGCCGCCGGGCCAATCGCGTCGTAGCTATCCACGATCTGTGGCAGGCCTGCGCGTAACGGATCGTCGCGCTGTGTATCGCGCACCGAGACGAAAGCGCGTTCCGTCACCGCCTGCAACAGGCGCCAGGCCCGCAGCAATTGCGGTTCGCCCGCATAGGCGAGCTGCGCCTTGTCACGCTGCATGCGCTTGCTGGCGCCGCCGGAAAGCAGCAGGCCGTAGATGGGGGGTACGGTAGTGGTGTTCATGGATGTTCTGGCCGGGAACCTCTGTCGTGGTGTCTGTCGTTTTTCCTTTCTTCGTTGGGAATCATCGCGTCGGCGCCGGTTATCCGGAGTGCTGGTCGGTGTGGTCGATATCGCTCTTGCCGCCGGTTTTCCTGACCAGTCGAATTTCGCCGATCACGATGTCGTGCGACATGGCCTTGCACATGTCGTAAAGGGTGAGCGCGGCGACGCTGGCGCCGGTGAGTGCTTCCATCTCGACACCCGTGCTGCCGCGGCAGGACACAGTGCAATCGATCCATGCCTGGTTGTCCTCCATGCGAATCTTGATGGCACATTTATCCAGGCTCAATGGGTGGCATAGCGGGATCAGGTGCGACGTGGCCTTGGCGCCCATCACGCCGGCGATGTTCGCCACCGTCAGCACGGCACCCTTGGGGGTGACGTAGCCGGCGGCATGCAGCGCATCGGCTACCTCGGCAGGAAACGTCACCCTTGCCGTCGCTTGCGCGGTACGACGGGTGACCGGCTTCGCACCGACGTCCACCATGCACGGCTGCTGCGACTCGTCGAGGTGGGAAAGTTTCAATCTAGCCTCCGATGTAATGCATTTCGATCTTGCGGCGCCCAAGGTTACGTCGCCCTGCACGATCCTCGCTGTAGCGATCGCCGCGGTTTTGCCAAATGTGACGGAGAAGCTCGCGCAATTGTTCGTCATTCTCGCCATCGCGCAACGGTCTGCGCAGGTCGGTGCCTTGCGTAGCGAACAGACAGGTGTAGAGCGTGCCTTCGGACGAGAGCCGCGCACGCGTGCAGCTGCCGCAGAACGGTTCGGTGATCGAGGAGATCACGCCGATCTCGCCCCCACCGTCAAGAAACCGGAAACGCGTGGCGACCTCGCCATCGTATTGCGCCGGCAAGGCCTCAAGCGGCCAACGCTCGCCGATGAGCTGGATCAGCTCACGCGACGGCACTACCTTCGCAACAGACCAGTCGTTGCGATTGCCGACGTCCATGTATTCGATGAGGCGCAATACGATGCCGCTATGGCGAAAGCGTGCGACCAGGTCGAGCACCACGTGATCGTTGACACCACGTTGCACCACAGTATTGAGCTTGATCCCCTGGGGGAAGCCAGCGGAGTGCGCCGCGTCGATGCCGGAAAGGACCTCGTCGAGCGCGCCGCGACCGCCGCTCATGCGATGGAATAGAGCCGGATCGAGCGTATCCAGGCTCACCGTGACACGATCGAGTCCGGCATCGCGCAATTCGCTGGCATGACGGGCCAGCAATACACCGTTGGTGGTCATCGCCAGGTCGGTGATGCCGTCGACGCGGCGCAGTCGTGCCACCAGTTCGGCCAGTTTCGGGCGCAGCAGCGGCTCGCCACCGGTGAGGCGCAGCTTGCTTGCGCCCAAGTCGGCTGCCAGCCTGCACACTCGCTCGATCTCGTCGAAGCTCAGCCGTTCGTCATTGCGCAGAAAACTGAAATGCTCGCCATACGTGGCTTCGGGCATGCAATACGGGCAGCGGAAATTGCAGCGGTCCATCACCGAGATACGCAGGTCGCACAAGGCACGACCGTGTTGGTCCGCAGGCAGCGTACGTGCGGCAGGCAATTCGGCGGTAGCTTGGGATACGGTCATTTCACCAGCGATACAGATCGGCTACGGTACCGGCGGGTGCAAACCCCTCGCCAGGCGGAAGCTGGACGAAGCCCTGCGTCTGCGGCAAGGCGGAAAAGTCGCCCGAGGTATGTGGCGCCAGCGGCTGCGCCGTGGTGCGCCCGTCGTCCTCATGATGCACCTGGACAGGTACAAAGGACGTCAACTGCGGGTTGATCCGCGTATCTGCCGCAAGGCAAACCGGCGTGGGCGGTTCCGCATGCTGCCCGATCGCCTGCAGCAGGGCCGGCAGTACATAACGCACGGCACAGACCAGCGCCGACACGGGATTGCCCGGCAGCGCAAACACCGCCTGCCCTTGCGGCCCGATGCCAAACCACATCGGCTTGCCCGGGCGCTGCGCGATGCGATGCAGCACCTGGCGTACGCCGAGCGCACGCAGGGCGTCAGGAACATAGTCGCGTTGGCCGACCGAAACGCCGCCGGACAATACCAGCACCTGGTGTGCCTGCAGCAGCTCTCCCAGCGCCGCCGTAGTGGCAACAAGATCGTCGGCCACGCAAGTCAGCAGTACATCGTCGAAACCGCGTGCCTGCAGCGCCGCCGCCAGCGCACGATCGTTGGAGCGGCGGATCTGTCCTTCGGCCAGCGGTTGATCCACTTCGGCCAACTCGTCGCCGGTGGCGATGATGGCGATGGAGGGGATGGATGCCACCTCGACTTGCGCCATGCCGTTGGCGGCAAGCACGCCGATTTCGGTGGCGCGCAGGCGTACGCCCGGCTCCAGCAGCAACGCGCCGGCCAGGCAATCGGAACCGCGTGGGTGTACAAACTGACCCGCCGTCGGCGTGCAACCTTCGGCCAGGCAGAAATATTCGCCGTCGCGATGCGTCTGTTCGATCGGGACCACCGCATCGCAACCGTCCGGCAGGATCGCGCCGGTGGTGATTTCCATGCAGCCCGCGGCATCGCCGAGTGATTGCGTGGCCATTCCGGCAAGTTGCAGGCCTGCGCGTGCGAAGCGGCGGCGTGTTTCGTTGCCGGCCGTGGAAATGGCGATGCCGTCCATCATCGCGCGATCGAATGGTGGCTGGTCGCGCTCCGCATGTATCGATTGGCGCAACACGCGCCCCGACGCTTTATCCAGCGACACGCGCTCACTGCCAAACAATGGCATCTGCTGGCGGATCAGCTGTTCGGCAGCGGCGACGACCAGAAGCTCACTCATGGAATGGGAATCCGCAACCTGCAATGCGACGTGCCGTCGAGGGAGAAATCATGGAGGCGCCCCGCATTTTTGACAACCGGCTTTGACGATACGCTCAAGTCTGCACACCTAGCGCGGTAGCCTTGACCTGGGCCCATACGGCAACCCCCGGGGCCAGCGCCAGCGACCGCCATGACCGCTGCGTAATACTGGCAAGCAGGTCCGTGGCGCCTGCTTTCAGCTGCACGATGCACTGCGAGGGGTGCGCCGCGTCCATCACGCCGATCACGACCGCCTCGATCCCGTTGAGTACGCTGCTGTCCGCCGGTGCCCGGAGGCTGAGCACGACGTCGCGCGCGCCAATGCGGCAGCGCAGCCGGTCGCCAACACGTTCGTTGCGCCGGGGCAGCCAGAGCCGTCCACTGTCAAAGGCCAGCTCCATCAAGTGATCGTCCACGTTGTGGGATACCACGCGGCCTTCGATCACCACGCCGAGCAGGTCGCGCATCGCCACAGGCAGTTCGCCACGCGCCAGCGTGGCCTGCAGCGGGCCTTGCGCCACCACGCGGCCAGCGTCCATCACCACCAGGTAATCGGCCAGCCGGGCGATTTCATCGATGGCATGGCTGACATAGATGGTCGGTATCGCCAGTTCGGCATGCCATTGTTCGAGGCAACCGAGCAACTCCAGGCGCGCCGCGGCATCGAGCGCGGACAATGGCTCATCGAGCAGCAACAGTTTCGGATTGGCGAGCAATGCCCGCACGATAGCGACGCGCTGGCGCTCGCCACCGGAGAGTTGCACCACCTTGCGGCCGAGCAGGCGATCGACGCCGAACAGCCTGAGCAGGCGCGATCGATCCACCTGGCTTCCGCGTCCTGCCCGACGTTGTCCGTAATCGAGATTGCCGGCGATCGAGAGGTGCGTGAAAAGACTTGCCTCCTGGAACACGTAGCCAATACCGCGGCGGTGGGCCGGCATGAACTGTCTGCGCGCGCTGTCCTGCCACACTGTATCGAGATAGGCGACCTGGCCGTCGAGGTTTCGCTCGAAGCCGGCGATGGCGCGCAAGCAAGTGGTCTTGCCGGCACCCGAAGGGCCGAACAAGGCGGATACACCGTGCGCTGGCAGTTCGAACGCCGCATCCAGCAGAAAATCCCCGTTGCGCCGATGCAGGCTGGCGCGCAAGCCTGTCGATGGCTCAGTCATGGATCGGCCTGCGTGGTCGCAACCCGTATATCGCCAGCAACGCAGCGAACGAAAACACCAACAGGCAGAGCGAAAGTGCGTGCGCCTGCAGGTACTCGCCTGCTTCGACGTGATCGTAGATGCGCATCGAAAGCACGCGGGTCTGCCCGGGGATATTGCCGCCGATCATCAAGACAACGCCAAACTCGCCCACCGTATGTGCAAAACCGAGTACGCCGGCGGTCACAAAACCTGGCCACGCCATCGGCAGTGCCACCGAAAAAAAACGGTCGAGCGGTCCTGCACCAAGGCTCGCCGCCGCATCGAGCGGTCGCTCGCCGATCGCCTCGAAGGCGTTTTGCAGAGGTTGCACCACGAACGGCAGCGAATACAGCATTGACGCCACCACCAGGCCGGTAAAGGTGAAAGGCAAGGTGCCCAGGCCGAGCATGGAGGTCAACCGCCCGATCACACCCTCTGGCCCGAGCCAAAGCAGCAGGTAGAAACCGAGCACGGTCGGGGGGAGCACCAACGGCAGCGTGACCAGCGCGGCAATCGGGCGGCGCCACGGCGTGCGTCCACGCGCCAGCCACCAGGCCAACGGTGTACCGAGCAACAGCAGCAAGGTGGTCACCGTGGCCGCGAGCCGCAGGGTCAGCGCGAAAGCCGTCCAGTCCTCCGCGGAAAGCATGCTCATCGAGCTCAGTGCGACGCCATGGCTTGGGGTAACCCGAAGCCGTATCCGCTCAGCACTTTACGTGACGCGGGGCCAAGTATGTAATGCGAAAAATCCCTTGCCAGCGAGTTGTCGGCACCGCGCCTGGTCATCACGAAACTCTGCACGAGCGGCTGATAGAGCGACGTGGGGATCTGCGCATAACTGCCGCGTTTCGCCATCTCCGGCGCCAGCGCCAGCGAGTGCGCAATGATGCCGACTTTGACATTGCCGCTGACGGCGAATTGCGCCGTCTGCGCGATATTCTCGCCATAAACCAGCTTTGGCTCCACCGCGTCCCACACAGCTGCAGCGTGCAGGGCCTGGACGGCGAGCTTGCCGTACGGCGCGTGCTGGGGGTTGGCGATGGCGATGCGGTCGAAGCGGGCCTGGGCCAGGTTGGCCATGCTGAGCTGGCTGGCATCCAAGCTGGAGCTCCACAACACGATACGGCCGAGCACGTAAGGCATGGGTTTGCCCACGGCATCACCGTGTGCCACCAGTTGCCGCGGGTAGTCGCTGTCGGCCGAAAAAAACAGGTCGAACGGCGCGCCTTGTTCGATCTGCACCAACAGCTTGCCGGAGGAGCCATAGGTCACGTCGATGGTGTCCTGCGGATGTGCCCGGCGGTAACCAGCGATCACCGCGTCCATTGCATAGTGCAGGTCAGCTGCAGCTGCGATGGTGATGTGCCGTGCCGAAGCAGCCGCACTGCTGCCTGCCGCGACAAAAAATAGCGCGCCGCCAAACAACGCGCGAGCAATGATCCTGGATGTGGTGGCCATTGCTTGTGCTCTCCGAAGCAAACCGATGACGGGAGACAAGCGTGCCACAGGTCAGGTGGCGATACTGCAGCAGTTCATGAAATGACGACCAAGGCAGAGGCACCGGCTATCGGGACCCATCGGACGATTCTCATGCAACGTGGGGCCGCGAAGTATCCGGATTCGCATCGAAAGGTGCCGCCAGCCAGCCATATCACGGCCGCATAATCGATCTCATCCGGTCGGGTAAAAACACGTCCTCATGTCGCGCCGACCAGCCCAAGGACGATAGATCCATCCCCCTCGGCGTAGCCGGTCGAGATGAAACTCACCGGCCAAAGCCCGCGAAAGCGTTGTCATTGCGTGGTTCCTTTCCGCGCGGGTGGAGGTGTGCTTAGTCGTTGTTGTCGATGTCCAAGGCCATTTTCCAATCGCCGTTGTCGTCAAGGCGATAGCCCAGGACCAAACGGCCTTCGCCGCCGCCCTTCTTACCCGACGCCTTGTCCGTCACTTCGACGGAGAAGTGACCAACGATGACCGCAAAGTCACCAAAGATTTTGATCTCCTGAATGTCGAAACCGGATTTGAACGTGGCCGCCTCGATCCGTGGGCCGTACTTGTCGCGCACCGCCTGGATGCCAATGGTTGTCGGTCGCTTTTCGTTGCAGGTAACAGCCTCTGGATCACAGGTCGCGACCATGCGTTCCAGATCGCCGCTATCGAGCCCGAAGATCCATTCATCAACGGTAGATTTCAGTGTTTCGATGGTGCTCATTTTCCGTCCTTTTGTGAAATCCCGACTTCATCGAGAAAGGCTTGCTTCAACGTTTGTGGCTTGAACATAGCTCGATCGACTGTTAGGTTAAATCCAATTTTATCTAATAGACTGATCGGATAAACGTACAATGCAACGAAATCAACTCAGCGATATGTCCATCTTTGTCGAGGTGGCGCGAACAAACGGATTCAGATCGGCAGCGCAGGCCTTGAAACTCGGTCCCGGCTCGGTCAGTGATGCCATTCAACGGTTTGAGGATCGTTTGGGTGTGCGGTTGTTTGATCGAACAACACGCAGGATCGCGCTAACGACGGCAGGCGCATGGCTCTATGAGCGCAGCCTTCCATTGATCACCGATCTGGAAAACGCCGTGCGCGAACTGAACGACACGGAAGGCATGGTTGCGGGAACGCTTAGGCTGACGGCTCCCAGAAGCAGTGGGCCATTCTTTCTGGATGCGCTGATGGGGCGGTTCGTGGTCGAGTACCCGGACGTCGATATCGAGATTATTTATGACGATCGGAAAGTCGATCTTGTCAGCTCGGGCGTCGATGCGGCGATCCGGTCCCAAACACTGCTTGAACAAGAAACCCATGCCATCAATATCGGGCCCGAGTTGGGTTTGGTGATCGTCGGATCCCCGTCCTACCTGGAACGCAAAGGCACTCCGAGGAAGCCCGCTGATCTCCTGGACCACGACGGGATATTCTTTGCGTTCGGCAGTGCGGAACGCCTGGCATCATGGAATTTTGAAGGCCCAGAAGGCGTCTATGCCGTCGCGCCAAAAACGAAGGTCGTTGTGAACGACATGATGTCGATGTTGAGCTATGCGAAAGCCGGAGCCGGCCTGACCTATGTGTATGAAGAGGCCGCTGCTCCATTCATTGAATCAGGGACTCTGGTTAGGGTTTTGGACGGCCAAGTGCCGAACATGCCGCGCTACACCATCAACTATCTGACCAAGAAACACATGCCAGCTCGGCTCAGAGCGTTCATCGATCTGGCGAAAGATCGCGGGAAATAGATGCGCAGACTTTTAGTTCGGCGAATGACCCGGAGTGGTTGGTACCACAGTCATCAAGGACTATTGCACCTTCAAAGCCTGTTTCGCCTGTACCAGCACGTTCGCTATCGTGCCGTCGGTGGGCGCACCTAGCACTACGGCACGCCGGCCTGGATTTCGACGGAAGTTTTGTTGCGCCACATCGACTGGTTGCCGCTTTGTATCCTTGTATTTGCAGGACGTAGTCGCCGGCAACTGATCAAGTTGACCTTGCAATTGTTCAGCCTGTTGCTGCAGTTGCAATTCCGTCGACCAATTCAGCCGTGACGGAGATACTTCTGCTGCGATACGGCGCGTATGTCACATCGATCAATCACGCCTCATTGCCAGCCGCCGGGAAATTTCTCCCATTCCATCCCATCAAGAGTAGTGATCGCAGGAAGTTGCGCTAAGGGTTGGCCAAGTTTTTTACGTCATCTTCATCTGAATGAGCTTCGACTAGGGCAATTCGTACGAATGATGGAGGGGTGATCATGGCCGAGCGCATCGTGGGGCGCCGCGAATTTCTGTTGGGGGTCGCGGTCGCCGGAACAGCCATCATCGCCAAGGCCGCCGTTCGCGACGGCGAGCTCGGCGCGCCGGCGAAGACCATCAAGGGTGGGGTGCCATGGGTCGAGGGTGCGGCGGATTCGCCGCCGGGCATCACCGGAACCGATTTCAAGTTCTTCACCGCGGCGGAACGCGCGTTCGTCGAGGCGGCCGTGGAAAGCCTGATTCCCAACGATCCGGTGGGACCGGGCGCCGTGGAAGCCAACGTGCCGTTTTTCATCGATCGCCAGCTCGCCGGTCCGTTTGGTCGCGGCGACCATTACTTCCTTGGCGGTCCCTGGAAAAAAGGTGTCGCCGAGCAGGGTTACCAGAGCCGTTTCAGCCCCGCCCAACTCTATCGCGCGGCGATCGTTGCGGTGGATCGGCACGTCGGTGGCAGCTTCAACGGCGCAACCTTCGCCAAGCTGTCGGAAGCCGATCGCGATGCCGTGCTCAAGGATCTTGAAAGCGGAAAGATCCAGCTCGATGGTGGCGTCGATGCCAAGGTCTTTTTCGCGATGCTGCTGCAGAACACCAAGGAGGGTTATTTTTCCGACCCTATTTATGGCGGCAACAAGGACATGGCGGCCTGGAAAATGATCGGGTTTCCCGGTGCCCACTACGACTACAGCGAATGGGTGACCCGGCATGGCGAGAAAGTCCCCTTCCCTGCGGTTGGCTTCATGGGACGGCCCGGCTGGAAGGAGGGTTGAGCATGGCCACGACACTCAAACCTGTCGATGCGGTGCTGGTGGGATTCGGCTGGACCGGCGCGATCATGGGGCAACAACTTTGTGATGCGGGGCTCGAGGTGCTGGCGCTGGAACGTGGCCCATGGCGCGACACGTCGACGGACTTCGCCACCGGTTTCGCGCAGGACGAACTGCGCTACATGTGGCGCCATCACCTGTTTCAAAACGTCAGCGACGACACCCTGACCATCCGCAACAACGCCAACCAGGAGGCGCTGCCGATGCGTCATCTCGGTTCCTTCCTGCTCGGTACCGGCGTGGGCAGCGGTGGTGTGCACTGGAACGGCCAGATCTGGCGCTTCCTGCCCAGCGACTTTCAGGCGAAGTCGCACAATCAGGAGCGATACGGGGTCAAGTCGGTCACCGATTACGACCTCAGCATCCAGGATTGGGGCGTGACCTACGACGAGCTGGAAACGTACTACGATCAATTCGACAAGCTTTGCGGCACCAGCGGCAAGGCCGGCAACCTCAAAGGTCAGATACAAGCTGGCGGCAACCCGTTCGAAGGCGCGCGGTCGAGCGAGTACCCCACGCCGCCCATGGCCCAGACCTACGGCCCTACCCTGTTCGGCAAGGCCGCCGCCGAGCTTGGCCACCATCCATTTCCACATCCGACCGGCAACATGTCGCAGGCCTACGTCAATCCCCTCGGCGCGCAGATGGGCAAGTGCACGTATTGCGGCTTCTGCGAAAAATTCGGTTGCGGCAACTATTCCAAAGCCAGTCCGCAGACCACCGTCCTGCCCTACCTGATGACCAAACCCAACTTCACCCTCAAGACCGAGTGCGAAGTGTTGCGAGTGGATCTGACACAGGACAAGAAGCGCGCGACGGGAGTCACTTACGTCAACAGCGCGGGCGAAGAGTTCTTCCAGCCGGCGGGCATCGTGATCCTGTCCGCTTATGTCCTGCAGAACGTGCGCCTGCTGTTGCTGTCGGGCATCGGCCAACCTTACGACCCGAAGACCGGAGAAGGCGTGGTCGGCAAGAATTACGCTTACCAGACGATGTCCTCGGTGAATGTCTTCTTCGACGACAAGCTGATCAATCCCTTCATCGGTGCCGGTGCACTGGCAACGGTCATCGATGACTTCAACGGCGATAACTTCGACCATTCGGGCCTCGGCTTCATCGGTGGCGCCTATATCGCCGGCATGGTCACCGGCGGACGACCGATCGAGATGATCTACACACCGCAGGGAACGCCGGCCTGGGGACTCGAATGGAAGCACGCGGCCGCGAAGAACTATCTGCGCTCGTTCTCGCTGAGTGTGCACGGCTCATGCATGAGCCATCGCGGCAACTACCTCGATCTGGATCCGACCTATCACGACGTCTACGGCCGGCCGATGTTGCGCATGACCTTCGACTTTTCCGACAACGAGCACAAGATGTCGGACTACGTCACCGAGCGCGCGGCCGAAGTTGCCCGGGCGATGAATCCGCGCGAGATCAAAATCAACCGCCGTACCGGTTCGTGGAGCGTCACGCCCTACCAGACCACGCACAACACCGGTGGCGCCATCATGGGTGACGATCCGAAAACCAGTGTGGTCAACAAGTATCTGCAATCGTGGGATGTGCCGAACGTGTTCTCGATGGGTTCCGGCGCGTTTCCACAGAATGCCGGCTACAACCCGACCGGCACCGTCGCCGCCCTCGCCTATCATTCGGCCAACGCGATCATCACGCAGTACCTGAAGAACCCTGGCCCGCTGGTGCAGTCATGAGCGCGAAACGGGTAGCGCGCAACACACTGTGGATCGTGCTGGTGCTGATCATCGTGTCGGTCGCGGTCTTTGGCTGGAACCTGAGCCAGGTTTCCACGCTGAAGGCGCAACCCGTGACGTCGGTGGCCGCAGCGGCGCTTCTCAGGCAACCCATCGCCGACACCACGCCGCAGGCCGAACAGGTGCGGCGCGGACAATACCTGGTGGCCGTTGGCGATTGCATGTCTTGCCACCTGCGTCCCGGTGGCGAACCGTTCGCCGGCGGACGCGGACTCAACACGCCCTTTGGCGTGATCTATTCATCCAACATCACCTCCGACGCTGAAGCCGGTATCGGTGCGTGGACCAGCGACCAGTTCCATCGCGCCATGCATGAGGGGAAAAATGCGCACGGGCAGAACCTTTACCCGGCCTTTCCCTACCCCTGGTTCAACCGCGTCAGCCGTGCAGACGACGATGCCATCTTCGCTTACCTGAAAACGACACGAGCGGTGCACTACACGCCGCCGGCCGATCCGCTGCCCTTCCCGCTCAATATCCGCGCCATGGTCGGTGGGTGGAATCTGTTGTTTTTCAGGAAAAGTGAATTCAAGGCGGATCCCAGGCAGTCCGCGGAATGGAATCGGGGTGCCTATATCGTCAACGGCCTGGGCCATTGCAGCGCCTGCCATACCGCCAAGAACATGCTTGGCGCGGACAAGAGTGGCCACGCTTTCGAGGGCGGCGTGCTGGAGGATTTCGTCGCGCCGGACCTGACCGGCAACCCGCGCACGGGACTCGGCGCGTGGAGCGTGGATGACATCACCGAGTATCTCCACGCCGGCCGCAACGCGCGCGCCGGTGCGGGTGGGCCGATGGCCGATGTCATCACCTATTCGACGTCGCTGATGACCGACCAGGATCGCCATGCCATCGCAACCTATCTGAAAAGCCTTCCTGCCAGTCCGAACGAGTCCTTGTCGACGCCGGATGCCAGCGCGATGAAGCGCGGAGCGGCGATCTACTCGGATGCCTGCACGGGCTGCCATCTGGAAAACGGCGTTGGCCAACCTCGTCTGTTTCCGCCGCTCGGCAAGAACGCCGTGGTCCAGCAGAACGACCCGACCGGGGTGATTCACCTGATCCTGGCCGGTGGACGCATCGGTCCCGGTGCCAACCGTCCCTCGCCGCTGAGCATGCCGAGCTTCGCGTGGAAATTGACGGATCAGGAAGTCGCTGACGTGGCGACGTATCTACGCAACAGCTGGGGAAACCAGGCCTCTGTGGTCGTGGCGTCGAAAGTACACGATCAACGCAAGCGACTCGGCCTGCAGACCTTGCGTCTCACGGACAATTCAGGCGATCACCAGTAACCACTGCATGCAAGCGGAACGCGCGAGCAGCTCGCCGTCAGCGCGCGTGCTGATCAGACTCGCGCTTGATCAGCGCCAGCCAGTCATATCCGTCTTGCACGCCGACAAGCTCCGTTTTTTCGGAGCTTTCGGTGGGCGCGGAACGACGCGATCCCGTGTTTCGAGCGTCGCTGAAATCCGAGTGCCTGCGTTGCAGGAGTGAATTGAGATGGCGTTTCATCAGGGTGATCCTGTCGTAAGGTTGGCAACGCATGCGCTGCCTTCAAATGTTAAATTGTGGTTGTGATGCCGCTCAAAAAGGGCTTTTACGTGATCACTGTGTTTCCTCTGGCGAACAATGCCTGCGCCGGTTAGATAAGCAAAGTTCGACGCATGCAGGCACGGTGATCGTTCACCCAGGGAAACTCGGTGGTCGCCCAGCGACACTTCGCATGACGACCGCAGCATCCATGTATGGCGCCAATACTTCCCTTGGTGCAGATCCATGCGCACATTCTTGTTCTCGATCCTGGTGGCCAGCTTGCTGGCTGGCTTCGGACTGCCGTCTGGCGCTCACGCCGCCAGCTTCCATGGCAGCAGCTACGTGACTCTTGCCGTGCCCGACTTGCCGCAGGCGGTGGCTTTTTTTCGAAACGTTCTGGACTGCGAGCCGGTCGAGGTCGGATCGGTGGATTCGGCCGGCAACCAGCCGCAGCGCGCTTTGTTGATTTGCGAAACGGATACCGTGGTCGAGTTGTCTGGCGGTCATGCCGTCAATACCGCAGCTCTGGCACGTGACGTACCGGTTCAATTCTTCGCCAGCGACGTAACGCACGCCGATCAATGGTTGCGGCGCGAAGGTGTCAAGGTGGTCGGTGCGCCAGTCACTCCAACCACTGGCCCGCAGGCCGGCATGACGCTGGTGAACTTCGTTGCCCCATGGGGGCAGTCGCTGCAACTGGTCGGTCTGGACAACAGCCAGATCACCGCGGTCCCGTGAGCCGTAGCACTGGCAATCGATGCGGGACGATGCCATAACCACGGCAATGCACGGCCTTCCCTCCCCACCCATCGACCTATCGACGAACTTCTCGGTGCTTTCCGACTTCGTGGCTACACATCGGCGCCTGTTCGTGCTTACCGGCGCCGGTTGCAGTACGGCGTCGGGCATTCCCGATTATCGCGATGCTACCGGTGGCTGGAAGCGTCCACCGCCAGTGACCTACCAGGACTTCACCGGTGATCTTGCGACGCGCCGACGTTACTGGGCGCGCAGTCTGGTGGGCTGGCGGCGCTTCGGCCAGGCACGGCCGAATTCGGCCCATCACGCGCTGGCACGACTTGAACAACAGGGAAAATCGACCCTGCTGCTGACACAGAATGTCGATCGCCTGCATCAGGCCGCCGGTAGCGAGAACGTGATCGACCTGCATGGTCGGCTGGACCGGGTGCGCTGCCTCGGTTGCGAAGAACGCCTGTCGCGCGTGGATTTCCAAGGCGAGTTGTTGCGCCTCAATCCGGATTGGGCCGACCTGGATGCCACCGATGCGCCGGATGGTGACGCCGATCTGGACGGCCAGGATTTTTCGCGCTTCCAGGTGCCGTCCTGTCCGCATTGCGCCGGCCTGCTGAAACCCGACGTGGTGTTTTTCGGCGAAAACGTACCGCGCGAACGGGTGGACGCCGGCATGCAGGCATTGCACGAAGCCGATGCCATGCTGGTGATCGGTTCGTCGCTGATGGTGTACTCGGGATATCGTTTTGCCCACGCCGCTGCCCGGGCCGGCAAACCGATCGCGGCGGTGAACATGGGACACACCCGCGCCGATCCGCTGTTAAGCCTGAAGATCGAGCAGCCTTGCGCGGCGGCGTTGGCGTTCCTTTGAGGGAACCGATTCAGCGTCGTGAGCGGAAGAAATCGCGCAGCATGCTGGCGGATTCCCTGGCAAGCAGGCCGCCGGCGACGTCGATGCGGTGATTGTGCCGCGCGTCGATCAGGGTATCGAACACGCTGCCAGCAGCACCGGTCTTGGGATCGGCGGCGGCGTAGACCACGCGGCCGAGGCGGGCATGGACCATGGCCATCGCGCACATCGAACACGGTTCCAGCGTGACATACAGCGTGGCACCGGAAAGGCGATGGTTGGCCAGCTTCTCGCCGGCTGCCCGCATGGCCATGATCTCGGCATGGGCGGTCGGGTCGTGCAGGGTGATGTTGCGGTTCCAGCCCAGCCCGACGATCTCCCCGTCCTGCACTAGCACCGCACCCACCGGGACCTCGTTCTCGGCATCGCGAGCATGCGCCGCCAGCTGCAGCGCACGCTGCATGTACTGCACGTCAACAGTTGAGAATTCACTTGAAGTTTCTGGAATTTCTTCATTCATTTCAATGCATTGTCTCTTTTACATGAGAAGGCCGGCAACTCGCCGGCCTCCCTTCCTGCGCACAAGTGGTTGATTTTCCTATTCCCACTCGATCGTGGCAGGTGGCTTGCCGCTAATGTCATAGACAACGCGAGAAACACCACGCAACTCATTGATAATTCTATTTGAAACTTTGCCAAGAAACTCGTAAGGCAGGTGCGCCCAGTGAGCCGTCATGAAGTCGATGGTCTCCACCGCGCGTAGGGCTATCACCCATTCGTAGGCACGGGCATCACCGACCACGCCTACGGATTTCACCGGCAAAAACACCGCAAACGCCTGGCTGGTCTGGTCGTACAGGTCGGCCTTGCGCAGTTCGTCGATGAAGATCGCGTCGGCCTGGGCCAGCAGTTCGGCATATTCGCGCTTCACCTCGCCGAGGATGCGCACGCCCAGGCCGGGGCCGGGGAATGGATGGCGGTAGACCATCGCGCGCGGCAGGCCGAGTTCCACGCCGATCCGGCGCACCTCGTCCTTGAACAGCTCGCGCAGCGGCTCGACCAGCTTCAGCTTCATGTGCGCCGGCAGGCCGCCGACGTTGTGATGACTCTTGATGACGTGGGCCTTGCCGGTCTTGCTGCCGGCGGACTCGATCACGTCGGGGTAGATCGTGCCTTGCGCCAGCCACTTCACGTGGCCACCTCCGCTGGCGGTGAGTTTCGACGATTCCTCGTCGAAGATCTCCACGAACAGGCCGCCGATGATCTTGCGCTTGGCCTCCGGGTCGGCTACGCCCTCGAGTGCCGTGAAGTAGCGATCGGCCGCGTCGACGCGGATCACCTTGACGCCCATGCCATGCTCATCGGAGGCGGCGGCCATGGTTGCCATCACCTGGTCGCCTTCCTGCCAGCGCAGCAGGCCGGTGTCGACGAACACGCAGGTCAGCTGCTCGCCGATCGCCTTGTGCAACAGCGCGGCAACCACCGAGGAATCGACGCCGCCGGAGAGTCCCAGCAACACATGGTCGTCACCCACCTGTTCGCGTACGCGGGCGATCTGGTCGTCGATGATGTTGGCGGCGGTCCACAGCGTGGCGCAACCGCAGATATCGGTGATGAAACGCTTCAGCAGCGCCCCGCCCTGCTTCGTATGCGTCACTTCCGGATGGAACTGCACGCCGTAGCAGCGCTTCTCCTCGTTTTCCATCACCGCGACCGGGATGCGATCGGTGGTGCCGGTGACGACGAAACCCGGTGGCGCCTTGGCGACGTGGTCGCCGTGGCTCATCCAGACATCCAGCTTGTGTCCGTGCAGGTGATCGCTCAGCCCGTCGAACAGGCGACTGGGCGCGACGATGTCCACGCTGGCGTGACCGAACTCACGGGCGTCCGCAGCTTCGGTGGTACCACCGAGTTGGGCCGCCAGGGTCTGCATGCCGTAGCAGATGCCGAGAATGGGCACGCCGGCGTCGAGCACCTGCTGCGGTGCTTTCGGCGCGCCTTCCAGCGTGGTCGATTCCGGGCCACCGGACAGGATGATGCCCTTTGCTCCATATCCGGTGATCTCGGCCGGGTCGTGATCCCACGCCCAGATCTCGCAGTACACGCCAAGTTCGCGCACGCGCCGCGCGATCAACTGCGTGTACTGCGCGCCGAAATCGAGGATGAGGATCTTGTCGTCGTGAAGTCGGGACTGGGGATTCGGGATTCGGGATTCGGTCATGACTGCGCTGCGCGTAGGGAATGGTGAATCAGGAATCGGGCGGGCTCGGCATGCGGCTTTTCCGGCTTTCAACAGCCGGACGGCTGGTCATCCCGAGTCCCAAATCCCGAATCCCGGCTCTCAGGAATTCAGCCGATAGTTCGGCGCTTCCTTGGTGATCTGAATGTCGTGGGGATGCGCTTCGGTGACGCCGGCGGAGGTCACCTTGACGAACTGCGCCTTGTGGCGCACGTCATCGATGGTGGCCGCACCCAGGTAACCCATCGAGGCGCGCAGGCCGCCGATCAGCTGGTGGATGATGTTGCGCAGCGGGCCGCGGTACGGCACGCGACCTTCGATACCTTCGGGTACCAGCTTGTCGGCGTCGGCCTCGTCCTGGAAGTAACGGTCCTTCGAGCCCAGCTGCATCGCACCGATCGAACCCATGCCGCGGTAGCTCTTGTACGAGCGACCCTGGAACAGTTCCACCTCACCCGGTGATTCCTCCGTACCGGCAAACATCGAACCGAGCATCACGGTGGACGCCCCGGCGGCCAGCGCCTTGGGGATGTCGCCGGAGTAGCGGATGCCGCCATCGGCGATCAGCGGGATCTCGTCCTTCAATGCGGTGGCGACCATGTCGATCGCGGTGATCTGCGGAACGCCGACGCCAGCGACCACGCGGGTGGTGCAGATCGAGCCCGGACCCACGCCGACCTTGACCGCATCCACGCCCACGTCGAGCAGCGCGCGTGCGGCTTCGCCGGTGACGATGTTGCCGGCAATCAGCTCCACTTGCGGGTAGTGCTTCTTGACCCAGCCGACCCGATCAATCACGCCCTGCGAATGGCCGTGCGCAGTATCCACCACCAGCACGTCGACACCTGCATCGACCAGTGCGGCCACGCGTTGTTCGGTGTCGCCACCCACGCCGACCGCGGCGCCGACCAGCAACGCCTCGTTGCGATCCTTCGCCGAATGCGGGTTGTCGCGCGCCTTCTGGATGTCCTTGACGGTGATCAGCCCGCGCAACTGGAAGGCGTCATTGACCACCAGCACTTTCTCGATGCGATGCTTGTGCAGCAGCAGCAGCACGTCGTCCTGGCTGGCGCCCTCATGCACCGTCACCAGCTTCTCCTGGCGGGTCATGATGTTGCGCACCGGATCGTCGTGCTTGCGCTCGAACCGCAGGTCGCGGCTGGTGACGATGCCGACGAGCTTGCTGCCGTCGACCACCGGCACGCCGGAGATATTGTGCGCATGGGTCAGGCGGAGCACTTCGCGGATCGAGGTGTCCGGACCCACCGTGATCGGGCTGCGGATCACGCCGGCCTCGAACTTCTTGACCAGGCGCACTTCGGCGGCCTGCTGCTCGACGGTCATGTTCTTGTGGATGATGCCGATGCCGCCGTTCTGCGCCATGGTGATGGCGAGGCGGGCTTCGGTGACCGTATCCATGGCGGCGGAAACGATCGGGATGTTCAGGCGCAGGTTGCGGGTGAACCGCGTGGAGGTATCCACATCGCGCGGGAGCACGATGGAGTGGCCCGGAACAAGGTAGACGTCGTCGTAGGTCAGGGCCTCGGCGATGATGCGCATGCGAAAATCCCGCTGCAAAGAGGGAATTATACGCGCCTCACCGTGAGGCTCGCCAGCCGTGCGGCTGAACGCCGCCGTCGCTCAGGCGGCCGTATGCAATGCGAGATGCGCTTCGGCGGCTTCCAGTGTGTTTTCCATCAACGTGGCCACCGTCATCGGGCCGACGCCACCGGGCACCGGAGTAATCCAGCTGGCGCGCTCGGCCGCGGGCGCGAATTCCACGTCGCCGACCAGGCGGCCATCGTCGAGCCGGTTGATGCCGACATCGATCACCACGGCACCGGGCTTGATCCATTCACCCTTGACCAGTCCAGGCTTGCCCACCGCCACGACCACGATATCGGCCTGGCGCACGAAGCCGGCCAGGTCACGGGTGAAGCGGTGGCACGAGGTGGTGGTGCAACCGGCGATCATCAGCTCCAATGCCAAGGGACGTCCCACATGGTTGGATACGCCCACCACCACCGCATGCTGGCCGCGCACGGGTCGATCGGTATGACCGAGCAGGGTCATCACGCCCTTGGGGGTGCATGGACGCAGACCGAAACGGCGCAATGCCAGGCGACCCACGTTGATCGCCTGGAAACCATCCACGTCCTTGCCCGGATCGATGCGGTCGACCAGCGCATCCTCGTCGATATGTTCCGGCAACGGCGACTGCACCAGGATGCCGTGCACGTCCGGATCGGCGTTGAGCCGGTCGATCAAGTCGAACAGGTCAGCCTGGGTGGTGTTCGACGGCAGGTCGTAATCGAACGAACGAAAACCCACCTGATGGCAGGCCTTGCGCTTGTTGCGCACGTACACCGACGAGGCGGCATCGCTGCCGACCAGCACCACCGCCAGTCCGGGCGCCGGCAATCCCTGTGCCACCCGTTCGGCGACGCGCAGACCAACCCGCTCCAGCAGTTCCTGCGCGATGCGTTTGCCGTCGAGGATGCGTGCGTTCATGGAGCTGCCTGCGTGTAAAGTCGGTCATTATCCGGGCTGAGCCTGGCGCATACAAACGGCATGCACACATGAGCACACCCGACCTGCTGGAACTGACCAACGGCCAGTTGCGCCTGCGCCCCTGGCAGGAGTGCGACGTCGAGGCTCTGGTCGAAGCGGCACAGGAGTCGACGGCCACGGTCGGCCGCTGGCTCCCCTGGTGCCATGTGAATTACGGCACTGACGATGCGGCTGCATGGATCACCCATTGCCGTGCGGGTTGGCACTCCGGCGAGATCCATGCGTTTGCGGTTTTCGAGGCGGCATCGGGCCAGTTGCTGGGCGGCATCGGTCTCAACCAGCTCAATCTGGTCCACCGCAGCGCCAATCTGGGCTACTGGCTGCGCCAGTCGCGCCAGGGACAGGGACTGGCTGCCGCCGCGGCGACCCTCGTGGCGCAGTTCGGTTTCGATCAGCTGGGGCTGATCCGGATCGAGATCATCACCCTGCCCGACAACCACGCCAGCCAACGTACTGCCGAACGCGCCGGCGCCCGATTCGAGGCACTGGCGCGACAGCGTCTGTGGGCGAGTGGACAGGCCCATGATGCGCATGTCTACGGATTGATTCCGGCGGACCTGGCTTAACCTGCCGCGGCGCAGAGCCGGGCGATGTCCTCATAACCGCCGAATACGGCGGCCGCTCCGCAGCCCGGGCATCCGGGGTCGCGCAGCAGGCGAGTTTCGCGAAAATGCATGCCGAGCGCATCGAAACCCAGCAGGCGGCCGACCAGCGGTTCGCCCAGTCCGAGAATCAGTTTCAAAGCCTCGGTGGCTTGCAGCAGGCCGACAATGCCGGGCAGCACGCCGAGCACGCCGGCCTCGCTGCAATTCGGCGCATCGGCCGCGGCTGGCGGTTCGGGAAACAGGCAGCGGTAGCACGGTGAATCGTCGCGGCGCGGATCGAACACGCTGAGCTGTCCGCTGAAGCGTTCCACCGCGCCGTAGACCATCGGCAGTTTCAGCCGTCGCGAGGCGGCAGCCAGCAGGTAGCGTGCGGCGAAATTGTCGGCGCCATCGATCAGCACGTCATGCCCCGACAGCAGGCGCTCGACGTTGTGGGCCTGGAGGCGCTCATCGCGGATTTCGATACGGACGCGCGGATTGAGCGCCAGCAGCGCGATCCGCGCCGACTCGGTCTTGGCCATGCCGACGCGAGCATCGGCATGGATGACCTGGCGATGCAGGTTGGAGCGTTCGACCACGTCGTCGTCGATCAGGGTGAGCTGGCCGACCCCCGCGGCAGCCAGGTACAGCGCCGCCGGCGCGCCAAGGCCACCGGCACCGAGCAGGACGACTTTCGCCGCGGCAAGCCGTGCCTGCCCCGCCTCGCCCACCTGCGGCAGACGCAACTGGCGGGCGTAGCGTTCGGCGGCGTCGGCGTCGAGCGCGCTGCTGGAAACCGGCAAGCCTTCGGCCTTCCAGCGGTCGAAGCCACCGGCTACCGAAACGACTTCGCGATAACCCATGCGCTGCAGGGCTTCGGCCGCCAGCAACGAGCGCTGGCCGCTGCCACACAGCAGCAGCAACGGACGGTCGCGATCGGCTTCGACCTGCTCGATGCGCAGTTCCAGGAAACCGCGCGACAGTCCCAGCGCGTTGGCGGGCGTACCGGCGCCGCGTTCGGCGTCCTCGCGTACGTCGATCAGCAGGCTGCCTTGCCCCTGCCGTATCAGCGCATCGCCCGGCGTGATCTCGGGGATGCGCTCACGCAGTGCGAGCAGCCAGGCTTCGCGGTTCAGGGGTTCGCTCATGCGCGCAGTTTAGGGGATGCCGACGAGGGATCGCCCACCGGACTACTCCGCAAGGATGCGAAACTCAGCGGGTGCGCTTGATCAAGTCGCTGACCCGGCGCCGAGCCTTTTGCTCCTGCTCCTTGGTCAATACCTTCTTGCGCCCGGCGTACGGGTTTTCACCTTCGCGGAAGGCGATACGGACCGGGGTGCCTTCCAGCTTGTAGCGCTTGCGGAAGAAATTCTCCAGGTAGCGCTGATAAGCCGGTGCGATGTGCTTGGTGCGGGTGCCGTGGATAACGATTGTCGGCGGATTGTTGCCGCCTGGATGCGCGAAACGCAGCTTCGGCGAGTGGCCGTGCACCAGTGGCGGCTGGTAGCTCTCGTAGGCTTTTTCCAGCGTCTTGGTGAGGTCCGAAGAAACCAGCACCTTGGTTGCCGATGCATGCGCACGTACCACGGCGCGCATCAGTTCACGCAGGCCGGAGCCATGCAGCGCCGAGATGTGTACCTGCTTGGCCCAGTCGACGAACACCAGTCGACGATCCAGCGCACGCATGCATTCGTCGCGCTGGTATTGGTCCAGTCCATCCCACTTGTTGATCGCGATCACGAGCGCCCTGCCCTCGTCCATCGCGTAGCCGATCAGGGTGAGGTCCTGGTCGGCCAGGTTTTCGCGGGCATCGACCATCACCACCACGACCTGGGCCGCGGCGATCGACTGCAGCGTCTTGATGACGCTGAATTTCTCGACGGCTTCCTCGACCCGCGCCTTGCGCCGGATACCGGCGGTGTCGATCAGTGTGTAGCGCTTGCCGTCACGCTCCAGTGGAACGCGGATCGGATCGCGGGTGGTACCGGCGACGTCGGAGACGATCAGCCGATCTTCGCCCAGCAGGCGATTGATCAGGGTAGATTTGCCGGCATTCGGACGGCCGACGATGGCCACTCGGATGCTGCCATCTTCTCCTTCGGCCTCGGTGGTGCTTTCCTCGTCGGCCGGCAGCAGCGGCAGGATCATCTGAATGAGATCGCCGGTGCCGCGATTGTGCGCGGCGGACAGCGGCAGAATCTTGCCGACGCCGAAAGCGGAGAACTCGGCGAGTACGGCCTCCTCCTCCAGCCCGTCGGTCTTGTTGACCGCGGCGATGATGGTCTTGCCGCTGCGGCGCAGCTCGTTGAGGATCACGTAGTCCTGCGGCAGCAACCCCTCGCGCGCGTCGACCACGAACACCAGCACGTTCGCTTCCTCGATGGCCAGCCGTACCTGTTTGGCGGTCAGCACGTCCATCGCTTCCTCGACGCCGGACAAACCACCGGTGTCGACCACCACGAAGGGTCGATCGCCGCTGCGGCAAACACCGTAATGGCGATCGCGGGTGACGCCCGGCATGTCGGCCACCAGGGCGTCACGGCTACGCGTCAGTACATTGAAAAGGGTCGATTTACCGACATTCGGACGACCAACCAGCGCGACGACGGGCAGCATGATGAGGGCTTCGCTTCAGCGATCAGTGCGCGGACAGACGATAGGCACCGATACGGCCCTCGACGTCTTCGACATAAACCGTGTCACCCACCACCAGTGGCTGGGCACGAATGGCCTTCTTCGACAATCGCTCGCGAGCGGCCAACGCGCCGTCACCCTGCTGCAGCCAGTGCACGTAGCCTTCTATGTCGCCAACCACGACATATTTGTCCTGCACGGCCGGGCCGGTCACCCAACGGTATTTCAGCGCGTCGTTCTTCCACATGTCGGCGCCGCCACTCTTGTCGAATGCCCAGATCTGCGATTCGTCATTGGCTCCGAAAACCGCGTTGCCGCTAACCGCCAGCGAACCGAAACTGGAGAACGGATGCGACCAGAGCGGGCGGCCACTGGGGCCATCCACCGCCACCAGGTTGCCGTGATAGGCGGCGCCAAAGAGCGTGCTGCCATCCAGCAGGATCGCGCCGTCGACATCGTTCAGGCGATCGATTTCGGTACGCCCTTCGCCGCTGGACAGTTTCTGCTCCCAGAGCTTCGAGCCATTGTCCAGGCGCAGCGCGATCAGCTTGCCGTCGTCGCTACCGAAGAACAGAACACCGTTCGCTGCCAGGATCGAGCCGTTGCCGCGCAAGCTCAGCAGTGGCACGGTTCCCTGGTCATAAACCCAGCGGCGCTCGCCCGACTTGGTGTCCAGCGCGTAGACCCGGCCGTCGCTTGTACGCACCACCACCAGGTCGCCGACGATGACCGGCGAGGTGAGCACTTCCGAACTCACGGCGACATCCCAGCGCGGGCTGCCATCTTTTGCATTCACGCCATACACATGGCCATCCAGCGTGCCGACGGCAAGCAGGTCGCCATTGACTGCGGGGCCGCCAGCATACTGGGCGTCCTTGCGCTTCTTGTCGCCCCAGCCGAACCAGCCATGGGTGCGTGAACTCTTCGACCACAGGGTCTTGCCGCTGGCGGCGTCGATCGCGGCCAGCTTGCCGTCCGTGCTGTCGGCGTAGAGCACGCCGTCCACCACCGCCGGACGCAGGCGCGCACCGCTATCGCCGGCGCCATTGCCGACGCTGCTCCGCCACAGCCGGGTGACCTGCACGGTCGGTTTGAAGTCCTTGGCCAGCGGTGTCGGCGGCTGGACGTTTTCCTTCTTGAGCGAATGGCAACCGGCAAGGGTTACCAATGAAGCCAGCGTGATCAGTAAAAATCTTTTCATGCACCCTGCTTCCCGGCCACGGCCAAATCATCGAGTTTCATCTGCAAGGCGCCGCGTTGCGGTGCCTCCTCGCCCAACACCGACAAGGCTGTCTGATAAGCCTTGCGCGCATCGTCGGAACGTCCAAGCTTGACCAGCACATCACCACGGAGTTCCTGGACCAGCCCCTTGTAGCCGTCAGCGGGGATGCGGTCGAGGGTCGAAAGCGCAGCCTTGCCGTTGTCGCGCGCCAGTTCCACCTGCGCAATGCGCAACAGCGTCAGCGACTTCAATGCCTGGTCCGCGGCGTGGCTCTCGGCCCATTCCAGCGACGCCTCCGCCTTGTCCAGCTGTTTGGCCTGCACCTGCTGCCTGGCGCGATCGCTCACGGCAAATACGGCGTACGGCGATTTGGCGTAATCCTTCATCAACTGATCGGTCAGCTGACTGGCGGCATCGGGTTTGCCCGAGGCGTGCGCAATCTGCACCTGCTGATAAAGCTGCGAGGCGGCACCCTCGTTGCGAGCCTGGTGATTGCGCCATTGTTGCCAACCGAAAATGCCGACCAGGCCAATGGCGATGCCGACAATGATCGACACACCGTTGTCGCGCAGCCATTTCTGAACCAGCTCGCTTTGTTCGTACTTGTCGTATTCTTCAAATGCCATGCCGTCACCATTCAAAAAGCTGCGCACCCGCAGGCGCGTGCACAAGCCTGCGCAGTAAGTAAGGGAAAACGCTGATTTGGGTCTGGCCGATCATGCCGGCCGATCACGTGCGCTCGTTGCCGAGCGAACAATGGACAAGCATAACCGAAATGGGCCGCACGGAGCGGCCCGCAGTGGCAATCAGAGACTGGCTGCGGAGGCCTTGCCGTCCTGCATCTGCACGCGGAAACGTGCCACGTTGGCGCGCCGGAAATCGTCCAGCCCCACCGTGGAGCCATCAATGCTGACCTGTGCACCGCTGGCATTGCCGATACGCACATCCAGCGGCTGATCACTGTGGTACGTCTTGCTGCTGCCGGCCGGCAGCAGGCCATATTCGAGATGCGTGCCATCGGAGCCGATGACTTCGACCCAGCTGGCTGCGACCAGACTCAGGCTGAGGCTATGACTTCCGGTACCGCTGTCCACCGCAACTGCCGCTGGTTTGGCAGGAGGCAAACTGCCGCTATCCAGATTCGGGAACGGCGCCATCGATGCCATCAGCGGTTGATCCTGTTCCGGCGTCCCGACCATTTTCGGCGGGGACAACGGAGCCACCAGTTTGCTGGCTGCGCCGTCCGTCGTGCTCGCGGTTGCCGGGGCATCCACCTGTGCAACCGGGGCTGCATCCAGCGGGGCCAGATGACTGAGGTCGCGATCCAGCGTGCCGCGCACGCCCAGCCAGATCATCGGTACCACGATGACCGCCGTCAGCACGACGTAAGTCGCCGCTGTCGCGTAGCGGTCAAGCAGGAACCGCGAATGTGAAATGCCGCCGGTGGCCACCAACGGCGGCTCGATCTGGCGGATGCGATCCAGTTCGACCTGGATCGAGGCCTCGTTGATGCCAAGGAATCGGGCGTACTTGCCGATGTAGCTGGCCAGATAGACCTTGGAATCGATACCGTCGTACTGGTCGCGCTCAAGCTGGCGAAGCACCCGTGCAGGCAACTTCAATGTGTGCGCGCAGGACTCCAGGTCTGTTCCGCGCCCTTCACGCGCCGCATGCAAACGACTGCCGAAACTCACTGTGTGAGGGTCTGCGGACCCCACATGGGGGCCGGACGGACCATACTCGTTCGAACCTTGCTCGGTCGGTTGTGGGTGCATGGAAGTCATGGGCTGGCGGCAGTGTCGAGGGTATGCGCCTGCTCCGAATCCGGGAACAGGCTGAGCAATCGCTTGCTGTAAGCAAGGGCACCTTCCGGGTTGCCCAGACGGGTTTCGATGTCGTGACCGAGCTTGAGCGACGCGGCAGTCGGCTTGCCCAGCGCGTCAAACCGCTGGATGAAAGCCCTGGCGCGGAATACATCCTTATTCAGATAGAGCGCGTTGGCAAGCTGAAAGAGTGCCTCCGCGTTTTGCGGATTTCGCGCGATGGCGTCACGGAAACTCGCTTCGGCCCCAGCAACGTCGTGTGCTTGCAGTTGGCAGACACCGGCGTTGGTCAGCGCGATATCGGCCTGATAGAACGGGTCGGCGACGGCTTTCTGAAAGTACCCCGTTGCCTCCGCGGCCCGTCCGGTGTGGCACAGGAACACGCCAAGATTGTTGTTCGGCGCGCCTTTGGCCGGCTCCAGCGCCACCGCCTTGCGGTAATGCTGCTCGGCCTCGGCCGGTTTGTTGATTCGCTCGTACAGCACCGCGATCACCGTATGCGCGGGCGCATAGTTGGGATCGAACTGCAGCGCCTTGGTCAATTTTTCCAGCGCCGTCTGCAGGTCGCCGGCGGCCATGTAGCGTTGACCGAGTTCGGTATGGATGCGCGCGGCATCCGCGGTCTGGTCGGTCTTGCTGTTGCGCGGCATGTTCTGGCCCAGGGGGCTGCTGTCCGTGCGCGTGGTGACACAGCCGGCTAGCAGCAACATCAGCCCGGCGATCAGTACCCGTTCAAATCGCATGCAAAGTCCCCTCGTCCTGCCGCTTGCGAAGATCGGCGCTACGCCGGGTGCGATCGGTGACCTGCCCCGCCAACTGACCGCAGGCGGCATCGATATCGTCGCCACGGGTACGCCGCAACATGGTCAGCACACCGGCATTCAACAGCTGCGTCTGGAAATCGCGGATGTCATTCGCGTCCGAGCGCTCGAAGCGGGTGCCTGGAAATGGGTTGAAGGGAATCAGGTTGACCTTGCAGGTTGGCAGCTTGCGCATCAGCTTGATCAGCTGGCGGGCATGCTCGGGCTGGTCGTTGACGCCCTTCATCAAGGTGTATTCAAAGGTGATCGAGGTGCGTGGCTTGCGCGCTACCCAGCGTTGGCAGGCGGCCAGCAGCTCGGCGATCGGATAACGCTTGTTGAGCGGTACCAGTTCGGTGCGCAGATCGTCGTTCGCGGCGTGCAGCGATACCGCCAGCGAAACGTCCATGGCATCCGACAGCTGATCGATCAGCGGCACCATGCCCGCCGTCGACAGGGTGACGCGCTTGGCGGCCAGACCGAAACCGAGATCGTCGCGCATCAGCTTCATGGCGCGCACCACGTTCTCGAAATTGGCCAGCGGCTCGCCCATGCCCATCATCACCACATTGGTGATGCGGCGGTTCTGGTGGGTGATGTTGCCCAGGTACTTTGCCGCTACCCACACCTGGCCGATGATCTCGGCCGTCGACAGGTTGCGGTTGAACCCCTGCGCACCGGTGGAGCAGAACTGGCAGTTCAGCGCGCAACCGATCTGGGAGGATACGCACAAGGTGCCACGGGTAGGCTCGGGGATGTACACGGTCTCGACCGCGTTGCCCTTGTCCATGCCCAGCAGCCACTTGTGGGTGCCATCGTTGGCGGCCTTGTCCAGCATGGTCTTCGGCGCGCCGATGTAGCAGACCTCGGTGAGCTTGGCGCGCAGCGCCTTGCCCACGTCGGTCATGTTCTCGAAGTTGTCTTCCAGGTCGTGGTAGATCCACTTCATCACTTGCTCGGCGCGATAAGGCTTCTCGCCGATCTGCGTGAAGAAATCACGCAGACCCTGGCGATCGAAGTCGAGCAGGTTGACTTTGGTGGGCGGATTCACGACAGCCTGGTTCACAACTTGGTACCTCAGCGCGACAGCACGTCCGTCGCTGCGAAGAAATAAGCAATCTCCACCTTGGCGGTGTCGACCGCATCGGAGCCATGCACGGCATTGGCGTCGATGGAATCGGCGAAGTCGGCGCGGATCGTGCCCGGCGCGGCTTCCTTCGGATTGGTGGCGCCCATCAGGTCGCGATGAGCCAGCACGGCGTTCTCGCCTTCGAGTGCGGTGATCATCACCGGACCGGAGATCATGAACTCGACCAGCGCCTTGAAGAACGGACGCTCGCGATGCACGGCGTAGAAACCCTCGGCTTCCTGGCGCGACAGCTGCTTCATTTTCGCGCCGACGATCTTGAGACTGGCCTTCTCGAAACGGGCATAGATTTCACCGATGACGTTCTTGGCAACGGCGTCGGGCTTGATGATGGAAAGAGTGCGCTCCAGCGCCATACGGGTCTGCTCCGGAAAAAACGGATGATAGGGAAAGGGATATCGCGGCCGGCCCCCGGCCGGCAAATCAGACTAAACCTGACGAAGATTGTGGATTTAGCTCACGAAAGTTTGACAGATTCTAGCTCATACGCAAGTAACCCGCCGTTTGCAACAAACGATCGTTTGACGGCCGTCGAGCTGTCCGCGTATCCTCAAACGATCGTTTGAACCGGCCTCGGGCCGATGGATGATCCCGCTCGTGAACAACCCCGGCTCAACCAAGGAGCGGATACTCGGCGCCGCCGAACTGCTGTTCGCCCAGCGCGGTTTCGACGGAGCCTCGCTGCGCCAGCTGACCACCGCCGCCGGCGTCAACCTGGCCGCCGTCAATTACCACTTCGGCTCCAAGGACAAGCTGGTCGAGGAAGTGTTCCGGCGTCGGCTGGATGCGCTGAACGAAAGCCGGCTGGCAGCCCTGGCCAAACTCGCCGGAGCCGCTGACACCACGCTGGAAGACGTGCTCGAAGCCTATATCCGCCCTGCCCTGGACTTGTCCCACGACAACAATGGCGCGCTGTTCATGCGCGTGCTGGCACGCGCCTTTGCCGAACATGACGACACCTTGCGCCAGTTCCTGTCCGCCAACTACGGACACGTGATGCGTCAGTTCACCGCCGAATTCGCCCGCCTGCTGCCGCAGTTGAGCAAGCAGGAGCTGTACTGGCGCATCGACCTGGTCACCGGCGCGCTGACCCATGCGATGTCCGGCTTCGGCATGATCCAGCGCAAAAGCGACGTCAGCGAGCACGCCCATCGCGAACAGACCGCGCAGCACCTGATCCGCTTTGCCGTGGCTGGGCTCAGCCACCCCTGAAGATTTTCGCTGCATACCTACCAGACCCTCGTTTTTTGTCCCGGAGAAGCCAATGACCGCTGCATCCACCCCCACTCCAGCGCTGCGCATCCGCAAGGCCGCCGTGCTGGGCGCCGGCGTCATGGGCGCGCAGATCGCCGCCCACTTGACCAACGCCGGCGTCGAAACCGTGCTGTTCGACCTGCCCGCCAAGGAAGGCCCGAAAAGCGGCATCGCGCTGAAAGCCATCGCCAACCTGGCCAAGCTGTCCCCGGCACCGCTGGCCGACAAGGCACTTGCCAGCGCGATCATCCCGGCCAATTACGACGATGACCTGGATCACCTGAAGGACGTCGACCTGGTGATCGAGGCGATCGCCGAGCGGATGGACTGGAAACTCGACCTCTACAAGAAGATCGCCGGCCACCTGTCGAAGACCGCGATCATCGCCTCCAACACCTCCGGCCTGTCGATCAACAAGCTGGCTGAGGCGCTGCCGGAAGAAATGCGCCACCGCTTCTCAGGCGTGCACTTCTTCAACCCGCCGCGCTACATGCACCTGGTCGAGCTGATCCCGACCAAACTCACCGATGCCAACGTGATCGCTGGCCTCGAGGCTTTCCTCGTCACCACCGTCGGCAAGGGCGTGGTGATTGCCAAGGACACGCCCAACTTCATCGGCAACCGCATCGGCGTGTTCTCGATGCTGTCGGCGATGTACCACACTGATCAGTTCAAGCTCGGCTTCGACACCGTCGACGCGCTCACCGGCCCGGCGCTGGGTCGGCCCAAGAGCGCCACCTACCGCACCGCCGACGTGGTCGGCCTGGACACCATGGCCCACGTCATCAAGACCATGGCCGATACCCTGCCCGACGATCCGTGGCACAAATACTTCAAGGCGCCGGTGTGGCTGCAGGGCCTGATCGACAAGGGCGCGCTGGGCCAGAAGACCGGCGGCGGCTTCTACAAGAAGGTCGGCAAGGACATCCAAGTTCTCGACGTGGCGAAACAGGACTTCCGCCCGTCCGAACAGAAACCCTCCGATGAAGTCGCCGCGATCCTGGCGATCAAGGATCCGGCCGAGAAGTTCGGCAAGCTGCGCGCCTCCAGCGATCCGCAGGCGCAGTTCCTGTGGGCCAGCTTCCGCGACCTGTTCCATTACAGCGCCTATCACCTGGCCGACATCGCCGACACTGCGCGCGATGTCGACTTCGCCATCCGCTGGGGTTACGGCTGGAAGCTCGGTCCGTTCGAGACCTGGCAGGCCGCCGGCTGGCAGCAGATTGCGCAGTGGATCAACGAAGACATCAAGGCCGGCAAGGCGATGAGCGACGCGCCGCTGCCTGCCTGGGTCACCGACGGCCGCAAGGGCGTGCATGGCAAGGACGGTTCGTATTCGGCCAGCGCCAACACCGACAAGCCGCGTTCGCAGCATCCGGTGTACAAGCGCCAACTGTTCCCCGATCCGATCCTGGGGGAGAAGTTCGATACCGGCACCACCGTGTGGGAAAACGATGGCGTGCGCCTGTGGACGCTGGGCGATGACGGCATCGGCATCCTCTCGTTCAAGACCAAGATGAACACCGTCAACGACCATGTGCTCGACGGCGTGCAGCACGCGATCAAGCTGGCCGAGGAAAAGCTCAAGGCCGTGGTGATCTGGCAGACCGGCGAGCCGTTCTCCGCCGGCGCGGATCTGAAGGGCGCACTCGGCCTGCTGAAGGAAGGCAAGTTCGACGATTTCGACAAGATGGTCGCCAACTTCCAGCGCACCAGCATGGCGATCAAGCACGCGCTGGTGCCGGTGGTCTCCGCCGTGCGCGGCATGGCCTTCGGTGGCGGCTGCGAATTCCAGATGCATTCGGCGCGTACCGTCGCGGCGCTGGAAAGCTACATCGGCCTGGTCGAGGCTGGCGTCGGCCTGCTGCCGGCCGGTGGCGGCCTGCATGAACTGGCGATCCGCGCGGCCAAGGCCAATCCGGCCGATCCGTTCGAGGAGTTGAAGAAGGTGTTCGAAACCGTGGCAATGGCCAAGGTCTCTTCCAGCGCATTCGAAGCGAAGAACCTGGGCCTGCTGCGCGACAGCGACGTGGTCGTGTTCAACGCCTACGAGCTGCTCTACGTCGCCAAGCAGGTGGCCAATGCGTTGGCCGAAAGCGGCTACCGCCCGCCGCTGCCGGCCAACGCCATTCCGGTCGCCGGCGATGTCGGCACCGCCACGTTCAGGGCCTCGCTGGCCAATCTGCAGGCGGGCTATTTCGCCTCCGAGCACGATGTGGACATCGCCACGCGCATCGCCGACACCCTGTGCGGCGGCGTGATCGAGCGTGGCTCGACCGTCGACGAGGAATGGCTGCTGGCACTGGAACGCAAGCACTTCGTGGAGCTGGCCAAGACCGAGAAAACCCAGGCCCGCATCGCCCACACCATGACCACCGGCAAGCCTTTGAGAAACTGAGATTCGGGATTCGGGATTGGGGATTCGTCGAGGCCGGCAAGCTCGCGCCGGATGACTCCCTGAAACCGCTTCGAGCGCCATTTCGCAAAACAAACCATTGGAAGTGCCGGTCCGGACGAACGGATTGGATTTACGCCAGACCGCTTTGGCGAATCCCCAATCCCCAATCCCGAATCCCGGCTTTCGGAGAAAGCAAATGACCAAGCAAGTGCAAGACGCCTACATCGTCGCCGCCACCCGCACCCCGGTCGGCAAGGCGCCGCGCGGCGTGTTCCGCAACACCCGTCCGGACGACATGCTCGCCCACGTGATCCGCCGCGTGATGGCGCAGTATCCCGGCATCGATCCGCACCGCATCGGCGACGTCATCATCGGCTGCGCCATGCCCGAAGCCGAGCAAGGCATGAACGTGGCGCGCATCGGCCTGCTGCTGGCCGGCCTGCCGCATACCGTGCCTGGCGTCACCGTCAATCGGTTCTGCTCGTCCGGCCTGCAGGCCGTGGCGATGGCCGCCGACCGCATCCGCCTCGGCGAGGACGACCTGATGCTCGCCGGCGGCACCGAAAGCATGAGCATGGTGCCGATGATGGGCCACAAGATCGCCATGAATCCGGCGATTTTCCAGGACGACAACATCAGCATCGCCTACGGCATGGGCATCACCGCCGAGAATGTCGCCAAGCAGTGGAAGGTCAGTCGCGAGCAGCAGGATGCGTTCGCCGTCGAAAGCCACCGCCGCGCCCTCGCCGCCCAGGCCGCCGGCGAGTTCAACGACGAGATCAGCCCGTTCGCGCTGGACGACCACTACCCCAACCTCGCCACCCGCCAGATCGTCACCGACAGTCGCAACATCAGCGCCGACGAAGGCCCGCGCGCCGGCACCACGCTGGACGTGCTGAGCAAGCTGAAAACCGTGTTCCGCAACGGCCAGTTCGGCGGCACCGTCACCGCCGGCAACTCCAGCCAGATGTCCGACGGTGCCGGCGCGATCCTGCTGGCCAGCGAAAAGGCCATCAAGGAATACAACCTGCAGCCGCTGGCCCGCTTCGTCGGCTTCTCCGTCGCCGGCGTGCCGCCCGAAGTGATGGGCATCGGCCCGAAGGAGGCGATCCCGAAAGCACTCAGGCAGACCGGCATCACCCAGGATCAGCTCGACTGGATCGAACTCAACGAGGCCTTCGCCGCCCAGGCGCTGGCGGTGATGGGTGATTTGAAGCTCGACCCGAGCAAGGTCAACCCGCTCGGCGGTGCCATTGCGCTCGGCCATCCGCTCGGCGCCACCGGCGCGGTGCGCATCGCCACGCTGGTGCACGGCATGCGCCGCCGCAAGCAGAAGTACGGCATGGTCACCATGTGCATCGGCACCGGCATGGGTGCGGCGGGAATTTTCGAGGCGCTTTGATCGATCGACCTGATCGCCCAGCGACGTGCCGAAAGCAGAACGGCGCCGTATTGCTACGGCGCCGTTCTTGTATCAAAAGCGGGCACGGTCGCATTCACAACCCATCGTCGCCCCCGGGTGCCAGCACCTCGCGCACCCCGTTGTGCCCCATCGACGAAACCAGCCCCGCTGCTTCCATGCTCTCGACCAGCCGCGCCGCGCGGTTGTAGCCGATACGCAATTGCCGCTGGACGAACGAGATCGATGCGCGCCGGCTGCGCAGCACGAAGGCGACGGCCTCGTCATACAGCGGATCGAGTTCAGCATCGCCTTGCTCGTCGCCGAACAGATCGGCAGCCTCGGAAGCCGGGCCGGCCAGGATCTCCGCCCGATACGCCGGCGCACCATACTTCTTGAGGTGCGCGACCACGCGGTGCACGTCGTCGTCGGAAACAAATGCGCCATGCACGCGCTGCGGGTAGCCGGTGCCCGGCGGCAGAAACAGCATGTCGCCCTGCCCGAGCAGCGACTCGGCGCCCATCTGGTCGAGGATGGTGCGCGAATCGATCTTGGAGGAAACCTGGAACGCCACGCGGGTCGGGATATTGGCCTTGATCAAGCCCGTGATGACATCGACCGAAGGGCGCTGGGTGGCAAGAATCAGATGGATGCCGGCGGCACGTGCCTTCTGCGCCAGGCGCGCGATCAGCTCCTCGATCTTCTTGCCGGCAACCATCATCAGGTCGGCCAGCTCGTCGATCACCACCACGATGAGTGGCAGCGTGTCGAGCGGTTCCGGCGCCACGCCGGCTTCGGTGGCCGGCTTGTACAACGGCGTGCCGGCCGCATGGGCGGCGCGGATCTTCTGGTTGTAGCTGGCAAGGTTGCGCACGCGCAGTTCTGACATCACCCGGTAGCGCTCTTCCATTTCCGCCACGCACCAGCTGAGCGCATTGGCGGCGAGCTTCATGTCAGTCACCACCGGCGCGAGCAGATGGGGGATGCCTTCGTAGATCGACAACTCCAGCATCTTCGGATCGATCATGATCAATCGCACGTCTTCGGGCGTGGCCCGATAGAGCATCGAGAGAATCATCGCGTTGACGGCCACCGACTTGCCCGATCCGGTGGTGCCGGCCACCAGCATGTGCGGCGCACGCGCCAGGTCGATCACCACCGGCTCGCCGGTGATGTCCTTTCCCATCGCCAGCGCGAGCGGGGATTCGTGATCGCGGTAGGCGTCGGAACGAAAGATATCGGCCAGGCCGATCATCTGCCGCTGTTCGTTGGGCAGCTCCAGGCCCATGCAGGTCTTGCCGGGAATCGTCTCCACCACGCGGATCGACGTGCGGCCCAGGCCACGCGCCAGATCCTTCATCAGCGCAACGATCTGGTTGCCACGCACGCCGACGGCCGGCTCCACTTCGTAGCGTGTAATCACCGGCCCGGCCGAGGCGCCGACCACGGTGACCGGCACCTTGAACTCACGCAGTCGTTGCTCGATCAACAGGCCGGTTTCCGCCAGCGATTCGGTCGATGCCATGTCGACGGTATCGGACTTCGTCAGCAGCAGCTCCAGCGGCGGCAGATCGAAAATCCGCGGTTCTAAAAGCACCGCTTCCGGCACGACGGCGGCGCGACCTGGTGGTATCAGCGCTGCGCGTGCCGTCGGCACCGGCGCGTCATCGTCGTTCGAGGCACTGCGCAACGCCGCAGGCAAGCTATTTATCGGCAGGTTCGCAGGCTCGATGCGCAACGCCGCCGGCTCGGCCGTGGATGTCGATTCGACTGGCGGCGTGTCGACAACAGGCATGGCCTCGCAAGCCGGATCCGGAGGCAGTTTTGCGTCGACGACCGGATCAGCATTGATTGCGGTGGCGGCAGGCAGAAAGGGATCAAGGGCCGCCAATGACTCTACCTGGGCCACCGGAACCTTGGGCGCTGGCGTACGCATCACGATCCGTTCGGTCTGCGCCGCACTCTCGGGAACTACCTCGGGCGCGCTGCTCAACGCACGCACGATGCTGGCGGTCGAGGCACCCGGCGCACGCGCGTTGCCGGCCCTGGGCGGCTCGTAACCGGCATGCGCCGACCGCGACGGCACGGGATGATGCGATCGCCACGGTTCGACCGTCATCGATGCGCGAGGTGAGCTTTCTCCCGTCGAAGCCGATGGCTTCGGCGCAATCGAGCCCGCCTGGACGAGAGTCGGCACAGTGCCGCGGGTAGCCACTCGCGCCCTGCCCGCGCTGACCGGCCGCGCCTGCGGCGAGGCACGACCGGTTCGACGGGCATTGCGTCCACGACGGCGTTGGGCGCGCCGCCAGCGGAAAAAAGCGAAACCGACGGCTACAAGAACCAAGATGACAAAAACAAACATAACCATGCGGGGAGGGAGGACATCTTCCATGCAAAATCCGGCCGCCATGCTAACCCATGCGGTACCCGCACCGAAGGCACGGCGGCAGACGACTTCGGAGCGATCTAGTGACGATCAACGCCAACTGCCCCTCAATGCCGCCGCCGCGCCGACCCCGGCCCATCGCTGGCATGGGCTGACCACAGCCGGCGCAGCTGGCGTGCGGAGCCCAGCCCGGCGCGTTCGGCGGCGCGTTCGACACTGTCGCCGGTGGCCAGGGCCTGGCGGGCCAGCGCCAGGCGCAGGCGGGCGTGGTAGCTGTTGATCGACATGCCGCTGGCTTCGCGGAAATGGCGCGTGAGGCTGCGCACGCTCATGTGGCCGATGTCGGCCAATCGCGCCAATGGCCATTCCTGATCGGGCGCTTTCGCCAGCGCATCCTGCACGTGGTGGATCGCCGTGTTCATGTGGTTGCGCCCTTCCAGCCACGGCGACAGTGCCGGGTCACCCGACGCGCGCCGCATATAGACGGCCATTTCCCGTGCCACCGCGGCGGCCAGCCGTGACGAGCCCATTGTGGCGATCAGGTGCAGCGCCAGGTCGATGCCCGCGGTGATGCCGGCGCTGGTGTAAACATCGCCATCCTCGACGAACACGCGGCTATCCAGCACGTCAGCGCTTGGTGCCAACTGGCGCAGCGTGTCCAGCAGGCTGTGGTGTGTGGTGCAGCGCCGGCCATCCAGCAATCCGGCGGCCGCGGCCAGCAGCGCGCCCGAACAGACGCAGGCCAGCCGCCGGCCATCGCTACCGTGCCGTCGCAGCCATGCGACCAGGGCCTTGCTGGCGGGCGAGGACAACACCTGCTCGCCACTCCCCGTGGCACCGCAGACGACGATCATGGCGTGATCGTCCAACTGCGCCGGCAACGGTTCGATACCGGCGAGCCCCACGCCCAGCGCGGTCGTGGCGGCTTCGCCCTCGGCAATCGATGCCAGCATGCGCAGGCGCACCGGCAAACCCATGGTGGCGGCGATGCGGAAGGCATCGGCGGCGCCGGCGAGATCCAGCAGGATCAGCGCCGGCGGCAGCACGAAGCACACCTCAGTGATCGGCGAGGATGTCATCGACGGTGCAGATGCGGGCAAAGCGGCCATCCAGAACCAGTTCCGTGCGCTGCTTGATGTCCTGCGCATCGTAATGGCTTCCGCTGCCGGCGTGGATCATCGGAAAAGTCAGCGTTGCCTCGGTCACGTAGTCCACCGCAAAGCCGAGATCGGACGCCACCCGCGCGGTGGTCTCGCAGCATTGCTCGGTGCGGATGCCGCTGACAACCACCCGCCCGATCCCGCGCTCGCGCAGCCACGCCTCCAGGCTGGTACCGGTAAACGCATTGTGCACCTGCTTGCGGAACACCACATCGTGCGCGTCCGGCACCCACGCCATCGGCGTCACCAGGCCCGACGCCGGCGAGAAATGTCCATCGCTCTCCTCGTGCAGGATACGCACCACCGGCCAACCACGCGCAGCCGCCGCGTCGATCAGCTTCAGCAGGTTCTCGCGAAACACCGGCACATCGTCCTCGCGCCAGTACGGCGCCTGCAGGAATGACTGTTGTACGTCGATGACCAGCAAAGCGGGGGTATCGGACATGGCGCGACTCCATCGTTGGGGAGTCGTCACTTTAGGTAGCGCGCCGACCGCCCACGAGCACCGCGCCGGACCATGAGCGGACCGATCCGGCCACGCCCGTCGCCTCAGCGCCGGCGTTTCTTCGCACCAACCTCGGACGCCTCGGCCCGTTCCCGCACCAGATCGATCAGTGCGCGCAGGCCCGCCGGCACATGCCGATGACCCGGGTAATAGAGACGCAGACCGGGGAACGGCGGGCACCAGTCCTGCAACACCGGAATCAGTTCGCCGCGCGCCAGCTCGTCACGGATATGCCACTCGGACAAGAACGCCAGGCCCATCCCGGCGCGCGCGGCCTGACGCATCAACTGCGGATCGTCGAGTAGCAGCCGGCCCGGCACGTCGACCGCCAGCGCCTCGCCGCGATGCTCCAGCTCCCAATGATACAAACCGCCGTGCGACAGCCGCATGCGCACCGCCTGATGGCTGGACAGGTCCGCCGGCGACTGCGGCACGCCGTGCGCGGCCAAGTAAGCGGGCGAACCCACCACCACCATGCGCAGGTCCGGGCTGAGCGGCACGGCCACCATGTCCTGCGGCACGCTCTCGGCCAGCCGGATGCCGGCGTCGAAACCCAGCGCCACGATGTCGACCAGCTTCGCCTCGCTGACGATGTCCACCTTCATCTGCGGATGGCGCTGCAGGTAGTCGAGGATCAGCGTCTCGAAAATCATCTGCGCCGCGCCCGTCGAGGTGTTCAGTCGCAGCGTGCCCGAGGGCGTCGAAGGGTCGCCGTTGATTTCCTCCGAGGCGCGGCGGATCTCCGTCACGGCGGGCTCGATGCGATCCACGTAACGCTGGCCGGCTTCGGTCAGCGCGACGCTGCGCGTGGTGCGGTTGAAGAGCCGCGACTGCAGGCGTGCCTCCAGCCCGGCCACCGCGTTGCTCACGGCGGAGGTGGACATGCCCAGCTCCTTCGCCGCCGCGCGGAAGTTGCCGCGGCGGGCCACGGCCAGCACGGCTTCGAGTTCGGTCAGGCCGGAGCGATGCACGGAGATTGTCCCGATTCCTTGAATGCCCCTTGCACGATACACCGGCTTATCGGGACGGTCTCGCGCGCCCACACTGCCACTCGACCCGGCATCGACTGCCATCCCCGCACAGGACATCCCATGCAACGCATCGAGCACATCTACATCGACGGCGCCTTCGTCACGCCGCACGGCAGCGAGTGGTTCGACCTGTTCAACCCGGCCACCGAAGAAGTCATCGGCCAGGTGCGCCTCGGCGATGCCGAGGATGCACGCCATGCGATCGCCGCGGCCAAGGCCGCTTTCCCCGCATTCTCGCGCAGCACCCGCGACCAGCGCATCGCCGTGCTGCAGCGGATGCAGGCCGCGGTAGCCGCGCGCGAGGACGAGTTGTTCGAAGCCCTCGTCACCGAGTACGGCGCGCCCGTGTCGCGCGCACGCTGGATGGCCGCCTACAGCCACCAGGTGATCGGCGAAGTCGCCGCCACCCTGGCCGACTACGCGTTCGAGCGCCAGGCCGGCAGCGCCCGCGTGGTGATGAAACCGCTCGGCGTGGCCGGGCTCATCTCGCCGTGGAACAACAACGCCGGCTTCATCCTCGGCAAGCTCGCCACCGCCATGGCCGCCGGCTGCACCGCGGTGATCAAGCCCAGCGAAATGAGCGCGATCCAGACCCGCATCGTGATGGAGGCACTGCACGAAGCCGGCCTGCCGCCGGGTGTGGTCAACATCGTCAACGGCCGTGGCGATGTCGTCGGCACGCAGATCAGCGCGCACCCCGACGTCGCCAAGATCTCGTTCACCGGCTCCAGCGCCGTGGGCCGCGCCATCCTGCGCGGCGGCGCGGAAACGCTCAAGCGGGTCACCCTGGAACTCGGCGGCAAGTCGCCCACCATCGTGCTGGACGACGCCGACTTCGCCACCGCCGTGCCGCTGACCGTGGGCGCCGGTTTCATGAACAGCGGACAGGCCTGTATCGCCGGCACGCGCATCCTGGTGCCGGCATCACGGCTGGCCGAATTCGAAGAGGCGATCGTCGGACAGGTACGCGCCACGCCCGCCGGCGATCCGCGCGACCCCGCGACCGCGGTCGGCCCGATGGTCAGCGCGAAACAATGGCAGCGTGTGCAGGGCTACATCCGCCGCGGCATCGAGGAAGGCGCCCGCCTGCTCGTCGGCGGCGAAGGCCGCCCCGACGGCATCACCCGCGGCTGGCTGGTCAAGCCCACCGTCTTCACCGACGTGCGCAACGACATGACCATCGCCCGCGAGGAAATCTTCGGGCCCGTGCTCAGCGTGATTCCCTATCGCGACGAGGCAGAAGCCATCGTCATCGCCAACGACACACCGTATGGCCTGCACGCCTATGTGCTCACTGGCGACGCCGCGCGCGGTGCTCGCGTGGCGTCGCAGATCGAAGCGGGCCGCGTGCTGGTCAACACGCTGACGCATGAGCCCAAGGCGCCGTTCGGCGGGTTCAAGCAATCGGGGATCGGACGGGAGAACAGCCATTACGGGCTGGAGGCCTATCTGGAGCCGCAGGCGGTGCTGGTGGGTTAAAAGACGACTCCCGCCAGGTCATCTTTCGCGCGCTTGACGTTCGCCGACGCGGGGCCGGAACATCCCGTGTACTGTTTACGGCTAAAGCCAGGATGCTTCGCCCATGCGCACGCACGGCACACTGACCAAGTGGAATGACGACAGGGAATTCGGCTTCATCGAGCCGGCGGCGGGTACCGGGGAAATCTTCGTCCACATCTCCGCCTTTCCGCGGGACGGCGTCCGGCCGCGCATCGGGGAGCTCGTATCCTTCGAAACCGAATTGCGCAGCGACGGCAAGCATCGGGCTGTGCGCGTCATGCGCCCAGGCAGCAGGGCTGCATCGCCCCGCCCTCGCCGCGCACGACCATCCCCGACACAGCGAAATCCGCTGGTGGCCATCGCCGGCGTCGTCGCGATCGGCATCATGGGCTGGTACAGCTACACGCGGCTGGCCCAGCGCAGCCCGCCTTCCCCGATACAGGCAGCAACCGTCGTCCCATCCGTTCCCGCATCGCCCGCGCCAGCCTTCTCCTGCGACGGTCGCACCCGCTGCGCACAAATGACCTCGTGTGCCGAAGCCACTTTTTTCATCAAGCAGTGCCCCGGCACGCAAATGGACGGCGACGGAATACCTTGCGAGAGCCAATGGTGTGCGGGTGGCGAGGCCGACTGACATCAACCAGACGGGGTAGCTCGCCTGAATCGAGCGTACTGGAACAACCGCCACGTTTCAAAGAAGAGGTTTGGACGTTATCCGAACGGCCATGGAATGATCCCGGACGTCATTCCGCTCCGGTGATGTCGGCACTACGATGAAACGAATACGACAATGAACCCGTGTTCTGCACGTGTTTTGCAAGAGCCAATCAAGATCAATCTTCTCGACGATTCAAGCGGCTATAAGTGAACCTTAGGTTTGACCCCGGCCAGTATGTCCCGTTACTCAGGTTGAATCGCCAAGAGTTCCGAGTGTGCGAAGGTTGGCCTTTAGCTGCATTGCCACACTGTCGATGTCTGTGTCCCATAGGCGGGCGAGGACGGGATAGGTAGCTGGCACATCCCATGGCATGAGGGGTCGCCCAGCCAGCTGCGCGAAGGGCCCATCGGACTCGGTGAGCACGCGCTCACGGGGCATCGCGGCAACGAGCTTAAGGCCCTTCATGCTGGCAAGCATCGCGGGGCCGATCGAAAACCAGCAACCAAAGGAGACTGCACGAGCAAGTTCGCGAGCGGTCCCGGAGAACCAGTGCAGTACCGCCGTACCAGCGCTCGGTTGGCGTTCGATGGCATTGAGTACGTCGGAGGCGGCACGCCTTGAGTGGACACTAAAGACCCGACCTCCCTCCTTAGCACAGAGCCCAAGGATGGTGTCGAAGGTCGTGACCTGCCTTAACCAAGTCGCGGCGAATTCTGGTCCTCCATCAAGCCCTATTTCGCCGACGTAGCGCGCCGTCGGCAGGAGACTCGCGAAGAGTGGCAACTCCCCGTGGCGCTCTCCTACGATCTGCGGATGTAGGCCGAGAGCGGTGCGAATGCGGGGTGCATTTGCCGCGAGCGCCCGAGTTCCGGCAAAGGCGGACGGAGTGGTGGTGACCGACAACACGTGCACGCCCATGTCAATACACCGTCGAACGACTCCGTGGGGGTCCGGGTAGAGGTCGAGATGCGCGTGGAAATCGATCATTGCACGTGAAGCGCTTCATGGAGGGCGGCGAGCTCGCCGATGCCGCGCCTGAGCATGTCGCGCAGGGCAGCGCGGTCTGGCACATCCGGCGAGCCGAGCGCGTTACCGAGCCAGGCGCCGAAGTCTGTCTTGACCGCAATGGTGGCCATCGCCACCGCGCGCACGTCGTCGAATGCGGCGTGTTGGTGGTCGTTGATGGAAAGATCGTCGTACACGTAGCCGGTGTCGTCCTCCACGTCCCCCCATGCGAGCAAGGACGCGCGGCGCACTTGGCACGGGATGCAGCGGCCACAGTGGTGGTAGTTGAACTTCTGGAAGCGTCCGCAGCTAGTCGAGTCAGTGGCAAGTTCTTCAAGCCTAGCCTGGTCCAAGCATTCGGTGAGCATCTCGCCCTTTGTCTTATGGCGGTAGGGGTTTTCGACGCCGACCCGAATGCCCGCACCTTCGAACAACCGGGTGAGGCCAGCGAGGAACACAGGATGCGCCGTGCGGGTGCTCAGGCTTCCTAGACGCAGGCCTGTTAGCGGCGGGTTTATGGCGATGAAGCCGTTTTCGCAAAGGTAAAGCGTGGCGCCTTCGTCCCGGTTATAGCGGGCGAGGGAGGTTGCTACAAGGACGCCGAAGGCGATGAACACAAGCGATCGCGTTCGCTGTGAGGACTCGGCGTTGCGGAGGGTCTTCGTGCTGTCGTTAAAAACGTGGTGGCCCTTGCAGATGCGTTTTGCATACCGGCGTTGGCGTTCACCATCGCCCCGGACTAGTTTGCTGACGGCAAGGAGCGACTTCCCTTGGGCTGCAAGATCCAAGGCGCCAACGAGGCTATCGAGACCTCCCGAGAGCAGCACGACGTCGTCGAGTTCGGGTCGGTGTGGCTTTCGCGGGCTTGGCGGAGCAATACCGCCCGGAATGAATCGGATTGTCCAGCGGTCGGTGCTGAGAAACGCCAGCGTCCGTGTAAGCTCTTCCGCCAGATTGTTCCAGACATCGGGATGCCGGACAGCCACCGTCAGATCGAATTCGCGCGTCCAGCCATCAGGGCTTTTACTGCGAAGACTGGAGCTGTCGGCGGCGTAGGCGGAGAGCGCAATAGCCACGAAATCCCACGCCAGCGAGTCGACCACCATGCAACCACGCTTAACGCGGCGGATGACGTCGGCGCCGGCATGGACATCGCGGCCTGGCTTGCCGGTGTCGAAAAGGACCACGCGCTGCATTGGGTCAAATCCTGTGGCATCGAATCCACGTGGCGCACAGAGAAACTTCATCCGGTGTAGTCCTCGAAGATGTCGAACGCGTCCCGCAGCGCCGTCCGGATGACGCTTGAAACGGCGTTGGAATTGACCGTATGCCCCGCTTGTTCGAGCCGCCGAAAGGCAGCCGCAACCGTCTCACCAATGTACGCCTTGGCTTCTGCGAGACGGGCGAGCGCCTGGGTGGGGTTCGGCGCGTTGTCCTGGACTGCAGCGCCGACGTCGAGGTAAAACCGGTTGAACACGTCAAGGGCAACGAAGCGCTCGATGGCATAGGCCCGGCCAGTAGCATCCAAGTTCAGAGGGTCCGCATCAGGGAACCGCTTGAGCGTGTCACTCAGCGCATCGCGGGTCGACCGGCGTTCGGCCTCGGCATCTTGCGTGCCATCGACCTGGCGGACCACCTCGACTAGGGTGTCGAGCAGGGTATCGGCGTCCATCGTCGCGAGCAGCGTGCGATCGAGGCCGGGTATCGGAGTGTTGTTGGCTAGTGCGGCGAGAACACCACCTAGCGCACTTGCGGTGGTGGCGGTGCCGGCAAAACGACTACTGGTGCTCCTGCTGCCACCGTATCCTCGGCTCACATAGTTGCCGAGAGCTCTCCGCAGGTCGTCCCGGTTGCCCGTGCGTCCATAGTCACCGAGTGCACGCCGGGTCGGCCCGAAGCGGGCGGGCGACGCGTTGCCGGGCGGATTCGGCTCAGGTGCCTTCTCTTCAGCAGGGGGCTGCGCGCCAATCTCTGCTTGGACATCCGCGTCCGGTGGGTCCGGTAGCAGCGGCGGAGCAGCTGGTACCCAAGGTGGGACGAGCGGAACGCCGCTCCCCGGACCGCTTGACGAGGTCGACGTACCCATTTACTTCCCCTCCTTGCTGATGCGCTTTCTCATCGGACCATTGAGCCCGTTGAGCGTTAACCAGTGTTTGAAAAGTTCCTTCGCCCATGGTTGATCCTCAATCAACGGCACAATCGGCACTGAGAGCGTGTGCGCCGGCAGATCCTGGAGGAAAGCAGCCAACGTCGCGGCCTGCATATCATCTGCGCGAGCGACGACCAGGGCGGCCTTGAGGATATCTGGCGCTCCCCACTCGTTCTCTTTTCGGGCACGCTCGAGGATGCGAGACATGAAGAGCGCGAGATCTGCCTTTGGGAGGGCGGTGACACGTTTCTCCAACACGTGAGCCATATCTGGCGTTTTGAGAAGTGCACTGAGGAGTTCGGCCGCCTCCGCCGAGAGCCTGTCGTCACGGGAAACGAGAGGCGCGTGCTCACGGCTGACGTAGAGCGCGCCGCGGAGGTCCTCGTCGGCAAGCGCAGGCTTGAGCTCAAGCCACGTCTTGAGGAACGGACTTGTCCAGTTTGCGGGGAACTCAACCGGCTTGCCGACGGCAAGATCCTCCTCCCATTGCTTCAGCATCTCTGGTTTTCCTTCATCGGTATTGGCGACCGAAGTCATTAGCTCGGCGTATGCCTTGCTGTTGTCGGAGCGCTCGAAGATCAGGAGTTTGGCGAGGACCTCCTCGTTGACGTTCACACCCTGCGCTTTGCCGAGTGCCATGCGAATGGACAGGGCATTCAGAAACCGCTTAATGAGGCGAGGGTTGCCCGACGTCATCGTCGTGTCGCTCATGATGGGCGCGATGCGCTCGGCAAGGTCGAGACGGTTGATGAGTTCGGGTGGCATATCCTTTTTGAGGGAGGCAACAAAGGCGCGGTCAACACGCATTCCCTTCCAGCTCTGCTGGAGCCGGCCGGCGATGTCGGCTCGAATCTTCTCCTTGTCATCGTGATCAAGCGTACTGTCGTCTACGAAGAGCATCATGAGGTAAGCACGCACCTCCTGGAGGCCGAGAGAGGGGACACGGATGGGGACCTGGATGAGCTTGTCAAAGTAACTGGTGACAAGGGATTCGTCGTCGACGCCCTTGAAATGGCGTTTGACGGCGTACCTGATCATGGCCTGGTCGGCAGCGATGACGAACGCCGAGTGGTCCATGAAGAGGAACAGACGAATTGCTTCAAGGGTCGAGATCGTCGTCTCGGGCAGGCAACGGTCCAGGTCGTCGATGAGGACGACTAGGGTGACCTTAAGCTCGCGAAGGAGGTCCTCGAAGCTGTTTCGAAGCGCCTGGATTTCCTGCGGCGGTGTTTCCTCGGGCTTGTCCTTCAGCCACTTTTCCTCGGCCCTCGCGCCCTCCTTGCCATCATGGCCTTCCCCGAAGACCGAACGCGCGACATTGAGCGCGCCGCCGATGATGCCTGCTGGATGGAGGCCACTGGCAAGTGAGACGGCAGCGCTGGCGGTTAAGCGGCCGATGCGATACCAGTTGACCCTTGTGAGGAGTTGATTAGCCTTGTCCTGGAATGTTTTCTTTTCTTCTGCGATCTCCTGGAGCTTTGCCGCGATGACGTCCATCAATGCCGCGCGCGCGTCGTCGTAGCCTTGATAGAGCCAGGCATTGAAGTCGACGAACACGAACTCCGGCGCGCCCGCGCCAGCGGCGCGTCCCGTGAGCGCCGTCTTGGTTAGCTGGATCATCGACGACTTGCCGATTCCCCAAGCGCCGGAGACGCCAATGGAAATGGGCTTCCCGTCTGCCTGGATAACAAGCTCAGCAATGCTCTGGGCGATGCCTGTGAAGTTCAAGAGATCGCGGTCGGTTTCGTTGTCGGTCCACATCGGACGGGCTCCATGTCTAAACGGTGAAAAGGGGCTGGGCCCACGCACACAGGCAGAGCAATTCCAGCAAGCAAGGCACTACTAAAATGGGACGACGGTTCGACTGAATAGTTAAGCGAAGCCCGCTTATCCATGACACGAGCTAATTCGCCTTAGACACTTAGGGAAAAGTGTGATCAGACATGGAAAAAACAAAAAGGGGTAAGGGTTATTCATTACCCCTCTGCTGTGCCCGAAACACCCGCCTTACCTCCGGATCCAGCACATCCACCTGCCGTTTCTGCTGCAACATCGCTCGCTCCCCTGCACCCAACTGACAATTCCGCGACAACGTATCCGCGCCTTCCGAAGTCGTCGCCATCACGTCCTGCACATTGACCACCACACTCAGCGTGTCGCCCAGCGGTTCCAGCGCGAGGCAGACGCGGTCGATCGTGTCCATGCTGCGGTACTGCCCGCCGCCTACCATCACCAGCAGATTGCCGCGGTCGATCCACACGCTGGAACTCACACCTTGCAGTGGACGCACGGCAGCACGGGCGGCTTCGTGGTCGATCGGACGCGACGGGTCGGCCAGACGCATGGAGCGCATCATGTCCTTGTGCATTGCTTCGACATGGCCGCGCATGGCGCGCTGGTCGTTGGTCAGGCCCGCGGCTTCGACGCCGGCGAGATGGCTGGCGATGGCGAGCGGATTCATCGGGCCGGCTTGTTGCGGCCGGCGTGCGGTTTGTGCCGTGTCCCCTTCTGGCGTTTCGCTACAGCCTGTAGCGGCAACGCAGGTCACGGCGGCGGCGATCAGCCAGCGCTGCATGGTCATCCATTCCCCCCGGAATACTTCCCGAGCATAGCGCAGTAGTGTGATGACGCGCACGTTTTGCCGCCGACCTGCGCGACTGGGACCAGAGCTATCCATTCCCCGGGCTCTCCGCGCGCACGGCGCAGACTTCTCCGCTGCTGGCCCGGCGAACGCTCAAACAGATGGAACGCCGCGACGGCGAAACTCCTGAATGCGTCGATCTTCACGCGCGCTTCCGTCCACTCGGTATCTCGTTAGGGGGTCTACGGAACGAGCCTGTGCTCCCTGTCGCCGGGCTCGGCGCGGTCATGCAACCGTCGTTCCGTGCTGTTGTTTGCAAACAAGCAAGCGGATCAACCTGCGATGACCAAGCCCCCCGCCGAAACCCCCGACAAGCGCAAATCCGACGATGGCCCTGCGGATCAGAACAATGGCTTCGCCCTCTCGCGCGACGAAAAGGTCGAGGTCGAGGAGAAGCGACCGCCACGTGTGGCAGTGCTGCACGAGATCATCCGCAGCGAAGGCGAGCAGGAGCTCAAGCGCAGCGTCAGCGCGCTGGGCTGGTCGTCGTTGGCGGCCGGGTTGTCGATGGGTTTCTCGATGCTCGCTCGTGGCGTGCTGTCCCGCTACGTGGGCGACATGCCGGGTGGTTTCCTGATCGAATCGCTGGGCTACCCGTTCGGCTTTCTGCTGGTGGTGCTGTCGCGCCAGCAGTTGTTCACCGAAAACATCATGACGGCCGTGCTGCCGGTGATGACCGAACCGACGCGGAAGAATTTTGCCTGCTTCGCCCGGCTCTGGTCGGTGGTGATCGTGGGCAACCTCATCGGCGTGACGGTGTTTGCCTTCGGTCTGCTGCACCTGCAGCAGTTCGATGCCGCCACCGAGGCGGCATTCGTGAAGCTTGGCGAGGCGTTGATGAAGAACTCGCCGTGGCAGATGTTCACCAAGGGCATCCTGGCCGGCTGGCTGATCTCGATGATGGTGTGGATGCTCGCCGCTACCGAGCGGGCGCGTTTCATGGTGATCCTGGTGACCACCTACGTGATCGCGACCGGCGGCTTCACGCATATCATCGTGGGATCGGTCGAAGCGATGTACCTGGTGTTCGCCGGACGGCTCGATTTCCTCGACTGCGTCGCCCGGTTCGCGTTGCCTACGCTGGCCGGCAACATCGTCGGCGGCAGCCTGATTTTCGCGCTGATCAGCCATGCGCAGGTGCGCAGTGATGTGGATTGAGTTCGACGCGGCACGCCGGCTGATGGGTGTCGAAGCGCGGAGGGATCGAGGCCCTTCGACTCCGGCGCTGCGCGCCTACGCTCAGGGCGAACGGTGGGAATTTAGTTGCGCTCAGAGTGAACGGTAGAAATTTGGGCGCTCAGGGCGAACGGTGGAATTTGGTTGCGCTCAGGGCGAACGGTGGAAATTTTGGCTACGCTCAATGCGAGCGGTGGAGACTTGGTTACGTCCAGGGCGTACGGTGAAAACTTGGCCATGCTCAGGGCAAACGGCTTGGCCGAGATTCGACGCCAATTCGGTCGCGCGGCGTGACCACAAACGACAAGCATCAACTGACGGAGCCCACATGGCCACCATGCAAGCCATCGAAATTTCCCAGCCCGGCGCGGCGGACGTATTGCGACTGGCCGAACGCCCCGTGCCACGGCCCGGGCCGGATGAGGTGTTGATCAGGGTGGCGGCAGCGGGCGTGAATCGTCCGGACGTGTTTCAGCGCCAGGGCAATTACGCGCCACCACCGGGTGCTTCGGACCTGCCCGGCCTGGAGGTGGCCGGCGAACTGGTCGAGGGCGATGTCGGCGGCGACAACCCGTTCGGTCTCCGGCGTGGCGATGCTGTCTGCGCCCTGCTCGCTGGCGGCGGTTATGCCGAGTACGCCGTGGCGCCGTTGCCGCAATGTCTGCCGGTACCCATAGGCTTCAGCATGGTCGAGGCCGCTGCGCTGCCGGAGAACTACTTCACCGTTTGGAGCAACGTCTTCGATCGGGGTCGGCTCGGCAAGCATGCCGACGGCACCCTTGAGTCGCTGCTGGTGCAAGGCGGCTCCAGCGGCATCGGCGTCACCGCGATCCAGCTGGCCCATGCGCTGGGCCACCGCGTGTTCGCCACGGCCGGCAATGCCGAGAAATGTGCGGCCTGCGAAAAGCTGGGCGCGCATGCGATCAACTACCGCGAGCAGGATTTCGTGGAGGAAGTGAAAAAGCACACCGATGGTCGCGGTGTCGACGTGATCCTCGACATGGTGGCCGGTGACTACGTACAACGCGAATTGGAGCTGCTGGCCGAGGATGGCCGGCTGGTGTTCATCGCGACGCTGGGCGGCAAGCGTGCCGACATCGATGCGTCCCTGATCATGCGTCGCCGACTCACCCTCACCGGCTCGACGCTGCGCGCGCGACCGGTGGCGTTCAAAGCCGCGCTCGCCACGCAGCTGCACGAGAAGGTATGGCCGCTGCTGGAATCAGGCCGAGTCAGACCGGTCATTCACCAGGTCTTCCCGGCGCGCGAAGCGGCGCAAGCGCATGCCCTGATGGAGAGCGGCGAGCACATCGGAAAGATCATGTTGACGTGGTAGATGCCGGGGCTGATGCCCCTGGCCTTGGCGCATCCCGGCGCGGGCCTGTCCGACATCGACGCCTGCCTGGGCGCCACGAGCGGAGCACCGGCGTCCATGCATGGCGGCTTTCAACGCCTCGTGCCGGTCGGCGCGCAGGCCTGGTGCAACTCGTCGTATGACAGCAAGTGTCGCTGCAGCCACTGGCGCACTTGGGGGCCGAACACCCGCTCCGCCTTGCATTTGACCGGGCGCGGTACGCCGTGGACGGCGCCCTGCTTCCATGGCTCGCGGGTCAGGTCCGCCACGAGCTGGCTGCATTTCTCATCGAGGTCGATGTCGGGATCGAGGCCGAGGAAGATGCAGAGGCGGCGCCACTCACCGTCCTCGTCGGCAATGAGGTCTTCCAGAAACATGAAGTGATGTTGTGGACGACCTGCGTTTGCGCGATGGATTTGCGCCGCGCGGTTCCAGCGTCGCGACCAGTGCATGGTGCCGCCACCGAACGCGCCATTCCGGTCGAAGCGCATGTTGGCATCCGCCACCGATGCGAGTACTTCCTCGCCGTTGCGGATCACATGGATGAAGCGCGCCTCCGGTACCTCGCGCTCGATCTCCGGGAAGTACAGCAAGTGATACGGCGTTTTCTCCAGCCACATCGTGTGGCCGTTCGCTGCCGCGTAGTCGTCCAGCGTGCGCACGAACCGGTTTGCGCAGCTGCCGACACGCCACGGCGCGCCACGTGGACGCGATCCATCGGACAGGCTGCCCTGCAGACGGGCCAATGTTTCGCGTGCGCGTTTGTGGGCGAAGCCAAGGCGATGCCGCCACTTGCGTCGATGCGGCTTGGCATCATGGTCACCCCAGCGCCATTCAAGATCGCCATGCAGGTGTTCGAAAAAAGCCGTCTCGGGCAAGGTTTGCACCGCCGGGTGCCGCCCCAGCAATGCCTGCACCAGGGTGGTGCCCGATCGGGGGCAACCGACGACAAACGTCCGTTGCATATCTGGCACGTCGAGCGTCTGCCTGGAGCTGGGGTCCTTTCGCATCTGGCATACAACGCCACAAGCCAGGGTTGGTTGACGGTTGCGCCGCCTTGTCCATCTCACCCGCTGAGACAGCTCCCCGGCCTAATCCCCTGACAACTCCGGGACCACGCCATGAACGCCTTGCCTGACCGCTATCAATCCGCCGACGAACTCGTGCTGCGCCAACCCGGCGACGGACGCACGCTGGCGCAGCGTTTGTCGAAGCGGTACGCGGCGCGGATCACCGGCGCCTTCGTGGTGCCCGGTCAGGAGGGATCGTTCGCGCCGTTGCCCGAGGCCTTGCCACCCGCACTGGCGCAAGCTCTGCGCACGCGTGGGATCGACCAGCTCTACAGCCACCAGGCCGAGGCATGGAAGGCCACGCAATCGGGTGCGCACGTGGCCATCGTCACGCCCACGGCCTCGGGCAAGTCGCTGTGTTACACGCTGCCGGTGATCAGCGCGGCGGTACAGGACAACGCCAAGGCGCTGTACCTGTTTCCGACCAAGGCGCTGGCGCAGGACCAGGTGGCCGAATTGCTGGAGTTGAACCAGGCCGGCGAGCTCGGCGTAAAGGCTTTCACTTTCGATGGCGATACGCCCGGCGATGCGCGGCAGGCGATCCGCCTGCATGGCGACATCGTGGTCAGCAATCCGGACATGCTGCACCAGGCGATCCTGCCGCATCACACCAAGTGGGCGCAGTTCTTCGAGAACCTGCGTTACGTGGTGATCGACGAGGTGCATACCTATCGCGGCGTGTTCGGCTCGCACGTGGCCAACGTGATCCGCCGGCTGAAGCGGGTGTGCGCGTTTTACGGCGTGACGCCGCAGTTCATCCTGTGCTCGGCGACCATCGGCAATCCGCAGGAACACGCCGAGGCGCTGATCGAGGATGCGGTCGCCGCGATCACCGAAAGCGGCGCGCCCACCGGCGACAAGCACGTGCTGCTGTGGAATCCGCCGGTGATCAATCCCGATCTTGGCCTGCGCGCTTCGGCGCGTTCGCAGACCAACCGCATCGCGCGGTTGGCGATCAAGTCGGGCATGAAGACGCTGGTGTTCGCGCAGTCGCGCAGCATGGTCGAAGTCCTGACCAAGTACCTCAAGGACGTGTTCGACCACGACCCACGCAAGCCACCGCGCATCCGCGCCTATCGCGGCGGCTACCTGCCGAAGGAGCGTCGCGCCGCTGAGCGTGCCATGCGCGCAGGCAGCATCGACGGCATCGTCAGCACGTCGGCGCTGGAACTTGGCGTGGACATCGGCAGCCTCGACGTGGTGGTGCTCAACGGCTACCCCGGCTCCGTCGCGGCAACCTGGCAACGCTTCGGCCGCGCCGGCCGTCGTCAACAATCCGCGCTGGGCGTGCTGGTGGCCAGCTCCGATCCGCTCGATCAATACCTGGTGCGCCATCCGGAATTCTTCCAGGGCGCCCCGCCCGAACATGCGCGCATCCAGCCCGACCAGCCGCTGATCCTGCTCGACCACATCCGCTGCGCCGCGTTCGAGCTACCGTTCGTTGGCGACGAGATGTTCGGTACCGAGGTCGCCACGCCGTGGCTGGACCTGCTGGGCGAGGAAGGCGTGCTGCATCGTGAAGGCGATCGCTGGGAATGGATCGCCGACAGCTACCCGGCCATCGCGGTGTCGCTGCGCTCGGTGGCGGATGGCAACTTCGTGGTGGTCGATCGCACCGACGGCCGCCAGACCATCATCGCCGAGGTCGACTATGCCGCCGCCGCCGTCACCCTGTACGAAGGCGCCATCCACATGATCCAGTCCACGCCCTACCAGGTCGAACGGCTGGACTGGGAAGGCCGCAAGGCCTATGTCACGCGCACCCAGGTCGACTACTACACCGACGCCATCGACTACACCAGGCTCAAGGTGCTCGACTGCTTCGAAAGCGCGACCGGCGGTTGCGGCCAGGCACATCACGGCGAAGTGCACGTGGTGCGCCGCGTGCCCGGCTACAAGAAGATCCGCTTTTATTCGCACGAGAACATCGGCTACGGCCCGGTCAACCTGCCCGACCAGGAGCTGCACACCACCGCGGTGTGGTGGCAGCTGCCGCAGGCCGTGCTGGATGCCGCGTTTGAACAACGCCAACAGGCGCTCGACGGTTTCCTTGGCGCGGCGTACGCGCTGCACATCGTCGCCACCGTGGCGGTGATGGCCGAAGCGCGCGACCTGCAGAAATCCGTCGGCAGCGGCGACGGCGCGTGGTTTGTCAGCACCGATATCAGCGGCCGCGGGCAGCTGCGCGGCAGCGACGGCCAGCCGACCGCGCTGGCGCCGGATGCGCCATTCACTCCCACGGTGTATCTCTACGATGCTTTCCCCGGTGGCATCGGCCAGAGCGAGCCGCTGTTCCAGCGCCGCGAAGATCTCATCGCCCAGTCCATCACCCTGATCGAACGCTGCGACTGCCGCGCCGGCTGTCCCGCCTGCGTCGGCCCGGTGTTGGCTGCGGACGAAGATGCGGCCACCACGCCGAAGGCTCTGGCGTTGCGCGTGCTGGCCCTGCTGGTGGCGCTGTGAGCGCGCTCGCCGAGCGGATGCGAAAGCTGCGTGCAGAGGCTGGCCAGGTTTCCGCTGCTGCGCCGAAGGCCGCGACCAAAGCGACATCTCGGGCGCCTTCCGCGTCGTCGCAACATCTGCGCTCCATCAACGGTGCAGGCGTCACGGCGATCTCCCCCGAGCTGCGCCGCCTGCTGCAACGTCACGCCCGACTGAAGCGTGATCCAGCCACGCTCTCGTCCGGTGATCGCGAGGTACCCGGTATCGAGATCGCGCCTGGCCTGCGCTACACGGAGGTGTTCACCGACTGGCTCGATCCCCCGGCGATCATCGACGCCGGCTTCGCCCGGATGGAGCCGGTTCACCACGATCGCCTGCTGCACTTCGATACCGAAACCACCGGCCTGGCCGGTGGCACCGGCACGCGCGCCTTCATGATCGGCGCCGCCGACTGGATCGACGGCCGCTTCCGCATCCGCCAGCTGACCATCACCACGATGGCGGCGGAAACCGCCATGCTGCGCACCTTTGCCGAATGGATGGACGAAGACACCGTGATCGTCAGCTACAACGGCAAGTGTTACGACGCGCCGCTGCTGGCCACCCGCTATCGCCTCGCCCGCCTGCCCAACCCGCTGGCCGGTCTCGGTCATCTGGACCTGCTGCATGCGGTGCGCCGCCACTGGAAACACCAGTGGGAGAACTGCCGTCTCGCCACCGCCGAACGGCAGTTGCTGGGCGTGGTGCGCGAGGACGACCTGCCGGGATCGGAAGCGCCGGCGGCGTGGCTCACCTATCTGCGCGGCGGCTCGGCGGTCAATCTGCGGCGTGTAGCGCAGCACAATGCGCAGGACCTGAAGAGCCTGGCCGGCGTGTTGGTGCACATGGCAGGCATGGGCGTGTCAGGGCAGTGATCAGCTGTCGCTATCGGTGCGCTGCGGTTGTTGCGGATAGTGTGTTGCGGCAAGCCGAGGTACCACCGGTGGCATCAAGCATCACATCCGCCAACATGCTTTCGCTCATGGGCGTCCACACTCCCCCGCTGCGCGTCCACGCATGGCTTGTGCCCGCAGACCGGGCCTGCGCCAGTAATACGCCGTAGCCGGATCCGGATGCCGTGGACGTCACCAGCACGGCAATCTTTTCGCCTTGGCGAACGTTCGCGCCAACGCAAAGACCGACCTGGCTCGGGGACCAGCTGACCTCGGCTGGCGGTACGGTGCGCGAGGCGATCACGGCGCCCGGTTGGCCGTTCGCTTCGACGCGAGCCACGCTGAGCTGCAATGGCCCATCGACGTTGGCTTGCCGGAAGGCGGCGACCATGACCTTGTCGAGTCGACCATCGTGGGACATCGCCACCACTTGCGCGCGCTGGTGTTCGTCGTGGATGTCGGGCGCCGAAGCGGTCGCGGACAGCGGTCGATCGCGATCTGCGTTGTGGTTGTTCGCGTTACCGCCGTGCACGCCGACGATGGCAAGTTCGAACGTGTCGGCACACGTGAGCGGCTGGATGCGGCCGGCGGCGTCGAAGCGCAGCGGCTCCCAGTAATGCGTGGCCAGTGCCTCGTTGACATCGCCGTGATGCCAGCGATCGGACTGGTAGAGGAACACCGGGCCGTCGCGTCCGGGCAGCACGTTGACGGCAGCCGGTTGGCCACCGCAGGAATCCTTGCTGATCGGGAACCCGCGATGCAGGCCGCCCTTCCCCGTATCGGATTGGCCGATCCACGGACCCAGCGGCGACGCCGCGTGCATGTAGGACGTGCCGGTGGCGCAGTAGCCGCAATTGGGATCGGAAAAGGCGAGGTAGTACGTATCACCACGGCGAAACAGCGACGGCGCCTCGGTCGCCTTGAGGCCCAGCCGCACGTAGTGTCCGGTGCCACTGAGGTAGTTGGCGTCGAGCTGCTCCACCACGATGTCGCCCTTGCGCCGCCAGTCGGTGAAGGCGAGATACGCGGTGCCGTCGCGGTCGACAAAGATGTCGTGATCGCCATGATTCAGACCCGCGGGCTGGCTGGTGTTGATCGCCAGTTTGGGTAGCGCTGCTTCGACGAAAGGTCCGGTGGGTTGGGCCGCGGTAAATACGTGGTAGCCCACCGGGACTTCGTAAGTGTTGATCCACAGCACGTAGCGGCGAGTGCTGGCGTTGTAGATCACGTGCGGGCGAAAGCAGCCGTAGGTGGCGCCGTCGCAGCGTTTCTGCCATGCCGGTGTGCCGGTATCGAACAACGGGCCATCGTTGCGCCAGTGCATCAGGTCCGTGGAGGAGTACACGCGGAAATCGCAGAACGGCGCGCTCTTGTCGTTCCAGCGGAAGCCGCAGCCGTAGCTGGTGCCGTACAGGTAGTAGCGATCGCCGAAATGCCGGATCTCGCCATCGTGGGCGTCGATGGCGTTGCCTTGATCATTCAGCCGGAACGTACCCGGCGGGCCGTTGTGCACCTGCACGTCGATGGCGGGCGCGCGGGTGGATGGGGTTTCTGCCATCGCAGGCCATGCGGCCAATGTCATGGCAATGAACCCGATGATGGCAGCGCATCGCCTCAACCGGTCATGTCGCGATATCGGTCCGGGAGTTGCCTTCGCCATGGTGATTCTCCGCTGGATGCCGGCGTGGTGTCGCTGCCGGCGGTGTCCACAGTGTCAATCTAAAGGCTACCAGCCTCGCCGAGATCGCCCATGGATGCACGCCTCAGCGCTTCGCCGGCGCCGTGTCGAGTGGCCATGGCGCGGCACGCCAGCAGGCATGATAGAAGTCCAGGATGTCCTTGCCGGCGGGATAGAGCACGAAGGTGTAACCGTACCGGAAAGCGCTGGTCCTGCCAGCGACCCACAGACCGATGGTGCGCGCGGAAAGCAGATGCACCAGCTCGGTCGGCGGATAGGGCCGGGTTATCACCACCGCGCCGTTGGCGGCGCTGGCTCCGTCGCTTTGTCGAGTCAGCACTTCCTTCCCGTCGACTTCAACGTACGACCGTCTGGCGTTCGCCACGATCTGGTTTGCGCGTGTTGCGCCGACCATATCGTAGGCGGCAAGCGTCACGCTTCCCGGCTTGCATTGCAGGACGAGTCGATGGCTGCCATAGCGATCGTCCTGAACGAGTTCCAGGGAAGGCATCGGCGGCAGCAGCCAGATTTTCGTCTTGAGCGGGAGTCGGCCGTTGTTGGCCAGTCCGGAGGAGATCATCCGGTCGGCGGTAAGCCACAGCGGCGCATCGCCCGGCGACGCCGGCGCGGGGCCCAGCCGGGCAAGATCGATACCCATGGTCTTCAGATACGCATTCGCCTCGCCAGCACCGGCCTGGGCTGCGGGATAGACCAGACCGATGCGGTCGCTGCCCGTGGGGGCAAACCGATAGAGGCCGCCGAAGTAGGCATAGGCACAAGCGCCCGTGCAGACAGCCGACTTCTTGCCTCGATATCCGGCGTGGCCTTTGTGTCGCGGCGTGCCCAGATGGGTGGTCATGGTGCCGGTACGGAACAGCCGCCCCAGGGCCATGCCGGCACCCGGGCTGCCTTGCGACGCATTCAGATAGATGTCGGACCCCGGCGGGATCTTGCCCGAGCGCACCAGCGCCTCGAACCGCTGCGGCGCGTCGGCGTCGATCACGCCGTACAGATAGATTTGCGGCGCCCGGGCGACGGTAACCGTCAGGCGGTCGTCGTTGACCTGGATGACCATGCGTGACGGCATGGTGTCGTCGACCGGGTGCGTCGGTGTGCCATGGACGCGGCCCCCACCCATGGCAACGAAGCCGATAGCCAGCGCAAGACCGTACCGCGTGCCGCGGACAAGCCATCGGTTCCTGCCTTCGGGGTTTTCGAGTTTGCCGAATCGCACCACGTTTCCCGAAGTTCAAACCGACGAGTGTCGCGGCCCATGGATGTCCTGCATGTGAACAATGTGCCGCTGTTTTTTCGATGACGTGCCGGTTTCCGGCGACGAAGCAGGAAAAAGTCGCCGGAAAACCCGGGGCATCGGGTATGCAAGCTGCAGCGGCACGGCGCATGTTCCGTCAGTAGTCGCGTCCCTTCTTTTCCCGCTGCAACCGTTGTGCCGTGCGGTTCAATAGTCCGTAGTGACGATCCTGCTCACGGCGTTCCCGGGTCGTGCGCACGGCGTTGGCAGCTTCGCGCTGCAGCTTTCGATAATTGACGAGTCGCCGTCCATCGAGTTGCCCACCGGCGATGGCGGACTCGACCGCGCAGCCGCGATCGCCATCGTGACGGCAGTCGTGGAAGCGGCACTGTGCGGCGAGCGTCTCGATGTCGTCGAACACGGCGCCCATGCCGGCTTCGATCGCACCTACACGCAACTCGCGCATGCCCGGCGTGTCGATGACCCACGCACCACCCGGCAACACAAACATCTCGCGCGCGGTGGTGGTGTGGCGGCCCCTGGCATCATCCTCGCGGATGCCGCCGGTCGCCTGTGTGGAGTCACCGACCAGCGTGTTGGCCAGCGTCGACTTGCCGACACCGGACGAGCCGACGAACGCCACCGTCTGCCCATCGGCCAGCCACGGCGCCAGCAGGCCGCTGGCGGTGGCCGAGGTCGCGTCGATCGCCATGAAGCCGATGGTGGGCGCGATCGATCGCACGGCATCGAGATACGCCCCGACATCCGCGCAAAGGTCGGCCTTGGTCAACACGATGACGGGTTCGACACCAGCCTCGAATGCCACGGCGAGATAGCGCTCCAGTCGCGACAGGTTGAAATCGTCGTTGCACGAGGTGACGACGAACAAGGTGTCGAGGTTGGCCGCGATCGCCTGCATGCGGTGTTCCGATCCCGCAGCGATGCGTACGATCAGTGAATACCGTTCGAGCACGCGCAGCACGCGAGGTGCATCCATTTCAATCAATAGCCAGTCGCCCACCGTGACCGCGGGTTCGACGCCCGTCGCTGATCCGTGGAGCAAGCTGACCGTCGAGGCGCCGCGCGCGGACAGCACGGATAACCCGCTGCGATGCACGCCGACGACACGAGCCGGGTAGCCCGCTTCGAAATCCTGCAACGTGAGATGGTGTGAATAGCCCGGACGCCAGCCGAGCTGGTGGAGCGTGAAATACTTGATGGACATGCGTGGAACCCCGAGACGATGGCAGACGCAACGACCGCCCTCACGGGAGGTCGCACGGAAACGCCGGGGTCAACGCGGAAACGAAAGACGGATGTGCCGATAGCCGGCCATCCGGGGCGCGAATATCAGCGCAGCGCCAACCCGGCGGAAATCGTGGCTGGAACATTCATGGCACTCGACCTCGCTCAGTGTGGGTGACGGGACGTGCAGGGTAATGTCTGTGCCTGCCGGTGCGCAATACCGACATGACCAAAATGTGTCGGACGCCAAGGGTGGCTAGCTTCAGTCCGACTTCGGCTTTCCGGCAATCAGCACCCATGCACTGATCGCGCTGAGCAGGGCCAGCGCCGCCGAAAGCAGCATCACCCAGCGGAAACCCGCGACGAACGACATGCCCACGGCGTGCTTCACCGCCGATGCCAGCGAAGACGACGTCCCGTCGGGAATGACGATGCCGGCGAGTTTCTGGTGCTGTGCCGTCACGGCGGCGAGCAGATCGTCGGGCGCATGAGTGGCGGCAAGTGCCGCACCCAGTTGCCGGTCGAAGACCCAGGTCAGCACGAGGCCGAAGACCGCGATGGCAAGCAGCGCCGCCGCGCGCGACACGGCATTGTTCACCCCGGACGCGGTGCCGGCCCGTTCGGGACCGACCGAATTCATCACCGTGGTGGTCAATGGCGCCACCGTGATGGTCATGCCCAGGCCGAGGACGCAGATACCCGGGAAGAAGCCGGTCCAGTAACTGTTGCCGATCGATGGAACGGCCAGCCATGCGAAGCCCGCGGACGCCACGACCGGCCCGATCACCAGCGGCAGCTTCGAACCGAACACGTCCACCAGCGTGCCCGCCCAGCGCGACAGCAGAAACATGATCGCGATGAACGGCAGCAGCGCCGCGCCGGCGGCAGTGGCGCCATAGCCCTGCACCTGGATCAGGTCCAGCGGCAGGAAGAACAGGCTGCCGCCCAGCGCCGCATACAGCAGCAAGGTCAACAGGTTGGCGCCAGCGAAATTGCGTTCGCGAAACAGCGACAGCGGCAGCATCGGCGCACGACTGCGCCATTCGACCAGCACGAAAGCGGCGAGCGCGATCACGCCCACGCTGCCGGACAGGTACACCGGCGCCGCCATCCAGCCTCGCGCCGGCGCTTCGATCAGCGCATAGACCACGCCAGCCAGTCCGATCGTGGCGAGGCTGGCGCCGGCGAGATCGATCGGACTGCGTATCGCGTTCCCACCGCTTTCCGGCACCCGCATCACGCAGATCAGCAACAGCACGAGACCGATCGGCACGTTCACCAGAAACGCCCAGGTCCACGAATAGTGTTCGACCAGAAAGCCGCCGATGACCGGACCCACCGCCGCCGTGATACCGCTGAAGGCCGACCACGTGCCGATCGCCTTGCCGCGTTCTGCCGTCGGAAACGTGGCGCTGATCAAGGCCAGGCTACCGGGTACCAGCAAGGCCGCACCGATGCCCTGTACAGCGCGCGCTGCTATGAGTTGCCCGATCGTGGCAGACAGCGCGCAGCCAACCGACGACAGCAGGAACAGCGCCGCGCCGATCACGAAGATGCGCCGCCGCCCGAAACGGTCACCGAGCACGCCGCCGACCAGCAGCAGCGCGGCGAGGAACAACGCATACGACTCCATGATCCACTGCGCATCGGCGGTAGTGGCATTGAAATCCCGCTGGATCGCCGGCAACGCCACGTTGACCACCGTACCGTCGATAAAGGCCAGGCTAGAGCCGAGGATGGCCGCGACCAGCGTCCAGCGACGGCGCGCGGCGCCGTCCGATACTGTCGGCGCGCCGTGCAGGATGGCGCAGTCATCACAGGGAGGTTTTCCGAACAGGCTCATGCTCGTGCGCCGGTTGCCGAGGTCGGGCAAGCTTACTCGTGCGGCTGCAGGCGCTGTCGCAAGCCGTCAATTCCGCTAGGTGCGACAGTCGGAAGCCGTAAAGACCGGTTTTTAGCGAAAGGCGGACAAAACGGGCAAAATACGCGGTTGACGATGCCGCGCGTCCCCTCGCTGGCTGCTGCACCACGCTCCACCCTACCCGACTGCGGATGACACTCTTGACGATGATGACGGCCACCACGCCACCGGATGACACCGACGATGCCCTGCTCGCGCGCCTGCGCGCCGCGGCGGAGCTGCTGGAATCGGTCGCGGCCGACCGGCAACTGCTGGACGCTCTGCCCGCGGACGATCGCCAGCGCCTGCACCAGGCCGTGGCGCAGATGTATCACCCCGATCCGGTCGCCCGGCGTATCAAGCTGAAGGCGGCCGAGAAGGCACGGCATGCGTCGAAGGTGCAGGCCGAGGACACCGTGCTGAACCAGACCGGCATCCGCGCCTTGCGCCGCAAGCCGGTGTTCACCACGGCGAATGTGTTCGCCCCCGAGGGATTCCTGCCGCACGACATCGCGCCGGAAGCCGATGCCGCGCAGCCGCGCGAGTCGGTCGAACCGAAGCATTGCTACGTGTGCAAGCAGAAGTATTCGGCCATCCATTTCTTCTACGACCAACTGTGCCCGCAGTGCGCTGCATTCAACTTCGCCAAGCGCACCGAGACAGCCGATCTGCGCGGACGCGTGGCACTACTTACCGGCGGCCGCGTGAAGATCGGTTACCAGGCCGGCCTGAAACTGCTGCGCGCCGGTGCGGAGCTGATCGTGACTACGCGCTTTCCGCGCGACTCGGCGGCACGTTACGCGGAGGAACCCGATTTCGCCGAATGGGGCCATCGACTGCAGGTGTACGGCCTGGACCTGCGCCATACACCGAGCGTCGAGGCATTCTGCCAGGAGCTGGTGGCGACGCGGCCGCGACTGGACTTCATCATCAACAACGCCTGCCAGACCGTGCGTCGTCCACCGGATTTCTACGCGCACATGATGGAAGGCGAAACCGCCGCGCTGCACGACATGCCAGAGCACGTGCGCCACCTGGTCGGCCATTACGAAGGCTTGCGCGGCTCGAACATCCTGCCCGAAGCCGGCGTGTCGTCGGGCCTGCTTGCCGGCCGTGAAGCCAACCTGCCCGGCCTGACCCGTGCCGCCGAACTGTCGCAACTGCCGTTGCTGCCGGAGGAGCTGCTGGCGCAAAGCCACCTGTTTCCCGAAGGCCGGCTCGACCAGGATCTGCAGCAGATCGACCTGCGCCAGCGCAATTCATGGCGGTTGCTGATGGCCGAAGTGCCGTCCGTCGAATTGCTGGAAGTGCAGCTGGTCAACGCGATCGCGCCGTTCATCATCAACGCGCGGCTGAAGCCGCTGATGCTGCGCACATCCGAACGCGACAAGCACATCGTCAACGTGTCGGCGATGGAAGGCCAGTTCTATCGCAGCTTCAAGACCACCCGCCATCCGCACACCAACATGGCCAAGGCCGCGCTGAACATGATGACGCGCACCTCGGCGACCGACTACCACAACGACGGCATCCACATGAACAGCGTGGACACCGGCTGGGTCACCGACGAGGATCCCGCCGAGCTAGCCGCGAAGAAAATGCTGGAGGAACGCTTCCACCCACCGCTGGACATCGTCGACGGCGCCGCGCGCATCGTCGACCCGATCATCCACGGTATCCGCACCGGCGAGCACGTGTGGGGGCAGTTCCTGAAGGATTACCGGCCCACCGACTGGTGATGCCCCACCATTTTCCGTAGGAACCCGCTTGCGGGCGATGCCCTGCTCCGAATGCCCGGAGCAAGCAGCGGCCGCTGCACCGTTGACGGCGGCGGCGCAAATTTCACTCCATCTTTCGTGCTTGCGGTGTCCATTGGGGTCCGGGTTCAGCGGAGCAACGTGATGCACACTCGCCTCAACTTGTGGATTCCTCTCATCGGCAGCGCGCTGGCGCTAGGCGGCTGCGGGAGGTCAGCGAAGCTGACCGTGCCTGACGGGATGGGGCCCCATCCGCAATTGCCGGCACCGGAAAAGAGCCTGCTGCCCACGGTGCACACGGCGAAAGCCGTGGGCTGGCCGGTCGCGGGCAAGCCGATGGCCGCACCGGGCCTCGATGTGACGGCGTATGCCGTTGGGCTCGATCACCCGCGCTGGCTGTATGCGTTGCCGAATGGCGACGTGCTGGTAGCCGAGACCAACGCACCGCCGAAGCCGGACGACAGCAAGGGCATCAAGGGCTGGATAGCCGGAAAGATCATGGCCGGCGCCGGCGCCCAGGTGCCCAGCGCGAACCGCATCACCTTGCTGCGCGACGCGGATGGCGATGGCATCGCGGAGACTCGCACCGTGTTCCTCAAAGGGCTCCATTCGCCGTTCGGCATGAGCCTGGTCGGCAACACGCTGTATGTCGCCGACAGCGATGCGCTCCTGAGCTTTCCGTACCGCACGGGTGAAACCTCGATCGACGCGGCCGGTACCAAGCTGATCGACCTGCCCGCCGGCACGATCAATCACCACTGGACCAAGAACGTCATCGCCAGCCCGGACGGCAGCAAGCTGTATGTCACGGTGGGCTCGAACAGCAACGCCGGCGAGAACGGTCTGGCGGTGGAGAAGGATCGCGCGCGGATCCTGGAGGTGGACATCGCCACCGGACGCTCGCGCCCATTCGCCACCGGCCTGCGCAATCCGAACGGCATGGGCTGGCAGCCGCAAAGCGGCGCGCTGTGGACGGCGGTAAACGAACGCGATGAACTCGGCAGCGACCTGGTGCCCGACTACATGACCTCGGTGACCGACGGTGGTTTCTACGGTTGGCCCTACAGCTACTACGGCCAGCATGTGGACGATCGCGTAAAGCCGCAGGATCCGGCGCTGGTCGCCACCGCACGGGTTCCCGATTACGCGCTCGGTCCGCACACCGCATCGCTGGGACTCACGTTCTACAGCGGGTCACTGTTACCGGCGCACTACATCAATGGGGCCTTCATCGGCCAGCATGGTTCGTGGAACCGCAAACCGCGCAGCGGTTACAAGGTGATCTTCGTACCGTTCGCCAACGGCCAGCCGGCCGGTCCGGCCGAGGATGTGCTGACCGGCTTTCTCGACGGCAACGGCCACGCCCGTGGCCGTCCGGTCGGCGTCGCGGTGGATTCGAAAGGCGCCCTGCTGGTGGCCGATGACGTCGGCAATGTCGTCTGGCGCGTCACGCCTGCCAATGCACGGAAACAGCCCTGAAGCCGTCCTGCGTGCGGCGTGCGCAATCCGGCGACAGTCCGTTTCCCGCGTGGCGGTTTCAAGTCACTGCATGCAACCTTATGTTGTGCGCCAGTTGGCCAGAACAGCATCAGGAGAACGACCATGATTGAACGTAGACCTTTCGATAGCCTTGGCGGCGCCGATCACGGCTGGCTCAAGGCCAAGCATCATTTCTCGTTTGCCAGCTACAACGATTCCAGCCGCATGGGCTGGGGCGCGTTGCGCGTGTGGAATGACGACACCATTGCCTCGCAGTCGGGCTTTCCGCCCCATCCGCATGCGGACATGGAGATCATCACCTACGTGCGCGAAGGCGCGATCAGCCACAAGGACAGCCTGGGCAACGAGGGCCGTACCGAAGCGGGCGACGTGCAGGTGATGAGCGCTGGCAGCGGCATCACGCACGCCGAATACAACGTGGAGTCGGTCAGCACGCGCATCTTCCAGATCTGGATCATTCCCGACGAAAGCGGCAAGCCGCCATCGTGGGGCGCACGGCCGTTTCCCAAGGGCGAGCGTTCGGGCCGGTTCGTGGCGCTGGCCAGCGGCTTCAAGGAGGATACCGAAGCGTTGCCGCTGCGCACCGATGCACGCGTGCTCGGTGCCACGCTGAAGGCTGGCGACACCGCCGAATACGCGCTGGACAAAGGCCGTTACGCGTACCTGGTGCCGTCGACCGGGGCGGTGGAGATCAACGGTATCCGCATTGACGAGCGCGACGGCGCGGCGATCCGCGACGAGGCGGTGTTGCGGATCACCGCGGTCGAGGATGCCGAGCTGGTACTGGTCGACACGGCAGCCTAAACGGCGGCCTGGCCAAACGACGGCGGCCGATCCGCCGGGGCCGCGCCGAACGCCTTGTTCGGCGCGCTGCCCATCTGGAAAACCAGCGTGCCGCCAGCGGCAAGTTCCGCGTGGCTGATCCAGCTGCGGCTCCACGGTTTGCCGTTCCAGCTCACCGACTGGATATAGGGCTTGCCCGGCCCGTTGCCCGGCGCCAAGACGGTCAGCTTGCGCTGGCCGGCCAGCGCGATCTCCGCGCGATCGATCAGCGGACTGCCGAAGACGTAGTTCGCGCTGACCGGATCGACCGCGTACAGGCCCAGCGAACTGAGCACATACCACGCGCTGACCTGGCCGCAGTCCTCATTGCCGGCCAGGCCATCGGGCTGCGCCTCGTACATATTTTCCAGCAGCATGCGCACACGCGCCTGCGTCTTGTGGTGCGCGCCGGTGTACGCGTAGAGGTAGGCCACGTGATGGCTGGGCTCGTTGCCATGCGCGTATTGGCCGACCAGACCGGCAATGTCTGGCGGCGCATCGGCCGGCAGTGCCGAGCTGGTGTTGAACAACGCATCGAGCTTGCGCTCGAATGCCTGTTCGCCACCGAACAGCTTCATGTATTCGTACAGGTCATGCTGGTTGAGGAAGGTGGCCTGCCAGGCGTTCGATTCGGTGAAGTCGCGCCATTTCGCCGAATGCCCCATGCCACGCGGATCGAACGGTTCCAGCCACGGGCCGGTGCTGGCGCGCGGGCGCACGAAGCCGAGCTTGCGGTCGAATACGTTCTTGTAGTTGCGCGAACGGTGACGCAGGCGGGTGGCATCGGCATGTGCGCCGGCGGCATCGGCCAGGTGTGCGACGGCCCAGTCGTCGTAGGCGTATTCGAGCGTCTTGCTGACCGCTTCGCCTTCCTTGTCGCTGGGGATGTAACCGAGTTTCCGGTAGAACGGCAGGCCGCGGTAATCGTCATCCATCGCACGTTTGCGGAACAGCGGCCACGCGCGTGCGTAGTCGATGCCGGTGAAGCCTTTCGCGTGTGCCTCGGCGATCACCACGGCGGAGTGATAGCCGATCATGCAACCGGTCTCCACGCCCTGCAGTGGCCATACCGGTGGACCTTCCGGGCTTTCTCCGGACATTCGCACCAGGCCGTTGACCAGGTCCGGTACGCGATCCGGCTGGTACAGGGTGAGCAAGGGATGCTGTGCGCGGTAGGTATCCCACAACGAGTAGGTGCTGTAGTTGTTCGCCCCCGGCGGCAGCTGGTGCATAGCCTGGTCCATGCCGCGGCAACGGCCATCAACATCGCTGAACAGGGTCGGCGCCATCATCGTGTGGTAAAGCGAGGTGTAGAAGATGCGGCGGGTGTCTTCCGACGGAGTGTCGATGCGGATCCGGCCGAGCTCGCGTTCCCAGGTGGCTGCGGCGGCCGTGCGGATTTCGTCGAAGTTCCAGCCCGGCGCCTCCTGGTCGAGGTTGCGCAGTGCGCCTTCGACATCGACGCCGGAAAGGCCTACCTTGACCAGCAGCGGCGTGCTGGCAATGTCATCGATGTGCAGCGCGGCTTTCAGGTGCATGCCGTGCGCTTCGCGGGTGCCGCCGGGTTGCGCGGCATCTTCCACGTACAGGGTGGCGCGGGTGACGGGCCGCGACAATTTCATCGCGAAGTAGATGCGTCGGCCACCGGCCCATTGATGGACACGGCGATGACCGATCAGGGTGTCGTTGCCGATCAGCTTCAGACGGGCATCGCTGACCTTGCAGGGCACCGCAATGCCATCGTGGAAGCCGTGCGCCAGATCGATCAACAGGTGGCCGCTGCCCTTGCCTTCGAAGGTGTAGCGATGCAGTCCGGCACGCAGCGTCGAGGTGAGCTCGGCGAGGATGTCGTGATCCTTCAGATGCACGCGGTAGTAGCCCGGTTGCGCCTGCTCTCCGTCGTAGCGTGAACGGTAGCCCGTCCCGGGCCGGGCCACGGCATCGGCGGAAAGTTGCGACGCACCGCCCACGGCACCGTCGTGGTGGGAGCGATAGTTCTGGTCCGGCAATCCGCGCGCACCGGGCTGCAGCAATACGTCTCCCTGCGCTGGCATCACCAGCACATCGAGCATGTCGCTGGCACCGGTGCCGCTGAGATGCGTGTGCGAAAAACCCATGATCGAGCCGTCGCCCTGGTGATAACCCGAACTGGCATCCCAACCGACGTCGTTGGTGTCCGGACTGAGCTGCACCATGCCAAACGGCAGCGTGGCACCGGGATAGACATGGCCGTGACCGCCAGTACCGATGAAAAGATCGACATACCGGCTGACACCGTCAGATGCCGGCGACGGCGACCTGCCATAACGGGGCGCGGCGAACGCCGCCAGCGGTTCGAGCCGGCTGCCCAGCAGGGTGAATGCGGCTGCGCCTTGCAGGAAACGTCTGCGTGTCACCATGGTGCGTTCTCCGATACGTAGGAAGTTCTGCTCACGCGCGCCGCAGCAGTTCCGGACGCTGCGTGGCCAGTTGCACGATGAGTTCGCCAAACAGGGCGTTGGCCCAGGCGAACCACGGGCGGGTGAAGTGTGTCGGATCATCCTGATCGAAAGCTTCGTGCATGAAGCCGGTGCCGGAATGGGTGGTTTTAAGCCAGTGCAGGCACTGACGGATGTCGCTGCTGTCGTTGCTGGTCAGCGCACGCATGATGATCGACATCGGCCAGATCATGCGCAAGCCTTCGTGTGGCCCACCGATGCCCTGCGCCGCGCGGCCACGGAAGAAATATGGGTTGCGCGGGCTCCAGGCCAGCGTGCGGCTGCGTTGGTAGCGTGCATCGTCGCTGCGGCAACAGCCCAGGTAGGCCAGGCTCGACAGCCCCGGCGCATTGGCGTCGTCGATGAACAGCTGGTTGCCGTAGCCGTCCACTTCGTAGGCCCAGAATTCGTGGCCGTCTTCATCATGCATCACGCCGTACTTCTGCAGCGCCTGCTCCACTTCGTCGGCCAGCGCCGTGCATTCGGCGGCAAATGCGCGGTCGCCGTGCACCGCGATGGAGAGTTGCGCCAGCTGGCGCAGCGAGCTCACCGCAAACAGGTTGCTGGGAATGAACAGCGGATACATGCAGGCGTCATCGGACGGCCGGAACATCGAGTGGATGAGACCCACCGGCCGGGCCGGCCGACCGTAGCCACTCAGTGGCAAGGTGTCGGTCGGGATGGCCGAGCTGCGCTGAAAATGATACGGACCGGGGCCGTGCTTGCGCTGCTGCTCGCGGAACGTTGCCAGCACCTTGTGCATCGCGGCGCGCCAGTCGTCGTCGAAGGGCTGGCGGTCACCGGTGGCCTGCCAGTACGCGTGCGCCAACCGGATCGGGTAGCACAGCGAATCGATCTCCCATTTGCGTTCGGCCACACCGGGATGCATGTCGGTGAGATCGTGCTGGGCCCACGTCAGCGTCGTCTTCGCCCGCGGATCGGGCATGAATGCGTTGGCGTATGGATCGATCGAGATGCATAGTGCATGGCGCTGGATCAGTCCGTGAAACAACCGGCGCAGCCCCGCGTCCTGCTTCGCCAGCGCGACGTACGGCCAGACCTGGGCGGAGGAGTCGCGCAACCACATCGCATCGATGTCACCGGTGACGATGAAGGTATCCGGCTTGCCGCGCAGCGTGCCCATCTGCACCGTGGTGTCGAGCGTGTTCGGAAAGCAGTTCTCGAACAGCCAGGCCAGTTCGGGATCGCCGATCTTCGCCCGGGTCCGGGCCATCAGATCCTCGACTGCCGGACTGACGAACTTGCGTTTGTCCACCGGCGGGCGATGGCTGGGATAGCGCGGTGCGGCTTGCACCAGCGGGATGCCACCGAGCATGGCGCCGCCGGCAGCGCCGGCCATCAACTTCAACAGGGAACGGCGAGATGTATTCATGGTTCGATGAAGGCCCTCGAATGATCCGCCTGCCGGTCATTCCCGCGAAAGCGGAAATCCAGGTTACGGTTCCGCAAGCCTTACATGAATTCCTGCTTTCGCGGGATTAACGCAAGCGGGTTTCCTTTGGGATTCACCGCAGCCTGCGTCGTTGACCACGCGTTGGCCTGCCGTGGCATCGACCAGCGATCGTACCTGCAACGCCGCTTGCAACGATGCGAGATCGGCCGTGCCGGTGACATGCAGCGCGATGCTTTCACCGGGCAACAGATCAAACGCATTGTCGGAGACCTCGGCATCCAGGTCGCCGAAATCGATCCAGACGGCGCGCGCCAGATGTTTCGCACGCAGGTTCAACACCACGCCATGACCGCTGTCGCGGAGCTCCGTTTGCAACTCCGGGTTCGGCAACTGCAAGGTCGACGCGCGATCGAAATACAGCAGATGTCGCGACACCGCCCTGCCCTGCATCATCAGCTCGAATACCGCAAAACTGCGATGCGGGTCCGCCCCCTGCAACAAGGCCACGTCCGTCAGTTCGGTCACCGCCGTGCTGGACAAGGCCGGCAGGTGAACCGCATCGAGACGTTCGTGAAGAAGCTTGCCGTCCATCGTCATCACCCGTGTGCGCAATTGCGCGTCCAGTGGCGTCGTGCGATCGGAGATCGCGAACACGGTGGTGCGGCCATCCTTGCGGATCGGTGCCACCCGCAGTGGCGCATAGAAACGGCGAGCATGGAACTGCAGCGCCTTCCAGCGCCCGAAGTAGTCGATGCTGGACCATGACGCGCCCGGCCAAACATCGTTGAGCTGCCAGTAAAGCGAGCCCATGCTTTGCGGTCGGGCGCTGCGCAAATGCTCGGCCGCCAGCTCGATGCCTTCGGCCTGCATTACCTGGCTGAGATAGACGAAGGAGCCGAAATCCTTCGGCTCGCCGTAGTACTTGCGGATGTAGAACAGCAGGCGCCGGTTGCCGTTGCCGCTGTCGAACTTCTGGTGCGCGCGCATCACCGGCGAATCGGGCGAGCGATCGGCTGGCGTGGTGAACGTGCGGATCGTCGCCAGCGCCGGCAGCGACTGCAGGCCGTATTCGGACTGGAAGCGCGGCGTGGTCTTCAGGTAGTCCTCGATCGGCGCCGATCCGGACCAGACATCCCATACGTGCATGTCGCCATCGCCGGGCACGTTGGCAGGGCCCTCGAAATCGGTGCTGGGCGAACTGGCCCAGTACGGTACGTCGGGCGCGTAATGCTGCACCACGTCGCGCAGGGTCTTGCCGAACAGGGTGTGCATGCCCTGCTCGACGCGTGCACGTTCGGCCGGGCCGATGGCCTGCGCAAACTTCTTCCGGTCCGGCCAGGACTCCCAACCGGTCTGCACTTCGTTGTTGCCGCACCACAACACGATGCTCGGGTGGTCGCGCAGGCGCATGACCTGCTCGCGCGCCTCGACGCGCGTGTTCTCGCGGAACGCGTCGTCGTACGGCGGGATCGCGCCGCCGAACATGAAGTCCTGCCAGATCATCAGGCCGAGCTTGTCGGCCATCGCGTAGAACGCATCGCTCTGGTAATAGCCACCGCCCCAGATGCGCAGCATGTTCATGTTGGCGTCGCGCGCGGACTGCAGGATGTGCCACATGCGCGCATCGGTGACTTTTTCGGGAAAGCTGTCGAACGGGATCAGGTTGGCACCCTTGGCGAAGATGGGTACACCATTGACCACGAACGCGAAGCCGCGACCCCAGCGGTCATGTTGTCTGCGCAGTTCCACGCTGCGTAGACCGGTGTCTCGATCGCTGCTGGCGACCACCTTGCCAGCGACGGTTACGTCGGCATGGAAGTGATAGAGGTTTGCCGCGCCATAACCCGCCGGCCACCAGCGTTGTGGTTGCCTGATCCGGATCGGCAGCACGACGTGATTCTCGCCGGCGGCCAGTTCCACCTCTTGCGCGGCATCGTGGCGACTTCCATCGGGCGCCGTCCAGGTCACCCGCAAGGCGACCTTGCCAGCCTGGTCGGCCTGGATGTCGAACTGGGCCTGCAACTGCGCCACCTGTGCGTCGACGTGTTGTTGCGCGATGTGGAAATCCGCCAGTCGCAGGTCGTTCCAGCTTTCGAGACGCACTGGCTGCCAGATGCCCTCGGTGACGTAGCGCGGCCCCCAGTCCCAACCGTATTGATAGTTGGCCTTGCGCACGTAATTGGACGTCTGCTTGCCTTTCGGTTCATCGCCAAAGGCCGAATCGAACTCGCCCGGCAACGCGTATGGCTGCTTCGCCAGCCACGGTCGCAAGCGGGCGATCGGCGAATGCAGGGTGACCTGGAGCAGATTGTCGCCGACATGCAGCCGGTTCTTTACCGGCACGCGCCAGCGCCGGAACATGTTGTCCGCGGCAAGCAGCTTCTGGCCGTTGAGCGATACGTCGGCGAAGGTATCCACGCCATCGAAGACCAGCTCGACATGGCTACGCCGCAACGTCGGCTCGTCTATCGCCAGCGACAACTGGTACTGCCAGTCGGCCAGGCCGATCCATTGCAGCGTGGTTTCATTGTCCCGGTAGAACGGGTCGCCGATCAGGCCCGCCCTGTGCAAATCGGTCTGCACGCTGCCCGGTACCTGGGCGGTGCGCCAGCCCGTGGCATCCGGATGGGCCTTCGCCGCCGTCGAACCAGGAGCAAGGCGGAACTGCCAGCCGGTATCGAGTGTACGGGTGCTTGCAACGGCTGTACCGCTGCAAGTCCACAACAACATCAGCGCAGCGGCAAACATCCCGCACGTGAGGGTCATGGTTGTTGGCGAAACATCCCTGCCTTGTCGTACCCCGTGTTTCATCATGCGCGAAACGCCCGGCGTTGGATTATCCCTTGAGCAGACCCTTGTTCTGGAGGTCCCGCACGAAATTCAGCACCACGTCGGTGACGACCTGATGGAAGGCGTCGGCCGTGTCGTGGGTGTTGCGCCTGCGGGGTCATTGATCTCGCCGACGGTGGTATGAATCGCATGCTTGTAGACCGCCTGGTAGTCCGCGTCTGACGCATGACGATAGGTGACCGTGAATTCGTATTCGTCATCGATCATGGTACCCGCGCTACCGAGCGTGAAGCCCGCATGGAAACCGCGGTGATAGGCATCGTCCAGATTGCTGCTGTCGTCCACGACAACATGGATGACCGCGGCTGACGGATCTGCCTCGCTGGTTGGCGCGAACGCGCCGCTGCCGGCCAACGCCTGTTCCAGCTGATGCTGCAACTCGGTGTCGGCTGCGGGTGTGGGCTTGCCATTGGTCTGGAACTGAACGGCAACCTTGAGCGCAATCGGCGGCGTTAGTGGGTGCAGCTGCCGTGAGCTGGCCTGGTGATAGGCCGGATCCACATAGGCTTTGGTGGATATCGCGCAGGCCGACAGGGATGCCGTGGCCAGCAAGGCAAAGCCCATCTGCAGTAACGTCTTCATCAGTTTTCCCTTGGTGGATGCGGAAGACGACGGTGTGGCAACCGTTCAATGTTAAGCGGATTCGACCGCAAAATGCGGGGAACAGCGCACGCCTGCGACTGGCGCCGCCAGGCGGATAGCGCGAATTCAAGCGCAAGACCCGGAGTGTGGTGCGAATGGGTCATCGCTAGATTGGCTGCCACGAGATAGCCTTACGGAGCGAACCGCCATGAAAACGACCGAAAAAATCGCCGCACTTGCCGCCACCACCCTGAACGACCCGCGCTGGGTCGCCGTCCAGGCACACGATGCACGGGCCGACGGTACGTTCTTCTATTCGGTACGGACCACCGGCGTGTATTGCCGACCGTCCTGCGCCTCGCGCCCGGCCCGACCGGAGAACGTGGCGTTCCACCTCACCGCCGCCGCCGCCGAGCGCGCGGGCTTTCGCCCATGCAAGCGCTGCAAGCCCGACCAGCCTTCGCTGGCGGAGCAGCACGCCACCATGATCACGGAAGCCTGCCGTGTGATCGAACAGGCCGAGTTCGCGCCGACCCTGGAGCAGTTGGCCACACCGACCGGCCTGAGCCCGTTCCATTTCCATCGGATTTTCAAGGCAGTCACCGGGCTCACCCCGAAGCAGTACGCCCTGGCACACCGCGCCCAACGTGTGCGCAATGAACTGGGTCGGGGCAACAACACCGTGACCGGGGCCATTTTCGATGCCGGCTACAACTCCAACAGCCGTTTCTACGAAAACGCGAACCAGCTACTGGGCATGACGCCCACCAGCTACCGCGCAGGCGGCGTCGACAACGACATCCGTTTCGCGATCGGCGAGTGTTCGCTGGGGGCGATTCTGGTGGCCCAAAGCGGGCGCGGTGTCTGCGCGATCCTGATCGGCGACGATCCCGACCAGCTGGCCCGCGATCTGCAGGACCGTTTTCCCAGGGCCAACATGATCGGTGACGATCCTGCCTTCGAAAAGCTGGTGGCCAGGGTGGTGGGTTTTGTCGAAACCCCGGGTATTGGCCTCGACCTGCCGCTGGATGTACGTGGTACCGCCTTCCAGCAACGGGTGTGGCAAGCCTTGCGCGAGATCCCGGCCGGCGTGACGGCTAGCTACAGCGAGATCGCCCGTCGCATCGGCTCACCAAGTGCAGTGCGTGCGGTGGCCGGGGCTTGCGCGGCAAACATGCTGGCCGTGGCGATCCCGTGCCACCGCATCGTGCGCAACGATGGCGGACTATCCGGCTATCGCTGGGGCGTCGAACGCAAGCGCGCCTTGCTCGACCGCGAGGCGCAGGCATGAGTGCACTGGCCCATGAGGCGATCGATCGACTCGATTCGCGCCTGCAGGTTTTCGATTGGGCCACGGTGGCGGACGACCTGGACCTGCAGGGCTGCGCGATGCTCGAAGCATTGCTGTCGCCGGCGGAGTGCGGTGCACTGGCCGGCATGTACGCCAACGACCAACATTTTCGCAGTCGGGTGGTCATGGGCCGGCACGGATTCGGACGTGGCGAATACAAATATTTCAGCTATCCGCTGCCCGCCGTGGTGGCCGGGTTGCGCACGGCGATCTATCCACGGCTGGCGCCAGTCGCGAATCGCTGGAATGCGGCAATGGGTATGGAGGTGCGTTTTCCCGATACGCATGCCGATTTTCTCGGTCGTTGTCATGCCGCGGGTCAGTCGCGCCCTACTCCATTGCTGCTGCAATATGGCGCGGAGGACTACAACTGCCTGCATCAGGATCTGTACGGTGAGCACGTGTTTCCGCTGCAATTGGCGATCCTGTTGTCCGAACCGGGCCGCGATTTCAGCGGTGGTGAATTCGTATTGACCGAACAACGCCCGCGCATGCAATCGCGGCCACAGGTGGTGCCGCTGACCCAAGGTGACGCGGTGATATTCGCGGTGCACCAGCGTCCTGTACAAGGCACGCGCGGCGCATATCGGGTGAATCTGCGTCATGGCGTCAGCCGGATACGCGATGGCCATCGCCATACGCTCGGCATCATCTTTCATGACGCCGCATGATCACGGCTGACCTGTTTGCCGATGTACCTTGTCCCGTCCGTCGGGATGAGCCGTTGTGCGAAGGCGCGATGGTACTGCGCGGATTCGCGCTGGCGGATGGACTGGTGCTGCATGGGGCAATCAATGCCATCGTGGCGCGGGCACCGTTCCGCCACCTGGTTACGCCAGGCGGTTTGCGCATGTCGGTGGGCATGACCAATGCCGGTTCGCTGGGCTGGGTCAGCGACCGTCGCGGCTACCGCTACGATCCGATCGATCCGGACAGCAGCCAGCCGTGGCCGCCGATGCCCGATGTGTTCCTGCAACTGGCCGGCGCGGCCGCCACGCATGCCGGGTTTGACGGCTTCGTCCCGGACGCATGCCTGATCAACCGCTACGAACCGGGCACGCGGCTGACTCTGCATCAGGATCGGGACGAAGGTGATTTCGGACAACCGATCGTGTCGGTGTCGCTGGGCATTCCGGCGATGTTCCTGTTCGGTGGAATGAAGCGCAGCGACCGGGCGCTGCGCGTGCCCCTGGCACATGGCGATGTCGTGGTCTGGGGTGGCCCGGCGCGACTGCGTTACCACGGCGTGCTTCCATTGAAACCGGCCCACCATGATGCATTCGGTGCGCAACGCATCAACCTGACATTCCGCAAGGCTGGATGACCCTGGACACCGTGCCGATGAAGAGTCGAACGTCGCGATCCGTACCGCCCCTCGACGAGGGGTCGGCGTTCCTGGCCTCGCTGGATGCCGACTGGGCGCGACTGGTGGCGGAAACAGGTCCGTGTGGTCATCAGCCGAAACCTGCACGTGAACCGTTCGAGGCACTCGTGCGGGCGGTGGCTTACCAGCAATTGCATGTGCGCGCCGGCGATGCGATTACCGCGCGCCTGCTGGCCCTGCATCCGGATTCGTCGTTCCCCTCGCCACAGCAGCTGCTCGATACCGACGTCGCGGCCATGCGCAGCTGCGGATTTTCGGCGCGCAAGACCGAAACGATCCACGGCATAGCGGCCGCCACGCTGAGCGGCGTGATACCGGACCGCGCGGGCGCTCTCGCCTTGGAGGACGAAGCACTCATCGAACGTTTGAGCAGGTTGAAAGGGATCGGCCGCTGGACCGTCGAGATGTTCCTGATCTACACGATGGCGCGTGCCGACATCCTGCCCGCCGACGACTTCGGTGTGCGCGAAGGCTATCGCCTGCTGAAATCGCTCGACGTCGCACCCACGCCGAAGGCCATGGCATTGATCGGCCAGGACTGGAGCCCGCACCGCACGGCTGCCGCCTGGTACCTGTGGCGCGTGCCGCGACCGTCGAAGGCGAAATCGCGGTCATAACCCGCAGGGTCAACACGCACCTGGATTTCAGCAACCGCGCCTTTCCGACGGCTTGCGCTCGACCAAGGTGCAAGTGCCCGCGACCGACCGACTTGCTACCCTCGGAGGATCGATCGAGCAGAGGCAGGCCATGACTACCCACGGCATCCATACCATCGACACCGGCTTCGTGCGGCCGCAGTTCGACGCCGCCTACCTGGTTGTCGAGGACGGGCGCGGCGCCTTCATCGACTGCGGCACCAACTTTGCCGTGCCGCGCATGCTGGCGGCGCTGGATGAGGCCGGAATCGACGCGCCCGCGGTGGACTGGCTGATACTCACCCATGTACATCTGGATCATGCCGGTGGCGCGGGCAAGCTTGTCGCGCAATTGCCGAATGCGAAGCTGGTGGTGCACCCGCGAGGTGCGCGCCACATGATCGATCCTTCGGCGTTGTGGGCCGGCGCCAGCGCGGTCTACGGCGAAGCCGTGATGGAGCAGACGTACGGGCGGTTGCAACCGATTCCCGCCGAACGGGTGGTGGAGGCGCCAGATGGGCATGTGGTGGATCTGGCTGGACGGCCGCTGCTGTGCGTCGATACGCCCGGCCATGCGAAACACCACCTGACGGTTCACGATGCCCGCGCGAACGTGTGCTTCACCGGCGATGTATTCGGCCTGTCGTACCGTGATTTCGATACCGCCAACGGCCCATTCATCCTGCCGACCACCTCGCCGGTGCAGTTCGATCCCGAGGCCCTCCACGCTTCCATCAAGCGGCTGGTCGGATTGAAACCCGAGGCGATGTATCTCACTCATTATGGCCGCGTGGAAAACGTGGAGAAACTTGCTGTCGATCTGCACTTGCAGATCGACGCGATGGTTGCCCTTGCCCGTGCCGCTCACAGTCAACCCGATCGCCATGCCGTATTGATGGAATCGCTCACCGATCTTTATGCCACCCGCGCCGTGGCCCACGGCTGGAACCGGGGCCGCGATGCATTGCGCCAGTTGCTCGGCATGGACATCGAGTTGAATGCGCAGGGGTTGGAGGTATGGCTGGACCGTCAATAAACGGATGGCGATGGATTGGAAATGACTCAGGCCAGCCGCGTACCGTTTGGCACCGGTCGCTCGATCGCAGTCACCACCACGCCGGCCTCGGTCGGAAATCCGGTCAACAGAAACTGTGAACGGAACGGGCCGATCTGCTTTTCCGGAAAATTGATCACGCCCACGATCTGCCGCCCGACGAGATCGTCAGTGCCGTAGAGTGTCGCGATCTGTGCGCTGGTCTTGCGTTCGCCATACGGACCGAAATCGACCCAAACCTTCCACGCCGGTTTGCGCGCCTCGGGAAAGGGCTCGACACGTATCACCGTGCCGGCGACGATCACGACTTTCTCGAAATCGCCCCAGCTGATTTCACCGTGGTTCTCTTCGCTCATCCTTCCAACCTCGTTTTCAGCCAATCGCGACCCTGCTGCCAAGAATAGCTGGCCTGCGCCGCAAGGTAGCCGAACGGCCGGTGCGTGCTGCCCAGGCCATAGTCGGCAAACTGTTTCCAGCGATCATCGTTGTCCGCGATGGCGGAGGCGAGCAATTCACCGGCGGCGCACGTCGGCGCTAGGCCATGCCCGCCGAACGCCTGCGCCCACCACAGGCCGTTGCCGTCACTGCCGATCTGCGGCATCTGGTGACGTGCATAACTCATCAGGCCTGACCACGCGTAATCGATTTTCACGCCATGCAGTTGTGGGAATACACGCAGCATGTCCTTGGTCAGCAGTCGCTGCACGGCGTTGGGCGAACGATCGCGAATCGAGATGCGCCCGCCCCACAGCAGTCGCGTATCCGGCAACGCACGGTAGTAGTCGAAGGCAAAACGACTGTCGTAGATCGCCGCCCGCGTGTGCAGGCAGTCGTCCATGCGGGCACCCAGGGGTTCGGTCACCATCACATAGGTGGCGATCGGCAGGATCGCGCGGTCAATCGGCTTTTGCAGGCCGGCCAGGTAGCCGCCACAGGCCAGCACGACATGATCGACCAACAGTTCGCCCTGAGCAGTGCGCACGCGCCATTGCAGCCCTTCGCGGGCCAGGCTGCGGACACCACTGTGCTCATGGATGCGGACACCCTGCCCGGATGCCGCCGCGGCGAGGCCAATTGCGTAGTTGAGCGGGTGCAGGTGCAATGCATCGCGTTCGTACAGTCCGTCGTGATAGCGCTCGCTGCGGATGCGTTCGCGCAGTTCGGATTGCGGCACCCATTGCCACTGCACATCGTAGTGCTCGGCCAACAATTGCTGACGCTGGCGCAACACGGCGGGGTCGCGAAACCAGTTGGCCCAGATCACGCCCTCATCGACAACGTCGCAGGCGATTCCGTATCCGGCGACGCGCTGGCGGATGCGGTCCACGGCTTCAGTGGTGAGTTTGAATAATGCCTGCGCGCGTTGCCCGCCCCGTTGATCGAGCAACGACTGCTCACCCAGCGAATAGCCGGCGAACACGAAACCACCGTTGCGGCCCGATGCGCCAAAGCCGATCTGCTCGCGCTCCAGCAGCACCACGTCGCGCGCACCACGTTCGGCAAGCCCCAAAGCCGTATTCAGTCCAGCGAACCCGCCACCTATGACGGCGACGCGTGCGTGTGCCCTGCCCTGCAGCGGCGCGTAAGCGGTGTACGGGGTGGCCGTGGCGCGGTAATAGGATGCGGGCGGGGATGATTTCATGCTGCAACGATGACCGACGTCGGTGCCAGGATCAGCCAAGCATATGCCTCAAACGAAAACCCTGCGCCGCACGCAGCTCATGCGCGAGCTGCGGCCCATTCAAAGCTGGTCGAGGAACGCGCGCACCGTCGGCGCGAGCTTCGGATCCTGCATGGCCATGTGCATGGTGGCCCGCACCAGGCCGGCCTTGTTGCCGCAATCGAAACGGGTGCCTTCGAAACGGTAGGCCAGCACCTTGCCCTGCTCCTTCAGCAGTGCCTCGATCGCATCGGTCAACTGGATTTCGCCACCGGCACCGGGCGTGGTCTGCTCCAGCAACTGGAAGATCCGGCCGGGCAAGACATAGCGGCCGACTACGGCCAGATTCGAGGGTGCGTCGGCCGGCTTGGGTTTTTCGACCATGTAACGGATCAGCGCGCTGCGTTCATCGACTGCCGTGGCATCGACGATGCCGTACTTGTCGGTCTCGTCATGCGGCACTTCCTCGACGGCGATCACGCCCGCCTGCTGCGCGTCGGCAAGCTCGGCCATCTGTCGCAAAGCACCCTTGCCCTTGCCGTTCCAGATGAGGTCATCGGGCAACACCACGCCGAACGGCTCGTCACCAACCACCGGCCGGGCGCAAAGCACGGCGTGGCCGAGGCCGAACGCCTCCGGTTGGGTCACGAAAACCGCGCGCACGTTCCGCGGCAGCGTGCCTTGCACCAGCGCCAGCAGCTCTTCCTTGCCCTTCTCCACCAGCTTGGCTTCGAGCTCGTAGGCCTTGTCGAAATAGTCCGCGATCGCGTGCTTGTAGCGATTGGTGACGAAGATCAACGTGTCGGCACCGGCATCCACCGCCTCGTCGACGGCGTACTGGATCAGCGGCTTGTCCAACACCGGCAGCATTTCCTTGGCGACGACCTTGGTCGCCGGCAGAAAACGGGTGCCGAGACCGGCTACGGGAAACACCACTTTGCGCAGGGGCTTGCTCAATCGTTGATCTCCGGGTTGGCGCGGCGAATCGACACCACGTTGTCCGGCTGTGCCGATTCGCTCCAGCGGAACGAAGGCAACAGGCTGGATACGCAGCGTCGAAGTTCCTCTTCATTGAAAACGTCTACCGCCTCGGCAGCCTTGTGCAAAAGCGCCTGCAGCAGCTCCCACGATACTTCGCGATGTTGTGCCAGGAAGATCTTGGCGTGTTCGGTCGCGCTGTAGTTTTCCAGTGGGTGGAACAGTTCTTCGAACAATTTCTCGCCGGCACGCAGACCGGTGTAGACGATGGGAATCTCGCTGCCGGGTTTTTTGCCGGCGAGGCGGATCATCTGCTCGGCGAGGTCGCGAATCCTGACCGGCTCGCCCATGTCGAGGGCAAAAATCTCACCCCCCTTGCCGATGCTGGCGGCCTGCAGGATCAACTGGCATGCCTCGGGAATCGTCATGAAGTAGCGCGAGATCTCCGGATGGGTCACGGTGACCGGGCCGCCGTCGCGAATCTGCCGGCGGAACAGCGGCACCACCGATCCGGCCGAATCGAGCACGTTGCCGAAACGCACCGTCATGAAACGGGTGTCGGCGTGGGCATTGAGGTTCTGGCAGTAGATCTCGGCAAGGCGTTTGCACGCGCCCATGACACTGGTGGGGTTGACCGCCTTGTCGGTGGAGATCAGCACGAAGCAGTCGACTCCGACCTGGCGCGCCGCATCGGCCACCGTGCGCGTGCCCAGCACGTTGTTGCGGAACGCCGAACGCAGTTGTCCCTGCAGCATCGGCACGTGCTTGTAGGCAGCGGCGTGAAACACCACTTGGGGCATGGCGTCCGCAAAGGCTTTCTGCATGGCGGCCTGATCACCGCAATTGGCCAGGATGCCGTCGAGGATCAGCTCGGGGAAATCGGCGCGCAGTTCCTGGATGATCCGATACAGGTTGTATTCGCTCTGCTCGACGACGACGAGCGACTGGGCGCCCAATCGCGCCACCTGCCGGCAAAGCTCCGAACCGATCGAACCGCCGCCGCCGGTAATCAGCACACGGCGTGTGCTCAGGGTTTCGCGGATCGCGGTCCAGTCCAGCTCGACGGCATCGCGGCCAAGCAGGTCCTCGATCGCCACTTCCTTGATCTGGTTGAACTGCGCCCTGCCGGCAACGACGTCTTCCAGTCGCGGCACCGTCCGGTATGGCAGGTCGGTCGCATCGCACAACGCCACCACCCGGCGCATTTCCGCCGTCGAGGCAGCGGGCAGTGCAATCAACAACATGTCGACCGCAGCCTCGCGGGCAAGATCGGGCAACTGGTCGAATCGGCCAAGCACCGGATGACCGTTGATGCTGGCACCACGCAGGCTGGGTTTGTCGTCGACGAAACCCACCACGGTGTATCGGTTGTTGTTGCGGCGCAGATCCCGCGAGAGCACTTCGCCGGCCCGATCCGCGCCGACGATCAGCACGCGCTTCACCGCATGGTTTTGCAAAAGGTTGCTGCGGCTGTCCTTCCAGTAACGATAGGCCAGTCGTGGTGTCCCCAGCAGGATGGCCAGCAGGATCGGGTAAAGCACCAGGATCGAGCGCGGCACGCCGTCGAGCCGGTTGTACAGGAACAGGGCCAGGTAGATCGCCACGGCGCCCATCACCACGGCGCGCACGATGTTCCACAGGTCGGGCAAGCTGGCAAAACGCCAGACGCTCTTGTACAGGCCGGTCAGGCGGAATACCAAGCCCTGAACCAGCAAGACAAGCGGAAATTCGAGCAACTGGAAACTGACGATCTCGTCCGGCTTCAGGGCATAACGAAGCAGCTTGGCGATCCACCAGGCAAGCGCCGCCATCGCCAGATCGTGAAGCACGACTGCGATGCGCGGATGGATGAAGGCGACGAGTTTACGTAGTGACATGAAAGGCCTTGGGCAAACGGCGCCGCAAACAACGGCGTTTCAGCGCCAGCCACGCGGCTGCCGCTCCCAGATAGACGACTATGGTAATCGGCAGGGCCATCCGCAGATGACTCCAGGCCAACCAGGCCAACGGCGCAGCAACCAGCAGATTCCACCCCAGGTAAGCTGCACCCGCCCGTGCATGCGTCCCCCCACGGCGTACCAGCCACTGGTACAGGTGCTCGCGATGTGCAGTGTACCAGCGCCGTCCCCGCCCCATGCGCGTCAGCAGGGTCAGGGTGGCATCCACCACAAACGCCGAAGACAGTATCAGCGCGGGCCAGAGCATGCGGTGATCCTGCCGCCACAGCATCGCGCTGAACATGAAGATCAGCAGGCCGACGCTTCCGCTGCCCACGTCGCCCATGAAAATTCGTGCCGGCGGCCGGTTGAACCACCAGAAGCCCAACGCGGCCATCGCCAGCGCGGCTGTCGCAACCGCCAACGCAGGCTGTGCGGCTGCATACGCCAGCAACGCCAGGCCGCCCCCGACGAAGATCGCCTGTTGTGCGAGCAGGCCGTCGATGCCATCCATGAAATTGTGCAGATTGATGCTCCACACACCACCGGCCAACAGAAGTGGCAGCCACCACCACGACAACCCTGTCGCCAGCAGCGTCAGGGAAAAGATGCCAGCCGCGAGCAGTTGCACGCCCAGTCGCGGCAATACCGGCAACGAGCGGTGATCGTCCCACCAGCCGACCAGAGCCACCAGGAAAAGGGCGATAAACAGACCGGTGATCACGCTGGCCGGCCACGCCATCGGCAAGCTCCACAGTGCCCCAGGAGCGCAGATCAATGTCGCTACCACGATGCCGATGCCACCACCACGCGGAGTCGGCAGGCGATGTGAGCGGCGCTGCCCCGGTTGATCGAGCATGCCGCGGCGATGTGCATAGTTGATCGCGGCACGCACCAGCAACAGGGTGATGAGCAAGCTGGCCAGCAACCATCCGATGGTCATGAACATCCTCATGTCACTCGCTGGCAACGCCGTGGATCGGCCGGATCGTGCTCCAGCTCTTGCAGCTGGGGCATTGCCAGTGATGCGCCTTGGCACCGAAACCGCAACGGCTGCAGCGATACATGGCCTGCCCTTCCAGCAGCTTGCGGGTCAAGTCGCGCAGGATCAGGAAATTCTCGCGCGCCTCGCCTTCGATCTTGTCCATGGTCGCGTCGATCAGTGCCATCAATCCGCGTACGGACGGACGCTGACGCAGCTGCGCGGTCAGGAAATCGATCGCCGCCCGCTCGCCGTCGCGCTGCCGGTACAAGTGGGTTAACGCCAGCACCGGCGAGACGCCGTGGTAACGCCCCAGCATGTCACGCAGGAAAGCTTCGGCGCGTTCCATCTGCTGTGAACGGGCATAGCTGTTGAGCAGCGGCGGCAGGATTTCCGGTGTGAACGCGATGTCCGCGTTGACCGCTGCTTCATACGCGGTGACCGCATCGTCGTGACGGCCATCCTCGGCCTGCAGACGACCGGTCAGCATGAACGCGCGTACGCAGTCGGGCTGGCACTTGAAAGCCTCCTGCAGGTAATCGCGGGCTTCGGCCCGGGCTCCATGCTGGCGCGATCGGTCGGCCAGTTCGCAGTAGAACTGAGCGATCATCGGGGTCTCCTCTTCGCCCGTCATCACCTCCAACCGACGTGCATGCTCGATCGCCTTGTGCCAGTCGCGCTCGTGCTGGTAGATCGCAATCAGGTGGCGCAGCGCCGATGGCGCGTGTGCATCCATCGCCACCAGGTCGGAAAACAACGCTTCGGCACGATCGAGCAGACCGGCACGCATATAGTCTTCACCCAGTTCCAGCAGGGCGACCGTCTTCATCGCATCGGTCAGGCCCGGTCGTGAAACCAGATGCTGGTGCAGGCGGATGGCTCGATCCACCTCGCCACGACGGCGGAACAGATTGCCCAGTGCCAGGTGCGTCTCGACCGTGTCGCGGTTGTATTCGGCGAGCTTCAGGAAGACCTCGATCGCCTTGTCCTGCTCTTCATTGAGCAGATAGTTCAGGCCGCGGAAGTAATCCGACGAAAGCTCACTGACTTCGGCGCCGGAACGACGCGCGCCCACCCGGCGGGAAGCCCACCAGCCCAGCACGAACGCCACCGGCACCAGCAGAACCAGCACATACGGGAGATTCATGACTTGGCCGGCAGTTTCTTGTCCGCGCTCGATTGCTGGCGGCGCTGGCGGCGTTGTCCCGAGCTCACGCCAAGCCAGGCGGTCAATCCGCCGAGCAGCCAGCCGATCACCAGCGCTCCAAGCAAGGCCGCGCCTTTGGGCAATTGCACCTGGGCGAACGCGAGATCGTAGTCGACCAGGCCGGCATTCAACGCACCCAGGACGACGCCGGCTGCGATGAAAACAACGAGAATGATGATGACAGGCAGGCGCATGCCGCGACTTTACCCGATTGATGGTGACAGGCACAGGCGGCGCCGGTGATCCATGCGGAAATGATTCAGTACCGCGCTGGGCCACCGTGAATCCGGAGAAAAAAAGAAGGCAGGACCGACTTGCGTCGCCTGCCTTCGATCGGTACTTGTGGCCGTATCAACCGACTTTCTTCAGCTCCAGATCCAGATTGACGCGTTCGCGCAATTCCTTGCCCGGTTTGAAATGTGGAACGTGCTTGCCGGGCAATGCCACGGCCTCGCCCGTCTTGGGATTGCGCCCCATGCGCGGCGGTCGGTAATGCAGCGCGAAGCTGCCGAAACCGCGCACTTCGATACGTTCGCCGTGAGCCAGGGCATGACTCATCTGCTCGATCACGCTCTTGACGGCCATCTCGACATCGGCAAATGCAAGATGGGTCTGTCGCCTGGCGAGCGCTTCGATCAATTCGGATTTGGTCATGGGACCCCAATGTCCGTGACATGAAACAGCGGGGCGGCGACATGCCGCCCCGCGTCAGGCTTCACAACGATCAATCGGCCTTGTTGAACTGCTCTTTGAGCAGTGCACCAAGCTTGGTCGTGCCACTGGCCGCGGAAGAGTAATCGACTGCCGTATCCGGCGCGTCCTCCTCATCCTTCGCGCGGATCGAGAGCGCGAGCTGGCGACCCTTGCGATCCATGCCGGTGAACTTGGCTTCGACCGCGTCGCCGACCTTCAGATGCAGCGTCGCATCCTCGATCCGCTCCTTGGCGATGTCGTTGGCACGCAGGTAACCCTCGACGCCTTCGCCCAGATCGATCACTGCACCCTTCGCATCGACTTCCTTGACGGTGCCGTTGACGATGGTGCCGCGCGGATTCGCCGCCATGAACTGGCCGAACGGATCCTGTTCCATCTGCTTGATGCCGAGCGAGATGCGCTCGCGCTCCGGGTCCACTGCCAGCACCACGGCCTCGATCTCGTCGCCCTTCTTGAAGTTGCGAACCAGATCTTCGCCGGACATCTGCCAGGAGATGTCGGACAGGTGCACCAGGCCGTCGATGCCGCCGTCCAGGCCGATGAACACACCGAAATCGGTGATCGACTTGATCTGGCCGGAGACCTTGTCGCCCTTCTTGTGCATCGCTGCGAAGGCTTCCCACGGGTTCGAGCGGGTCTGCTTGATACCCAGCGAGATGCGGCGACGCTCCTCGTCCACGTCCAGCACGGTGACTTCGGTCTCGTCGCCGACCTGAACCACCTTGGCCGGATTGACGTTCTTGTTGGTCCAGTCCATCTCGGACACGTGCACCAGGCCTTCCACGCCCGGCTCGATCTCGACGAAGCAGCCGTAATCGGTGACGTTGGAGACCTTGCCGAACAGGCGGCTGCCGACCGGATAGCGGCGGGCAATGGCGACCCACGGGTCGTCGCCCAGCTGCTTCAGGCCCAGCGAAACGCGGTTGCGCTCCTTGTCGTACTTCAGCACGCGCACGTCCAGCTCGTCGCCGACGTTGACGACTTCGGACGGGTGACGCACGCGCTTCCACGCCATGTCGGTGATGTGCAGCAGGCCGTCGATACCGCCCAGATCCACGAACGCGCCGTAATCGGTGAGGTTCTTGACGGTGCCCTTGACCACGGCGCCCTCGGTCAGGCGCTCAAGCAGCTTCTCGCGCTCCTCGGAGAACTCGGTCTCGACGACGGCACGGCGGCTGACCACCACGTTGTTGCGCTTGCGGTCCAGCTTGATGATCTTGAACTCGAGTTCCTTGCCCTCGAGGTAGACCGGGTCACGCACCGGACGCACATCGACCAGCGAGCCCGGCAGGAACGCGCGAACGTCCTTGATGTCGACGGTGAAACCGCCCTTGACCTTGCCGGAAATCATGCCGACGATGGTCTCTTCCTTGTCGAACGCCTGCTCCAGGTCGTCCCACACCATCGAGCGCTTGGCCTTCTCGCGCGACAGCTTGGTCTCGCCGAAACCGTCTTCCAAAGCTTCGAGGGCTACCTTCACCTCGTCGCCTACCTGTACCTCCAGCACGCCGTCTTCGCTCTTGAACTGCTCGATCGGGACGATGCCTTCGCTCTTCAGGCCAGCATTGATCACGACGACGTCATTGCGGATTTCCACAACGATGCCGGTGACGATGGCGCCGGGCTTCAGCTTGGAGATAGCCCCCTGGCTCTGTTCAAACAGTTCGGCAAAACTTTCAGTCATGTTGATTCCATAGTGGGAAAAGACCGTGGTCCGTTGCGCTTGGTTGGTTGTTGCGCACGAACTTTCCGGTCCACCGGTTGAGGGTGTTTTCAGGTGGTTCCTCAAGAACCGACCGTCGTCACCGTTGGCCAAAATCCCCTGCCTCGGCAGGGGCGCAGAAACCGTTACGCAGCCGGTTCAGGGCTGCACGACGGCAAGTACTTTCGCGACGACCTCGTCGATGCCCATACCCGTGGTGTCCACCCGTACGGCATCTTCGGCAGGCTTGAGCGGCGCGACGGCACGCGATGCATCGCGGCTGTCACGCGCCTCAATTTCGCGCTGAAGGCCGCCAAGTGTAACGCTGAGTCCCTTTTCCTTCAACTGCTTATAGCGTCTTTTCGCCCGCTCGGAGGCACTCGCGGTGAGGAAAACCTTGAACGCGGCATCCGGGAAGATCACCGTGCCCATGTCTCGTCCATCGGCGACCAGCCCGGGCGCCTTGCGAAAGCCAAGCTGCAGCGCCACCAGTGCCTCGCGCACGGTCGGCATCGAGGCGATCGCCGAAGCTGCCGCTCCTGCCGTCTCGGTTCGAAGTTCATCGGTAGCGTCATGCCCGTTGACGATCACCCGGGTTTCGCCGCCATCACTTGCCGCGCGAAAATGGATTTTCGTGCCCTGCGCGCAACGGGTCATCGCCTCGACGTCGGACAGGTCCAGTCCCGCCATGCCGGCGGCATAGCCCACTGCTCGGTACAGCGCCCCGGAGTCCAGCAAGCGCCAGCCCAGGCGCCCTGCCACCAATGCGCTGATGGTGCCCTTGCCCGATCCCGACGGCCCGTCGATGGTGAGTACGGGCACGACGGAAGGAGGATGGCTCATGACGGGATCCTGGTTGAACGGGGGAAAGCGGAAGTTTAACGCGTTGACCCCGTCCGGAACGCGTGCTATCTAGCCGATCTCCTTGCACGCAAGCCATTCCCGATCTGCCCTATGACCGATCTTCGCCGCGAGTTCGACCAAGCCGCCGAGGACATCCAGCGATTGGGCAAGCGTCCCGACAATGACACCCTGCTGAAGCTTTATGCCCTCTACAAGCAGGGCTCGGAGGGTGACCTCAAGCGTACCCAACCGGGCTTCTTCGATTTCGTCGGCACTGCCAAGCACGAAGCCTGGGCGCAATTGAACGGCGTCACGGAAGAGGAAGCCATGCGCCGCTATATCGCCCTGGTGCACCAGCTGCTGGCCTGATCTGGGGCCCCACGCGGACGTGACGCTTGCTTTCGGGTGCCCAACACCGGCACATTCATACGATCGTTTGAGTCTCGCGTGGATCGCATGAATTACCCGAACCTGTTCGCCCCGCTCGATCTGGGCCACGTCACCCTGCCCAATCGCATCCTGATGGGCTCGATGCACACCGGGCTGGAGGACAAAGCCAGCGACTACGACAAGCTGGCCGCGTATTTCGCCGAACGCGCAAGCGGCGGCGTCGGGCTGATGGTCACCGGCGGGATCTCGCCCAGTATACAGGGCTGGCTGAAGCCATTCGGTGGCCGACTGACCATGCCGTGGCACAAGCCACGACATCGCAAGCTCACGCGCGCCGTCCATGCCGAAGGGGGGCGGATCTGCCTGCAGATCCTGCATGCCGGTCGCTACGGCTATCACCCGCTGTCGGTAGCGCCGTCGAAAATCAAGTCGCCCATCACCCCATTCACACCCCGTGCGCTGTCGTCACGCGGGGTGGAACGCACCATCGGCGATTTCGTGCAGTGCGCGAAACTGGCGCAGGATGCCGGTTACGACGGCATTGAAGTGATGGGCTCGGAAGGTTATCTGATCAACGAATTCATCGCGGCGCATACCAACCAGCGCACCGATGCCTGGGGCGGCGACGCCACACGACGCATGCGCTTTCCCATCGAAATCGTGCGCCGCATACGCGAAGCGGTGGGTCGTGATTTCATCATCATCTACCGGTTGTCGATGCTCGACCTCATCAAGGGTGGCCAGGACTGGCGCGAGATCGCGACGCTCGCCAAAGCCATCGAAGCGGCCGGCGCCAGCATCATCAACACCGGTATCGGCTGGCACGAGGCGCGCGTGCCGACCATCGTCACCAGTGTGCCGCGCGCCGGCTTTGCCTGGGTCACGCAGAAACTGCGGAGCGAAGTGACGATCCCGCTGGTCGCCACCAACCGGATCAACACGCCGGAGGTAGCCGAACGCGTCCTCGCCGACGGTGGCGCCGACATGATCTCGATGGCGCGCCCGTTACTGGCCGACCCGGCCTGGGCCAACAAGGCCAGGGCCGGCCGCGGCGATCGCATCAACACCTGCATCGCCTGCAACCAGGCTTGCCTGGACCACGTATTCCAGAACAAGCGCGCCAGCTGCCTGGTCAATCCGCGCGCCTGCCACGAAACCGAGCTGAGGATCGAACCGGCCAGCGTACGCAAACGCGTCGCCGTAGTCGGCGCGGGCCCTGCCGGGATGGCCTGCGCCAGCACGCTGGCCGAACGCGGCCATACGGTGACCCTGATCGACCAGGCCCGCGAGATTGGTGGCCAGTTCAATTACGCCAAGCAGATTCCGGGCAAGGAGGAATTCCACGAAACGCTGCGCTATTTCCGCCATCAGCTCGCCGACACCGGTGTCGACGTGCGGCTGGGCCAGAAAGCCGACGCGGCCTCGCTGTGCTCCGATGGCTACGATGCAGTCGTCATCGCCACCGGCATCTTGCCGCGTCAGGTGAGCTTTCCCGGCAGCGACGATCCCCGGGTGCTGAGTTATCTCGATGTGCTGGCCGGGCACCGGCCGGTAGGTGCCAGGGTGGCGATCATCGGTGCTGGCGGCATTGGTTTCGACGTCGCCGAATTCCTGGTCGAGCCCGCGCCCTCTGCTACCACCGACGTCGCTCGCTGGACCCGCGCGTGGGGTGTGGACATGCAACTTCAGCAGCGTGGCGGCTTGCAGCCGCCGCAGCAGGAAGCTCCCGCGCGAAAAGTCTGGTTGCTCCAGCGCAGTGAAGGTCGTCCCGGTGCCCGGCTCAACAAAACCACCGGTTGGGTGCATCGGGCCACGCTCAAGGCCAGGCAGGTGACCATGCTGGGCAACGTCGGCTACCAGCGCTTCGATGACCAGGGCCTGCACGTCACCATCGATGGCAAGCCGCAGATCCTGCCGGTGGACAACGTAGTGGTCTGTGCGGGACAGGAGCCGAACCGGCAGCTGGCCGACGAGTTGATCGCGGCCGGCGTGACGCTGCACGTGATCGGTGGTGCCGACGTGGCCGCGGAACTCGATGCCAAGCGTGCCATTGCCCAGGGCACCCGACTGGCCAGCGAAATCTAGTCGATAGATACGCAACGCCGTGACTCGGCAGCCACGGCGTTGAGATATAAAAGAAAGCGCCCCGCAGGTGAGACGCATCGACATGGGTTCAGGGGGGGAGATGAACCAGATGTCGTATTTAGCGTCGCTGCGGGGCGAGGGCCGCCGCCACTAGGGGGAGGGGAAGTGGCGGGACAGGAGAGAGTTTATGATCGACGCCATAAAGTATCTAATATATATTTTTCGCCGCATTAATACGAAATCACTATATGTTCGATCTACGTCAATTACGCTATTTCGTGGCCGTCTCCGAGGAGCTCAGCTTCACCCGGGCGGCGCTGCGCCTGCATCTTTCCCAGCCTCCCCTGTCCCAACAGATCCAGTCGCTGGAACAGGACCTGGGTGTACGCCTGCTGGAACGCACCAAACGGCAGGTGGCCCTGACCGAACCGGGACGGGTATTCCTGGAACAGGCCCGCCAGATCCTGGCCAAGGTCGACGAAGCGCGCAGCCAGGTCGTTGCCGCCGCCGCCGGTTACAGCGGCCAGTTGCGCCTGGCCTATACCGTTTCGGTCTCGTTTCACCCGGCGATGCCGCAGGCCCTGCTGCGATATGGCCAGATCGCGCCTAACGTGCGCCTGCAGCTCAGTGAGATGTATACCGAACCGCAGTTCGCCGCCCTGCTGGCCGGTCAGATCGATATCGGTTTTGTTCGCGATGAACCTGTTCATCCGCAAGATGCCCGCAGCCTGCGGCTCAGCGTGATCGATCGGGAACCCTTGTTGCTCGCCCTGCCCATCGGTCATCCACTCGCAGGCCGCAACAGCCTGCGCCTGGTCGAAGTCGCCAACGATGCGTTTGTTTCGCAGCCGCGCGAACTTGCCGCCACGCTCTACGACCGGTTGGTGAACCTGGCGACCCGGGCCGGTTTCCAGCCTTCGATCACACAGCACGCGCAACAGATCAATGGCTTGCTGGCGCTCGTCGCGGCGGGTCTGGGCCTGGCGCTGGTGCCGGCAAGCATGCGCACCGTGCGCATGGCGGGAGTCAGCTACGTACCGCTGGAAGATTCCGACGCCTATCTGCTGCTGGCGGTGGCCTGCCGGGCCGACAACCATTCCCCGGCGCTGCAACAGTTCCTGTCCACAGTCGCCGAAACCGCGGTGGCGCCGGGCTTGTGATAAGTCATTGGAGTCGTTACACTTGCGCGCTTACATTTTCGTTTAGTGTCAGGAGCTGGCCGTGAAGGTGCTTAATTCTTTGAAGTCCGCCAAGGCGCGGCATCGCGACTGCAAGATTGTGCGTCGTCGCGGCAAGGTGTTCGTGATCTGCAAGAGCAATCCCCGTTTCAAGGCTCGTCAGCGCTGAGTCCCATCGGACCCACCGCAGCGATGTCATGAAGAAGGCCGCGCAAGCGGCCTTTTTTGTGGATGTCTGTTTGACCGACGAACCGGGCGGCGATGCCGCCCGGTCGGTTTATTCGTAGCGAACGTCGACGATCTCGTAGTGCTTGACCCCGTTCGGCGCGGTGAACTCGAAGCTGTCGCCGGCACTCTTGCCGATCAACGCGCGCGCGATCGGGGAAGACACCGCAATCAATTGCTGCTTGATGTCCGCTTCCAGGTCACCGACGATCTGGTAGGTCACGGCCACGCCGTTGTCCTCGTCTTCCAGATCGACGATGGCGCCGAACACCACTCGCTTGCCGGGATTGAGCTGGGCCAGGTCGATCACTTCAGCGGTCGACAGCAAGGCCTCCAACTGGGCGATCCGTCCCTCGGTGAAGCTCTGCAGTTCGCGCGCGGCGTGGTATTCGGCGTTTTCCTTCAGGTCGCCGTGCGCACGTGCCTCGGCGATGGCCGCGATGATGCGCGGACGATCGACCGATTTCAGGCGTTCCATTTCGGCGCGCAAGCGTTCGGAGCCGGCTTTGGTGATGGGGGGACGACTCATGAGCTGAGCTCCTTGTGCAGTTCCTGCAGGCTGTGCACTTCGCCATCGCTGCGGAAGTCCAGCGAGTGCACGAGCGCACGGGCGCCTGCCACGGTAGTGGAATACGTGACGCGGTGCTGCAATGCCTCGCGCCGGATCGAGAATGAATCGGCGATCGCCTGCTTGCCCTCGGTGGTATTGACGATATAGACGATCTCGCCGTTCTTGATCAGGTCGACGATGTGCGGACGACCTTCCAGCACCTTGTTGATGCGTTCGCAAGCCACGCCATGCTCGGCCAGGTAACTGGCGGTGCCCGAGGTCGCCACCACGTTGAACCCGCGCGCGATGATTTCCCTGGCCACCGGAAGCAATCGATCCTTGTCGCCGTCGCGCACCGACAGGAATGCCTTGCCCACTGTCGGTGGCCGGATCCCGGCCGCCTCGTGACCGCGTGCGAACGCCGCGCCGAAGCTGCGACCCACACCCATCACCTCACCGGTCGAACGCATCTCGGGGCCGAGGATCGGATCGACATTCTGGAATTTCAGGAACGGGAAGATCGCTTCCTTCACCGAGTAGTACGCCGGGATCACTTCGCGCGTGGCACCCAGGCTGACCAGAGAACGGCCTGCCATCACGCGCGCGGCGATCTTGGCCAGCGGCACGCCGGTGGCCTTGGACACGAACGGCACCGTACGCGAGGCACGTGGATTCACTTCCAGGATGTACACGGTGTCGCCCTGGATCGCGAACTGGGTGTTCATCAAGCCGATGACCTTCAGCTCCTTCGCCATCGCGGTGACCTGGCGACGCATCTCGTCCTGGATTTCCGCACTCAACGAGTACGGCGGCAGCGAACACGACGAGTCGCCCGAGTGCACGCCGGCCTCCTCGATGTGCTCCATGATGCCGCCGATCAGCACGTTGCCTTCGGCATCGGCGATCACGTCCACGTCGACCTCGACAGCATGGTCGAGGAAACGGTCCAGCAACACCGGCGAATCGTTGGACACCTTCACTGCGTCGCGGATGTATCGCGCCAGGTCGGCGTCATCATGCACGACTTCCATCGCGCGACCGCCGAGCACGTAGCTCGGTCGCACCACCAGCGGATAGCCGATCTCGCGTGCCAGCGCCAGCGCCTCGTCGGCATTGCGCGCGGTGCGGTTCGGTGGCTGCTTAAGACCGATCTTCTCGATCATCTGCTGGAAACGCTCGCGATCCTCGGCCAGGTCGATGCTATCCGGACTGGTACCAATAATCGGCACGCCAGCGGCTTCCAGTGCGCGCGCCAGTTTCAACGGGGTCTGCCCGCCGTACTGCACGATCACGCCCTTGGGTTTTTCCAGGTGGACGATTTCCAGCACGTCTTCCAGGGTCAACGGCTCGAAGTACAGGCGATCGGAGGTGTCGTAGTCGGTCGAGACGGTCTCCGGATTGCAGTTGACCATGATGGTTTCATAACCATCCTCGCGCAGTGCCAGCGACGCGTGCACGCAGCAATAGTCGAACTCGATGCCCTGCCCGATCCGGTTCGGGCCGCCGCCGAGCACGATGATTTTCTCGCGATCTGTCGGTGCCGCCTCGCACTCTTCCTCATAGGTCGAATACATGTACGCCGTGCTCGTGGCGAACTCGGCTGCACAGGAATCCACCCGTTTGTAGACCGGGCGCACACCGAGCGTGTGACGCAAGTGGCGCACGGCAGCTTCGTCGGTGTTGAGCAGTTCGGCGATACGCGCGTCGGCGAAACCGAGCCGCTTGAGCTCGCGCATGCGCGGCTCGTCGAGCGCGGTGATGCCTTGCGCCGTGACGTCCGCCTCGGCCAGCACGATGTCCTCGAACGCGGCAAGGAACCACGGGTCGACACGGCTGAGGTTGAACACTTCTTCCAGCGACAATCCCGCCCGGAACGCATCAGCCAGATGGAACACGCGATCCGGTCGCGGCTCGCGCAATTCGCGCTTGAGCACCGCCAGGCCGTCCTCGGTGCTGATGTCCAACCCGGTCGGATTGAGGCCGGTATTGCCGATCTCCAGGCCGCGCAACGCCTTCTGCAACGATTCATGGAAGCTGCGGCCTATGGCCATCACCTCGCCCACCGATTTCATCTGGGTAGTCAGGCGTGCATCGGCGGCCGGAAATTTCTCGAACGCAAAACGCGGGATCTTGGTGACCACGTAATCGATCGACGGCTCGAACGAGGCCGGAGTCAGTCCGCCGGTGATGTCGTTCTTCAGCTCGTCCAAGGTGTAGCCGACCGCCAACTTGGCGGCGATCTTGGCGATCGGGAAGCCGGTCGCCTTCGACGCCAATGCGGACGAACGCGACACGCGAGGATTCATCTCGATGACGACGACGCGGCCGTTTTCGGCGTTGATACCGAACTGCACGTTGGAGCCGCCGGTATCCACGCCGATCTTGCGCAGCACGGCGATCGAGGCGTCGCGCAATCGCTGGTATTCCTTGTCGGTCAGTGTCTGCGCCGGCGCCACCGTGATCGAGTCACCGGTGTGCACACCCATCGGATCGAGGTTTTCGATCGAGCACACGATAATGCAGTTGTCCGCGGTGTCGCGGACCACTTCCATCTCGAACTCCTTCCAGCCGAGTACGGATTCCTCGACCAGTACCTCGCCCACCGGCGAGAGGTCGAGACCGCGCTTGACGATCTCCTCGAATTCCTCGCGGTTGTAGGCGATGCCGCCGCCAGAGCCACCGAGCGTGAAGCTGGGCCGGATGATGGTGGGGTAGCCCACTTTGGCCTGGGTTAGCAATGCCTGCTCGAAGGTGCGCACCACCTCGGCCTTGGGGCAGTCCAGCCCGATCTCGGCCATCGCCACGCGGAACAGTTCGCGATCCTCGGCCATGCGGATCGCCTCGCGCGAGGCACCGATCAGCTCGACGTTGTACTTCTCCAGCACGCCGTGGTCGGCCAGATCCAGTGCACAGTTCAGGCCGGTCTGCCCACCCATCGTGGGCAGCACTGCCTCCGGGCGCTCCTTCGCGATGATGCGCTCGACAGTCTGCCAGTTGATCGGCTCGATGTAGACCGCATCGGCGGTTTCCGGATCGGTCATGATCGTGGCGGGGTTGGAGTTCACCAGGATCACCCGGTAACCCTCTTCCTTCAGTGCCTTGCAGGCCTGCGCGCCGGAGTAGTCGAACTCGCAGGCCTGGCCGATCACGATCGGGCCGGCGCCGATGATGAGGATGCTCTTGATATCGGTACGCTTAGGCATGCGTGCGGGCCTCCTGCATCAGTGTCGCGAATCGTTGGAACAGGTAACCGATGTCGAGTGGACCGGGACTAGCCTCGGGATGGCCCTGGAAACAGAACGCGGGGCGATCGGTGAGTGCAAACCCTTGCAGCGATCCGTCGAACAACGAGGTGTGGGTCACCCGCACATTCGCCGGCAAGGTGGCCGGATCGACCGCGAAACCGTGGTTCTGCGAGGTGATCAGTACACGACCATCGTCGTGGTCCTTGACCGGGTGATTGGCACCGTGGTGGCCGAATTTCATCTTCAGCGTCTTGGCGTCCAGCGCCAGGCCCATCAACTGATGGCCGAGGCAGATGCCGAACAGCGGGATCCGGGCATCGAGCAATTCGCGGGTGGCGGCGATCGCGTAATCGCAGGCCGCCGGATCGCCGGGGCCATTGGACAGGAACACGCCGTCAGGCTGCATCGCCAGCACCTCGGCCGCAGGCGTCTGGGCGGGCACCACGGTGATCTCGCAACCCTGCTCGGCGAGCAGGCGCAGGATGTTGAGCTTGCTGCCGAAATCGTAGGCGACTACCTTGAAACGCATCGCCGGCTGATTGAACGCCGTGCGATCCAGGTCGTAGACGCCCTGGTTCCAGACATACGACTTGGTCGTGCTGACCACCTTGGCCAGATCCATGCCGTTCAGACCCGGGAAAGCACGAGCCTTCGCCAACGCGGCTTCAACGTCGACCTGTTCACCCGCCATGATGCAACCCGCCAGCGCGCCCTTGTCGCGCAGGATGCGGGTCAACCGGCGGGTGTCGATGCCGGCGATCGCGACGGTGCCGTGGCGTTTCAGGTAATCCGGCAGGCTTTCGGTGCTGCGCCAATTGCTGGCCCGGCGGGGCACGTCACGCACGATCAAGCCGGCGGCATGCACGGCTGTGGATTCGACATCCTCGGCGTTGACCCCGGTGTTGCCGATGTGCGGATAGGTCAGCGTAACGATCTGTCGCGCATAGGAGGGATCGGTGAGGATCTCCTGGTAACCCGTCATCGCGGTGTTGAAAACCACCTCGCCAACGGTGTCGCCACTCGCGCCAGCGGCACGACCATGGAACACGCTGCCGTCTTCGAGGGCCAGCAGAGCAGGTATAGGCATACGGTAACCGCCTTTTTGATGCAGCAAAGTCCGCAAGCCGCACGATTGCTGGCTTGTGGAGCTTGGGAGGGAAAGGATCCGGGCGGGTGGAAATGATAGGCGGCGGCGCCGTTTCTGTCCACCTTGGGAACATGAATCCCACTGCGTTCCGCTCATCCGGATCGATCGGTCGGCGCTACACTAGGCCACGTTTCGAAGGAGTTTCACGCCCCATGAGTGCTGCCGTTCTGCTCGATCCCGCCCGTCTCGATCGCCCGGACACCACGATTCAGCACCAACCCTTCCCGTTCATGGTGGCGCACGGCCAACTGCCGGATGAGGTACGCGGCGACCTGGATCGCGATTTCCCGCGCTACGCCAGCGCCGGCTTTTTCCCGTACGACCCCAGCGACTGCGGACCGAGCGTCAATGCGTTGATCGAGAACATGACCTCACCCGCGTTTGCCCGCGCCGTCGGCGAACGGCTGGGGATCGACAACCTCGGACAGTATCCGACGCTGGTGACGTTGTGCCGTCTGCTCAACAAGCGCCACGGCACCATCCATACCGACAGCAAGTCGAAGGTCGCCACGGCGTTGATCTACCTGAATTCGCAATGGCCGGACACCAGCGATGGCTGCCTGCGCTTCCTGCACAAGATCGACGACATCGACAGCATCGCGGCACCGGAACTGGCTCCGCTGTATGGGGAGTTCGCCGTGTTCAAGCGTTGCGAGAATTCCTTCCATGGCCACTTGCCGTACGAGGGCGAGCGCCGCGTCATCCAGGTCGCCTGGCTGACCAGCGAAGAAGAAAAACTGCGCAAGACGAAACGCGGCAAGTTCTCGCGTTTCTTCAAGAAGTTGTTCGGTAGCCTCGACACCCGACTTGGTGCAGGCCGCGACCGGAACGCATCGCACCCCGATTGATCGATCGTTGCCGTTCCGTCGGGTCGCAGCCAGCTTCAATCCGACGAGGAAACCTGGCGGATCCTATGGGGCAAAATGCCAGGCGACAAACGCGGCGAACACGCCGTACAGCAGGCCGACCGGCAGCAGCCAGCGCGCGTCGACATGGCCGCGGCGGAACAGCCACCACAGATACACGATGGCGACTGCCGTGATTGCGCCAGCCACGACCAGCGGCGTATCGAACAGCCATGGCGTGGCGAATATCGCCAGCGAGCTGGGTATCGTCGCCTGGATCATCATCGCGCCCGAAATGTTGGCCAGAGCCAGGCGTTCCTTGCCCTGGCGCACCCAGATCAGCGCGTTGAGGGTCTCCGGCAGCTCCGTTGCGACCGGACTCAACACGAGTGCCACGAGATGCGGCGGCAGGTCGAATGCCACGCCAATCGATTCCAGTTGACTGACGAATACCCGTGAGGCGGCCGCAATCACCACCAGCGCGGCCCCCGTTTGCGCCACTACCCAACGCAAGCCTGGTTCGGCGTGGCCCGGACGAAACTTCAGCGGCTCCAGTGTTTCGTCTTCCGGCGCGCTGTCGTCACTGCGCATCTCGCGCCACACGTACAAGCCATAGGCGGCAAGGAACAGAACGCCCATCAACGGCTTGAACGCGAAGACGACCAGGCCCAGCCCGACCTTGACCACGAAGATCGCCAGGAACCAGGACTGGTCGCGCGCCAGTCGCTGATGATCGACGCGAATGATCCGATCGACACGCTGCAGTCGATGACGATTGCACCAGAGTGCCACGCCGACCACGGCGTAGGCGATCGTGGCCAGCACCAGCGGCCCACCCATCGCTGCGCCGACGCCAATGTCACGCGCTTCGGGCGTCTTGCCGAAGATCACCGCCACAAAGGTCACCGCGCTTTCGGGCAACGCTGTGCCGAAGGCGGCGAGTACCGTGCCGGTTGCGGTGGCGCCCAGTTTGAGCTTGTGCCCGAACCATTCGACGCCGTTGACGAAGTATTCGCAGGCGAGATAGATCGCACCGGCCGAACCGAGAAACAGACCAAGGGTAAGCAACATGGGATACACGGGGCCGGGCGAGCGAAATGACCGATGGCGCATCGACACCGCTCGCCCGGCCGGGTAAGCATGTCGATGGCCAAAGGTCTCGCCGGGCAAGCCGTGCCTTACGGTGACGGTTGCTGTTCGCACCATGGCGCCGGAATCAGCGACCAAGTGTGTTGATGCGAACGCCTCTGGGAACGAGGCTGGCTACTCCCCAATGACAAGCCACCGATGGTAGTGGTGGCGGCCTGGCGTTACAAGCCGGGGCGGCTTGCGCCTGTGGTTCAGCGTGGCCTGGCGAGCACGTCGTCAAGGTGCCACTGCCCGACCGGGCTGGCGGCAAGCCAGTGTGCCGCCTGCAAGGCGCCGCGCGCGAAGATGGAGCGATCGGTGGCGCGATGAACCAGTTCCAGCCGTTCGCCCTGCCCGATCAGCATGGCCGTGTGCTCGCCGACGATATCGCCGCCACGCACGACGGCAAAGCCGATGCTGCCCGCGGCGCGTTCGCCGGTACGATCTTCGCGGCTATACACGGCATCCGCTTCGAGCGTGGTCTGACGTGCTGCCGCCGCCACATGCCCCAACGCCAGCGCGGTGCCGGAGGGTGCATCCTGCTTGCGGCCGTGATGTGCCTCGACGATCTCCAGGTCCCAGGCAGGCAACGCCGCTGCCGCCTCGCGCAGCAAGCGCGTCAACACCGCCACACCCAAGCTGAAATTGGCGGCTCGCAGGATCGGAATGCGGTCTGCAGCACCCACCAGCCGTGCTTCGAGCGCGGCATCGACACCCGTGGTCCCGCTGACCAGCGCCGTGCCATGGGCCAGGCAGTAATCGAGCGTCTGTGCCAACGCGGCCGGAATGCTGAAGTCGACGATGACGTCCAGCGCTGGCGCCTTTGCCCAATCATGGGCGTAGCGCAACGCATCCGTAGCGGTCGCGGTGACGACGGAAACCGGCTGACCCACGCACGTCGAATCCGGCGCAACCACTGCATGCGCCAACTCGAAGCGGACGTCCTCATCGAGCAGGTTCAATAGCGTGCGCCCCATACGACCGGAGGCGCCACAGATGGCGAGACGAAGGGGGCGGGACATCAAGGCACTCCGGTGATGGGATCAGCACATGCCAGCGCGTGTCAGGCGGTGACTTTCGACCAGAATTGTTTCACGCCATCGACCCAACCTTTCGCGCGCGGGGTGTGCTTGCCGGCATCGTTGCCGTCGAACGTGGCCTCGAGCGATTCCAGCAATTCACGCTGCTCTCTGGTCAGGCGCACCGGGGTCTCCACCACCACACGGCAGATGAGATCGCCATGGCGACTGCTGCGCACCGACTTGACACCGCGACCACGCAAGCGGAACTGGGTGCCGGTCTGGGTTTCCTGCGGAATGCTGATCGGCACCTCACCTTCCAGGGTCGGCACCGGCAGCTCCGCGCCCAGCGCAGCCTGCGAAAACCGGATTGGCAATTCGCAATACAGGTCGTTGCCTTCGCGCTGGAAAATCGGATGTTCGCGCACATGAACTTCCACATACAGATCGCCAGCTGGCGCGCCGGACGGACCGGCTTCGCCCTGCCCGGTAAGGCGGATGCGATCGCCATTGTCGACGCCCTCGGGAATCTGCACCGACAAGGTACGGGTTTCCTCGATACGCCCTTCGCCGTGGCATTTCTTGCAGGGCTTCTCGATCGCCTGGCCACTGCCGCCGCAATGCGGACAGGCCTGCTGGATCGAGAAGATGCCGTTCTGCATGCGCACCTGGCCGTGACCGTTGCAGGTCTTGCACTTGCTGACCTTGCCGTCTTCCGAGCCGCTGCCGTTGCAATGATGGCAATTGACCTGGGTCGGCACCTCGATCTGGCGGCTGACGCCGAACACGGCTTCCTCCAGGTCCAGCTCCATGATGTAGCGCAGGTCGGAACCGCGCCGCGCACGGCCACGACCGCCGCCGCTGCGACCAAAAATGTCACCGAAGATGTCCCCGAAGATGTCTCCGACATCGCCGAAGCCGGCACCGCCGCGACCGCCCATGCCGTGCTCGAAGGCGGCATGACCGTGCTGGTCGTACATCGCGCGCTTCTGCGCGTCGGACAGCACTTCGTAGGCCTCCTTGGCCTCCTTGAACTTCTCCTGCCCAGCCGGGTCATCCGGGCAACGGTCCGGGTGGTATTTCATCGCCAGCCGGCGGAAGGATTTCTTCAGCTCGACTTCGCCGACGCTGCGTTCGACACCCAGCACCTCGTAGTAATCACGCTTGCTCATTCATGCATCCACACTGCTTTTCACGCCTCTGCCCTGCATTCAGCAAACAGCCCGCGTCGGGAGGATTCCTGGCGCGGGCTGGTCAATCGGCCGTGCCGATGACAGTACCAATTATTGCTTGTCGTCCTTCACTTCGGTGAATTCGGCATCGACCACATCATCCGGCTGGGCCGAACCGCCGCCCGGCGCGGACTGCGCACCGGCATCGGCCGGGCCAGCCTGTGCAGCGGCGTACAACGCCTGCGCCACCTGCTCGAGCTTTTCGACCTTGGATTCGATGGCCGCCTTGTCGTCACCGTCCTTGGCTTTCTCCAGGTCGGACAACGCGCCTTCGATCGTCGACAGCTGATCGGCAGGCACCTTGCCGCCATGTTCCTTCAGCGCGCTGCGGGTGGCGTGCACCAGCTGGTCGGCCTTGTTGCGAGTGGCGACCAGCTCGTGGAATTTCTTGTCCTCTTCCTTGTTCGCCTCGGCGTCGGCGACCATGCGCTGGATCTCGTCTTCAGACAGACCTGAGCCGGCCTTGATCTCGATTTTCTGTTCCTTGCCGGTTTTCTTGTCCTTGGCCGACACATGCAGAATGCCGTTGGCGTCGATGTCGAAGGTAACCTCGATCTGCGGCATGCCACGCGGCGCGGCGTCGATACCCTGCAGATCGAACTTGCCCAGCGACTTGTTCGCACTGGCACGCTCACGCTCGCCTTGCAGCACGTGTACGGTCACCGCGGTCTGGTTGTCATCGGCGGTGGAGAACGTCTGCGAGGCCTTGGTCGGCACCGTGGTGTTCTTCTCGATCAGCTTGGTCATCACGCCACCCATCGTCTCGATGCCGAGCGACAGCGGGGTGACGTCGAGCAGCAGCACGTCCTTGACCGAACCTCCCAGCACGCCGCCCTGGATCGCCGCGCCCACGGCGACAGCCTCGTCCGGGTTGACGTCCTTGCGCGGCTCCTTGCCGAAGAAGTCCTTCACCGACTCCTGCACCTTGGGCATGCGGGTCTGGCCGCCGACCAGGATCACGTCGTCGATGTCGGATACGCGCAGGCCGGCGTCATTCAGCGCGGTGCGGCACGGCTCGATGGTGCGCTTGACCAGCTCTTCGACCAGCGACTCGAGCTTGGCCCGGGTCAGCTTGATGTTGAGATGCTTCGGGCCGGAGGCATCCGCCGTGACATACGGCAGGTTCACGTCGGTCTGATGGTTGGTGGACAGCTCGATCTTGGCGCGCTCGGCCGCATCCTTCAGGCGCTGCAGCGCCAGCGGATCCTTGCGCAGGTCGATGCCCTGCTCCTTGTTGAATTCGTCAACCAGGTAGTCGATGACGCGCATGTCGAAGTCTTCACCGCCAAGGAACGTATCGCCATTGGTGGCCAGCACTTCGAACTGCTTCTCGCCGTCGACTTCGGCGATCTCGATGATCGACACGTCGAAGGTGCCGCCGCCCAGGTCGTACACCGCGATCTTGCGGTCGCCGCCCTTCTTGTCCAGGCCATAGGCCAACGCAGCCGCGGTCGGCTCGTTGATGATGCGCTTGACGTCGAGGCCGGCGATCTTGCCGGCATCCTTGGTCGCCTGGCGCTGGCTGTCGTTGAAGTACGCCGGCACCGTGATCACGGCCTCGGTGATCGTCTCGCCGAGGTAATCTTCGGCGGTCTTCTTCATCTTCATCAGCACCTTCGCGGCGATCTCCTGCGGCGCCATCTTCTTGCCGTCGGAGGTCTGCACCCAGGCGTCGCCATTGTCATGCGCGACGATGCCGTAGGGCACGATATGCAGGTCTTTCTGGACTTCCGCATCGGTGAACTTGCGGCCGATCAGGCGCTTCACCGCGTAGAACGTGTTCTTCGGGTTGGTCACGCTCTGGCGCTTGGCCGAGGCACCCACCAGCACTTCGCCGTCCTTGTTGAAGGCGACGATGGACGGCGTGGTGCGGTCACCTTCCGAATTCTCGATGACCTTGGCGCTGCTGCCGTCCATGATGGACACGCAGGAGTTGGTGGTGCCCAGGTCGATGCCGATGATCTTGCCCATGTGTATGTTCTCCAAGTCTTCTTGCGGCCCCCGCGGCCGCGATGGTTTTCAGATGGGGGTCTGCTCTGGCGATTCAATGCCGGCAAGGCCCCGGATGCTATTTCGTGATGCCCGCCGCCGCGCCGTTCAGGCGGGCGCCAGCGAGTGGATCGTTCAGTCCTTCGCCACAGCGACCAACGCCGGGCGCAGCAGGCGGTCGTTCAACACGTAGCCTTTCTGCAGCACGCTGATCACGGTGCCGGGCGCCTTGCCGGGCGCATCGACCATGCTCACGGCATGGTGCCGCTCCGGATCCAGCGCCTGGCCGATCGGGTCGACTTGCGCCATGCCATGGTTTTCAGCGACTTTCAGCAGCGCCTTCAGGGTCAGGCTGAGGCCTTCGCGAATCGAGGTGATATCGCCGCCCTCCGCCGCCAGCCCGCTTTCCAGCCCGTCGTAGACCGGCAGCAATTCGTTCAGCAATTTCTCGTTGGCGAAACGTCGGGCCTGCTCCAGATCGCGATGCAGCCGGCGACGCTGGTTTTCCAGCTCCGCATGCTCGCGCAGGACGGTTTCGCGCAATTCGGCATTGCTTGTTTCGAGTTCAGCCACCCGCGCCTGCAGGCTTTCCAGTTCCATGGTCGAGGCTTCCTCACCTGGCTGCTGGCCCTGGGCTGGCATGTCGCCAGGCGACTGCGGATCGTTGTTCTGCATGCTCACTCCAAACGAAAGTTCATGGCCGGCACGCATGGCCGACCGTCCAATATTTTGCGAGAAACCCCGCTCCCGCTGCGGTTATAGGGTCGTGGCGGCGCGATTCAAGGCGTCGCTGAGCAATCCGGCGGTGGCCTGCACCACGGGGATCACCCGCTCATAGGCCATCCGGGTCGGTCCGATCACACCGACGGCGCCCAACACCCGTCCCTGCGCGCCGTAGCTGGCGGTGACCACACTGCAGCCGTCAAGCGCGGCGAAACCGGATTCCTCACCGATGAACAGGCGCACGCCGGGCGCCCTGGCGCAGACTTCCATCAGCTGCAGCAACTCGTTTTTCTGCTGGAACGCGTCGAACAGTTCGCGCAGCCGCTGCAGGTCGGCGAGCTCGGAATAGGCCATCAGGTTGGTCTGGCCGCTAACCAGCACGTCGCTGCCGCCCGTTTGGGGCGCAAACGAGGCAGTGGCCAGTTCCACCGTAGTGGCCAGCAGGCGGTTGAGCTCGCTGCTGGTCTCGCGCAGCTCGGTCAGCAAGCGGGTGCGGATGTCATCCACCCGCAGTCCGGCGAAGTGGCTGTTGAGATAATTGGCCGCCTGCTCCAGTTCGCGATTGTCCAGCGGCCTGGCCAATTGCACGATGCGGTTCTGCACCTGGTTGTCGGTGAATACCAGGATCACCAGCACCCGTGCGTCCGGCAACGCCACAAAGTCGATGTGCCGCAGCGGAAAGTCCGCCTGGCGTGGCACCGTGACCACGCCAGCGAAACGGGTCATCGCCGACAGCAGGGTCGAGACGTTGCCGAGCAGATCAAGTGTGGTGGTCGGCCCCGGCGGCAACTCACGCTGCAGGCGCGCCATCTCGTCCTGTGGCAGTGGCTGCAGTTCGATCAGGCTGTCGACGAACAGGCGCAGCCCGCGCGGCGTCGGGACGCGTCCGGCCGAGGTATGCGGCGAGGCCACCAGCCCGGCATCCTCCAGATCGGCCATGATATTGCGGATCGTCGCCGGGCTCACGTCCAGCCCGGACGAACGCGACAACGTCCGTGAACCGACCGGCTCACCGTCGACCAGATACTGGGCGATCAGTGTGCGCAGCAAGCGTCGTGCGCGCGCGTCGAGGTCGTGGCCATGCGGGTTGATCATGCGGTTGTAGCAATCCTTGAGACCCGACAGAAATAAGGTCTGCGCGCGCCGCTTGCAAGTGAAACCTATGTTTTGTGCGATCGGGCTGCCGCTACAATCCTTCGACCTCATCGATTGCCTACCCATGCTCACTTCGCTTTACGTTCGCCATTTTGCCGTCGTCGAAGCCGCCGAAGTCGCGTTCGGTCCGGGCCTGACCGTGGTTAGCGGAGAAACCGGTGCCGGCAAGTCGCTCCTGGTCGATGCGCTGATGCTGCTGGCCGGCGCCCGCGCCGACAGCGGCATGGTACGCGCCGGCAGCGATCGCGCCGAGCTGGCCGCGGAGTTCGACCTGGCCGAATTGCCCGAAGCCCGCGACTGGCTGCTGCGCGAGGAGCTGGACGAGGACGGCGCTTGCCAGTTGCGCCGGGTGCTGCGCGCCGAAGGCAGCTCCAAGGCATGGATCAACGGCCGCCCCGCCAACGCCCGCCAACTTGGCGAACTGGCGGCGCTGCTGGTGGAAATCCATGGCCAGCACGAACACCAGGCGCTGCTGTCGCGGCCGCATCAGATGACCCTGCTGGACGCTTACGCCGGTCACGATGACCTGTTGGCAAGGGTGCGCGACAGTGCCCTGCAATGGCGCGAACTCGGCGCACGCGTGCGCAAGCTCAGCGGTGGCGAGGATCGCGACCAGCGCATCGAATTGCTGCGTCATGAGCTTGGCGAACTGGAGAAATGGGCGCTGCCGGCGGCCGAGCTCGGCGAGCTCGAAGCAAGCCACAAGCGCCTCGCCAACGCCGGCCGGCTGGCGGAAGGCAGCGCTGGCGTGGTGGAGTTGCTCGATGGCGACAGCGAATTCGCGCTGCGCCGCGCCCTTGGCCGCGCCCATGCGGAACTGGGCAAGCTCGCGGCTCTCGACGACAAACTCTCGCCCCTGCTGGAAATGCTCGACAACGCCAGCATCCAGCTTGGCGAAGCCGCTGACGGCCTGGGCCGTTACGCACAGGATGTCGATCTCGATCCGGAACGCTACACGGAAGTCGACAATCACTTGGCGCGCCTGCACGAACTGTCGCGTCGGCATCGACTGCCGGTGTCCGAGTTGCACGACAAGCTAGCTGCGCTGCAAGTCGAACTGGCCGAACTGGAAGGTGCCGGCGATGCGCTGGAACAACTGGCGGCGCAACGCCAACAGCTGCAACGCGATTACACCGAAATGGCCGCACAGTTGAGTCAGGCGCGCACGACGGCCGCGGCCAGACTCGGTGATGAGGTCAGCCTGCTGATGGCCGAGCTGGGTATGGCAGGCGGCCTGCTACGCATCGAAATGGAAGCGACCAACGCCAGTGAACCGGACCCGCAAGGCCAGGAACGCTGCGAGCTGCTGGTCAGCGCCAATCCCGGGCAGCCGCCGCGGCCGCTGCGCAAGGTGGCATCCGGTGGCGAACTGGCGCGCATCAGCCTGGCGATCGAGGTCGCCACGCTGGGCAAGGACACCGTCGGCAGCATGATCTTCGACGAAGTCGACACCGGCATCGGTGGCGCGGTCGCCGAGGTGGTCGGCCAGAAACTGCGCGCGCTGGGCGTGCAGCGCCAGGTGTTGTGCGTCACCCACCTGCCGCAGGTGGCGGCCCAGGGGCATGCGCACCTGCGGGTCAGCAAGCACAGCGACGGCGATTCGACCCGTACGCAAATCGACAAGCTCGATGCCGCCGGCCGCCGTGACGAACTGGCACGCATGCTGGGCGGCGTCGAGATCACCCGCGAGACGCGAGCCCACGCAAAGCAGATGCTGGAGCGGGCGCAGACTGCCTGAGGCGATCGCTCGAATCAGCCAGCCGGTGACAACAAACCCAGTTCGGTCGCCATCCGGTACAGGTCCAGTTCCGAACCGGCGGCCAGTTTGCCCATCAGGCTGGCGCGATGGATGTAAACGGTCTTCTGACCGATCCCGAGCTCCGCTGCCACCTGTTTGGGCGCGCGGCCGCCAGCCAGCAGCAGGAACACCTCGCGTTCGCGTGCGGTCAGGCGGTTGATCGGATCCAGCGCCGCGTTCGGCCGATCGGCCCGGCGCTGGCGCAGGTCCGAACTCAGAAAACACTCGCCCTGCATCACTGCGCGCAAACCCGCCACCAGTTCTTCGGGCGCCACACCCTTGGTGACGTACCCACTGGCTCCGCGGCGCAGCGCCTCGGATACATAAGGTTCGCCATCATGCATGCTCAACACCACGATGCGCGTCTGCCCGCAGACGCTGAGCAGATGTTCGATCAGCGGCAAACCGCTGCCATCGGGCAGCGACAAGTCCAGCGCCACCAGATCGGGACGCCAGTGGCCGACCGCCTCCACGGCATCGTCGGCGCTGCGGCACTCGGCTACCACGTCGAGATCGGGCTCCATCTCGATCAGCCGTTTGAAACCCTCACGAACGATGGCGTGGTCATCGACCAGAACAATGCTGTACATCCCGCTACTTTACACATTGGCCGGGCCTTGGGCATGCCTACCGCCGACAATTGCACGAAGCGGACGCCCTGATCACGCATGTACCATCCCCTCCATGCGCCTGAAAACACTTCGCCTGCCCGACTCCGGCCCGCTGCTGGGCGCCGGTTATCTGTTGCTCTGGCTGCTGCTGTGGCCGACCGTGCAATCCTATTGGATGCTGCCTTATGGCCTGCGCTTCGGCGCCTTGTTGCTCACCCCCGTGCGCTATTGGGGCTGGTTGCTCGGTGCGGAACTGGCCGCTGCCTTCGGTATCAGTCAGGCCCAGGGAATGCCGCTGGGCTGGACCGGTTTTGTCATCGACGAGGTGCCCGAGCTGCTGGTGATGGCCGCCGGCCTGTGGCTGCTGCGTCGCTTCAATCTGCATGCCAGCCTGCATAGTCCGCAGGATGTCACCCGGCTGCTGCTATCGGTACTGATGGTGGTAACGGCGACGACCGCGATGGACGCCGCCCTGCTTGTGTTGATCCGCGTGCCGAACTCCCCCGACCTGATGCTCCGCGTGCTCGGCGAGGAACTGCTGAGCCACTACCTGGGCATCCTGCTGATCGTCCCGCTGATGATCATGCTGTTTCGCACGCGACTCGAACAACGAGCGCTGGCCAGCCTGTTCATGGACGGGCTGCTGGTGATGCTGCCGTCCATGATGATCTTGCTGGTGTTGTCCGAACAGGCTGCGCCGCAACCGCAATTTGCCCGGGTGCTGTCACTGGCGCCGGTGTTGTTTTTCGCATTTCGTCATGGCTGGCGGGGGGCGAGCCTGGCCATGCTCATCACCAGCCTCGGCATGACCCTGGTCGATCAACACCTTGGGCACGCTCCATCGGGTGCCGCCGCCTATCTGTTTCTGGCCGTGGCCGGCACCGGTGCCTTGATGCTGGGTTCGGCCACCGATGCGTTACGCCGGAGCAGCGAGCGGGTCGCCGAACAGAATGTCTACCTGGGCGCCGTCAACCGCCGTTTGGATCAGCTCGCCCATCAACTGCGCGATGCCGCCCGCGGCAACCTGCAGACCGATGAAAACCAGCGTCGCCACCTGGCTGCCGAACTGCATGACGAACTCGGCCAGAACATCACCGCCATCCAGACCCATGTGAAGCTGGCCCAAGCCCGTCTGCACCAGGCAGGCATGGAAGACATCAGTGCGTCGATCAATGCCATCCTGGCGCACATGCGACGTGCGCTGCACCGCCTGCTGGATGATTTGCGCCCAGCCGTGCTGGACGAGTTCGGATTGTTGCGCGCCCTCGACGAGGGCCCGATCAGGGATCTGTTGAACGCCGCCGGCGTGGCCTATCACACGGAATTGCACGGCGATCCGCGCCTGCTCGACGACGATACCCGTACCGCGATCTATCGCCTGGTCCAGGAAAGCGCCACCAACGCCGTCAAACACGCACAGGCGAGCGAGTTCCGGCTGCGCGTTCGTATCGGTGAGCGTCAGGGCATGGCGCTCGCCCTGCTCGACCTGCGCGACGACGGCACGGGCTTGCCCAGCCGGTTGCCTCGCGGTGGGCGCGGCCTGCAGGGCATGCGTGACCGCGTCACCTCGCTCGGCGGCCAGTTCCGACTCCGGCCCGATCATGCCGGCGTTCACTTGCGTATCTTGTTGCGGGGCAGCAATAGTCCTGCGGATGCTGCCCGCCAGAACTAGGAATTTTTCCGATACCGGAAAAGTGAAGACCTCGTTAGGATCGCTCCATCGATGTGGGGGAGCCACCATCGCAAGATGGTGGATCAGAGTCACCGTGGGGACGGTGGCTCTGAAACAACGGCAGGATGCCGTTTCGCCGCTACCTGGCGAAAAGTCCGGGCAATCGCGAGCCATTCGCGTATGCCCTCCGACAGGTAGAGGAGCAGCCGCGGGCGGACAGGAGTCCTCCTCGCGGCTTTTTTATGCGCGTCATTCCAGCAAATCAGACCGGCGCCTGCAGACAAGGCGTCGAAACGTCGGCGGAGCTTCCGACGGATGTCTCGTAATTCAGGCTTTGCGGGCTTTCTGCTTCGGACGCACGTAAAGCACCAGGCTGTGGTCCTCGATGACATAACCGTGGCGTGCCGCGATTTCGTGCTGCAGGCGCTCGATCTCTTCGCTGACGAACTCAATCACTTTCCCGCTGTCCACATCAATCATGTGGTCATGATGCTTGCCGCGGTCGAGTTCGTAGACGGCCTGACCGCCTTCGAAGTTGTGCTTGACGATGATGCCGGCCGCCTCGAACTGGGTCAGTACCCGATACACCGTCGCCAGGCCAATGTCTTCCTGATGGGCAAGCAGCTTCTTGTAGACGTCTTCGGCGGTGAGATGCTGCACGCCTTCTTCGTCGAAGATCTGCAGGATACGCATGCGCGGATGGGTCACCTTGAGGCCAGCCCTGCGCAGTTCTTTGGTTTCCTGTTCCATGACCCACTCTCCGCACACGGCGTTTTCGAGCCGGTAGTGTATCATCCGACACCTTTACGATCCGGACGCAACAAGCATGCAAAAGCTGATCACCCTGCTGGTTTTCGCCATGCTGGCGCTCTCCGTTGCCGGCTGCCATATCGTCTATACACCCGATGTGCAGCAAGGCAATTTGCTCGACAAGAAAACGGTGGATCAGCTCAAGCCCGGCATGACCAAGCACCAGGTGCTGGTGCTGATGGGCACACCTTCGGTCAGCACGCCGTTTGACCGGGATCGTTGGGATTACGTATCCACCCAGTCGCACCGCGGCGGTCCGCTCAAGGTGCGCTCGTTCACGCTGACCTTCAACAACGACACACTGGTGCGCACCGAAGGCAATTTCTTCGCGCAGGACGCCCAGCAGTTGGTCAAGGACAGCAAAAAATATAACGCCGGCTATCCGGTCAACGAAACGGAAGGCGACAAGAGCAAGTCTCCGGACGACGTCAAGAATGACGGCGGCTTCGGTCAAGGCAGCAAGGACGGTCACTGATCGAAGGCGATACCTTCTCTTCCGCCTGGGTGATTCAGCGGGCGCGCCGCCGGCGCGCCTCCATCGGATCAAGTGCGAGCGGCCGGTAGATCTCGATCCGGTCACCTGACTGGACAAGCTGGGCTGGCGCTGCCTTGTGTCCATAAATGCCGAGCCGATCGGGATCGATCGACCCGGCGGCAAGCATCTGCGGAATCCCCGAAGCATCGACCGCCTGCGCCACCGTACTGCCAGCGGCCAGCGCGATCCGCTTCAGGATCTGCTGCCCGTGATCCGCATAAACCACTTCCACGGTGATTGGATCAACCATAAACACGCTCGGCCTCACGGCAGAAATCATCCACCATGCGTCCGGCCAGGCCTTGGAAACCCAGCTTCATCGCGCTGCCGCCGAGCCGGCCCGCGTAGTCAAAGTCCAGCGCAAAGGCGACCTTGCAACCGTCGTCGCCCAATGCGATGAACTCCCACACACCCTCCAGGCTGCGGAATGGACCATCGACCAGATCCATTTGCAGACGCCCAGGGGAATCGACGGTATTGCGTGTGGTGAAGCTCTGACGAAATCCGGCGAACTTGAGATCCAGCCGTGCCACCAGCACATCTCCCTGACGTTCGAGTATCTCGGCACCGGCACACCAGGCGAAACGCTTTGGGTATGCTTCAACCTCATTGACCAGGTCGAACATCTGCGTTGGCGAATACTTCACCAACGCGCTGCGACGAATTTCGATCACGGCAACCTCTTCACATCACGCTCGATCCGGCCCGATATCCGGCCAGATCGGCATCAGGGCAACAAGGCCCGAGTTTAACGGACATGGCCAAGGCAAAGGACAAGGACAACAAGGGCGGCGGCACCATCGCGCTCAACAAGCGCGCTCGTTTCGAGTACCACATCGACGAGCGGTTCGAGGCCGGCGTGGCGCTGCAGGGTTGGGAGCTCAAGGCACTGCGCGCGGGACGGATCAATTTCGGCGACAGCTACGCCGTCGTCCTGAAGAACGAAATCTTCCTGGTGGGCACTTCGATTCCTCCGCTGATCAGTGCTTCCACCCACGTCATCGCCGAGGACCGGCGTACCCGCAAGCTGCTACTGCACCGAAAGGAGATCGACCAACTGGTCGGCGCGGTCGAGCGCAAGGGCTACACCCTGGTACCCACCGCCATGTACTGGAAAGGCAACAAGGTGAAAGTCGAGATCGGCCTCGCCCGCGGCAAGCAGGAGCACGACAAACGCGACACCGAAAAACAGCGCGATTGGCAGATCGAAAAACAGCGCACCATGCGCTCGCACAATCGTGCCGCCTGAATCGGCTGCGGGAAGTCCAAAAAGAAAACCCCCGGCAAGCCGGGGGTTTTTTGTTGGTGGAGGTGGCGGGAGTCGAACCCGCGTCCGAAGGCGTTAAATGCCCGGATCTACATGCTTAGCCCATCGTTCGATCTCGTTCCGCGACAAGCACGATGTGCGAAGCGCACCGCGGAACCAGCCTGATTGATTTAGCCTAGAACCGCCAGGCGGCAGCGTTCGGCGATCTCATGATAATGACCCTACACCGACGAGCATGAGCACAAGTGGGTTCGGGGCTTACGCCTTAAGCGGCGAGAGCGTAGTTGTCGTCGTTGGCAACTATGATTTTGCTGCTGGATTAACGAGGAAAGCTGCCCCCTCGGCATGCACCAAGTCATCTCACTACCCCCGTCGAAGCCAGGACACCCCCGGGGAAACGCTATGACCACGCCAGTATATGGGGCCGATGCCTGTTGCAGCAACGTCCGATGATGTATCTCAGGGCGCGCCGTTCACGCAGCCGAATCGCATGCACCGATCGACTGGCGCGATGCCATGCCCGCGCTGCGCAAACATTGAGCAGACGGTCCGGAGTGTTGTTCAGGCAGTGATGCAACGTCTATACTTGTCGACTTAAATCACCCTGTACCTGCCGTACTCGTGGGAACGATCTCGATGACTCGACTGCAATTGATTGGCCTGGCCGTGGCCACAGCCTTCTTCGCCACCGCCAGCGTGCATGCTGAGGGTGACAAGGCTGCCGGACGCAAATTGATCTACACCTGCGCCGGCTGCCATGGCGTGCCTGGTTACACCAATGCTTATCCGCAGTACCCGGTACCGAAGATCGCCGGCCAGAACGAGCAGTACATCGTCAACGCGCTGCATGGATACCAGAGTGGCGATCGCAAGCATCCGACCATGGGTGCGCAGGCGCAGAGTCTGTCCGACACGGACATTCAGAATATTGCCGCCTATCTCTCCAGCCTCGCCAAGTAGTTGCCAAGGATTTCCCGCATGAAACGTGTGCTTACCCTGCTTTCATTCGGCGCCGTGCTGGCGTTCGCGTCCACCCAGTTGCTGGCCAGCGGCAATGCCGAGAACGGCAAGCAGAAGGCAGCTACCTGCTTCGCCTGCCATGGTGTCGACGGCAATTCGGTCGATCCGCAATATCCCCGTATCGCCGGCCAATACAATCTGTACCTGCAGCATGTGCTGCATGAGTACAAGGACGGTCAGCGCGAGAATCCGATCATGAAGGGCATGGTCGCTACCCTGTCCGACCAGGATATCGAGGATGTCGCCACCTATTTCTCCGGCCTGCCGACCAAACTCGATACGCTGAAAGGTCATATCAGCGGCGACAAGTAAAACGCCGCGGCACCGTCATAACGAACAAGGCCCGCCGTAGCGGGCCTTGTTCGTTTATGGACGAGCTGACCAGGTTCAGGCGATCGCCGATTTGCCTTCGGGCTTGCTGTAAAAAGGCTTCTCGCCGACGGCGTGATCGGTAGCATCGCGCACGGCGGTAATTTCCGGCACGCGCTCACGCAGGGTCTTCTCGACGCCTTGTTTCAGTGTCACGTCGACCATGCCACAGCCGTGGCAGCCGCCACCGAATTGCAGCAACACCGCGCCGTCGGCATCGATCTCCAGCAGGCTGACCCGGCCGCCGTGCGACGCCAGTTTTGGATTGATCTCGGCCTCCAGCACGTAACGCACACGCTCGATCAAACCTGCCTCCGTCCCCGGCACATCGCCCTTGATTTTCGGCGCACGGATATTGAGCTGGCCACCTGTGGGATTGGGCTCGAAATCGATGGTGGCGCCCTCCAGCCAAATCGCGCTGTCGCCATCCACGTGGAAGTTGAAACCGGCGCACTCGATCGTCCATTCTCCACCGGCGAGATCGGCCGATTCGCAGAATTCCAGTTCGCAATTGGCCGCGGGCGTGCCAGGGTCCGTCACGCGCAGGCGGATGCCAAGGTCATCGATGCCCTGTTGTGAAAGAAGCCGCAAAAAATGTTGCTGCGCTCGCTCGGAAATTTCGATCATGCCTGCTCCAGTATCGCCAAACGGGTGCCGGCGTGCATTGCCGGCGAAACAGCACCATTTTAGTCCTGTTTAGGATTGGATGCGCGCTTTGACTTTTCCGGGCACAACTCCGACCCTTCGCATCCGACTTTCGCCATAAGGACTATCGACATGAATGCCAACGATCTGGCTGCCCAGCATTGCCAACCACGCAAAGGCGCCGAACACGCGCTGGACGAGGTGAAGGTGCGCGAACTTCTGGGGCAACTTCCCGGCTGGCAATTGCGCGACGGTGGCGCGGCGATCGTCAAGGACTTCAAGTTCGCCGACTTCCACCACACGCTTGGCTTCGTCAATGCTGTGGGCTTCATGGCCAACCAGGAAGATCACCATCCCGACCTGGAGGCCGGCTACGGACATTGCCAGGTGCTGTGGTCGACGCATGATGTCGGCGGCCTGTCGCTCAACGACTTCATCTGTGCGGCACGGGTCGAAGCCCTGCTCGCGCGTTGATCAAAAGTCCGTGCGCGACTTGTCTCGCGAATAGATGAGTCGCTTGCCCTTGACAGCGAGCACATCGAGAAAGTCTTTCAAGTCGTCCGGAAGCGGCGTGGAGAAGCTGTAGGCGCGGTCATCCAGCTCGAAGCTCATGTGCGCCGCATGCAGGAACAATCGCTGCAACCCCATCTCGCGGAAGCGCTTGTTCATCTCCTTGTCGCCGTACTTCGGATCACCCGCAAGGGGGTGGCCGATATGCGCCGCATGTACGCGAATCTGATGGGTCCGACCGGTACCCAAGGTGGCCTGCATGAGGCGCGCGCCGGGGTATTGTTCCATTTCACGGAAGAATGTCAGCGACGGCTTGCCGTTATCGGCCACCCGCACCATCCGTTCGCCGCCCTGCAACACCGATTTCAGCAGCGGGGCATTGACGTCGAACTTTGCCTTGGACGGATGTCCGAGCATCAGGCACAGGTACTGTTTGGTAACTTCGCCAGCGCGGATCGCGGCCTGCAGGCCGGTCAGGCCAGCCCGCGTCTTGGCGAACACCAGCACGCCGCTGGTGTCGCGATCGAGCCGATGCACCAGTTCCAGATGCTCTTGCGGCCGGGCCGCCCGCAACAGTTCGATCGCACCGTGGCTGACGCCGCTGCCGCCATGACTGGCCACGCCGGAAGGCTTGTCGATGACGAGAAAGTGCTTATCCTCGAAAATGACCGCATCCGTGACCGAGGCCACCAAACCGCTGGCCGGTGCGCGGCCTTCCGGCCGTTCCGCAACCCGTACCGGTGGAATCCGCAGAGTATCACCAGCTGCGAGACGAGTGTCCGGTTTGGCTCTTTTGCCGTTGACCCGTACCTGGCCCGTGCGCAAAAGCCGGTAGATCATGCTCTTGGGCACGCCCTTGAGCAGGGTCACCAGCGCATTGTCGATGCGCTGGCCATCCCGTTCAGGACCGATCTCGACTTGACGTACACCGTGAGGTGCGTCGGGGGAAGTTGCCGTCTGCATTGAAAAAAACCTGCTGAAATAGGATACTCGACGGGCGCCACATTCTGCCCATCGAAGTCTGGATCGGGTCGAGTGCCCGCCCGTAACGTCGGCGAGGATTGCTCCGGTTGCCTTCTGGCGCCAGTCGCGACTCCCTTTCATCGTAACGGTTTGGGCCGTTGTTTGTCCGATGTCATTGCGGCATCGGGACGGCAGGCGCAGCTGACCGAATCATCCCGACGCCGGTAACGGTGCCGTTTTTTTTTGCCGCTTAACCGCAGCGGCGCGATCCCCGGCAGGCCGCCATTGAGGCGCCACCGCGGCACGCGACGCGCGGACAAGCCGAGGATTACCACCATGAAACGTATGTTGATCAACGCGACTCAGCGTGAAGAGTTGCGCGTGGCCATTGTCGATGGCCAGAACCTGTACGACCTGGACATCGAAATCCCTTCGCGGGAACAGAAAAAGTCCAATATTTACAAGGGTCGAATCACACGAGTTGAGGCTTCACTCGAAGCTTGCTTCGTCGAGTATGGCGCCGAGCGCCACGGCTTCCTTCCCATCAAGGAAATTTCCCGCGAGTACTTCACGCAGGGTCTGGATCCGCATAAGTCCAATATCCGGGAGCTGCTCAAGGAAGGCCAGGAAGTCGTCGTTCAGGTCGAGAAGGAAGAACGCGGCAACAAGGGCGCCGCCCTGACCACGTTCATCAGCCTGGCCGGCCGCTATATGGTGTTGATGCCGAACAACCCGAAGGCTGGCGGTGTCTCGCGCCGGATCGAGGGCGAGGACCGGCAGGCACTGAAGGAAGCGCTGGATCACGTCACCGTACCCGATGATGTCGGCCTGATCGTGCGCACCGCGGGCCTCGGCCGCGACGCCGAAGAGCTGCAGTGGGACCTCGATTACCTGTTGCAGCTGTGGAAGTCGATTTCCGAGGCGGCCAACAAGCAGAAGGCGCCGTTCCTGATCTACCAGGAATCGAAGCTGTTCATCCGCGCCCTGCGCGACTACCTGCGCAGCGACATCGGCGAAATCCTGATCGACGACGAGCCGCTCTACAACGACGCCCGCGACTTCATGCAGCAGGTGATGCCGAACGCGTTGCGCAAGCTCAAGCTGTACCGTGACGACACCCCGTTGTTCACCCGCTACCAGATCGAGACCCAGATCGAGAGCGCGTTCGATCGCCAGGTGCGCCTGCCGTCGGGCGGCTCGATCGTGATCGACCAGACCGAAGCGCTGACCTCGATCGACGTCAACTCCTCCAAGGCCACCAAGGGCAGCGACATCGAGGAGACCGCGTTCAACACCAATTGCGAGGCGGCGGTGGAAATCGCGCGCCAGGCACGCATCCGCGATGCCGGCGGCCTGCTGGTGATCGATTTCATCGACATGGACAGCCCGAAGCACCAGCGCGAAGTGGAAGATCGCCTGAAGGACGCGCTGAAGCTCGATCGTGCCCGTGTGCAGATTGGCCGCATCTCCCGCTTCGGCCTGCTCGAGATGTCGCGTCAACGGCTGCGTCCCAGCCTCGGCGAAGCGACCCAGATCACCTGCCCGCGTTGTGAAGGCCATGGTCACATCCGTGGCGTGGAATCGCTGTCGCTGTCGACCCTGCGCCTGATCGAAGAACACGCGATGAAGGACAACACCGGCCAGGTGCTGGTGCAGGCGCCGTCCAGCGTCGTCAACTTCCTGCTCAACGAAAAGCGCGCCAGCGTGGTCGAGATCGAACTGCGCCACAAGGTGCACGTGATGATCGTCGCCGACGAGAAGCTGGAAACACCGCACATCGAGATCCAGCGCATCCGCGAAGCGGACATGGGTGAGCACAGCAAGCCCAGCTACGAGCGCCTGACCACGGTGGAGACGGCCGAACTGCCCAAGATGGGCCAGGCCCTCGGCAGTAGCGAACAACCCGCGGTCAGTGGCGTTGTACCTTCCAGCCCTGCCCCGGTACGCGAGGAAATCGCCGAGCCCGCTGCCAGGGCACAGCCGCCAGCGCGCCGTCAGTCAGCTGCTGCTCCTGCCGCGCCCGCAGTCGGCGTCATTTCCCGCCTGCTGGGTTGGTTTCGCAGCGCCGAAGCCGCCGCTCCGGCTGCCGCCGCGACACCAAAACGCGCCGAAAGCAACAACGGCAACAATCGCAATCGCCGCGACGAACGCACGGACCGCACCGGCAACACGCCGAGCAACACGGCGCAGCGTCCGCCGCGACGCGAATCGTCACAGAATTCGTCGAAATCCGGTGCACAACAGCAAGCCCGCAGCAATCGTCAGCGCAGCAACGAGGCACAGTCGCGCCAGCCCCAGCAGGCGCAAACGCAGACGGCCAAGGCCGAGCGTCAGCCCAAGTCGGCAACAGCCGAAAACAACCAGGCACGGCCCGAGCGCAAGCCGAATCCGCCACAGCAACCGAAAGCCGAGCGCACGCCGCGCACGGTAGCGAACGAGCGCACGCCGACCACGCCGCTGATTGATCCGGCCAAGGACGACGAGTTGTTGATCGCAACGCCGGGCGAAACAACTGCGCCGGAGTCCGCCGACAGTGCAACCGATACCGACGGTAGTCAGGCGCGTCGTCGTCGTGGGCGCCGTGGCGGTCGTCGCCGGCGCCGCCATGATGAGGCGGGATCGAACGGTACGGATGTCGACACCGAGCAGGCACAGGCGCTCGACGACGAGGATCGCGAAGACACCGTCGGCAGCGTTCCGACCAGCAAACCGGCGGCTCGCCCTGAAACGGCGCGCGAGCCGTCTTCCCCGGCCAGCACGATTCCGCCCGCTTTCGCAGGCAATGAAGGGGATAACACGGATAGCGTGACGCCGACGCCCCGTACCGAGGTTCGCCGTACGGCGGTTTCCCCGGAAAATACCGGCACTGCCTCCGCCCAGAACAACGGCGCGGCAGACAGCCGGCAGAATTTAGTGGGGTCCGCTGCGACCATCGTTGGTGCGGCCGCACCTGCCGCAACGGCTTTCAATCTGCCCACCCTGCCTCCGATCCCCGAGGAAGCGAAGGCCGCAACGACAACGCCTGCGGATACGGCCTCGCTTGCGCCACCGGCCACGTCGATCCCGGCCAGCACGCCTGCGACTGTGCCCGTCGCGGTGCCCCAGGCCGATATCGCCACCGCTTCCGCCAAATCGGAAACGATGCCCGTGGTGCCAGCGGAGAGCAAGCCGGTCGCTGTGACACCGACGCCTGCCGCGGTGGTCCCCCCGATCGCCGATGCCGTCCGTCACGACGCTTCTGAAATCAAGCCGGCATCGCCGACGACGCCACCGGTTTTGGCTGCGACTGTTCCGTCGCCGGGTATCGAACCGGGCAACAAGCCAGTCAATGGTGCTGCATCGCCAACCATCGCCGATGCGTCCGAAAAACCCACGAACCTCGCTCCTGCCCCTTCGTTGCCGCTGCCAAAGCAGGGTGATCTGCTGGCTCAGCCCGTCGGTCCGGAAAAGCCGGCGGCGCGAAACCACGAGGAAGCCAAACCGGCATCTTCGTCGCAGAATGACGAGCCCGGCGACCACGAGAACGACCCACAAGGTTGACTCCCTCGTTGCATCGAACAATAAAAAACCGGACTAGCGTCCGGTTTTTTATTGCCTTCGATCCACCCGCCAACCAACTTGCTGCAATCAGTGCAGGGTCAGCCCCCGACGTGGTGATTGGGCGTATCGATCAAACCATGGACCGTCATCAAATGGGCCAGGCTGAGCACATGGTCCACGTGCAATTTTTCCATCAGCCGCTGTTTGTAGGTGGAAACGGTTTTGGGACTCAAATTGAGCTGTTCGCCAATGATCGTCAGCGGCTTGCCCCGCACCAACATCATGGCCACCTCCAGCTCACGGCTGGACAGCACGTCGAAAGGGGAAGCGCTGCCATCGAGCGTGGCCAGCGCGAGCTGCTGCGCAACCGCCGGGGCGAGATAACGTCGCCCACCGGCCACCTGCCGAACCGCGGATACGAGCTCATCCGCACTGCAGCCCTTGGTCAAGTAACCGAGAGCGCCGGCGTCAAGCAGGCGTTTGGGGAAACGCGCATCATCGACCACCGTCACGATGACGATGTGGGTGGGCAGTTTCGAGCGACACACGCGCTCGGTCAGTTCGATACCACTCATGCCGGGCATGTGGACGTCGACCATGGCGATGTCCGGTGCCAGCGTGCGGATCAGATGCAGGCCCTCTTCCGCGCTACCGGCTTCTCCGACCACCGTGATATCCGACTGTTGTTGCAAGATCATCCGAAAGCCGGTGCGCACCAGCTCATGATCGTCCACCAGGACAACATTGATCACTTGACTCCCTCCATGGTTAGGCTGCTTGAAACTAGGCTGCGCTGCAGCCCAATGCAAGCAGTTCAGTACTTTCGTTGCGACATGCTATGGATATGGATGGGTGGCACAACGCATCATGATCGACGCGGGCGCCACCAGCCACCGTATTTTATCTTGATCGTGGAACGAAAAAACGGACAGCCAACGTATTGACCGCATACCGATCGTCGACGTTGGCGAAGCGCCAGCGCAGTCCCGGGAATAGACAGCGACATCGTCCGGTGAACCAACTTTCCCGGCAAATCGTCAGCGACAAAGCTGTCGGGAAATCACGTCGTGCTTCCCTCCCCTGACCGCCAATGTGCCACGGCCAGAATATTCGATATGTCGGCCGATACCCACGCCCCATGTGCGGAAAGCACGGCGCGCCGCAAGACTTCAACTCGATCAGACGGATTGGACTCTCGCATCGGTGGGCCCGGAAACAAAAAAACCGCCCGGGGGCGGTTTTTCTGCTTCTTTCCGGCTTCAGCGATCTTCGCTGAAGCCTTCATTGGTGCCAAGAGGGGCACCACAAACTCAACGTTTACAGGGCTTCCAGCTGCATGGTGTACCCACCTACCGCCAAAGCTACCGCCAGCGCTGCGCGATGCCTGTCGCCCGCGAAAAAGGATAGGGCTAAGCCAGCACTTAGCCGGCCTCCCTGCTCCACACCTGCGCTGCCCACAAACGTCCGTTGCTATGCCTTCGTAGTTGCCCACCACAGCCACACCCGCCAAATTGCGAAGCAAAGGACACCCAAGATTAAGCAGTAGAACTGCGCTCGCCTCTGCCACCAATGGGCAACCCGCGCGCCGGTCGCCCATTTCTCCATCGCCGGCTTCGCCATCGCATCAAATGACTTCTCTGCGCTTGATCTCGCCCAAGACTGCGCCCCTTTAAGATCGATTTCGAGCACGCGATGCGAAAACGACAGCTCCGTGTGGAAATTTTGAAGGCCAAGGCAGCCGAATAGGATGCTGCTCATCCACAGCACGTAGGCGAGAAACGCCAAGATCGTCTCGTAGCTACGGGGCTGACCATCCAGTTTTTGCAGGCCATATCCAAGACAAGCGCCAGCTGCAGCCAGTAGAAAGTATGCGTACTTCACCCCGGCTTCGTTCGCCGCTCCTTGAATGGCATCGACGCGCCGCTGCAGCACCTCAACGTTCTGCCGGTTCTCATTTTCAGCATTTTCAAGGGACATTTAGACTCCGCGCAAACCCAAGCCAATTCGCCCAGCGGGCGTGGCTATGTTAGCCACATCGGCGCCCCGGCGACGCCCATGCCATAACCCAGCACAGCGACTGTGGCCACAAGGCCAGCCAGGCATCGCGTTGAGGCCCTGCGCGAGGGCGCCAGCACCTGGCCAGCACCGCCCTGGCACCGTGCACCAGGCAAGAAAAAAGGCGCCGGGGTTGCCGGCGCCTTGCGCGATGCCACAACAGGGGGCGGGCAGCATCGCGCTGCCCAGGTCATCGGCCTACGGATCGTCCTTGGTCGGCTTGCGCCTGACTCCCGCCGGGCATGCCTGACTTGCTGGGCAGTGCCAGTGTGCTGCCACCAACGGTGCGCAACATCAGCGCGCAATGACAAACCGTGTAGGACTTTTCGTCAATCATGTAAGGGGGCTTGAACCGGCACCCGCATGGGTGAAAGATCAAAGCGCCCAATGCCGGGCATTCACAGGAACAGGTCATGCCAAACAAAAAAGGCCCGCCAGACTTTCGTGACGCTGGCACAGGAAAGTTCGTCACGGAGAAGTACGCCGACAGGCACCCGAAGACGACCGAGAAGGAACACAACCGACCACCGGCGCCGCCACCGAAAAAGAAGTGACGCCCTGGCCCTCGCCTTCGGGCGAGGGCCTTTTTTTTTGTGTTGTTTGCAGTCGCTTAGCATTGGATGAATACTTCAGGAGGAAGTTTGAATCAGGGGAAAGTGATGGACCATGAGTACGTAGTTCTTGGCGGAATTAATCGCGCCCAGGTGGGAAAGTATCTGACGCATACCGCCTCAGTCGTTTCGGGGGTACTGGTATGGCTGCTACTGGGGTTGTTTAACATCGCCCATGCCATGGGAATAGGCGTCAACCTGCCTCCTGTCGTCCTCTCCCTTGCCGGTGCCGGCACCGTTTACGCGGCCCTTTACTTCATCTTTCGCAAATGGGTCTGGCGCGTCCCTTGCGTTACGCGATGGCTCAAAGTCGCCAACCTTGCCGGGACTTGGAACTGCGATGGATTGCCGTTTGAACGTCCGGACTCCTTGGCAACAGCATGGAAGGGCACTTTAACCATCACTCAAGACTGGGACCGCTTTAGAGTGCATTTGAAGACGGCCCAGTCCGCATCCAACAGTATCGTTGCAGCCCTCACCACGGACCCTATCGAAGGTTTCGTGTTGGTGTACAGCTACCGAAATGAGCCGAAGCCGGGTGAGGTCGAGCTATCTGCCCATCGCGGGTTTGCCAGTCTTGTATTCGACAAAGATATGCAAAGAGCGGAAGGCGACTACTTCAATGGTGACGGCCGGCATTCGTCAGGAAAAATGATTCTCAGGAGAGCGTAATGGCAAGGAATATTGAAGAAAAAATTTCGTCACTTCAGACGCGTCGCAAGGGCGCTGACAGATATGCGGTTCTTGCAGCCGATGGTGTAGCGCTGGAAAGCTATCAACGCAAAAGGTATATACCCGAGGCCTGGGAGCAACGAGCAGGGAACAAGCCCTATACCCGATACGCTCTTGGTGCCATGCAGGAGGTTGACCCCGACTACACACGGATCAGCATGGAAACCGCACAAAGGGTGGCCAACCAGCTCGGGAAAAGGGTTGGCGGTTTCAATCTCGAATTCCGCCTACAGGGATCAGTTCCGCTGAACGTGCACATTCGAGGCGTAAGCGACGTGGACGTGCTGACTCTGATCGATCAGCAGTTCTTCAGCTATGACCCCAACGGCATCAAGTCCAGTACTTATTATCCGTCGTCCGACACGTCTCTCGACCAGCTGACCCAACTGCGTCGTGAGGAAGAGTCTGCATTAAAAAGTGCATTCCCGATGGCCACCGTGGATACCTCCGGTAGCAAGGCCATCAAAATATCTGGTGGGTCGCTTGCGCGCTCTGTCGATGTGGTTCCATCGCACTGGTACGACCACGCAGACTATCAGGCAAGCGGAGCGTTGCACGACAGGGGTGTGATCATCCTTGATCGAAAAGCAAACAAGACGGTTACTAACTATCCGTTCAAGCACATCAAACTCGTGTCTGACAGGGACGTCTTCACGGCAGGTGGCTTAAAGAAGGCCATTCGACTATGTAAAAACGCCAAGGCAGACTCGGACAGAGATATTGCCCTGCCAAGCTTCGACATCGCCGCCACTATGTTCCATGCGGACCAGGCCGCCCTTCGAATGGGTGCTGCTTATGAACTTGCCATCCTCGCCGAAACACAAAGGCATTTAGACTATCTCTATAGCCACCCCGATGAAGCAGCCCGACTGTATGTGCCCGATGGAACCCGCAGAATCTTCGATACGGATGCCAAAATTAGTGCGCTCTTAAGGCTGTCGTGTGAAATGGACGAACTCTTCAAGGCGGTGGTCGCCGAGCATGATCTATTTGGATTGGCGTCAAGCAATGAGCGCGCCCGTCAAATTCTCAATGAAGCTAGAGTGCAGTGAGCAGCCGACAGCACTACGATTTCCCGCGTTCAACCGCGAAACTCAAAAATTGTTGTGACGGGTTGAGGTTAAGCGTCCCATGCATCGGGCATGCACTCGGTACGCGCGGCCGGTGCACTCGGTATCGGCGCGCACGTTAGATCCTATGAAATTGTCCAACTCTCCGATGCGGAAAGAAAACTGGGCGCGCGTTGTTCGTGGTAAGACGTCCCTGTCTTTTGAACCACCCCCCACATTGGGTCAGGCCGGCGACGCCAGGCGCGCCGTGAAACTCATCGTCGCCGGGTACCCTTCCTCGCCCTCGGCGATGAGGTCGGTGAGCGCGGCCACCTGCAGAACCTGCGCACCATCGAGCGTCACCACCTCGGCAGCAACCGGCACGAGCGTGGCGGCGTAACCATCGCGCGCCTGCTGCATTTCGTTCTCGATCAGTTGCCAGGCATCCGGGTATTGGGCCTGCGCTTGGAATGGGTCAATGAGCTTATTCATGGCTTTTCTCCTTTCGGCGTAAGTTGTTCAACGCGTCGGCGCAAGCTCGTCACCTCTGACCGCAACGTATTCAGTTCGGCGGAGACCTTCTTGATCAGGCCACCGAACTGCGATTGCGTCACTGGGGCATCACTGCGCTGGCGCTCCGCATGTGCACGGGTGCCGCGTAACTCATCCATGGTCTCCACCGTTTCCGCTGGCCTGCTTTTCAAGCTGCGCCACGCGCTGCTTGAGTTGTTTGTGCGATTCAACGATAGGAGCCAGCAGGTTGTAGAACCCGCCGACAGTGAGGGGGCTGTTGCGCAAGTGCGTGGGCATTTGGGCGGCTATCTCATCCCACGACTTGGGTGCTTCGGTTTTTTCCTTGGACATGGCCATCACCACGCTGCGCCAGTGACCACAGCAACGCCGCTGTCGCGGGTCAGCTCGAAACCAAACCACCGGCTGGCAAGCAACGCGGTGCTGTTGGTCTGGAACATTGACACCATCGACTGCGCACCGCTGCCAGGGTTGCTCATCATCTGCAGCGCGGCCTGTTCGGACGCATCAACAGTCACCGTTTCGCTGTCACCCACGATGGCGCTGGCGTCGATCAGCATGGCAGCGTAGCCATTGCTGTCAGCAGCTGGTGCCCCATCGCTGACAAGAACCGGGACACCTGCCAGCTCACCGCCCTTCGGCGTCATCCCTGGAAACGCCTGATCGCCGCCCGTGGTCGTCTTGGTTGCCAAGCGATTGGCCGTCCGTGCGTCCACGACCAGGTACGGCCAGCCGGCGCCCGTGGTGTTGACCACATCAAGCAGGTTGCCCAAGTCAGCCAGGGGCGATGCTGTGCCGGCAATGGTTGCGGTGCCAGTGGTAACCAGGCCGGAGAGGAACGCGCCATCGGTTGCACTGGCGACACCGGCACGCAGTTCACGCGCCAGCAGTGCGGAGCCGGCGCTGCCGGCACCGTCGATCACCTCATTCGTGACGGCGATAAGAGCCTGCACCTTGCGCGGCGAAAGACCTGGCCCAGCGATGGCGAGGCTAGACACCGGCACCGCCTCCCACTCGCCTACTTCGGCACCCAAAGCGGCAACACTGGACACGGCCAGGCGGGTTTTCAATGGCACCCTGCGCATCGCCAAATCGGCCAGCATGCGATCGAACACGGAGATGCTGCGCAGGCTTTCGATAAAGCTGCTGGCCACAGATTGGTAGCCAACAAGCGGGCCTGCCCACACAGCGTCAGCAACGGTGCCGGCAGCGATGGCAGAACGCAGGACGATTGCTACGCGCTGGCCACCTGGCATGGCCTCCGCAATTTCAGCAGCGCGCACCAGCGAGCCACGCGCACGGCCGATGCACTTGGCCATCAAGGTGAATTCGGAAGAGGGATCAAGGTTCATGTGAAGCTCCTAGGAAGGCCACGGCGTTGTGCAGTGGCTATGTCCTAGGCTGGCGTCACCAGCAAGGAACGCCCAAGGCAGGAACGTGCCCATACGTGACGATGCGTTACGCCTCGCACGCAGTTATCCAATCCGCAAGCTCATGCAAGGTGTATTTCACCAGCCTGTTTCCGACGCGTACGAAGTGCGGCCGCTGCCCCTGACTACGCCGGTTCTTCAGCGTGCCCACGGTTAGCCCCACAAGCTCGGCCGCTACCTCTGGTGTCACCCTGTCGTCCGGCGTAATGTGCCTGCCGCTTTCACGACACCATGCGCGCCACTTGCCCACCGATGCCTCAACGGCCTCCGAGCGCGTTGCGTTCAATGCCGCTTCGATGGCTTCTCGTGACACAGGCACGGGCGACCCGCAGCACTGGCAATGCAGGGTGACCACGGTCATGACTGCGGCTGCCATGCTTGGCATTGGTGGTGCCAATCAGCAACGCGAAAACCTCGGCGACCGTCCACACGGCGCTCACCCCTACCGAGCAAGCACCAGCCTTGGCCGCTATTCGGGTGTTCAACTGGGCGCTCAAAATGCCGGCACGAAGCGCAGTCAACCGGTGGACGCATTAGGTCATGGCCAGCGTCAACAATCGGGCACCAGGGGCACACGGGGAAGCGCCAGGCATCACCGGCGAACGCGACGGGCATCCAAGCCGGCCCGCAATGATCGCAATAGCCTGGCACCACGTAGTCCTCGCGCTCAAACCCGAACTTGCGCAGGAACATCCGGTGCACGGACGGCAGCAGCCGCACCTTGCGCGGCCGTGGCCTGGCCGTGGGTGCCGGCGCCGGCATGGCCAGGGCGTCAACGAGGCCCGTGCTGGGCGACGCGGCGCTGGCGGGTGTCTGTGTAGCGGCGCTGGCCGTGGCTGGCGCAGCGCAGCCCTGCCACTGGCCCGGTAGACGGTGGTTAACCATGGCGGCCTCCCTCGATCAGGGCTGCTGCATTCTCGCCATTCTCGCCATTCTCGCCATGGGTCTTGGTTGCTGTAAGGCTGGCGGTTACATTGGCGACGGCTATGCCGGTGGCGTTTTGTGTTGGCGAGGATGGCGAGGATGCAGATGTGGCGAGAATGGGGCTTTGCCATTCAGAGCCTGGCAAGAACCATGTGGCTGGCGCACCGAATCCTCTACGCTCCGACATAGCCACCTGTTGCGAGGCGCGCTCTACCGAACGCCATTTAATGTCAGCAGTGCGGGCCAGCTCCCTCACATCCTTAACCAGTTTCGGACCTTCTTGCAAAACTTCTATCAGCCAGCTCACAGCAGCGTTGCTGCTCTCGCCGCGATGCTCAGCCTTTTGCTCAGGTTCGGCCAGTAGGTCGCGGGCCGATCCTTCAAGCCGTTCGCCCCACTCAATGTAGCTGGTAGAAATGCCACCCTCGATATCGCGTTGCTGGAAGGAGTAGGCAAAGCCACCACCGTCCGGGCCGATATTCGATTTAGCCCGTGCCAATACCATTCGAGCCGTCTCACCATCCTCGGCCCTCATTCGGACGGTCCCGTACACGATGCGTGCCATCGCCCCGAAAGCGATGCTCCCGGTTACGCGTTCAAGAGGATCACCCATCTGCGTGCCCTTGCTGTAGTGAGTGATACCGAGCAGGGCAGCGTCAAGTTTTGCAGCGAGCTCAACCAAGGGTTGTAAGCCTCGCCGGACCTCAGCGTTTTTGTGGCTGTCACCAGATACCGCTGACACCAGCGGGTCGATGATGATTAACTCCACGTTTTCAAGATTGGCCGCGGCAGTCGCCAACGCTTCTACATCGTGCGCCGGATCAAATGATCGGCAGACTTGATCGCCCTTGTAGATGTCACCGACGAAATGCACCCGATTAAGGTCTGCTCCCGCAGCTATCAAGCGCGGAACCAACGTATCGGCTGGATCATCTTCACCACTCCAAATAAGGGTGTTCGCTGGCGTTGGGCGATGGCCAGTCGGAAACGCTCGTCCAGAAGTGGTAGATGCCGCAAAGTCCACGGCGATGGTTGTTTTGCCTGTACCAGGGCTGCCCGCCAAGACGTGAAGCTTGCCTCGCGCTAGGTAGCCTGGACACAGCCAGCGGATGGGCTCTGGCTTAATGCTGGCTGCATTGGTTAGTTTGACGTAGTCGCAGGCTGACGACGCTCGTACAAGCTGTTTTGCGGGAGCGAGTGTCTGTGATGGCGCGGCTGGTGCAATAGCATTTGAAACCACTGCCTGTGCAATCCAGTTCGCGGCATCCGCTTTGACCCGCACAAGGTCTGCATCAGTTGACTGCTTCGCCCGAATCTTCTTCAACGACGTATTGAGATACCTGTCGCCCTCATTAGCCTTTTCACGCTTCCCCAACCCAGTGCAGCGGAATATGTGGCGCACCTGTTCATTGCTTGGTGTGTAAAAGGCAATAATGGACAACAGCGCATGGTCAGCCTCACTCTGGCTCGGGTAACCCATCCCAGCCCAGTCGCCCGTGCACAGCTCCTCGTACTTATCCCCATTCGCCGCGTTGCACGCCATCTCGTGCACCTCAGCATCGCTACGGGACGATTCCACATCTTCAAGCTCAACGCCTGCTGATGCCGGCATCTGTGACGCCATGTTGTCGAAGAACAATTGGTAGTCGTTGATTGGTGAGCTGCGCACCACGTCGCCCGTAAACGTTAGGTAGCGTTTGGACGAATACAAGCCAACATGACCACGATCACGGCTGCTATCAATTCGCCCGCGCACGATTACATGAAAGCCCCCGCGCTCATTACCTGCTTCGTCCTTCCACCTTTCGCCAGGGCTGCGTTCTGTATAGCTGTCAATGTTGGCCAATATGGCAGCATGCACCGTGCGCTCATGTTCGCTCGCCGGGTTGTCCACCTTGTCGTCGATGTCGATGCCCGCATAAGGGTCAGCCACCGTAAGCACAAAGCCGATGCCGTCCATGCCCTTTGTGGCCACAGCGCTGCACGCCTCGTTGAACGTGCCCCATGTTTCGGGCTTGTCGATACTGGCGTGGTAGCCGGTGGCCGCGTTATACGGCACCTTTGTCATGCGACCTTTGCCGTCTATTTCAAAGCGCCAGCACACCCACTGCTCGCGTTCCTGCAGTTCGGCAGGAATGTTTTGGAATGCCTGCGGAAAACTCTTGTTCTGCAGTTGCGACGGCGTGGCGGCGCCGCTAGGCTTTGGGAACACGATGTTGTTTTGATCCGCGCCCCCGGTGGCCGAAGCCGGGGGCGTTTCTTTTGGCTGGTTCATACGCCCGCCTCGCTGCCACTTTCGCCGTTGATGAACGCGGCCAAGTCGGTGATGTGGTAACGCACCATGCGCTCGCCGATCTTGCGGAAGCGGGGGCCTTTGCCCTGCGCGCGCCAGTTGCGCAGGGTGCCCACCTCAACATCAAGAATGACGGCAGTCTTTCTCTCGTCTACCAGGTCGCCAGGCTGCAATGCTGGGGCGGTGGACGGTGCCAGCTGATTGGTTTTCGCTTTCATTTGACTTAACCCACGTGTTGCGGCAATACCGCGGCAACACGTAATTAAGCGCATTTTTTGGCGTTGCGTTGGATAATTGGCGCAATGACTGTGGCGTCAGGCACTTATCCCGGACATTCGTTTGCAGTCCTGATGAGTGATTAGGCCTTGCGCTTGAACGGCAACACGGTTGCTCCCGAGCGCAGCGCGTCAAGGTAGTCAGCCCAGGCCTGCATCATCGTTGTGCGCTCGGGTAGATATTGCGCAGCGTGCGTGTAGGCCTCGCGTACTTTGTTGCTTTCAGCATGGGCAAGTTGGCGCTCAATGGCATCCGAGTTCCACCCCATTTCGTTGAGGCGCGACGCAGCCATGCTGCGGAAGCCATGCCCCGTCATTTCGTCGGTGCCGTAGCCCAGCCGGCGCAAGGCAGCATTAATTGTGTTCTCTGACATGGGACGGCTGGCGCTGCGCAGGCCGGGAAATACATACGCCTCGTCACCAGTCAGCGGGTACAGGTCACGCAGAACAGCCACAGCTTGGCTGGACAGCGGCACGATATGCGCCGCCTTCATCTTCATTCGTTCTGCAGGTATGCGCCAAACCGCACCGTCTAGGTCGAACTCTGCCCATTCTGCTTGCCGAAGTTCGCCGGGGCGCACAAACACCAGCGGCGCTAATTTCAGGGCAGCTAGGGTGACAGGTTGGCCAGTGAAGCCATCAATAGCACGCAATAGTTCACCGATTCGGGTGGGTTCGCTGATAGCCGCATGGTGGCGGTTACGCGGTGCTTTCAACACCCCGCGAAGACTGCCCGTGGGGTCAAGCTCCAACTTGCCCTCAAGGATCGCGTACCGAAACACCTGCCCCGCTTTGATCTTCGCTCGCTTTGCTGTCTCTAACTTGCCGGTTTCCTCGACCTTGCGCAGCGCGTCCAGCAAGATACGAGGTGTTACATCCGTAATCGCCAGCCGGCCAAACTCTGGCAACAGGAAGGTCTCCAGTATCCAGCGCGACTTTCGCAAAGTGACCTCAGCCCCTTCCTGGCGAGCCAGCCACTCTCGCGCTGCCACCTCGAAGGTGTATGCGACCGCATCCTCGGCGGCTGCCGCCTCAACCCTCGCAGCTTTTGCCTCCTGCCGTGCAGCACCAGGGTCGGTACCGTCCGCCAGCAACGTGCGCGCATCATCGCGCTTGTCGCGAGCTTTACGCAGGCTCACATCCGGAAACGTGCCAAGGCTTAGGGTGTTGCGCTTGCCGGTACCGGGGCGACGATAGTCAAAACGCCACCAGCGGGCGCCGTCGGGCTTCACCAGCAGATACATGCCGCGCTCGTCGGCCAGCTTGTATGGTTTGTCTTGCGGCTTGGCGTTCGTGACAGCGGACGGTGTCAGCATGGCGGTAACTCCCTCGTAGTCGCTGGGCGGCCTGCCCAGTTACCGCCGAAGCTACCGCCAAAATTGCGGTATCTCAAGGTAAATTGGCAGACTTACCGTTAACCAGGCCAGGGATACAGGCAAAGAAAAACCGCGCCGGAGCGCGGTTTAAGGGTGTTGCGTGACATCCCACGATGTCTAATTGGTGCCCAAGAGGGGACTCGAACCCCTACGACTTACGTCGCTACCACCTCAAGGTAGTGCGTCTACCAGTTCCGCCACCTGGGCAGGTGTGTTGCTCAGTGCTTGGCCGGCGGCTTGGTCGCTGCCGGCACTTCACCCTGACTCTGGGTCGGGGTGGTTGCCGCCGGCGTTGCCGGTACGGCGTTGTTGGTTGCAGCAGGAGCGGCTGAAGGCACTTCCGTTGCCGCTGGCGCGGCCGGTACTGCCTTTTGCGCGGCCGGCTTGTTGTTGAGCGCGCCCATGACGCCCAGATCACCGGCGCTTTGATGTGGAGCGCCGTTGCTGTGCAGGTAAATGCCCATGCCGAGGCTGAGCAGGAAAAACAGACCCGCGAGCACACCGGTAGCGCGAGTCAGGAACGTGGATGAACCACGCGCACCGAACACCGTCGCCGACGCGCCGCCGCCGAAGCCGGAACCGGCATCGGCACCCGCGCCGTTCTGCAGCAGGATCAGCACGATCATCGCCGCAGCGATCAGAATGTAAAACACGCTGAAAATGACGAACATAAGGTTTCTATTGAGCCTGTAGCGCCTGATGCGCCGCGGCGCAGATTCCAAGAAAGTCGGATGCGGTAAGGGAAGCCCCACCGATCAGCCCTCCATCCACATCCGCCTGCGCGAACAATTCCGCGGCATTGGCCGCCTTGACGCTGCCGCCGTAAAGCAGTCGGGTCAGACGGGCAATCATAACATCTTCTTTTTCCAGTTGGCTACGAATGAACGCATGCACCTGCTGCGCCTGCTCCGGGCTGGCGGTACGCCCGGTGCCGATGGCCCATATGGGCTCATAGGCGATCACAGCCGTATCGAAACTGCCGATGCCGTTGAGCGACAACACCGCCTGCAACTGGGCTGCAATGACAGCCTCGGTTTCACCAGCTTCGCGCTGTTCCAGCGTTTCACCCATGCAAAGGATCGGGGTGAGCCCGCCGGCGCGGGCTGCGGCAAATTTGCGGGCGACCAGTTCGTTGCTTTCGCCATGATATTGACGGCGTTCGGAATGGCCGACCAGCACCCACTGCGCACCCACGTCCGCCAGCATCGCAGCGGAAACCTCGCCCGTATAGGCGCCCTGCCCTTCGTGCTCGCTGACATCCTGGGCTCCGATGCCCAATCCGTCGTTGGCGTGCTGCCAGGCCAGTTCGGCGACATAGGTAAACGGCGGAAACACGGCCACATCGACGCCATCCGGCTGCCCGGCGGCGATGTCGTCCACCAGGGCCTTGGCCATCGAACGGCTGCCATGCATTTTCCAGTTGCCGGCGACAAATTTCTTGCGCATGGTCTGCTTCCGCTGCGAACAAACAGCAAGCTTACCGAGCGACCGGACTTCCGGCAAACCTGTTGAACCATTGGCATCGACCGACCAGCCGGTCAAGAATGTCCGATCGCCCGCAGGATATGCCACATGCCTTCCACCCGACCGCTCAGCCTGATCACTGGTGCTTCATCCGGCATCGGTGCCGCGTTTGCACGACAGCTTGCCGCGCTCGGCCACGATCTGGTGTTGACTGCCCGTCGCACCGACCGACTGCAAGCCCTGGCCACCGAACTTCAGCATCAGCATGGCGCCCAGATCACTGTGCTGCCACACGACCTTGCCGATCCGGCCACACCGGCGGCGCTGTGCGCCACGCTGGAACAGCGTGGCCTGCAGATCGACTGGCTGGTCAACAACGCGGGTTACGGCGTACCGGGCACGTTCGATGCCAATGACTGGACCACCCATACGGATTTTCTTCAGGTGCTGCTGACTGCGCCGACCGAACTGATCTGGCGGCTGCTGCCCGGCATGCGCGAACGCGGCCATGGCCGCATCATCAACATCGCCTCGCTCGCCGGGCATGTCCCCGGACCGGCCGGCCACACTTTGTACGCCGCCACGAAGGCTTACCTGATCAAGTTCTCGCAGTCGCTGGCGTTGGAGAATCGTGTGCTCGGGGTGCATGTCAGTGCCCTGTGCCCGGGATTCACCTGGTCGGAGTTTCACGATGTCACGCGTACTCGCGACAAGATGGACAAGTTGCCTGGCTTCATGTGGCTGGGCGCGGAAGATGTGGTTCGCCAAGGCATCGATGCGGTCGAGCGCGGTGATGCCGTCTACATTCCGGGTCGGGTCAACCGAATCATCAAGTCTGCGATGCAGTTGATGCCGGACCGTTTGGCCATGTGGTTGACTGCACGGCAATCGAAGCGCTACCGGAATACCCAGGTCTAGATCGATACGCGCCCTGCCTCGCGAATTTGCATCGTCGCATCGACTACTGTTGACGCCTGTCCGCCATCGACCATCGACGCCATGTCCCTTTTCCCGACCCAGATGCGACCACTGCCTTACCGCAAGCCTGCCGAAGGCCGCGATTACTGGGTGGTGGATGACGTGCTGCCCAACGCCGATGAAGTGCATGCCCGCTGCCTGGCCAAGACCGATTGGGAGATGGGCTACCCGTATACCGCCGAAGTATGGCCAGGCATGCGCGCCATTCCCGCCTTGCTGGACGACGAACTGGCCACGCTGGATGCCAAGGTGTGCCAGCTGACCGGCGCAAGGAAGCTGTGGGTCCAGCAGACCGAAGAAGGCACCCACCTCAACCACAACTGCGTGCAGGTCGTGGGTTCCGTGGAGGGCGCGGTCAAACCGCATACCGATTCAACGAATCTGTGCCGCTATGCCGCCGTGCTGTATCTGAACCCCGATGTGCCCGAGCAATGTGGCACCAGTTTCTTCAGGCAACGCATGCATGGCGGCCAGCTTGGCGGCAATATCGTGATGCCGCCGCACCGCAATCTGGTCGAGGCGCTGGGCAATCGCTTCGTGCAGCCGAACGCGTTTGTCGAAGATGTCCGCGTGGCACATCGCTACAACCGGCTGCTGGTCTACAAGGCCAACCTGATCCACAGCGCCAGCGCGTATTGGGGGCTGCAGACAGCGGCCAAACGAATGACCGCCGTGTTCTTCTGGATGGCGTAGAACCTCAAATCAGCTTGATCTCGCGCAGTCTCTGCATCAGGTATTCGTGCGAAGTGATCGAGGTGTCGTAGCGGCGCGGGTTGTCCGGCGTGATGCACGAATCGAGCGGATCCAGTACCACGTCCGGGTTCGGATGCAGGAAGAAAGGCACTGAATAACGCGGCTTGCGCGCGTTCTCGTTCTGCGGATTGATCACCCGATGCGAGGTGGACGGATACACGTGGTTGGAAAGCCGCTGCAGCATGTCGCCGATGTTCACCACGATCGCATCGCCCTCGGTGGTGATCGGCAACCACTCGCCGTGACTCAGCACTTCCAGCCCTTCGGCACTGGCACCGACCAGCAAGGTAATGAAGTTGATGTCCTCGTGCGCGCCGGCGCGCACGTTCGGGCCAGGCTCATCAGAATCGGCGTCCTGTGTAATCGGCGGATAGTGGATCGGGCGCAGGATCGAGTTGCCTACGTCGGTCTTGTCCTCGAAGAAATTCTCAGGCTGGTCGATGTGCAGGGCCAGCGCGCGCAGCACGCGGGTACCGAGCTGATCCAGCGCCTCGTACAGACCGTAACCGTACTGCTTGAAGTCCGGCACCTCGCCTGGCCAGACATTCGGCGGCATCACATCGGCGAACTTCGAGTCGCGCGGGATCTCGCGGCCAATGTGCCAGAACTCCTTGAGGTCGGCGTGCTGGCTGTCCTTGGCCGTTTCCACCTTGAGCGGCGTATAGCCACGTGCACCGCCACCGCCGGCGATGTGGTACTTCATCTTGGTTTCGGTCGGCAGTGCGAAGAAGCGCTGGAACACGTCGTACGAGCCGTCGATCAGTTCGCGCGCGATGCCGTGGCCATTGATGCAGCAGAAACCGAATTCGCGATAGGCCGCGCCGATCTCGGCGACGAAGGCGTCGCGGTCGGTTTCGTAGCGGCGGATATCGAGGGTGGGAACATTCTTCATGGCTGTAGTCACCAGGTTGGGCATGCGGTCGTTGATCCGCCACCGCTTAGGGCGGGGTACGTCGGGCCAATCCATGGCGACCCAATACCGCTACAGGTTCACGAGCGTTCGGCTGCGGATTTTACAATCCCCGCCAGCTTCTCTGCCAACTGCTGCACTTCCTCCGCATCGGATCCCTCAATGGTGACACGCACCAGCGGTTCGGTGCCCGAGGCACGCAACACCACCCGGCCACGGCCGTGCAGGATCTGTTCGACCTCGGCCAGCGCCTGCTGCACCTCGCCGCCGGCGAGGGCTTCGCGGGCGCCGTCGGCACGTACGTTGAGCATCACCTGCGGCAGTTTCTTCAGACCCTGCCTGGCAGACGCCAGATCCTCACCGGATCGCGCCAACGCTTCCAGCACGGCCAGCGCGGCGACGATGCCGTCACCCGTGGTGGCACGGTCCAGGCACAGGATATGGCCGGAGGTTTCGCCACCGAGCACGCCATTGTGCTGGCGCAATTGCTGCATCACGTAACGGTCACCCACGTTGGCGCGGATCAGCGGTACGTCGAGTTCGGCCAGCGCCAGCTGCAGGCCGTAATTGCTCATCAGCGTGCCGACGACCGGACCTTGCAGCAGTCCCTGCGCATGCCAGCTGCGCGCCAGCACGTACAGGATGTCGTCGCCATCGGCCAACGCACCATGCCGATCGACCAACTGCACGCGGTCGCCATCACCATCGAATGCGATGCCGATGTCGGCGCCATGCGCCAGCACGGCCTGCTGCAACGCCTGCGGATGAGTCGAGCCGACCTCGCGGTTGATGTTGAACCCGTCGGGCTTGTCGCCGATCGCGGTGACTTCGGCACCCAGTTCGGCGAATACCTTCGGCGCCACCTGGTACGTCGCGCCATGCGCGCAATCCAGCACCAGTTTCAGTCCGCGCAGGCTGAAATCCTCCTCCACGGTCGCCTTGCAGTACTCCGCGTAGCGGGCCACCGAATCATCGATCCGGCGGGCCTTGCCCAGTTGCTCGGACGATACCGTGACGAACGCGGCATCCACTTCCTGCTCGATCGCCAGTTCGACCGCGTCGGACAGCTTCTCGCCATTGGCGGAGAAGAACTTGATGCCGTTGTCGTGATGCGGGTTGTGCGAGGCGCTGATCACGATGCCTGTCTGGGCACGCATCGAACGTGTCAGGAAGGCCACCGCCGGCGTCGGCATCGGACCCAGCAGCCCCACATCGGCTCCCGCTGCCACCAAACCGGCTTCCAGCGCCGATTCGAACATGTAACCGGAGATTCGGGTGTCCTTGCCGATCAATACCTTGGGTCGCTCCTTGCCATCACGCGCCAGTACGCTGCCTACAGCGCGACCCAGCCGCAACATGAAGTCCGCGCTGATCGGCCATTGTCCGACCAAGCCGCGAATGCCATCCGTGCCGAAATATTTGCGTTGATTCATTCTGTCCACAATCCCGAAAGGTTTTCCCTGTCCCTGTCGTACCGCTTTACCGATCGCTCAATCGTCGTCCGGCCAGCGCGGCATGCCTGGTTTTTCTTCGCGTTTTGGTACCGAGTCGACGGCATGCACGGCCTGCCACACCGCCAGCGCATCCACCGTGGCCGCCACGTCGTGCACGCGCACCATGCGTGCGCCACGCTGAACCGCGATCAACGCCGCTGCCACCGAGCCGGCGGCGCGGTCGCCCGGTTCGCTGCGACCAGTCAGCGTGCCGATCATCGATTTGCGCGACAAGCCAGCGTACACGCCGCTGCCCAGGCTGGCGAAACGCTCCAGCGCGCACAGTAGCGCCACGTTGTGTTCCAGCGTCTTGCCGAAGCCGAAGCCGACGTCGACCAGTATCTTGCGCCGGTCGATGCCAGCCAGCTCGCAGGCAAACAGGCGGTCAGTAAGGAATCGATGCACTTCGCCAACCACGTCGTCGTAATGCGGTTCGGCCTGCATGCTGCGTGGCTCGCCCTGCATGTGCATCAGGCACACCGGCACGCCAAGTTCGGCGACGGCATCCATGGTGCCATCGCGACGCAGCGCGTAGACGTCGTTGATCATGCCGGCGCCGGCCGCCACTGCCGCGCGCATCACTTCGGGCTTGGACGTGTCGACCGCGATCGGAAGATCGGTGCGCGCGATCAATTGCTCGATCACCGGCAGCACGCGGCGAAGCTCTTCCTCCACCGGCACGTCGGCGGCACCGGGCCGAGTCGATTCACCACCCACGTCGAGCATGTCGGCGCCCTCCTCCGCCATGCGCAAGCCATGCGCCACGGCCGCATCCACACTGGCATGCGCGCCGCCGTCGGAAAACGAATCGGGGGTGACGTTGATGATGCCGACCACGCGCGCACGGTCGAGTCGCAGCGGGCGTCCGGCACAGTCCAGCACCGGTGCAAACAGATCGATCGACATGCTCATGACCTCATCGCATTCAATGCCGGCTGCTCAATCTTGGGCCTGGCCGCCCAATTCGCCCATGAAACGGCGGTAATGACGCAACTCGGCGATGGAGTCGCGGATATCGGACAAGGCCGTGTGCGCCGACTCCTTGCCGACCCCCTTGGCGATGTCCGGTGCCCAGCGGCGGGCCAGTTCCTTGAGCGTGGAAACGTCCAGGTTGCGGTAGTGGAAGTAGCGTTCCAGCCGTGGCATCTGCCGGTGCATGAAGCGACGGTCCTGGCAAATCGAATTGCCGCACATCGGCGACTTGCCCGGCGGCACCCATGCGCGCAGGAAATCCACCGTGGCCTGTTCGGCCATGGCATGGTCGGTCTGCGAAATCAGCACCTGACGCCACAAGCCCGACTTGTGATGCTGGTTGGTGTTCCAGCTGTCCATCGACTCCAGTCGGTCGATTTCGTGGCGTATCGCAAAGACCGGTCCATCGGCCAGTACGTTCAGCTCCTTGTCGGTGACCACCGTGGCAATCTCCAGGATCGAGTCGTTGTCGGTGTCGAGGCCGGTCATCTCCAGATCGATCCAGATCAGGTTGTCTTCGTTGGCTTGGCTCATGAGCTCTCCTTGTGGCGGGAGTTTATCAGTCTTGCCGCTCTCGCTTTGGCCCATGCGATCATCACGCCATGCACACTTTCTTCTGGCACGACTACGAGACTTCCGGCGCCGACTCGCGGCGCGACCGCCCACTGCAGTTCGCGGGCATCCGCACCACGCTGGAGCTGGAGGTCATCGGCGAGCCGGTCATGTTCTATGGCAAGCCATCGCTGGAAATGCCTCCGCACCCCGACGCCTGCATGATCACCGGGATCACCCCCCAGCTGGCCGAACGCGAAGGCGTCAACGAGGCCGAGTTCGCCGCTCGCGTGCACGAGCAGCTGGCCACGCCGGGCACCTGCGGGGTCGGCTACAACTCGTTGCGCTTCGACGACGAGTTCACCCGGCAGATGCTGTACCGCAACTTCTACGAACCATACGGTCGCGAGTGGGAGAACGGCAATTCCCGCTGGGACCTGATCGACCTGGTGCGCATGTGCCAGGCGTTGCGCCCCGAAGGCATTGTCTGGCCAACCCGCGAGGATGGCTCGCCGAGCTTCAAGCTAGAGCACCTGGCCAGTGCCAACCAGCTCAAGCAGGAACGCGCACACGATGCCCTTTCGGACGTATACGCGCTGATCGACCTGGCCCGGCTGATCCGCGTGCGCCAGCCTCGATTGTGGGACTGGTATTACGGCCTGCGCCGCAAGCAGAAGGTGTTCGAGCTGCTCGACGTGGTGAACATGACGCCGATGGTGCACGTGTCCTCGCGTTACCCGGCCAGCCGCCACTGTCTGGCCCTCATCGCGCCGCTAGCGGCACACCCCACTCGCGCCGGCGAGGTCATCGTGTACGACCTGGCAACCGATCCCACCGAATGGCTGGCGCTGGACGAAGACGAGATCGCCGACCGCATCTTCACGGCGCGGGCCGACCTGCCCGAAGGCATCGAGCGCATCCCTTTGCGCACGGTACGCGCCAACCATGCGCCGGCACTGGCACCGCTGTCGGTACTTCAGGGCGTCGACCAAGGCCGTCTCCAACTGGAGCTGGTGCGCTGCCTGGCGCATCGCGACGTACTGCGCGCCGTCGAGGGGCTGGCCGAGAAACTGCGCCGCGTGTTCCAGCACGCCGCCGAACTGCCGCCGCCGGAAGATCCCGAGCTGGCCCTGTACGGCGGCGGTTTCCTGCCCGACGCCGACAAGCGCCTGCTGTCCCAGGTGCGCGCCACGCCACCGGCCCAATTGGGCACGCGGGAGTTTCCGTTCCGCGACCCACGCTATCCGGAACTGCTGTTCCGCTATCGCGCCCGCAACTGGCCCGATACGCTGGATGCCGAGGAACGCACGCGTTGGGAGGCGTTCCGTCAGGCGCGGCTAACCCGCCACACACCGCTGACCGGCCTCACTCTCGAGGACTACTTCGCCCGCATCGGCGAACTGCGCCACGATCCGCAGGCACAGGACAAGCTGGGGCTGCTCGACCAGCTGCAGGCATGGGGCGAACAGTTGGCGTGAGCGCCTGCGCCGACCAGAAGTGAGCCTTACGCAGGCTCCGTGTTCCATGCATCATGGCGGACTCCCCAGATTCCATCTTGCAACGAGCTGCCATGTCGAAAAGCTACTTCAGCCCCGCCACCTTCCGCTTCCTTCGCGCGCTCGATCGCAACAACAGCCGCGATTGGTTCCACGCGCACAAGGATGACTACGAGCGGCACGTGCGCGAGCCGTTCCTCGAACTGATTACCGACCTGCAGGCGCCGCTGGCGAAGATCAGCTCGCACTACCGCGCCGACCCTCGCAAGAGTGGCGGCTCGCTGTATCGTATTTTTCGTGATACCCGGTTCTCCAACAACAAGCTGCCCTACAAGTCGTGGCAGGGCTCGCGCTTCTTCCACGAGCGCCGCCACGAAATCCAGGCACCGGGTTTCTACCTGCACATCGAGCCAGGCGAATGCTTTGCCGGCGGCGGCCTGTGGCACCCGGAGCCGGATGCGCTGAAACACATCCGCGAATTCCTGGCCGACAACCCGGCGGCGTGGAAGCGTGCGACCCAAAGCAAGGCGTTCCGCGAACACCTGAAGCTGGGCGGCGAATCACTGATTCGCCCGCCGCGCGGTTATGACCCCACGCATGAACTGATCGACGACCTCAAACGCAAGGACTTCATCGCCACCACGACGTTCGACGAGGCGTTGGCCTGTTCCGACGAATTGCTGCCCTGGACCGTCGCCATGTTCAAGCGGGTCGCGCCGCTGGTCGACTATCTGTGCGCCGCCCAGGAGCTGGAGTTCTAGACGGGCTCCACCACACCGGCACGACGCCGGACAGACAACAGCGAGACCGCGACGGCAATTCCGATCAAGGCGGTGAATGCGACGTAATGCGCCGGCGCCAACACGCCGAACTTCTTTACCAGCAAGCCGATCAGTGGCGGGGTCAGGCCGCCGAACAGTGCGTAGGCAACGTTGTACGAAAACGACAGGCCGGAGAAGCGCACCGCCGGTGGAAACGCCATCACCATCAATGCCGGCACCACGCCGACCACGCCCACCGCGAAACCGGTCAGCGCGTACAGGCCGATGAAGTGCGCGGCACCGCCCTGCAGGTCGACGTACAACGCATAGCCGCAGACCAGCAGGCCGATGGCACCGAACAGCAACGCGTGCGCGAAGCCGATGCGATCGGCCAGCCAACCATAGAACAGGCAGCCCACCGCCAGTGCGAATGAAGCCACGTTATTGCCGAGGAATGCCTGTGCCGGCGCGACATGGAACACCGACTGCACCAGCGATGGCGTCATCAGGATCAGCACCACGATCGCGGCGGTGAGCATCCAGGTCAGCAGCATCGACAGCAGCACGCTCGGCAGGTGCCGCTCGAACACCTGCTGCAGCGGCAGCCCTTCGGCCAACTCACGGCGCGCGTGCATCGCCTCGAACACCGGCGTCTCGCTGAGCCATTGGCGCAGCCACACCGCAAAGAAACCGAACACGCCGCCGACAAGGAACGGCACCCGCCAGCCCCAGTCGAGCACCGCAGCCGGTGTCATGTAGTTACTGATCGCCGCCGCCACCAGCGAACCGATCAGGATGCCGACGGTGAGTCCCGAAGTAAGGCTGGCACAGGCAAAGCCAATCCGTTGCGGCGGCACGTGTTCGGACACGAACACCCACGCACCGGGCACCTCGCCACCCACCGCGATGCCCTGTACCACGCGCAGCAGCAACAGCAACAACGGTGCCAGCATGCCGATCTGCGCATGCACCGGCAGCAGGCCGATGCAGAGCGTCGGCACGGCCATCAGGAACACACTGAGCGTGAACATCTTCTTGCGTCCCAGTTTGTCGCCGTAGTGCGCCATCACGATGCCGCCCAGCGGGCGCGCCAGGTAACCCGCGGCAAAGATGCCGAACACCTGCAACTGCGCCAGCCATGGCGCCGTGTCGGGCGGGAAGAACAGATGGCTCAGCGGAATCGCAAAGAACACGAACACCACGAAGTCGTAGAACTCCAGGGCACCGCCCAGGGCGGAAAGACTCAAGGTGCGCAGATCGCGTCGGTCGAGTGCGCGTGCAGGCGCGGGACCATTCGACGGGGGCGAAATGGCAACATCGGACATCGGTGGCTCCACGGATCGTTCGGGCAATGATGCCGCAACATAACGCATTGCCACGCAATGCGGATGGCTTCGATACAGTGCTCGTAGCCGACGCAGGCATCGCTTATGCTAGGTGCGTCCGGCAGGGATTGCGGATAATCGGGTTGCGACGCGCAGGTCCACGGCCTGCGTTGCTGCAAGCCGATTCGGTTCCGGGGAAAACATTTCCGCATGTTGTGCCGAGTCGCGCACACGGTGATGTCGCGTGCGTCTGCAATCAACCGACAAGGAGTTTCCTGATGAGCATGAGCAAGCGTTTGTTCGCCGAATTCTTCGGCACGTTCTGGCTGGTTCTGGGTGGCTGCGGCAGTGCCGTGCTGGCTGCTGCATTTCCGCAACTGGGCATCGGTTTTGCTGGCGTCGCGCTGGCGTTCGGCCTGACTCTTTTGACCATGTGCTACGCCATCGGCCACATATCCGGCTGTCACATCAATCCGGCGGTAACTTGCGGTCTCGCTGCCGGAGGCCGGTTTCCGTTGAAGGAGGTGATCCCGTACATCATCGCGCAGGTGATCGGCGGCATCGTCGCCGGGCTGGTGCTTTACGTGATCGCTTCGGGCAAGCCCGGCTTCGACGCCGCCGCCAGCGGCTTTGCCTCCAATGGCTATGGCGCGCATTCGCCGGGTGGCTATTCGATGGGTGCCGCGGCGCTGTGCGAGATGGTGATGACCGGCTTCTTCATCTTCATCATCATGGGCGCGACGCACAAGAGTGCGCCCGTGGGCTTCGCAGGCATTGCGATCGGCCTCGCGCTGACCCTGGTCCATCTGATCAGCATCCCGGTCACCAACACCTCGGTGAACCCGGCGCGCTCGACCGGCGTGGCGTTATTCCAGGGCGGCTGGGCGATCGGGCAATTGTGGTTCTTCTGGGTGATGCCGATCGTCGGAGGCATCATCGGTGGCCTGATCTACCGTTATCTCTGGAGCGAACAGGCCGCGTTACCGGAAATCAAGGGCGACAATCCCTGAGCTGCACATGGGTAGATCCGGGAAGTTTGGTAAACACATGACCTGGATCTACCCGCAGCGCGCGGCCAGCGCGGACGACCGGCAGCGTTCGCGGCAGACGGTTGATTCATCTCGCGTCGTCAGGCCTGGTTGAACGAAAACGCCAGTACGTCGGCGATCTCATCGGTTTCCGCCAGACACATCAGCAGCCGTTCCAGGCCAAGCGCCACGCCGGCGCAGTCGGGCATGTTGTCGAGCACACCGAGCAACCGGTCGTCGAGCGGAATCTCACGCAACCCGCGCGTGCGGCGCACCGCGTTGTCACGCTCGAAGCGCCCACGCTGTTCCGCCGCGTCGTTCAACTCGTGATAGCCATTGGCCAGCTCGTAGCGCCCCAGGTACAACTCGAAACGCTCGGCCAGCGGCGGGTCGCCGGGCCGAAGTCTCGCCAGCGCACACTGGCTCGCCGGATAATCATGGATCACGGTGATCCGGTCACGCGGGAACGCCGGCTGCAACCTGTGCGTGATCAGAAGGTCCAGCCAGTCATCGTGGCCAAGCCCCGCCGGATCGATACCGAACTCGGCCAGCGGCAGGCGCAGTTCATCGACCGGCGCCCGCAGCGGATCGATGCCCAGCTCATCCAGAAACAGCTGCCGATAACTCGTCACCACGACCTCGGCGCGCCGTCCGGCCATCGCCAGCGCCGCCTCGACCATCGCGATGGTTTCCTGCATGAGTTGGCGATGATCCCAGCCGACCCGATACCACTCCAGCATGGTGAACTCGGGATTGTGCCGGCCACCCGCCTCGCCATTGCGAAACACCCGTCCCAACTCGTAGCAATCGCCGACACCCGCGGCGAGCAGGCGTTTCAACGGAAATTCCGGTGAAGTGCGCAACCAGCGCTCGCGCGCACCCGCGTCGACATGGCCGCTGAAGATGGTGTTGAAGCTCTCGATGTTCGGCTCGGTATTGCCGGCCGCCGACAGAATCGGGGTTTCCACTTCCAGCACGTGACGCTCGGCGAAATACGCGCGGATCTGCGCGTAGAGCTGCGCACGCAGCTCGAGGGCCGCTCGCAATCCAACGCCCATCAGCCAGCCTCGTGTTCGTTCAACAGCGCCAGCAATTGCGCCTCGTCCCAGATTGTCACGCCCAGCTCCTGCGCCTTTTCCAGCTTGGAGCCGGCAGCTTCTCCAGCCACCACCACGCTGGTTTTTTTCGACACCGAACCGGACACCTTGGCGCCCAGCGCCTCCAGCCGTTCCTTCGCCTCCTCGCGACTGAGCGAAGCCAGTGTGCCAGTGAGCACGAAGGTCTGATCGGCCAATGGCGCCTGAGCGATTTCCGCCGACGGCGGGATCGCATCAAGCAACCGCCGCATCGCTTTCTCCGCATCACCCAACGCGTGTAACGCCACCGGATCGGCGAGGAAGGACTCCAGGCCGGTCGCCGCGGCCTGCGGCACGCCGGCGGTGATCCAGTGCGCTGCACCGCCGGACTGCAATTGCTTCAGTGTGGGGAAATGTTGTGCCAGCAGTTTGCAGCTCTTGGGGCCGAGTTTGCTGACGTTGGCCATCCCCAGCAGCACGCCGAGATTCAATCGCTCGCGCAGCAGCGGCGACGGGGCGCCTTCATCGCCGAAGGTGATACCGGCGGCGAGCAGTGCGTCGACCACCTGTTGGTTGCCTTCCTGTTCGAAGAAGCCGGCGATCGACGTGGCGACCTCGGCGCCGACATCCGGCAACACGCGCAATACCGATGCCGGCGTGCTGCGCACGAAGTCGAGCTGGCCCAGCCAGGCCGCCAGTGTTTTCGCGGTGCTCTCGCCGATGTGCATGATGCCGAGGGCAAACAGGAAACGCGCCAGCGTGGTGTGCTTGCTGGCCTCGATACCCGCCACCAGGTTCTCGGCCCACTTTGTTGCCACCTTGCCGGCCTTCACTGTCTCCGGTGTGGTGCCGTCGCGCTCGTCGATGCGGTGTTTCATGTCGACGAGATCGTCCACGCCCAGGCGATACAGGTCCGCTGGCGTATGCACGATGTCGAGCTCCACCAGTGCCTCGGCAAAACGTTCGCCCAGGCCCTCGATATCCATCGCACGGCGCGCGGCGAAATGGATCAGTGCCTCCTTGCGTTGTGCGGCGCAGATCAGCCCACCGGAACACCGCCAGGCCGCCGCACCCTCCTCGCGCAGCAGCGCGGAACCACACACCGGGCAATGCGTGGGCATCGTCCACGGCGTCGTGCCGGGTGGCCGTTGCTCCTTGATCACCCGCACCACCTCGGGAATCACGTCACCGGCGCGGCGCACGATCACCGTGTCGCCCACGCGCGCATCCAGCCGCGCCACCTGGTCGGCGTTGTGCAGCGTGGCGTAGGTCACCGTGACGCCGGCCACCTGTACCGGTTCCATCCGCGCGCGCGGCGTGACGGCGCCGGTGCGACCGATCTGGATCTCGATGTCCAGCAGGCGCGTGGTCTGTTCCTGCGCCGGAAACTTGTGCGCGATCGCCCAGCGCGGTGCGCGCGAGACGAAACCCATCTCGCGTTGGCCGGCATAGTCATCCAGCTTGTAGACCACGCCATCGATGTCGTACGGCAGGTTGTCGCGCTTCGCGCCAATGCGCTGGAAGTACGCGATCAGGCCGTCGAAGCCGCGTGCGATGTCCACTTCCGGCGATACCGGGAAACCCCACTCGCGCAGCTGTTGCAACGTGGCCGAATGCGTCGGCGGCAGCTTGCCGCCTTCGACCACGCCGATCGCGTAGGCGAAGAAACTCAGCCGCCGCTTCGCGGTGATCGCCGGGTCGAGCTGGCGCAGCGATCCGGCAGCGCCGTTGCGCGGATTGGCCAGCGGCTTTTCGTCATGCGCGCGTGCCCGCTCGTTGAATGCTTCGAAGTCCTTGCGCAGCATGATCACTTCGCCACGCACTTCCAGTACGCCTGGCCAGCCCTTGCCACGCAGTTTCAACGGGATCGCGCGCACCGTACGCAGGTTCGCGGTGACATCCTCGCCGGTCTCGCCGTCCCCGCGGGTGGCACCCTGCACGAACACGCCGTGTTCGTAGCGCAGGCTGATCGCCAGGCCGTCGAGTTTGGGTTCCACTGAAAACACCGGTTCGCGCCGGTCCAGCGTCTGCTCGATCCGTCGCTCGAATTCGGCTACCTCGTGGAAACGCTCACGCTCGGTGTCGCCGTCCTGCTCGAACGCGTTGCCCAGTGACAACATGGGAATCGCATGGCGCACTTCGGCGAAACCGCCCTGCGCCCGCGCACCCACCTTGCGCGTGGGCGAATCGGCCGCGGCCAGCTCGGGATACTGCCCTTCCAGCGCGTCCAGTTCGCGCATCAGGCGGTCGTACTCGGCGTCGGTGATGTCCGCGTCGTCGAGCACGTGGTAACGGTGGTTGGCCTGTTCGATCTGCGCCCGCAGTGCAGCGGCGCGGGCGACGGTTTCAGCAGAGGCCGGTCGTTCGGTCATGCGGGTCTCCTCATAATCTCCCGCAGTTTAGCGACACCGACCCAGTCCGGCCGGTGCCATTGCTCTCAACGGTGCAAATGGCCTGCCGCTTCCGGCTGATAGCTGATCTGAAGCACCTTCAGGCGGCGCTTGCGGCCGTCCGGCGTCGGCCAGTCGATCTGCTGATCGCGCGCCAGGCCCAGCAAGGCGCTGCCCACCGGCGCCAGAATGGATACCGTGCCGGGCGTACCGGCAGCGGCCGGGTAGACCAGGGTCAGGGTCAGCTTCTCGCCGTTGCTTTCGTCCTCGAAAGTGACCGTGGAATTCATCGTCACGATATGCGCCGGCATGGCCGCCGGCTCGACCACGTCGGCGCGATCCAGTTCGGCACGCAGCGCATCGAGTTTCGCAGACTCGGCGGCACTCTGGCGTTCCAGCAACGCTTCGATGCTCTCCATGTCGATACGTGAAATAGTGATCGGTGGCTTGCTCATGACTTTTCCTGGTACAGGCGGCTCCTGCCGCACAAAAGCACACGCCGGAACGAATGGTCCCGGCGCGCATGGTTGCTGACAATGGTCGTTTTACCTGTCCGGGTATGACGGACAGATGAAACAAGGCTGACTCTGCGGATCACGCATGCAAAAAGCAAGCTGTCATAGCAGGTATCATAGTGGCCCATGTCTCACCAAGCCGCTGCGGATGCCGACGCTGCTGCCGCTGCCGTTTCCACGCCAGCGATAGCCACCACCGATTTGTCGGAAATTTCCTCGAGCGAACGCTTCCGTGGCCTGCTCTGGCTGGTCGCCGCTGCGTTCTTCATGCAGTCACTCGATTCCACCGTGGTCAACACGGCCGTGCCGGCCATGGCGCAAGCGCTGCAGGTAACGCCGCTGGGCATGCGCACGGCGTTGACCAGTTACGTGCTGACCCTGGCGATCCTGATCCCGGCCAGTCCGTGGCTGTGCGATCGGCTGGGTACGCGCCGGGTATTCGGCATCGCGATCGTGGTATTCGGCGTGGGTTCGCTGCTTTGCGGCGTGGCGCAGACGCTGCCGCAACTGGTCGCCGCGCGTGTGTTGCAGGGCGTCGGCGGCGCCTCGCTGATGCCGGTGGGCCGCTATGTGCTGGTGCGCAGTATCGACAAGCGCGAGTTCGTGCGCGCGATGAGCACGGTGGCCACGTTCGGCCTGCTCGGCTCCGTGCTGGGTCCATTGCTGGGTGGCGCCCTGGTGGAGTTCACTTCGTGGCGGCTGATTTTTCTGATCAATGTGCCGGTGGCGATTGCCGGTGTGTGGATGAACAAACGCGACATGCCGGACTACCGGCTCGATCACGCCAATCGCTTCGACCTGTTCGGCTTCCTGCTGTTCGCCGCCGCCTCGGCGTTGCTGCTGACCGCGTCGGAACTGGCTGGTGCCACGCCAGTGCCTTGGGTACGGATCGGGCTGTGCGGTGTCGTCGCGGTGCTGATGGGCACGGTCTACGTCTGGCACAGCCGGCGCACCGCGCATCCGGTGGCCGATCTCGCCTTGCTGAAGATCCGCAGCGTATGGGTCGCGCTGGCCGGTGGCCTGTTCACCCGGCTCGGCATCTCCGGCATGTTCCTGCTGCTGGTGCTGTTCCTGCAGGTGGGTTGCGGCTGGTCGCCATTGATGGCCGGCCTGATGATGGTGCCGCAGGCGCTGGGCTCGATCACCGCCAAATGGGCGATCAACCGCGCCATAGTGCACTTCGGCTATCGCCGGTTGCTGCTGGGCAACACCCTGATCGTGGCCGTGCTGCTTGGATCGTTCGCCCTGCTCGGTCCAACCTCCCCGGTATGGCTGATTGCCGTGTTGACGTTCGGCTACGGCGCGTTTGCCGGCATGCAGTACACCGCGATGAACACGCTGATCTACAACGATGTGGATATTCAGCATGCGTCGATGGTTTCGTCGATGGCCTCGACCGCGCAATACCTGGCGATGAGTTTCGGCATCGCGCTGTCCACCCTGCTGATGGAAGCGATGCTGCAGGGCCACGCCCATGCCGACTACGTCATGGCGTTCCGCTGGACAGTGATCCTGCTGGCGGTGATCACGGCCATCGCCAGCCGCGTGTTCAGCCGTTTGCGGCACGATCGCCCGGCATCCGCCGCGGTGGCACCAAGCACGCCGTAAGCGCAGACCGCGTGGTGCCTGGCACCGCTGCAGGCTGATACCCTGTGTGTCGATCGGCGTCATGACGCCTCATTGAAGGATTCCTCATGCGCTGGCTTGCCATTGCCGTGGCCACCCTGTTTGCCAGCCCGCTGGCGATGGCATCCGAACCCGGCGACACAGCGAACTTTGGCCTCGTGCACCATCCGATCGGGTGGGCCGCGCTGGTGCTGTTCGTGCTGGCCTATGTCGCGGTGATCTTCGAGGAGCGCATCAACATCGCCAAATCGAAGCCGGTCATGCTGGCGGCGGCGATCATCTGGGGCATGATCGCCTGGTATGAAGGTGGCGCCGGTGGTGTCGCCGGGCAGACACGCCATGCGTTCGAGGCGATGTTCCTCGAATACGCGGAGATCTTCTTTTTCCTGGTGGTAGCGATGACCTATGTCACCGCCATGGGCGAGCGCGGGGTGTTCCAGGCGTTGCGCGCGCAGCTGGTCCGGCACGGTTTCAGTTATCGCGCGCTGTTCTGGATTACCGGACTGCTGGCTTTCATGCTGTCCCCGGTGATGGACAACCTGACCACGGCGCTGGTGATGTCGGCGGTGATCCTCGCCGTCGGTGCCGGCAACACGCGATTCATCACGCTGGCGATGATCAACCTGGTGGTGGCGGCCAATGCCGGAGGCGCCTGGAGCGCGTTCGGCGACATCACCACGTTGATGGTGTGGCAGGCGAACAAGGCGCAGTTCTTCGATTTCTTCCGGCTGTTCTTCCCTGCCGTGGTCAACTGGCTGATGCCCGCGCTGGCGATGCATTTCGCCCTGCCCCGCGGCAAGCCGGACGCCGCCGATGGAAACAGCCACATCAAACACGGCGGCATCAGCATCTGCCTCACGTTTGCACTGACCATCGTGATCACCGTGATCGGCCGCCAATGGCTCGACATGCCGGCGGTCTACGGCATGCTCACCGGCCTGGCGCTGCTCAACCTGCTGGCCAGCCGCATCGATTATCGCCAGCAACGTTACGCACTGGCACAGGGCATGGAGGCGCAGCGTTATTCGATCTTCCAGATCATCGCGAATGCGGAATGGGACACCTTGCTGTTCTTCTTCGGCGTATTCGCCTGCGTTGGCGGCCTGGCCGCCATCGGTTATCTGGAACTGGCCTCGCACCAGTTGTACGGCAATCTCGGTGCGACCACCGCCAATGCTGCAATGGGCCTGCTTTCGGCAGTGATCGACAACATTCCGATCATGTTCGCGGTGATCAAGATGAATCCGCCGATGGATGCCAGCCAGTGGCTGCTGATCACGCTGACCGCCGGTGTTGGCGGCAGCGTGCTGTCGATCGGCTCGGCAGCCGGCGTCGCGCTGATGGGCGCTTCCCGCGGCAGCTACACCTTCATGGGCCATCTGCGCTGGAGCTGGGCGATCGGGCTGGGCTACGTCGCCAGTATCGCGTTGCACCTGTGGCTCACGGCAGCCGTGTTCGGCGGCTGATTCATCACGCGCCAACGCGGGCCTGTACTATCCGGTAGCCAACCGACGGGACGACCCTTGATGCACCACGCCGCCGACATCCTGCTAACCCTGTTCGTCATTTTCGTGGCGGCCCAGATCGGCGCCGAAATCGCCCAGCGCCTGAAGCTGCCCGGCGTCGTCGGCGAGATCGCCGCCGGTTGCGTGGTCGGGCCCTCGTTGCTCGGCTGGATCAGTGCCGACCAGATCGTGCCGGGCACGCCGCTGGATGTACTGGCGGAGATCGGTGTGGTGCTGCTGCTGTTTTCCGTCGGTCTGGAAACCCGTCTCGACGACCTGAAGAAGGTCGGCAAGAGCGCCTTTCTGGTCGGTGTGCTTGGCGTCATCGTGCCGTTCGGCATGGGTGTGTTGTGGGCGCACGGCGAAGGGTTCGAGTGGATCAAGTCGCTGTTCGTCGCCGCCGCGTTCGTGGCCACGTCGGCTGGCATCACGGCTCGCGTGTTGCAGGAGTTGGGCGTGCTGCAACATGCCGAGAGCCGGGTCATCCTCGGCGCCGCGGTGATCGACGACATCCTGGCGATGCTGCTTCTCGGCGTGGTGTCTTCGCTGCAGGGCGGCGGCTCGCTGGACCTGCAATCACTGTTGCTCACCCTGCTTGGTGCGGTCGGTTTCGTCGCGATCATCGGCTGGGGTGGCACCCAGGTGATGCGTCGCCGCTCCGGATGGCTGGAAGCTCCGATCAGTCCGCACTCCGCGCTGACCGTGGTGCTGGCGATCTGTCTCGGCCTGGCGTGGCTGTCCACCCGTTTCGGACTGGCCGCGATCATCGGCGCGTTCCTGGCCGGCATGATCGCCTCCGAAACGCGCCAGCGCGAGGATCTGGAACACCAGACGCTGCCACTGCTGTCCTTCCTCACCCCGTTCTTCTTCGTGGTGACCGGCGCCAAGGTAGATCTTGCGGAGCTCACCAGCCTCGATGCACTGGTGATGCTGGCCGTCGTCACCGTGATCGCGATCGTATCCAAACTGCTCGGCGGTTTTCTCGGCGCCTTGTCGATGGGTCGGCGCAGCGCCGTCATCATCGGTTTCGGCATGGTGCCGCGTGGCGAAGTCGGCGTGGTCATCGCCAGCCTCGGTCTTGCCGCCGGCGTCTTCAGCAACCGCATCTACGCCATCATCGTGGCGATGTCGCTGCTCACCGCCATGGTCACGCCGCCCGTGCTGGCGTGGTTGTTGAAGCGCCCGGACGACTCGACCTCGGTGGTCGAGATGCCCGATACGAAAAGCTGAAATCTGCGGGTCGCCCCCTGCCGGATTCTCGCCCAGGGTCGTTGATCAGGAATATCCTTGGTGGCATTGATTCCCGGGGGGGCGCATGGACACAACGAAAACCGTACTCATTGTCGACGACGACGACCTGGTACTCGAATCCATCGACCTGCTGCTGTCCGCCGTCGACGGTTTCCGGTGCATTCGAGCGCGCGGTTCAGCTAGCGCCGTCAGCCACATGCAGCACTCCCCTGTCGATGTCATCGTCGCCGACGTCATCCTTGCCGGCAGCATGTCCGGCATCGACATCTGTCAGAAGGCGGTTGAGCACCATCCCACCATCGCCGTCGTCGTGATTACCGCCGACCCCGAGGTCCACTGTGCCGACATTCCCGAATGCGGCGTGCTTCTGCGCAAGCCGTTTGGCGGTGAGCAGTTGCTGGAAGCGATCAGGGTAGCCTTGAACAAGGCGAGAAACTGAAACAGTTCAGCCCGATCGAGTGCCACCGGGGTCTTCCGCAGAAGCTGGCAGCACGCATGCCGAAGGTCGACCAGCACGTCGGTGGACGGAGCGGACTGGCCAGCCACGGCTGTATGCCTGCCACCCGGCGTTTTCCGTTTGCACGCTTGCGCCGGAACGCCTAGGCTCGACGCTTCCACCCAGAGGGGAAAGTCGATCATGCGCCCGTTCCGCGTACTCACGCTGTCCGCTGTCGTTGCCTCCATTCTCCTTGTCGGCTGCTCGCCCGACGCATCGCCACCCGCGCAGGCGGTGACACCCGCCGGCGCATCGACCGCCAAGGCCACGGCCACCAACCAGGGAGCAGCGCTGACCACGGCGGTCGATACTTTTCTCAGTGGTTTTTTCCAGCACAGCCCGGTGTTTGCCGCCAACGCCGGCAAGCACGAGTTCGACGGGAAACTGCCTGACTACAGCCCGGATGGCCTGAAGGCAACGGCTGATTGGCTGCACGCGCAACGCAACACGTTCGCCGCCTTCGGCAACGACCAGCTCGATGCGCAGGGCCGCTTTCAACGCGACTACGTGCTGGCGGTGATCGATGGCCAACTGTTCTGGCTGGAAGATTCCGGCGCGCCGTACAAGAACCCGACCTTTTACACCGGTGACCTGTCACCGAGCATGTATCTGACCCGGCCGTACGCACCGCTGGCCCAGCGCATGGCGGCGTTCGTCAGCTACCAGGAGGCACTGCCCAAGGCGCTGGCGCAGATCAAGGCCAACCTCAAGCTGCCGCTACCCGCGTCGTACATCGATGTCGGCGTCAACTCGTTCGCCGGTTTCGCCAGCTTCTTCAAGACCGATGTGCCCGGCATCTTCGCGCCAGTGAAGGACACCGCCCTGCAAGCACGTTTCAAGGCCAGCAATGCCGCCGCCATCAAGGCCACGCAGGAGCTGGGCGACTGGCTGAAGGCGCAGAAACCGAAAGCCACCCAGGATTACGCACTGGGCGCCGAAAAATTCTCCAAGATGCTGCATGCGACCGAGCTGGTCGACCTGCCGCTGGACCAGCTCAAGAAGATTGGCGAGTCCGACCTGCAACGCAACCTCGCAGCCCTCAAGGCCGCCTGCGATCAATATGCTCCCGGCACATCGCTGAACGCATGCGTCGCCAAGGAGAGCGCCGACAAGCCAGTCGGCGGTGCCGTGGCGGGCGCGCGTGCACAGCTCGCGAGCCTGCGCCAGTTCATTGTCGACAAGAACCTGGCAAGCATTCCCGGCACCGAACAGGCGAAGGCCGAAGAGGCGCCGCCGTTCAATCGCTGGAACTTCGCCTATATCGAGATTCCCGGCCCGTACGAAAAAAACCTGCCGTCGGTGTATTACATCGCGCCGCCGGATCCGACCTGGAGCAAGGCCGACCAGCAGGCCTACGTGCCAGGCAAGGCCGCGTTGCTGTTCGTGTCCTCGCATGAAGTTTGGCCGGGCCATTTCCTGCAGTTCCTGCACGCGAACCGCGCCGACTGGAAGTTCGGCCAGCTGTTCGTCGGCTACGCCTTCGCCGAAGGCTGGGCACACTACGCCGAAGAAATGATGTTCGATGCCGGCGTGGGCGGCGCCACGCCGGAAGTCCATATCGGGCAGCTCACCAACGCCCTGCTCCGTGACGTGCGCTACCTGTCCGCCATTGGCCTGCACACCGGCGGCATGACCATCGCCCAGTCCGAGCAGATGTTCCGGGACAAGGCCTTTCAGGATCCGGGCAATGCACGCCAGCAGGCAGCGCGCGGCACCTACGATCCGGCCTACCTCAACTACACGCTGGGCAAGCTGATGATCATGCAGCTGCGCCAGGACTGGATCGCCGCCCACCCCGGCCCGAATGCGCTGAAGGCCTTCCACGACCAGTTCCTCAGCTACGGCGGCCCGCCGATCCCGCTGGTGAGGCAGCAGATGCTGGGTGGGAAGGTGGAGGCGAAGCTCTGGACGGCTGAGGAAAAGACGCCTGAACCGGTTCGCTGATGGGAACGCCGCGCCGGTGCCGGCTGATTGGCTCGACACCGGGAGTCAAGGCCGCGACGTAGTGCGCGCAGGTCCGGCACGGATCCGGCGCTGACCATGGGTGTTACCGGCATCCTCCGTGGCGGCAGGATCCGGCCGCAGTGACCGCGTGACCTGTGGGCAGCCGCACTTTGTGGCAGGCTTCAGCCACGGGCGCCGGACGCGTAGGCTGACGCCCAAATACCACATCCACAGCACCGGAACATCGCGAGATGAAAATGTACGCCGGGATCTCCCGAGCTTATGTGCCGCTGCTGCTGGCCCAGTTGGGCGTGATCGCATGGGCGCCGCTGCATTTGCTCTCGTGGAGTTACGCCGTCGTGCTGGCCATGCTCGCGCTGACGGTATTGCTGTGCTGGCGACGGCGTTGCGTCAGCGTCGCTCACAACCGTCCGCTCTGGAGCCTGCTCCTGCTCGCGCTGGTCGCACAAGGATGCGCATTCGGCCTGCTGTTCACCGACTCGCTGTCCAATCCGCAGGGCACCTTGGTTGCCTTCGATCCGACGCTCTACTTCTGCCTGAGCAGTCTCCTGCTTACCATCGCCGCAGCCTACAACCCGGTTGCCACGCTCTATCGCTGGGCCAGCATCGTCGATGCCCTGCTGGCATGCGCCATCGCGACGCTGTTCTATTACACGCTGCACCAAGTGCTGAACGCAGCCACGCAGGAATCGGCAACGGCAACGTTCGTGATGCGGATGTTCGATGCGATGGGGCTGTTCGTGGCAGTGTTCGCCACGCTACGCCTGGTCTCCACGAAACGATCGGATGAACGGCGATTCTTCTTCGTGCTCACTGTTTTTGCATGGCTCGATGCCGTGCTGCCCGGCATCCACAACCGCTTTATCCTGAGCAGCGAGTCGTACCTGCCCGAGCTGCTGCTCGGCCTGCCCTTCGTGGTACTGGGTTTTCTGCTGGGGCGGCGGCGCAAAGTCTGGCTGCGCAGCTACCGTCCCAGCCGCAGGATCCGCCATTTCGCCGAAAGCATCAGCCCTTTCGTGATGAGCCTGGCCTTGTGCTGCCTCGCGTTCGCGCAACTGGGCAAGAACCCCTTCCTCGCCACGATCATGCTGATACTCGCCATCACGTCCTACGCGGCACGCAACGCCATCGTGCTGGGGCAGCACCTGGCCTTCGAGGATGATCTGCGAAAACTCAAGCGTGGACTGCAGCAAGCCATCGTGCGTGACGATCTTTCGTCCTTGCTCAATCGTCGCGGCTTTTATCGTCTTCTCAGGCGCGAATGGGCGGGTGCACTGGAAACGGGACGTGCGCTCAGCGTCGCGATGATCGACATCGACAGCTTCAAGGCGTTCAACGATACCTACGGACACCTTGCCGGCGACGACTGCCTGGTCGCCGTCGCGCATGCACTGCAACGCGAGGCGAGCCAGCAACCCGATGTGGTGGTCGCCAGGTACGGCGGCGAGGAATTCGTCGCCCTGATGGGTGGCTACGACCCAGCCACGTCGGAAGACATCCTGCAGCGGCTGCGGCGAAGGGTGGAAGCCATGCAGATCCGGCATGCACGCAGCATCAAGGACGTGGTGACCATCAGCGCCGGACTCGCGTCGACGGCCACGGCCCGCTACCCGGACAGCGACAAGTTTCTGAATGCGGCGGATGGAGCATTGTACGTGGCGAAGCGAAACGGGAGAAACTGCATCCACCGGGCCGGTGATACTGGGTGAGCTCCAGGTGATTTTTCAACGGAAGTGCGGCGCCATCAGGTCAACTGGTTGAAGCCCACAAGTCGTAAGCCAGCGTTACCCCAACGCGAAATGCAGGCAGTAAATGAGCACGTTGCCGATCGACTCTATGCAAGTTCGCCCGACTTCAAGGTGGCTAAAGCTTGATTTCTTTACCAGGCGCTGGAACTCCATGAGCGTGCTTGAATGTCCTGACCAATTCCATTAACCGGACTGGGTCTGGGTATTGCGTTTGACACCACTCAAATTTCTCTCGGATTCTCTGCGGGGCGCTAGCGCGATCTTCGATTTCAACGAAGCCGTGTTTAGCATATAAGGCTGGTAAGTGCGCGAACGGCAGACAGTAAAGGTTCGTTAGCTCGCATCGCTGCACGAGAAAATCAATAATGAGGTTGGCGAGCCCGTGACCTCTGAATCGAGAGAGCACATACATGCCACCCAATTCTCCTTCAAACGCTGAAAAGGTGACGATGCGTCCGATAGCGGCTCGTTGACCATCAACTTCGGCGATCGCGATGAAATCCTGAGCATCCGAAGATACAAAGCCGACCTCTGCATACCGTTCGTTGACCCACTCCCGCCGACGGATAACGTCCGGACTACCGTTACTGCTTTCATCTTAGAGGCCTACGCTGAGTTTCAAGCGACGGGGGAAGCCATCCGCTTGAATGAGAACCAGCTTGCTGGAAAGTGGATTGCCAAAGAGAAGTCTGTCCACCAAGCACTGGAGAAACGGACTAGTTCCGCGACGCGCTCGCTGCCATTGCGCATCAGCGCCGGTGCCAGCATGGATTTCAACCCTATGACTTACTTCCCAACGGCCGCAACATAGCCCGTTCGACAAGGCGGTGAACATCTGACCACGGCGTTGGGCCTTGATGCATCGCATACACCGTATCGACCTGCAGGTGCTCGCGTGCGACAGCCTGCATCACCTCGTACATCAGATCGGGGTCGTAAAGCGTGTGGTCGCTGTTGAAAGCCAAGGTGTCGCTGGCGTACAACAATTTCCATTGCGGAAAGTAAACCATGTACTGTCGTTCGGTCGATGCACCACGCAGTGGATACAACACCACGCGATTCGCCCCCTTGCCCAACTCCAGGTGACCACTCACGATCGTCCAGCTCGGTGCCTTCGGGTGAGACTGCAAATCATCCGGTTGCAAGCTATGCGGAGCATCCACGAGCCGATTTAGTAGCGTCTTGTTGAGGTCGAGCACGTACACCGGCACACCGTCTGCCACGGCCTGCCTTACGCCTGCAATATGTGGCCACGAATCGGACGTGCTGAGCACACCCTTGATTGGCACGCCGGGATACTCGCTGCGTACCTTGGCCAGCACGCCGCGTACGTAGCTGCTGGAAATCGGTGCTTCCAAGACCAGCACGCCATCGTTTTGCTTGATCAGCGTCGTGTTCCATGAGCCTTGATACAGCTCGATGCCCGGCGCCAGCTCGACGCGCTTCTTGTCGCTGAATTCGCGGTTCCAGCCTGTCGACTGGGCGCTTTTTTCAGCTATCGCGGAATCCATTACGAACTTCTTCGCATCTACCGTAACGTTGAAGGCAGGGCCGATGAGCTGAGATGAGGCGTACCACACTCCGTTGCGCCAATCGACACGGTTGGTCGGAAACACCACGCCCTGGACCAAACGCCAATTGTCGAAGTAGATGCGCTGATCGACATCTCCCCAGGCATACCAAAAATCCTTGAAGGCATGCGTGCGCTCCAGTGCGTCGGGAAGGTGGTTATGAGCATTCAGCAAGACCTTCACCGACGTGCCCTGCCAAGTGAACTCCACCACGCTGTGCGGTGTAGAGCGCAGCCATTGTGAGGGCGCGTAATGCAGGTCGGTGGCCGCCACTGCGTTGAGCAGAAGGCGCTCCGGTCCCAATGCCAAGGTGTCCTTGGCCCTCTCTATGTCCGCGAGAGAACAAGGCGCCTGACCTTGCTTGGTTTGATAGACACCGCCTTGTGGCGTCGCGATCAAGGTGACGTCGAAGTCAGCGCCATGCGGATCCGACTCGGGCCAGGTGACATGCTCATCACGCACAAGTCGCTGGTGGTCGAAATCAACCACTACTTTCTCGTGCTCGTACGAAGTAATGAATGGCTGCTGTCGATACGACTGTTCGGCGAGGACGGTATGTCCGATGGTTTCGTAGCTCGCGCTGTGAATGCCTGCGAGCTTTCCCGAGCCACCCATGGCGTTGATGGCCTGCTGGACACAAGCTTTTGCGTCCATGCTTTCGCAACCAGGATGTTCTACCTCCTTTACAGTATCGCCGTCCTGCGCCGCGTTTGCCGCCATCACCGGCGTGGTCAGTGCCGACATCATAAGGACCGCCGACAAGGCGCTACAAAACATGCTTCGGTCGACGCGGTGGTGCATGAGGGTTCCTCGGAGGCGCCCCGACCCAGGGGCAGTGCCGCGTACACTACGCTTGTCCCCTTCTTGCTCCGCATGCATAAAGTCACCCTGGCTGAGTGTCTTTTGGCATAGATAGTTTGCTTGCCAGGTCGTAGGTGATGTTGCTCACCCCGCTGCTCGATTACCTGGCGCTCCATGCGTCGCACATAGATTGGTCCGCGTCAGGTGATCCCACGACAAAGCCACGGTAATGTCGGCGCACGAATGCCATGTGTCACTGGATCAAACTGGCGCACCGCACACTCCGTTGCCCAACGGAGAGCTGAAGATGGTGATGCCTGTTCCAAAAACCTGACTAGAGAGCGTGACTGCCCTTCTTGCCGAAATTACCACCGGGTTTTACCCCGCCAACGCGGATTGTTCGACAAGGAAAACACTTCGCTCGAGTAATTTACTCAGCCGCGCATGGGCAAGATCGTGCGCGAGCGTTATTCGGATCTGAGCCACGACTCGCTGGTCACGCCACATCTCAATTTCGTCGACATGGGAGAAACACCGCAGGCGCTAGCGGATTTCTGCCGAGAGTGGCTCAAGCAAGGCTTGAGCGATGACGAACTGACCGCCATCCGCCAACACCTGCAACAGGAACGCGCCCATGGAATGAAACGTTTTCAAGCCATGGCCGAAAAAACACCTGGTCGCCCTGTCAGCTTGCAACAACCGGGACGGCCAGGCGCGATGAGTCAGGGGAACGGGCGATTCAACTTCCCGCGTCCCGGTTTTCCCCGGCGAGTCTGTCCTGGGTCTTGTCGTCGAAGTCGCTGGCGTCATGACGTTCGCGAAGCTGCTCCGACGGCTCACCGCTCGTGCGATTGACCATGCGCCCGCGCTTCACGGCCGGTCGCATGAGGATGGTGTCGGCCCAGCGTTGGATGTTCTTGTAGTCCTGCACCGAAAGGAAATCGGCGGCATCGTACTGCCAGCCCTTCACCAATCCGCCGTACCAGGGGAACACCGCGATGTCGGCGATGGTGTAGTCGCCACCGGCGAGGTACTCGCTCTCGGCCAGGCGCCGGTCGAGCACGTCGAGCTGCCGCTTCACTTCCATGGCGAAGCGGTCGATCGCGTATTCGATCTTGGTCGGCGCGTAGGCATAGAAATGGCCGAAACCGCCTCCCAGATACGGCGCGCTGCCCATTTGCCAGAACAGCCAGTTCAGTGTCTCGGTCCGGGCCGCGATGTTCTTCGGAAGGAAGACACCAAACTTCTCCGCGAGATACAGCAGGATCGATCCTGATTCAAACACGCGAATTGGCTCCGGCCCGCTGCGATCGAGCAGCGCCGGAATCTTCGAGTTCGGATTGAGCGCCACGAAACCGCTGCCGAACTGGTCGCCGTCGCCGATCTTGATCAGCCAGGCGTCGTACTCGGCGCCCGAATGGCCGAGCGCGAGTAGCTCTTCGAGCAGGATCGTGACCTTTACCCCGTTCGGCGTGCCGAGCGAGTAGAGCTGGAGTGGATGCCGGCCGACCGGCAACTCCTTGTCATGCGTCGGACCGGCCATCGGCCGGTTGGTATTTGCGAAGGTGCCTCCGCTTGGCTTGGTCCAGGTCCAGACCTTCGGAGGCATAAAGTCCATGGAATCCGTCATGCTTGTCTCCACGATCGCTTGAGGCTGGCTCATACAGCCGGGGAATAATTGGACGGGAAGAGTGCGCGTTTGGTCTCCTCGTCTTTGACCTTCTTGAACGGATGATCCTTGCCGACATCGCGCGCGTGGGCCACAGCCGGCCTCGCGTCGACGGTCTCGAAAAGACGCTTGAGGTTCGGATACGGGCCGACCGGATCGTCGGCGCCCTTGCATACATACGAAGCGCGGTCGAGCCAGCCCCAAGCCGAGATATCCGCGATCGTATAGGTGTCGCCAACGATATAGGTTCGTCCTTCGAGATGATCGTTCAGAACCTGGTAATGACGTTCGGCCTCACGCCGGTAACGATTGACGGCATAGTCGAGACCTTCAGGAGCCGCGAACTGGAAATGCACCGCCTGGCCCGAGAACGGCCCGAGCCCGGAGGCAAGGAACAGCAGCCAGGAAAGCAGCTCGGGGCGATCTTCCGCAGAGCCGAGGAGCTTCCCGGTTTTCTCGGCGAGGTAGATCAGGATTGCGGTGGAGTCAAAGACACGTGCTTCCTTACCACCCGGACCCTCCGTGTCGACAATAGCGGGCACCTTGCCGTTGGGATTTATCGCGCGAAGGGACGGAAGGTGCTGCTCGCCCTTGCTGGTGTCGACCGGGATCGCCTCGTAAGGAAGCCCTGCCTCTTCGAGAAACAGGGCGATCTTCGCGGGGTTGGGCGTGGGGTGGAAATAAAAGCGGATCATGGCGTCTCCATCAAGTTTGCAAAATTCCCGGCCGCGCGAAGCGCGGATCAGTTGCCGGTACGGCTGTGCTTTTTGCTCGTCATCATTCAAGCCACGGCGTTAGTCCGCAGCTTGTCGAGCACCGGAAGAAGTTCTGACGGATCGGGACGCTGCGTGTAATCAGGATTGACCTCCGCATAGGCGATGATGCCATCGGTGCCGATGACATACCGTGCAGGCATCGGCAGCACCCAGGCCGGATCGTCGTTGAACGTCGGCAGATCATTCTTGAAGCCCTTGTAGAGTTCGACGAGGTAGTCCGGCAGCGAAAACCGCAATCCGAACGCGGCGGCGACGCGGCTCTTCTCGTCGCTCAGGATCGGGAAGGTCAGCTGGTTGTCGCGCTGAGACTTGCGGCTGTTCGGTGCCGTCTGGGGCGAGATGACGACAACGCTGGCGCCGCGTGCCTCGATCGCCGACGCCGCCGCTTGAAGGGCCTGGAGTTCCAGGTTGCAGTAGGGACACCAGACGCCGCGATAGAACGAAACGACTAGCGGGCCTTTTGCGAGAAGCTCGACTGAAGAAACCACATGGTCGTCGGGATCCTTGAGTGCGAACTCCGGCGCCTTGTCGCCGGCCTTCCTGGCATTGAGCGCCTGGCCGGAGGCAACCAGCTCCGACGTGGCGCGATGCATGGTGTCGAGCACGTCCGGTCCTGGTTTGTAAGCGAACTTTCCGCCTTCGAAATCAGCCTTGAGGGCGTCCAAACGGTCTTGAAGAGTCATGGCATGGGTTCCTTGAGTCGATAACGAATCGATTGTGGCCTATCCATTATTCCAAGGGTATGCTCATGGAGTGGACAACATTTATCCAATTCTCAAATGAATGATCGACTTCAGGAACTGACTGTTTTTGTGCGGGTAGGCGAAAGCGGTAGCTTTACCCGCGCCGCCCGCGACATGAACCTGTCCCAGCCCTCGGTATCGCGGATCATTGGGGAACTGGAGACGCGGCTGGGCGTGAAGCTTCTACTGCGCACCACGCGACGTCTCACCCTGACGACGGCGGGTGAGAAGTTTCTCGAAAGGGCGCGCGACGTTCTCGCCAGCCTCGATGAGGCTGAGGACGCTGCACGCGGTATCGACTCGCTGCGCGGCGCTATCCGCGTGGCGCTGCCCGTGGTTTTCGGTACGCGGGAAGTCATCCCGCGCCTGCCCGAATTCCTGGCGCTCCATCCGCTGCTGCGGATGGAGCTGCGTGTGTCCGACGCCTACCAGGACCTCGTCGCGGAAGGGGTGGATGTCGCCATCCGACTCGGCAAGCTCGCGGATTCGACGTTCGGCGCGCGCAGGCTCGCGACGCTGCCGAAGTATGTTGTCGCCGCGCCAGCGTATTTGAAGGCACGCGGCATACCAAGGAGCCCCGCCGATCTGGCGAACCATGACTGCATCTTCGGTCCGAACGGTTTTGGCCGGGAAAGCTGGATCTTCAAGCGGCGCAACACGATCATTTCGGTGGACGTGACCGGCCGCATCCACACCGACTCGGGGCCCGGTCTCTACGCCAGCGCGGTCGCCGGACTTGGCATCGCTCAGGCTTCCGCCGCAATGTGTGGCGCGGAATTGCGGTCGGGCACGTTGGTTGCCCTGTTGACTGATTACGCGCTGGAACCCGTGGACGTGCATGCCGTCTTTCCCGGCGGCCCCCGCCCCTCGACCAAGGTGCAGGCGTTCACTGACCATCTGATGACAGCGCTCAATGCCGGGCCGCTTGCATCCACAACGTGAGCCCTGTCGGGCACATGATTCTGATTGACGGGACACACGCCTGACGCGGGTTTCCTGGATCTTTGAGACTTACTAACAAAGCCTGAAACAAATGGCGGAGAGAGTGGGATTGTTCGGCTCATCCATGAGCCTCACCCCTACGCGCTGTGCGCTACGGGGCCAGCCTGCGGCTGTCCAAATTTGTTCCTGACAAATTTGTCGAACCAGTGGGCTCTCATCCTGTCACCTCAGAAACGCAAAACGCCCCGCATGGGGCGTTTTGCGTTTCTGGCGGAGAGAGTGGGATTCGAACCCACGGTAGTGTTACCACTACGGCAGTTTTCAAGACTGCTGCCTTAAACCGCTCGGCCATCTCTCCATAAACTTTGTTGCTGCAAGGCGCGCCACTACGGCAGTTTTGCTACGAGCATCCTGCCCTTCTCCCTTTCAAAGCGTACGACACGCAGTGACTGCAACCTTGCTGCCCTTCGACTTTACTTTGCTGCGCTCAGGACGAAAGGTGATAGTTCCGATTCGGACCATCGCGAAGACGGAATCTTATCAGGAACGCATGGGTGGATGGCCGTCGCGGCCCTTTTTCGACAGGGCCATCAGGCACCCTATCAAGATCGCCACGGGAATCAGCGCGCCGATCAGCGGGAACAGCAGTACCGGTTGGCGGATGACCATCGGGACGAGTTGTGTGGCGCTGGCCAGGGCGATGATCCACAGCCGCAGGCGGCGATTGTGGCGGGCAAACCAGAAGCTGCCGACGACCATGCACAGCGCGATGATCGACAGCACCAGATCGATTTTCGGCATCTGCCACACGCCATCGAAACCGAGGCGCATGCCGATGACCGTGAGCAGCACCAGCAACAGGAAATAGCTGGTGTAGAACTCGACCTTGTCCCAGGTTCCCCGGACTGGCGCGGGGGTGTTCATGCGATGCGGTCCATACCAGCCATGTAGGGACGCAGCGCTTCGGGGATGTTGATCGAGCCGTCGTCGTTCTGGTTGTTTTCCATCACCGCGATCAGGGTGCGGCCGATGGCGAGGCCGGAGCCGTTGAGGGTGTGCACGAGTTCGGGCTTGCCGGTGTCGGCGTTGCGTACACGGGCCTGCAGGCGACGGGCCTGGAAGTCTTCGCAGTTGGAGCAGCTGGAGATCTCGCGATAGGTCTGCTGGCTGGGCAGCCACACTTCGAGGTCGTAGGTCTTCACCGCGGTGAAGCCCATGTCGCCGCTGCACAACAGCATCTTGCGGTACGGCAGGCCGAGCTTCTGCAGCACGGTTTCGGCGTGGCCGACCATTTCCTCGAGCTGTGCATGCGACTGGTCGGCGCGGGCGATATGCACCATTTCGACTTTCTCGAACTGGTGCTGGCGGATCATGCCGCGGGTGTCGCGACCGTAGCTGCCGGCCTCGGCACGGAAGCACAGCGTGTGCGCGGTCATCCGCAACGGCAGCGCATCGGCATCCTGGATGGTGTCGCGCACCAGGTTGGTCAGCGAGACTTCGGCGGTGGGAATCAGGTAGCGTTTCGTTTCACCGACTTCGGTGGCGAACAGGTCGTCCTCGAACTTCGGCAACTGGCCGGTGCCCTGCATGCTGTCGGCGTTGACGATCACCGGCACATTGCATTCGAGGTAGCCATGCTCGCTGGTGTGCAGGTCGAGCATGAACTGGCCGAGCGCGCGGTGCAGGTGCGCGAGCTGGCCGCGCAGCACGGTGAAACGCGCACCGGAGAGCTTGGCTCCCACGTCACCGTCGAGCCAGCCGTGGCGTTCGCCCAGTTCGACGTGATCCTTCACCGCAAACGCGAATTCGCGCGGAGTGCCCCAGCGGCTGGTTTCGACGTTGTCTTTTTCGTCCTTGCCGATCGGCACGGATTCATGCGGGATGTTCGGAATGCCCAGCGCGATCGCGGCGAGCTTCGCCTGCACGTCGGCCAGGGCCTGCTCGTTGGCTTTTAGCTTGTCGCCGATACCGGCGACTTCGGCCATCAACGACGCCACGTCCTCGCCTTTCGCCTTGGCCTGGCCGATCGCCTTGGAACGCGTGTTGCGCAGGTTCTGCAGCTCCTGCGTCTCCATCGCCAGCTGCTTGCGACTGTTCTCCAGCGACTCGACAGCGGTCACGTCGAGCGTAAAGCCGCGGGTTTCGGCGAGGCGTGCGGCGGTTTCGGCGAGGCGCGAACGCAGCAGGGCGGGATCCAGCATGATCGAAGTCCGGGTGAAGGCTTGAACCGCGAATTATCGCTGCCGGGTGGCAATCGCCGCAATCGATACCGGGCGCGATGACATCGCCACCCGGCCTGTCGATCCGCTCAACGCGCCAGCTTGCGTTCGCTGCGCCCCAGCCACCACGCCATTGCCGCACCGGCAATCAGCCAGCCGATCAGCTGCTCCCCAAGGGCGGCGTAGGTGAAATCGAGCGGGAAGCGATACCAGTTCCAGTACGGCAGCATGGTGCTGAGCCAGGCGAATATCGCGGCGGCAGCGGCTACCGCGAGACGACGCCGAAAGCCCAGCCCGGCCAGACCCATCACGAAGGCCAGCGCGAGGGCGGACAAGGTATCGGACGCCCATTGCCGCCCGATCTGCGGACCCATCTGCATCATGTCGGTGCCCTGCGGTTGATAGACCACCCAGGCATACGGCGAGCGGACGGCCTTGATCGAATAAGCCCTGACTTCGGCCACGTTGCCCATCTTCTTCGGATCCAGCGAAGGCAGCATGTACACGCCGGCTTGGCTGCCCAGCCCTTCCTGCAGGCCGCTGAGCGCCACATTCTCATTGGCCGGAAGCCTGAACCCCACCTCGCCCAGACCCAGCGCCATGTGCGCCACCACGCCCCATACGAACATCAGGATGCCGCCGATAAGACCCGCCACGAGTACGCGCATGCTTCACCCTCCCCGGTTGATGCATCGAATCTATGCCCGATGCGCTGGCCTCGGCAAGGTTATGCGCAGCAGCGGCCGGCGCGTTCGAATTCGCATACCGGCACGAACCGAGCCGACCGCGATATCAATCGCCACCTTGCACGTGCGGGCGAAACACGATGTCAAAAACCGGTTTCCAGGTTCTGCCACTGTCCGTCGAGCGTTCCGCGGTCTCGCGCACGGCTCCGGCATCGGGACGCCAGGTGCCTCGCAGCAACGACGATGTTCCGTCCGGCGACGTCTCCGTACCGGTCAGGATCATGCGATCGCCCGCCAGATGGCCGTCCAGCTGCAGCAGCTTGCCGCGGTTGGTCACCCAGGTCTGGTGCCACATGTCGCGCGACGTGTCGTAGATGCTGAAACTTTCACCATGCATGCCGTCGTTTTGCCGGTAATCCTCCCGGATGACACAGCCATCGAGGACGATGGTCACCTTGTTGCGTGCCACCATTCTGGACGCAGAGCCGGCCTCGTAGGTATCCCAGTCGCCCGCAAAGAAATCGAACTGCCGAAATGGCACCGACCCGCATCGTGTTGCCGGCTTCGACTCGCCGCCGGCCCCGATCCCGGCAGCGCTCACCACTGTCGCGAGGATGACGGCGCAAGCGAGGCCAAGAACCACCATGCTAGTTGGACTCATGATCGGCCCCTGCGTGTGCGCGGGTGATTTGGGCAGAAACCACCTTCCACTCGTCGTCGTTGCGGACGTAGACATCGATGTAGCGGCTGATACCGCGCGCACCCGTCTTCTTCGTCCACGAACCCAACGCACGCACGAGTGCGACATCTCCATAGAACTTCACCTCGACATCGACCAGTTTGTAGTCCTCAAGGTCCGAGCAACCGCGGGCGGTCAGTTGCAGGAAGGCATGCTTGTCCAGCAGCGAGGCATCCGATTCGATGCACACAAACTCGTCGGCAAGATGCATCCGATACCAGTCGACGTCGCCGGCCAACGAGGCCGCCACGTACTTCTCGTTCATGCGCTGCAGTTGTTGTTCTTGGGGCATGGTCATGTTTTCCGGGCTCGATGGCGTCGTTGCCAAATGCTGGCAACAAGCGGGTTTCCTGGTGCCAGCGAATGCCCATCCGTTGCGAATGGGCATCGTTGTACCGTCGCGACTAGCGCGACGCGCTGAAATCCGACGCCTTCAGACCCATGCGCTGCAAGAGTTTCGTCCGCAGCTCCACCGGCAACGCAAGGCCGTGGAGGCCTGCTGCAATGCGGCTGTTCGGCCTATACCCGGGAGCCGCCACAAAACTCAGGACGGCACCGGAAGCGCCGACGGCCTCGCCGGTGATCACTCCCTCGTCATTGATGTCGCTGGCCTGGACAAGCTGGTCGTGGTAACCCCCTGCAACCAGTGCATTGAGGTTGGTCATCACGCCGTTCTGCCACAGGAAAGCCTGGCAACTGGCGAACCCTGCCGCGCAGGACAGACCGACCACCTGCCCCCGTTCATTGATGCCCAGTGCCTGACTTTGCGCACCGGCTCCTTGACCCGGCAGCGTTCCCAGGTCCCGCATGCCGCCATTCCTGGTCCAGAGGAACGCATGAGCCAGAAGTCCGCTACCTGCCTGCACATTGGCGAACCCGACCACCGTGCCGTTCTGATTGATCGCCATCGGGGTGTTCCACGCCGCCCCGCCGATATTGCCCAGGTAGGTCGGCTTGCCGTGTTGCCAGACCACGGCATGGATGGCGCTCAGCCCGCCAACCGCGTTCGAGCAGATACCGGAAATGCCGACGACCTGGCCCTTGTCGTTGATCGCGGTGGCCGCTGAAACCACGTCCGCCACGGTTTCACCGCGCTGTAGCGGGAGTGGCGGCAGTTCCTCGATCTGACTCCTGCCCGGCCCCCAGATGACCGCACGGAACTGCAGCACTTGAGGCAAGTTGCAGGTTGAATCGTGCACGGTGTTTTCCGCCCAGCCGACCGTCTGGCCACGGTCGTTCGTTCCGGTGGCGAAACCGTTGTAGCCGCCCAGTGTGGGCAGCGCCCGCAATCTGCCCCAATTTGAGACGAACCCCACGCAGTTATGCAGCGTGGCCTTCCCCGGAAAAAAAGCAGAACAGCTCCAAGCCTCACCCAAGGGATTCACATCGGCGGTTTCGGCAATGCCGGAAATCACGCCCCGGTTGTTCTTTACTGGCCACTGCACATTGCTGTTGGCGCCGCCCAGGGTACCCAAGTCGAATCGCGATCCGAACAACCAGACCGTCGCGTGGGTGGTCTGGTCACCCGGTTGATTGGCATTGCCACTGATGGTGCCCAGGTTGTCGATGCTGTTGCCGGAACTGAATGTGCCACCCGCCGACGGCAGGTTATAGACGAAATAACCGGAGCCACCGGATGCCGCCAGTGGTGTTTGCGCGATGGCGACATTGCCGGCCAACGTAGCAAACAGGATGGCATACGAAATTCTGCGCATGGCGTTCTCCCTCTTGATGTGGGCTTCGAGACTGGTCGCGCGGGGAACGCATCGAAAGCACCACTTTTGCGATGGGAGCTGGTCCGGTCGGTTGCCGCCGCGGATCGGCGTTACAATCGACTGATGCGTCGATGGGAGCTGACGATCACGTTGGACTCTGCGCGGGAACAGCCGCTGTTCCTGCAGCTTGCTGGCGCCATCGCCGACGATATCCAACGCGGCCGGCTCAAACCCGGCGAAGCGCTGCCAGGTTCGCGCGAACTGGCCGAATGCCTTGGCGTCAACCGCAACACCGTGATTGCCGGTTATGGCGAGCTAGCGGCCGAAGGGCTGATCAGTACGCGTATCGGTGGGGGCACCTTCGTCGCCGAATCGGTGATCGCCCCGTTCGCGGCGCATGCGCCGTCGGCGGAATACCCGACCTACCCGCTCACGCCGCCCGTGTATCGGTTGCCGCCAATCAGCGCGCCGATACCAGGCGCATTGAACATCTCCAACGGCATGCCCGATGTACGTCTGTTCCCGGCGGCGGCGATGGCGCGCGCGTTTCGCCGTGCCATTGGCCAGCGCGGCCGCGCCTTGCTGACTTATGCCGATCCCTGCGGCCATCCGCGCCTGCGCAAGGAGCTGGCGGCCATGCTGGCGCGCACACGCGGTCTGCCGGTGGCGCCGGACAACCTCATGATCACGCGCAGCATCGAACAGGCCATCGACCTGGTCGCGCGCATGCTGTTGCAGCCGGGCGATATCGTCGTCGTCGAGGCATTCGGTTATCCGCCGGCGTGGAGCGTGCTGAAACTGGCTGGCGCACGACTGATGCCATTGCCGCTGGACGACGACGGGCTCAGCATCAGCGCGCTGGAAGCGTTGCTGACGCAGCAACAGGTGCGTGCCGTGTTCCTGACGCCGCATCATCAGTTCCCGACCACCGTGGTCATGTCGCACGAGAAACGGGTGCGGCTGGCAGAGCTTGCCGTGCGGCACGGCTTTGCGATCATCGAGGACGATTACGACCACGAATTCCACTATGCCGGCAAGCCGATTCTGCCGATCGCCTCAGGCGTCGGTCGCGCCAACGTCATCTACCTCGGCTCGTTGTCCAACCTGCTGGCACCAGGAATCAGCACTGGCTTCGTGATCGCGCCGGCACCGGTGTTCGAACGGCTGGCAAGCCTGCGCGCAGCGAGCGATGCCCAAGGCGATGCGGCGATGGAATGCGCGATTGCCGAACTCTTCGAGGACGGCGAACTGCTGCGCCACGTCAGGCGAATGCGGCGCATCTACGCGGCGCGGCGCGATACCCTGGCGGCCTCGCTGACACGTCACCTCGGCAGCGCCGTGACCTTCCGCATCCCCGCCGGTGGCATGGGGCTATGGCTGCGTGTGGATGATGCGATCGACGTGGCCGCCTGGTCGCTCGCCGGGGAGCGCGAGGGCGTGCAGTTCTTCGATGCGGGGCGCTACGAATTCTTCCAACGCGAGCAACCGTTCATGCGACTCGGCTTCTGCTATCACGATGAAACCGAGCTGGACGAGGCTGTACAGCGCATGGCGCGCGCGCTCGCGCAGACACGAAACGGTGGTGTCAGATCGACGCGTAACGCGACCATCCAGACCACCCAGGCCATATCGCACGGGTAACAACAAACGCGTCGTGATTTATTTGCCGCGCGCCTGCTCACGCGCGGCGCGCAGGGCCAGCAGTTTTTCGCGCAGTTGCAGTTCCAATCCGCGTTCGACCGGCTCATAGAAAATGCTGCCTTCCAGGCCTTCAGGCAGACATTGTTGACCGAGCGCGACGCCACCTTCGGCATCGTGGTCGTACTGGTAGTTCTTGCCGTAGCCGAGGCCCTTCATCAACTTGGTTGGAGCGTTGCGCAGGTGCATCGGCACTTCCAGCGTACCGCCTTCGCGCACGGCGGCGCGAGCCTTGTTGTAGGCCATGTAGGCGGCATTGCTTTTCGGCGCGATCGCCAGCCAGATCGCCAGCTGGGCCAGGCCCAGTTCGCCTTCGGGGCTGCCCAGGCGCTCGTAGGTGTCCCACGCGTCCAGCGCCATGCGCCAGGCGCGCGGTTCGGCCAGGCCGACGTCTTCCACCGCCATGCGGGTCATCCGACGCGCCAGGTACAGCGGATCGACGCCCCCATCGAGCATGCGGCACAGCCAGTACACCGCCGCATCGGGATCGGATGAGCGCACGGATTTATGCAATGCCGAGATCTGGTCGTAGAACTGCTCACCCATCTTGTCGAAACGGCGGGTGCGATCGGCCAGAACCTGGGTCAGCGTGGTGTCGTCGATACGCTTGTCTTCGGCCAGTTCGGCGGCGATTTCCAGGAGCGTCAACGCACGGCGCACGTCACCGTCGGCGGCCTGGGCGATCGACTCCAGCGATTCGTCACCCACCTGCAACTGCAACTCGCCGAGCCCGCGTTCGTCGTCGGTCAGCGCACGCTTGAGTGCGGCCACGATGTCGCCGGTCGAGATCGGTTCCAGCACGTGTACGCGGCAGCGCGACAGCAGCGCGGAGTTCAGTTCGAACGAGGGGTTCTCGGTGGTGGCACCGATGAAGATGATCACGCCGCGTTCGATGTGCGGCAGGAACGCATCCTGCTGGGTCTTGTTGAAGCGGTGCACCTCATCGACGAACAGGACGGTGCGGCGACCCTGGCCGAAATTCACCTCGGCTTCCGCCAGCGCCTTGCGCACATCCGGCAGGCCGGACAACACGGCGGAGATCGCGCGGAAATCCGCATCGGCGTAGCGCGCCACCAGCAATGCCAGCGTGGTCTTGCCGCAACCGGGCGGGCCCCACAACACCATCGAATGGATCTTGCCGGCTTCCAGCGCGCGGCGCAGCGCCTTGTCCGGACCGACCAGCCGCTGCTGCCCGACGATTTCGTCGAGGCTGCGCGGACGCATGCGCTCAGCCAGTGGTTTGAGCGCTTCGGGTTCGCCGAACAGGCCGGGGCTGGATATCGAGACAGAGCGTGACATGGCGCCATGATAAGCCATGCCCTGCCCGCCGGCCGGTTCATGTGCAGTCAGACCACTCTCCATGCCCGTCGATGCCGGCTATGGAACGCATGGCTTACCGGCAGTGGAGGAGGATCAGTCCTGCAGCGGCTGGGTCGTGATCACCGGCGCATCGCCGATCACATCGGCGCCTTTCGGCGGCACGAAATTGAAGGTGGCTGGCGGAATCTGGGTGTTGCGCTGCCAGCCGGAGAAACGGATGTCGGTGGTGGAACCGAGCTGGTCGCGGAACGTCATGCGTGCCAGGCCGTTCGCGTCGAAGCCGAGGTCGGCGTAATCGAATTGCGGATCCTTGCCGGTGGAGGTAAGCCGCAACCACACCAGGCCATCGTGCTCGCCTTGCTCGGCCACCTTGAAGTTCTTGTCCAGTTGCTTGACGTCGGTCAGCACGGTCAGCGGGCTGTGCGCCTCTTCGGTGCTCTGTACGCGCACGGTGACCTGCTCCAGTTCCGGGTCATACATCCATACCCGGCTGCCGTCGGCAACGATGGTCTGTTTGTACGGCGCCAGCGTATCCCAGCGAAATTCACGCGGCGCCTCCAGCGCCAGCGTGCCGGAGCTGGCCTTGCTGACCTGGTTGTTGACGCCGGTCAGGGTCTGGTTGAAATGCCCGGTCAACGAATGCAACCCGGTGGCGAAGGCATCCAGCCGCGCCCGCGCCGGGCCGGTGGCGGCCTGCGCCACGGTAACCAGCGACAACGCCAGCATGGTGGCAAGAGCAAGCATGAAGCGTTTCATCGGATTCCCCGAAGCATGGCGATGGCGGCAATTGTGGATAGTTTCGACTTAACCGAACCGTAGGAGCCCGCTGGCGGGCGATCTCTTGCTTCGACCATCGGAGCAAAGGCATCGCCCGCCAGCGGGCTCCTACGGTTATGTCATTCAGTTCTTCGGCGGGGGTGGCGCCAGCACTTCGCGGTTGCCGTTGTGCTGGGGGGCGCTGACTACGCCGTCCTGTTCCATCTGTTCGACCAGCCGCGCGGCACGGTTGTAGCCGATGCGCAGATGACGCTGCACGCCGGAGATCGAGGCGCGCCGCGTCTGCGTAACCACCGCCACCGCCTTGTCGTAAAGCTGGGTGTCGGCGTCGCCGCCCTCCTCGCCTTCCTGCGGCAGGCCGGAATCGTTGATGAATTTGCCGTCGCTGGTCGGCTGCGCTTCTTCCAGCACGCCTTCGATGTACTGCGGCGCGCCCTGCGACTTCAGCCAGGCCACCACGTGATGCACCTCGTGGTCGTCGACGAAGGCGCCGTGCACACGCTCGGGCGTGGCCGTGCCGGGCGGCAGGTACAGCATGTCGCCGTGGCCCAGCAATGCTTCCGCACCGGATTGATCGAGGATGGTGCGCGAGTCGATCTTGCTGGATACCTGGAACGCGATGCGGGTGGGGATGTTCGCCTTGATCAGGCCGGTGATGACGTCCACCGACGGACGCTGGGTGGCCAACACCAGGTGCACGCCGGCGGCGCGCGCCTTCTGCGCCAGGCGGGCGATCAGCTCTTCGACCTTCTTGCCGACGATCATCATCATGTCGGCGAATTCGTCGATGATGATCACGATGTACGGCAGCGGTTCCAGCGGCTCGGCGGCGAGGTTCGGCATGTCCGGGTTGGGCCGGAACAGTGGATCGAGCAGCGGCTGGCCGGCGTTCTCGGCGTCCTTCACTTTCTTGTTGAAGCCGGCCAGGTTGCGCACGCCGACCGCGGCCATCAGCTTGTAGCGGCGCTCCATTTCGGCGACGCACCAGCGCAGGGCATTGGCAGCCTCCTTCATGTCGGTGACCACTGGCGCCAGCAAGTGCGGGATGCCCTCGTACACCGAGAGCTCCAGCATCTTCGGGTCGATCATGATCATCCGCACGTCTTTCGCGCTGGCCTTGTACAAGAGGCTCAACACCATCGCGTTGACCGCCACCGACTTGCCCGAACCGGTGGTGCCGGCCACCAGCAGGTGCGGCATCTTGCCGAGGTCGACCACGATCGGCTTGCCGCCGATGTCCTTGCCCAGCGCCAGCGCCAGCGGCGACTTCATCTGGTCGTACTTTTCCGACCGCAGGATCTCGGACAGATAGACGATCTGTTTGTGGGTATTGGGGATCTCCAGGCCGATCACGTTCTTGCCCGGGATCACGTCGACGACGCGCACGCTGACCACCGACAGTCCGCGAGCGATGTCCTTGTCCAGGCTCGACACCTGCGAGCCGCGGATACCGGGCGCCGGCTCCATCTCGAAGCGGGTGATCACCGGGCCCGGATAAGCACCGACCACTTTCACGTCGATCTTGAAGTCCTTGAGCTTGAACTCGACCTGGCGCGAGAGCACCTCGAGGGTTTCCTCGGAATAGCCCGGCCCCTGTGGCGGTGCTTCGTCCAGCAGCGACAGCGGCGGCAACTCACCCGGCGTGGCAGCACCGACGAACAGGGGAATCTGCGTTTCCAGTTTTGCCCGCTCGCTCTTGGTCACCGGCGCGGGTGCGGCCTCGATACGCACCGGCTCGCGCTTGGCCTGCTTCACGGCGTCGGCTTTCTTGACCACCTCACGCTCGGTCCGCGCCTGCCTGGCGGCCATGGCCTGCGGTGCTTCGCGCAACTTGCCCTTGAGCCAGTCCGCCAGTTTCAGCACGGCTTGCCCGGTCCAGTCCGCGAGCTTGAACCAGGACAACCCGGTCGCCAGGGTCACTGCGATCAGGAAAAGCGCCAACAGCAGCAACGGCGCGCCTTTTTCGCCAAACGCACTGAGCAGCGCATTGCCGACCCACACGCCAATGATGCCGCCCACGCCCTGCGGCAGCACCGGCTCGTCATGGAAATTGAGGTAGAGCAGTGCCGGGCCCGTGATGAAGAAGAACACGAAGCCGATCAGCCGCAGTGCCGGTTCCCACGGATGCACCACACGCTCGCCGTGCTGGCGCAGCACCTGCACGCCCAGCAACAGCAGCAGCAACGGGAAACAATAGGCCACCAGGCCAAAGATCCAGCGCAGCAGGTCGGCAACATAGGCGCCGACGGTGCCGCCGAAATTGTGCGCATGCTCCAGCTGGCCGGCGTTCGTCCAGCTGGGGTCATGCGGGTTGTAGCTGAACAGGCACACCAGCAGATACAGCGCCAGTGGCAGCAGCAGCAAGGCGCCGGCTTCACGCAGCCGGCGCTTCAGCTCCTCGCTGAGGGCAGCCCTCGGTTGTTGCTTCACATTCGCGCTGCGCGCCACCTTGGGTGCCCCCTTCCTGACTGCCAAGGGTCAGAGCATACCTTGCAGCGCCGGATGCACCAGCTTGCCGCCATCGACGTTGATGCCACCGGCGAGCGGAGCAAACTCGCGCCACTCGTTGCCGGCAGCCAGACGCTGCACGTACGGCAGGATGGCGGCCGAGATCGCCAGCGACGACGTCTGCGGCACCGCGCCGGGCATGTTGGTCACGCAGAAGTGGGTGACGCCATGCACGTCGTAGGTCGGTTCCTTCCAGGTGGTCGGCTTCGAGGTCTCGAAGCAGCCGCCCTGATCGATCGCAATGTCCACCAGCACACTGCCCGGCTCCATCGTCTTGACCATCGCCTCGGTGACCACGCGCGGCGCCTTGGCGCTGGGCACCAGCACCGCACCGACCACGATGTCGGCATCGCGCACTTCCTCGGCCACCGATGACTCGTAGGCGTACAGCGCGGTGACGTTCGGACCCATCGCCATCATCTCGGCGAGGCGATCCTGGCGCTTGTCGAACACCACCACGTTGGCACCGGCCGCCGCGGCCAACGCTGCCGCCGCGCCACCGGCGGCACCGGCGCCCAGCACCACGACCTTGCCGCGCGGGGTGGATGCCATGCCGCCCAGCAGCTTGCCCTTGCCGCCCTGCGGGCGATGCAGCAGCGTCGTGCCGATCTGGGTAGCGATGCGGCCAGCGATGACCGACATCGGCAACAACAGCGGCAGCGCGCCGTCTTCCTCGACCGATTCAAATGCCACGCCGGTCAGGCCGATGTCGAGCAGGCTCCTGGTCAACTCCGGCTCGGCCGCCAGATGCAGGTAGCAGAACAGCAGGTGATGCTTCTTCAGCAGTGCCAGATCGCCGGCAACCGGCTCCTTCACCTTGACGATCAGCTCGCCAGCCTCATACAGCGCGGCAGCGTCGGGCACGATCTTGATGCCTTCCCTGACGTAGACCTCGTCGGCAAAGCCGCTCTTCAGGCCGGCACCGGACTGGATGAACACTTCATGGCCACGACGCACCAGATCGGCAGCGGCGGCGGGAACGAGGGCAACACGACCTTCGAGGGTCTTGGTTTCGGAGGGGATACCGATACGCATGGTGGGGAGAATCCTGTGAAAGCACGTTGTAAATCCATCGCGTTGGCAGCGCGGTGGTGTCGTTGAATCTGTCGCCTACCTTGAATCGGCCGGGTGTATTCCCCATCCTTGCGGATTCGTGGACCCATCAACGCAGGCTGTCTCCAAGACGATGAAACCATCGGGGCAGCTGCAGCGAATAAGGGTCCAGGCCATCAGTAAACTCAAGGATTATAACAACCATGAGCACCACCAAACACAGCCGCCTGCTGATCCTCGGCTCCGGTCCGGCCGGCTACACCGCTGCGGTGTACGCGGCGCGTGCCAACCTGAAGCCGACCATGATCACCGGCCTGCAACAGGGTGGCCAGTTGATGACCACCACCGACGTGGACAACTGGCCGGGTGATGTCGAGGGCCTGCAGGGCCCGGCACTGATGCAGCGCATGGCCGAACACGCCGAGCGCTTCCACACCGAAATGATCTTCGACCACATCCACACGGTCGACCTGAAACAGCGTCCGTTCCGGCTCAAGGGCGACTCCGGCGAATACACCGCCGACGCGCTGATCATCACCACCGGCGCCACCGCCAAGTACCTCGGCATCGCCAGCGAGGAGAAGTACAAGGGCAAGGGCGTGTCCGCCTGCGCCACCTGCGACGGATTCTTCTTCCGCGACCAGGACGTGGTGGTGATCGGCGGCGGCAACACCGCGGTCGAAGAAGCGCTTTACCTGGCCAATATCGGCCGCAAGGTCTACCTGGTGCACCGCCGTGACAAGCTGCGCGCCGAAAAGATCATGCAGGACAAGCTGTTCGAGAAAGCCGCCGCCGGCAAGATCGAGCTGGTCTGGAACCACACCATCGACGAGGTGCTGGGCGACGACAGCGGCGTCACCGGCGTGCGCGTGAAAGACGTCAATTCCGGCGTCACCCGCGACATCGAGGCCACCGGCTTTTTCGTGGCGATCGGGCATACCCCGAACACCGGCATCTTCGAAAGCCAGCTCGACATGCATGACGGCTACATCAGGATCCACAGCGGCCAGAACGGCATGGCCACGATGACCTCGGTGCCGGGCGTGTTCGCCGCCGGCGACGTGGCCGACCATGTCTATCGCCAGGCGGTCAGCTCGGCCGGATTCGGCTGCATGGCCGCACTGGATGCCGAGCGCTGGCTGGATCAGCAGACGCCGGCCAGCTGATGCATGCAGGAGCCCGCTAGCGGGCGATGCCTTTTACGGGATTCGGGCTTCATAAAAAGCATCGCCCGCAAGCGGGCTCCTACAGGTCACGCCATGCACGACATCCGCTTCCACGACGCAATCGCCGAACTGCCTGCGGCGGAATGGGACGCTCTGCGCACCGATGCCAATCCGTTTGTGTCCCACGCGTTCCTGCATGCGCTGGAACAGGGCGGCTGCATTCGCCCCGACTGGGGTTGGCAGGCCCATCACCTGGGCATCCATGAAGACGGCCGCTTGCTCGCCGCCGCGCCGCTGTACCTGAAAGGCAATTCGCACGGCGAGTTCGTATTCGACTGGGGCTGGGCCAGCGCGTGGGAGCGTGCCGGTGGTGACTACTACCCCAAGCTGCTCAACGCCGTGCCCTACTCGCCTGTACCGGGCCCGCGCCTGCTGGCCGGCGCCGACGAACAAACGCCGCGGCTGCAACGGGCGCTGGTCGAGGCGATGCGCAGCGAGGCCGAACGCATGGGGCTGTCGTCGATCCACGCCAATTTCCTGCAGGAAGCCGAACTCGACGCATTCGACGAAGGCGCTGCGGATCAAGGCTGGCTGGCCCGCTCCGACGTGCAGTTCCACTGGCACAACCGCGGCTACCGGCACTTCCCGGATTTCCTTGCCGCGCTCAACCACAAGAAGCGCAAGAACATCCTGCGCGAACGCAGCCAGGTCGCGGCCAGCGGCCTGGCCATCGAATGGCGTAGCGGTGAGAGTCTCAGCCGCGACGAATGGCGACAGGTGCACGCGCTGTATGCAGCAACCTTCGATGCCAAGGGCAACCATGCGGCGCTGACCGCGGCATTTTTCAGCCGGCTGGGCAAGCTGGGCCAGATCACGCAACTCGCGCTGGCGCGCGACGGAGAGCGTATCGTCGCCATGGCGCTGTTCGTGCAGAGCGACAACGTACTTTACGGCCGTTACTGGGGCGCGTCGGTGGAGGTACCGGGGCTGCATTTCGAGCTGTGCTACTACCGTGGTATCGAGCATGCGATCGCTCAAAAGCTGGCGCGTTTCGAACCTGGTGCGCAGGGCGAGCACAAGCTCGCACGCGGATTCCTGCCGGTACGCACGCAGTCGCGGCACTACTTGCTGCATCCGGAGTTTCGCGCCGCGGTGGCCGCAGCGCTGGTGCGCGAAACGGCGGCGGTCGATGACTATGCAGCCGAGCTGCAAGGCCACAGTCCTTATGCCGATCATGGGCAAAGCGCGCGATGAGGCTGCCGTTGCTGGATGCCGATTCGCCGGATCGATTCCCCGATCCACGCCGCGCCTTGATCGAGCCAAACGGCCTGCTGGCCTTCGGCGGCGACCTGTCGCCACCGCGTCTACTGGCGGCTTATGGCCTCGGCATCTTTCCCTGGTTCAGCGAAGGCGAGCCGATCCTCTGGTGGTCCCCCGATCCGCGTTGCGTATTCCGCACCGAAACCGCGCGGATCAATCGCAGCCTGCGTCGACAGCTTGCAGGCAAGTCGTGGCGGCTGACGGTCGACCATGCGTTCGACGCCGTCATCCGCGCCTGCGCCGCACCGCGCGATCGCGAATCGGGTACCTGGCTGGTACCGGCCATGATCGATGCCTACGTGGAATTGCACCGTCTGGGCCACGCGCACAGCGTGGAAGTCTGGGACGGCGAACAACTGGTGGGCGGTATCTACGGCGTCGCCATTGGCCGGCTGTTTTGTGGCGAGTCGATGTTCAGCAACGAAAGCGGCGGCTCCAAACTTGCCCTGATCGCGCTGGCCCGCCTGCTGCACGGGATGGGGTTTCCGCTGATCGACACCCAGGTCAGCAACCCGCACACGCTCGGCCTGGGTGCGATCGAGATCCCGCGCGAGCAGTTCCTGCAGGAAGTCGTCCGCCTCGGCCAACAGCCCGGGACGGTCGGCAGCTGGGCTGACCTTACGCCACGCTTGCTGCAGCCATGCCTGGACGATTGCGGTCCTCGGGCGCCCCACCGAGCAACTTGAGCGCGTCATAGTTCTTCAGGAACAGCGCCACCATATTCGGATCGAGCTGGCCGCCGGCGGCGGCGCGCAGGTAGGCCAGCACGTCGGCCTCGGGCCAGGCCGGTTTGTAGACGCGGGCGCTGATCAGTGCGTCCCATACGTCGACCACGCTGAAGATCCTTGCTGCCAGCGGAATCGCCTCACCGCGCAGGCCTTGCGGATAACCCGTGCCGTCCCAGCGTTCATGGTGGCTGTGCGGTATGTCGCCGGCTCCGCGCAGGAAATCCACCCGCTGCAACAGGTCGTAACCGAGCTGTGCATGCCCGCGCATCACCCGCATTTCCTCATCGTCCAGCTTGCCCGGCTTGATCAGTATCGAGTCCGGCAAGGCCAGCTTGCCGATGTCGTGCAGCAGCGCGCCGAAGGTCAGGTTGTGCAGCGTTTCGCCATGCACACCGGCGAGCTTGGCCAGTCCGGTGGCCATGCGCATCACGCGGTCGGAATGGTCGCTGGTTTCGCGATGACGGATATCCATGGCCGACACCAGCACGCGCAGCGACTGGGTATGACCGTCCAGCAACGTCTGGTTGGCGACCCTGAGCCGGTGCAGGTCGCGACCGATCATCCAGTACAGCAGCGCACCCGTGCTCGCCACGAACAGCCAGCCTTTGAAGCTCTGCAGCGAGGTCAACTCGATATGGTCGTGCACCAGGGCATCCAGCGCATGGTCGGAAAACCATATCCACAGCGCGGACAGCACGACGTAAAGCAGGACGATACGGGATTGAGGGTTGATTCTCACTACGGGACTCCGGTGAGGTCATCTCGCGCGCGATACGTAAATTTTTGCGGACGGGCGCCAGTATGCAACAACGCCCGCCGTGACAGCGTAATCGGAGCCTCAGCCCGTCCGCAACGCATACTTGCGCGCCACGTAATCGTCGAGGATGCCGACGAACTCGTTGGCGATGTTGTCCCCGCGCAGGGTCATCGCCTTTTCGCCGTCGATGAACACCGGCGCCGCCGGCGTCTCGCCGTTGCCCGGCAGCGAGATGCCGATGTTGGCGTGCTTGGATTCGCCTGGCCCATTGACGATGCAACCCATCACCGCCAGCGTGAGGTTCTCCACGCCGTCGTATTTGATGCGCCAGACCGGCATCTGCTCGCGCACGTGTTCCTGCACGGTCTTGGCCAGTTCCTGGAAAAACTCGCTGGTGGTGCGTCCGCAACCCGGACAGGCGGTGACCAGTGGCGTGAACGAACGCAGGCCCATCGTCTGAAGCAGTTCCTGCGCCACGATGACCTCGCCGGTGCGCGAGGCGCCCGGCTCCGGCGTCAGCGAGATGCGGATGGTGTCGCCGATGCCTTCCTGCAGCAGCACCGCCAGCGCGGCACTGGAAGCTGTGATGCCCTTGGAACCCATGCCGGCCTCGGTCAGGCCCAGGTGCAGCGCGTAGTCGCAGCGCGCAGCCAGGTCGCGGTACACCGCGATCAATTCCTGTACTCCGGAAACCTTGCAGGACAGGATGATGCGATCGCGTGCCAGGCCGATCTCCTCGGCCTTGGCGGCGGAGTCGAGCGCCGAGCGGATCAGCGCTTCGCGCGCCACGTGCGAGGCATCCCACGGGTCGGCGCGCTGGGCGTTCTGGTCCATCAGCGCGGTGACCATGCTCTGGTCCAGCGACCCCCAGTTCGCGCCGATGCGCACCGGCTTGCCGTAGCGCAGCGCCATCTCGATGATCGCGCCGAACTGGCTGTCTTTCTTCTTGCCGAAACCGACGTTGCCGGGATTGATGCGGTACTTGGCCAGCGCCTCGGCGCAGGCCGGTTCGCGCTCCAGCAACTGATGCCCGTTGTAGTGGAAGTCGCCGATGATCGGCACGTCCACGCCCATCATCGCCAGCCGCTCGGCAATCCGCGGCACCGCCGCGGCAGCGGCAGGGGTATTCACCGTGATGCGGACCAGTTCGGAGCCGGCGCGGGCCAGTTCGGCGATCTGCTTCGCGGTGCTGGCCGGGTCCTCGGTGTCGGTGTTGGTCATCGACTGCACCACCACCGGCGCGCCGCCGCCGACCAGCACCTTGCCGATCTGCACGGATACGCTGGGCCGCCGCGGTGCGGGCTCGGCCGGGCGTGGGGACGAAATGGATGCTTCTTTCATGACGGGAAATAACCGGAGCTTGCCGCCGCGGGAATCGGCGTTCAGCTGTCAAGGATAACCGAACCGATGTTGCCGCTTCAGTGTCGCAACGCCGTCTGCAGCAGCCGTTGTTGCAGGCGATCGGCGAGGCTCTGTGGCGCCGCCAGCCCCATCCGGGCCAATGCCTCGGCTTCGCCTTCGGCCACCGGGCCGGGGCGGATGATCGATCGCAGTAGCCGCAGCCTGCCGCGCCAGTTGCCGGTACCGGCTTTCAGCCAGGTCAACGCCGGCAACAGGCGCTGCTCGACGTCGCTGAAGTCACTGCCGAACGGGAACGTCGGCAACAACCCCTTCTGCTGCAGGGGCGCCAGGGCCTCGCGCAGGTAACGTGGGCGATGCCGGCGCCACGCTTCCGGTATCACGAAATCCGCCGCCAGCTTGCCGTGCGCCTTCGCCTCCGCGCACAGCGCATCGAGGAAACGCGCGTCGCTGATCGCCAGCATCGCCTCGATGCACTCGCTGTCGCTCTTGCCACGCAGGTCGGCAACGCCGTACTCGGTGACGTAGATGTCGCGCAGGTGACGCGGAATGGTGGTTTGACCGTAGTTCCAGCGGATATTGCTTTCGATGCCGCCACGGCTCTGCCGGGTCGATCGCAACAACAGGATCGAGCGGCCATCCGGCAACTCGTGCGCCATCGCCACGAAGTTGTACTGCCCGCCGACGCCGCTGACCACACTGCCATCGTCCAGCGTGTCGGATATGGCCGCACCGAGCACGGTCGCCATCATGCAGGTGTTGAAGAAACGTGCACCGCGCCGCTGCAGCGTCGCCAATGCCTGATGGTCGCCGTAGAGCTGGTTGACGTTGGAGACCGGACACATGTCGATCGCATCCGGGTCGGCCGCTTCGGTGGCGCCAAGCCAGTCGTACAGTTCGCGCGAGCCGAGGAAGAACGCGCCGCGCAGGTAATGACCGCCCGGCACGTCGTCCGCCAGCCGGCCCGCGGCCGAGGCGCGCTCCAGCGCGAGGTTGTCCCAGCTGCGCCGTTTCAGGATACCGCCGCGCTGCAGGTGCATGAAACCATCCATGACCATCTCGCTGGCCCCGTACAGGCCCGCCTGGAATGGCGCCAGGCCACCCAGCAAGGAGGCCTCCGCATGCGTGGCCCCGGCGGGGTCGAGCGCCACCAGCGCGCGTCGCCACAAGGTGTTTTCCTGCTGACGCAGCAGCAGCGCCTTGACCAGCGCATCGGACAGCGCACCGATGCCGATCTGCAGGCAGCCACCGTCCTTGACCAGCGCGCTGGCGTGCAGGCCAAGCGCATATTCGGCGAGGTCGACCGCCACGCGCGGCAGCGCGAACAAGCGTGGTGACGTGAGTGGACACAGCTCCACGTCGAAATAATCTTCCGCAACTTCCGCATCGCCGCCCATGTAAGGCAGGTCCGGATGCACGACCGCCACGCACAACGGCCGCTGCTTGCCGGCCAGTTGCACCCGGCGCAGGAAATCAAGGGTCAGGTCCGGATTGCACGACAAGCTGTAGTGCACGCCATCGGGTCCCTCGCGACGCGCCACCAGTTGCACCAGCACGTTGATGTCCTGCACCACCAGGTCGCGCGCGACGTGGGTGTAGTTCTGGCTGATATGGCTGCGTTGCGCGGCGCCCGAGTGAAGCAGTGCGCCCGACTGCAGGTAGAACTCATGCACCTCGACGTTCGACGGCAGCGTGTCGCGCGCCTGGTCCAGCGCGTACTGCGGATCGACCTGGTTGGCACCGAAGTGGCGCTCGAGAAACGGTCCGAGGAAACGCTGCTCCAGTCCCGCAGTCGGCTGCGGCCGGGTCAGCGACAACGCGGTGTACAGGCGCATCGAACGCGCCGGGTCGCTGACGGTGAGTCCGTACAGCGCGTTCAGCAGGCCGTGCGGCTTGCCCAGGCCGAGCGGCGCGGCGATGCGCAGGTCCGGACCCAGCTCTTCGGCGAGGTGGCGCGCGCAGGCATCGGTGTCGTTGTAGCGGTGCTCGATCGGCATGCGCGCGATCATGCCAGAAGCCCGGTGATGACTGCGCACCGCGGAACCATCACCTACACTCGGATCATGCCCACACCACTGATCCCTCCCACGCCGAGCCGCCTGCTGGCGGAACAGGCGCTCAGCCGTACCGCCGGCGCGCCGTTGCTCAGCGGCAACGCCGTGGAACTGCTGATCGATGCCGCTGCACACTACGAAGCCTGGCTGGCAGCGATCCGCGGTGCACGACAGCGGGTGCTGCTGGAGAACTACATCATTCGCGACGACGAGATCGGTCGCGCCTTCCGCGATGCCCTGGTCGAACGGGCGCAGGCGGGTGTGTTCGTCGCGGTCGTGGTCGACTGGATCGGCTGTTTCGGACAGTCGCGCGGAGCCTTCTGGACACCGCTGCGGGCGGCCGGTGGCGAAGTACGCGTGTACAACCCGCCGCAACTGGGCCAGCCGTTCGGCTGGATCAGCCGCGACCACCGCAAGCTGCTGATCGTCGACGGCGTGCAGGGCTTCCTGTCCGGCGTATGCATCAGCGCCAAGTGGCTCGGCGATCCATCCCGCAACGTGCCGCCGTGGCGCGACACCGGCGTGGCGCTGCGCGGCCCGGCGGTAGCCGAACTGGAAACCGCGTTCGCACAAAGTTGGAGCGAGATCGGCGTTCCACTGCGATCGTTCGCGCCGCTGTCCGGGCCGCCCACGCCCGCCGGAGACATCTCGCTGCGGCTGATCGCCACCCAACCCGCCACTGCCGGCATGTATCGGCTCGACCAGCTGATCGCCGCGATGGCGCGCAAGACCCTGTGGCTCACCGACGCCTACTTCGTGGGTCTGGTGCCGTACGTGCAGGCGCTGGTAGCGGCCGCGCGCGATGGCGTGGACGTGCGCCTGCTGGTGCCCGGCAGCAGCGATATCCCGTTGGTGGCAGGCATGTCGCGGTCGGGTTACCGGCCGCTGCTCAAGGCGGGCATTCGCGTGTTCGAATGGAATGGTTCGATGCTGCATGCCAAGACCGCGGTGGCCGACGGACAATGGGCACGCGTGGGTTCGTCCAACCTCAACATTGCCAGCTGGCTCAGCAATCGCGAGCTTGATGTCGCGGTCGAGGACGCCGGCTTCGCCGGTCAGCTGGCCGCCCAATATGAAAAAGACCTGGGCAACGCCACCGAAATCGTGCTCGCCCCGCGCCGTCGCGGCAACAGCGAAAAGGTGCGCAGCAGCGAAACGCGTCCACCGCGGGTACGCCATGGCGGCGGCAGCTCCGGCCGCGCAGCGGCTGGCGCCCTGCGCATCGCCAACAGCGTCGGCGCGGCGCTGACCAATCGCCGCGTGCTCGGCGACAGCACCAGTGGTCCGCCGGTGATCGGCACCCTGGTACTGGTGGCGCTGGCCTTCGTGGCGTTCCTGTGGCCGGCGTGGATCGGCTGGCCGTTCGGTGCGATGGCCGCGTGGTTTGCACTGAACCTGAGCATCCGCAGCTGGCGCGCGCGCAAACGCCGTGGGCGCGAATCGAACGACGACGACTGAGCGACATAACCGGGCTTTTACATCTTGATGCTGTCCATGCGGTTTCCGGCTCAAGCGGATGTTTTCTCACGACTTGATACTCCCACATGCTAGGCTCACCCGCCTATGCCAGCGCCGTTCGACGATCCCACGCCACGCCATGTCCTGACCCCCAGCTCGCTCAACCGGCTGGTACGCGACCTGCTGGGCGATGCCCTGCCGCAGGTATGGATCGAGGGTGAACTGTCGAACGTGGCGAAGCCCGCTTCCGGCCACCTGTACTTCACCCTGAAGGACAGCGGCGCCCAGGTGCGCTGCGCCATGTTCAAGCTGAAGGCTTCCGCGTTGCGCTTTCATCCGGTGGACGGCATGCAGGTTTTGCTGCGCGCCAAGGTCGGCCTGTACGAACCGCGAGGCGAGTTCCAGCTGGTCGCCGAATACATGGAGCCGGCCGGCGAAGGCGCGCTGCAACGCGAATTCGAACAGCTCAAGGCGCGACTCGCCGCGGAAGGCCTGTTCGAGCCCGGCCGCAAGCGCACCCTGCCCGCCTACGCACGGCGCATCGGCGTGATCACCTCGGCGACCGGTGCCGCCGTCCGCGATGTCATGAGCGTATTGGCGCGGCGCTGGCCGCTGGCCAATGTCGATGTGCTGCCGGTGCCGGTGCAAGGGCGCGAGGCACCACCAGCCATCGTGGCCATGCTGCGCAAGGCATCTTCCAGCGCGCGTTACGACGTGCTGCTGCTCACTCGAGGTGGTGGCTCGCTGGAAGATCTGTGGGCCTTCAATGACGAGGCGGTGGCGCGAGCGATTCACGCCAGCGCGGTGCCGGTGGTTTCCGCAGTCGGGCACGAGATCGACTTCAGCATTGCCGACTTCGTCGCCGACTTGCGCGCACCCACGCCGTCGGCCGCCGCCGAATTGCTGGTGCCTGACGCGGTGGCCATCGGTCACCATCTGCGGCAGCTGCAGCAACGCATGCTGACTCTGCAGCAACGCCAGTTGCAGGCGCAATCGCAACGAGTCGACCACCTGCTGGCACGACTGCAGGCGCAACGCCCGCAGGCACGGCTGGCACGTGATCGCGAACGGCTGCAGCATCTTCAGCGCCGCCTGGTCGGCGTATGGCGCGAACAGGGACAACTTCGGCATTCGCGACTGGAACGGCTGCACGCGCGCGTCTTGGCGCAACATCCGCGCGTGCGCATGTCTTTGCTGGCGCACCGGCTGGCCGAACAGGACCAGCGGCTGCGCCGCGCGATCAGCCACCTGCTCGAACGACGACAAACCCGGCTTCGCCACATCGCCCACGCGCTGCACGCGGTGAGTCCGTTGGCCACGCTGGAACGTGGCTACGCGATCGTGTTCGATATCGACGGCCAGGTGCTGCGTTCGGCAAAAAATGTCGCCGTCGGCACACCCCTGCGCGTACGTCTTGCCGACGGTGAATTGCCGCTGCGGGTCAGCGAAGACTGAGCGGATCACATGCGCTGAACACGGCACGCACTTATGCTTGATGCGATTCCGTCAACGGCACCGGCCATGCTCAAGAAAACCTATCCCTACTACCTCGCCAACCAGCCGCAAACATCCAAAACCATGCTGGACGTGCGCGACAAGTACAGCGGCAAGGTCGCTACCCGGGTCGCGGTGCCCGACGCAAAAGCCACCGAAAAAGCCATTGCGGCCGCAGTGAAGGCAACCACGCCGATGCGCAACTTCAAGCCCTGGGCACGCCAGGCCGTGTTGCAACATTGCGCGAAGCGTTTCACCGAGCGCCGCGACGAGCTGGCCGAGGCGCTGTGCATCGAGGCCGGAAAACCGATCAAGGATTCCGCAGGCGAGGTCACCCGGCTGATCGAGACCTTCCGCATCGCTGCCGAGGAAGCCGTGCGCATCAACGGCGAGACATTGAACCTGGAACTGGCCAGCCGTCTGGACGGCTATCACGGTTACACCAGGCGCGTGCCACTGGGGCCGGTGTCGTTCATCACGCCGTTCAACTTTCCGCTGAACCTGGTGGCGCACAAGGTCGCGCCGGCGATCGCCGCCGGCTGTCCGTTCGTGCTGAAACCCGCGGAAAAGACCCCGATCGGGGCGCTGATCATCGGCGAAGTGCTGGCGGAGACCGATTTGCCGAAGGGCGCGTTCTCGATTCTCACGCTGGACGGCAAGCACGCCACGCCGCTGGTCGAGGACGAGCGCTTCAAGCTGCTCTCGTTCACCGGCGGCCAGGTCGGCTGGGAGTTGAAGGCGCGCGCCGGACGCAAGAAGGTCGTGCTGGAACTGGGTGGCAACGCGGCCTGCATCGTCGATGCGGACCAGGGCCCGCACCTCGATCGGGTGATCGAGCGGCTGGTGTTCGGCGCGTTCTACCAGTCCGGCCAGAGCTGCATCGGCGTGCAGCGCATCTATGCCCATGCCGACATCTACGATGCCTTGAAGCGCAAGCTGGTCGCCGCCACCAGAAAGCTCAAGGCCGGCGATCCCAAACAGAAGGACGTCTTCCTCGGCCCGATGATCGACGAAGCCGCCGCCGAACGCCTGCACGGCTGGATCCTGGACGCGAAGAAGGCCGGCGGCAGGATTCTGTGCGGCGGCAAGCGCAACGGCAACATGCTCGACGCGACGCTGATGGAAAACGTGCCGCATGACGCGAAGGCGAACCGGCAGGAAGCCTTCGGTCCGTTCGCCCTGCTCGCCCCGTTCAGCCGGTTCGACGAAGCCATCAGAATGGTCAACGACTCCGATTACGGGCTGCAGGCCGGCGTCTTCACCGACAGCCTCGATCACGCGATGCGTGCGTGGAACGAACTGGAACAAGGCGGCGTGATCGTCAACGACATTCCCAGCTTCCGCGTCGACAACATGCCGTATGGCGGAATCAAATTGTCCGGCCTGGGACGCGAAGGCATTCGCTACGCGATCGAGGACATGACCGAAATCCGCCTGATGGTGATGCGCGAATCCTGAGTCACCCCAATCCGACGCCACCCGTCAACGGTATCGCGTGCGATGCCATGCCCGTGCGACGAAGCTGCTCCACATCACGCAGCGGCGGTGCGCCGAACAGCCGGCTGTACTCGCGGCTGAACTGCGACGGGCTTTCGTAGCCCACCCGATGGGCGGCGGAGGCCACGTCGCAATGCTCGGCCAGCAGCAGGCGGCGCGCTTCCTGCAGGCGCAATTGCTTCTGGTACTGCAACGGGCTCATCGCGGTGATCGCGCGAAAGTGGTGGTGCAGCGACGACGCGCTCATGTTCACCGTGCCGGCCAGCTCGTCGATGCGCAGCGGCCGTTGGAAATGATGCTTCAGCCAGTCGATCGCATGGGATATCTGGTGGCTGCGGCTGCCGACCGTGGCCACGTGGCGCAGCCGCGGCCCTTGCTCGCTGGTCAGCAGGCGGTACAGCAGTTCGCGCTCGATCAGCGGCGCGAGTACCGGCAGGTCCCGCGGCGATTCAAGCAGCCGGACCAGACGCAGCACGGTGTCGAGCAGATCGTCGCTGAGCGGACTCACCGCGATGCCGCGACCGGCCGTGGCAGGTGCGGCGGGAAGATCCGCGTCGGCCAGCAATTCGGCAATCCGGCGCACATCGAAGCGCAGCATCGCACACAGATAAGGCCGCTCCGGCGAAGCCACCACCACCTGTGAGGACACCGGCAGATCAATCGAGGTGACCAGGTAATTCGCCTGGTCGTAACGGTAGGTCTCGCCACCCAGCAGTACCCGCTTGGCGCCCTGCGCCACCAGCGCCAGGCCCGGTTCGTACATCGCGCAGACTTGGGTGCCCGGCGTGCTCGCACGGAAGAAATTCAGCGTCGGCAAGGCGGTGGAATGGAGTCCGTCGCAACGGGTCGATCGTTCAATGATGGCTGCCAATTCCGCGCGGTCGCGCTCCAGGCGCGGACTCGGCTCGATGGCTGGAAAACCAGGTTTCATGGTGTTCGGCAAGATACGGGGACAACGCAAGATTGCCTGTTCCTGCAAGTCGGCGCGAGTGCGCCACGGCAGCTTTGCAGGATCGGGCAAGGATCTCGCAGGATCCGGCTATCGGCAGCGGCCCCTTGTGCGCATACTTCGATGTTTGGCGCTCGATCCCTGCAGGAGAAAACACATGTCCCTGAGCACCCGCGGCTACGCCGCCCAGTCCGCCACCACGCCGGTGGCACCGCACAGCTTCGAACGGCGCGACCCGCGCCCGGACGATGTGGTGATCGACATCCTTTATTGCGGTGTCTGCCACTCCGACCTGCACCAGGCGCGCAACGAGTGGCATAACAGTATCTATCCGATGGTGCCCGGCCACGAGATCATCGGCCGGGTCAGCGCGGTCGGCGCCGAAGTGGGCAAGTTCAAGGTCGGCGACATGGTCGGCGTCGGCTGCATGGTCGACTCCTGCCAGCATTGCAGCTCCTGCGCGAAGGGGCTGGAGCAGTACTGCCTGGAAGGTCCCAGCTTCACCTATAACGGCATCGACCGCCGCGACGGCCTGCCGACCCAGGGCGGCTATTCGGAGCGCATCGTGGTCTCCGACAAGTTCGTGGTGAGCATTTCGGACAAGCTCGATCCGAAATCCGCCGCGCCGCTGCTGTGCGCCGGCATCACCACCTGGTCGCCGCTGCGCCACTGGAAAATCGGCAAAGGCAACAAGGTGGCGGTGATCGGCCTCGGCGGCCTCGGCCATATGGGACTGAAGTTTGCCAAGGCGCTGGGTGCCGACGTCACCCTGTTCACGCGTTCGCCGGGCAAGGAGGACGAGGCGCGCCGGCTTGGTGCCAATCACGTGGTGCTGTCGACCGATCCCGCGCAGATGAAGGCGGTGGCCGGCCAGTTCGATTTCATCCTCGACACCGTGCCGAACCCGCACGACCTCAATCCCTACCTTGCCACGCTGGTGCTTGACGGCGTGCACTGCCTGGTTGGTCAGTTGCAGCCGCTGGATCCGCCGGTGAGCGCCGGTGCGGTGATTTCCGGCCGCCGCACGGTCACCGGCTCGGCTATCGGCGGCATCGCCGAGACGCAGGAAATGCTGGATTTCTGCGCCGAACACGGCATCAGCAGCGACATCGAGGTGATCGACATCCAGGACATCAACGACGCCTACGAACGGATGCTCAAGAGCGACGTGCGCTACCGCTTCGTGATCGACCTGGCTTCGCTCGACAAGGCCGCCTGAGCCAAAGAGAAGCGTCTGTAGGAGCCCGCTGGCGGGCGATGCTTTTTATCACGGCATCGCCCGCCAGCGGGCTCCTGCGACAAGCCGGGCCGTCTACAACGCGCCCGGCTTTGTTGCCTGCACATTCCAGCCCATCGCGTTGTACCAGTGATATCGGGCGACGCCGGTGTACTCGTGCAAGGCCAGGTCGGCCATGGTGAAGTTGTACGACAGCGGCTCCCATGACCTGATGCCGTCGACGTAATCGGCGCGCACGGGTGTGGCACGGATGCCGAAATGCGCGAAATACAACATGCCGCGTCGCAAGTGGAAACCCGACGACACCAACAGCACACGATCGGCGCCCCACGCTTTCAGCAGCGGACCGCTGAACTGGGCGTTCTGCCAGGTGTTCATGCTGCGCGACTCCAACAGGAGATCCGCCGGATCGACACCAAGCCGCTGCAGGTTGCCTGCATAGACCGCCGCCTCCGACTGACCCAGCCCGCGTGCGTCGCCTCCGCTCACCTCGATCCTGCACGCGTGCCCTGTTTGCCGGCATTCGCGATACAGCGCCGCTGCCTTGTTGATACGCCCGTAGGCGAACAGGCTGGCCTCGACCGGCCCGGTATCCGTCGCCCGCACCGTGCCGGCGCCCAACAGCACGATGGCGTTGCGCTGTCCCCACGCGATCGGAGCTTCCGTCGCATAGCCTGACTGCAATTGGGTCAGCAGCCAGATTGGCAACGGTCCGCAGCCCACCGCCAGCAACAGCACCACGGCCAGCGCCAGCAACGCGCGGCTGCATCGTCGCCAGCGCAACAACGCCAGCACGATCGCCAGCAGGATCAACACAAGCAGCACATTCAGCGTCATCGGCACGGCCAACAGAAATCGACGGAAGAGCGTGATTATGCCGATGTGCGATCCGCCTCGGTGGGCAGCCGGACCGACTTTGGTTAGGCTGGGCCATCGCAGGGAGCCACCCCATGACCACCCTCGTCTTCGTGCACGGCTGGAGCGTCACCAGCACATCGACCTACGGCCAACTGCCGCAGCAACTGCAACAGCTCGCTGCCAATGCCGGGCTGGCGCTGACCTTGGCCGACATCCGGTTGTCGGAGTACGTGAGCTTCGATGATGCGGTGACCATGCCCGACCTGGTCCGCGCGTTCGATCACGCGTTGCGCGACCTCCACCTGCTCGATGCCGGCTTCGCCTGCGTCACCCATTCCAGCGGCGGTCCGGTGGTACGCGAATGGCTGCGCGCACAGCGCGACAAGCCCGCCACGCACAGCACGATCAGGCTCAGCCATCTGGTCATGCTGGCACCGGCGAACTTCGGTTCGGCGCTGGCGCAGCTCGGCAAGAGCATGCTCGGCCGGCTCAAGTCCTGGTTCGCCGGCGTCGAACCGGGCCAGCGCATCCTCGACTGGCTGGAGCTGGGCAGCGCCGAATCGCTGTCGTTGAATCTCGACTACATCCACAGTGACGATCCGTTGAAACGCGGACAGTTCCTGTTCGTGCTCACCGGCGACCGCCCGGATCGCAAGCTGTACGACCATCTCAACAGCTACACCGGCGAAGACGGTTCCGATGGCGTGGTGCGCATTGCTGCCAGCAACCTCAATGCACATCATGCGGTGCTGTCACCCCAGGTCGGCGCCCGCGGCGCCGTCGACACGCTGGAACTCAATCTCAGCCGCGGCCCGCGATGCGCGTTCAAGCTGATCGCTGGCGCGGCGCACTCCGGTGACGATCTGGGCATCATGACCAGCGCCGCGCCAGCCACGGTGCAGGCGATTCTGCGCTGCCTGTCGATCCGCAGCACCGACGATTACGTTGCGCTCTGCGATGCGTTCGAACGCGAAAATGCCGCGCGCGATGCCGACAAGGTGGAACTGGAGCCGGCCGGCCCGTTCGCACCGCGCGTGCACATCCATGATCCGCGCAGCCTGCTGATCGTGCGTCTCACCGACGAGGTGGGCGAACCGCTGACCGGTGCCGGCTTCCTGCTCACCGCCGGCGTGCAGGCCAGCGCCGACCTGCTGCCGGAGGGCTTCATGCTCGATCGCCAGGCCAACTCGAAACAGTCCGCGACGATCTCGCTGTTCCTCGACCACAGCCTGCTCGCTGGTGACTCCCGTGTGGCCGATCCGCGCAACACACGCAAGACGTTGCGACCCGCCGCCGCCAGCCATCGCCCGTATGGCGCCAGCGTGCAGCCGAGGGATCTCGGCGGCCTGGTTCATCACGCACTGGCGAAAAGTGCCGCTGGCGACGACCTGTTCGCCATACTTGGCCCGCATCAGACCACCGTGCTCGATGTGGTACTTCCGCGCAAGGTCCACGAAGGTGTGTTCCGATTGACCGGAAAGCTGACGCCACAGGATTTCAGCAAGCCGGTAGCGGGTCCCGTGATCGACTGATTTATCCGCCGCCGCTACGCCACGGTTAAGCGATTGCGTGCACACTGGCGACCTACCGCGTCCATCGATCCCTCCAGTGCAAAAGAAACCGATCTTCTTCGACCCCACCGGCCGACGTGCCAGCCATGTCTCGCGGTTGGCCCTGCTTGCCGGCGTGGTCAGCACGCTTTTCGTCGTGGCGTGCGCGATCAGCCTGTTCGTCGGACCGAGCATGACCGGACTGCACATCGGCGAGCACGGCCGGACCCGGCATGCACTGGCCAACGTGAAGGCGGCCGCACCGGAACTGCTGAAGCCGGCGGCGAAGCTGGCCGCCGAGGTACGCGCCCGCCAGAAATTGCTGCATTCGACACATGCACATGCCAGCAAGGCCGCGGCCATGCACGTGCCGCCACCCTCGCTGGACAAGCCCGCCAACCGGGCGTTGGCGATCGGCTTCTATGTCAACTGGGATGACAGCAGCTATCCGTCGCTGAAGCGCGCGCTGCCCACGCTGGACTGGGTGATCCCGACCTGGATGAGCATCAGCGGCCCCGACATGGCGTTGCACACCAGCATCGACGCCAAGGCGCTGAACCTGATCCGCAGGCAGAAACCGTCCACGCCGATCCTGCCGCTGTTGCAGAACGCGGTGGACGCCAACTGGAATGGTCCGGGCCTGGCCCGCATGCTGGCCGACCCCGCGTTGCGCAAGGCGCGCATAGCGCAGATTGTGGTGTTCCTTGCGGCCAACCATTTCCAGGGCGTCACGATCGACTTCGAAGAAGTGCCTGACGACGCGCAGGTCAATCTCAAGGCTTTTCTGTCCGAGCTCAACGACGCCTTTGATCCACACGGCTGGGGCATCGTGCTGTCGGTGCCGTTCGACGACGCCTCCTGGGATTACGCCGGCTACGCCGACATCGTCGATTTCGAATTGCTCATGGCCTACGACGAACACTGGGCGGGCAAGGACGCCGGCAGCATCGCCAGCGAGGACTGGTTCGAGAAGACGCTGGACAAGCGCATGAAAGTGCTCGATCCGGAGCAGACCATCATCGCGATCGGCAGTTACGGCTACGACTGGGCGCATGGACAAAACGCCGAGGCGCTGACCTTCCAGGATGCGATGGACCGCGCCGCCGACGCGCAGACCGACATCGACTTCGATCCGGACACGCAGAACCCGCACTTCTCCTACAGCGAGGACAACGGCACCACCCATCAGGTCTGGTTCCTCGACGCCGTCACCGCCTACAACCAGATTCACGCCGCCGACAACTACAAACCCTGGGGCTACGCATTGTGGCGGCTGGGTTCGGAGGATCCATCGATCTGGTCGGTGCTGGGCCGCAACTATGGGGCGGCGGCGCCCGAACAACTGCACACGATCGGTCAGGGCGAAGACATCGACATCGAAGGTCAGGGCGAAGTGCTGGAGATCGCCTCCGAACCGTCGCCCGGCGCACGTACCGTCGAGATCGACAAGGACGACGGCAGCATCGACGACGAAAACTACAGCGCATTGCCGACCTCGTACGTGATCCAGCGCGCCGGTACCCTGCCGCACAAGATCGCGCTCACCTTCGACGACGGCCCCGATCCGGAATGGACGCCGCAGATCCTCGACATCCTCAAGACGAAACATGTGCCGGCGACGTTTTTCATCATTGGCGAGAACGCCGAGATGTCGCCGCGACTGGTGCAGCGCGAGGTGGCCGAAGGCCATGACGTGGGCAACCACACGTTCACCCATCCCAACCTCGGTGAAAGTCCGGCCGGTATCGTGGCGCTGGAACTCAACGCCACCCAGCGATTGTTCGAGGCGCTCACCGGCCGCTCGATGCGACTGTTCCGCGCGCCCTACTTCGGCGACGCCGAACCGACCACCGCCGACGAACTGGTGCCGATCGAGATCGCGCAGAAGATGGGCTATCTCTCGGTCGGCCTGCATGTCGATGCCGAAGACTGGCAGCGACCCGGTGTCGACGCCATCGTCAACAACGTGGTCGGCGGCATCCAGACCACCAATCCCGATCGCAGGGGCCAGGTCGTCCTGCTGCACGATGGCGGCGGCGAACGCTCGCAGACCTTGGCCGCACTGCCACGCATCATCGACGGCCTGCGCGCGCAGGGTTACGACTTCGTCACCGTGACCGAGCTGGCCGGCCTCACCCACAACCAGACCATGCCGACGCTGGCGCCGGGCTCGATCTCGCGCTGGGCCGACCGCTCGGTCTTTCTTGCGCTGGGCTTTTTCGGCCACCTGATCCGCTGGCTGCTGACGGCGGCGATCACCCTCGGGGTGGCACGACTGATCCTGCTGGGCGGCCTCGCCCTGCTCAACCGGGCACGCGAACGGCGGCGTACAGCACCGGTGCTCGACGATGATCCACCGCTGGTCTCTGTGCTGATCCCCGCCTACAACGAAGAAAAGGTGATTGCCAGCTCGATCCGCCAGATCCTTTCCAGTCGCTACCGCGAGCTCGAAGTCATCGTGGTCGATGACGGCTCCACCGACGCCACCTCGGCCGTAGTCGGCGAGCACTTCGTCAACGAGCCGCGCGTGCGGCTGATCAGCATCCCCAACGGCGGCAAGGCGCACGCCGTCAACACGGCGCTGCGCGAATCGAAGGGAAGCATCGTGGTGGCGCTCGACGCCGATACCCAGTTCGAGCCGAACACCATCTCGCGACTGGTGCGCTGGTTTGCCGACCCGAAGGTCGGTGCCGTGGCCGGCAACGCCAAGGTCGGCAATCGCGTCAACCTGATCACCCTGTGGCAGGCACTGGAATACATCACCGCGCAGAACCTGGAGCGCCGCGCGCTGGCCGCGCTGGGTGCGATCACCGTAGTGCCCGGTGCGGTCGGCGCCTGGCGTCGTGAGGCGCTGGAGCAACTGGGCGGCTTCCCAGCCGACACGCTGGCCGAGGATCAGGACCTCACCATCGCCGTGCAGAAAGCCGGCTACCACACCCTGTTCGATGCCGAGGCGATCGCCTGGACCGAGGCACCCGACGCGGCTCGAGGGCTCGCCCGCCAACGTTTCCGCTGGGCTTACGGCACCCTGCAGTGCCTGTGGAAACACCGCGACGCCACCTTCAATCCGCGCTACGGCGCGCTCGGCACGATCGCGTTGCCGCAGGTGTGGCTGTTCCAGATCCTGTTCTCGGTGGTGTCGCCGCTGGTCGACCTGGTGCTGGTGTGGCAGATCATCGCCACCGGCCTCGACTACCTGCAGCATCGCGGCCAGTTCGACGACACCAACCTGATCAAGATGCTGGTGTTCTACGCCGCTTTCATGGCCGTCGACCTCGCCGCTGCCGCCCTCGCCTTCGCGATGGAAAAGAAGGAAAAATGGAGCCTGCTGTGGTGGCTGGTGCTGCAACGCTTCGGCTATCGCCAGCTGATGTATTACGTGGTGGTGCGTTCGGTATGGACGGCCATTCGCGGACCGTCGGTGGGCTGGGGCAGGCAGGAACGCAAGGCCACGGTGAACGCGGCGGAAAAATGACGCTACGCCCACGGGTGGATCGGTTCGCAGGTGCGACCCGGCGTTTGTGATGCTTCAGGCGAGTCATCGCAGGTACGCCCGACTAGGGCAGAAAAAACCTGGCGGCTTCACGCCGCCAGGTTTCGTCTATTGCTCGATCATCCGAACAGGATCACTTCCCGGATTTGGCGTAAGCGACCCACGCTTTCACCAGGTTGCCCGCATTGACCGAACCCAGGCCGCTGGCGAAGCTCCAGCCCGGCCGCGCCGTGAACGCCTCGTTCTTCGCGTTCAGACCCGTGGGAGAAGTCAACGTACTGGTCAGGCCCATCTGCACCGCTCCGATAGGTATCGGTCCGAAGATCGTATTGATGGAATAGTTGCTCAGATCCGCGAGGAAATAGCAGTTGTTGGTGAGTGTTCCTTCACCGCTGCTTTCTTCGTAGCAGTTGGTGGAAATCGAACCGCGCGTCACGTTGTGGAACACGCAGGCGCCGGTGCCCGTCGCACCGTTGTCGGCATTGCAGGCGGCCAAGGTACCGGGGGCGGTGCCGGTCGGACCACCGAACTCCTTGGCGGCCAAGGCATACAGCGTAGGCGCCGCATTGCCCTGTTGCAGGGTCTGGCCGCTGTTGTCCATTTTCTGATCGATCAGGGCCTGCATGCCGGCAAACATCGGCGAAGACAGCGACGTGCCGCCGGACAACGTGGTGGAACCGGAGAAATCCGGCGTGCACGGATAAGCGGACGTGCACGTCACCACATAGGTATAACCACCGTACGAACCGGCAAATAGCGATACGTCGGGCAGATCGCGCGTCTGGTCTTTCGCCGCGTTGAACACCAGGCTCTGCCAGGCTGGCTTGCGATCGATCGACGACGGGCCGCCGCTGCCGGCTTCGGATGTTGCGTACAGTCCTTTCGTGTCGAATTTGAACAGGTCCTTGCAGAACTTGACGTTGCTGTTGTAACCCTCCGACTTGGCAGCCACTTCGTTGCCGCAGGATTCGTTCCATGGGATCTCGGGCACGTAGGACAGCGCGCTACCCTTGGTGAGGTCCTTGGCGACCTTGAAATACTGGCCGCTGGTGCCGTCCAGCACGTCGGCGGTGTCCGTGCCGCCCACCGCGGTCACGTGGGGCGAGGTGGCAAACGAATTGGCGTCCACGGCGCTGGTGCCGTCATAGCTGTTGCCGTAGATGACGCTGCCGTTGAAATCCGGATTGGAACCGGAGTCGCCGGTGGAGACGAACACCGAGATCCCCTCTGCGTCCGCCTGCGCCCACATCGCATCGATGGCCTGTTTGCTGGCGGCGTCAGTGGCCCCTTCGCCAAATCCGTAGCTGGCGCTGATGATGTCCGGACGCGAGGCGCCGTTGATCAGGTTGCTTGCCGCGATGAACACGCCGCCGAAGAAATTGTCGGTGGTCGCATTGAAATCGGCGTCGTAGCTGCTGCAGATGGCAGCCTGGATGGTCGCGCCAGGTGCAATGGCGGCAGCGTATTCGGCATCGAGCAGGGTCTCGCCGTCGTCGTAACCATCGTCCTGGGTATAACCGGCAACCGCATCGGGATCGAGGCAATTGTTCACGCCGCTGGGTGGCGCCGGGTTGATCTGGGTGAAGGTGCCGCCGTAGCTGTCCAGATGGAAGTTCTGCACGAAATTGCTCCAGTCCGCCGGCACCATGTCGTACGAGTCGACCACGGCGATCTTCACGCCCTTGCCGGTGATTCCGTTCTTGCGGATCTTGTCCACGCCGTACATCGTCGCCAGATCGCCCGGCACCAGGCCACGCGCGCCGTTGGTGAAGTTGACGGCATCGGGGGTGTCAGTGGCCTGGGCGAGCTTCTTGTCGAACGCGCTGAGTGGCGTCTTTGCCTTGGACGACTTCGCTGTCGAGGCGGGGGTTTGCATGAAGCGTTGCTTGCTCGCATTCCAGCGCGCGAGCTGTGGCTTCGTGTGCATCGGTCGCGGGTGGAAATCGTTCAGGCCCATCACACCGGCCACCACCGACTGCAGCGCCACCGGGATGCGGATATCACTGTCGTTGGACAGATGTTTCTCACCGTTGATGGTGTACACCATTTCGTGCGTGGCGAACGCATGGCGAACCCGCCCCGCCGTGCCGCTGAAATCGATCTGCGTCTTGTTCGGATAGACCGTGTTCACGGTGAAACCCTGTGCCTCGAGCCACGCGGACACGGTGGCGATATCCGCATCGGCAACGCCGAAAGACTCGCCATATTGCTGGGGGGTCAACCATTTCCGATAGCTGGGTGAGTGCGGGTCGTGCTGGCTGGTGATCAGCTTTTCAAGCGCCGCCTGCCGTTGCGCGCTCGGCTTGAGCACCAATTGCAGGTGTTTCATCTTGAGCGAGTCGTCGACTGCCTTCACCGCACTCGCCCGCGGCGCCAGGTTCAGATGCGTGCGCGGCACGGCCGTAGTGTTTGCCATGTTCACGACTTGCGTGACGCGTGGCATTTCGCTTGTGTTGAGCCCGGCCACTGCAACGGGATTGGCCGTTTGCGTTGGTGTGGTCGTACCGGCCATTCCAAGGACAGGAACGGCCGCCAGTGCCGCCAGGATGGATACACACAGATTCAGCTGAACGTTTGCTTTTTTCACGGAGATCCCCTCGTGGGTTCAAGCGGGCAGGACTTTTCCTCATCCTGCGAAAGTCACCTCAACTCCCCCTTGTCCGACTTCGATCTCGCGCCAAAACAATCCTTCAGCAGGAATAGCGATACGCCTGCCGTTCTTTCGATCGATGTGCGAGATCAATAGAATTGAATCGAGACAATATGCCTGCGCGTCGGCGAGGAAAAGCGGAAAAAAGTGAATCCGGCCTTCACTCAAGGCTACTGTGCACTACATCCCAGAACGTCCGTTTTTATTTTCGAATAACGCATCTATTTGCGATCACGAGTCGCAATCAATGCCTTCGCTCATCAGCAACACGCGCAATGGAGCGATCTGCTCGGCATATTTTTCCCAGCGCCTGACCGAGCTGCGGTAAATCGGTGCGCGCACCTGCATGGCGCTGGGCGTGGTGACCAGCGCGCTGTTCTGCTCGAAGTGAAGACAGGCATCGTTCCAGGGCAGGCCGCAGTGATCGACAATCGCCCGGCTGCCCTGCTCCTGATCATCGACCAGTGCCTCGTACTGCACCTCGAGAATGCGTCCCGGCAATACCTGTTTCCAGTGCCTCATCAGTCGATCAAAGAGTACGTAATGCCGCCCGATATCCAGCAGGTCGAAGGTGTAACCGTGGAACTCCGACTTGTGCGCGAACAGCTCGCGAAAAATGCTCAGGCAGGTATCCAGAGGATTGCGGCGCAGGCAGACGATCCTGGCGTTGGGGAGCGCATGGGCGATGAATCCCAGGTACAGATAGTGATGCGGCAACTTGTCGACGAAATGCGGCTTGATCGCCGTCATCGGACGGGTGCTTCTCAAATAGTGTCCGCCCAGCCGTCGCCACGCGACATGGCGAGCGGCATGGATCGTCTCCTCATCCAGCAGCGAAGGCGTCGCCACCCCCGCAGCCTGCTTCAGTGCAACGCCAAAGTTGTGCAGCTCGCCAGCGGAATGGACGTAGGGATGGCTCGAGATGATGCGCTCCACCAGCGTCGTGCCGGTGCGCGGCATGCCGATGACGAAGATGGGCTCTTCCGTGGGATATCCCGAAAAATCATCCTGCTGACTGGGAAAGGCCTGCATGATCGCCTCGAACACACGCCTTTCGCGCCCGTCGGCATCGGTGCTGCGGAAGGCGCCTTTGCCTTCGCACAAATGCCGAAAGGCGCGGGGATAGTCCTGCAGATCCTCGTACTCCTTGGCCAGCGCCATGTTCAGCCGCAAGGCCGCCGTCGCATCGTCCGGATACTTCCGGAGCAACGCGTGCAGCCGGTCGACATGGTTGTGCTCCGGTGTCTGCCGCCGCATCCGTGCCAGCGGAATATAGGCAAGCCAGTAGTCTTCCTTCAGCGCGATGCACGCTTCGAGTTCTTCTTCGGCGGCATCGATGTCACCCGCGTACATGAGGGAATTGGCGAAGTTGTAGCGAAACGCCGCATTGTCCGGTGCCGCCATGGCGGAGCGCCGGAACGCGACCGCCGCTCTCTCATGCACGTTGGCGCGCGTATAGACGATACCCAGGGTGTCGAACATGGCCGCATCGCGAATCGAAAGCCCCAAGGCACGATTGGCGGCTTGCACGGCATCGCCGGGCATGTTGGCAAGCGACAACGACTTGGCGAACTGCACCGCGTATTCGACGTTCGACGAGTCCTGCCGCGTCGCCTGCTGCAGATGTGCCAGGGCTTGCGGCCATTGATGCAGCTCTCCTGCCGCCAGACCCGCGAGGTAGCAGGACGCGTTGTGCCGGGGCGCGTCCGCCAGCAGCTTCACCGACAGCTCGTACGCCTTCTTCCAGTCCTGCCGCTGGAAAGCGGCGACAGCTTCGACATGCAATGGAGGGATCGCGGACGTATTCATGGCATCCCTCTCGGGTAAAGTCTACGGATACCACGCCAGCGGCGAACGGGCAAAACCTGTCCGACAACTCACAGGCGTCATCGACGGGGAATCTCCGTCATGGCGCGCCCCCTGCGAACTCGTCATGAAATCGGCGCACGACCACTAAGTGGATCGATCAGCGTGCTGAAGACGCTTCACCCGAGCGCACGCGCATCGTCAGCCCCTTCAGGAAATTCCGCAGCAACTGATCGCCACACAACTTGAAGTTCTTGTGGTCGGGCTGACGGAACAGCGCGCTGAGTTCGGGCTTGGAGACCGGGAAGCCGGCGGCTTCGAGGATCTGATGCATGTCCACGTCCTTCAACTCGAACGCGACGCGCAGTTTCTTCAGCACCACGTTGTTGGTGACGCGTTTCTCCGGCGCTCGCGCTGGCCGGTTTTCGTCCCTGCCGCGGCGATGGAACACCAGGCCATCGAGGAACAGCGCCAGCACCTTATTGCTGCATTCGACGTAGTCGACGTCGTCGTCCTTTTTCAGAAACGCCTGCACGTCTTCCTTCTCGATCGGGAAACCCGGGTCCGCCAGGTGGATCAGTTCCACCACCTTGCCGTCGCTGAGGTCGAGCATGTAGCGGATGGAGCGCAGTACATCGTTGTTGATCATGTCATTCCGATGGGTCTTGCCGAGGACGCCATGCTACCGCGCCACGCCCATCGCGATTAACCCCGTTTGCGCCACGCCTGCGTTTCATCTTCCACGAACCCGGAGGAGAACCGCCCCATGAACGTGAAAGCCCCGTTGCGCAGCCTGCTGCTGGCCCTGTTGGTCGTCCTGACCGGCTGCATGTCCAAGCCTGTGGTGGATGCACCGGCAAAGACCGACAAGACGCCGATCACCACAACAACACCCGCGCTACCTGTAAACGTCAAATCCGTCGCCCCAGCCGACACTGCCCTGGATGAAACGGCCGCGCCGATGCCAGCGACACCGCCCCCGCCGGAACCGCCCAGGCAACCGCCACCGGCAATGCAGCGCGCGGCCATGAGCAAGAACATGGCGATGGGCGCCTACGGAGCCGCGCCGATGCTCGTCATGTTGCCACCGATGCAGCCCATGCCCGGCGACATCAACACCGAGAACTACACCCATCGCGATACCAACCCGGTGCAACTGGTCGCCGAGCAGCCGGTGTCCACTTTCAGCATCGACGTCGACACCGGCTCGTACACCAACGTGCGACGCATGTTGAGCGCGGGCCAGCTTCCACCTGCCGACGCCGTGCGCGCGGAGGAGTTCATCAACTACTTCGACTACGGCTACACGCCGCCGGCCGACCGTGCGCAGCCGTTCAGCGTCACCACCGAGCTGGCGCCGGCACCGTGGAACGCAAAGCGGCAACTGCTGCTGGTCGGCATCCAGGGCTATCGCGTGCCGAAGATGGAGATCCCCGCGTCCAACCTGGTGTTTCTGATCGACACCTCCGGCTCGATGGCCGAACCGGACAAGCTGCCACTGTTGCAGGCTTCGCTGAAGCAGCTGGTGCGCGAGCTGCGCCCGCAGGATCGCGTGGCGATCGTTACGTACGCGGGCCATGCCGGCGTCGCCCTGCCCTCCACCGCCGGTGATCGACACGCCACCATCGATGCCGCGATCGACGGTCTCGGCGCCAACGGCTCCACCAACGGCGGCGCCGGCATCGAGCTGGCCTATGCGCAGGCCGAGCAAGGTTTCATCAAGGGTGGCGTGAACCGGGTGATCCTGGCTACCGACGGCGACTTCAACGTGGGCACGGTCAGCCAGGAAGCGCTGAAGACGACGATCGAGGATCACCGCAAGAGCGGCGTCGCGCTGACCACGCTGGGTTTCGGCGAAGGCAACTACAACGACGCCATGGCCGTGATGCTGGCCGACGTGGGCAACGGCAGCCACCACTACATCGACAGCCTGCAGGAAGGTCGCCGCGTGCTGGTCGACGAGATGTCCGCCACGCTGCTGACGATCGCCAAGGACGTCAAGATCCAGATCGAATTCAATCCCGCGCAGGTACAGGAATACCGCCTGATCGGCTATGAAAAACGCATGCTGAAGCGCGAGGATTTCAACAACGACAAGGTCGACGCCGGCGAGATCGGCGCAGGCGCCAACGTCACCGCGATCTACGAGATCACCCCGAAGGGCTCGAATGCCGCGCGCATCGACCCGCTGCGCTATGGCGAACGATCCTCTTCGGCGCGCGGCGGCAATGAGCTGGCCTTCCTGCGCCTGCGCTACAAGTTGCCGGGGCAGTCGGACAGCAAACTGATCGAGCAGTCGATAGCGACTCAGGTAGAGGCGCAAGCCAGTGAACGCCTGCGCTATGCCGCGGCCGTGGCAGCGTTCGCCGATGCCCTGCGCGGCGGCAAATACCTGGATGGTTACGGCTACGCGCAGATTGCGAAACTTGCCGGCGGTGCACGTGGCAGCGATGCCGACGGCTATCGCGCCGGCTTCATTCAATTGGTGAAGCTCGCCGGTGGACTGGCGACGCAAGGTCATGACAACGCCGGCAACACCGCGTCGCGCTGAGGTTTCCGGCCTCGCTGCGCGGATGGTGGTTACGGGCAGGATCTCCTCGCTGCCCTTCCCCAATCATCACCGCGCGGCGGGGGCGGAACTTGCGAGAGCAGGAGCAAGAGCACCCCTCCCCAACCCTCCCCTGCACGCAGGGGAGGGAGCTGATCTGTCGCACCGGCAAAACGCGACGTCACCAGGCTTTGCTCCTGCCTCTGGCTTTGCTCCTGCCTCTGGCTTTGCTCCTGCCTCTGGCTTTGCCTCTGCCTCTGGCTTTGCCTCTGCTTCTGGCTTTGCCTCTGCCTCTGGCTTTGCCTCTGCTTCTGGCATTGCTCCTGCTTCTAGCTTTGCTCCTCCCCCTGCTTGCAGGGGGAGGCCGGGAGGGGGTTACGCTTTTCGCGGCCACTCCCGCGACCTATCCGTTGCCCACCGATTTCGCTTAACCTCGCAACCCATGGATGCCGCGGTCGATCCCGATGCGATGCTGATGCTTGCCTACGCACGTGGCGATCTTGCCGCGTTCGAGGTGCTGTACGGGCGTCACCGCGGCATGCTGTACCGGTTCCTGCTGCGCAGCGTGCGCGATCCCCACCGCACCGACGAGTTGTTCCAGGAAACCTGGAGCCGGGTGATCAGCGCACGCGAGCGCTACCAGCCGCAGGCAAAGTTCAGCACCTGGCTATTGCAGATCGCGCACAATCTGATGATCGACAGCGCGCGCCGGCAGCGACCCGTGGTTGATGGCGAGCAGGCTGAAATTGCGCTGGCCCATGCCTCCACGCCGGAATGCGAACAACCGGAGCACGCGTTGTCCGAATTCGAGCGCCGCCGCGGCCTGCAGCGCGCGATCGAACAACTGCCGGAAGACCAGCGCATCGCCATTCTGCTGCGGCTGGAGCAGGACCTGAGCCTGGAGGAGATCGCCGCGGTGACCGGCGCCGGCCGCGAAACGGTGAAGTCGCGCCTGCGTTACGCCATGACCCGATTACGCGAAGTGCTGTCCGAATGATTACCTCATTGCCACCCCGTGAGCCCGACGACAACCTGCCCGACGAGGCCGGGCTGAAGGCGCTTTACGACCAGCTGCCACGGAACGAACCAGGACCGGCGCTGGACGCGGCCGTGTTGCGCGCCGCGGCGCAGGCACTGTCCGCCCAGCCGCACGCCGGTCGACCAGCCTTCGAATCGGGCAGCTCACCCACCCGCAAAAGGAACAGTCCGCGTTGGCTGATCGGATTGAGCAGCGTCGCCACTCTCGTGCTTGCCGCCGGTCTGGCCTGGCATATGCGCGGCATGCCACAGGCCGACACCGCACCAGCAGCGGCCAACGACGTCGTGTCGGAAAAAGCGACCACTCCCGCGATGGCGCCGCAGGCAGCACCTGTCGCCGCGAAACCGGAAGCCATGCCGCAAGTTCCGCCACCGCCGCCAGAACCAGCCAAACAGCCACCACCGAAATTCGTGCGCCCGCTTTCATCCGCAAAGCTGGCGGCAAGTCCGCACACGGTCCTGCAAACCGTCGGCATGGCCCGCCGGAATTCCACCGCGAGCTTCGGATCGCAAGCATCGCCCGTCGCCGCGCCGAATGCACCGGCTCCGGTCGCCGAAGTCTCGGGCAACGCATTTTCGATGGCCGACGCGGCGGCGCCTGCCCCGCCGTCGATTCAAGGCTATGCCATGCCACCCCCGTCACCAGCTCCCGCATCCGATGCGCCGGCAGCACAGGCGGCCAGCCCTGCGCAGGCACGCGAGTTGACCGAGATCCGGCGTCTGTTCGCCGAACACAAGGATCGGCAAGCGCAGCAACGGCTCGAGCAATTTCACCGCGCGCATCCGCGATGGCAGTTTGCAGCCGACCTCGAAGCGCGCCTGCCCAAACCATGAGTGGAGCCCTGTCCACGCTCGCCCGGGCAAGCAGCCATCAGGAGGAGATCAAGAAGAGCCGCTTCCTGGTGCAGGCTGCGGCGGTGGAATCGCCCGGGCAAGCACTGGCATTCCTGCGCGAGGCGAGCGATCCCGCCGCTACCCACAATTGCTGGGCTTACCGCATCGGCCAGGACTACCGCTTCAACGACGACGGCGAGCCAGGCGGAACAGCTGGCCGGCCGATCCTGCAGGCGATCGAAGGGCAGGACATGGATCGCGTCGCAGTGGTGGTGACGCGCTGGTACGGCGGCATCAAGCTCGGTGCCGGCGGCCTGGTACGCGCCTACGGCGGCACCGCTGCCGAGTGCCTGCGTCGCGCCGAGCGCGTACCCATCGTGGCGATGACACAGCTGGCCGTGCATTGCGACTTTGCCGAACTGGCCCTGCTCAGGGCACGACTGAGGGAATGGCAGGCCGATATCGAACAGGAAGTTTTCGGTACCGCTGGCGTGGCACTGCAACTGCGCCTGCCGGACAACCATGTTGCCGAGGCACAGCGCCGGATCAGCGACATCACTCGCGGTCGCAGCGTTGCAAAACGCCTGGATTGACGAACATCAGGCAAATATCCCGACGGTCACGACGCTCCGGCAAGCGGCCAGAGGATTGAATCGACCGCACCACGCCCCACCTACAATGGCATTGCCCGCTTCCAGGCGAGCCTGCGTCATTCCCGATTCATCCTGCGAGAGCCCATGAGCGACGCCACGATTGACACCCCCCGCCCTGCCCGACGCATCGGCGCCCTTCGCGGGCTCTGGCCCTTCCTGAAACCGCATCGCGCGCTGGCCGTCGGCTGGCTGGTCTTTCTCGGGATGTCCTCCGGCGCTTCCCTGGTGCTGCCGCTGGCGTTCCGCCACATCATCGACCAGGGCTTCGGACATTCGAGCAACGCGGTGATCAACGAGACCTTTATCGCGTTGTTCGGCGTGGCGCTGGTGCTCGCGTTCGCCACCGCGGCACGTTATTTCTGCATCACCCTGCTCAGCGAGCGCGCGCTGGCCTCGCTGCGGCAGACGCTGTATGCCCAAGTGATCCGCCTCGACGTCGGCTTCTTCGAACGTAGCCGCGTCGGCGAACTGCTGTCGCGCCTCAGCGCGGACACCGAAGTGGTGCAGGCGCTGATCGGCTCGGGCGTGTCGGTGGCGCTGCGCAGTGCCGTGATGCTGATCGGCGCCGCGGTGGCAATGGTGTGGACGGCGCCATCGCTGGCCGGGCTTACCGCGCTGGTGATTCCCGCCGTGATGCTGCCGATCCTGATATTCGGCCGGCGCGTGCAGAAACTCTCGCGCGCCAGCCAGGATCGCCTCGCCGATGCAGCGGCGATCGCCAACGAAACGCTCAACGCCTCCACAGCGGTGAAAGCGTACGCGCGCGAGAACATCGAAAGCACCCGCTACAGCAACGCGATCCTGCGCGCGCTGGCCACCGCCCGGCGGCGTATCGGCATGCGCTCGCTATTGACCATGGCGGTGATCGTGCTGGTGTTCGGCGCGATCACCCTGGTGCTGTGGGCCGGCGCACGCCACGTGCTGGCCGGCACGCTGGACGCCGGCATACTGGGCCAGTTCGTGCTGTACGCCGTGTTCGCCGCCGGCTCGGTCGCCGGCCTTTCCGAGGTATGGGGTGACGTACTTCGCGCCGCCGGCGCGATGGAACGCCTCGGCGAACTGCTCGACGAACGCCCCGAGATCGCCGAACCGGCGCAACCGCTTGCGCTGCCGCGGCCGGTCAGTGGGGCATTGCGCTTCGACGGCGTCGGCTTTCACTACCCGACACGTCCGGATACCGCGGCGCTGCACGACTTCACGCTCGACGTTCGCCCCGGCGAAACCGTCGCCCTGGTCGGCCCGTCCGGTGCGGGCAAGAGCACCGTGTTTTCGCTGCTGCTGCGCTTCTATGATCCGCAAAGCGGAAGCATCAGCGTCGATGGCATCGACCTGCGTGCCGTGACGCTGGATGACCTGCGCAGCGCGATCGCGCTGGTGCCACAGGAAACCGTGATCTTCAGCGGCAGTGCCGCCGACAACATCCGCTTCGGCCGCGAAGGCGCCAGCGACGAGGAAGTGCGCGACGCCGCCCGCGCCGCCGAGGCGCACGATTTCATCAGCGCCCTCAAGGACGGCTACCAGGCCGAAATGGGCGAACGCGGCGTACGCCTGTCCGGCGGCCAGCGCCAGCGCATCGCGATCGCCCGCGCGATCCTGCGCGACGCTCCGCTGCTGCTGCTCGACGAAGCGACGTCGTCACTCGATGCGCAATCGGAGGCGGCGATCCAGCAGGCGCTCGAACGTCTCGAAAAAGGCCGCACCACCTTGGTCATTGCCCACCGCCTGGCCACCGTGCAACGCGCCGACCGCATCGTGGTGCTAGACGGCGGGCGCATCGTGGCGCAAGGCACGCATGAGAGTCTGCTGGCCGAGGGTGGTTTGTATGCGGAGCTGGCGCGGCTGCAGTTCGTCGCTTGATGACCGCGGCAGACCGGCAAGGTCTGCTCGCGCGTTGACCTGTTGCACTCATGCATCTCCCATTGGCCCCCATGTCCGTCACCCTCACCTCCTTCGCCCGCCGCCGACTGTTCCCACGCGACCGCCGCGCCAGCGCGATCCAGGATTGCACCGCTGAAGAATTCGAACAGCGCCTCAACACCGAAGCGCCGCTGAAAATACTGGAAGGATACGCGCCGTTCTGCCGCTTGCACGTGCACCGCAACTGGACCAGCACACGCTGCACCGCCACGCCCATCACCGAAGCCAACAGACACCTGCTGCGCTCCGCTTACGAGGCGCGCAGCCACGAGGAACTGCCCGTGCTGGTGCGCTGGTTCGACGGCATCGACCCGTCGGTCGCCAACTATCTGCTGCCGATTCTCTACAGCCGGGAGCAGCTGGCGAAAGAAGGCTCGCCGATCGATGCCGAATGGGGTGTGGTCGGCTGCCTTTACACTGCCGAACCGGAAGAGATTCCAATGGTGCCGATCACCATGCTGCGCAATGCGCTTGGCGTGGAGGAAGGTGGCTCGGGCATGCCGCTGGATCGCGAGGCATATCGACGGGCCGTGGCATTCTGGGGAACGCACGCGAACTGACGCGGGTGAGCGTCGGCCCTTGATTTGTGCCCATGCAGCGCGCATTCCGGAGCGTGCTGCACACTCCACAGGAATCACGCCATGCGATCTTTCGGCAAACCCGCCCAGGGCGAACGCCTCGAACGTCTGCACGACCTGCCGTTGTGGGACGGCGAGCGGCTGCGCAATATTCATCCAGTGCTGCCCGGTTTGCGGGACACGTCCGCGCCGCGGCCCACGCTGCGCGACTTCGTCTGCGGCGGTCCGGATCGCACGCCACCGGCGCCACTGCCCGCCGAAGATCCCCGCAGCGCATGGCTGAGGCCACCGGCCAACGGATTGCGCGCCACTTGGCTCGGCCACTCCACCGTGCTGCTGGAGATCGATGGCTGGCGCGTGCTGACCGATCCGGTGTGGGGCCAGCGCGCCTCGCCCTTCACCCTGCTCGGGCCCAAGCGCTTCCAGCCAGTGCCGATCAGCCTGCGCGACCTGCCTCCCATCGATGCGGTGGTGATTTCGCATGACCACTACGATCACCTGGACTACCCGACCATCCGCGCGCTGGCGAAATCGGATGTCCCCTTCGTCACCTCGCTTGGCGTCGGCGCCCATCTGGAAGCCTGGGGCATCGCGCCCGCGCGCATCACCGAGCTGGCCTGGTGGCAGACCCATCGTGTACCAGGCACCGGCCTGAGCATCACGGCGGCTCCCTCGCAGCATTTCTCCGGGCGCGGACTGAAGGATCGCAACCTCACGCTGTGGTCGTCGCTCGTCATGCAGGGCGAGCGGCACAGCGTTTTCTTCAGCGGCGATACCGGCCTCACCAGCGAATACCAAACCATTCGCGACCGGCTCGGCCCGTTCGACCTGGTGATGCTGGAAGTGGGTGCGTTCCACCCCTCGTGGGGCGACATACACCTGGGTCCGGCCAATGCGCTGAAGGCGCATGACATGCTCGGCGGTGGCGTGCTGATGCCTGTGCACTGGGGCACCTTCGCGCTGTCCACGCACGCCTGGGATGAGCCGGTGGAAACCTTGCTCTCGCTGGCGGATCCAAACCGGGCGCATCTGCTGTTGCCGCAACTCGGCGCGGCGGTCGAGCCGGTGGAACGGCGACCGGTGACGCCATGGTGGCGCAGCGATGAAACAACCAGCGGGAAACACCACGTCGAGCCCGATCCCGTGGAGGCGTCCGGGGCCGATCGTCTTGCGGCTTCAGTGCCGTGGCCACTGGACTGAGCGACCACGGTGGATCGCGATGCGCAGCGCTTCGTTGAATACCTCGATAAAGGACATGACGGATGCCACCACGCTCTTCGAACAAGAAACTCCTGCTCATCGGCGCCTCCCGGGGCCTTGGCCTGGCCCTGGCGGAGGAGTACCTCAAACGCGGATGGGCTGTGGTCGCGACCGAGCGTGATGCCAGCACATCCCGATTGCGCCATCTGACGGGGGCTTGCGCAGGGCAGCTCGAAATCGAGACCGTCGACATCGTCCAACCCGATCAGGTGGCAGCGCTGCGCACACGTCTGGCATCGAGAAGATTCGACATGCTGTTCGTCAATGCAGGCGTCAAGAATGATGATCGCGAAACGATCGCGGATGTGTCGACTGACGAGTTTGTGCGTGTGATGGTCACCAACGCCTTGAGCCCGATGCGTGTCATCGAGGCGCTGCAGGATCTCGTGCGCCCCGATGGCACGATCGGCATCATGTCGTCCGGCCAGGGCAGCGTCGCCAACAACACCAACGGACACTACGAGGTGTATCGCGGCAGCAAGGCGGCGCTCAACACATTCATGCGCAGCTTCGCCGCCCGCCACGCCGATGATGCGAGGACCCTGCTGTTGATGGCGCCGGGCTGGGTGCGCACCGACATGGGCGGCGCCGAGGCGCGCCTGGGTATCGAGGAAAGCATCCCCAACCTTGTCGACATCATCGACGCGCAGGCGGGAAAGGCAGGCCTCCAGTATCTCGATTACCTGGGTCGGCAGGTTCCCTGGTAAACGGCCACCTGCTGGCAGCGGTGCGCAGGTAGCCCGCGACCGTAACGCCCGGCGCGCGCAACCACCGGAATGCCCAAGGCAACACGGTTCAGTGCCGGCCAGGCATTGCCGTTGGCACCCAGTCCGCCAGTTCGCCCTGTCGTTGCGCACCACTCATGTGCTAACGTAAGTTACATGAGACGAGACAGCAAACTTTCATCGGTCCTGCACCTGTTGCTGCACATGGCACATGGCGGGGTACCACGCACGTCCGAGGAATTGTCGGGCTTCCTGAATACCAATCCGGTGCTGGTGCGACGCGTGCTGGCCGGTCTGCGCGAACGCGGCTACGTCGGTTCGGACAAGGGCCACGGCGGCGGCTGGACGATCACCTGCGACCTGCACGAGGTGACTTTGCACGACATCTACGAAGCGGTCGGCTCGCCCACCGTGTTCGCGATGGGCAATCGGGTCGACCATCCTGAATGTCTGGTCGAGAAGGTCGTCAACCAATCGTTGGCGAGCGCCTTCGATGAAGCCGAAGCCTTGCTGATCGAGCACTTCAGGGACGTCACCCTGGCCGACCTGTCGGAACGCTTCAATCACCACTACGCGACACACCAGGGAGGCAACCATGCGCACCGATCACGCAAAGGGTGATTTCGACGTCATCGTCGTCGGCGGCAGCTACGCTGGCCTGTCGGCAGCACTGCAACTGGCACGTGCGCGCCGCCGCGTGCTGGTGGTCGATGCCGGCCAGCGGCGCAATCGTTACGCCCGCCACTCGCACGGTTTTCTGACCCAGGATGGCAGCGAGGGTTCGGCCATCGTCGCCAAGGGCCGCGAACAACTGCTGGCCTACCCCACCGTCACATGGCACGAGGGAACGGCGGCGAATGCTGTCGTCCACGAAGGCGGTTTCCAGGTGACGCTGCAGGATGGCCAGCTGTTCCAGGTGCATCGGCTGGTGCTGGCAACCGGTGTGATCGACGAGCTGCCGCCCATCGATGGGCTGGCCGAGCGATGGGGCCGCCATGTATTCACTTGCCCCTATTGTGATGGCTATGAACTGGCGCAAGGCAACATCGGCGTGTTGGCATCGGGACCGATGGCACTGCATCAGGCCATGATGTTGCCCGACTGGGGCACGGTGACGCTGTTTCTCAACGATGCGTTCGAACCGGACGAGGCGCAACTGGCCGCACTGGTCCAGCGCGGCGTGGCGATCGAGCGCACATTGGTGGAACGCATCGCGGGCAAGGCCGAAGTTGTGCTGCGCGACGGTCGCACCCGGCCGCTGGACGGTTTGTTCGTGATGGGAAGCACCCGCGCCGGCAGCCCGCTGGCCGAACAGCTGGGTTGCGCGTTTGACCAGGGACCGGTGGGCCTGTGCATCCGCACCAATGAACAGAAGGCCAGCACGGTGGCGGGTGTTTATTGTTGTGGCGACGCGGCGCGCATGTTTCCCGGCGTGGCGAATGCGGTGGCCGACGGCGTCATGGCCGGCGTGGCGGCGCACCAGTCGCTGATCTTTGGCGCGGTCGCGGCGGGGGCCTGAAAGACCGACTCTTTGCTTCAATGCGTTGCCTATCGTCCCGATTGGAAAAACCGAATGGCCGCCTCGCGTCGTTGCGGGCAGACTCGGTGGGGTACAGCCGCTTGCCGGCAATCTCCCCGACCATCCCCTGAAGAAGGCAACCTCATGTCCCATGACGAGAACAAACCCGGCATCGGCTCAACCACCGGCTCCGGCGCCCCGGCCGGCAGCGATCGCAACTCGCTGACCATCGGCCCGAATGGCCCGATCCTTCTGCACGACGTGCACTTTCTGGAGCAGATGGCGCACTTCAACCGCGAGAAGGTGCCCGAGCGCCAGCCGCACGCCAAGGGCGCCGGCGCGTTCGGCGTGCTGGAGATTTCCGAAGATGTTTCCGCGTACACCAGGGCCGCGCTGTTCCAGCAAGGTGCGTCCACCGACATGCTGGCGCGTTTCTCCACCGTCGCCGGCGAGTCGGGCAGCCCGGATACCTGGCGCGATGTGCGTGGGTTCTCGCTGAAGTTCTACACCGACGAGGGCAACTACGACCTGGTCGGCAACAACACGCCAGTGTTCTTCCTGCGCGACCCGATGAAATTCCCACACTTCATCCGCAGCCAGAAACGCCTGCCGGATTCAGGCCTGCGTGACAACCACATGCAGTGGGATTTCTGGACCAGCAATCCGGAAACCGCGCACCAGGTCACCTACGTGATGGGCGAGCGCGGCCTGCCACGCACCTGGCGACAGATGAACGGCTACGGCTCGCATACGTACATGTGGATCAACGCCGCTGGCGAGAAGTTCTGGGTGAAGTATCACTTCCACACCCGCCAGGGCATGGCGTTTTTCAACAACGCTGAAGCCGCCACCATGGCCGGCGAAAACGCCGACTTCCACCGGGCAGACTTGTTCAATGCGATCAAGCGCGGCGAGCATCCGGTGTGGGATCTGTCGGTACAGGTGATGCCCTACGCCGACGCGAAGAACTACCGCTTCAATCCGTTCGACCTGACCAAGGTATGGCCGCACAAGGACTACCCGCTGATCAAGGTCGGCACGATGACCCTGAACCGCAACCCGGACAATTTCTTCGCGCAGATCGAACAAGCCGCCTTCTCGCCGGGCAACACCGTGCCCGGCATCGGCCTTTCACCGGACAAGATGCTGCTGGGCCGTGCGTTCGCGTACGCCGATGCGCAGCGCAACCGCATCGGCACCAACTTCCATCAGCTGCCGGTCAACCAGCCCAAGGTGCCGGTGAACACATACATGTTCGACGGCCAGATGGCTTACCACCACAGCGGCAACGCACCGGTGCACGCGCCCAACAGCGGCGGCCGGTCCTGGTCTGACGACACCGGTCCGGTGGAAAACGGCTGGGAGGCGGATGGCGAGATGGTGCGCAGTGCCTACACGTTGCACTCGCAAGACGATGATTTCGGTCAGGCCGGCACTCTGGTTCGCGATGTATGGAACGACGCGCAGCGCGCGCAGTTCGTCGACCAGGTCGCCGGCAGCCTGCTCGGTGGCGTACGCAGCCCGGTGCTGGAACGCGCCTTCGCGTACTGGAAAAGCGTGGACACCACGGTCGGGCAGCAGATCGAGGACAAGGTGCGTGCCGGCAGCGCGCCGGAGCCGGCCGAGGGCATGGGCGAAGGTTGAGTGGTTCGCCAACGGAGGCGGAGACAAGTCACGCCGGCTTGATACCTCCGCCTCCGTTTTCCTGGCCACATCGGAGGCTCGCCCCGGAGCTGGCCGAATGCCGAAAATTGTTCCTGACACGGATGGCACTTACTTGACGCCGCCCGTTCCGTACTGTTCGCGCTGAGCGTGGGCGCGCCGATCCCCGGCATGTCCTTCGATTTCCTCGCTCCTCAAAGCAGTGAGCATCCATGGTCACCGCTCGGAGCCTGCTCAGGACTCGATCCGGGGACGAACGGAGCCTGAGTAAGTACCCTTCGGTACTGACACCTTCCACCTGGCCGTCCCTGCAGCCGTCCAGACGTCTGCCGGAAAATCCGCGGGAAGCGTACGCGCTACGCGCGCCGACGGGGCGCCGCATTCACGCCCCGGCCCGTCGTTCCAGCGCGCCACGATCCCAGTGCGCCAGATCAGCGGCGCACTCGTAGGTGCTGCGGATGAATGCATGGATCATCGCGTCCGGCGCATCCGCCTGGCGCACCGCCTCGTACGGCAGGATGAACTCGCCGAGCTCGCGGTGGTAGTACGCCGCATCCGGCCGCACGCGCGCATCCTTCAAACCCGCCGGTTCCGGCGCGGCATACGCATAGAACGCCGGTTCCAGCAGTGGCCCGCTGCCTGGCCAGAAACCATGGCTGATGACTTCGTGCGAATACGCCTCACGCTCGAACGCCGGGCCGTCGCGCGGCGGTGCACGCCGACCGGAGAAGCGCGTCACTGCCAAGTCGAAACTGCCCCAGAAGAAATTCACCGGGCTGCTCTTGCCGACGAACGAGCACTGCGAGTCGGTAAATACGCGCTCCACCTGCACCAGGATGCGCCAGAAACGATTCGCGTAGGCGGGATCGTAGCTGTGGTGTTCCGTATCGCGGTCCAGCCGGATCGGTTGCGGCAATTCCGTCGACATGGGATGGATCTTCACCGCCAGACGCATGGCAGCCAGCGTCTCCAGCAACTCGCGATAAAAATCGGCGACGCTGCACGGTCGCAGTGCCAGGGTACGCGTCGCTCCATCCGACGCATTGACCACCAACCGGTGATCGATGAAATCGAACTGGATCGTGAAGGTGCGCTCGCCGTGCGGCAGCGGCCGCGTGGTCAAGCCGCGCGCGTTGATCCGCAGCGCAACGGCCCAGCAGTGATTGAGCGGCGGCGCCTGCGCCAATGCGATCTTGCCGACCACCTGCGTCCACAGGTGTAGCGTCGCGCAGGTGTCCTTCCACGCGTCGTACGGCAGCGTGGGCCAGCAGGTACCGATATCCGTCGTCATTGCCGCAACCTCCGAATGACATGGGTTCATCAATGGTCAAGCTCACACACAAGGTGCAGGAACGGGTTTCGCATCTTGTGCAAACCGTCCCTGGCAGGAATGCCGCTTGCTCAAGCGCGGAACCTTCCGTTTTCGTCGTTCCCGCGGATGACGGCGCTCAAGCAGTTGCCGTTCATCCCCATTGGCACTTCAGGCGCCGACACGCATGAACAAGCGATTCGCGTCTGTTGCTGTGCATCGGGCATGCGCACCGCCGCGGCCCCGACCAACCCGTAGCCGTTCAGTGCACGCCCTACCCGCGGGCCTGGTTGGCCAGTGTGGCGTTGTCGATGACGAAGCGGTATTTCACGTCACCCTTCACCATGCGGTCGTAGGCCTCGTCAATTTTCTGCATCGGGATCATCTCGATGTCGGAGACGATGCCCTTGTCCGCGCAAAAATCAAGCATCTCCTGCGTTTCGGCGATGCCGCCGATCAGCGATCCGGCAATCGCGCGGCGCTTGAAGATCAGGTTGGCCACGTTCGGCGACGGATGCGGATGCTCCGGCACGCCTACCAGCACCATCGTGCCGTCGCGCTTGAGCAGACCAGTGAAGGCATCCAGCGAATGACTGGCGGCCACCGTGTTGAGGATGAAGTCGAAGCTGTTGGCGTGCGCTTTCATCTCGCTCTCGTTGCGAGAGACCACGACCTCGTCGGCGCCCAGGTCCAGCGCCGCCTGACGCTTGCTCTCCGACGTGGTGAATGCGATCACGTGCGCGCCCATCGCGTGTGCGAGCTTCACGCCCATGTGACCAAGCCCGCCGATACCGACCACGCCAGCCTTCTTGCCGGGGCCGACGTTCCAATGCCGCAGCGGCGAATACGTAGTGATACCCGCGCACAACAGCGGCGCGACAGCCGCCAGTTGTTCTTCGGGATGGCGGATCTTCAGCACGAATTTTTTGTCGACCACGATGCGCTGCGAGTAGCCGCCCAACGTGTGTCCGGGCGCGTCCTTGGTCGGGCCGTTGTAGGTGCCGACGAAGCCGTTCTCGCAATACTGTTCCAGACCCTCGTCGCAAGCCGCGCAATGCTGGCAACTGCCGACCAGGCAGCCCACGCCCACGGTGTCGCCGACCTTGAAGCCTGTCACGTCGCTGCCCACGGCACTGACGTGACCGACGATCTCATGGCCGGGCACGCACGGATACAGCGTGCCGCCCCATTCGGAGCGAACCGTATGCAAGTCGGAATGGCAGACGCCGCAGAACGCGATATCGATCTGTACATCATGCGGCCCGGGCACACGGCGCTCGATGTCGAGGGGTTGCAGCGGTTTGTCGGCGGCATGCGCGCCGTAGGCTTTGGTGGTCATGGGGTTACCTTGCTGAGGGAATGGTTGAACGAAATCAGGATGCCGGCCCTACGAGATATTCCTCATCGGTCACCTTCTCCATCCAATCGACCACCTTGCCGTCCTTCGCCTCCTGGATGGCGATGTGGCTCATCGCGGTGGTCGGCGTGGCGCCGTGCCAGTGTCGGTGATTCGATGGACAGCAGATGATGTCGCCGGCGTTGATCTCGACGATCGGGCCGCCTTCGCACTGGGTCCAGCCCTTGCCTGCGGTGACGATCAGGATCTGTCCCAGCGGATGCGTGTGCCAGGCACTGCGTGCGCCCGGTTCGAAGGTCACGGCGGCACCGGATATGTTTGCGCCGCCAACACCCTTGAACGGCGAATCGATGCGCACCTTGCCGGTGAAGAACTCGGCCGGCCCGGTGGCGGAGGGCTGCGAGCCGTTGCGGATGATTTCCATGGAATGCGCTTGCATGATGTCTGAAAAGTGATACCTGAAAAAGAAATCAAGGCCATCGCGGCAGCCGGTTGCAGACTGCCGCGATGGTCGTTCACGACGCGTGATCCCTGGTCGCCTCATTGATGGCGCGAATCGCGTTCAATGCGCGCGGGTAACCGATGTATGGCAGCAACTGCGTGACCGCGCCGAGCAGCACGTTCCGGTCGTTGCCGACGGCGAGATTGCCTCTAGCATGCGCAGCCACCTGCGGATCGCAGCCGCCGAACGCAGTAAGCAGGACGAAGGTCAGCAGTTCGCGCGTCTTGAGATCCAGGCTGTTGCGCGTGTAGTAGTCGCCGAAGCAGTTGGCCGAGAGAAACGCCTGGATATGGCGTTGATCCTTCGGCGCATCCGCATGCATTTTTTCGACATGCTCGCCGCCGAATATGCGTTTCTGAGCGACCACGCCCTTGTCGAAGCGCGTATCGCGAGTGGTGGTGGATTGTCCTTCCAGCGGCAGCGGGATGCCGCGTTCCTGCAGCACTGCATTGGTGACGCCAAGGAAATCGAAGACACGGGCCATGCCAACGTAGGGCACGGCCTGGTAAACGATCTCCTTGACCTCGATCGGGGTGACGCCGACCTCCAACGCAGCGCCGAGCATGACGCGGTAGACGTTGACCGCCTGGCAGGCGATGATCGCCGCCAGTTGCAGCATGAGACGCGTTTTCGAGTCCGGGCCACTTTCTGCCAGTACGTCGTCGAAAGCCCAATTGTCGAACAGTTCGATCAGTTCGGGATCGGTGTCGGCCAGGGGCGAGACGAGATCGGAAAACAGTTTCGCGCGGTTGCGCCGTGCTGCGTCAGTGATGGGCATGAGCGAGTCCTTATCGGGTGGGTGTGTTGAAGGCGTCACTTGCCGACACTGGCCGCAAGATGCGCGGGATAGCGGCCTCCCTGCACCGTGATCGGAAGCAGGGCTTCCTCGATCTGGCGCAGATCGTCGGCATTGAGCGAGATATCCACCGCGCCGATGTTTTCCTGCAGGCGATGCAGCTTGGTGGTTCCCGGAATCGGCACGATCCACGGCTTCTGCGCCAGCAGCCAGGCCAGGGCGATCTGCGCCGATGTGGCGTTCCTGGCGGCGGCGATGCGACCCAGCAGGTCGACCAGTACCTGGTTGGCCTGGCGCGCTTCCGCCGAGAAGCGCGGCAGCGTGCTGCGAAAATCGTCCTTGGCCAGCGACGTTGACGCGTCGATTTTCCCGGTCAGGAAACCCCTGCCGAGCGGGCTGAACGGCACGAAGCCGATACCCAGCTCCTCGCAGACAGGCAGCACCTCGTTCTCCGGCTCGCGCCACCACATCGAGTACTCGCTTTGCAGCGCGGCGACTGGCTGCACGGCATACGCACGTCTAATCGACCCCACCCCAGCTTCCGACATGCCGAAGTGCTTCACCTTGCCTTCGGCGATCAGCTCCATGACCGTGCCGGCCACATCCTCCATCGGCACGTTCGGGTCCACGCGATGCTGATAGAACAGGTCGATGCGGTCGGTCTTCAAACGCTTGAGCGAGGCTTCCGCCACTTCGCGGATACGCGCCGGACGACTGTCCATCCCCGCGGATGCCACGCCGTCCTTGAAACCGAACTTGGTGGCGATCACCACGCGATCTCGGACTGGCGCCAGCGCCTCGCCGACCAGCTCCTCGTTGGTGAATGGTCCATAGGCTTCGGCAGTATCGAAGAAGGTCACCCCGGCCTCGACCGCCTGTCGCAGCAAGCCGATCGCCTCCTGCTTCGGCATCGCCGTGCCATAGGCGAAGTTCAAGCCCATGCAACCGAAGCCCAAGGCCGAGACGTTGAGGCCGCTGCGGCCAAGTGTGCGCATTTGCATCGCGTTGCTCCTGTCGAGAATCCGAATGTTCAACAGTCTGCGCGCCGCCAGGTGATTTGATTAGACGGGACAATCTGAATGCTCTTATGATTTGAGCTCATCAATAGGCGCCACCCCCATGGCCCGTGAGAACTACAACGACCTGCTCGCCTTCCTCGCCGTGGCCCGCGAGCGCAGCTTCACCCGCGCCGCCGCGCAGCTCGGCGTGTCGCAATCGGCGCTCAGCCACACCATTCGAGGGCTGGAGGCGCGGCTAGGCCTGCGCCTGCTCACCCGCACCACGCGCAACGTCGCGCCCACCGAAGCGGGCGAACGGCTGGCCAGGGCGCTGACGCCGAATTTCGAGGACATCGACAGCGCCCTGGCCAGCCTCAGCGAACTGCGCGACAAGCCCAGCGGCAGCTTGCGCATCACCACCGGCGAACATGCCGCCAGCACGATCCTGTGGCCGGTGCTGCGCAAGCTGTTGCCGGATTACCCGGATATCCGCGTCGAAGTGATCAGCGACTCCAGCCTCACCGACATCGTGGCCGAGCGTTTCGACGCCGGCATCCGCCTGGGCGAACAGGTGGCCAATGACATGATCGCCCTGCCGATCGGGCCACCGATGCGTATGGCCGTGGTCGGCTCGCCCGACTATCTGGCTTCGCATCGCAAACCGAAAACGCCGCGCGATCTCACCGACCACGACTGCATCAACATCCGCTTTCTCACTCGTGGCGGCCTGTACGCCTGGGAGTTCGAGAAGAAGGGTCACCCTCTGAACGTGCGCGTGGATGGGCGCCTGACCTTCAACAACACCCGCCACGTCATCGCAGCAGCACTCGACGGCTTCGGCCTGGCCTGCGTGCCCGAGGACATGGTCCAGGCCGACATCGCGGACGGCAAACTGCAACGCGTGCTCGCCGACTGGTGTCCGCCCTTCCCCGGCTACCACCTGTACTACCCGAGCCGGCGGCAACCTTCGCCGGCGTTTTCGTTGCTGGTGGAGGCGCTGCGGCAGGGAACGGCAAAGGAAGGGCTTTGACTGAACCAGATGGTGGTTGCGCCGCCTTCACTTATGAATAGCCAATATAGCCAACTTGTCCAATGTGGCCCATTGGCGTAAGGTGAGTTTGTGGCACGCCCTCCTGCATGCCACCTGTCGAGGACACGAACATGACCACCAGCATGTTGTTGCCGACCCATTCGGGCCACACCACCCGCCTGCAGACCATGCCCAGCTCCGCCGCCAAGAACGGTTTTGCCGAGCTGGTCGAAACGGTCGCCCGGTCGAGCAAGCCGGTGTTGATCACCCGCAACAAACGCCCGGCTGTCGTGGTGCTGTCCGTCGATGAGTACCAGCGCCTGCTCGGCGCCGCACCCGATCCCCTGGCGCCGTTGCGTGATCGCTTTGCGTCGATCGTGACCGGCATGCAGACAGAGCCGGCCAAACAGGCGGTCGATGCATTGTTCGCGGCGACACCCGCCCAGCTTGGCAAGGCGGCGACAAAGGCTGCCGGCAAGCCTCGCCGCTGATGGCGCGCATCACGGTTCTCGCCGGCACCAACGGCGCGGGCAAAAGCAGCATCGCCGGCGCCATGCTGCGCGAGGCCGGCGGCAACTATTTCAATCCCGACGAGGAAACGCGGCAGATCCTGGCCGTGAACCCCGGCATGGAGGAAGCCACCGCCAACGGATTGGCATGGCGTGCCAATGTCGATCAGCTGCAGGCAGCGATCGACGCGGCAACCGACTACACCTTCGAAACCACCCTCGGCGGCAACACCATCACCGGCCTGCTGCTGCAAGCCGCCGCAGCGGGCATCGACATCTGCATCTGGTACTGCGGCCTGGCCACGCCCGAACTGCATCTGCGACGCGTGCAGGCGCGCGTCGCCCGCGGCGGCCACGACATTCCGCCAGCGCGCGTGCACGAGCGTTACACCAGCAGCCAGCAGAACCTCATCCGCCTGCTGCCGCACCTGCACCATCTGGTGGTGTACGACAACAGCACCGACGCAAACCCCGCCGCCGGCCAGCGGCCAATGCCGCGCAAGGTACTCGAGTGGCACGCCCATACGCTGAGCTACCCCGGCACCCCGGCAGAGTTGATGCAGACGCCGGCATGGGCGCAGGCAGTGGTGGCGTACGCGTTTGACCTTGCGCACGCGGCCAGCGCGTAGCTTGGGACGAACGCCGCCCCGTGTAGGAGCCCGCTAGCGGGCGATGCTCCTGGAGCCGGGATTCGCAGAGCAAAAACATCGCCCGCCAGCGGGCTTACAACTCCGCGTCCACCGCGCGTTTGACAGCAGCCACGAATTCGCGCCGCGCAGCGATCAGGTCATCGGAAACTGCATGCGGCCATGCACCCACCTGCGCAATCACCAGCTGGCGCGAGGGATCCACGTAGACCATCTGGCCGAAAATGCCGATCGCGGCATAGCTGCCGTCGCTGTCGGTCCACCATAGATAGCCGTAGCCGCGATCAGGCTCGCCGACGTTTTCCTGGCGGTGCAGCGCGCCACCAAGCCAGGCTTTGGCGACCACCGGCTTGCCACCAATGCGACCGCCGTCGAGCATGAATTGCCCGAGCCGCGCGTAATCACCCAGCGTGGCCGACAAGCCGCTGCCGCCAGTATCGCTGCCGTCACACTCGTCCTTGATCCAGTACGCATCGGCGGCCATGCCGTACGGCTTCCAGATGGCCTGCGAAAGATAGGCCGCCAGCGAGCGGTGCGTGGCCCGCTGCACCAGGATGCCGAGCAGGTCGGTTTCCGCGGTGTTGTAGTTGAAGTGCGTACCGGCCGGCCACTGCCGCGGCTGCTTCACCAGGTACGACAGGATATGCGCGCGGCCATCGGCGCAGGCGCGCAGATACATCTGCGCCACGTCCGACTTCGCATCCGCGTAATCCTCGTTCCAGTGCACGCCGGAAGTCATCGTCAGCAACTGCTGCACCGTGACATCCGCGTAGGCGCTGCCGCGCAATTCCGAAATGTACGTGCCCAGCGTGTCGTCCATGCTGTGGATGTAACCCTGCTGCAGGGCGATCCCCAGCAAGGTGGAAGTGACCGACTTGGCCACCGAGAACGACTCCCACCGCTGCGCAGGCCCAAATCCCAGCGCATAACGCTGCATGCGGATGTGCCCATGCTGCAGCACCATCACTCCGGCGATGTGGTGCTTGTCCATGTAGCCGGTCAACCACGTCGACGCATCCTGACCCGCCAGCTTCAGCGGCCGGCCTTGCGGCAACGCATGGGCATGCGTGCCGTGCGCAGCGCGATCGCTGGGAAACAGCTTGTACATCCGCCGGAACTGCGCCTCCCGTTGAGCCTGTGGCCAGAACAGCACCGCCTCGCGTTGCTGGCCGATGGTCGGCGCGCTCCGCCCTTCTGCGGCCGATGGCAACGAGGCAGCAAGACACAGCGCGACAGCGAGCAGGCAGGTGCAAAGGTTTGAACGCATGGCGCTGATGCCGAGGCAGTTGCGGAACCGCCATCTTACTGGCCCATGACGCCACGTCGAAGTACGTGAACCGCGCCCGGCTTTCACCCGAAAGTCACGCCCGTTTTCACGCTGCCGTCCTGAACGCGGTGCTCCCATTTCGTGTGCATGAGTCGGCGCGGCGTGTCTTGCGCGGACTCATGCGTTTTGAACCACGCCTGCGCGAGAGCCGGCGCTACCGTTTCGTTTCAACACCTCAAGGAGTGCACCATGATCAAGCGCCTGCTTCCCCTGTTGATTGGACTGTCGGTTTGCGGTGCCGCCCTCGCGCAAAACATGCCAGCGGCCAGCCAATCGGCGACAACGACCACGCAGACCACCACCACGGTCTCGTCATGGACGGCGCAACCGCCCAGCGGCACGCTGAGCGAGGACGCGGTCAAGACCGCGATCGCCGGCGCCGGCTACAAGGAAGTGAAAGGCCTGGAGTTCAAGGATGGTGTGTGGCGGAGCAAAGCCCGTGGCGGCAACAAGCAATGGGTCAAGCTTGCGGTCGGCCCCGTCAACGGCAAGGTGTATGTCGCCGATGCACCGTCCAAGCTCAACGAGGACGAGGTCAAAGCCAAGCTGGCTACGGCACGCTATCAGAATGTCCACGATGTGAAGTTCGAGGACGGCCTGTGGAACGCGGACGCCCGGACCGCGCGAGGCACCGATGTCGACCTACTGGTCGACCCGGACGATGGCAGCGTGGTAGCCAAATCGCGCGATTGACGCGCTCCGTTGCAGTGATCACCGATAACCCGGCGCCTTAGTGGCGTCGGGTTTTCCTTTGTCGGCGCAGTGAAGCGAAAAGCTCAGTGCACCGGGGTCAACACCGGAGCATTCTGGTCCTTCAGCAGAAATACCAGGAACTTGGCTGGCTTGGTCTTGCTGGCATTGCGTCCTACCGTGTGCACGTCGTTCGGCCCTTCGTAGAAGGTCTGCCCGGGTCCAAGCGTGACTGTCTTGCCGCCATTCAGGCCCATCACGATGGAGCCTTCGAGCACGTAGACGAACGCATGGGCATTGTGGCGATGAACCGGATCGACGGCGCCCGGCGGATAGACGACGGTGATCATCAGGGCTTCCTTGCCGGGATAGTCCTTGAGCGCCTTGGTCATCAGCTCGCTGACCTTGGCCATGGGCGGGGTTGATGCGGTGGAAGTCTCGGCCGGCTGGGCGAGAGCCGTGCCGGACGCGAGCAGGAACAGCAGTCCGAAGCTCATGAACATGCGCATGGATATTTCCTCATGATGGCTGGCCCCAGCCACTTGGCTGGGGCGTCGAAGAAGCGGCCGGTGCGACGTGCCCGCGCCGGTCAAGGATCAGGCAAGCCCGGCCTTGTCGAGTCCGTACGCCTTGTCGGCCGTACCGGGGGTGGCCCTGAAGGCGACGTTGATGCGGTTCCAGGCGTTGATCGTCATGACCGCGTAGGTGAGATCGGTGATTTCCTTCTCCGAGAACTCCTTGCGCACCTGTTCGTAGACTTCGCCGGAAACGCCCTGCGGCGACATGTGGGTCAGCGCCTCGGTCCAGGCCAGCGCCGCGCGCTCGCGGGGGGAAAACAGCGTGGATTCGCGCCATGCCGGCAGGTGGTGGATGCGCAGCGGACGCTCGCCGCTGATCGTGGCCTGCTTGATGTGCATGTCCAGGCAGAAGGCGCATCCGTTCATCTGCGATGCGCGGATCTCGACGAGACTGCCGATGGACTCCTCGATGCTGGACTTCTTTACCGCCATGTTGAAGGCGACGAGCTTCTTGAAGAGCTCGGGTGCTTGTTGCTGATAGTCGATTCGCTGAGTCATGGTGAAACTCCTCCGCAGGCGTGTGGCCAGGCCTCAGAGCGGCTGAGGTACCCGAGCGCGCAATGGCGTGGCGGGTCCCAGCGTAGGGTCGAGGTGGCGCGTCGGGTAGACGCGTCGGCGGCCTCGCCGCGTTGCCCTTTGCGCACCAATCCGCCGCACGATGTCACAAGCGTCGTTATCGAAACGTCTATCGGTTATGGCCGGCTGATGCCGGTGTCCGCATCGCTTCGTCATGACAGGCCCCGACAGATGACCATCGATAATCCCGAGCAGGCCCATTGCCAGAGCAGCGACGCTCTCGCCGCAAGTTTTTCAGCAAGTTACGCTGGTGTCGTGGCCTTCATCGCGGTAGCGATCGAGGGCAGTTTCGTCCGTGCCGGCGACCGCCTCGGCATCAACCGCTCGGCGGTCAGCCGCAGCGTGCAGAAGCTCGAGGCCCAACTGGGCGCGCGGCTGTTTCTTCGGACCACCCGAAGCACGTCGCTGACCCGCGAAGGCGAACTGTTCTACCGGAATTGCCATCCGGGCGTGGAGCGGATCGTCCAGGCGATCGAGGACATGCGCGACCTGCGCGAAGGGCCGCCCCGCGGACAATTGCGGATCAGCGCGACGATGGGCTTTGGGCGCCGCATCGTGGCGCCGCTGCTCAACGGCTTTCGCGCGACTTATCCGGATATCGCCATCGACCTGTTGCTCGATGACCGCACGATGGACTTCAGCGCCGACCGGGTGGACGTGGCTTTTCGCGACGGGCGCTTGGAAGACAGCCAGATCATCGCGAAACAGCTGATCCCGATGCCGATGCTGGTTTGCGCATCGTCGGCCTATGGGCGCAAGCATGGATGGCCGCGCCACGTGGAGGATCTGGCCGGGCATACCTGCATCAATTTCCGCACGACGTCGGGAAGGATCTTCGAATGGGAGTTCAAAGTCGGCGGCCGGATCCAGAAGGTCCTGCCATCATCCAACTGCACGTTCAACGACGACGAACTGGTCTTGCAGGCCGTGCTTGACGGTCAGGGCCTCGCACAGTTGGGCGGCTATCAGATCAGTGAACATCTGCGCACCGGTCGGCTGGTGGCGTGCCTGGCGCAGTACGCGCCCGACGATCGCGGGCACTACCTCTGTTATCTGAGCCGGCAACAATTACCGGCGAGGATCCGCGTCTTCATCGATTACATGACCACGGCGATACGCGCGCTGGACCTGGAGTGCATGACCGAGCTGACCCCGATTCCGTCTGCAGTCAGAGACAAGGCGGCGGAAGAACTCGCGACGAACCTCGCCTGACGCTGCCGCTTCGCCTGCGGCGACGCCGATTGGTGCGTGGCCGGTAACACCGCGAGATCGTCGGCAGTCCTACCGGTCGCCGATGGCCACGCGTAGCATGACTTCACGACGTGTCCCTGGTCCCACGCAAAGCAGGAGGTGTCTCATGAAAATCGTTGTCATCGGCGGTACCGGACTCATCGGCAGCAAGGTCGTCGACCGGCTGCGCAAGCACAGCCACGAGGTGCTCGCCGCCGCGCCATCCTCGGGCGTCAACGCCCTCACCGGCGAAGGTCTGGACCGGGCCCTGGCAGGAGCCGACATGGTGATCGACCTGGCCAACTCGCCCTCGTTCGAGGATCAGGCCGTGCTGGACTTCTTCGAGACGTCGGGCCACAACCTGCTTGCCGCGGAGAAAAAGGCTGGCGTGAAACACCACTTGGCCTTGTCCGTGGTAGGCACCGGTCGCCCTGCGCTTGCGACAAGCGGCTACATCCGCGCCAAACTGGCACAGGAGAATTTGATACGTGCCTCCGGCATCCCCTACACCATCGTCCACTCCACCCAGTTCTTCGAATTCCTGGGCGGCATCGCCGGTACGAGCGCCCAAGGCCAGGAGACCCACCTTTCGACGGGACTGATGCAGCCGATCGCCTCGGATGACGTCGCGGATGCGGTGGCCGACTACGCGCTCGGTGCACCGGTCAATGGCACGGTGGAAATTGCCGGTCCCGAGAAGGCCCCGTTGGCCGAACTGGTCCAGCGCTTCCTCACCGCCATCAAGGATCCGCGCAAGGTCGTCGCGGATCCGCAGGCGCTTTACTTCGGCGCCGTGCTGGAACCAGGCACCCTGCTGCCGGGCAACGGTGCCCGGTTGGGTACGCAGGACTTCCAGACCTGGTTCAGCCGCTCGGCCTTCGCCGCTGGCGGAGCGCCGAAGTGAAACCCGGCCACCTGCCCGGTATGCGGGCTGCGATCCTTGCCAAAAAACATCCTTGCCTGAAGCAGACCCAGGCGTCATTTCCCAAGCACTCCGAGTCAAGCCATGACCGATCTGCGACCGCCCCCCGCCTCACTGCTCGACAAGCATCGTGGAGCGGACTTCCTTCCGCTCTACACGGCTACCGTACGGGTCAACGGCGGTGAGTCCAGGCATGGCCGTGCATCGGGTGTGGTTCGCTCCGATGACGGCATCCTCGACTTGCGGCTGCGGATGCCCGAGGAACTTGGCGGGCCAGGCGGCGGCACGAATCCAGAGCAGTTGTTCGCGGCCGGTTACGCCGCCTGCTTCCATGGTGCACTGAGCCTGCTTGCCGCGCGGGCGAACGTGGCGATCCCCGATGCCGAGGTTGTCGCCCAGGTCACCTTCGGAAGGGATCCCGCCGATGGCCTGTTCATGCTTGCCGCGGACATTCGCATCCGCCTGCCCGATGTCGATCGTGCGATTGCCGAGGAGCTGGTGCGCAATACCGAGCGCATCTGCCCCTACGCGAAGATGGCGCGAACAGGAATCGACTGCGTGGTGTCGCTCGATCAGTGACTCGATCGGCCGAGCACCGGCCAGGTATCGATGACGAGGCCGTAAGTGCTTGGTTGGCGTGCCCGAGGAATCAGGGATGAACCAACCTGCCCCCTCCTCGGCCGAACCCGCCCGGAGAATCGACGTCGGGAAGCCGATCCCCCGGTGGGCGCGTCAATGTCATTATCGGCGCAAGCCATGACAACCCCGACACGCCAATGAGAACTGCGGAGATTCCCGTGAACGCAAAGACGGATTTCATCGACTGCGAAGTCGGCTATGACATCCCCGCCCTGCCGGGCATGGACGAGGCGGATATCCAGACGCCCTGCCTGGTCCTGGATCTCGACGCGCTGGAGCGCAACATCGTGAAGATGGGCGAGTACGCGCAAGCGCACGGCGTGCACCATCGCAGCCACGGCAAGATGCACAAATCGGTGGATGTGCAGAAGCTGCAGGAAAGCCTGGGCGGTGCGGTGGGCGTGTGCTGTCAGAAGGTTTCCGAAGCCGAGGCCTTCGCGCGTGGCGGCATCAGGGACATTCTGGTATCGAACCAGGTGCGCGACCTGGGCAAGATCGACCGACTCGCCCACCTGCCGAGCTACGGCGCGCGGATCATCGTCTGCGTCGATGACGTGGCGAACGTGACCGAACTTTCCAACGCCGCGCAAAAACACGGCACGATCCTGGAGTGCCTCGTCGAGATCGACTGCGGCGCGAACCGCTGCGGGGCTGCCACGACCGACGAAGCGGTCGGCATCGCCAAAGCCATCGACGCCGCGCCGGGACTGACCTTCACCGGCATCCAGGCCTACCAGGGCGCCATGCAACATCTGGAAAGCTACACGGAGCGCAAGGCCAAGCTCGACATCGCCATCGCACTGGTGAAGACGATGGTCGAAGCCCTGCAAGCGGCCGGGCTGCCACCCGGGCTGGTTACCGGTGGTGGCACGGGCTCGTATTACTTCGAGTCCAAATCGGGTATCTACAACGAACTGCAATGCGGCAGCTACGCCTTCATGGATGCGGACTACGGACGCATCAAAGACGAGGATGGGAACCGCATCGACCAGGGCGAGTGGGAGAACGCGCTATTCATCCTGACCTCGGTGATGAGCCACGCGAAACCCGATCAGGCTGTCTGCGACGCGGGACTCAAGGTGCAGTCGCTCGACAGCGGCCTGCCCGTCGTCCACGGCCGCGACGACGTGACCTACATCAACGCCTCGGACGAACACGGCGTGATCGAGGACAGGCATGGCGTGCTGCGCATCAACGAAAAGCTGAAGCTCATTCCCGGCCATTGCGACCCGACCTGCAACCTCCATGACTGGTACGTCGGCGTGCGCAACGGCAAGGTGGAAGTGGTCTGGCCGGTGTCGGCGCGCGGAAAGAGCTATTGATGATGCACCGAAACGCACGCTCAACCGCAGCCCGGGGAAAATAACGAATGTCGAATGAGTGCGACACCAGGACGATCCACAGCAGGACGCCGGAATCGGCAGCGATGTTGGCGAACACCAAACGAGCGATGGCGATCACCGCCGCGCTCAACCGTCTGACATTCAACGACTCAGACGAAGTCCGCGCCTTGTTCAGCGAACTCATCGGCAAAAAAGTGGACGAGAGCTTCTTGCTGATCCCGCCCTTCTTTACCGCCGGCGGCAACGAAATCCGCGTCGGGCGCAATGTCTTCGTCAATCAGAACTGCACGTTCTATGACCTCGGTGGTCTCGACATCGCGGACGATGTGATGATCGGACCGAACGTCAGCATCATCACGACAGGCCATCCCGTTGACCCTTCACAGCGACGCAGTACCACGATCGGAAAACCCATCGTGATCGAGCGAAACGTCTGGATCGCCGCCGGCGCGATCATTGTCGGCGGGGTGACGGTAGGCGAAAACTCGGTGGTGGCTGCGGGTTCGGTCGTCACCAGGGACGTCCCCGCGAACACCCTTGTCGGGGGAAACCCGGCACGTGCCATTCGTTCGATCGGCGAAGCAGCATCCTCCGATGCCGCAACCGGCCATCGAGACAGAACATGAATCCAATCGCTTCTTCCAGCCAAACAAAACCAGTGACGGATTCCGGATGCTTGACCGAAAACCGATCTACTGGTCTTTGACCAAACATCTGTTGTCGCAAGCGTCGGGCGTCAACTTTCTACTCACACTGCCGAATCAAGTGCATCCTTACCCCTGTTTCGCTGCCAAGGTCAGTCATACACTCACGGCGTACTGCACACCCCATCACTGGAGAAGCTCATGAAGTCTGCTCGCACGTATTGGTTCGGACCCAAACGCTTCGGCATAGGTTACGGCCCGAGAACCTGGCAAGGTTGGGTGACAGTTCTGATTTACGGTGTTCTGACGATTTCGGCTTTCAAAGCGATAGCGGCCGACAATCACGTTCTTCGCCTAGGGAGCATGATCGTTCTTACCATTGCCTTCCTGGCTGTGTTCCTCTGGAAGCTGGATACGTCGAAATAGGCAGCGACGTAACGCCACGGAGTGTCGATGCTCAAGCAAGTCAGTGAGCATCATTTTCATCCATGGAACGCTCGTCAATACCAATGTTTCGTCTAGATCTGTGCAAGCATCAAGACATAACCGTCCGGATCTTCAAGCCTGCACTCGCCGCCTGGCATGTAGAACGGATACGCGATCCCACCTGGTTTATGTCCGAGCTCTATCAAGGTGGCGCGGGTTTGCTTGATGTCTTCGTAGTACAGGTAGAAGAGTATGGCTTGCTGGGACGAATCAATCGGCCCCGACGCAAGCCCCACCATCAGGTTGGCTTTTTCACTTTCCAGCCATGCCCAGACAGGAGCGGTTTGCCCTTGTGGAACAACGCTGTTCGCCACCTTGAAACCGAGGTCGGCGTAGAACTTGATGCTTCGTTCGACGTTGGCGACATGGGCAAACGCGACGAGTGATCTTGTTTGAGCTGCCATGTGATCTCCAAGGTTGTCTGACGCTTGAGTTGAGCGGCGGCGGCGCCGTCCGCCTTGAACCGAAACTGGCAAAAACTGGGATCAGTGGCGACCTTCCACCTCCGCTACCGATGCGCCTGTTTCGCTTGAGCGAATTGTCAGCTGGTATTGGTCGCCTGATCTGGCAAAGGGCTGGTCAGCACAATCATGTAGCCATCCGGGTCGTGTAGCCAGAGCTCCCAGTTCCCGTTCTCGCTCAAATGACTTGGCTTGGCGATCTCGACTTGCATATCCGCCGCACGACGCACGGCAGCCTCATAGTCTTCCAGCTCGAACCACAAAAGAACGCCGTTGCCGTAAGGACGCAGCTGCGGGTTACCGAGGGGACCATGCTGGTGTTCCTCGTACCAGTTGTGCAGCTGAAGAACGAGGCGGCCCTTCGAGTTGAGCCTTTCGTACTTGGTGCCGCCGTGCCCACTCTGGCAGCCCAGCAGGCGCTGATACCAGCGGCTACTCGATTCGACGTCATGTACGCAGATGAGCGGAGCAAGTTGCATGCGAACCCCCAAGCATGTCTCAAGCGGCGACGCCGTCGTGAATGAGAAATTACACCGTTGCGGCGAAGCGCGCTCGGGCGACCCGGAAATGGTCCCTGACGCCTTTTTCTAAAATCTGCGCGTCACCGTCAGGCCGTATTCGCGCGGGTCAGCAACAGTCACCGCGCCGCCCGGGCCGCCGATGACATGGCTGAACTCGTTGATCCAAAGGGCGTACTGCTTGTTAGTGAGGTTGCGGACATACAGCTGCACACTCCAGCGATCGTCGGGATCGATGTAAGTGAGTGTCGAATTGATCAGCCCGGTCGAGCCCTGCACGCCGTAAGGTCCGGGATTGATGTTGAACGCGACTGCGCTGCGCCAGGTGTAGTCGATGCGCGGAGTCAGCGATCCTCGCGAAAAATTCATTGAATACTGAGCGGCGAGCATGCCGGTCCACGTAGGAACGAACGGCACGACGCTGTTCGTCGACAGGCCTGTAGCCTGCGTGGCGGCCGGATCGACACTCGTGAACTTCGCGTGCATGTATCCGGCGCTGGCTTCCACGCGTAGCGCCTTCGGTCCGAGTACCACCAGTTCCAGTTCGCCGCCATGGATGTTCGCGGTTGCGGCGTTGGTCACGAACGGTGCGAATGCGAGTCCGCCCGAATCGATCTGACACTCGCCGTTGGGCAAACGGATGCACGTTGCCACCGTCTCCTGCAGATCTTCGTAGTTCGTAAAGAAGGCAGTCGCGTTGATGCGGACATGTTTGTCCAGGAACTCGGCTTTCTCACCGATCTCGTAAGTGAGTGCGAACTCCGGGTCGTAGGGCGTCGTGGCGATCGCGGAGGTCGCGCGGCCATTGAAGCCGCCGGAACGTGATCCGCGCGCGACGCTTGCGAAGAGGAGCAGATCGGGCGTTGCCTGGAAATCCAGACCGACTCGCGGCGTGATGGGTGACCAGGTACCTCGGCGTCGCAACGGCGAGGTCGACGTCGCATCGGCATTCAACTCGTTGGGAATGCCCGCGCCACGACTGCGAACGAGCGCAAGCGCCTGCGTGTTCGGATCGAACGTCGTCGAAGCAAAATTGCTGAACTGCGCGTACTTCGCGCTCCAATCCTTGGTGTCGTGCGTGAAGCGGATGCCCGCGCTGACGTGCAGCCGGTCGGAAATACTATACGAACCGTGCGCGAATGCCGCGTAGGAATTCGTTTCCTGCCTGTTGAAGTTCACCCAGCCCGCCTGCAGCGGAGCGAAGAACCCGATGGAATCGTTTGTTTGACCGGATTCGCCGAAATAGTAGAGGCCGCCGACGTACGCCAGGCGATCCGTGAGCGTCTTACCGTCGACGCGCAATTCCTGGCTGAACCAGTGCGACTTTCTGTAGCTGTAGGAAACCGCGGAGTCGTAGATCGCACCGGTGCCGCCGCCGCCGTTCTCGAAGGCCAGTGAGGAGACACCACGATAGGCCGTGATCGAATGTAGCGTCGCGTCGCCGATGTGGTATTCAACATTCACTGACACGCCATATGCGTGCAGCGGATCTTCCGTCGGCGCCCGACCGGAAGTGGCAAAGCGGTCGGGGTTTACGCCCGGCGTCGAGTCGCTATACGGTATTCCGCCGGGAATCTTGCCGGCTCCGACCAGGTTGTTGTAAGTAGCGAAGAAGGCCTGGTCCGGGTCGTAGCCGGCCGGATGGTTCGGCAGCATGTGAGAGTGGCCAGTGGTGGTGTCGGCGATCACATCGACAGTCAGGTCAGGACTCGCCGTCCATCGCAAATAGCCACGACCGCTGAGACGATCGATGCTGCCGACGCACGCGCCGTCGTACATGCGGCGGGCGAGGCACCCGCGACGTTTCTTCAGGCCACTTAAACCCAGCGTGAGATTGTCACCGAGTGGAACACTGGCATTGCCACGCGCCTCGAACTGGCCCACGTTGCCGCCCGTCAGAGAAAGAAGGCCGCCGCCGTCCGGATCGGGTGGATTGCTGATGACGTTGATGGCACCGCCGGCGGTGTTCTTGCCAAACAGCGTCCCTTGCGGTCCGCGCAGAACTTCGACGCGCTCGACATCGATGAAATCAAGCACGGCTCCGTCCGCGCGCGCGTAGTACACGCCGTCGACATAGAGGCCCACGCCCGGATCCGCCGTGACCAGGTGATCGGCAAGACCTACGCCACGAATGAACATGGCAATCGTGTCAGGGCTCTGACCGCCGGTGTTCGTCAGGTACGTGTTTGGCGTGAATCGGCCGATGTCGCGCAGGTCCTTGGCGGAACGCGCTTCGAGCTGATCCATCGTCAATGCGGTCACGGCAACCGGCGTCTTCTGCAAGGGCTCTTCAGTTCGACGCGCCGTGACGACGACTTCCTCGAGGGCGACTTCCGAGCGTGTCTGCGCAACCGCCATCAGGGGCGTGTTGAACAACACCAGCATAATTGCCGCTGCGCGCCGCGATCGAGGCTTGTTGCGGCGAGCGGCGTGCATCGAATCCGCCATCTGAGCTCTTCTGCCTACCGAGGTTCCTCATTGAATCAGAAGTGTCGGTGCAGAGCCACGACGGGTATGCGCCACGGCAAGGTTTTCAGAGAAATCCCGCTTCGGGTCGTCGGTACCAGTGGGTCAAAGCGTTCCACCGGACAGATCAACGACGGCTAGCTTCGCGCGAATGGGAGTGGATCGGAGTGAGATTGTGATGGTGGATTGTTGGATCGCTTCCCTATCGAATAACTGTTCCAGCAACGGCGAACCCTGTGCTCTGACCCCCTAGATGCACCGGACCCGTTTTGGACGGCGTTTGCATGGCTCCGGAAACTGCACTCTGCCCCGGGCTTCCGATCAATGGCCTTCCGACCCGGGCTTCAGCTTTTCCCGCTCGTTCCTGTGGCACTCGATCCAGGCTGCGTACGGCGTGTTTTTCACCAGGTGGCGATTGAGATCGGGTGCACCATCGGTCCACCACACCGGGCCGCGCTCGCCTAGCGCCACCTTGGCCTGGTCGACCTCGTTCCGCGCGCGCGCCAGCGATTCGTCATCGCCGGATTGGAGCGCATTGCGCACCGCCCTGCGCGCCGTCATGAGTCGATCAACCTGAGCCTTTCGCACCTCGGGCGCCAATGCCGGATTGGCTGCCCGCCATAGCCGTCCTCGAACCACCAGATAGCGCTTGTCAGGAGTCAATGGATGTTTCATGGAGAGTGGGATCACACAACTGGCGCAAACGTGGGATGGCGATTCTAGCGCCAGTCGCGAAAAAGGCCTAAGCGGAAGGAAAATGTCCCTGACACCTTTTTCCGCGTTGAGCCGTAACTAGCAAAACTGGGGGCCAGGGTCGACTTTCTACTTCCGCCGCCCGTTAAGTGCACTTCAGCCTTTGTTTCGGTGAGTTTCTTGCAGCAGTTCGGCTTAAGGCGCACCATCGGTGAGGGGAAATCAGGGGGATAGCGATGAATGCTATCGAGATTGTTTTGGACGAAGGCTTGTTCTCCGTCGATGTCATCGCTCGCACTGCGCACCGTTACACCGATGATTACTTTGTCGAAACCGTGGGCGCGCTGGTTCGATTGACACCAAAGACGGATATCACCGCCTCTTCTTTGCTTGCGGAGCGCTTTCGGAATGATGCGCTCGATGAACGACTGCGCGAACGAATCCGATCCGAGACCGGTGAGCTTCACACGGCCCTTGTTCAAGCGGCACTGCGTCAAGCGCTACCAGTGCTGACCACCGCCGGTCGGAAACGGTGAAGTTCGCTCCATCGCAAGCCTTTGCCGGAAACAGCGGCTATCACCTTCTACCCCTACGCTTCCGCCGTTTGCCGTGGGACGAATACCGAGTGCTGGTCACCTCTATGGCGGGCGATTGGCTCATCGCCCAGCGGGATGAATTTGAGCGCGCGATGGAGGGGAGACTCGATCGCGCCGAACCACTCTTTGCAGAGATGGAAGCGCGACACCTCATTGCAGCCGACCCAAACCATTCAACCCTCGCACCCTTGCTCTCACAGTACCGAACGCGAAAGTCTTACATCGAGCACGGGCCTGCTTTGCACATCTTCGTGGTCTCCCTGCGCTGCCACCACACCTGCTCCTATTGTCAGGTTTCACGTCAGCCTGTGGGCAACACGATTTTCGATATGTCTGACGTGACGGCTGCGTATGCTGTCGAGCGCTTGTTTGAATGGCCATCACCGACGTTGACCGTTGAGTTCCAGGGTGGCGAACCCTTGCTCCACTTCGCTCGCATCTGCACCTTGGTAGAAGCTATCGAAGAACGTAATCGGAGTGAAGGACGAGCGCTCCGATTCGTCATCGCTTCTACCCTGCACGACTTGACCAACGACCAATTGGCTTTCATGCAGGATCATCAGTTTGAGCTTTCCACATCGCTCGACGGCCCCGAGTGGTTGCATAACGCAAACCGTCCACGTGCCGAGCGCGACAGTTACCGACGCACGATTGAAGGCATCGAGCGTGGCCGCAAGGTGCTCGGAGAAGATGCTGTTTCTGCCCTGACGACGCTCACGCGCCGCAGCCTGGAAGCTCCACACGAAATCATTGATGAGTATCGGAAGCTCGGCTTCCACTCGATTTCTCTCCGGCCGCTCAGCCCCTATGGCTTCGCTCGCAAAACCGAGGGTCGCAATGGGTATCTCGTGGCGGAGTTCCTCCAGTTCTATGAAGTCGCGCTCGATCATCTCTTGGCCGTCAACCGGGAAGGCTATTTTCTGGAGGAAACCTACGGCCGCATGCTGCTCTCACAGCTACTGACACCCTTCTCCCATGGTTATGTGGATCTGCGTTCTCCAACGGGTGCTGGCCTCGGCGCCGTGGTCTATGACTACGATGGTCGTGTCTATCCCTCGGACGAAGCCCGCATGCTCGCCTCCATGGGTGACCATGCCTTTGCACTGGGACACGTAAACGAGAGTGTTAGTACTTGGCTGAACTCGCCAGCGATGCAGCGTGTGTTTGCGGCTGGTGTGGCGGAAGCACTTCCGACCTGCGCCGACTGTGCCTACGTGCCCTTATGTGGTGCCGACCCCATCGATCATTACGCCCGACAGGGCGACACCATCGGTCACCGGCCTACCAGCGATTTCTGCCGCAAACAGATGGGCCTGTTTGACCTCCTGCTTCGGCGCTGGGAACAAGGCCCAGCCACTGACCAGCTCATTCTTGAAGACTGGGCGCTGCGAGCAACGCGCAGAGGCATTGCGCGAGAGGCGGAGGCCGCCTGATGCATAAACTTGATGCAAAAGTGCAGCTCGACGGATGGACACAGCCGACACTGCTCAAAGTTGCCACCCTGCCGGAGTTCGCATCGGGCCTCTTTCCCCTCGAACGCATGGTGCTTGATCTCCGAGACCCCAAGGTTCGCGCGGCATCACCCACACTCTCCCAACTCCCATGGGCCGGCTTCGTCGTGAACGACCCCGAACAGGCGCCCGCAGAGCGACCATGGGTAACCCTTCCACCAGAAACGTTGAATGCCCAACCTGGCGACGTCATAGAAGTCGTACCGGAGACATCGAAGGCCGCGCTGCGTTACCGCCGGGGTGCGAACAACAACATTCTGTTTGCGACCGAGCGCTGTAACAGCTTCTGCCTGATGTGCTCACAACCACCGCGGGACATTGCCGACGACTGGCGGATAAGCCAGATCTGCGCCCTGACTGAGCCCATCGACCAGAACGAACCATCTCTGACCATCACAGGTGGAGAACCAACCCTGCTGGGCTCCGGCCTGAACCGCGTCATCGAGCACTGCGCGAGCGTATTGCCGCACACGCAACTGCACGTGCTATCCAACGGGCGCAATTTCGGCGGTGGGGTGCTGGCCAGCTCGTTTACCGGACTGCATCCGGCGCTGATGTGGGGCATTCCGCTCTACGGCGACCACTACGGCCTCCACGATTACGTGGTGCAGAGCGCGGGCGCATTCGCTGAGACCATGCGCGGCCTGTATGCGCTCGAGTCGGCCAAGCAGCGCATTGAAATCCGGGTGGTCTTGATCAAGCCCGTGGTCGAACACCTGCCTGCCCTCGTTCGATTCCTCTATCGAAACCTGCCTTTTGTCGAACACGTGGCTCTGATGGGCACAGAGCCCACGGGATTCGCACGAGCTCACCATGACGAACTCTGGATTGATCCTGCTGACATGTCGGCCGTACTAGCTGAATCGGTCGACTATCTGACCACGCGCGACATGCCGGTGTCGCTCTACAACCTCCCTCTTTGCACGTTGCCGCGATCGCTTTGGCCGTACGCACGCCGGAGCATTTCCGACTGGAAACAGCACTACCTACCAGCCTGCGAATCCTGCGTGGTTAGGGAACGCTGCGGTGGACTCTTTGCGTGGGTGACACCGGATTGGACGAGCCGCGCACTTAAACCGATATTGGAAGGAGAAGAACAATGCGCAAATCAGTAACAGTGGCTGGAGCCGTGTTGTCGGCACTCCATGGCGTAGCTCATGGTTCGGACAACGCGGACCGAAACAAGGGCCTCACTGATCTGGCTGTTCACGACGGCGACTTTGCCGTAACGCTGGCGGCACCCTTGAACGTCAACGTGCGCAACATGTACGCAAGCCATAGCTCGCATAGTTCGCACAGCTCTCACGCTTCGCACAGCTCTGGCAGCAGTGGCATCTATCGCGCGCCCCGGGACTACACGCCCGCATACACACCAGCCTACACACCACCGACGCCGGCGCCCGCTCGTGCCCCAACCAATAGCTACTCGTCCGGAATACAGCCTTTGATGTCTACGGGCACATCTAGACCCACCGCTGACCAACTTCGACTCATGATCATGCGTGTGCAGGCCGCGCTATACGCCAAGGGCTACGACCCCGGTGCCATCGACGGAGAACTCACCGAGTCCACCAAACTTGCGTTGCGAAAGTTTCAGGGCGCGCACGGACTGGTAGTTACGGGAAAGATGACCACGCAGACGATGAACGCGTTGGGTGTTGCGCTGACGCCTTGAGCTAATTCCAGAGACCTTTAGCGAGTCGGAAATTACCGCACGAGACTTACTTTCTCGTAGTGGTGGCTGAGCTAACCTCGATAACTATTTCTATCACGTACCATCAGGTACTTGCTCTCAGCAGCTTGGATAACTCGTTTGTATCATCTGCCTTAGCTTGCTGCTCAAGGTCTTCTTTAACTTCGGTTGCATCAAGATTTTGAATGAAATCAAGATAGCCTTGCTTGGATTCTTCGGCAGTGGTGACAAAGAAGCTTTCATTTCCAGAGGCAACGCGCATGGCATCAACAGCATCAGCGATGTAGCGGCCATTTGCCACTAGGTGATACAACGTTGCAAATCCAACTGCTGTCTCCGGCCAAGTGGGTTTCGAGCCGTTACCAATGATTGCGTAAAAGGGATGATCATCACTATCTGCAACCATTGCCATGCGACTGCCTGAATAGCCCTCGCAAGTGGACATACAGACAATCAAATTTCCATTAAGTGCTTTGTTTATTGGAATTAGTAGCTCGCGCAGTTGAGCCCATTCGATGACTTCGCCCGATGAAAGCTGAATTCCCTCGCTGAAGCCATGGGCGCTGATGTGCAAAATTGGTATGGATTTGGGGGTGGCTTGCATTGCCTCTGGCAAGCCGACGCTTATAGAGGCTTGAAACGCCTCAAGATTGATGGCGAGCCGTAGCGTGCATTCAATTTGATTCAAATTGATCGCTTGCCGAAGTACATCTCCTTCTCCTCTGCGGTGATAGAGGTCAACAGGAGATGGTGATTCGATGATGTAAACGAAGAATCGAAGGCGATCTTCCGTCGGAACCATATCGGTCATAGTGAGATGCAACCGCTCAAAGGGTTTCAAAAGGGGTGATAGATTCCCGGTCAATTTACAGTTTCCTCACCCCTCCAAACAATCAAACCGCCGATCCGCCTCCACCTCCGCCTCGTAATCCACATCCCCCCGATCAAACCCGAACAACTTCAAAAACTCGTGCTTGTACCCCGCGTAATCAGTGATCTCGCGAAGATTCTCGGTGGTGACGGTCGGCCAGAGGGTCTTGCAGGCATCTTGCACCTCGTCGCGCAGTTCCCAGTCGTCCAGGCGCACGCGGCCTTCGTCGTCGGTCGGTGCCGCGTCGCCATCGGCACGGTAGAGGCGGTCGTGGAATAGGCGGTTAGCCTGTTCGATCGGGTTTTCGTGGATGCCCTGCTCTTTCATGATCTTGAAGGCAATGGACACGTACAGCGGGATCACCGGGATGGCGGCGCTGGCCTGGGTGACGACGGACTTCATCACGCCGACGTAGGCTTCGAGGCCGGGGTGGCGGCTGCGCAACTGTTTGGCGGTGTTGTCGAGGTGCTGTTTGGCCTGGCCGAGTGTGCCGTGCCAGTACATGGGCCAGGTGATTTCGGTGCCGATGTAGCTGTAGGCGATGGTCTTGGCGTGGTCGGCGAGCACGCCGGCGGCGCTTAGCGCGTCGATCCACAGCGCCCAGTCCTCGCCGCCCATGACGGTGACGGTGTCCTTGATCTCCTGCTCGGTGGCCGGCTCGATGGTGGCTTCGATCACCGTGTCTTTGTTGGTGTCGACCGAGGTGTTGGTGAACGGTTCGCCGATGGTCTTGAGCGCGGAGCGCACTACTTCGCCGGTGTCGGGCAACTTGCGCACGGGCGAGGCCAGCGAGTAGACGACCAGGTCGATCGGGCCGCCCATCTCGTTCTTTATGATCTCGATGGCCTTGGCGCGAGTTTCATGGGCGAACGCGTCGCCATTGATCGATTTGCTGTACAGGCCGGCCTGCTTGGCGGCCTTGTCGAACGCGGCGGAGTTGTACCAGCCGGCGGTGCCGGTCTTGTCCTCGCTGCTGGGCTTTTCGAAGAACACGCCGAGCGTGGCGGCGCCGTAGCCGAATGCCGCGGTGATCCGCGAGGCCAGGCCGTAGCCGGTGGACGCGCCGATCACTAGCACGCGCTTCGGCCCCTTGGCCGCATCGTGGCCCGCGGCCTGGGTGACCTTGATCTGGTCGAGCACATTGCGCTCGCAACCGACCGGATGGGCAGTGACACAGATGAAACCGCGGACTTTGGGCTTGATGATCACTCGGTGGGTCCTCTGGGTATGTTGCCAATGCCCATAGTAACCAAGCGGGGCGACCGTGCGCTGCCGTAGGGAGCGGTTCGGCAGTCGCTCTCAAGATTCCGTTCGGGTTGAGCGCGACGCCGAAGGTGAGGAGTCGAAGCCTCGCGGTGGCCCTTCGACTTTGCCGCTACGTGGCTGCGCTCAGGGTGAACGGTTCAGGGCGGTGGCCCTTCGACTTCGCCGCTGCGCGGATGTGCTCAGGGTGACCGAGTCATGCATCGGGCCGCAGACGAGCCAGGCGTCGGGCCGCGGGGAGTGCTTTCGTTTCTTCGGCTGTGCTCCCTCCTCTGCGCAGCAGGGGAGGGTTGGGGAGGGGTGGCTCTTGCCCTGGCAAGGTCAAAAGCTCTACCCCCTCCCAGCCTCCCCCTGCTTTGCAGGTGGATGAGCAGAACCTGTCCCCAGTACCGTCGCCAGCGCGCGCACCTGATCCACATCGCTGCTTAGTTCGCCGCCTTGCATCTCGGGCAGCAGCGCCTGTCGGTGTTGCATGCCAGACGGCAGCTGGCGTTTGGCGGAGGCATGGAATTCATGCGCACCGGTGGCGGCGGCCAGCGCGGCGATGTTCTGCACGGTGACACCGGCCCCGGGCATCACGGTCAGACGTCCGTTCGCCTGCGTGACGAGGTCACGGATCAACGCGGCACCTTCGATCGCGCTGGTCTGGGCGCCGGAGGTCAGCACGCGCTCGCAGCCGAGTTCGACGATGTCTTCCAAGGCACGCATCGGGTCGCGACTGAGATCGAAGGCACGATGAAAAGTCACGCCCAGTCTGCCGGCCGCGGCCATCAAGGCGCGGCAGCGCGGCATGTCCACGTCACCCTCGGCATCGAGCACACCAAGCACCACGCCATCGCAACCCAGCGCCACGCAGGTTTCGATGTCGCGCAGCATGGTTTCGCATTCCAGCTCGCTGTAGAGGAAGTCGCCGGCGCGCGGTCGGATCAGCACGTACAGCGGAATGCGCAGGCGGTCACGGGCCAATGCCACCTGCGCATGCGAAGGCGTCAACCCGCCCAGTTCCAGCGCCGTGCAAAGCTCGACCCGCCCCGCTCCGCCCTCCTGCGCCGCCAGCGCGGAGGCGATCGAGTTGGCGGCGATTTCAAGCATCACGAATAGCTCGTGGTGTAGACGCTTTGCGACGGGATCAGGCCATCCTGCTTTTGCGCATCGCACACGGCGTAGGCAAAGCCGTGCTGGATCGCGTACGCACCGACCTCGCCTTCACGATTCATGGCCAGGAAACCGACCTGTATGGTCTTGGATGCCTCTCGCCGGCGCTTGACGATACGCATTACCGCCTCCTTGCACGCCTCCTGCGGCGAGCGGCCCTGGCGCATGAGTTCCACCACCAGAAAGCTGCCGGCGTTGCGGATCACTTCCTCGCCCACACCGGTGGAGGTGGCGCCGCCGACCTCGCCATCGACGTACAGGCCGGCGCCGATGATCGGGCTGTCGCCGACGCGGCCGCGCATTTTCCACGCCATGCCGCTGGTGGTGCAGGCGCCGGCCAGGCGCCCGTTAGCGTCGATCGCCAGCATGCCGATGGTGTCGTGGTTGTGCGCACCGCCGGGCATGCCCGTGCTGCCGTAGTCATGCACTTCGCTGTTGATCGAGGGTTTGTAGCGCGCGGTCTTCTGCCATTCGTGCCAGGCCTTTTCCGCTTCCGGCGTGAGCAGGTCCTGCTTCCTGAAGCCCTGCTCCAGCGCGAACTGCAGCGCGCCCTCGCCGACCAGCAGCACGTGCGGGGTGCGTTCCATCACGCGGCGGGCCACCGAGATCGGATGCTCGATGTGTTCGATCGCCGCGACCGCGCCACAGTTGCCGTCGGCATCCATGATGCTGGCGTCCAGGGTGACGTGGCCATCGCGATCGGGATAGCCGCCCTTGCCCACGCTGTGGTTCTTCAGGTCCGACTCGGGCACCTGTACGCCGGTCTCGACCGCGTCCAGTGCATGACCACCCTTGCCGAGGATGGTCCACGCCGCCTGGTTCGCGGCGACGCCGAAATCCCAGGTCGAAACCACCCGGGCAGCCGCCTTCGCGGTGCCGCCGGCGGCCGGCTGGCCGCCTCGGGTTGCCGGTGCGGCGGCCAGTTTGCCGCCCCAGGCCAGCATGGACGCCGAGACACCCAGCAGCGAACCCTTGAGGAAACGCCTGCGATCACTCATTGCATTCTCCGTTCTCGAAAAGCAAAAAAACCCCGCACAGAATGCGGGGTTTCGTTCTTGCTTTACAACGCTTGTCTGGCGATCAGGCAGCTTCAACCGCCGAAGCCTGAGCGCCCTTTGGCCCCTGGGTCACTTCAAACTGTACGCGCTGACCTTCCTGCAGGCTGCGAAAGCCCTTGCTGGTGATCGCCGAAAAATGGACGAATACGTCCGCAGTGCCATCCTCGGGTGCGATGAAACCGAAACCCTTGGCGTCGTTGAACCATTTGACCGTACCAAAACTCATTGCGCGAACCTCTGGATCCATGGAATGGGTGCGCCAGGATTCTGCGCTGAACCTCGGCCCCCTCCGGTTCGCCGCCCTGGCCGAGGAAAAGTAACAATATGTGAAGGCCCAGTGCAATACGAAAAAACGCTAGCGCCGCGCAAAACCCGACACGGTGCTCAGCTTTTAAGCATCGCGGCGAGAATGCGTGGCACTTCGGCCGTGGCCGCCGCCAGATGGGCAAAAATTTCATCGATGCTGATTTCCGCCTCGTCGCCACAGCCGGCGGCGAAGTTGGCGACCAGCGCGAGACAGGCGTATTCCAGCGCCAGCTCACGCGCCAGCGCCGCTTCGGGCATGCCGGTCATGCCGACCAGGTCGCAGCCATCGCGCTTCATCCGTGCAATCTCGGCGCGGGTTTCCAGCCGCGGCCCCTGGGTGGCGCCGTAGCAACCGCCACCGATCACCGCGATGTCCGCCGTACGCGCAGCCGCGAGCAGCCGCAGACGCAGTGATTCCGTATACGGCTCGCTGAAGTCGATGTGCTTCACCTCGGCACCGTCCACATCGCAGTAGCTCGTGTAGCGGCCGTGGGTATAGTCGATCAGCTGGTCGGGCACCACGATCACCCGCGGCCCCATGTCGCCGCGAATGCCGCCCACGGCATTGACGCCGATCACCCGACGCGCACCGAGGCTGTGCAGCGCCCACAGGTTGGCGCGGTAGTTGACCCGATGCGGCGGCAGCGTATGGCTTTCGCCATGCCGGGCCAGGAACGCGATGCGCTTGCCGGCGAAATCGCCGGTCACCACATCGCCTGAAGCTGGGCCGTAGGGCGTGTCGACGCCGTGGCGTGACGCGTTCTCCAGTCCGGAAAAGTTGTACAGGCCGCTGCCGCCGATCACCGCCAGATCAATATTCACGGGTCAATCCTGTTCTCGATGGTTCGTGGATTCGGGGAAACTTCACTCAACCGCGCAGGGCGGCGAGCCGGGTGGCATAGCCTTGCAGATGGCGGGCCAGTGCGTCACGCGTGCGCTCGTCGGTGAGCTGGCCATCGACGATCTTGGTATGCGCCTGGAACACCAGCACTTCGCCCTGCGGCTCCGTCTGCGCACCGGCGCGGCGCAGGATCAGGCGCAACTGGTCCTGCGCACGCACGGTACCGGTGATGCCGGGACTGGCACCGGCAATACAGACCAGCTTGCCTGCGAGCGCTGCCGTCTTGCGATCCCGTCCCGGACGCGAGACCCAGTCGATGGCGTTCTTGAGCACGCCGGTAATGCCGCCGTTGTACTCCGGGCAGGCCAGCAACACGCCATCGGCCTGATCGATCGCCTGCTTCAGGACGACGACGGACTCGGGGTCGCCCTGCTCCTCCACGTCCTGGTTGAACAACGGCAGGTCATGCAGTCGATGGATGGTGATGGACATGCCGGCAGGCGCCAGCTCCTGCGCGGCATGCAACAGCGCGGTGTTGAAGGAGGCGGCACGCAGGCTGCCGGAGATGCCGAGGATGTTCACGCGCGATGCTCCTGTACTGTTCGCACGAGCAGATGTCATGCGCTATCCGGTTCCCTGGTCCCGTGTCGCCGGCAGGCGTCACTTCAGCGCGTAGATACCCGGAAGATTCCGGCCCTGCTCGTGGTAGTCCATGCCGTAGCCGAACACATAGCGGTCCGGCAGCTCGACGCCGTTGAAATCGGATGCGATGCCTTCGACCAGGCGGTCGTGCTGCTTGGTGCACAGGCTGGCGATCAGCACTTTTTTCGCGCCGCGTGCGTGGCAATCCTCGCGGACCGCCTTCAGCGTGTGGCCTTCGTCGAGGATGTCGTCGACCAGCAGCACCACGCGCCCGGCCAGCGGCACCATCGGCTCGCGCAGCCAGTGCAGGTCGCTGCCGGAGGTGGCGCCGCGATAGCGCGTCGCGTGCACGTAGTCGAATTCCAGATCGGTGCGAATCGCCAGCGCCAGCTGGCCGGCGAAGATCAGCGCACCGTTCATCACGGTGAGGAAGACCGCGCGCTCGCCGTCGAGCGCGGTGTCGATCTGCCGGCCCATCTCGACGATCACGGTTTCCAGGGTGCCGCGATCGAACAGCAGGTCGGCCTGCGCCAGTGCATCGGCCAGCGGCGGGATCGAAGTATTCATGCGGCTCCTTGGTCGGCGTGCAACGCCGTGATGCGCGCGACGAAACGATCGCGCTGCGGATTGTTGGTGAGGCCGTCCCAGCTGGCGCCGAGGGCGCCGCGCAGGGCTGCCAGTCGCGGTGAGGGCTCGATCGCCCCGCCCTGCATCGCCGCGATCGCTTCCTCCACCACCTCGGGGAAACAGGCCAGCACCAGATCGCATCCCGCAGCCAGGTGCGCGCGCACGCGCTCGCCGACGCTGCCGGCGGCACCCGCGGCGGCCATGCTGATGTCATCGCTGATCACCGCGCCGGCAAAGCCCAGTTCGCCGCGCAGGATCCGCTCGATCCACACGTTCGAATAACCGGCCGGATGCCCGTCCACGGCGGGATAAACCACGTGCGCCATCATCACCGCTTCGACGCGCGCATCGATGCACTCGGCGAAAGGCAGCAGGTCGTCGCGGCGGATCTCGTCGAGGCTGCGCGGATCGATCGCCTGCGCCTTGTGCGTATCGGCAGCTACCGAACCGTGTCCCGGAAAATGTTTGAGCACCGCCGCCATGCCACCCAGATGCATGCCGCGCACGTAGGCCTGCGCCAGCTCGGCGGTTGCCGACGGATCGGCATGGAACGCGCGCAGGCCGATCGCGGCATTGCCGCGGGCGAGATCCACCACCGGCGCGAAACTGAAATCGACACCGCTGGCGCGCAGCTCGCTGGCCATCACCCAGGCGTGTTCTTCGGCCAGGCGTACCGCTTCGCCGGGATTACGGTCGTAAATGGAACCGATCGAGGCCAGCGGCGGCAATCGGGTGAAGCCGTCGCGGAAGCGCTGCACCGGACCGCCTTCCTGGTCGACCGCAATCAGCAGCTGGTCGCCGCCAACCTCGCGGATCGCGTCGCATAGCGCGATCAACTGATCGCGTGACTGATAGTTGCGCGCAAACAGCAGTACACCGGCGACACCGGGCGCGGTGAGCCAGTGCTTTTCATGTTCGGCCAGTTCCAGCGCGGCCACCCCGATCATCAACATGCGGCATCCTGGGCAGCGCGCTCCGCCGGCGACCATTGCCGGTACGGATGCGCGATCAGGTTGACGTTGTAGTAGCGCGTCAGCGCACTTACTTCGCGTCCGAGCCAGGACGGCCGCGGAAACGGCGCGTCGATCGCCGGCAGCTCGACCTCGGCGACGATCAGTCCGTGATTGTCACCCTCGAATTCATCGATCTCGAACACTACGCCGTCGATACGCACGTGGTGACGGGTTTTCTCCAGCACGCCATCGCACAACGTGGCCAACAAGGTCCTGGCGTCGTCCACCGGTATCGAATAGTCGAATTCGGTCCGCGCGATACCCGGCGTAGCAGCCTTGATGTTGAGCCACGCCTGCTTGCCCGTCAGCCGTGCACGCACCGAAGCGCGCGCGTGGCCAGCGCGCAAGGCCGGCGCACCGACCAGATAGCCTTGTGCGATCGGTTCGCTGCGCTCGATCGCCGCACGCCAATCGTCGCTGGTCAACAGGAATTTGCGTTCGATCTCGATGCCCATGGTTACCTGTCGAACAACGCGATCGATTCGACATGCGCGGTGTGCGGGAACATGTCCATCACGCCGGCGGATTTCAATGTGAAGCCATGCTGGTTGACCAGGATGCCAGCGTCGCGCGCCAATGAGGCCGGATGGCATGAAACGTACACGATGCGCCGCGTCCGCTTGTGCGGCAGGTATTCCAGCACTTTGTCGGCGCCGGCGCGCGGCGGATCGAGCAGCATCTTGTCCCATGGCTCGCGCGCCCAGTCGGTGCCGCGCTGATCCTCGAACAGGTTGGCCACGTGGAAGCGCGCGTTGTCGATGCCGTTGCGCGCCGCATTCTGCGCGGCGCGCTCGACCAGGCCATGCTCGCCTTCCACACCCACGACCTCGGCGACGCGGCGGGCGATCGGCAAGGTGAAATTGCCGAGTCCGCAGAACAGGTCCAGCACGCGATCGGTGGGTTGCGGGTCGAGCAATTCCAGCGTCCGCGCCATCATCAGCTGGTTCATGCCGGCGTTGACCTGCACGAAATCCAGCGGCTGGAACTCCAGTTCGACATCGGCGATGCCTGCATCGCCACTGCCGATGCGGAACGCCAGTCGCGGATTTTCCGGCCACAACGGATGCACGCTGCTGGTGCCACCCGGCTGCAGGTAGATCGCCAATGCGTGCTGCTGACCGAAAGCGGTCAATGTCGCCAGGTCGCGTTCACTCAGCGGCTGCATGTGGCGGAACACCAGCGACATCAGGTCGTCACCGGCGGCGAATTCGATCTGCGGGATCGTATCGACCGCGTCCATGCCACTGATCAGATCGGCCAGCAAGCCGACCTTGGGACCCAGCGCCGGATGCATCACCTCGCAACGCTGGATGTCGGTGACGAAACGCGGGTTCTGCTCCTCGCGAAAACCCACCAGCACGCGCCCCTTCTTCATCACGTTGCGCACCGACAGGCGACCCTTGCGGCGATAGCCCCACGGCTCGGCGGTGAGCGGCGGCAACCATGCCTGCGGCGCAACCTTGCCGATGCGCTCGAAGTTCTCCGCCAGAACCTGCTGCTTGGTGGCGATCTGCGAAGCGGCGTCCAGATGCTGCATGGAACAGCCGCTGCACTGCGCGAAATGCTGGCAGTGTGGTTCCACCCGGTTTGGCGAGCGGGTGACCAGCTCGACCACCTCGGCCTCGTCGAAGTGACGATGGCGTTTGCGCAAGCGCGCCATCACCTGCTCGCCCAGCAACGCACCGCTGACGAATACCGTCTTGCCATCGATGCGGGCCACGCCGCGACCGTCATGGCCGAGGGCGGTGATGTGGGCTTCGAACGGGGTTGGCGAAACGGAGTTGGATCGGGACATGGCGCGCAGATGAAAAGACTGGCCGCCAATTATCACAGATCGGGCCAGATGACGCCCGCGCCTGCCCCCCTGGCGTAACCCTTGTGGGAGCGACTTCAGTCGCGATGCCTTTCTCGCATTCGGTCGGGGAAGCGTCGCGGCTGAAGCCGCTCCCACAGGAACGGCATGCGCGGGGGCGTTCCCGCAGACTTATTTCTTCTGCCAGGCGCCGGCAGCGTCCTGGTAATACCAGCCGGCACGCGCCCGTTCGATCCAGCCCTTGGCGAAGGTGGCGCGAATTTGCGACTCCCAGTCAGGATGGCCGTTGGCGTTGGCGATTTCGCGATACAACAGGGCGCGGTCGCGATTTTCGTCCGCCACGGTAGCGGTGGCCTGTGCACGCTGGCTCAGCGGCACCTTGGCGGCGTCGCGCATGGCGACCATGCCATCACGGGTAAAGCCGACAGCCCCGCTGCTCAACAAATCACCCAGGCTGCCCCGGAAACGATCGTGCATGCGTCCGCGAATCGCTTCGGTGGCGCTGGTCTGGATGCGGATGTCCGGCGTGTCGGCGGCGTAGGCCGCTGGAATCAGCAGATCGAGCAGCATCGCCGAGGGCTGCTGGCCGTCGCTCTGGGGCGCCGGTTTCTGCTGCTTTGGCGCCGGTGCCGCGGTGGGACCGGCTTCATCCAGTACGTTGCCGATGAATTGGTCAGCCGCTTTCTGCGCCGCCGCTTCGGGAAAGTACACGTTGATGGTGACGCAGCCGACCAACGTCACGGCCAGTGCGGTCAGGATGACGTAGACGAGCTTGCGCATGACGGACTCCAGCGGTGGTTACACGATTAGGAAAAGTACGCAGTGCGCACCTGGTCAGCGGACTTCGGGGGCTGCCCCATTGACGGCATCATGCAGGCGCCTTACCAAAGTCGGCCAGTCGACCCGGGTCTGGTGGCCAATCACCTGCAGACGGGGCAAACCGCTGCCTTCGACGATAGTGTAGCCGTCGTCGCCCGATTCCAGACCACTCATCTGACAGACCGTGCCCTGCAATGTGCAGTTGAGCCCGATTCTTTTGTAACCGAACGTCTTGAACAGTTTCAGCACCGCACCCTGCAGGCCGGCGGCGATGCCGCCACCACCCACCGTGGTGAGGTTGTTCACCGCGCGCTGACTGATCCGTCCGCCGCTGCCGGCGAGCAGGCTGGCCTTGAATGCCACCGGACTCCAGTCGACCAATCGCAGGGCGTCGATCGAACCGTCCAGCCGTCCGGTGATGCTGCCGAAATCGAACACGCTGGTGATCGCCGCCAGATCGAGCTGCTTGAGGGCGATGTCGCCATTCAATACCGGGTTTGCCCCGAACGGCTGCTGCAACGAGAGCTGCGTGATGTCGACGAAGCCGCCAAACAGGTTTGCCGACAGGCCGCCCTGCAATTCGAAACGGTCGTCCGCCCATCGCAGCGAGGGGATCGCACCACCCAGCGTGCCAGGGAACGCTGGCCAGCCCATCGCCTGGCTGAAAGCGGTCATGTCGACGCCGGTCAGCGCCAGCGAAGTCTGCAGCCGCTGGCCTTTCGTCGCGGCCGGGCGCCAGCTCAATTCACCGATGCGCAGCTGGCCTTTCAGCACCGGCACCTGCAGCGGTTGTTGCAGGCTGAGCGTGCCGTTGTGACTTTGCCACGGTGCCTGTGCGGCTCCGTTGGGGATGCGGTAGAGCTGCAGGCGGCGCCAGCCGAGAGTGGTGGCCGGGCGATCCCCGTCGATCGCCCAGTCCAGTCCGCCATGCAGGCCGTCGATCGCCAGCTGGCCGTCCGCATCGGCAAGATCCAGCCCATCGGTGGAGAAGGCGAAGCCGTGCGGACCGTCGGCGCGCAGATCCAGACTGCCGTTCAGCTGGCCGGCAATGCGCATGTCACGCAGACCAAGCGTGCTCAGCCAGGCTTTGCCGTAGCGCTGGTAGGCGGCCGGAAAACTGGCGTGCAGGCGATCCAGTTTCAGCGTCTTCAACTCACCCTTGGCATCGAACCCCACGGCTCCATCGAGTTGCAGGGCATCGGCATCGTTCACGCGCAATCGGCTGAGGTCGAACGCGCCGTTCTGCACATTGGCATGCAGGCCCAGTTGCACCGGATGGTTCGGCAAGGTGGCGTACAGCGAGCCCAGCAACAGTTCGCCACCGCGCAGGCTGGTGTCCAGGTCCGCGCGGGTTGGGCCGGCGGTGGTGTCGACCGTGAACCGGCCGGTGCCGTTCAGTCCCTGCCCCGCCAGCGTGCCGGTCGGCGTGTCGAAACCCACGTCGGTCAGGGCGAATTGACCGGAGGATTGCAGGCCGGAATCGCGCAGGTCCAGCGCCAGCTCGGCATCGAGCTTGCCGCCAGTGGGACGGCCGGACCACACCGTACCGAGCAGGCCCTGCAGCCAGCCGGCGGGGAGGTTGTCCAGCTTGATCTGCGCATGCGTGGGCTGATCCAGCGGCAGCGCCGTGGTCACATGCGTGTTGCCCTGCAGGATATCGACCAGCAGCGTATTGGCCGATTCGCTCAGCACGATGTTGACGTGGGCATCACTGAGCGCGCCACCGGGTGCACCGGCAAGGCGCACGTCCCCGTCGAGGATCCAACGCAGCTGATCGTCGCGCTGCAGGTTCCCATCGACGGTCAGGCCCAGCCGCCGCCAGCCCATCGCCGCCACGTCCGACTGGGCGGCACGCAATTGCACGTGCAACCCGCCACCGGCGTCCTCGCCGAACCGTGCGGTGACCTTCTGCAGTCGAACGCCGGGCATCGCGATCGACTTCGCCGTCAGCAGCACATCGGCGCGCACGGGCAATGCCCAGCCGATCCCCAGCAGGAGGCAACAACACAGCAAAAGATGGCTTGATGTCGGACGCATGTCGCGCCATTCTGCCAAATTACGCTGAACGACACGGATTTCGTTATGACCAGCCTGCCCGCACAACCTGATTTCGCCCCCGCCGACAGCCCCAATCCCCGCGTACTGGTGGCGGATGACGACCCGGCGAGCCGCCAATTCCTCTGTGACGGACTGCGCTCGCTGGGCGCCGACGCGCAGGGTTGTGCGGATGGCCTGATCGCCCTGGAACGTTTACACGCCGGCACTTTCGACCTGCTATTGCTGGATTGCCGCATGCCGGGCGCCGGCGCACTGAGGATTCTCACCTTGTTGCGCGAGGCGACGCCGACGCGCGCGATCGACAGCATTGCCGTGGCCACCACGGCCGAACTGGAGCCGGGCGACCGCCAGCGGCTGGTCGATGCCGGTTTCAGCGAAATCCTGATCAAGCCGTGCGGCCTGGCCGACCTTCAGCGCGTGCTGACGCTGGCGCAACCGGATCGCCACGACGCCTGCGTGCTGGACGATCGCTCCGCGATGATCACCACTGGCGACACCACCACCATGCGGGCATTGCGATTGTTGTTGCGCGAGGAACTGGCCATCCTCCATCAGGAGCTGGACGCCTTGAGCCGCGATCCGACCGACTTCAGTGAACGCCTGCACCGGCTGCGCTCGGCGTGTGGCTTCTGCGGCGCCACGACATTGTCGGCCCAGACGATCCTGCTGCAGCAACAACTGCTGCAACACGACGTGACGCCGATCGCGGTGGCACGATTCCGCAAGGCATTGCTGACGACCTTGCAGGCGCTCGACCGTTAGGAACCGGGGCGACGCGACACCGCCATTGCCAACACTCGCCAGGCGCGCAGTTCGCCCCCGCCAAGATGGAAACGGATGACCTCGCGTATCAGGTCACGCAGGGCCTTCAGGCCGGGAGCGTCGGGCATCTCGTCGCGCTCGAGTGCCAGCAGGTCGCGGCCGCGCAGCACCTGCGGGCCATGGGCGGCGCAGCGCACGGCGCCCTGCTCGACCATATAGCGGTAAGTCGCATCCGGCTCGATCGCTTCGCCGGTATCGGAGTCATGCTGCAGTTGCAGGCCATAGCCGATGGTGCCCAGCAGGTCACGTTCGAAACGGCGCAGGCTCCAGGCCAGCGATTCCCCCGCTGCCAGCCTTGCCAGCGTTCGCGCGTAAGCGTCGAACAGCGACGGATAGGGATCCTGCCTGCCGGTAAGGCGCACCACCAATTCGTTGAGGTACAAACCGGCAAGTCCGGCGTCGCCAGGCAGCCGCGTCGATGTACCCATCGTCTCGACCGCGGTCAGCGTGGCCATCTCGCCGCGCAGCAGCAGATCCATCGTCAATGGCTGGAAAGGCTCCAGCTGTGCGCGCCGCAGGCGTGCCTTCTCACCGCGCACCCCACGCGCCACCACGCCCAACCGGCCATGTTCGCGGGTCAGGCATTCCAGCAACAACGACGTCTCGCGATAAGGCCGCGCGTGCAAGACGTAGCTGGGTTGCTGTTCGATGCGCATGGGTCACCGGAACATGAGACGGGGAACATCGCAGCTTATCGTTTCTGCTCCCTGTTCCTCGTTCCCGCCCTCAATCCGTATAGCCGAACTTCTTCAGCATGTTCTCGTCGTCGACCCAGCCTTCGCGCACCTTGACCCACAGCTTCAGGAACACCTTGCGCTCGAACATGCGTTCCATGTGGCGCCGTGCGCTGGTGCCGATCGCCTTCAGCTGGGCGCCGCCGTTGCCGATCACGATAGCCTTCTGGCCGGCGCGCTCGACCCAGATGATCGCGTGGATCTCGGCGATGCCGTCGGGGCGGTCGTTGAATTGCTCGATCTCGACCGTGGTGGCGTAAGGCAGTTCCTGGTCGAGCCGCAGCATCAGCTGCTCACGCACCATTTCGGCCGCCAGGAAACGCTCGCTGCGATCGGTGACCTCGTCCTCGCCAAACACCGGCGGCTGCACCGGCAGGCGCTGGAGAATCGCTTGCTCCAGCTCTTTCAGGCCCTGCTCCTTCAACGCACTGACGTAGTGAATCTCGTCGTACGTGTGCTTGGCCACCAGCTCGGCCACAAACGGCAACATCACGGTCTTGTCCTTGTTCAGGTCGACCTTGTTGATCACCAGCAGGCGCGGCGACGATTGCTCGATCAAGGCGGCGTACAGCGCCTCGTCCTCGTCGGTAAAACGGCCGGCCTCGATGACCTGGACCACCAGATCGACGTCGCTGATCGCCGAGCGCGCGGCGCGGTTGAGGCTGCGGTTCATCGCCCGCTTGGCGCCGCGATGCAGGCCCGGCGTGTCGACGTACATGATCTGCCCGGCTTCGCTGGTGTTGATGCCCAGGATGCGGTGGCGGGTGGTTTGCGGTCGCGGGCTGATGATCGACAGGCGAAAGCCGATCAAGGCATTGAGCAGGGTCGATTTGCCCACGTTGGGTCGCCCGGCCAGCGCCACCATGCCGCAGCGGAAATTCTCATGCGGCAAGGTGCCGGCGGCGGGGTCCAGTTCGTGGTTCATGGCGTGAAATGCTCGGCAGGTCAGATGGCAAGTGTAGTGCTTCGCCGGAAGCGGCGGCGGCGGACGGATCCACCACGCCATGTTCCGCCGATCCGGCGGTGCATCGGCAAAAAGGGAAAAATCAGGGTTTGCGCCGCTGTTCCAGCAGCTGGTTGAGCACGCTTTCGGCGGCATCCTGCTCGGCGGCACGTCGATTGCCGCCATGCGCCGAGGCGGTGAGCGGCACCGGCTCGCCAATGGTGCAGCTGACGTCGAAGGTCTTGGCGTGGTCTTCGCCGTGGCTGGCCACCAGCTCGTACTGCGGCAGCGGCAGGCCCTTGGCCTGCAACCACTCCTGCAGCCGCGTCTTGGCGTCCTTGGAGGATCGGCGCAACGCCACGATGCGTTCGTTGAACAACCCGCGCACGGTTTCCCGGCAGGCATCGAAACCGCCGTCCAGATAGACCGCAGCCACCAGCGCTTCGAACGCGTCGGCCAGGATCGAATCACGCCGAAACCCGCCGCTCTTCAGCTCGCCGGGCCCGAGCTTCAATCCGTCGCCCAGATCCAGCTCTCGCGCCACCACGGCCAGTTCCTGGCCATTGACCAGTTGCGCCCGCAATCGCGACAACTCGCCTTCACTGGCCTTGGGGTGAACCTCGTACAACATCTCGGCGATGATCGCCCCGAGCAAGGCGTCGCCGAGGAATTCCAGCCGCTCGTTGTTCGGCTTGCCGATGCTGCGGTGGGTCAGCGCCAGTGCGGTCAGCGCCGGATCGCGAAAACGATAATTCAGTTCCAAAAGTTACTGGCCCACGTTGCCCTGCAGCGCCACGCTCTTGTCGAAGTGCAGCAGGAAGTCGATGTTGTACATGAACGGGATCTGCTTGTCGTAGGTCACATTCAGCTGGCTGGCACCGCCGGCATTACGCTGGATGGTGATGTCCTTCGGCTTGATCGTGGCGTCGTCGACGTACTGGAAGTTCATCTTGAACATCAGTTCGCGGCGGATCTCGTCCAGCGACTTGCCGTTGGTGCCCTCGGTGGCGATCTGGTTCATCGCCTTGGCCACGCCCATGTATTCGGAATAGGACGGAAACAGTTTCATCGCCATGTAGGCAAAAAAGCCCACGATGGCCATGATGATCAGAAACCCGATCAGGGTGACGCCCGTCTGCCTCGATTTCATAGTCCCCTCGCTATGCCGCCCGTGGGCGTGCCTTTCTTGTGGATGATCCGGTGTGACGGCCTGGCCCGTTCCCGCCGGCGTGCCGATTATGCCTGCGGATTCTCGCACTGTCGGCCGCCGCGTGTACGCCACATTTCGATCGCGTCACGCTTTGGCCAATCGATGGCGGATGGCGACCGCCCTTGTTCAGTGGATCACGGTGCCGATGCGCGAGAAATCCACGCCACCGGTGCCCATGCCCTTCCAGCTCATCCAGATCAGGAACGCCTTGCCCGCCAGGTTCTGTTCCGGCATGCAGCCCCACCAACGGCTGTCGAGGCTGTCGTTGCGGTTGTCGCCCATCACCAGGTAGCAGCCGGGCGGCACCTTCGACGGTACGCGGTCGTTGGGAATCGAGTTGGGCATGGTGTAGGCGGGCATCTGAGCCGTGGCGTGGTTGACCACGCTACCGTCTTCGCGCGGCAGGTGTTCGGTCCAGACCGTGGCGCCCATGTTCAGCATGAGCTGATCGACCGTGCGCCGCGGATTGCCCAGGTAGGGGCCGACTTCGTCCGATGTCACCCGCTTTCCGTTGACCAGCAATTCGGCGCCATGCACTTCCACGGTATCGCCCGGCAGGCCGATGACCCGCTTGATCCAGTTCTGTTGCGGCACCGGCGTATTCATGTCGCTGCAGCTCTCGTCGCCACTGCGTACCACCTTGCCACCGTCCTGGCACAGGTAACCGGGGAAACGGAACACCACCACGTCGCCACGCTTCGGTTCGCCGAGATCGACGAACTTGTTGTTGAACGCCGGCAGACGCAGACCGTAGGCGAACTTGTTGACCAGGATGAAATCGCCCACGTCCAGGGTCGGCATCATCGAACCGGACGGAATCCGGAATGGCTCGGCCACGAACGAACGCAGCAGCAACACCACCAGCACCACCGGAAACAGCGAACGGGCCCAGTCCACCGGCACCGGATCGCTGTATTCCGTGCCAGCCGCATCCAGCCGCGCCTTGCGCTTGCGGTACAGAAACAGCCGATCCAGACCCCACACCACACCGAACAGCACGGTGAGGGCTAGCAGGATCGCTGAAAAATCAAATTCCATGTGTTGCTCCTTCGCAGCCGGGAGTCGGAAATCGGGGATGGGGAATCGTAGAACGACTGGCCACGATTCCCCATCCCCGATTTCCGGTTCCCCGCCTGGTTATTTGTCCACTCTCAATACGGCAAGGAAAGCTTCCTGCGGGATTTCGACCCGACCTACCTGCTTCATGCGCTTCTTGCCTTCCTTCTGCTTCTCCAGCAACTTCTTCTTGCGGCTGACGTCGCCACCGTAGCATTTGGCCAGGACGTTCTTGCGCAAGGCTTTCACGGTGGAACGCGCGATGATCTGCGCGCCAACCGCGGCCTGGATGGCCACGTCGAACTGCTGGCGAGGGATCAGGTCCTTCATCCGCTCGACCAGCTCGCGGCCACGGCGATCGGCATGGCTGCGGTGCATGATCAGGCTCAGCGCGTCGACCCGGTCGCCATTGATGAGCACATCGGTGCGCACGAACGGGCCGGCTTCGAAACGGTCGAAGTGGTAATCCATCGAGGCGTAACCGCGCGAGACCGACTTGAGGCGGTCGAAGAAATCCATCACCACCTCGGCCAGCGGCATCTCGTAGCTGATCTGCACCTGGGTTGCCAGGTACTGGATCGAACGTTGCACGCCGCGCTTTTCCTCGCACAGGGTGATCACGTTGCCGATGTAGTCCGGCGGCGTGAGGATGTTGGCGACGATGATCGGTTCGCGGATTTCCTGCACCAGGCTGGAATTCGTCGGAAGCTTGGCCGGGTTGTCCAGCAGCATGGTGGTGCCATCGCTCTTCAGGACTTCGTAGACCACGGTCGGCGCGGTGGTGATCAGGTCGAGGTCGTACTCGCGCTCCAGCCGCTCCTGCACGATCTCCATGTGCAGCATGCCGAGGAAGCCGCAGCGAAAACCAAAACCCATCGCCTCGGAGGATTCCGGCTCGAAGAACAGCGCGGCGTCGTTCAGGCGCAGCTTGTCGAGCGCCTCGCGCAACGCGGGGTAATCGTCGGACGACACCGGGAACAGCCCGGCGAACACCCGCGGCTGCATGTGCTGGAAACCGGGCAAGGCTTTGTCGGCAGGTTTGCCGGCGTGGGTCAGCGTGTCACCGACCGGCGCCCCGTGCACGTCCTTGATCGATGCGTTGATCCAGCCCACCTCACCGGCACCCAGCTTGTCCAGCTTCTTGCGCTTGGGCGTGAACACACCCACGTCGCCCACCTCGTGGGTACGCCCGGTGGACATCACCAGCAGCTTGTCGCCGGACTTGATCTCGCCCTGCATCACGCGCACCAGCGACACCACACCCAGATAGTTGTCGAACCAGGAGTCGATGATCAGCGCCTGCAACCGGTCGGTATCGCGCGGCTTCGGCGGCGGGATGCGCGCGACGATGGCCTCCAGCACCTCGATCACGTTGAGTCCGGTCTTGGCACTGATCGCCACCGCATCGGTGGCGTCGATGCCGATCACCGCCTCGATCTCACCCTTTACCTTCTCGATATCGGCGGTGGGCAGATCGATCTTGTTCAGCACCGGCACCACTTCCAGCCCCATCTCCACCGCGGTGTAGCAGTTCGCCACCGACTGCGCCTCGACGCCCTGCGCGGCATCCACCACCAGCAACGCGCCTTCGCAGGCAGCCAGCGAGCGGCTGACCTCGTAGGAAAAATCGACGTGGCCGGGCGTGTCGATGAAATTGAGCTGGTAGGTTTTGCCGTTGCGTGCGGTGTACGGGAGCGATACCGACTGCGCCTTGATCGTGATGCCACGCTCACGCTCGATCGGATTGGTGTCCAGCACCTGCGCCTCCATCTCACGGTCGGCCAGGCCACCGCAGAGCTGGATGATGCGATCGGCCAGCGTCGATTTGCCATGGTCGATATGGGCGATGATGGAGAAGTTGCGGATCAATTCCATGGAGCGCTGGCGGCCTGTCGAGCTTGGGTCCTGCCACCACGCACCATGCGTGGCGGCGCATCAACCGTTGGGCGATGCTAACCCGGCATTATCGCATGGAACCAGCCACCGCCACCGCGCCACGACATGCGACATAGGCAACGTCCGATCTGGAGCATTGCCCATGCCGATCCCTTGATACGGTGACCGATCCGGCGATTATTTATCGTCCGGCACCGTAAGCCCGACAAAATTGCTCTGGTCGCCACGGCGGACCAGCAACAGGACGGTGCTACCGGCCTTCACTTCTTTGGTCGCGGCCTGGAATTCGGCCACGCTGCCGATCTTTTGCTGGTTGACCATCAGGATCACGTCGCCCGCCTGCAAGCCGGCCTGCGCCGCCACCGCACCGGTGATGTCGCCGATCGCCACGCCCTGCCCCGGTTTGAGGCCAAGCTGCTTGCGTGTGTCGTTGTCCAGGGGTTGCACGGTCATGCCCAGGGCAGCCGAACCGCTGTGTCCTGCCGACGCCGCACCGCCGCCGTTGCTCATCGCATCGTGATCGCGTGACGCCTCGCCGATGGTGACGCTGAGCATCTGTTTCTTGCCGTTGCGCAGGATCTCGACGGGAACCTTCGTGCCCGACTTGGTCATGCCAACCAGCGGCGGCAGGTCAGACGCCTGCTGCAGCGTTTGCCCGTTGTAGGACAGGATGATGTCGCCGGCCTGGACGCCGGCCCTGGCCGCACCACTGTCGGGGGACACGTCCACCACGGCGGCGCCTGCACCGTTGTCGAGCTTGAATGCCTTGACGATATCGTCATCGACCGGCTGCACGGTCACGCCGAGCATGCCGCGCGATACATAACCCTTGCTCTTGATCTGCTGCACCGCGTTCATCGCCACGTCGATCGGGATCGAGAACGACACGCCCATGTAATCGCCGGTGTTGGAATAGATCTGCGAATTGACGCCGACCACGCGACCCTGAAGGTCGAACAGCGGACCACCCGAATTGCCGCGATTGATCGGCACATCGGTCTGGATGAAGGAGGTATACGGTTGATCGCGCTGGCCAAGATTGCGTCCCACCGCGCTGACGATGCCCTGGGTCACGGTGTAGTCGAAGCCGAACGGCGAGCCGATCGCCAGCACCCATTGGCCCGGCTTCAGGTTGCGCGAGTCGCCGAGGCTCACCGCCGGCAAGCTGCCGCCGGCGTCGACCTTGAGCAGCGCAATGTCGTAAGTGGGATCGGTACCGATCACCTTGGCGGTCAGCGTGCGCCGATCCTGCAACCGCACGGTCACCTTGTCCGCGTGGTCGACCACATGGTTGTTGGTGAGGATGTAGCCGTCACTGGAGATGATGAAACCCGAACCTAGCGAAGTGTGTTTTTGTTCCTGCGGCGACGGCATCATCGGCATGCCGAAGAAGCGCCGCAGTATCTCGGCCTGCGGGTCGTCGGGCGTGTCCTGGCCGGGCATCATCTGGCCGCGCATGCTGCGACCGGCGGCCTGTTTCTCGCCGGTGTACTTGGCTTCGACGTGGACCACGGCGGGCGCGTTCTTCTGCACGATACCGGTGAAATCGGGCAAGGCCGCAACAGCCGTCTGCGCCTGGACTGTGCCGATACCGGCAAGACTCAGCAGCGCGCAGCAAGCCAGGGTACGCAAGATGGATGGGTTCATGACTCCTCCTTGGTTGAGCTTAGCCTGGAAGGCATCAGGCTGGATGTAGTGGGGTTCAGTTGGTGCAGACCGCCAAAGCGCCAGGCACATGCCGTCCTCCGATCCTTGGCGGCATCGGAAGGAGGCAAAAATGTTGGTAGTAACGGCCGCGGGGGTTACACGCGGATGCCACTTACTGCCCGACGGCGGCCCGACGCGAGTTGTCCGGCGCAACCTGTTGCTCTGGGTCCAGCAACAACAGGTAGCTGCCGTCGTTGTTGTCGAGCGTCCGGTAGCGATGCATCGGCGGATAACCTGCCATGCGTCGCGAATACCCCGACTGGTTCGGGCCGAACGGCGAACCCAGCGTGGCCGAAGCCTGCTGACTGAGCAACCCGGCCGAATTTCCGCTCAGCCACGGCGGTACGGCGGCAGGGGATGTCGGTTTATCTGTCGACGAGGTGGTGGCGGCGATCACCCCGGTTGGCCGGGAGGCGGCTGCCGTCGTGATGCTGCGTTCGGCATCACCCGTTGGCTGGCCGATCATCAGCGCGGCCGCCGCCACGCTGGCGGCAATCGCACCGCCGGTCGACCAGCGTAGCCAGTGGTTGCGACGAACGGTGCCTGCCGGTTTGGATTCCTGCCCGATCGCCAGCATCACGCGACCGGCAAACCCGGTGGGAGCCATCGGCGGCAGTTGCCGGCGCAGGCTGTCGCGCGCGATGTGATAACGAGCCCATGTCTGTTGCAGCGAGGCGTCGTGGTCGAGTCGGCGCAGCAAAAAACGCAGCTGCTCCTTCGACAACTCGCCATCGATGCCGGCGGAAAGACTCTCCGCGGTGTCCTGATTCATGCCTGCCTGATTCATGTCTGATCCTCAGCGGTCCGACAACAGGGGCCGCAGCTTCTCGTCAATCGCTTCGCGTGCCCGGAAGATACGCGAACGCACCGTACCAATCGGGCAGCCCATCGCTTCGGCGATTTCATCGTAGCTGAGGCCATCCACTTCGCGCAGCGTAATGGCTGTCCGCAGCTCTTCGGGCAACGCTTGGACAGTGGAAAACACCGATTGTTCAATTTCCTGACGCATCAGTTCGCGTTCGGGCGTGGCGCTGTCATGCATGCGCTCGGCCCCAGCCATGAACTCGGCATCGTCGGCGTCGATGTCACCTGCCGGCGGACGACGCCCCATCGCGACCAGGTGGTTCTTGGCGGTGTTTACCGCGATCTTGTACAACCAGGTATAGAACGCGCTGTCACCGCGGAACGAGCCAATCGCCCGCCAGGCGCGGATAAACGATTCCTGTGCGATGTCCTCGCACTCCGCATGACTTCTCACATAACGCGAAACCAGGCCGATCACCTTGTGCTGGTATTTGCGCACCAGCAGATCGAAGGCCTGTTTGTCTCCTTGCTGGACACGCTCGACCAGCGCACGATCCAGTTCGTTTTCGCCCATCCGGGCCGTATCCGTCGTCAATGCCGTCATCCGCTGCGGAAGCTTGTTTTTGAACTGAACGCGGCGCTCTGACCACAGTCGGGCGCCCAAGTTCAGCTTGCGTGGGTACTTCCAACCTTAACGCACGGACCGTTGGCAGGTTGTCATGCCCGGCCGGGATCCCTTCCGGCATGGACCAACGCCAGTTATGGGGTCACCTGCCGGTGGCTCAAGCCGGCTCGGCGACGCGTCCTTCCAGCAACCGTTGCCGCTCGGCCAACAGTTTGTCGAAGCTGATCGGTTGCAGTGGGCGGCAGAACAGGTAGCCCTGCAATTCGTCGCAATCGTGCGCCCGCAGGAACTGCAGGTGTTGCTCGATCTCGACGCCCTCGGCCACCACGGTGCGATTCAGCCGGTGCGCCATTTCGATGGTGGCTCGCACGATCGCCTCGTCGTCGGGATCCACCCCGATGTTGCGCACGAAGCTCTGGTCGATCTTGATGCGATCAGCAGGCAGCCGGCGCAGGTAGTCCAACGAGGCCGCCCCGGTGCCGAAGTCGTCGATGGCGATATGGCAGCCCAGTTTATGCAGCGCGTGCAGGTTCTCCACCAGGTTGGGCGCGGCCTTGATGCTGATGCTTTCGGTGATTTCCATCTCCAGCAAGGTCGGATCCAGACCGGTTTCACGCAAGACGGCGGTCACGGTATCGAGCAGCTGTGGCTCCATCAACTGTACGGCGGAGAGGTTCACGCCAAGGCGCAGGCGCAGGCCGTAACGCTGCTCCCATTCCTTGGCCTGACGGCAGGCGGTGCGCATCACCCATTCGCCGATCGAGACAATCAGGCCGCTTTCCTCGGCCAGCGGAATGAAAACCGCCGGGCTGATCATGCCCAGCTCGGGATGTTCCCAGCGCACCAGCGCTTCCATGCCCACGATGTCTTCGGTACCGGTGTTGACCTGTGGCTGGTAAACCACACGCAGCTCGCCGTTGCCCTCGGCATGCCGTAGCCGTGACTTCAGCGCCATGCCATGTTCCTGGGCGTACTCCGGGCTCACTTCGTAGATCTGGAAATTGTTGCGACCCAGGTGCTTGGCGGCGTACATCGCCTCGTCGGCATGCTTGAGCAGGGTTTGCGCGTCGCCGGCGTCGTCGGGGAAGAAGCTCAAGCCCATCGACGTGGTCACCTGCAATTCGGTGCCGTCATCGAGGTATAGCGGCGTCTCCATCACCTGGACGATCTTCTCGGCCACGCGCAGTACATCGTCGTTCTTCACGATGTGCCGCAGCACGATGGTGAATTCGTCGCCGGCATAACGGGCCACCGTGTCGGAGGCACGGATACTGCCGCACAGGCGCTGGGTCACCGTGCGCAGCACCTGATCGCCGGCAGCATGGCCATAGGTGTCGTTGATCGCCTTGAAACGGTCGAGGTCGACAAACAGCACGGCGAAGCATTCGCCGTTGCGGGTCGCCTCGCGGATGATCGTGTCCAGCCGGTCGTTGAACAGCAACCGGTTCGGCAGGCCGGTCAGCGCGTCGACCAAACCTTCTGCGCGGCCCTGCTCGCGGGTACGACCCAGCTCCAGCATCTGCGCAAAACGCGCCGCGGCACAGCGCAATACCGGCTCGATGATGCCCATCTCGCCGAAACCCTTGTGGCTGCCGGCCAGCATGGCGCCAAGTACGGTGTGGCGTTCGTCGTGCAACGGCAAGCCTGCGAAACCGGTCAGATCCAGCTGTTGCAACAACGGATCGATCGACGCCAACCGCTTCGCATCGGTCCGGTACAGGATGGACTTTCCGCCCAGCACCAGTTGCAGCGAGCTCTGCAATTGCGCCGGAGGCCAGACCGGATTCTCGCCATTCCAGAGTTGCAGCAGCTGGGTCGGCGCATCGGCGCCGTCCCGACGCGCCGACCAGACGGCGAGGTAGTCCAGGCCCAGCTCGTCGAACAGCATGCGCCCCGCCGCGACCTGTGCATCCACGCCACTGGTTGAGGCAAAGATGCGCGAAAGCAGCGACAGGGCGGCTTCCGCCCGAAGGTCTGCACGGTCGCTGCGGAACATCAACGCCAGCGCATCACGTCCACCTTGCCGTATGTGCCGCACACTGGCTTGACCGGTGTCGACGCCCTGTGCGGACTTGCGCTGGCATGGATACCAGCCGCGATCGGCGTCAGCCAGCACCCGTGCGAGGGGAATGCCTTCGAACCGCAGGACCTGCGACAGCGGCAAGCCCTCCCACTGGCTGGCATGCAGGCGGCTGTGTCGCGCGACGGTGGGGCTGACTTCCAGCAGGCGATGAGTCTCGGCATCGGCAATCAGCCATTCAACATCTCCTTCCTCGAAGACGTAGCGGTAATCCTCCTGGGCACCGTCGGCTGACGCGGCGGTCTGGCGCGGCCCCCGACGACCGCCCTGCGAACCCCGCCAGCGCGCCACCAGCTCGCTGCCGATCCGGCTGGCGGATAGCCAGTCGGAAACCCCCATCGGCAGGTCGGCAGGATTGAGCGTGGCCTCTTCGGCCAGCACCGCGATCAGCGGTGTATCGGCACCACCAGGCAGGCGCCGCAATTGTTCGCAACTGTGGCGTGCCTGCTGTTCGTCGCCAGTCAGCACGACCACGATCAATTGCAGTGGAGGCAGCGGCGGGCGGCCTTCCAGCAGGATCGCAGCGTGTGGAACATCGCGCGCGCTGTGGATCTGCGGATAACCCGCCTGATCGAGCGCGTCGAACAGGCCGCGGCGCAATTCACGCTGGGCGGCAACCACCAGGATCCCGGAATTCATCTGCGTTCCTGTCTCAAACCAACCAGCGGCCATCACGCAGGCGCAAGCGCAGCGGCTGGCTGTCCTTTCCGTCCAACTGGGTGGCCAGCTCGCCCAGATGGTCAGTCAGCGCTGCGGGTGCATCGATCAGTACGACGCGCCGCAAATGCTCCTTCGGCGCGCGAGCGAGTTGACGCAGCAAGGTGGCGTCCATCGCCGACAACGGCAGCTCCAGCCCGAACAGGAAATAGACACCGAAGTGCATGCTTTGCTGCATGTAGCGCAGGGCATTGCCCAGCCGCTGACAGTCCGGCACCCGCACGTGGAGGTCGCGCAGGCTGCCCAGCCCGGTATCGGGTTGCCACAGATAGATCGCCTGCCCGGTATGTCGCGCGATCGCGCGGAACTGATCGATCAGCGCATGGACGTCCTTGCTGTCCAGCAAAACCAGGCCACTGGGGGCAGCCAGAATCCGCTCGAAAATCTCGGCGCCGGCTTGCGGTGGAGCGGAGGCCATTGCGGAAGTCATTGCGTCCCTGTGCTGCAGTTTCGAAAACGGCACCAGGGATCAACTCTGGTTCGCCGATGGCTGACTACGCGCTGGTCGGGCGTACCCGGCGATTGCGTGGCCCATTGAAGCACGATGAATCATTCCGTTGTCCCGTCCGACAGCCGTGACGTGGCCGCCGCCCTGTCTGACCGGTCCCGCCGGCCGGTTCTTCGAACCTCATCCGATTTCACACCGGCTTCATGGGTCGGTCAAGCGAGTCGGTCACATCTCGCAATCAAGACGTCAGAACGGTATGGTTCAGACCTCCTCCACCACGCCTGTATCCCCATGTTCGAAGGATTGCGCTTCAACCACTGGAAGACCAGCGAAGGCGACGACGGCATTGTCACGCTGACCCTCGATCGCGTCGGCAGCAGCGTCAATGCGATTTCCCGCGCGGTGCTGGACGAACTCGAACAGATCGTCGAACGACTGGCGATCGACAAACCTGCCGGCGTCATCATCCATTCGGCCAAGCCTTCGGGTTTCGCGGTGGGTGCCGACATCAAGGAGTTCGTCGAATACGCCAGGCACGACACCGTGCTGGAAAACATCGAGCACGGCCAGCGGGTGTATGAATCGTTGGCGCGCCTGCCCTGCCCCACCGTGGCTGCCGTGCACGGTGCCTGCATGGGCGGCGGCACCGAACTTATCCTGGCCTGCCGCCAGCGCATCGCCGCCGACGATGACAAGACCCGCATCGCCTTGCCTGAGGTGATGCTTGGCATCCATCCCGGCTGGGGCGGCACGGCGCGCCTGCCGCGCCTGATTGGTGCGACCGAAGCATTGCCGGTGATGCTGACCGGTCGCGCGCTGTCGGCCAAACGCGCGTTGAGCCTTGGCGTGGTCGACCGGCTGGCCCGTTCGGAAGAACTGCTGACCGAAGCGCGCCTGCTACTGCGCCACGCCGCGCCGCGCCCGTTCGCGCGCCGCGCCAAGGCCTGGGCGACCAATACCTGGCTGGCACGCCAGATTCTGGCACCGGTGGTGCTGAAACAGACCGCCGCGAAAGTCCGCAAGGAGCATTATCCCGCGCCGTTCGCGATGATCGATGTGTGGAAGCGCGGTGGCTCCGGTATCCAGCAGCGGCTGAAGATCGAGGCGCGTTCGGTGGCAAAGCTGGCGAAGACGCCTACCGCGCAGAACCTGATCCGCATCTTCTTCCTGCAGGAGCGCCTGAAGGGCCAGGGCGGCGGCACCGATCCGGGCATCAAGCATGTGCATGTGGTTGGTGCGGGTGTGATGGGCGGCGACATTGCCGCCTGGGCCGCGTTCAAGGGCTTCGAGGTGACCCTGCAGGATCGCGAAATGAAGTTCATCCAGCCTGCGCTGGACCGGGCCCGCCAGCTTTACGAGAAAAAACTCAAGACTCCGGAAAAGATCGAGGCCACCGTCCGTCGCCTGCGCGCGGACGTCGAAGGGAGCGGAGTCGCTTCGGCGGATCTGGCGATCGAGGCCATTTACGAGAATGCCGATGCCAAGCGCGAACTGTACGGCAAGATCGAACCGCAATTCCAGGCCGATGAGATTCTCGCCACCAATACCTCCAGCATTCCGCTGGACCAGTTGCGTGAAGGCCTGAAGGCGCCGCGGCGCTTCCTCGGACTGCACTTCTTCAATCCCGTGGCGCAGATGCCGCTGGTCGAGGTGGTCCGGCACGACCAGCTCGACCCGGCCATCGAGAAGCGCGCGCTGGCGTTCTGCAAGGCGATCGGGAAGCTGCCGGTGGCGGTCAAGGGGACACCGGGTTTCCTGGTCAACCGCATTCTAATGCCGTATCTGCTGGAGGCCATGCGCTTGTACAGCGAAGGCGTACCTGGGCCGGTGCTGGACCGCGAAGCAAAGAAGTTCGGCATGCCGATGGGACCGATCGAACTGGCCGACACGGTCGGTCTGGACGTCTGCGCTTCGGTCGGCAAGGAACTGGCGCCATTCCTTGGGCTGGAGGTGCCCCCGGGGCTGGACGAGAAGCTCGAGGCGGGCAAGCGCGGCAAGAAGGATGGCCAGGGCCTGTACGTCTGGCAGGATGGCAAGCCGCAAAAGCCCGAGATCGACAAGGACTACGTGACCCCGCCGGACCTGCAGGAACGGATGATTCTGCCGATGGTCAACGAGGCTATCGCCTGCCTCGCCGACGGCGTCGTCGACGATGCCGACCTGCTCGACGCGGGCGTGATCTTCGGCACCGGCTTCGCGCCCTTCCGCGGCGGCCCGATCCAGTACGCGCGCACGGAAGGAGTCGACAAGCTCAAGGCAAAACTCGATCAGCTGGCCCAGCGTTATGGGGATCGCTTCAAGCCCAAGAATGGTTGGGACCACCCCGCCCTGGCGCAAAGTGGTCTCGAGCTGCCAGCTGCACCGGCCGCCTGATCCCACGCCGCGGTCGCCCATAAAAATGCCCGGCATGTGCCGGGCATTTTTTATCCGTCGTCCTGAACTTCAGGCGGGAACCCGCCGCGATCACCACATCAGATCGTCGGGCACGCCATCGTCGCCTACGCCGCCTGCCGCGGGATCGACCAGCAGCGCCAGTTGATGAGCATCAATGGCGCGCACCTGCTCGGCAATGTCGCGACTGACCAGCAGATAACGGCCCGCCTGCTGAACCACGCCCAGTTCGCCGGCGTTGAGCGCGGCCAGTTGCGCGCCATCGACGTGCACGCGACGGATCTTGCCGCCGTACTCGAAATTGCGTGGATGATCCGCCTCGGCCTTGTTCAACGTCTTGCCATCCAGCAGTCGCTGGATTTTCAACTTGCGCTCGCGGCGTAACCGGGCCTGTTCCGCCGCTTCCTGCTCGACCTGCTTGCGCTCGCGCGCTTCGGTCTGTGCCCTGATCGCGTAGGCCTTGGCCAGATCGATCTCTTCCTGGCTCCTGGCAGGGCGTGAAGCAGGTGACGACGCGTGCGGCTTGCCGCCCTTGCGCGCGGGTTTGCCGGACGGCGGCGCTGGACGCTTCTGTTCACGCACGCGGTCTTGTTGAACCTGTTTGACGATGCCGCTCTTGAGCAGCTGATCGCGCAGGGAATCGGCCATGTTGATGTTCCGTGGTCGGGATCGGGTATGGATGAATCAGTAATGTGGCGGCGGCGGTTCGTTGTGCGGATCGTCCGCTTGTCCCACGCGCATCGATGCCATCTCGCCGCGCAGGTCGCGCAACGCGCGCTCCAGGGCGGCAATCCGTTGGGACTGGTCGGCATCCGCCGTGGTCAGCCCCTGCACCGCCTCATCGATGAAGGTCAGCTTGACCTCCATTTCATCGAGCCGCTGTGCCAACGCGTCGTGCGACGGGTTCATCGGGGCATCCGCAGGCTGCGGCCACGGCCGATGCCGTAATAGGCCAGGCCCGCCTCTTCCACCACGGCAGGATCGTACAGGTTGCGTCCGTCGAAGATCGCCGGTTCCGCCAGCGCGGCGCGAATACCCGCAAAATCCGGGCTGCGGAATGCCTTCCACTCGGTGACCACAGCCAGCACATCCGCACCCTGCAACGCCTCGCTGGTGCTTTCGCACAGCACCAGGTCATCGCGTTCGCCATACAACCGATGCGCCTCTTCACGTGCTTCCGGATCAAACGCGCGCACTTTCGCCCCGGCGCTCCACAGGGCATCCATCAGTTGTCGGCTCGGCGCTTCACGCATGTCATCGGTGTTTGGCTTGAACGCCAGCCCCCACACCGCCACCGTCTTGCCGGCAAGTTCGCCATGGAAATGACGCGAAATCAATTCGAACAGTTTGTCTTTCTGCTGCCGGTTGACCGCTTCGACAGCCCCCAGCAGGAGCGCGTTGTAACCGTATCCGTGCGCAGTGCGTTCCAACGCCTGCACGTCCTTCGGAAAACACGAACCGCCGTACCCGGCGCCGGGATAGATGAAGTGATAGCCGATCCGCGGATCCGCGCCGATGCCCTGGCGCACCAGTTCCACATCGGCACCGACGCGTTCGGCGATGTTCGCGATCTCGTTCATGAAACTGATCTTGGTCGCCAGCATCGCGTTGGCCGCGTACTTGGTCAGCTCGGCCGAGCGCTCGTCCATCACCACCATGCGTTCGTGATTGCGGTTGAACGGTGCATACAGCTTGCGCAGAACCGCCACCGCGCGTTCGCTGGACGCGCCGACGATGATCCGGTCCGGGCGCAGGCAGTCGTCCACCGCCGCGCCTTCTTTCAGAAATTCTGGATTGGATACGACATCGAACTCGACGCTGGCATTACGCGCCGCCAATTCGACAGCAACCGCCTCGCGTACACGATCGGCGGTCCCCACCGGCACGGTCGACTTGTTCACCACGACCGCGTAGCGGTCCAGATGCTGGCCAATGGTCCTGGCCACCGCCAACACATATTTCAGGTCCGCACTGCCGTCTTCGTCCGGGGGTGTCCCGACGGCAATGAAGATCAGTTCAGCATGCGCGATCGCTGGTGCCGCTTCGGTGGTGAAATCCAGACGCCCACCGTCGTGGTTGCGTCGCACGATCGATTCGAGACCGGGTTCGTAAATGGGGATTTCGCCGCGTTTCAGGCGCTCGACCTTGTGTGCGTCGATATCGACGCACAACACGTGGTTACCCATTTCAGCCAGACAGGCGCCGGTGACCAGCCCGACATAACCCGTGCCGAAAATTGTGACTTTCATCATCGCTGCAACGATTCCCGTGGGCGTGAGCCGCTTATTCTAACCGCCGGCGGCACCACTCCCCCAACACCGAAAAGCAGAAGGGCGCGAATCGCTTCGCGCCCTTCTGGATTGCCGCGGGTCGTGGGACCGTTTCCGCAGCGGTTACTCCTTACTGACCAGGCTGTCCGGCCGGAGCCGCTGCGCCAGCCGGTGTCGGGCCAGTCTTGACCAGGGTCACGTCGAAAATCAGCGTGGCATTCGGCGGCATCGGCGGCTGCGGCTCTGCACCGTAGGCCAGCGACGACGGGATGAACAACTTGTAGTGACCACCCGTCTGCATCAACTGCAGGCCTTCGCGGAAACCCGGAATCACGCCAGCCAGCGGAATCTTGGCTGCGCCGCCACCCGGATGCTTGGCCGAAGCATCGAACACCTGGCCGTCGACGAAGCTGCCGGTGTAGTTGATCTCGACCGTATCGTTCGGACCCGGACGCGCACCGGTACCCTGGCTGACCACCTGGTACTGCAGGCCGGAGGCCGTGGTCTTCACGCCGGCAGCGCTCTTGTTCTTGGCCAGGAAAGCATCGCCCTCGGCCTTGTTCTTCGCGCCGAGCTTGGTCATTTCGACCTTGTACTTGCTCTGGATCTTGGCCATGAAGGCGTCATGCACCTGCTTGGCTTCGGCATCGCTCATGGTCGGCTTCTGACCGGACAGTGCAGCCTTGACTGCATTGGCCACGGCATTCGGGTCCAGCTCTTCACGCATGATCGGCGGAACCTGGGAAGCAATTTCCCAACCCACTACATAGCTGGCCTTGGCTTTGTCGACAGTACCGGCAGCGCCGGACTTGGCCGTCTGGGCGCTAACGCCCGCCGTCATGCCCAGCGCAACGGCCATCGCGACCGCCGTCAGCGTGGGACGCAGAAAATGCTTCATTTGTCACTCCCTCGTATATTGGATATGCCGGCGTTGCCAACCGGGCCTCCCCGATGGAGGCAGGCCCCGCATTGTGCGGTGCCCGCCCGGTCTTGGCAACGATCCCAACCTACGACCGTTCATCGAGATAAAGGTTCAGTGAACCGGTTCCGGTTGCTCAAACCGGCCCGGAACCATCGACGGGGGGCTCCGGTTTGTCCAGGGTCTCCTTCAGCGCTGCCTGCAACCGCGCATGCATGTGAACCAGGCTGCGCCACAACACCACCGCCAGAACCACGCCAAGCACGATCAGCGACAACGCGATACCGCGTGGCGGCAGAATGGCCGAACCCAGCGCGCTGACCAGCAAACCCAGCGCCAGCAGGGTGGCCAGTGGAATGATACGAGCCAGTACGTTGCGCATGGGCTGCGTATATGAACCGGCAAAACGCTCACGTATGCCGATCTCCGCCAGCAACATGCCCAACGCGCCAGCCTTGCGGTACACAGCGATCAACATCGGCAGGGACAGGAATAGCGCACACGCCCAGATCAGCGTATGGCGCAAATCGCGCTCGATGCCGAACATCGAGAACCAGCTCCAGTTATGGGCATTGACGTAGGCGCCGAGCACGAACAGCGCCACCACCAGCAGCACGTTGATCCCTATGTGCCAAAGCAGGCGCCGGAAGATCGCCGCCAGCGCGGCGTTTTCGTTGACCGGTTTCAGATTTTCCAGCCAGCCGCTGTAGCTGGTGGCCAGCACACGCATCGAGCGCGGGGTCACCCGGCGCAAACCGGTAGCCAGCCCGTCCGCGGAACGGTTCAGGTACGGCGAAGCCGCCATGCACAACACCGACACCGCCACGGTGATCGGGTAGATGAAGTCGCTGATCACCCCAAGCGAAAGGCCGAGCGTGGCGATGACAAACGAGAACTCGCCGATCTGTGCCATGCCCAGGCCGGACCGCAACGAAGTACGTGCGTCGTGTCCCACCACGAAAATACCCAGGCTGCACGCCAGCGTTTTACCCGCGATCACCACTGCAGCTATTGCCAGCGCCGGCAATGCGTACTGCAACAACATGGCCGGATCGATCTTCAGGCCGATCGCCACGAAAAACAGCGCAGCGAACATGTCGCGTAACGGTTCCACCAGATGCAATACACGACCGACGCTGCGTGCCTCGGCCACCACCGCGCCAGCGAGAAATGCGCCAAGCGCCACACTGAAACCCATCCACGCCGCCAGCAGGCTTGCGCCAAAACAGATACCCAGGACACTGACCAGCAAGGTTTCATCGCGGCCGAAACCGGCCACGTAATCCACCAATCGGGGCAGCAACAAAAGACCAAGAACCATGCCGACCACCACGAAAAGACCCAAATGGCCGATCAGCGTGAGCGCCGTCTCAGCCTGTACCGAACCGCCAATCGCCACGGCGGTCAACAGGGTGAGCATGACGATGGTCAACATATCCTCGGCCACCAGCAAGCCGACCACCAATTGGGCAAACGGCTGGTACCGCTGTCCGTTCTCCGCCAGCGTGCGGGTAGCCACCATGGTCGACGATAGCGAGACGGCCGCGCCCAGAAACAGCGCGTCCATGCCGGTCCAGCCGAACAACTGGCCGATGCTGAAACCCAGCCACAGCATCAGACCCACCTCACCCACCGCCACCGCCAGCACGCCGACGCCGACCTCGCGCAACTTGCGCACGCTGAATTCCAAGCCCAGCGTGAACATCAGCAACACCACGCCCAGGTTGGAAATGTCATCGATGGCACGCGGATCGGCGACCAGCGTGCCGGGCGTATGCGGACCGATCAGCACGCCGGCAAGGATGTAACCCAGCAACACAGGCTGACGCATGCGCTGAAACAGGATCGTGGTGGCGCCGGCGATCAGCATCACCACGGCAAGATCCTTGATGAAACCGATTTCGTGCATCCATCTCCCCAGTCGTCCGCGCAGGTTCATGCAGCTTAAACGAAGCACACCCAACATCCGATCGACCATCGGCGGGCAACGGTCCATCCGATCGACTCCATCGTTCAAACAGTTCCGAAAAAAAGCTTGACGGATATCGGACTCGGACCTATTCTTCCGGGCTTCCAGCGGCGGGGCCATAGCTCAGCTGGGAGAGCGCCTGCATGGCATGCAGGAGGTCGGCGGTTCGATCCCGCCTGGCTCCACCAACTTGAATTGTCCCCATCGTCTAGAGGCCTAGGACACCACCCTTTCACGGTGGACACCGGGGTTCGAATCCCCGTGGGGACGCCAAGTTGGCCCGCAAAGCTGGAAGATGTTGCAAATGCGGAGTGGTAGTTCAGTTGGTTAGAATGCTGGCCTGTCACGCCGGAGGTCGCGGGTTCGAGTCCCGTCCACTCCGCCACTATTCAAACAAGAAGCCCGCCCCGTGCGGGTTTTTTGTTGCCCGTCATTCCGGCTCGGCCTCACGCGTCAACGTGCCGGTGGAATGACCCTGCTCGGCAAGATATTCCAGCCAGCGGGAGAGAAAGCCGTTCATGCGCAGGCGATGCTGGAATACGGTGTGCACCGGTGAGAATGGACCCAGCACCTGCCAAAGGTGTCGACCGGGGTGGCAATGCATGGCCTCTGCCACGTGCGCATCGGTGTACATGCGCAGTTGCGCCGACGGCGCGCGCTGGCCGGTATGGGCATCGACAAAGTCGTAGGTGAGTTCGAGCTCCAGCGTGTATGGATGGCATTCCTGCACATGCAGGTGCACGTTCAATCCGTCATCCACGCTGGAGACGTAGCGGCCCGGCGCCAGTTGCTGCGGCGCGAACAAGCGCGTCAGCCGATGGTAGTTCTCCGCATACAACCCCATCAGGAACTCGAAACGTCCCGGCAACAGGCTGTGGCGATTGTCCAGTACGGCACTCATGAGGGGCGGCAGACTCCAGTCGACAATCAGAACATGGTCCGCTCGATACCGAAGCGGTCGAAAATCTTGCTCGCGATCTCCTCGATCGACACGTGCGTGGTGTTGAGGCTGGGAATGCCGGCCTGACGCATCAGACGATCGGCCTGTTCCAACTCCCAGCGGCATTGCTTCAGCGTGGCATAACGACTGCCGGCGCGACGCTGTTCGCGGATCTGCGCCAGACGTACCGGATCAATGGTGAGGCCATACAGCCGATCCTTGTACGGACGCAGGCGGGCCGGCAGTTCGAGCTTCTCGAGGTCATCGTCGGTCAGCGGATAGTTGGCGGCACTGACGCCGTAATGCAAGGCCATGTAGAGACAGGTCGGCGTTTTGCCGGAACGTGACACGCCGACCAGGATCAGGTCGGCTTCGGCGTAGTTCACGTCGATGCCGTCGTCGTGCGAAAGCGCATAGTTGGTCGCGTTGATGCGCGCTTCGTACTTGTCGAAGTCGACCATGCCATGCGAACGGTTGACCGCACCGGAACGCTTGGCGCCCAGTTCATCCTCCAGCGGGCCGATGAACGGTGCGAACACATCCAGCATCAACGCGCCGCTGGCGGCGACGATGTCGCACAGCGCCCGCTCGGCCATGGTATTGACCACGATCGGGCGCTGCCCGCTCTGCGCATAGTTGGTCTTGATCCTAAGCGCCGCCATCTCCGCCTTTTGGGCGTTGTCGGTGAACGGTAGCCGATGCTTGTCGAACCGCACGCCCTCGAACTGGGCCAGGATGCTGTTGCCAATCGTCTCCGCGGTAATACCAGTGGAGTCGGAGATGAAAAAAACCGTTCGCTGCATACGGAATCCTGGTCGCGGCAATGCATTTACCTGCACCTTAGCGCAAGCACAAAACACTGTCGCCGCTTGACTGCCGGCTGACTGGTATGCCGTTGGAATGACATTGCGTCGCAATGGTCTTCTTGTGCTTCGCACCATCGACAGCGGACAATACCAGTCCTTTGCGGCCCGCTTTCGCGGTCTGCGAACCGCATCCATCCCGTTGCTTCGTAGAGCTTCCTTAAGGAGACACCCTTGAACGACCTGGTGCTTTGGCTCGACCAACTGCGCATGACTGACCTGGGCAAGGTCGGCGGCAAGAATGCCTCGCTCGGCGAGATGATCGGCAACCTGGCTAAACTCGGCGTCTCGGTACCCGGCGGCTTTGCAACCACCGCCGATGCGTTTCAGCAGTACCTCGAAAAGAGTGGCCTGGCCAAGCGCATCCAGGAACGGCTCGCCCCGCTCGATGTCGATGATGTCGACAGCCTGGTCGCGGCCGGCAAGGAGATCCGTGGCTGGATCGTCGATACCGCCCTGCCCGGCGAGCTCGAGCAGGCGATCCGCGCGGCGTACATCAAACTGTGCAAGGACGCCGGCGCCGACGACATCGCCGTGGCGGTCCGTTCCTCGGCCACGGCCGAGGATCTTCCCGACGCGTCGTTCGCCGGCCAGCAGGAAACCTTCCTCAACGTGGTCGGCATCGACGACGTACTGCACAAGGTGAAGGAAGTCTTTGCTTCGCTCTACAACGATCGCGCGATCGCCTACCGCGTGCACCAGGGCTTCAAGCACGAAGACGTGTTCCTGTCGGCCGGTGTGCAGCTGATGGTGCGGTCGGACGTCGGCGCCTCAGGCGTGCTGTTCACGCTGGATACCGAGTCCGGCTTCCGCGACGTGGTCTTCGTCACCGGCTCGTATGGCCTCGGCGAAATGGTCGTGCAGGGCGCGGTCAATCCCGACGAATTCTACGTATTCAAGCCGACGCTGCGCGATGGCAAGCCGGCTGTCCTGCGCCGCAATCTCGGCGCCAAGCAGTTGCGCATGGTCTATTCCGACGCGCCCGGCGAGCGCGTGCGCACCGAAGATACCCCGGCCGGGCTGCGCAACAAGTTCTGCATCAACGATGAGGATGTGCAGGAGCTCGCGCGCCAGTCATTGATCATCGAGAAGCACTACGACCGCCCGATGGATATCGAGTGGGCCAAGGACGGTCACACCGGCAAGATCTACATCGTGCAGGCGCGCCCGGAAACCGTTAAATCGCGATCGCACGCCACGCAGCTCGAACGTTTCCACCTCAGCGAGAAGGGCAAGGTACTGGCCGAAGGCCGCTCGATCGGCCAGAAGATCGGTGCCGGCAAGGCGCGCGTCATCCGTTCGCTGAGCGACATGAGCAAGGTGCAGAACGGTGACGTGCTGATCGCCGACATGACCGATCCCGACTGGGAGCCGGTGATGAAGCGTGCCTCCGCGATCGTCACCAACCGCGGCGGTCGCACCTGCCATGCGGCGATCATCGCGCGCGAGCTGGGCGTGCCCGCCGTGGTGGGCACCGGCAATGCGCTGGAGTTGATCCCCGACGGGGCTGAAGTCACTGTGTCGTGCGCCGAAGGCGACACCGGCACGATCTACGAAGGCATCCTGAAGTTCGAGCGCGTCACCGCCGACCTGGGCGACATGCCCGAGGCACCGCTCAAGATCATGATGAACGTGGCGAACCCCGAGCGCGCGTTCGACTTCGGCATGCTGCCGAACGCCGGCATCGGCCTGGCCCGCCTGGAAATGATCATTGCCAGCCACATTGGCGTGCATCCGAAGGCGTTGCTGGAATACGCCAAACAGGACGCCGAAACCAAGGCGAAGATCGACGAGCGCATCGCCGGTTATGCCGGCCCGGTCGAGTTCTACGTCGATCGCCTGGCCGAAGGCATCGCCACCATCGCCGCCTCGGTGTACCCGAAGCCGGTGATCGTGCGTCTGTCCGACTTCAAGTCGAACGAATACGCCGGCCTGCTCGGCGGTTCGCGCTACGAGCCGCATGAAGAAAACCCAATGATCGGCTTCCGCGGCGCCAGCCGCTACGTCGACCCGAGCTTCTCCGAGGCGTTTGCGCTGGAGTGCAAGGCAGTCAAGCGCGTGCGTGAAGTGATGGGCCTGAGCAACGTGTGGGTGATGATCCCGTTCGTGCGCACACTCGGCGAAGGCCGCAAGGTGATCGAAGTGCTGGCCAAGAACGGCCTCAAGCAGGGCGAGCACGAGCTCAAGGTCATCATGATGTGCGAGGTTCCCTCGAACGCGCTGTTGGCGGACGAATTCCTCGACATCTTCGATGGCTTCTCGATCGGCTCGAACGACCTTACCCAGCTCACCCTGGGCCTGGATCGCGACTCCAGCATCGTCGCGAGCCTGTTCGACGAACGCGACCCCGCGGTGAAGAAGCTGCTGGCGATGGCGATCAAGACGGCCCGCGCCAAAGGCAAGTACATCGGCATCTGCGGCCAGGGACCCTCCGACCACCCCGACCTGGCCGAGTGGCTGATGGAACAAGGCATCGAGTCACTGTCGCTGAACCCGGATACCGTGGTCGACACCTGGCTGCGGCTGGCGAAGAAAAAGGCCGGCTGAGTCGATCGATGAGCAGCGGATGACGATATTCCGCACTGCAGCGCAACAAAAAGGGCCGGATTCATCCGGCCCTTTTTCGTTGTAGGGCGCACCACCGTGGCAGACGCTCGATCGCTGTTTGCGGTGTCTGGCAATGATTCCCACACGGAGTGACGCGCCTGCAGGCAACCGCCAAGCGCGGTCTCAGCCTATCGTGCAGTGCAGCTTGCCGGGTCAGGTTGCTGTCGGTAGCTTTCATACACGTGTTTCAATTCTTGATTTGAAGCAGGTGTCGGCGCCACTCCGACGCCGCCCAGGGGCACACACTTCTTGAGTCCATCTCAGCGCACCAGCCATCGCGATACCCGCAACCGCTTGCTTGAAGCCACCGAGTGGCTATTCATCGAGAGTGGTTACGACGCGATGTCCCTGCGCCACATCACGACGCGTGCGGGCGCCAACCTGGCGGCGGTGAACTACCACTTTGGCAGCAAGGAGGCGCTGATGCAGGAGTTGCTGTCGCAACGCCTGGACCGGCTCAACCGCGAGCGCCTGCAACTTCTCAGCGCCTGCGAACAACAACGTCCCGACGGCCTGGATGCTTCGGCGATACTGGGCATGCTCTTCGTCCCCGCGTTCCGGCTCAGCCACGGCAGCGCATCCGGACCGGCGTTCATGCGCCTGCTTGGGCGGGTTTACAGTGATCCCTCGCCGTTCATCCGCAGCTACCTGCAACAGCATTACCGACCGATTTCGGGACGCTTCTTCGAGGCGTTCGCGCGCGCCCTGCCCGGGCTTCCGCGCAACGAACTCGGGCTGCGCCTGCACTTCGCGTTGAAGGCACTCTCCGGCATGCTTGCCGGTGAGGACATGCAACAGCTGATCGCCAGCATCACCAAGGGCGAAGCCATCAACGATGCCGAGTTGCTGGCGCGATTGATATCGCTGATTTCCCCCATACTCACCGCCCCTTTTGGAACTCCGGAACAGATCCTGGTGATCGAAAAAGTGCTGCAACTGGATGACGCCACGGCCAACGCGAACGTGGAGTCCGTTGCCGAATCCGAACACGGGCATCACGACACACCTGTCGTCCAGCAATGGATCAAGGAAGGGAGACTGGCCTCATGAAAAAGAAATCACCCACCCCACCACTGCCGACATTGCCGGCGACTACCCCCGACTGCATCAACCAAAAACCAAGAACCCACCACTCTGCGGATGCACCCCAGATTGCCGTTACAGGAGAATTATCGTGACCCGTCATACCTTGCAACGCTTTACCCGTTCCGGCACGCAGGCCAGTCTCGCCCTGGCCGTCGCTGTCGCACTTACGGCGCCCCTGAGTGCACAGGCCGGCTCGTTCCAGCTTCCCACCGACAACGCGGCGGGCTGGGCGCGTGCCAATGCGGGTGGTTCGCTGTTCGCCAATGATCCCACGGCGGTCTACAACAACCCGGCGGCGATGGCTTTTTTCAATGGCCCCGTGCTGCAGGTGACCGGTACCGGCATTCGCCCGAGCGCCAAGTTCGAAGGCGAGTTTCGCGACCAGGCCGGCAATCCGACCACGGGCAACAATCCGAACGGATTCGGCAAATTCATCCCGTTCCCGAACATGGCCTTTGCCGCACCGGTCAGCGACAACGTGACACTTGGCGGTAGCCTCACCGTGCCATTCGGGCTCGTCAGCGAGTACAACCCGACTTGGCAGGGGCGCTACTTCGGCACCAAGACAAGCCTGCAGTCGATCGCCGTCAGCTTCTCGGCGGGCTTCAAGATCAACGATGAATTCTCTCTTGGCGTGGGCATTCTCGGTCAGCGCACCAAGGCTCAGCTGAACTCCATGATTGATGCCGCAGGCGCGGCCAATGCCTTGGCCGGCGCTCCCCTGTTCGTGCCGCAGAGCTCCGACGTGCAGTTGAACGTGGACGTCAAGAAGAAGTTCGCTTTTGGCTATTTCGCAGGCTTCGAATGGAAGCCGTCCGAACGTGACAGCATCGGCTTCAGCTATCACTCGCGGGTGAAGCAGACGCTGACCGGCGACTACAGACTTTACGGCAGCCAAGCCGGCATCGGCTTGCTGGGCCTGGCACCGTTGTTCGGTGGCCCCAAGCTCAATCCGGATGGCGGCTCCGCCAGCGCCAAACTCGATACCCCGGCCTTCGCCAGCGTGGACTGGCTGCATGTGTTCGATGACCGCTTCAGTCTCGCGGCCACCGCAAAATGGACGCACTGGTCCAGCTTCCAGAATCTGCAATTGATGTCCGACGGCCAGCAGATCGTCAACCTGCCGCAGAAGTACAAGGACAGCTGGCTGTACTCCATCGGTGGCGACTACAAGGTGACCGACCAGTGGACGTTGCGTGCCGGTGTCGGCTACGACAAGACGCCGAGCAATATCGTCAGTCGCGATCCGCGCATTCCCGACGGAACCCGCCGTCTGCTTGGTCTGGGCGTGGGATACCAGGCCAGCAAGAACTTCGCTTTCGACCTTGGCTACCAGCACCAGTTCGTCGGCAAGACGCGGGTCAAGCTGACCAACCAGCCCCTGCTCGGCGCCAGCACGATGGATGGCACGTTCGACGATCACGGCGACGTGGTCAGCCTGACCGGCACCTATCAGTTCTGAGCTTCAATGCCTGCATGAAAGAAGGGCCGCGCGAGCGGCCCTTCTTTTTTGTGTCGTCGCTGTCGATGGCGAGGGCAGAAAACGAAATGCCTGAAACGCGTAGCGACATGAACGGGTGGGATTGTTCGGTCCCTCCTTGGGCCGAACCCTTGCGCGCTGCGCGCTCCAGGGCCAGCCTGCGGCTGTCCGAATTCGCTCCTGGCGAATTCGTCGAACCGGTAGGTTCTCATCCCCGCCATCACCAACAGAAAAGCAAAACGCCCAACGGTGAAACACCTGGCGGCGGAGAGGGTGGGATTGTTCGGCCCCTCCTTGGGCCGAACCCTTGCGCGCTGCGCGCTCCAGGGCCAGCCTGCGGCTGTCCGAATTCGCTCCTGGCGAATTCGTCGAACCGGTGGGTTCTCATCCCCGCCATCACCAACAGAAAAGCAAAACGCCCCACGTGGGGGCGTTTTGCTTTTCTGGCGGAGAGGGTGGGATTCGAACCCACGGTTGGCTTTCACCAACGCCTGATTTCGAGTCAGGTACATTCGACCACTCTGCCACCTCTCCAGTGGGATGCATGGTGGCTCATGCGAGCCGGGAATAATACGCGAGCGAACTTGCCGTGACAACAACCAGCTCTTGCGGCATGCTGCGGCAAGCTGCCTCAACAGAAAACCCATGATCGAATTCGGACACGGAACGCACGTCGGCCTGCGCCGCACGCGCAACGAGGATACCTACTACGCGGATGCCGCACTCGGACTGTTTCTCGTGGCTGACGGCATGGGCGGCCACCAGCATGGCGAGGTGGCGTCGGCCTTGGTGCGCGACGCGATGGTGGACTTGGTCACCCGCGGACACAGCCTGTTCGAGTCCGTGCAAGGCGCTGGCGAGCGGCTGCTCGTGCACACCCGGCAAAGTATCGATGTGCTGCCGATGGGCACCACGATCGCGGCGCTGCGGATATCCGGCGACAGTTACGAAGTCGCCTGGGTCGGTGACAGCCGCATCTACATGTGGAAGCAGGGGTTGCGGCAGATCAGCCACGATCACTCGCTGGTACAAGCTCTGGTGGAGGCAGGCCAGCTCGATCCGGCACAGGCGTCGCATCACCCACAGCGCAATGTACTTACCCAGGCACTTGGCGTGACCACATCCGAGCAGTTGCATATCGGCATGGCCCGTGGCCGGCTGGAACCGGGCACGGGGTTTCTCCTGTGCAGCGATGGATTGACCGACGACGTCGACGACGCATCGATCGCACGAATGGTGGCTCGCACCGATCTGGCGGCGCAGGAATGTGTCGATCAGTTGCTGCTGAGCGCGCTCGACCACGGTGGCGACGACAACATCACCGCGCTCATCGTGCGTCTCTGCTGAGCGCCGATTACCCGATGCCTGCCGTTGGCATCAACCCAGTCGTCGCCACACGCTCTGGCCATCCGCGCTCTTGTCCAGCGCATCCAGACGGCGTTCGTGTTGCAGCAGTTCGTCCGGCGAAGCCAGCAGGACAAATGGGCGCACCTGCAGCACGACCGGTCCGGTCACCACGACTTCATGCCGCTGCGTGGCCTGTTCAAAACCGAGGTCCAACGCCACCTGCCCCGAGGTCATCGCCAGATAGACATCGGCCAGCAGCTGGGCGTCGATCAGGCCACCATGCAGATCGCGCCGCGAATTGTCCACGCCAAGCCGCTTGCACAGGGCATCGAGGCTGTTGCGCTGCCCTGGATAGCGCTCGCGCGCCATCGCAAGAGTATCGAGCACGCTACAGCGGTCACTGATCCGGCCCGACCCCGTCTGCCATCGCGCCAGTTCAGCATCGAGAAATCCGATGTCGAAGCTGGCGTTGTGAATGACCAGTTCCGCACCATCGATGAAGGCCAGGAATTCGTCCACCACCTCGGCAAAGCGCGGCTTGTCGAGCAGAAACTCATCCTCGATACCGGTAACCAGCCTGGCACCCTCGTCGATCGCCCGATCCGGATTGAGATAGGTCTGATACTGCCGTCCGGTGAGACGTCGTTCGACCATCTCGACGCAGGCGATTTCTACCAGTCGATGGCCCTGACGCACTTCCAGACCGGTGGTTTCGGTATCGAGAACGATCTGCCTCATGCCCTGCCCCGGAGTTGCTCGGCTTGTTCGCGGGCAGCCTGGTCGACCCGCTCGTTCTCGACATGCCCGTTATGACCGCGCACCCACTGCCAGCGCACCTGGTGCAGGCTGACTGCGTCGGACAACCGCTGCCAGAGGTCCTGGTTCTTCACCGGTTTCCTGTCGGCAGTACGCCAGCCATTGGCGCGCCACTTTGCCATCCACTGCTCGATGCCCTGCATGACATAGCGCGAATCGGTGGTGAGGACGACCTGACAAGGTCGTTTCAGAGCCTCCAGCGCGCCGATGGCCGCCATCAACTCCATCCGGTTATTGGTGGTGGCCGGATCACCGCCGGCAACCATCCGTTCACTGTCCTTTGCACGCAATAACGCAGCCCAGCCACCAGGGCCCGGGTTACCCAGGCAGGCGCCGTCGGTAAATGCTTCCACTTCGCTCATCGTTACCCACATAGTCCAATGAAATTACAATGCCGAACTGCGCCGTGTACCTGGCGACAGCCGACCGTTTGCCGGCATTCTTACCGGCGTCGATTTGATCCGCAGTGGGGCGACCATGCGGCGACGCTTACGCGCGATCAATACGTAGCCGCCACCAAACACGTTGGCTGGCGCCCCTTGCATCACTGCCAGCCCAGGCCAGAAGCGCCCAATCCTTCGTACCCATTCGATGTCCAGGCCCGCCGACTGCAGGTTGCGACTAAGCCGCCACGGCAAATGCAATGCAAGCGCCCTGTCCCGCGCACGCCAATGCAACCACGGCGACCATGCGCTGAGCGGGTGCACACCGGTCAGCACGAGCATCCCGCCCGGCGCAAGCACCCGAATGGACTCGGCCAGCAACGCCGCCGCTGTGGGCGTCACTTCAAGAATATGAGGCAGCAGCACCAGTTCGAACGCATCGTCGACAAACGGCAGGGGTTCATCCGCATCTGCCTGCAGATCGCCTGCATAACGGCCATTGCACAGATGCAGGGTGGTCCAGCAACCGAGCATCGGCAACGTGGGCGGCGCATCGTGCGGCGAAACGCCCAACAAGAGGCCATGGGTGCCGAAACAGCGCTGCAATTCAGGCGTCAACGCGCGCGTTTGTTCGCTTCGTAATTGACGCAATGACGTGCTGGCATAGATGTCGTCATCACGATGATGCATGTAACCGGTCCAGTCTCCAGCTGTGCACACAGTGTAACGGTTGACGACTGCTGGCAGATCACAGGCCGGGCGGAACTGCCGCACGCCGCTGAACCATGGTCCGATCGGTTAACGATCTTCTAACGAGCGGAAAGCGAAGCCACCTTATAGTCGGTCGCTTCACGCGCACCCCGGATGGCTGCGTCTGTCGTTGAACAACATCCAACCTTCCGGATGTTTCCTAAAACGCAGCGGAGTTCGCCTTGCATCTCGTACCGTTACCGGCGCTGGCCGACAATTATATCTGGCTGCTCCACGACGACGAAGGCAACGCCATCGTTGTTGACCCCGGTGATGCCACGGTCGTCGAACAGGCGTTGGTCACACGTCGACTGCTGCTGCGCGCCATCCTGCTGACCCATCATCATCCCGACCACATCGGCGGTGCTGCTGCCCTGCGCGCACGCCACGGCGTACCGATCTACGCACCCGCTGACGAACGTATCGAGGCGGCGACCGAACGTGTGGGGGAAGGCGACCGGTTCGAACTGGAATCTCCGCGTATCCGTTTCGAAGTGATCGCGATCCCTGGCCATACCCTGAGCCATGTCGCCTATGTCGGAGCAGGTACCTTGTTATGCGGCGATACCTTGTTCAGTCTGGGCTGCGGCCGCTTGTTTGAAGGCACGCCGGCGCAGATGCTCGACTCGCTGGATCGGCTATCGACGTTGCCCGCGGAAATGCTCGTTTGCGGTGGACACGAATACACCGAAGCCAACGGTCGCTTCGCACGTACCGTCGATCCAGGCAACGCCGAACTGCAGAAACGAATACGCGAAGTCGCCGAGCTGCGCGCCAACCTCCAGCCCACGCTGCCGGTATCGCTTGCCAGCGAACTGGCAACCAACCCTTTTCTGCGCGTCGACACTGCCGCGGTTGCCGACTGGTGCATGCACCATGGCGCCGGCGATGATCGTGTCGCGCGTTTTGCCGCGCTGCGGGAAGCAAAAAATGGATTCAGCGGATGAAGGCGCGCCTCCGCACCCTGCCGCTGGCCCTGTCGATGCTGTTGACGGCTTGCGCCAGCCTGCCTTCAACAGCGCCACACAAGCCGATCATCGAGCCCCCTGTCGCACCGGTCACGATCGCCAAACCTGGAATCGCCCCAGCCACCGCCTACGACGAAACCCCTCCGTCATCGGATGTCTGGCATCGGCTGCGCAGCCGTTTCGCGATGGCCGACTGTGACGCCGATCCCGCCGTGCTGGCCTGGGCCAGGCGATACACGCACAATCCGAAGCGGTTTGAAGATCACCTGCAAAGCGTGCTGCCACGTCTGGTCTATGTCGAACAAGTCGCGGCCCAGTACGACGTGGCTGGTGAATTCGTGCTGTTGCCCTGGATAGAGAGCCAGTTCCAGCCGGTTCCCGCGCGCAAGCATCGGCCCGCTGGCATGTGGCAGATCATGCCGGTCACCGCCGGCAGCATGGGACTGCGTGTCGACCGTCGCTATGACGGACGCCTCGATGTTCCCGCTGCGTCCAACGCGGTGATGAAACTGATCAAGCAGTATCACGACCAGTTCCACGACTGGCGAGTGGCCGACTACGCCTACAACGCGGGTGAATTCGCTGTACGCAGGATCATCAGCAAGCGCGGCATGCCAACGGCTCAACCGGTGATTCCCGATTGGCCGGTGCGCCGGGTAACGCGTGAACACCTGACCAAACTGCTGGCGATAGCCTGTGTCGTGCGTGAACCTGGTCGTTTCAACGTCAGTTTGCCCACACTGCCGGAAGCACAGCATCTGGTGCGTACCGACATACCCCATTCCATGCCGATCGCACGCGCTGCCGATCATGCCGGCATGTCGGTGGACGCATTGAAACAACTCAATGCGGCGTTCCGCAGTGACACGATCGATACCAGCGCTTCCTCGTATCTGATTCTGCCTGCCGGTCACGCCCGGCAGTTTCGCAGTGCATTACTGGAACAGCCAAAACCAGGCAGCGCGGAGCTCAACGAGACAGTCGTGGCAGATAGCCGGACTGGCGGCGCCATACAGGCGAAAGAGATCCGGAATAAAACCCATACCGTGAAGCACGGCGACAGTCTGTGGCAGATCGCGCGCCACTATTCCGTGGATGTCGCCCAGCTTCGGCAATGGAATCACCTGAATGGGCAAACCCTCAAGCTCGGTCAGGTACTGCGGGTAAGTGACAATCACTGAACCCGCTTCTTGCCGCCGAGCCATACCAAAAGGGGCAGCCAATGGCTGCCCCTTTTGCTTCCTGATACCGACCACCGTTGGGCAGTCGGCACGCGACGTGAACGACTTATTACATCATCCGCTTGTTGATCTTGATCTCGGTCTTCGCCCTGAGCAGGTCGATCAACTCACGCGTCGCCTCGGAACCATAGGCCTGGGCCATTTGCTGGCGCAATGATTCGCGCTGTTCCGGTGGCACCTTGCTGAGATCGCCGCCCTGGACCTTGTCCACCGCCAGCAACACAAAGGTACCATCGTGCATGTCGACAGCGGCAAACTGGGGCTTGCTCGCGGCAGGATGTGGCAACAGGAAAGCCTGGGTCAGTAGCGGTGCGGGGATCTGGGCGCGCCGCTCAATCGCGTTCACCGTGGTGATGGTGGCGCTCAGCGATTTCGCGACATCCGGCATTGCTTCGCCCTTGCGCAGGCGTCCCAGCGCATCCTCGGCCTGCTTCTTCTCCGCGGCAGCGACGCGCCCGTCGAGAATCGTCTTCTCCACGTCGGAACGCACCTCAGCGAGCGGCTTGGCCGCGGCCGGCACGTGCTTGTCGACATGGATCACCACCGAGTGGTTGTTGCCCAGATCGATCAAGCCGGAATTGTTGCCCTGAACCAGCACGTCGTCGCCAAATGCCGCGGCAATCAGCTTGGGGTTCGCGGTCAAACCCTCGCCACCCTTGCGCGAAAACAGTGCCGTGGTCTTGATCGGCAAGGTCAACGCCACCGAAGCCGGCTCCAGGGACGTTGGATTCTGGTAAGTGTTGTCGGACATCTTGCCGGCAACTTCGTTGTATTTGCGATCGCGATCGGCCGTCGTCGCTTCCTTGACCAATTCATCGCGCACTTGATCAAACGGTTTGGAGTCGCCGCTGCGGACGTCGCGCAGCCAGATGATGTGATAACCATCGGACGACAGAATCGGCTTGGAAATCTGCCCCTTCTGCAAGGCGAACAGGGCCGAGTCGAATGCCGGGTTGGTCACGCCTTTTTCAAGCCAGCCCAGATCGCCGCCCTGACGCTTCGAACCCAGATCCTGCGAATCCTCTGCGGCCAGCTTCGCGAAATCGCCGGCGTTGGCTTCCGCCGCAATCTTTTCGGCCTTGGCCAGCGCCGCCTTCTGCTGCTCCGGGCTGGCGTTGCTCGGCACGTTGATCAGGATGTGCGAAACCAGCCGTTGTTCGGGCTGAACGAAACGCTGCTTCTCATCCGCATAGCGCTTCTTGAGATCATCCTCGCTCGGCGCCGCATCCGCCGGCAGGTCGGCACCGTTGACCTCGATGTATTTCACCGAGACCTGCTCGGGATTCATGTAATCCGCCAGATGCGCCTTGTACCAGGCCTGGATCTCGGCATCGCCCACTTTGCTGTCGGCCAGTGTTGGACGCGGCAACTGAAAATAACGCAGATCGCGGCGCTGGCTCAGCAAGCTCAGGAATTGATCGACCTGCTCATCGCTGACGATGGTGCTGTCGTTGATCGCCGACGGCAACAGCTGCGCTGCCAGCGACGAGCGGATTTCGTTTTCGAACATCTCCGGCGTCTTGCGCTGACTTATGAGCCATGCGCGATAGCTGGTCGCATCGAATTGGCCGCTGACCTGAAACCCGGGAATGGCAGCGATGTAATCGCGTACAGCCTGATCCGACACCCGCATGCCCCAATCGGTGTTGGCCTGCAACAACAGCTGCTCGTCGACCATGCCGTCCAGCACGCGCTGCTTTACTTCGGGTTTCTCGAACATGCTGGAATCGAAATGCTCACCCTGCTCGGCGCTTGCCTGCTGCCGGAGCTGATTGATTCGATCCTGATAGGCACGCTGGCTGACCTCTTGCTTGCCGACTTTCGCTACAAACGAATCGTCTCGCGAAGTGAAGTAGCTCTCCATGCCGAACAACGACATGGCCAGAACGGCGAGACCAAGCACAATGATGGACGGCCATCCATGCATCTTGTTACGCATTGCCTGCAGCATTGAAATCTTCCCGCAATGTGGTTGAAAACGCGTGATACACGGGGTGTATGCAAACGCGTGTCCGATCGTCCCTTGGTTACTACCCGGACATGCCCTGCTCAAATGACAAGGGCGCCACGCGGGCGCCCTTGCGAACTGTGGCGGAGTGGACGGGACTCGAACCCGCGACCTCCGGCGTGACAGGCCAGCATTCTAACCAACTGAACTACCACTCCGCATTTTTCTGGTGGGTGCTGTAGGGATCGAACCTACGACCACCGCCTTGTAAGGGCGACGCTCTACCGCTGAGCTAAGCACCCGAAACCAAGCGTCAGCCGCTTAGTTTAGGGCATCCTTGAGGGTCTTGCCAGCCTTGAACGCAGGTACTTTGGAAGCCTTGATCTTGATAGCTTCGTTGGTACGCGGATTGCGACCGGTACGAGCCGCACGCTTGCGCACAGTGAACGTACCGAAGCCGACCACCGAGACGTCTTCGCCCTTCTTCAACGACTTCTGCACGGTCTCGAAAAAGGCTTCAAGGGCACGGCCAGCGTCGGCCTTGGTCAGCTCGGCCTTTTCGGCGATGGCATTGATCAGATCGGTTTTATTCATTGAGAAACTCCCTTATTCGGATTTCGGCAGTGTGGCCAGTCCTTAAGGACGCGACAACACTGACGTGGATGGTTGGCTCTTGCTAAGCGCCGTAACGCAACCCCGCATCGCTGCGCTGACACACAACGCCGGGACTGCGGTATCGCCTTTATACCAGTGCCTTGCTGGAATTCGCAACACAAGTCCCAGCAACGTTTCCGGATGATCGGCGATGCAGGAAACCGCTTGCAAAACAGACGCTGGAGGACTACGTCCAAATTTCGTCGACCAACGGCGAAAAGGGCAAAAAAAAGCCCCGCGGAGGCAGGGCTTTTTCTGAAGGACAAATTACCGGACATCGATCCGTGGAATCAATGCGTGAGCGAATGACCCTCGGCGGACTCGCCCACCACGGCAGCGGGCGTCTCGTCCTTGGACGGGTTGGGCTGCAGCGGTCGTTCCAGCGCAATGTCCAGCACTTCGTCAATCCAGCGCACCGGGTGAATCTCCAGCGATGACGTGATGTTGGCCGGCATATCCGCCAGATCCTTCTTGTTGTCCTCCGGAATGATCACCGTGGTGATTCCGCCGCGATGGGCCGCCAGCAATTTTTCCTTCAGCCCACCAATCGGCAACACCCGACCGCGCAAGGTGATCTCGCCGGTCATCGCCACTTCGGAGCGGACCGGTACCTTGGTCAGCACCGAAACCAGCGCGGTGCACATGGCGATGCCCGCGCTCGGCCCGTCCTTCGGCGTGGCGCCCTCCGGCACGTGGATATGCACGTCGAGCTTCTGATGAAACTCCGGATCGATGCCCAACTGATCGGCACGCGCACGCACGACGGAAAGCGCCGCCTGGATCGATTCCTTCATGACGTCGCCAAGCTGACCGGTATGCACCAGCCTGCCCTTGCCGCCCACTACCGAAGCCTCGATGCTCAGCAGCTCACCACCCACCTGGGTCCAGGCAAGTCCCGTCACCAGACCAACTTCGTTCTGCAGTTCCTTGCGTCCGAAATCAAAGCGGCGCACACCCAGGTACTGATCAAGATTGGACGAGTCAACCATGATCCGGCCCGCGGCTTTCTTGGCCCTGGCCTTGGCCGACTTTGCAGCAGGCGCTTTCACCTTGGCCTTTTTCACCTGATCCAGGGTCAGCTCCTTGACCACCTTGCGGCAGATCTTGGAAATTTCGCGCTCCAGGTTGCGCACACCCGATTCGCGCGTGTAGTAGCGAACAATGTCGCGCAGCGCATCTTCCGTCACGCTGAGCTCTTCCGGTTTCAGACCATTCGCCTTGAGCTGTTTCGACAGCAGGTACTTCTGCGCGATGCCGAGCTTTTCGTCCTCGGTGTAACCTGGAATGCGGATGACTTCCATGCGGTCCAGCAGCGGCCCGGGGATGTTCAGCGAGTTTGCCGTGGCGATCCACATCACCTCGGACAGGTCCAGATCGACCTCGAGATAGTGATCGTTGAACGCGTGGTTCTGCTCCGGATCAAGAACCTCCAGCAAGGCTGACGAAGGATCCCCGCGGAAATCCGTCGACATCTTGTCGATCTCATCCAGCACGAACAGTGGATTCTTGGCTCCCACCTTGTTGATGTTCTGCACGATCCGGCCTGGCATCGAGCCAATGTAGGTACGCCGATGGCCGCGAATCTCGGCCTCGTCGCGTACGCCACCCAGGCTCATCCGCACGAATTTCCGGTTGGTCGCCTTGGCAATCGACTGTCCCAGCGAGGTCTTGCCCACGCCCGGCGGTCCGACCAGGCACAAGATCGGCCCCTTCATCACCGACACACGTTGTTGCACGGCGAGATACTCGAGGATGCGGTCCTTGACCTTCTCCAGGCCGAAATGATCGGCATCGAGCACCTCCTGGGCCATTTGCAGATCCTTGCGCACCTTGCTGCGCCTTTTCCACGGCACACCGACCAGCCAGTCGAGGTAGTTGCGCACCACCGTCGCCTCGGCCGACATCGGAGACATCTGCTTGAGCTTGTTGAATTCCTGCCGGGCCTTGGACAGCACAGCCTTCGGCATGCCGGAGGTTTCGATCTTCTTCTGCAGCTCCTCGATCTCGTTGGGGCCCTCTTCGCTGTCGCCGAGCTCCTTCTGGATCGCCTTCATCTGCTCGTTGAGGTAGTACTCGCGCTGGCTTTTCTCCATCTGCGACTTGACCCGGCCGCGGATACGTTTCTCGACCTGCTGCAGGTCCATTTCACCGTCGACCAGTCCGATCAGCAGCTCCAGACGCTGGCCCACGTCGGCCGTTTCCAGCACCTTCTGCTTGTCGGCCATGCGCACGGAGAGGTGCGCGGCGATGGAATCGGCGACGCGCGACGGATCATCGATGCCGGACAGGCTGGCCAGCACTTCCGGCGGCAGCTTGCGGCTCTGTTTGACAAGTTGTTCGAACAGGGAGATCAACGTACGGGAGACCACGTCGAGCTCGCGCTCCTTCGCCTGGTAGACCGGCTCGATCACCCGCGAACGGGCGGTAAGCATGCCGCCCTCTTCCCGGAAATCTTCGACCGCCACGCGCGATTGGCCTTCGACAAGCACCTTGACCGTACCGTCGGGCAACTTCAGCAACTGCAGCACGCCGGCCAGCGTGCCGACCTGGTGCAGGTCGGCAATCTCCGGATCGTCGATATCGGGGCTTTTCTGTGCGACCAGCAATATCTGCCGTTCGCCCTCCATGGCACGCTCCAGCGCCCGCATGGATTTGTCGCGGCCGACAAACAGGGGGATGACCATGTGCGGATAAACCACCACGTCGCGCAACGGCAACACCGGCAGGGCGTCCAGCGCAACAGGAAGGGGGGCGTTCTTGGCCATGAAAGAGGGGTCCCTCGGGTTCGAATCTGGTTTCATCCCGACACTGCGCCGGGCCTGTCAACACGTCAAGTGGAGGCAACCGGCCGCCCACTCAAGGTGTACGGGGTACCAAAAAGAGGAACGGCCCCGGTGATTCCACCGGAGCCGCCATTATTTTACCGAGCACAAGGAAGTTCAGGCGGCGTCGCCACCATCGCCAGCAACGCGCTGCTGCAGATTGCCGCGATAGATCAGGTAAGGCTCGGCCTGTCCCTCGATGACCGCGTCGTCCACCACCACCTTGCTGACATGTTCCAGCGAAGGCAGTTCGTACATCGTTTCGAGCAACACCTGTTCCAGGATGGTGCGCAGGCCGCGCGCGCCGGTCTTCCGCTTGAGCGCCTTGCGGGCAATCGCCTGCAGCGCTTCGGGACGGAATTCCAGCTCCACTTCCTCCATTTCGAACAGTTTCTTGAACTGCTTGGTAACGGCATTCTTCGGCTCGGTGAGGATCTTCACCAGCGCCGCCTCATCCAGCTCGTCCAGTGTGGCCACGACCGGCAGGCGCCCGACGAACTCGGGTATCAGACCGAAACGCACCAAATCGGAAGGCTCCACATCGGCCAGCACCTTGCCCAGGTTCTGGGTACGCTCCTTGCTGCGCACCTCGGCGGAAAAGCCGATGCTGGTATTTTCGGACCGGGACTGGATGACTTTCTCCAGACCAGCGAACGCGCCGCCGCAAATGAACAGGATGTTCTTGGTGTCGACCTGCAGGAATTCCTGCTGCGGGTGCTTGCGTCCACCCTGCGGTGGAACCGACGCCAAGGTACCTTCGATCAGTTTCAGCAGCGCCTGCTGCACGCCTTCACCCGACACATCGCGGGTGATCGACGGGTTCTCGCTCTTGCGTGAAATCTTGTCGATCTCATCGATGTAAACGATGCCTGACTGCGCCTTCTCGACGTCGTAGTCGCACTTCTGCAGCAGCTTCTGGATGATGTTCTCGACATCCTCGCCCACATAACCCGCTTCGGTCAGCGTGGTTGCATCGGCGATCGTGAACGGCACATTGAGCAGGCGCGCCAGTGTTTCGGCCAGCAGCGTCTTGCCCGAACCGGTCGGACCGATCAGCAGGATATTGGACTTGCCCAGTTCGATGTCATCGCTCTTCTGGCGCGACTCGATCCGCTTGTAATGGTTGTACACGGCCACTGCCAGCGCCTTCTTGGCGCGGGTCTGGCCCACTACGTATTGATCCAGCGATTCGCGGATCTCCCGCGGTTTCGGCAACTGGGTGCGCCCGGAGGCAGCCTTTTCTTCCAGTTCTTCACGGATGATGTCGTTGCACAGCTCCACGCATTCGTCGCAGATGAACACGGATGGACCCGCGATCAGCTTGCGCACTTCATGCTGGCTCTTGCCGCAGAAAGAGCAATAGAGAATCTTGCCGCTGTCGCTGGAACGCCCCTGCCGGTCGTCACTCATACTCTCGATCCCGCTGGTAAATCTGAATGCGTCGCGAGAATAACACAGGCCTCCGCGTCTGCCTGCAGACGCGGAGCCCGTCTCGCAACTCCGGGGTACGCCTGGTGAATCAGGCCGATTTCACTGTTTCGACGGTACGCTTGTCGAGCACTTCGTCGATCAGGCCGTAGGTTTTGGCATCGACGGCGTTCATGAAGCGGTCGCGCTCCATGTCCAGTTCGATCTTCTCGATCGGCTGGCCGGTGTGCTCGACGTAGATCTGGTTCAGGCGCTGGCGCATGTACAGGATCTCGCGTGCCTGGATTTCAATATCGGTCGCCTGGCCCTGCGCGCCGCCTGAGGGCTGATGGATCATCACCCTCGAATTCGGCAACGAGAAGCGCTTGCCCTTGGCGCCAGCCGTCAACAACAGCGATCCCATGCTGCATGCCTGGCCGATGCACATGGTGCTGACGTCCGGCTTGATGAACTGCATGGTGTCGTAGATCGCCAGGCCAGCCGTGACCGCGCCGCCGGGGCTGTTGATGTAGAAGTGGATGTCCTTGTCGGGATTTTCCGACTCCAGGAACAGCATCTGCGCGACGATCACGTTGGCCACCTGATCGTTGACTTCGCCCACCAGGAAGATCACCCGCTCCTTCAGAAGACGCGAGTAGATATCGTAGGAGCGCTCGCCACGAGCGGTCTGCTCGACGACCATCGGTACCAAATTGAGGTTCTGGATGGGATCCATGGCCATGTTTGCAGCTCTCCGCTTGATGAGCCTGGCGTAATTGCTCAGGCGTTGACCGGGCGCATCACGTCGTCGAAGCTCAGGTCCTGCTGGGTGGTCTTGGCATGTTCCGCCACCCATTCGGCCACCTGATCTTCCATCACGCGATTTTGCAGCCCAGACATCAGTTGGGGGTCGCCGTTGTAGAGTTCAATGACCTTTTCCGGCTCTTCATAGGTTGAGGCAATCGCTGCAAGCTGTTCAGCAATACGCTTTCGATCGATCTTGATTTCCTGCTTGCGTGCGATTTCACCCATCAGCAGGCCGGCGATCACCCGTTTGCGCGCGATCGGCAGTGCGGCATCAATCAGCTGTGGTGGCGGCTGCTGACCCTGCGGGACATTGCCGGCAGCCATGTTACGTGCCTCCGATTGCACCATCAGCTTCGGCACATCCAGCTCGGCATGCGAATCGGCCAGTTTTTCCGCCACTTCGGATTTCAGGCGGGCCATCAGTGCCGCCTTCAACTCGCGCTCGAGATTGGCACGAACCTCCTTGCGGAAGGTATCCAAGTCCCCATCGGCGATACCGAACAGCTTGGCAAACTCGCCGTCGATCTCGGGCAGTTTCGGTGCCTGCACCTTGATGATATTCAAGCTGACCTTGGCCGTTTTACCGGCCAGCTGATCGTTGCGAAAATCGTCCGGAAAGGCGATTTCAGTATCGAAACCATCGTCCACCTGGCGGCCGGCCAGCGCCTCGTCCAGCGCCTTGAACAAGGTGCCGGAACCCAGCACGCTGCCAGCACGTTCCAGGCCTTCGGCCGGGAAACGGTAATCGCCCGCTTCGGCCGAGTATTCAAACATCACGAAGTCGCCTTCGATGGAGGCACGCTCGACCTCGTCGAAGCTGCGGCGTTGCTGGCGCAGGGTCTCCAGCATCTTGTCGATGTCCGCATCGGTCACCTCCGCCGTCGGGCGAGTGATCTCGAGCGCAGCCACATCGACAGCAGGGAATTCCGGCATGATCTCGAACGTTGCGGTATAGGCAATTTCACCGTTTTCCGGCCTGCCGGTGGTGTTGATCGCCGGGTTCGCGATGGGCTGCAGCTTTTCCTGCTCGACCGCTTCGCGCAACGTGCTTCCGATCAGGTCGGAAAGCACCTCGCCCCGAACCTGCTCGCCAAAACGCTGCTTGATCACCGTCGTGGGCACCTTGCCCGGTCGGAAACCCTTCAAACGAACGGTGCGGCCCATTTCCGCAATGCGCGCGCTCACCTGCGTCTCGAACCGCTCCGCGGGAAATTTCACCGTGAGCTTGCGCTCAAGCGAGCCGATGTTCTCAACCGAAACCTGCATGACGTCTCCTGGTACTACCTATGTTGTGGCCCTGCCACAGGCGCCATGGCGACAATTGTCGCCTGCAAAAACCATAAAAGGATCATCGGGGCATGGTGCGAAAGGGGGGACTCGAACCCCCACGGGGTTACCCGCTGGAACCTAAATCCAGTGCGTCTACCAATTCCGCCACTCTCGCCTTGCCACCCTCATCAGACACTACGTCACCGCCGGAAGCTGAATCGATTGTCATCCGTCGGGCACGCCAGTCTAAGTCGATGATTCCCTTGTACGAAAGCAGACCATTTTACGGTTGCCCGACCTTGCAGCACAAGCAGGCAAGCGCTCCAACAAATGAATCAGCACACATCCAGCGAAAGCCGTCGGCAACGGCCCTGCGCCGCCACCCGGGCACGACACACCGCTGAGGACGGTATTGGGGAGCTGTAAGGCAACCTCCGCTCGGCAGGCATGGACGGAAACCCAAGGGATTCAGGCCCTCGTTTGCGCTTTCTGCCCTGGCGCGGCGGCTTCGGTAGCTCGGTGCTACATTCGCCTCTCAACCACCGACAAAGGGGATACACAGATGAACCTGAAAGCATTGACCGTTCGACCGGCACTGTTCGTGGGCATGCTCGCCCTGGCGTTTGCAGGTCCCGTATTGGCGCAACAACAGCCCAGTTCGGGACTGGGCAGCTCCTGGCCTACCGACGCGCCTGACGTGAGCAGCATGCCCGGATTTCATGCTTACGCGTGGGTGAAGGCAGGTGTGAAGTATGTGCAGATCAATGACGCGGCAGGGAATGTCCTAGTGGCCGTGGCCACATCGAATGGCGACTTTTTGGCATTGCCCATGGGGCGCAGCGCCAAGGATCTGCAGGTACCGCAAGACGGCTCAACGCCGGACGACTCCGGCTCGGGAGTGACGGTCTACCAGGATGATACGGTGCAGCTCACCGCGACGCCCCAGAGCGATGGCGTGATGATGTTCAAGGCCGTGTCCAAGTGCACCAATCCAGTCGAATGCACGACTCACGTCAATTCCAATTGAGAACCAACGGGTTGGCGCGCTCGACCGGCGCCGCCCTCTCCCATCCGGCCGCCATGGGTTCGCGCACGAAAACACCGATATTCTGGCCATGGACCGTGGTGCGTACGCGGACCGTTCCTTCATAAAGTGTGGCGCAATCCCGGATGGCATTCATGCCTAGACCGGTGGCGGCCAGACGCCGGTTGAGCATGGACAATCCTTGCTCACGGGCCGTCGGGTCGTGGGAAAACAGCGCATCGATCCGGATGAACACCCACTGGTGTCCGGAGCGCTGGCCAGCGCGCAGGTGCACGGTGATGTCCCGGACGCTGTTTTGGGTGCATTGGAGACAGACACCCTCGCAAGCAAGGCGATACAGCGCGAGCTGGAGTGGCTGTGACAGATGCTGGAGGCTGCCCTTCACCTGGCACCAGTAGCCAACCCGATGGGAGTTGAGCCCTCGGGCGATGCCACCACGGCGCAAGGCGGCCTCCAGGCCGTGCTCTCGCAGCGTCACGGGGTTCATGCTGTCGGCCAACTGAAACATTTGCTCGCGGGTCACGGTCGTCCGCCGTCGCAACTCGCGGGTATCGACCGTTGGTCGATGCTGACGCAGGCGATCGAACAGAAGCTCCTCGGTCGCCTGGACTGTTTCGCTCACCAATTCTATGCACCATGCGCTTTGCTGAAGCTGGGCTTCGCACTGCGCCTGGATGCGCCGTGCGAGATCGAGGGAATGCTGGGACGGTTCATCCCCTTTTGTCCGCCGCCAGACCTGGACTGAAAGGCGGCTGCCAAAGAGCAGCATGGAGCTGACAGCGAAGGCAACGAATACTTCCGCTTTAAGAGTCGAGGCGTCGTAGAGTTCGGGCATTGTCAAAGCCACCGCCACACTGGCCGCCGTTCCTCCAATGGCCGCGCCAGGCCAACCATGTCGCAATGCGAGCCAGACCACCGGCGCGAACATGAGCATGCGGGCGACTGCCTGCGCCGTGTCACCAGATGCTTCGGTGCCAAACCAGACCAACAGCGCCAACACCGGCAATACAAAGGCAGCCGTCTCGATCGCCAACGGGTTAGCGAGGGCGCGCTCGATCGTGGGCCGCCACAACGCAGGCCGCTTCGCCCTTCCTTTCCAGATCAGCAGCACCAGTGGCGCAACCGTCAGCACGCCCAGGTAATTGCCGATGAACCAGCGGGCCGCCTCGATGCCATATTGGATGGGCGGAAAACCCGCCGGCACCTGTGCCGTCGAGAGTGTGAGGGTGTAGGCCAGAGTCCAGATTGCGGAAACCGCCAGCGCGCAACCCATCACCACGGGCAGACGTGCGGGGCCATGCTGCGGCACCATGCCCAGGCGATCACGACAATACTTCACGATGGGCATGGCCATGCCCATCGGCGGCACCAGCATCAAGCTGGACCAGAGCCAACCAAAGGTTTCCACGCACGAAAGGCTTGCATAGGCCACCGGGCCCATTTCACCAACCAGCAACGCAGGCCAGTAGCGATACGGCACCAGCATCAGCACGGACAGGCGATAACCCGCGAAGACCACCCAATGCGACCAGGACACCTCCCGCAAGAGCAGAAATCCGAGCGCATAGCTCAGAGCGACGGCGGCGTGCCGCGTCCCGACGTTCCATCGTGATCCTTGACTCATCCGGCGCCCCCTAGACGATCAGACATCCTTCAGCACTCTTGTGGAGACGAACCCCTGCCCCGCCATCATGCCTGTGACACGACCAAGAAACTGCGACGTCACACACGGGGCGACCCGCTCCTAGGAAACTTTAGCTCCCAATGGTCCTCCACTTGCCCCGCGGTCGCAATTATGCTCTCTGACCCGCCCTCAGTGGCTAGTCTTTATCCTGGAGAACGCTTGGACCGTTTCCGCCCCGAAAACCACGCCGAAGTCCCGGTTCCCATGCCTGAAACGAAAAAGGCACCTAGATCGCTCTAAGTGCCTGTTTCTGATTGGTGGGCCGTGAAGGATTCGAACCTTCGACCAATTGATTAAGAGTCAACTGCTCTACCAACTGAGCTAACGGCCCAGGAAACCTGGGTTGAAACTGGGGTGGATGATGGGATTCGAACCCACGACAACCGGAATCACAATCCGGGACTCTAACCAGCTGAGCTACACCCACCATAAATCTTGTAACTGGTGCGCCCGACAGGACTCGAACCTGCAACCGTCGGCTTAGAAGGCCGATGCTCTATCCGGTTGAGCTACAGGCGCAGTCTCTGCGGGTAGAACGTGTCGCTGGTCGGGGCAGAGGGATTCGAACCCCCGACTTTTGCGTCCCAAACGCAACGCTCTACCAGACTGAGCTATACCCCGTTTTTCGAATCCCGGTCATGTCGCCACCGGAACCCCGAAATGTTACGGGTGACGCCTCGCACAGTCAATCCGTATCAAAGCACATTTTGTATTTCTTGACCTGCTTTCGCGGAGAAAAATTGTCCTCTCCTTGAAAACAAAACGAGGTGCAAGCACCCCGCCTCGCCGTATAAAAATGGTGCGCCCGGAGAGATTCGAACTCCCGACCACCTAGTTCGTAGCCAGGTACTCTATCCAACTGAGCTACGGGCGCACTAAAAAACCTGTTGCTTCGTTGCATCGATGTTTCGAAATCGAGCCGGTGAAGCAAGAAGCGGAATTATTCAGACTCCGCCCTCGTGCGTCAACCCTTTTCGCAAAATTTTCTTCAACAAACCTCATCCGGTGCTCGGCAAATGCGATCTGCCTTGAGATTCGCGAGCGTCACCTGCACACAGATGCGGCCAAGCGGCTGAGATATACAAAATCAAAAAGGGCGGCTAACGCCGCCCTTTTCGATGACTGTTTCCGCCACGGCTAATAGCCGTCCAAACCGATCAACCGTCGAATCCTGTCCGGCTCTGCGGGGCCGGGTCGCCCACCTTGCCCACAGTCGATCCAGTGTCGCTTTTCGGCGGCGGTGGTGGAGGCGTGGCTCCGGTCGAAGCGTTCTTGGTCCAGTCCGTCGGAGGTCCCGGAACGCGCCCTGCCATGATGTCGTCGATCTGGTGCGCATCGATGGTTTCGTACTGCAACAGTGCTTCGGCCATGGCATGCAGCTTGTCGAGATTCGCCGTGAGCAATTCCTTGCTGCGCGCATAAGCGCGATCAAGAATGCCGCGCACCACTTCGTCGATCTTGCTGGCAGTCTCGTTGGAGATGCTCTTGTGCTGGGTCACCGAGCGACCCAGGAACACTTCGTCCTCATCCTCGCCATAGGTGATCGGCCCGAGCTCGTCGGACAAGCCCCATTTGGTCGCCATGTTGCGCGCCATCTTGGTGGCCCGCTCGATATCGTTGGAGGCTCCCGTAGTGACCTTGTCGTTGCCGAAGATCAATTCCTCGGCCACGCGACCGCCATAAAGGGAGCACAGCTGCGACTGGATCGCGACGCGGTTGATGCTGTACTTGTCGCCCTCCGGCAGGTACATGGTCACACCCAGCGCGCGACCGCGTGGAATGATCGTGACCTTGTAGACCGGGTCATGTTCAGGCACCAGCCGACCGACGATCGCATGGCCAGCCTCGTGATAAGCGGTGAGCTTCTTCTCGTCCTCGCTCATTGCCATCGAGCGACGCTCGGTTCCCATCAGAATCTTGTCGCGGGCCTTGTCGAGATGGCTCATGCGTACTTCGCGGGCATTTTCGCGCGCAGCGAACAGCGCCGCCTCGTTGACCAGGTTGGCCAGGTCGGCGCCAGAGAAGCCAGGGGTACCACGGGCGATCGTCATGGCGTTCACGTCGCTGGCGGTCGGCACCTTGCGCATATGCACTTTGAGGATCTGTTCGCGGCCGCGCACGTCCGGGAGGCCGACCACGACCTGGCGATCGAAGCGGCCCGGACGCAGCAACGCTGGATCCAGCACGTCGGGGCGGTTGGTCGCGGCGATCACGATGATGCCTTCGGTGCCTTCGAAACCGTCCATTTCGACCAGCAGCTGATTCAATGTCTGCTCGCGCTCGTCATGGCCGCCACCGAGGCCGGCACCGCGATGGCGACCGACTGCGTCGATTTCATCGATGAAGATGATGCACGGCGCGTGTTTCTTGGCCTGCTCGAACATGTCGCGCACGCGGCTGGCGCCAACGCCGACGAACATTTCGACGAAATCGGAACCGGAAATCGCGAAGAACGGCACCTTGGCCTCGCCCGCGATGGCTTTCGCCAGCAGGGTCTTGCCGGTACCGGGCGGACCGACCATCAGTACGCCGCGCGGGATCTTGCCGCCTAGTTTCTGGAACCGGCCCGGATCACGCAGGAATTCGACCAGTTCGCCGACCTCCTCCTTGGCCTCATCGCAACCGGCGACGTCGCTGAAGTTGACCTTGATCTGGTCCTCGCCCTGCAGCTTGGCGCGCGAACGGCCAAAACTCATTGCCCCGCGGCCGCCACCTCCGGACTGCATCTGCCGCATGAACCAGATGAATACGCCTACGATCAACAGCACCGGCAGCCAGCTGACCAGCAGACCGATCAGCGAGAAGCCCTCGGAAGGGTCCTGACGGACCTCGACGCCCTTGTCCTGCATCTGCTTGACCACCTCGTTGGTGGAGAAGCCGAGCATCGGCGCAACCGTACGGAACGGGCTGCCGTCCTTCAGCTTGCCGCTGATGGTGGCGGGCTGGTCCGCGCTGATCGTGGCGTTGGCCACGTTGCCGTTGTCCACACTCTGCACGAACGAGCTGTAAGGCAGGTCGGAGGAGCCCGCAGAGTGCGGATTGAAGCTCTGGAACACGGTGAAAAGAACCACCGCGATGATTACCCAGAGCAACACATTTTTCGCTGTTTCATTCATGCACGGTTCTCGCCCGGTGACACCGCGGAAGGCTTCAGCCCTACCGCTAGTGCGTACACCTCACGCGAACGCGCGCGGGAGGCCTTAGGTTTACGCATGGTTACGCGGGTGAAGTCCGCGCGCAAGCTGCGCAGGTAATCGTCAAAACCGACTCCCTGAAACAATTTGATCAGGAACGAGCCGCCCGGCTTGAGCCACTGCCGACTGAAATCCAGCGCGAGTTCGGCCAGTGCCATCGCGCGGATCTGGTCGGCCAGCGCCACTCCACTCATATTGGGGGCCATATCGGACAGTACAAGATCCACCTTGAGGCCTTCCAGCCGCGATTCCAGTTCCCGCAGCACGGACTCCTCGCGGAAGTCACCCTGCAGGAAATCCACCCCCGCGATACTCTGCATCGGCAGGATATCCAGCGCGAACACCTTGCCGGTGTCGCCCAGGCCATTGCGCACCAGTTGCGACCAGCTACCGGGGGCGGCGCCCAGATCGACCACGTTGATGCCCGGTTTCAGCAGGCGGTCGCGTTCCAGCAATTCCTCCAGCTTGTATACCGCACGCGAACGCAAGCCCTCGGCCTGGGCTTTCTTCACGTATTCGTCATTGAAGTGTTCACGCAGCCAGACTGCACTGCTTTTGCTGCGGGCCATATCGTGGTGTCGCCGATTGGGGAACGGGATGGCGCATGATACCCTTTGCCGTTCATTTACCGCGAATCGAGCATCACCGCATGGCCCTTTCCTCCTCGCAGATCCGCTACCTGCGCAGCCTCGCCCACGATCTGAGCCCGGTGGTCCTGCTTGGCAACAAGGGCGCCACCGAGGCCGTGGTCAAGGAACTGGCCCAGGCCCTGGATATCCATGAACTGGTCAAGGTGAAGCTGTCCGGTGGCGACAAGGACGAGCGGCAGGCACAGATCGACGTGCTGACCGCTGGAACCCAGGCGGAGAAAATCCACCAGATCGGCCATGTCGTTGTGCTGTTCCGCCGCAACGCCGACGAGCCGAAGATCGCCCTGCCACGCTGATGGACCTTTCGCTCGAACGTCCCGAAGGCTACCTGTTCGTACGCCGTGTCGGCGCGGGCGGCATCACCTTGATCGACCGCGAACTGACCAGCAGTTTTCTGCTGGCGCCGGACCGGGTGATCGAGCACTGGCCGGTGAATACAGCTGACATGCTGGACATCAGTCATGTCGACGCCTTCCTGGCACTGCAACCGGAACTGGTGATCCTCGGAACCGGCGAACGCCAGTCGTTTCCCGCCGCGGCGTTCATGGCCGGCTTCCTGCGCAAGGCGATCGGTATCGAGGTGATGGACAACGCCGCGGCCGCGCGTACTTACAACCTGCTGGCCGACGAAGGACGCCGGGTTGTCGCTGGATTCATGCTGCCATCGGCTTGAACATCGGCACGGCACGCAGCTGAATCCACCGCATCGCCATCAGCGCGATGGCAGGTAGCCCAAGGGATCGACCGGATTGCCGTCCTTGCGGATCTGGAATTCCAGTTCGTTGCGGGTGGTACCGGTGGATCCCATTTCGGCAATCGGTTGCCCGGCGCTGACCCGCTGGCCTTCCTTGACCAGACGTTTGCGGTTGTGGCCATAAGCGGACAGGAAGCTGTCGCTGTGTTTGATGATGACCAGTTCGCCGTATCCCACCAGGCCGTTGCCGCTGTATACCACCACGCCATCGGCGGCGGCATGCACGGGGTCCCCCGACTTTCCGGCGATCTCGATGCCGGGAATCGCATCGCTGCTGCTGAAGCGACTGACCAGCGTGCCATCCGCCGGCCAGCGCCATTGCACACCGCTGACTACGCGTGAGACACCAGATGCCGGCGGCGCCGGCGGCGGTACCGTCGCTGGTGACGCGGCGGGCACGCCTGCCACAGGTACTACCGCTGCTGTTGCGGCAACGGTCGCCGGCACGATTGCCTTTGCCGGTATTGTCGGAACAGGAACCTGGTGCATTACTGGCACGCGCGTCGGCGTCGTTGCGCCGGACGTTGTGGCCGCCGACGCTGGCGGCAGGGTCGCCGTGGCGGGCGATGCCACTGTCTCGAATCCCGGCGCGTCGGTTTTGGGCGCGCTGGCCAGGTGGGCGGGCTGGCTCGGTATGGCGGCTGTCGCATGTGCGGCAACTGCAGTGGTGGCCGGCGGCGACAGGATCAAGCGCTGTCCTGGCCAGATCGTGTACGGCGCCGCCACCCCGTTCCATTGCGCGAGATCGCGAAAATCCACGCCCTTGCGGAAGGCAATCGAGTACAGCGTGTCTCCCTTGTTCACGACATAGCTGCCACCTGGAATCGGCGTGCGCGCGGGAAGCGTCGTCGAGATCGGCACGCTGGTGGCCGGATGGCCATAAACCTGATTGCCGTAGCTGCTGCCGGCCGCAGGCTCCACCACGACCGAACTACGCATCGTGCCGCAGGCGGCAAGCAGCAGGGTCACGACCAACATCGCCGGCCATTGAAGATATCTATCCATGTGCACCAGCATACCGAGGCGGCCTGTCTTTTTCATGCGATGACGCTCCGCAGGTAGTCCGCGTTCAACGTAGCCAGAACCACCACACCAGCAGCAGGGCGAGGATGACCAGCGCAGCCCATCCGATCCATTCGCTGTACTTGTGCAGAATCCGCTCGGCGCGTTCGCCGAAGAAACGCACCAGCAGCGCCAGCAACCACACGCGCTTGCCACGACCCAGTCCGATGCACGCCAGGAACGGCAAGATCGGCACACCGATGATGCCGCAGGCCCAGGTGACGAATTTCATCGGCACCACCGGCTGCAGCGCCGCCAGAATCAATACGCCGAACATGCCCCAATGGTGTTCCACCATTTGCCGGCTCAATGTCGCCACGCCCTGTTCGATCGGCGCCTGCAGATGCAGCGCCTCCAGCACGGGGCGCAGGGCATGGAATGCCCAGTGACCCAACAGGTAGCCTACCAACGCACCCATCAGCGAAAACAGCAGGCTGATATTCGCGAAGAAAAACGCCTTGTGCCGTTTGCCGAGCATCATCGGCGCCAACATTACTTCCGGCGGAATCGGGAAGATGAACGCCTCGACGAAGCTCAATCCGGCCAGGTAATAGAGCGCCCTGGGTGCGCGCGCCCACACCAGTGCGCGCGCATAGAGTGTCCCGAACAGGCGCATCAACCGATCCCGCCCAGCAGCGGCACGAAACTGACCGCTCCCAGTTCCTCCTGCACGAAGTCGCCCTGGCCGTCGCCGCGCATGCGGATCAGGGTCTGCCGGCTTGGCGAACCGACCGGCGCCACCAATACCCCGGCAGGGCTGAGCTGGTCGAGGATGCGGGTAGGAATGGTGTCGCCGGCGGCAGTAAGAATGATGGCATCGAACGGTGCCTCATCCGGCCAGCCCAGCTTGCCGTCGTCATAGCGCGAGCGCAGATTGGTCAGGCCAAGCTGGCGAAAGCGCCGACGTGCCTGGCGCAGCAACGCCTCGATCCGTTCCACCGTGAACACCTGCGGCACCAAGGCCGCCAGCACCGCCGCCTGGTAGCCGGAACCGGTACCGATCTCGAGCACTTTTTGCGGCATTCCGAACTCGATCAGTGCCTCGGTCATGCGCGCCACCACCCAAGGCTGGGAGATCGTCTGGCCGTGGCCGATAGGCAGTGCGTCGTTCTCATACGCGCGTGAATGCAGTGCCTGGTCGATGAAGTGATGGCGTGGCAGATTGCGGATCACCTCGATCACCCGCGGATCGCTGATGCCGGCACCTTTCAGGGTCGCTGCGAGCCGATCGCGCGCACGCTGCGACGTCATGCCCTCGCCCTTGAGATCCGCCGCCGGTAATGGGTAAACAGTCATCGTTCAGGCGGCCTCATCATTGCCGTTACGGCCCATCGCCATTTCGTCGCTCAACGGCTGCATCCAGCTGCTGACTTTCTCCAGCGCCTGGAAACGGGTCAGGTCGACATGGATCGGCGTGACGGAAACAAAACCACGCTGTACGGCGTCAAAGTCGGTGCCGGGGCCGGCATCGTCCACCTCGCCGGCCGGCCCGATCCACCAGATCGGTCGTCCGCGCGGATCGGTCTGCTCGATGCATGGCGCGGAACGATGGCGCCGGCCCAACCGTGTCACCTCGAAACCTTCAATCTCCGACCACGGCCGATCCGGCACGTTGACATTGAGAATCGTGTCCGCGGGCAGCGGGTCAATCAGCAACCGCTGCATCAGCAGCAAAACCGCTTTCGCCGCCGAGTCGTAGTACTCGCCCTTGTGGTCCTGGCTGACCAGCGAAACCGCGATCGCCGGCAGGCCGAGGAAACGCCCTTCCATCGCCGCCGACACCGTGCCGGAATAGATCACGTCGTCGCCGAGGTTGGCCGAATTGTTGATACCGGACACCACCATGTCCGGTTCGTCATCCAGAAGGCCAGCCAATGCCAGATGCACGCAATCGGTGGGCGTACCTGCCACCCGGTAATAGCGGTTGCCCATCGGCAGCACGCGCAATGGCGCATCGAGAGTGAGCGAATTGCTGGCGCCGGAGCGATCGCGGTCGGGCGCCACCACGGTTACCTCGGCCACGTCGCCGAGACATTCGGCAAGCACGCGGATGCCCGGTGCATCCACGCCATCATCGTTACTGACCAGAACTCGCATGATGCTCCGTCGAAAGCTGACTGCGGATGCGCCTGTTGTTTCGCGACAGCGCGCATCCCATTGCGGGAAGTCTACCGGAGCGTGCTGGCGGTTTCACTTGGAACCGCTCACGCAGCACGCATCCGCGACCGTAACAGCGGCTTTGGTTAGCATGTGCGCATGAAGCGCCGCCCACCTGTTCCGATCAACGATGACGACAGCCGTCTGTTCCGCGAGGCGATTGGCGACGTGCGGCAGCTCGATCCGGTGTCGCCGCCACCGGCCGCGGCGAAACCGGCACCGCATCCGCACATGCTGGATGCCGACGAAGCGGCCGTGCCGGGGGAATTGCTGGACATGACGTTCGACCCCGCCCTGCTCGAGGTTGGCGAGGAGCTGAGCTTTCTGCGCGATGGCTATCCGCCGAAGCTGTTGCGTCAACTCAAGCGTGGCCAGTTCAGCGTGCAGGACGACATCGACCTGCACCAGATGAATGCAGCAGCGGCGCAAGCAAGCATCGTCGCCTTCCTGGCCGAGGCGAGGCAGCATGGCCGACGCTGCGTGCGCATTGTGCACGGCAAGGGGCTGCGCTCGAAAGCCGCCGGGCCGGTACTGAAAGGTCTTACCGACCGCATGCTGCGCCGACGTGACGACGTGATCGCGTTTGCTTCGGCGCGCCCGGCAATGGGTGGCACCGGCGCCGTGGTGGTGCTGCTGAAAGGCTGACACTGTCCTGCCAAGCCAAGGTGGCGTGCTTCTAGACCTTGGCCAGCTCGCGCACCACCACCGTCGCATACGCACCGGCGGGCAGCTCGAAGGAAAGTTCCAGTGCGTCGTCGCCCTGCCAGTGCCACCGCAGATCCTTCGGCAGCAGCCGCAACGGGCGGCGTTCCTGGTCCATCCGCGCGGCAGCCAATCCGGCGACGAGATCGCTGTTGGCAGCGCCGACCTCACGCTCCAGCGCCCCGGCCTCGTCCTGACTGGGTGGCTCGCCCTGCCCCCACAACGGGCCGGACGGATGGATGTCGGCGCGCGCCAGCCGTTCGGCCAGCGCGTCGTTGAACAGTTCGGGGCCGAACCACGAACGCGATCCGGCCAACGACCAGATTTCGCCATTCAGCGGAGTGTCCCAGGCACCACGTTCGACCCGCGCCGCCAGCACGCTGTTGAACATGTGCGATCGCGCAGCCGACAGCAGCAAGGAACGCTTTTCACGATCGACCCGCCGCCCGCCGAACATCGCCCGCGCTTGTTCCACGTTGCCACCCTCTCGGCCGAAGCGTTGTTCGCCGTAATAGTTCGGCACGCCGCGCGCAGCGATCTGTTGCAGCACCTGCTCGGCCGTCGAGCGGTCACCGTTCACCTCGCGCAACATCAGCACGAAGCGGTTGCCGCGCAGCGCGCCGCGCTTCAGTTTGCGCGAATGCCGCGTCGCCGCCAGCACGTTCACTTCCGCATGCGGAAATGTCGACCAGTCCGGATCAGGCTTGCCAGCAAGCTGCACCGAGAACGTCTGACGGGTCACCGCATGGCGATCCTTCATACCCGCGTAGCCGACCGCGACCGGCGGGACACCGGCGAACTTGGCCAGTTCGCGCGCGACCCAATCGGTATTCGCGCCACGTTTTTCGACCCACAACAAGACATGCTCGCCCGCGCCCTCCGCGTCATAGCCGAGCATTTCCTCGACCAGGAAATCTTCCGGCGTGCTGCGCAGACGCGCCTGCAATGGCGGCGCGCCGTAGGCCCATGGCAACGGGGCATGGACAGGTTCGGAGTGGGACATGATGCTCCGCCGGTCGCGCCGGCATTCGGTGGAAATCCGGTCAGACCAGGAAAATGGTCGCCAGCCCCAGGAAAATGAAAAAGCCGCCGCTGTCCGTCATCGCAGTGATCAGCACGCTTGAACCCAGCGCCGGGTCGCGACCGAACTTCGTCATCAGCACCGGGATGCCCACACCGGCAAACGCCGCCAACAGCAGGTTCAACGTCATCGCCGCCGTCATCACCAGACCGAGCGACATGCTGTCGTACAGCAGCCACGCGACGATGCCGATGACGCCACCCCACAACAATCCGTTGAGCAACGATACGGTCAGTTCCTTGCGCCACAAACGCTTGGCGCTTTCGGCGGTGATCTGGTTCAACGCCAGTGCCCGCACGATCATCGTGATGGTCTGGTTGCCTGAATTGCCGCCAATGCCGGCCACGATCGGCATCAACGTGGCCAGCGCCACCAGCTTCTGGATCGAATCCTCGAACAGGCCGATCACACGCGAAGCAACGAACGCGGTGACCAGGTTGATCGCAAGCCAAGACCAGCGGTTCTTCAACGATGCCCATACCGAGGCGAAGATGTCTTCTTCCTCGCGCAGGCCACCGCGGCTCAGCGCCTCGTTTTCGCCTTCCTCGCGGATCACGTCGACCATGGCATCGATCGTGATGCGGCCGATGAGATGGCCACGCCCGTCGACCACCGGCGCAGTAACCAGGTCGTAGCGTTCGAACGCCTGTGCCACGTCGTACGCGTCATCCGTGGGATGGAAGGTGTTGACGTCCGGTGCCATCACCGCGCTGACCATCTTCTCCGGCGAATTCACCAGCAGCCAGTGCAGCGGCAGCACGCCGGTAAGCAGGTTGTCGTGGTTGATCACGAACAGCTTGTCGGTCTGCGCCGGCAACTCTTCCCAGCGGCGCAGGTAGCGCAACACGACTTCCAGACTCACGTCCTCGCGGATCGTGACCATCTCGAAGTCCATCAACGCACCGAGCTGATCGTCCTCGTAGGACAGCGCGGACTGCACCTGTTCGCGTTGCTGCGAATCCAGGCTCGCCATCAGCTCCGGCAGCATCGCGGTCGGCAGGTCGTCGACCAGGTCGGCCAGTTCGTCGGCGTCCAGCGGCTCGACCGCGGCGAGGATCTCGTGCCGGTCCATGTCCGCGATCAGCGATTCGCGCACCGCATCGGACACTTCCAGCAGGATCTCGCCGTCGCGGTCCGCCTTGACCAGCTGCCAGACGGCAAGGCGCTCGTCCAATGGCAGCGATTCGAGGATGAACGCGATGTCGGCCGGATGCAGTTCGTCCAGTTGCTCGCGCAATTCGAGTTGCGACTCGGCCGACAGCGGGTTTTCGTCGTCATGCCGGCGCAGTACGCCGACGATGGCTTCCAGTTGGTCGTGCAACCGGTTGCTGGCGCCGCGGGCTTCTACTTCCGTCACGCGCGCTCCAGCAGGACGCACGCCTGCGCGGCAATCCCTTCGCCCCGGCCGCAGAAGCCGAGTTTTTCAGTGGTGGTGGCTTTGACGCTGATGCGGCCGATCTCGCTGTCCAGGTCCGCGGCAAGGTTCTCCCGCATGGCCTGTGCATGGGGGCCCACTTTGGGCGACTCGGCGATCACCGTGACATCGGCATTGCCCAGCGCATAACCATGCTGCGTCATCAGCATCGCCGCATGGCGCAGGAACTGACGGCTGTCGGCGTCGCGCCAGCGCTCGTCCGATGGCGGGAAATGCGTACCTATGTCACCCAGCGCCAGCGCGCCGAAGATCGCGTCGCACAACGCATGGATCACCACGTCGCCGTCCGAATGCGCCACGACGCCACGACGATGTGGCACGCGCACGCCGCCGAGGGTGACGTGGTCGCCCTCGCCAAATGCATGCACATCGAAACCCTGGCCGATTCTCATGTTGCCGTCCTCGCAAGCAGGAACTCGGCCAGCGCGAAATCCGCTGTCGTCGTCACCTTGATGTTGTCCTCAGCGCCTTCGACCAGCAGCGGCCTGAAGCCGGCCAGCTCCATCGCCATCGCCTCGTCGCTGACATTCACACCACGTCGCGCCGCTTCACGCAACGCCGCCGACAGTTGACCACGGCGAAACATCTGCGGCGTGAAGGCGCGCCAGCGGCGGTCGCGCGGTTCGGTCCGTTCACTGCGCCCCGTCACGTCCGCATATTTGAGTGTGTCGCGCAACGGCGCTCCCAGCAAACCGCCGTCCAGCGCACCGGCCAGGTCGATCAGCTTGCCGATATCGGCCAGACGCACGCAAGGTCGCGCGGCGTCATGCACCAGCACGAAATCATCCGCGCCTACTGTGACAGGCAACGCATCGACCCCGGCCAGCACCGAATCACTGCGTTCCGCCCCACCGATCACGGTCGACACCGGTTTGCCGTTGAGCGTGTCGACACCAGGCCAATGCGTATCACCGGCGCCCAGCACGACCAGCAAACCGCCAATGCGTGGATGCGCTGCAAGCCGTTCCAGCGTGTGCTCGATCAAGGGCCGGCCAGCCAGCGGCAGATATTGTTTGGGGCAATCCCCACCGACACGGGTACCTCGCCCCGCCGCCGGCACCACGCACCACACCGTGGTCAGACTCATGGTGAACCGGCAGGCGCGGCGGGCGGTGGTGGCGGTGGCGAGACACTGCCGGCCACGGCAGGCTGCTCGACGACCTGGTAAAAAACTTCGCCGGGCTTGATCAACCCCAGCTCGGTACGTGCACGCGCTTCGACGGCCTGGTCGCCATGCTTGAGGTCGAGCACATCGGCGCCGACCGCCTGGTTGCGCTGCAGGAGCCTGGCGTTGTCGTCGGTTTGTTTCTTCACGGCCACGCGCAGGCTGTCCACTTCACGCATGCCACCGTTGCCGGACCACAGCTTCAGCTGCAGTCCGATCAGCAGCAGGATCAGAACCAGGGCGATCCAGCGCAACATGGCAGGCGATATCCCCGCTCAGCCGGGCAGGCGGACAAGGTTGGGGAAAGCATCGCGGCCGGCATAACGCGCAGCGGCACCCAACTGCTCCTCGATACGCAGCAACTGGTTGTACTTCGCCACCCGATCGCTGCGGCACAGCGAGCCGGTCTTGATCTGGGTCGCCGTGGTGGCCACCGCGATGTCGGCGATGGTGGTGTCCTCAGTCTCACCGGAGCGGTGCGAGATCACCGCGGAGTATTTCGCTGCGTCGGCCATTGCGATCGCTTCGAGTGTCTCGGACAGTGTGCCGATCTGATTTACCTTGATCAGGATCGAGTTGGCGATGTGCTTCTCGATGCCTTCGCGGAAGATCGCCGGGTTGGTCACGAACAGGTCGTCGCCGACGACCTGCACGCGCTCGCCGATCGCGTCGGTGAGGAGCTTCCAGCCGTCCCAGTCGCCTTCGGCCATGCCGTCTTCGATGGTGACGATCGGATACTGCTTCGCCCAGCCGGCCAGCAGGTCGACGAACTCGGCGGAGCTGTACTGTTTGCCTTCGCCGGCCAGATCGTACTTGCCGTTCTTGTAGAACTCCGAGCTGGCTGCATCCAGGCCGATCAGGATCTCGCTGCCGACCTTGTAGCCGGTCTTGCCGATCGCTTCGAGAATCGTGTCGATGGCCTCGACATTGGAACGCAGGTTCGGTGCGAAGCCGCCTTCGTCGCCCACTGCCGTGCTGAGGCCACGGCCGTGCAACACGCTCTTCAGCGCATGAAAGATCTCCGCGCCAGCGCGCAGCGCCTCGGCAAACGTCGGCATGCCGACCGGAAGCACCATGAATTCCTGCACGTCGACGTTGTTGTCGGCGTGCGCGCCACCGTTGATGATGTTCATCATCGGCACCGGCAACGCACCGGGCTTGCCGTTCGAGAGATAGCTCCAGAGCGGTTCGCCACGCGACGCGGCTACTGCATGGGCCGCCGCCATCGACACGCCGAGCAGCGCGTTCGCGCCCAGCTTGCCCTTGTTCGGCGTACCGTCCAGCGCGATGAGCCTGGCGTCCAGGCCCTTCTGGTCAGCCGCATCGAAACCCTTCAGCGTCTCGGCAATCGCACCGTTGACGTTCGCCACCGCGTTCCTCACACCCTTGCCGCCGTAGCGCGACTTGTCGCCATCACGCAGCTCAACCGCCTCGCGCGAACCGGTGGAGGCGCCGCTCGGCACCGCGGCGCGACCGAAACCACCGTCGGCCAGGGTAACTTCGGCCTCCAGCGTGGGGTTGCCGCGCGAGTCGAGGATTTCACGGGCGTGGATGCGGGTGATCGTCGTGGTCATGGTTATCCGTCGTCAGTAGTTTGGATATTTACCGCAGGAGCCTGCTTGCGGGCGGTGCTCTTGCTCTGGATAGCCGAAGAAAGAGCATCGCCCGCAAGCGGGCTCCTACGGAATCTAGATGGTGGTTACACGTCTTGTTCGAGGAAATGATGTCGCTTGGTCACGGCATCCAGCTCCAGCAGGGTTTCCAGCAGCGCCTCCATCTTGCCCAGTGGCCACGCGTTAGGGCCGTCGGACAGGGCCTTGCTGGGATCGGGATGCGTCTCGGCGAACAGGCCCGCAATGCCTACGGCCACCGCCGCGCGCGCCAACACCGGCACGAACTCGCGCTGGCCGCCGGAGCTGGCGCCCTGCCCGCCCGGCAACTGCACCGAATGGGTGGCGTCGAACACCACCGGACAGCCGGTCTCGCGCATCACGCTGAGCGAGCGCATGTCCGACACCAGGTTGTTGTAGCCGAAGCTGGCGCCGCGCTCGCACACCATGATGTCGTCGTTGCCGACGGCCTTGGCTTTGGCCACCACGTGTTTCATGTCCCACGGCGCCAGAAACTGGCCTTTCTTGATGTTCACCGGCTTGCCGGCGCGCGCCACCTTCTGGATGAAGTCGGTCTGCCGGCACAAGAACGCCGGGGTCTGCAGCACGTCGACCACCGAGGCCACCTCGTCCATCGGGGTGTATTCGTGCACATCGGTCAGCACCGGCACGCCGATCTGGCGCTTTACCTCGCCAAGGATGCGCAGGCCTTCTTCCAGCCCGGGCCCGCGAAAGCTTTCACCGGAGGAACGGTTGGCCTTGTCGAAGCTGGACTTGAAGATGAAATGGATGCCGAGTCGATCAGTGATTTCCTTCAGCGTGCCGGCGGTGTCCAGCTGCAACTGCTCGGACTCCACCACGCAGGGGCCGGCGATCATGAACAGTGGCTGGTCCAGCCCGATCTCGAATCCGCAAAGCTTCATGCCACCGACTCCTGTGCCAGTTGCGGCCCCTTGTGCACGGCCTTGAACTCGCGCGCGGCATGCACGAAACCGATGAACAGCGGATGGCCGTCACGCGGGGTGGAGGTGAACTCCGGGTGCGCCTGGCAGGCGAGGAACCATGGATGCTGCTGTTGCGGCAGCTCGACCATTTCCACCAGCAGATCGTCCATCGACTTGCCGGAAATCACCAGGCCCTGGTCCTCGAACGACTGCCGGTAGCGGTTGTTGAACTCATAACGATGGCGATGGCGCTCGCGCACCACGTCATGTCCGTACAGCTCACGCGCCAGCGTGCCTGCCTTTAGGCGACACTCCTGCGAGCCCAGACGCATGGTGCCGCCCAGGTCGGAACGGTCGGTGCGCTGCTCGACTTCACCACTGGCGGTGGTCCACTCGGTGATCAGGCCGATCACCGGGTTGGGTGTATTGCGGTCGTTCTCGCTGGAATCGGCATCGGCCAGATCGGCCACGTTACGGGCGAAATCCACCACTGCGGCGTGCATGCCGTAGCAGATGCCGAAGTACGGTACGCCGTGTTCACGCGCGTATTTCGCGGCCAGTACCTTGCCCTCGAAACCACGCTTGCCGAAACCGCCCGGCACCAGGATCGCATTCGCCTTGCCGAGCACCTTGGCGGCGCCGTCGGCCTCCACCTGCTCGGAGTCGATCCAGTCCAGGTTCACGCGTGTCTGCTGCGTGATGCCACCGTGGCGCAAAGCCTCGCCCAACGACTTGTAGGCATCCTTGTGTTCGACATACTTGCCGACGATGGCCACGGTGATCTCGTCCTTCGGATGCTCCACGGCGTCGACCGTGCGCTGCCAGCTGGACAGGTCCGCCGGACCAGCATCCAGGCCGAGCCGCTTTACCACGATGTTGTCGAGCCCCTGGCTGTGCAGCCACAGCGGCATCTTGTAGATCACGTCGACATCCGCCGCGCTGATCACGGCGGCCTCGGGCACGTTGGTGAACAGGGCGATCTTGCGGCGTTCGGCCTCAGGCAACGGTTCCTCGCAGCGGCACAGCAGGATGTCCGGCTGGATACCGATCGAACGCAACTCCTTCACCGAGTGCTGGGTCGGCTTGGTCTTGATCTCGCCGGCGGCCTTGATGAACGGCACCAGCGTCAGGTGCATGAACACCACTTTTTCCGGTCCCTGCTCGACACGCAGTTGGCGAATCGCTTCCAGAAACGGCAGCGACTCGATGTCGCCCACCGTGCCGCCGATCTCCACCAGCGCCACGTCGAAACCTCGGGTGGCCTCGTGGATGCAGTGCTTGATCTCGTCGGTGATGTGCGGGATCACCTGCACGGTGGCGCCGAGATAATCGCCGCGGCGCTCCTTGCGGATCACGCTCTCGTAGATCTTGCCGGTGGTGATCGAGTTCTTGCCGGTCAGGCGGGTGTGCACGAAGCGCTCGTAGTGGCCGAGGTCGAGGTCGGTCTCCGCGCCGTCATCGGTCACGTAGACCTCGCCGTGCTGGAAGGGACTCATCGTGCCCGGATCCACATTGATATAGGGATCGAGCTTCATCATGGTGACCGAGAGCCCGCGCGCTTCGAGGATGGAAGCGAGCGACGCCGCAGCAATGCCCTTGCCAAGCGAGGACACCACACCGCCGGTGACGAAAATCAGGGGGGTCATGGAAAGCAGCCGTGCTGGAAATTGGCATTTTAGCTGCAGAACCGTCGCACTGCGAGATGCAATCGAGAATTCGTCGCGGCCGGTTCATTTCCGGGCCGCCCGCGCCCGATGAAAACGCCTCCGGCCGCCTGCTAGCATGACCGGATGAACAACCCCATCCCCGCCCGTCTTGCCGCCTTGCGCGCGGCCATGCAGCAGCATGGTGTCGCCGCCGTGCTGGTTCCCAGCGCCGATCCGCACCTGTCGGAGTACCTGCCCGCGCATTGGGCCGCGCGGGAATGGTTGTCCGGCTTCACCGGTTCGGCCGGCACCCTGATCGTGGGGCGCGACCAGGCGGGGTTGTGGACGGACTCGCGCTATTTCTCGCAAGCCGAGCAACAACTGGCCGGCACGGGCATAAGCCTGATGAAACTGCGCGTGCCGCATACCCCCGAGCACCTGGACTGGCTGCAACAACATCTGCAAGAAGGTGACGTGCTGGCCGTGGCGGGCGACAGCGTGGCGGTGACCACCCGAGGACAGATCGAACGCCGGCTGGCCAATGCCGGTGCCACCGTGCGTACCGACCTCGACCTGCCCGGCGCGATCTGGACGGACCGCCCGGCGCTGCCGCAGGCGCCGGTGATCGAGCATGAACCCGCCTACGCCTGCATCACGCCTGCGGACAAGTTCGCCCGCCTGCGCAAGGCGATGTACAAGCTGGACGCCAGCCATCACCTGGTATCCAGCCTCGATGACATCGCCTGGCTGACCAACTTGCGCGGCAGTGATGTCGAGTGCAATCCGGTGTTCCTGGCTCATCTGCTGGTGCAAGCGGATGGCCGGGCCACGCTGTTCGTCAGTCGCAGCAAACTCAACGATGCGCTGATCGCCGCGCTCGCCGCCGACGGCATCGGCATTGCCGACTACGCCTCGATCACCTCGACCTTACAGGAGCTGGGCCATGCCGACCGGCTGCTTCTGGACAGCGGCCGCGTGGTCAGCTCGATTGCCGCAGCGATCGGGTCCACGGTCACCCGGATCGAGGCGGCAAACCCCAGCACCGCGTTCAAGGCAGTGAAGAGCCCCGCCGAGCTCGATCACATCCGCGACGTCATGCGCCGCGACGGCGCCGCGCTGGTGCGTGGTTTCCGCCGGCTCGAACAGCGTCTGGCCGCCGGCATGACACTCACCGAACTCGACGTCGACACCCTGCTGTATGAGGAACGTTCGGCCCAACCCGGCTACGTCGGCGAGAGTTTCGCCACCATCGCCGGTTATCAGGCCAACGGCGCGCTGCCGCATTACCGCGCCACGCCGGAATCCCACAGCACGCTGCAGGCGAAGGGCCTGCTGTTGGTCGATTCCGGTGGACAATACCTGGGCGGCACCACCGACATCACCCGCGTCCTGGCGCTGGGCGAGACCACGCCGGAACAGCGCCGCGACGCCACCCTGGTGATGAAAGGCATGATCGGGCTGTCCCGTGCGCGTTTCCCGAAAGGTGCCAGCGGCCCGCAACTCGATGCGCTGGCGCGTGCGCCGCTATGGGCTTCGGGCATGGACTACGGCCACGGCACCGGCCACGGCGTGGGCTACTTCCTCAACGTGCATGAAGGTCCGCAGTCGATCCGTCCACCGGTGGTTGGCGCTGCGCTGGTGGCGCTGGAGCCGGGCATGATCACGTCGATCGAACCGGGCCTGTACAAGCCGGGGCGGCACGGTATCCGCCACGAGAATCTCGCCGTCGTGGTCGAGGCGGACCGGACCGAGTTCGGCGAGTTCTACGCGTTCGAAACGTTGACATTGTGTCCGTTCGACCGCCGCGCGCTGGAGCCCGGCCTGCTCAATCCGGAAGAACGTGGCTGGCTCGACGACTACCACGCCGCTGTGCGGGCCGCGCTCAGCCCGTTGCTGGAAGATGCCGACCTGGAATGGCTGAATCGCCATTGCGCACCGCTCTAGGCGATTGCTCCAAACCTGCGTCAGGCGACGCGCTCAGGTACGTTTCGGTGGCACCAGCCGCAGTTTGGCGGGAACCGGCGGCTGGTTCGGGCACAGCAGGTGCTGGATGTCGTCGGACTTGAGCGGATACGAATACAGATAACCCTGCCCTTCGACACAACCGGCGCGTAGCAGGAAATCGTGCTGCGCCTCGGTCTCGATACCCTCGGCGATCGTGATCAGCCCCAGGCTCTTCGCCATCGCCAGCATCGCTTCGGTGATCGCCGCATCGTTCGTGTTGCCGGGCAGACCGGTAACGAAAGAACGATCGATCTTCAGATAGGACACGGCCGGCAGCTTGAGGTAGGCCATCGAGGAATAGCCGGTGCCGAAATCGTCGATGGCCACGGCGATACCCAGCGTGTGCAGGGTGCGCATCGTGCGTTCGGTGTCGTCACCCAGCCGCAGCATCGCGCTTTCGGTGATCTCCAGCAACAATCGCTGCGCAGTCAGTTGCCTCGAATGCAGCGCCCTGCTCACACCATCGACGAAGGCAGGGTGGCCAAACCAGCGGGCCGAGATGTTGACCGCCACGCGGATCGGCGGCACGCCGGCCAGGTCCCAGGCCTGGATCTGTGCGCACGTGGCCTGCATGACCCATTCGTCGATGCGCCGGATCAGGCCCAGACCTTCGGCCACCGGGATGAATTCGGCGGGCAATATTTCGCCCCGTTCCGGATGTTGCCAGCGCAGCAACGCCTCCACCGCCACGATGCGCCCCGTGCGCAATTCGATGCTGGGCTGAAACACCAGCTGGAATTCATTGCGCACCAGCGCCTGGCGCAGTTCGCTGGCCAGTTGCAGGCGGCGACGGGTGTCGGCGTGCATCATCGGCGTGTAGAAACGGAACGCGTTGCGCTCCTCGGTCTTGGCCGCGTACATGGCGGCATCCGCATTCGCGATCATCACCGAGGCGTTATCGCCATCCAGCGGATAACCGGCAACGCCGATACTGGCGCTGAGCACGATTTCGTATTCCTCGAGCAGGAATGGCTCCGACAGTGAGGTGAGCAGGCGGTTGACGATCGCCCTGGCATCCTCGCGCAGGATCAGCCGGGGAATCATCACGGTGAATTCGTCGCCTCCGATGCGCCCCGCCACGTCTCCTTCGGACAACTGCTGGCGGATGCGCTCGCCGACCTTGACCAGCAGGCGGTCGCCGATCGCATGGCTGTAGCTGTCGTTGACGATCTTGAAGGCATCCAGGTCGATGAACAGCACGACTACCGCCAGCCGCTCGCGCTCGGCCACGGCAATGGCTTCGGAGCAGCGCCGTTCGAACTCCGCGCGATTGACCAGGCCTGTCAACGGATCATGCCGCGCAAGGTGTTCCAGGCGATGCTGATTGGCCTTCGCCTCATGGATGTCGGTGAACACCGCCACGTAATGGACGACCTGATTTTCCGCATTGCGGATGGTGCTGATGCTCAGATGTTCGGGGTAGCTGCTGCCATCGCTTCGCGTGCTTTGCACCTCGCCCAGCCAGTTGCGTCCGGCGGCGACGCTGTCCCACAGCGATTGTGGCAACGGCTTGCCGTCGGGCATCCGGCGATTCGCATCCAGCGGCTTGCCTTGCAGAGCAAGACTGCTGAACCCGGTGAGTTCGGTATGCGCAGCATTGGTCGAAATCACCTTCCGTTCGGAGTCGGCGATGATGACGCCTTCGGCGATGCTGGCCAGCGCCTCGGCGGCGATCCGGCGCTCCTGTTCCATCGCCAACCGTTCGGAGATATCGCGGATGATCGCCTGGCGTACCGGCAGACGGCCCCAGTTGGCGAGGCTGGTCTGCGTTTCGACCGGTCGGATGCCGCCGGCGCCGAGCAACGCATTGGTGGATGCGCGACCCGCCTCCTGGCCGCCGATGGATTGCGCGAACAGGTGTACGAAGCGGTCCCCGATCAGCTCATCCGCGCTGCGGCCGGTCCACGCCGATGTGGTGCGGTTGACGTCCAGAATTCGCCCACTGGTCTCGTCGACCATCACGATCGCATCGGCCGCGCTGTCGAACAGCAACCGGTAGCGCTCCTCGCTGCCGCGAATACTTTCCAGGATTCGGCGTGCCATGCGAACCCACAGCAACGCAGCGATCAGGAACGCGCCCAGCACGCCCCAGAACAATAGCTTGCCCAGCCACACCGCTCCTTTCACGATCTCGATCGAGAACAGGTCGGTGCGCGGCTCCATGTACGTGTTCAATGTCCTGATGCGCGCGCGTTGCCGCGCCACCTCGGACGCGGCCGGCCCGCCGGCGCGATAGCCATCGTGCAGCTCGACCGCGATGCCGCCGAGTTCGGCGATCGGCGCATCGGTGGAACGCCATGCCGCGAGCGCTTCGCGCATATGCGGCGTATTCGAGAAATACTCCAGTATGAAAATCATGCCCGGTTGCGCCGCCGGGATGATGTTGCCGCGCTTGAATACCTGTGCGATCTCGTCCTTGCTGTAATGGCCGGAGATGATCGCGTCGCGCCCGAACCGGTCGGATTCGAGCAGCCCCTGGTGGTTCTGGAAGGCCGCCAGATCGGCGGCCTCGCCCTTGCTCGCGTAGTTGTCGAGATCGATCACGGCCTGCTTCTGGGCCTTGGACCAGACACTCTCGCTGTTGAGGAAACCGGCGAGAGTGAGCTGGACCTGCAACACGCCCCATGTCAGCGCCATGATCAACGCAATCGCCACCGCCAGCGCATAGGCCAGCGGCAGCAGGCGCCGCGTCAGGGGTCTCTGCAAACTGTTGCCGATGAAATCCATTGCCAGCCTTTACGGTTGATGATGCAGCTGTCTTCCATGGCTCCAGTTTGCGCCGAGACTTCCTTCAAGCTGCGGCTTCTTTCGCTACCCACAAGTCGCGACACGTCCGGATACAACGGTCACCCAGCAGGATCATGCTCATGTAGCTGCGCTTGATGCACTCGGCCAGATGCGCCACGTCGTCGGCCGCGGGTGCCTCGCCCATCAGGGTACAGACTATATCCAACGCCTCCCATGGGTGAACGTCATCGTAATCGGCATGCAGGTGCAGCCAGCGCAGGCTGGACGCCCGGATCGACGGATCGAAACTCTCCCGGTACGTCGCGCTCGAATAGATCATGTGCGACCAGTCACCGGTAACCCCTTCGATGGCGTAGTTGGTGGCCACCATGCCGGCAGCCAGGCTGCCGCGCGCGCTGATCTCCTCGCACCAGCGGGCCAGCCCATCGGTGCCGTGCGGGGTGGTGCCGTGCAACAGGTCCTCGCGCGACACCCCGGCGCCCTCGGCCCAGTTGAGCCAGTACTCGGCGTGATTCTGCTCGACCCGGATGTTGCGCACCAGCCAGCGCCGGGCCTTGTCGTCACCCGGACTGCGGCCGTAGCGGGTCTTCAGAAGGTTCAGAGCCATGAAACTCGGAAACCGTTCGATGAACGGCCACAGGCCCATCATGAAATTGCGGGTGGACTCGTGATCAAGCTGCAGTGCGGTCATCATGCGCCAGATATCGTGGTCCAGAACACGCTGCCGGGTGCTTGCACAATCGGCAACCATGTCCTGCGCCCACTGCGGGTAGCTGGTCAATTCGTTCAGGGGACCGGTACGGTCGAAAGAGGTATGCATGGAGTTCTCCTAGGATTTGGACGGCTTCAGTGGGTTACTGCTTCGCTACGCCGGCGCAGGAAGTGCCTGCCGCCGGCCTTACCCGGCATCGCGGTGCAATGCCGAAATTCCTGAGTTCGTGGCCATCCGCCATGGCCTATCGCGCTGATTCCATCCTGCCTGGCCGGTGGCGCGCCCACATCCCGATTTGCGGCGCGAGGCCAGGTCGTCACACCCTGTCGATGCAGGGTAGCCCTGCCGGGGCAGACCGAAGGAGGGGATGTACCACGTGCACCGTTCTCGTGGCATGCGTGGCCTGTATGCCCCTCGATCACGCGACACCGGCTCGTGCCGAAGCCTTCGACGAATGTCTTCGGCGCGGTCAGGTCGCGAGCGTCGACATGGACGCCATTGAAGTCGAGGAACGTGCCCTGCCCGATGCAGATACTGCCGCCATCGTCGTAGTGGAACGGCGCGCGCATCACCATGCCCTCGCCCACGCTGGCCAGCCATTCCAGCGACGACGCACGGGCGTTTCCGCCGACCTCGCCATGGGATGTTGCAGCGCGCATCCGGCCCCAGGGACGCGCGTGGCCGGCATGATCGCTTGCGCTCATCTTGCATGGGCACCTAGTGTTGCCGAGTCGTCCGTTCGCTAACGGAAAGCGACATCCTGATCACTGGGGCCGAAAACCGATGTCCACACACACCTCGAAGCGCGCCTTCAGCCTGAGACGCGTGCTGCCAATGGCCACCCTGCTTGCCTTCGGCACCATCGCGCAGGCCAGCACCCCGGACCCGGCGCGCTGGCAGCACCAGGCGCAAGCCGTCACGATCACCCGCGACGACTGGGGCATTGCCCATGTGCATGGCAAGACCGACGCCGACGCCGTATTCGGCATGGCTTACGCCCAGGCCGAGGATGACTTCAACCGCGTCGAGACGAACTACCTCAACGCGATGGGTCGTCTCGCCGAGGCCGAGGGCGAGCGTGCGATCTAGCAGGACCTGCGGATGAAGCTGTTCATCGATCCGGTCGAATTGCAGGCACTCTACGGCAAAAGCCCGGCCTGGCTGCAGGCACTGATGAACAGCTGGGCTGACGGACTGAACTACTACCTCGCCACGCATCCGGACGTGCACCCTCGGGTGATCACACACTTCGAACCGTGGATGGCGCTGAGCTTCAGCGAAGGCAGCATCGGCGGCGACATCGAGCGGGTGTCGCTGAAGCAGCTCGAAACGTTCTACGCGCACGACCGGCCCGTCACCGCGCAGGTCGAACCACCGGCGAGCTGGGCCGAGCCGACCGGATCGAACGGCATCGCAATCGCGCCGAAGCTCACCGCCGACGGCCACGCGTTGCTGCTGATCAACCCGCATACCTCGTTCTTTTTCCGCTCGGAACTGCAGATGTCGAGCGATGCCGGGCTCGACGCCTATGGTGCGGTCACCTGGGGCCAGTTCTTCGTCTACCAGGGCTTCAACCACCATATCGGCTGGATGCACACCTCGACCGGTGCCGACGTGGTCGATGAATTCGCCGAGACGATCGTGCACAAAGACGGCAAACTGTTCTATCGCTACGGCAAGGAACTGCGCCCGGTCACCACGCGCGTGATCCGTGTGCCCTACCGCGCGAAGGATGGCTCGATGGCGTCGCGCAGCTTCACCGCCTATTTCACCCATCGCGGACCGATCGTGCGAGAGGCCGACGGCAAATGGATCGCCACGGCGTTGATGAACAAGCCGATGGAGGCACTCGAACAAAGCTGGCTGCGCACCAAGGCCCATGACTACGCCAGCTACATGAAGGTCGCCGAGCTCAAGGCCAACTCGTCCAACAACACGCTTTTCGCGGACGACAAGGGCGAGATCGCCTATCTGCATCCACAGTTCATCCCCAAGCGCGACGACCGCTTCGACTATACGAAACCCGTCGACGGCAGCGATCCGGCCACCGACTGGCACGGCCTGCTGCCACTGGACAAGGCGCCCCACGTCGTCGACCCACCGAACGGTTGGGCCTTCAATACCAATGACTGGCCCTATTCCGCCGCCGGCAAGTACAGCCCCAAGCGCGCGGACTACCCGCGCTACATGGATACTTTCGGCGAAAACCCGCGCGGCATCCACGCCACCAGCCTGCTGACCGGCGCGCACGATGTCACGATGGCTTCGCTGATCACCAAGGCGTTCGACTCGTACCTGCCTGCGTTCGCGCGGCAGCTGCCGATCCTGATCGCCGACTACGACGCGCTGCCCGCCAGCGACCCGCTCAAGTCCAGCCTGAAAGGCCAGATCGCGCTGCTGCGCGGTTGGGACTATCGCTGGGGCATCGCCTCGATACCGACCTCGCTGGCGGTGTACTGGGGTGACACGCTGTGGGACCAGGCCAGCAAGGCGGATACCGCCGAGGGCCTGTCGATCTACGACTACATGGCCGACCAGGCCGGTGCGAAGGCACGCCTGCAGGCGCTGTCCGAAGCCTCCGGCCGGTTGACGAAAGACTTCGGCAGCTGGGGCGTGCCATGGGGCGAGATCAATCGCTTCCAGCGCATCAACGGCGACATCGTGCAGCCGTTCGACGATGCCAAGCCGAGCATCCCGGTGCCGTTCGTATCGTCACGCTGGGGCTCGCTGGCCTCGTTCGGCGCGCACCGCTGGCCGGGCACGAAGCGTTACTACGGTACCAGCGGCAACAGCTTCGTCGCAGTGGTGGAGTTCGGTCCCCGGGTCAGCGCCCGTGCGATCACCGCTGGCGGCGAGAGTGGTCATCCGCAGTCGAAGCACTTCAACGACGAAGCCGAACGCTACACCACCGGCAACCTGCGTACCGTCTACTACTGGCCCGAGCAGTTGAAGGGACATACCGAACGCGTCTATCACCCGGGTGGGTGATGCCACATCCATGCGCGCGCGTCGCCGGCACCGCATGGCTGTCGAGGCGCTTCAACGGCGTGAGTGGAATATCGCTATCCGATCGTTTTCCGGCGACTGCGCGCTCTGCAGCCAGCGCTCGCCGGCGAGGGTCGAGGTGCATGGTCCGTAACTGCAGATCCTGATCTCGCGATTGGCAGCCTCCTGCTGCAACGCGTCCAGCACCGTGCGCAGGACCGTACCCGTGAACGGTGTGTACAGATAGAAAACGGTGCCACTGGAAAGATCGGCAGCCCGTGCATCCTGACGAATGAACGTCACGTTGGCCAGATTCAGCGCCTCGGCGCTCCGTCGCGCGCCTTCGACGTAGACCACCTCCAGCTCGATGCCTATGCAGCGCGCATCCGTGCAGATGGCCGCCAGCAAGGGTACGTGCCCCAGGCCCGAGCCAAGATCGATCAGAACGTCTTGCCGCTCGAGCGCCAGGCGCTCGATCAGGTCGAAGGCATGGCGTGCCGGCGTCGGCTGGTAGAACACCATCTCGGCTGCCAGTTCGGCCACTGCCTCGTCGGAGGGCTCGAATTGCAGCACCCCGGCGACCAGCTCGTCCAGATAATCGTAACCCTCACCATTCGCCGGACCCGGCGTGTGTCCGCCCTGATCGGATACAGGCCGCCATGGCAATAGCGCGCTGCGTCCGGCGCCTAGCCGAATCTCGCGCCGGATGACCTGGCAGAGCCCGTGATTCACCGCTTCCAACCGCGTCCGGATCGCCCTGGCCCGGCGCGCCAACGCGCTGGCGTCAGCGTCCGGCTCATCGGGAAAACAGGCCTCGAGGCGATCGAGCGCTTCCACACGCTGGCGCAGCCGATGCGGCTCAGCCAGCGACTGATCCTGCTCCAAGGCTTCGATCAACTCGCGTTGCGCATTCGTCATCCAGCTACCACCCATCCACACGAAACGATCGATGATAGCGCCGGTGACGCACGCCGTCGGCTACGCAGGGGTGGCGTGGAATAGTCCGGGTCGAAAGAATTGCTCCGCCGACCGTCAGGATGTCCCGGGTTTCTTCAATGCCGCTTGAAGTACTGCACGTCGCGCTCGTGCTTTTCCGCCGCCTCGCGCGTCTTGAATGTACCCAGGTTGCGGCGCTTGTTCGTGTCGGGATCCTTCTTGCGCGAATAGAGCCTGTATTCGCCCGATTTCAGTTTCCGGATCATGGTGACGACCTCCGCCAGCCACCCTCACCCTGTTGTCGTCACGGAAAAGTGATCGAACGGGCAACGCTTGCATGACGCAGACACCGGGGAATCAACCGCGACCTGGAATCTTCAGGCCAAGCTGCACCGCCGGCCTGGCCAGGCCCCGATCGAGCCATGCAACGACATGGGCGAAGCCGTCATACGCCACCAGTTCCCGCGCTTCGTAAAACGTGATCAAGTTGTTGACCCAGCCGAGCGTGGCGATGTCGGCGATGGTGTAGTCGTCGCCCATGATCCAGCGGCGGCCGTCCAGACGGGTGTCGAGCACGCCAAGCAGCCGCTTCGCTTCGTCGACGTAGCGCTGCAGCGGGCGCTTGTCTTCATAACTCTTGCCGGCGAACTTGTTGAAGAAACCCACCTGGCCAAACATCGGCCCGATCGACGCCATCTGGAAATACACCCACTGGATGGTTTCCCAGCGCCGTGCCGCATCGGCCGGGATGAACTGGCCGGTCTTGTCCGCCAGATACTGCAGGATCGCACCGGATTCGAACAAAGCCAGCGGTTCGCCACCCGGACCATCCGGATCGATGATCGCCGGGATCTTGCCATTCGGATTCAGCGCCAGGAATTCGGGCGTATGGCTCTCGTCCTTCATGATGTCGACAAGATGCGCCTCGTAGGGCAACCCGGTCTCCTCCAGCATGATCGATGCCTTCACTCCGTTCGGCGTGTTGAGCGAATAGAGCTGGATGCGCTCGGGATGCAGGGCCGGCCAACGGGTGGCAATGGGGAAGTCGGATAGAACGGACATCGCATGTTCCTTGACGTGGGGAGGCTGAATGCTCGCACAGCCAAGCTGCAGGATGGTCCGCGCGTCACTATCGGCACATGAAAGCCAGCCGAGAATAGCGGTTACTGGCAACTCGCCGCGGTTCCCGGCCTCGCTCAAGGGATGACATGTTCGACCGACGCGTTTTCCTCAAGACCCTGGCGTGGCTGGCCGCCGCGCCGTCGCTTGCCGCCCATGCGGGTGAGCGTGAGATGACTGATGCCGCGGCTCAGCTCTACCGCAAGGCCATCGTCATCGATGGCAACCTGCAGCTTGCCAATGATCCCGCCGAACCGCTTTCATCGGAAGCGCAGGCCGGCATCCGCGCATCGGGCCTGACCGTCTTCAAGATGACCATTGGCGGATCCGGCGGCAACTACGCCGACACGCTCAAGGAACTGGACGATTGCCGCGGCATGATCGCGCGTTATCCCGAACTGTTCATGCCGATCCGCCGCGCCACCGACATCGCGCTGGCCAAGCGCAGTGGCAGGATCGGCATCATCTTTTCGTTCGAAGCCGTGGAGATGCTGCAAAGCAACCTCGATCGGATCGACGAGTTCAGCCAGCTGGGTGTGCGCGTGATGCAACTGTCGTACAACCTGGCCAGCCCGTTCGCATCGGGTGTCCTGGCGCCCCGGGCATCGCGCGGCCTGACCACACTTGGTCATGCCGCCATCGCGGAAATGAATGCACAGGGCGTTTCCATCGACCTCAGCCACGCCGATGTGATGTCGACCCTGCAAGCCGTGCATGCCTCGTCCCGTCCGGTGCTGATCACCCACGGCGGCTGCGCGGCAGTTCATCCGCACCCACGCAACAAGATCGATGCCGAGCTGCGCGCGGTCGCCGGCAGTGGCGGCGTGGTCGGCATTTACGGCCTGCCCTACCTGACCGCCGGCCCGGCGCAGCAGACGCTGGCAGACTATATGGCGCACATGCTTCACGCATTGGCCGTCTGTGGCGAAGACCATGTCGGCATCGGCAGTGACGCCGTGCTCACCGGCTTCGATACATCACCGCAAAACATGGCGTTCTACGATCAGGTAGTCGCCGCCCGCAAGGCCGCAGGCATCGGCGCACCGGGCGAGGAACGGCCGCCTTATGTGATGGGGCTGAATCGGGCCGATCGCTGCGAAATCATCGCCGACGCGCTGCTCAGGCACGGGTATCCGGCGCGCATCGCCGAAAAAGTGCTGGGTACGAATTTCGCGCGGGTGTTCGCGGACACCTGGGTTGCACAGACGAAGGACCAGGCCTGAGGATTCGTCGGCACCGAAGCAACCAGCCGATGTTTTGCCAGGCGTCAGCTCTTGCGGTAGCTGCAACTTCTGCGGATTTCCTCCGGTTATCGGCGCGCTTCTGGCGGCTTCGTCCGACCTGGACATCTCCTTCGGCATGTTGCGTGACGACGGCCGAAGTTGGGTAGCCAAGCTGGCCGCTTGGCGAGGGCAACCCACTCTTGGAGTGCCGCCGCCGGCCCCCATATATGTCGACACACCGGCGTTGCCGGCGCATTTCCCCGATCGGAGGCAGTCCATGTCGAACTACCGCAAGACTCCGGAAGCCCTTTCGCGGCTTACTCCCGAGCAATATCGCGTGACCCAGGAATCGGCCACCGAACGGCCCTTCGACAATCTTTACAACGACCATCGCGAGCCGGGTCTTTACGTCGACGTGGTTTCGGGCGAGCCGCTGTTCACCTCGCTGGACAAGTTCGACAGCAGCTGCGGCTGGCCCAGCTTTACCCGACCAGCGCAGGCCGAGCACGTGATCGAGCATCGTGACACCAGTCTCGGCATGAGTCGCACCGAAGTACGCTCGCGTCACGGTGACAGCCATCTCGGCCATGTCTTTCCGGACGGTCCGCGCGAAACCGGTGGCCTGCGCTATTGCATCAACTCTGCATCGCTGCGCTTCATTCCACTCGCCCAGCTCGAAGATGAAGGCTACGGCGATTACCGCAAGCTGTTCGACACCCAGGAGTCCGCAACATGAGTGCAGCCACCGAACGCGCCATCCTCGCCGGCGGTTGCTTCTGGGGCATGCAGGACCTGATACGCCGCCAGCCGGGCGTGGTTTCCACGCGCGTGGGTTACGCCGGTGGCGATGTGCCCCATGCCACGTATCGCAACCACGGCACGCACGCCGAAGCGATCGAGATAACGTTCGATCCGCAGACGATCACCTACCGCACCCTGCTGGAATTCTTCTTCCAGATCCACGACCCCAGCACCGCCAACCGCCAGGGCAATGATCGGGGCAGCAGCTACCGCTCGGCCATCCTCTACACCACTGACGAGCAGAAGGCCGTGGCGGAAGACACCATCGCCGACGTGGATGCCTCGGGCCTGTGGCCGGGCAAGGTGGTGACGGAAGTGGCGCCAGCGGGCGAATTCTGGGAGGCCGAGCCGGAGCACCAGGATTATCTGCAACATTACCCGACGGGTTACACCTGCCACTTCATCCGGCCGGAATGGAAGTTGCCACGTCGGGCGTAGGTGTCAAAGCCGATCGGCAGAACAAGGCGTTCCGCCGATCTTTACAACCCGTGCTTGTGTGTATCAGCGAATGCGCGTGATCGCGCCGTTCGGATCCACCTGCACCAGATCGCCTTCACGGATGCCGCTGGCGTTCGGCACCTCGACATTGCTGTAACTGCCGTTACCCATTTTCAGACGTACCGTCCAGCTTTCACCGCCGCCGCCCTTGCCGATGGCGTTGCCGGCGAATCCGCCGCCTACCGCGCCGCCCACCGTCGCTAGCTTCTTGCCCTTGCCCTTGCCCACCTGATTGCCGAGCACGCCACCGGCAAGGGCGCCGATCACAGCACCAGCGGTGCCATGGTTGCGGCCCTGGGTGATGTTGTGATCAATCCGCTGCACGGTGCCGCACTGATCGCAACGAAGGTAGATGCCGTCGGAGCGCACCAGGACGCCGTTGGAGGATTGTGCCTGTGCAAACGGCGTAGCCGCCAGGGAAACGACGGCAACCAGCGAAAGAAGAACTGTCTTCATGGGGACTACTCCTGGGGATCTGACACTACTGTAATGACGCGGACTGAACTGGATGTCAAAGGGGTGTCTAGGCTTCACTCCCGAGCACATGGAAATCAACGAAGTCGTTCCGGAACGAGGTCATCGGCAGCGAGCTGGATCGACGCGTGGCTTACAGCACCGCACCGAGCACCAGCAAAAGTCCGCATAGCGACACCGCCCACACCGCCGTGCGCAGATAGGGAATGCCCACGAGATAGATCGGCAGATAAGCCACCCGTGCCCAGAAGTAGAGTTGCACACCCAGCGCGGTGTGCGCACTGGTCCGCTGTGCCATCACCACCGCCAATACCGCAACGGCAAAAAACGCAAAGGTTTCCAGAAAATTGCGGCTCGCTCGGGTCGCGCGTGCGGCAGCGCCGGTCAGCGGCTTCGTCTGGTCATCGCGGTTGCCCACATTCCACAGTATCCCGCGCTGCGCCGTACCTAGCGTCGCGGCAAGCAGGACATAGACCAGCCCCAGCGCAACCGACCATCCGAGCATCGTCAATTCGATCGTCATGGTCTTGTCTTCCGCCAGGGATGGTTCCCGGATGATGCCTCTTCTGGCGACCGGCTGCATGTACCGGAAAGCCGCCGTACCCCGATGACACCGTCCCGCTTGTACTTCGGCTCATCGGGTAGACTCGGAGCTTGGAGCCACAATCCCACATGGGCCGGAGAACATTGTGAGTGATTTCCGCAGACGTGGTGTCGCCATCGTCATCGAGGCCGGGGAACTGGTCCATGTGCTTTGCGAGCTTCTGGAGGGATTCGGATACCAGGTCATCCCGGCAGCAACCCACGCCCTGGCAGCGGAGCGCGCGCTGGCGCACGACGAGATTGCCCTGCTCGCCGCCTGCGTGCCGGCGCCGGACGAAAGCCGCGCCGGTATTTACCTCGAGGAAGCCGCCACGCGCAATGCGCACATGGCGGTCGTACTCATGCTCAGCGATCCGCTGGAGCAGTCGCCCAGTGCCCCGCCCTGCGCCGTCAAGATCGTGAAGCCGTTCGGGCGCAAGACACTGGTCGAGGCCATTGAACTTGCCGAGGCCAGGGCAGCCAGCAATTGATGTCCTGCCGAACGGCAACGCGAACTCAACGCTCGATCACCCTCTCGATGCGCCGATCAGGGACCAACCACATCAACGCAGCGAGGGCATAGACAAGCTGCGCGGCCCACGGCCGCCACCCTGTCAGCGCGATCCCGATCAAATAGAGCAGCGGTGATGACTTGCCTTTCCAGTCGAAACCCACTGCACTGCGCAGCGCCGAGCCGGTACCTTCCACCGCCATCAGCACCTGCTCCAGTATCCAGTAGGCTATCGCCGCCATGAACAGCACCACGCCATAGACTGCCGTCGGCACCGGGGCAGCATGATTTTCGCCCATCCATGCGGTGGTGAAAGGAAACAGCGACAACCAGAACAACAGATGCAGGTTCGCCCACAACACCGCCCCCGACACCCGGTGGCCGACGGAAAGCATGTGGTGATGGTTATTCCAGTAGATGCCTACGTAGACAAAGCTCAACACGTAACTGAGCAACACAGGCGCCAGTGGCCCAAGCGAGGCTAATGCGTGCCCTTCGGGCACCTTGAGCTCCAGCACCATGATGGTGATGATGATCGCGATGACCCCGTCACTGAATGCTTCCAGCCTGCCCTTGCCCATAACGCCTCCCACTGATGACAGCTTCCGTCCGATGGATGTCAGCTTGCCTCATGATGGAGCTGACCGCACGGTCTCGCGCAGGCGAGGAGCCAAATCGGGGGCCTGTCGCAGGGAATTCGTAGCGCCGAATGCGCACGCTATCGTGGGTGCATGGCCATATCCGCCTGCGCTTCGGAATAACCTTTCCTTTCGCGGCATGACGGACCAACGATGATCATCGTAGTGATGGGCGTTTCAGGCACAGGCAAATCCACGGTCGGACAAGCGCTGGCCATCGCGCTCGGCTGGGACTTCCAAGAAGGCGATGAGCTTCATCCACCATCGAACATCGACAAGATGCAGGCAGGTATCGCGCTCGGTGATGACGACCGCTGGCCGTGGCTGGATCGCATCGCATGCTGGATCCGCGGCGAGAGCGAACAGGGCCGCAGCGGCGTGGTCACCTGTTCCGCACTCAAGCGGCGTTATCGCGACCACCTGTATGGTGCCGGCGATGACGTGCGCTTCGTCCATATCCGTGTTCCGCGCGCCGAGCTCGAGCAGCGTACCCGCCATCGCCTCCACTTCATGCCGACGTCCCTGCTGGACAGCCAACTGCAAACCCTGGAAGAGCCCACTCCCGGTGAAAACGTCCTGGCGGTATCGGGCCAGGACACAGTGGCGGAGATCGTTGCGAGCGTTCGCCATTGGCTGGACGCGCGCGTCACGTCGTCAGGAAGTTGACCGGATCAATGCAGCGCTCAGCTGGTGTGATCCAGGATGATCTTCCAGCCCGCCGGCGTCTTCTCCCACAGCAGCGAGTACACACCATCGTCCTTGGCCACTTCGCCGTGGGCGCTCCGATCGAGATGGAAGCGACCAGTCACGACGGCGTACCGCACCGCGCCGTCGGTGCCAGGCAACAGGCGCACGTCGATCGCGGAAAACGTGAGCTCGCCCATCTGCTCTTTCGTGGCGTAATGCTTGCGGTAACTGTCCAGGATCGTGCGGTAGCCTTTGCGAACACCGGTGCCGACGAAGGTGGTGTCGGGGGCATCCTTGTATCCACGCATGAAGCCCGCGACGTCCCCGCGATTCCATGTCGCCTGCTGCTGGTCCATCACCTGTCGTATGGCGGCGGCATCACCGCCAGCGGCCGCGGCCATGCCCGAACCGGCCCACGCCAGGCCAGCCATGGCCAACAGGATCCAGAATCCGATAAAAATCTGTTTTCCGGCCATGGTGTGCTCCGCTGAGATACGTGATGTTTCGTGAACGCCTGGAATGGCCGGTGCGCCGGCATCGCTGCAGCACGTGGTCGGACCTTCGCCCAAGCGGATGAACGTACACCTTTTCCCCGGCCAGGGGTTCTTCAAAGCGGCGGTTTCCCCGCGCGCCGCACGGCGTCGTCTGCTGCGGCCAGAATCAGCTTGCGCGTAGCCGCGTTTTTTCGCTTGCCGGTGCTCAGTTGCAGGAAGACCGGGAGGCTGGTCAATACGAACAGCATATCGACAAGATCCCCCGCCACACGAGCACGCACGTCGCCGCGCTCGACCAGGCGATCGACCAGTATCGAAAAATTGACTCGCCGCCGCTCGTTGCGTGCAGCGAGACTGTCGGCGAATTCGGTATCGCCCGATGCAGCAGCCTGCACACTGGCCAGTGACTGCAAATCGGACCCCCAGAAATCGCAGAAGATCTCGATCAACCGATCCACGCCGGCACGCGGATCGTCATCGTTCATTGCGTTGGGGATACGGTGCAGCCCGCCCTGGGCGGCGATTCCGTCGAAGACCGCTTCCAGCAACTCCGGGCGCGACCCGAGCTGGTTGTAGACCGTCAGCCGGCTGACCCCCGCCGCCTTCGCGACGGATTCCAGCGAGAAACCGATCAGGCCGGTATTGCGCAACTGGGCCGTCGCCGCCGCAAGGATGCGCGTGCGGGTCTGCCCGGCAGCTTCGGCGCGGGCGGTGCTGCGATAAGTTCGTGGCGTCATCTTGTTCGCTTCCGATTTTGACTATACAGTATGTACACCAAAATGATCAGGTGACTCCACCATGGCAACTTTGCTGGTTACGCTTATTGTGCTGCACGTGCTGACCGGCGTGTTCTGGGCCGGCTCGACCTTTGTGCTGGCCCGCACTGCCGGCGCCAACGCCGAACGGCTGGCGCTTCCGCAGTTCGGCGCAGCGCTGCTCACTCTCGCCCTGGGAACAAGCATCTGGGCAATGGCGCTAAGCAACGTCCCGGCCATCCCCTCGATCCGCGTGCTTGGCGCCGGGGCAACGTGTGCACTGCTGGCCGCCATTGTGCAGGGACTGGCATTGCCAGCCGTCCGCCGACTACGGGAACAAGACCCGACCGCGCCGCGCAAGCGGATCGCCATCCATCAACGAATCGCCAGCGCGCTGTTGGTCGTTACGGTCACATGCATGGCATTGTGGAGCCACATCTGAGATATCGGAAGCACGGGCGCGGTTTGGCGATCCCGGTTCCTGGGATGTCGATTTCTGCATACTCCACTCGTCGTATCAATGAGGGCTTCTCCTCCATCTACGGGAAACCGCCATGTCCAATACCGTCCGTCTCCACCGAGTCCTGCGCGCCCCACCCGAGCGGGTCTACCGCGCCTTCCTCGATGCCGACGCCAAGGCCAAATGGTTGCCACCGAACGGCTTCACCGGCAAGGTGCATCACCTCGAAGCCAGGGTCGGTGGCAGCTACAGGATGTCCTTCACCAACTTCTCGACGGGCCAGAGCCACACGTTCGGTGGCACCTATGTGGAGCTCACGCCTAACGAGCGCATCCGTTACACCGATCAGTTCGACGACCCGAACCTGCCCGGTGAAATGGCCGTCACCATCACCCTGAAGGCGGTGTCCTGTGGCACCGAACTGCACGTGGTGCAGGAAGGCCTGCCTGATGTCATCCCACTCGAGCAGTGCTACCTGGGCTGGCAGGAATCGCTGGTGCTGCTCGGCAAGCTGGTGGAGGCCGAAATCCCGGGTTGAGGGGTCAGCCCACTCTGGAACCTCATGGCACAGCCACCGATGTCCGGATGACTGATCATGCCGTTATCGTGATTCCGCCAGCTCCCTGGCGAAGTCACGATAACGGCGTGGTGGATGGCCGAGCAGGCCGGTGAGGACGTCCGCGGCGTGCGGTTTGCCGAGCATGCCGTCGACGTGGAATCGCGCCAACATCAAGCGCAGGTCGTAGGCTGACCAGGATGGCATCACGCCTGCCATGAAACCCTCATAGGCATCCAGATCATTGCCTGCATATGTCACCGGCTTGCCAAGCACGCCGGACCAGATCGTCGCCAGCGCATCGCCGGTCAGCGCATCCGGCCCGACGATCTCGATTACCTCGCGTGGCAGCGGCGTCTGCGAACGCGCCCGGCGCAGCAGAGCGGCCACCGCAATCTCGGCGATGTCACGCACGTCGACCATCGATACACCGACATCGCCGATGGGCATGCCGTAGCGTCCCTGCTTCATCAATCCATCCCTGAGCATGGCGTCGTTCTGCATGAAATAGGACGGACGCAACACGGTCACCGGCAAATCGAACTGCTCGATCATCCGCTCCACCGTGTACTTGCCGGTGAAATGCGGCACATCGGTGTAGGCATCGCTGTTGAGCACCGACAGATAGACGATGCGCTCGATGCCAGCCTCGCGCGCCAGGCTCAGCGTACTAATGGCCTGGGTCACTTCATCCGCAACCACGGCATTGAGCAGGAACAAGGTGTCGACCTTTTGCAGCGCTGCACGCATCGATGGGATATCGGTCATGTCGCCCTTGACGGCGTTAACGCCTTCGGGAAACGAAACCTTGTCCGGATCGCGCGTCAATGCGTGAACGCTGGCGCCTTGTGCGACCAGTCCGCGAACGACGAGGCTGCCGATCGTGCCGGTGCTGCCGGTAACGAGAATGCTCATGAGATATCTCCTTCAGTGATGGGATTGGGTGGTGGACAGCCCCATCCTGATGTTTCACTAGAGACACCGATAGTCACATAATATGGACATCTCGTCTCAGCAGTGGAACACCCATGGATCTCCTTGCCCTGTCCGATTTCAACGACGTGGCGCGACATGGCGGCTTTGGTCGCGCCGCACGGATCACCGGCCGGCCCAAGGCCACGCTTTCGCGTCGGGTGCGTCAGCTCGAAGATGCGCTAGGCGTGCGCTTGTTCGAACGTGGCGGCCATACCCTTCGCCTCACCGAAGAAGGGCGCGAGCTGCAGGAACGTACGCAGTCGCTGCTGGAGCACATCGATGAAGCGGGCGAAGTGCTGCGGCGAGGCATCAGCACGCCGCGGGGCCGGCTTCGCATCAGCGCACCGGTGCTGTTCGGCCAACGCGGCTTGGGCCGCATTGCGGCCGACTACGCCCTGGCTTATCCCGGCGTGCAACTGGAAGTCATCACCGAGGACCGTTTCGTCGATCCGGTGGATGACGGCTTTGACCTGATCATCCGTGCCAATCCCGATCCTTCGACCGATCTGACCGGGCGCTGCTTCCTGCGCGATGTGCTGGTCGTCGTGGCGCCGCCATCCCTGCCCCGTCCGGTCAGGCAGCGTGATGTTGCCGTGCCGGCTATCGCCTTGCCCCGCACACCGGCCGATGCATCCTGGCAACTCAGCCGCGCACGCAGCGTGCTGACCGTCGCCACCCACACCGTGTTGCGCCTGTCGTCGATGGCGATGATCCACGACGCCGTGCTCGCGGGCGTCGGCGCCGCGGTCATGCCGCGCTCGCTGGTGCAGGCCGACATCGACGTCGGCCGGCTGATCGACTGGGGCACGCTGGCCGACCGTCGCATCGAAGTATGGGCGCTGTATCCCTCGCATCGGCATGTAAGCGCGCGAGTGAGCGCCTTCGTGCAGTTGCTCGTGGATCGCTTTGAAAACGCCTCACCTGCGTCCTTCGCCCGGCTCGCAGGCACAAAATGACACGGGGACCGGAGCGCGTGAAGCCGTCCATGTCGGCGTCAACGTGCACCCGGCCCAGGCGACTCAATCTCCCCCGCGCCCCTTTGAGCCTGCTTTATCAGCGGACGGTTGCAGGGGGATGATATCGAGGGCGTAGCTATAGGGACGCGCCGGCACGGTATAGGCCGGCAATACCTGGGCACCCCAGGTGTCGCGCGCGCCCAGTCCCATCTGTCGGTCGTCCACCAGCAACTGCACGAAGTCGCGCCGCGGCAGGTCGTACGGATGCTGTGCCTTGGCCAAGTCCTCCATGCTGTAGGGTCGCGCGGTGAACTGCAGCGGCGCGCCAGCGGCACTCTCGAAACGAAGGCCCCGTCCTGCCGCATCGGTGATGGTGAACCAGCGCACGCCAGTGCGGTTGCCGTTCTGCTGTGAGCGAACATAGGAGAACCCGAGTTCGTCGACCGCTGCGTGGTAGATGCCCAACGGGTAACCGCTGGCGCGGTCGATGTAGTTCTCGCCAGGTCCGCGTCCGTACCAGGCCACCGTCCTCATCGACGTCGGCAACTCCATCATCACGCCCAGCCGCGGCAGATCGGGAAGATGCTCGCCGTGCGGCTCGAAGTTCACTTGCATGCGCACCGCACCGGCGCCATCCACCCGATAGCGCACCCGATACAGGCTGTTGCCCGGCGGCAGCATCAGCGTCGCGTCGATCCATGCCTGGCCATCCGCGTCGTGGCCCGTGGTCAGCGACTGCACGCGCGCCTGCGCCGATGCATCTTTCCACGCCCCCAGTCGCTCGATGAAATGATTGCGGTACTGATTGTCATTGGGCACACGCCAGAAGTTCGGTCGTATCGGCCCCGTCAGCAGCGCGTGTCCGTGGCTGACGTAGCGGGTAATGGCACCGGTCGAACCATCGACATCCAGCGCGAAATTCGCACCCGACACGGTGTAGCCGTCGCCGTGTCGAGTGACCTCTGGTGTGCCGGCCGCCGCCGTGGTGTGCCACGGCGCTGCCGTCGCTGGCAGCACGATCTGGTCCCAGGCCATTTCGTACCCGGCCTTCGCCCATGATGTAGGCGCGCGTAACCGGAACGAGAACGTCACCGCGTAATCGTGGTTGTGATCGTCGCCAAGATGCCGCGCCGCGATGGCCGGCAATTGGACGATGCGCGACTGTCCGGGCGCGATCGCCAACGGTTCCAGCATCCCGGACGTCACTTCGTGTCCATCACGATCGAGCTCCCAACGTACGTCGTAGCGGTCCAGCGAAGTGAACGCATTTTCGTTGCTTACCCGGAACCGCCCCGCCGACGCGTCCACCGCCGCGACGTGGATCGACTGATAGGTCTTGCGCACCTGGGCCAGCATCGGATGTGGCCGTCGATCCGGATCGACGATGCCATTGATGTCAAAGTTGCCGTCGTTCGGCTGGTCGCCAAAGTCGCCGCCATACGCGAAGAAGCGTTTGCCGTCAGGCCCCTGCTTCCACAATCCCTGGTCGACGAAGTCCCAGATGAAGCCGCCCTGCATGCGCGGGTTCGAACGGATCAGCTTCCAGTAGTCGATCAGGTCACCGCTGACATTGCCCATGGAGTGGGCGTACTCGCACAGGATCAGCGGCCGTGTGGCATCGCCGGCAGCCAGATCCTTCATCTCCTGCAAGGTCGGGTACATCGGCGCCAGAATGTCGGTGTCGCTGTCGGTACCCGCGGGATTCCAATGCACGGGACGGGTCGGATCGACCTGGTGCATCCACTGGTAGACGGCGTGGAAATTCGGTCCGTTCTCCGACTCGTTGCCCATCGACCAGACGATCACACTGGGATGATTGCGGTCACGCGCCACCATGCGCCGCTCGCGATCCATCAACGTTGGCAACCAGGTGGGGTCGGAGGCAGTTGGCGTCGAGTTGCCACCCCAGCTGTCGTACAGTCCATGCGACTCGACGTTGGCCTCGTCGAACACATAGAGCCCGTATTCATCGGCGAGGCGGTACCACATCGGATCATTCGGATAGTGGCTGGTGCGCACCGCGTTGATGTTGTTGCGCTTCATCAACACGATGTCCTGCAGCATGCGCTCCCGCGAAACGAAATGGCCCGTCGCCGGGTCGTGTTCGTGCCGGTTCACACCCTTGATCAGGATCGGCTGACCGTTGACGCGCAACAGCCCGCCGGCGATGCGCACGTCACGGAAACCGATGCGAGTGCGTTCGACTTCAAGGGTGCGATCGCCCGCATCGCGGGTGGTCAGCAACAGCGTGTAAAGCGATGGCGTCTCCGCCGTCCACAACGCAGGATGATCGATCGCCTGGTCGATCCGCACGCGGGTCGACTTTCCGCCGGCCATCGATGGCACCGCCTGTGTCCAGGTTCCCACCGTGCTGCCTTGCGGATCGATCAATTGCGCCTGCACCGAGCCGCCCTGGGACGACCGGCCCGCGTTGTCCACGTCGATATCCAGCTGCAGCCGTGCATTGACGTAGTGGGCCTCCAGCGGCGTGCGCACACCCAGGTCCTCGACGTGCAGGTCGCCGCGCGACCACAGATAGACACCGCGAAAAATGCCACTCAGCCGCCACATGTCCTGGTCTTCCAGGTAGCTGCCATCGCTGTAGCGATACACCTCCACCGCCAGCAGGTTGCGGCCGGGGCGCAGGAAACGGGTGATGTCGAATTCCGCCGGTGTGCGACTGCCTTGGGCATAGCCGACGGCATGCCCGTTGACCCACAGGTGGAACGCCGAGTCCACGCCGTCGAAATTCAGCAGCACATGCCGGCCGCGCCAGTCGGCCGGCAACTCGAACCAGCGGCGGTAGGCTCCGGTGGGATTGCGTGCGGTGTAATTGGTGAAGTTCGACGGCGGCGTGCCCATCACGCGCGGCGGATCCACCTTGAACGGAAACCGGAAATTCGTGTACAGCGGCGTACCGAAACCCTGCGTCTGCCAGTTACCCGGTACATCGATGTGCTTCCAGGCTGCGTCGTCGAAATCGATCGCCTGGAAACCGTCCGGCACCGCGGACGGCTGTGGCGACCAGTGGAACAACCACGAGCCGTCCAGCGACTGGTACCACGGCGAACCCGGAAACGGATCGATCGGATCCGCCGCCAACGCCTGCTCGCGCGTCGCGTACGGCACCAGCTGGGCATGTCCCGGCAGACGGTGACGACCCTGCACCTGCAGGTTCTCCCAGTCGGATGTGGCGCCGAGGCACGCCGCGCTCCACAGCAAGCCAAAAACCAGCAACGCTCCGAAGATCGAGCCACCGTGTGTGCGCCGTCTGTTCCGCATGACTTCCCCCATAGCTTGCCGTATTAGTACGACAATACTACAAAGCTACGTGAACTGACCCGGGCTGACGGCTCGGCCGTGGCGCCCGCCTGGGATTACCCGCCGTATTGCTTCGGGATCGGCTGGTCGGGACTCTCGCCCTGCCAGTAAATCGTCACCACCCACCAGCGATGGCCGTCGAACAGCAGCTGGAAGCTGTTGATGCCGCGCTGGAATGGCTTGGCATCCGCTGCGGCGTGACGCGATTCATAGGTGCTGAACACCTGTGCGATGTCGCCAAAGCGCTCCACCGTGCGATGTGACTCGCGTTCAAAAAACCCGTCCTTCTGCATGAGCGGATCAGCCAGGCGGATATAGTCTTCCACGCTCAGGACGCGCGCCTTGCTGGCGCTGTCCTTGCTGGTATGCACGGCAATCAGCCGGGCGCCGGGAACAAACAGCGAACGCATGCGATCCCAATCGCGCTTTTGGCCTTTGGCGCCGGAGATCACGCTGTAGACCGCCTGCATGATCGCCTCCATCGAGGACACATCCGCTGGCCGCGCTGCCGGTGCTGCGGGCGTACCCGCAGCAACCTGGCTGGATACCGGTGCGCTCTGCGCGGCAGCCGGCTGCAATGATGACGCCGCGAACACCAGCGCGCAGGGCAACAGCAACGTACGGAACGAGACAAAACCCATGGTGTGCTCTCCTCTGTTCGTGGGGTGACGATCATCCCGGATGCCGCAGGGATTCTGCAGCCTATCTATCCTGGTGTGGGCCACCGAAGGGCCAAAGGTCATGGGCGGGATGTGGTTTTGTTGGCGACGCGTGGCTGTTTCCCCTGCCCAGGTGTCGCAAACCTCACCCGGTCAGAAGTCCGATTTCGCGAAGCGTGCGACACCCTGGTTTTTCCCCGGCGGATCGAGCGTGGTCAGATCGAGCTCGATCGGTGTCCCGATCCAGTGGGCCAGCGTCGTGTGGTCCGCCAGGTCATCATCCGTGAGCGGATGGACCAGCGCGGTCAACCCGGAGGCCTCGATCAGGCGCAGAACGCTTGGCAGGGCTTCCTCCGTGTAATGGATCTCGAACTGCGCAATGGGATGCGGGCCCGCTTTGCCATCCTTGAGCTGGCCAACGAAAAGAAGCTGGGGGATGTCACCGGATTCCATGCTCTCGATCAGGCGAAGGCGTGTGGCCTCGGCCACGTCGCGTGTTTCGGCAACGTAATAAAGATGCGCGTGATAGGGCGCGCCCCGCTCGATCATTTCATTTCCTCCGGTGACTGGCGTCATGGTTTGGCCTCACGCGTCCGCCAGCAATTTGCCCGCTTTGGCCCAGGCGTCGCGTGGCACTTCGCTGATCAGAATATCCACGCTTTCCGGCGGGCAGGCCAGCGTTTGCGCGGTGACCCTGGTCACTTCACTGACGAAGCTGCGCTTTTGCTCCAGGGTGCGGCCGGGATGCATTTCGAGGTGCAGGGTAGGCATGACGATTTTCCGATCAACGCCTCGGAATGAGGCGGGAGGCATGGTGCACCCTGCCCCGGTGTTGATAAACATGCAATGATTTGATCCATACACAACCCATGGGTTTTCAATCGTGAACAAGCTGGCCGGCATGGAGATGTTTGTGAGGGTGGTGGAAAGCGGCAGCTTCGCGGCCGCCGCCGAGACCAGCCAGGTCTCGGCAACCATGGTCGCCAAGCACATTCGCGCGATCGAGGATCGCCTGGGCGCACGCCTGCTTCACCGCACCACCCGTCGACAGCAGCTCTCCGATGTGGGGCGACTCTATTACGAGCGCTGCAAACAGGTGCTGGCCGAAGTGGAGCTGGCCGACGCCAGTGCGTCCGAATTGCAGGCCAGTCCGCGCGGTCGGCTGCGGCTGATCGCACCGGTCAGTTTTGGCAGCCACAGCCTGGTGCCGGTACTCGGCGAATACATGGAGCGCCATCGCGAGGTCAGCATTGAGCTGACCCTGGACAACCGCCGACCGAACCTGGTCGACGAGGGTTTCGAACTGGGCATCCATATCGGTGACATCGACGAGCCCGGCCTCGTGGCGCGCCCCCTGCAACCCTACCGTCGACGACTGGCTGCCGCGCCCGGCTACATCGCGCGCCATGGCGAGCCCGAGCACCCCAAACAACTGAGCTCGCACGAATGCCTGGGTCTGTCGTACTGGCGACGGCATGATCGCTGGCGCCTGGTCGGACCCGCTGGAGAAACCTGCGACGTCAGCGTGAAGGGTCGGTTCACCGCGAACCAGGGCAACGCTCTGCGGATCGCTGCCGTGAACGGCATCGGCATCGTGCTGCAACCCGAAGCCGTGCTGGCCGATGATCTTGCCGTCGGTCGCCTGCTACCGATACTGCCGGAATGGTCGCTGATGCCATCGCCGATGTACCTGATCTACGCGCAGGATCGCCGTCCGACGGCCAAGCTGCGCAGCGTGGTCGATTTCCTGCTGGAGCGTTTCGGCAGCGCGCCCTGCTGAAACACAAGCCGTCAGCGACACTTCCGCATCAATGGCCCGCGCCGCCACGGCAGCTTCCGACTTGCACGCATCGTGGTCAAACCAGGCGGGCCGGATTCAGCAAGTCGGCAAGTCCGACACGGTGAAGCATTTCGGCGCGAACCCGGTCGAGCACGGCAAAGCCCACGTCGGCACCGTCCTGGGTCGGGTCGTAGTGGACGCGGAACGGACGGGAGCCAAACGGCGTGTCGACGATGTTCACGATGGCCTCCGCGACACCGGCGACATCGGCGTCCTCAGGCACGATGTCGGCGAACGCTTTCTGCACCTGCTCGCCGAAACCCTTGTAAGGACCGGCCTCGTACTCGGCGAGGCGCGCCTCGTCGGCGGGACGGCCGGAATGGGCGAAGTGGTTGGTGCCTCTGGTGAAGGCCCCCGGCACCACGATAGAGGTTTCGATGCCCCAGCGCGACAGCTCCCGGGCATACTGCACGGCCAGCGCATCCATGGCCGCCTTGGCCGCGAAGTACGGCGACAGATAGGGCGGCGTGCCGCCCGCTGAACTGCTGCTCGAGACCCACACGAGAAGGCCTTGCTTTGCAGCCCGCATGTGCGGCAGCGCGGCGCGGTTGACCCGCTGCGTACCGAGCACGTTGACGTCGTACTGCTGGGCGAACTGCTCCGGCGTGAAAGCTTCGGCCGGGCCGAACATCATGTGGCCTGCGTTGTGGACGACGACGTCCAGATGTCCGCTTTCCCTGATGATCTCGCTGACGGCCGCCTCGGCGGAAGCGTCCGACTGGACGTCGAGCTCGAGCGCGCGCAGGTCGATCTTCTCGCCCGACGACAACTGCGCCATCTCGGCCGCGTTGCCGGCGTTGCGGCCGGCGACATCGCGCATCGATGCGTAGACGGTGTGGCCGGCGCGGGCGAGCGCTTCGGCGGTGATGCGTCCGAAGCCGCTGGAGGCACCGGTGATCAGAATGGTTTTCTTGTTCATGGCTATATTTCCCTGGACAGGGTGAAGTGGTCGTCGATGGAAAGATCAGACGATGCCGCCGTTGGCGCGCAGCACCTGGCCGTTGATCCAGCCGCCGTCCGGGCCGGCGAGGAATGCGACTGTGTTGGCGATGTCCTTCGGCTGTCCCAGGCGTTCGAGTGGCGCGAGCTTCGTCAGCTGGTCGATCACGGCCTGTGGCTTGCCGTCGAGAAAGAGCGCGGTAGCGGTAGGGCCGGGAGCAACGGCATTGACCGTGATGTTGCGGCCGCGCAGCTCCTTCGAGAGCACGTGCGTCATCGCCTCCACGCCCGCCTTGGTGGCTGCGTAGACCGCGTAGTTCGCCTGGTACAGGCCCACCACGCTGGACGACAGGTTGATGATGCGACCACCTTCGCGCAGCCGCCTCGCCGCCTCGCGCAGCATGTTGAAGCTGCCCTTGAGGTTGATCGCGATCTGGCTGTCGAACAATGCATCGTCGCTGTCGGCGATGCCGGCCAGCTTCATGATGCCCGCGTTGTTGACGACGACATCGACGCCGCCGAAGGCCGCCTGCGCGGCGTCGAACATCCGGCTTACCGCAACGGGGTCACTTACATCGGCCTGGGCGGGAATGGCGCGGCCGCCGGCCGCCTCGATGCTCGCGACCAGGCTCTCGGCTTCCGTCACGTTGCCGGCGTAGTTGACCACCACCGTAAACCCCTCTGCCGCGAGGCGGCTGGCGATGGCCGCGCCGATACCGCGCGAGGCCCCGGTGACAATCGCCACCTTGTTCGTCTCGTTCATGATTTTCTCCAGATAAGGCCGCTCGTTGCGGGCGGCGTGGAGTCACTATCCCCGCTTGAGAACGCGAAATAATCGGGCTAAGTTCAGCAACACAGTTCTTTCTCGGCGAACAATGGGCGTGGTGTATGGATCGGCTTGAAGCCATGCGGCTGTTCACCCGGGTGGTCGATCGCCGCAGCTTCACCGAAGCCGCGAACGATCTAGAAATTCCCCGCTCGACCGCCACCCAGGTGATCAAGCAGTTGGAGGATCGGCTGGGCGTCAAGCTGCTGCAGCGAACCACGCGGACGGTCCGCCCGACCCTCGACGGGGAGGCGTATTACCGGCGCTGCCTGGCCATCCTCGACGACATCGAGGATGCCGAAGGCTCGTTCCGCGGCGCCGCGCCCAAGGGCCTGCTGCGAATCGAAGTACAGGGCAGCCTCGCCAGGCACTTCCTGCTGCCGAACCTGTCCGGATTCTTCGCCGCTTATCCGCAGATCGAGATCGCCATGAGCGAGAGCGACCGCTGGGTCGACGTGATCCGCGAGGGCTGCGACTGCGTGCTGCGCTATGGCACGCTGCCAGACAGCGACCTGGTAGCGAGATCCGTCGCCTCGCTGGAGCGCGTGACCTGCGCGGCGACCAGCTACCTGGAGAAATACGGCATTCCCGAAAGCCTCGATGACCTGCCAAGGCATCGCGCGGTATGCCTGCGTTCGATCACCACCGGGGCACTGACGCCGTTCGAGTTCATCCAGTCCGGGCAGGTCACCAAGATCGACATGGCGGTACCGTTCTCGGTAACCGGCACCGAAAGCTTCCGCGATGCGGTGCGCCAGGGATTCGGTCTGGGCCAGCTGCCGTTGTTCCACATCGAACGGGATCTCGCCGAAGGGCGGTTACGGCGGGTGCTTGCCCGGTACCCTCTGCCGTCCGGCCCTGTGTCCGTGCTCTACCCGCGGGATCGCCACCTGAGTCCACGGGTGCGGGTCTTCATCGACTGGGTGATCCAGCAGTTCAGTTCGAAGGGGACAGCTGGAACGTTTCCCCCGGATTGACAGGCATGACCTGACGACCCGATCGTCATCTGATCCCTCGAATTCCGGATGACCATGCCTGCAGTCGGCGATAACCCATCCGGGCCGCAACGATAAGCGGCGGCAAGGCGTCCGATCGCCTCCGCCCTCTTGCCGTTCGCGTTACGATCATCGTTCGCACGGCGTCGGCCACACGCGACGTCTGACCGGCTGACCCAGGGGAGCGGACAACGTGGATACCGCAACATCATCGCCTGCAGTTCGCGCGGCAACCGGTGAGGTCCCGACCGCCCGCGTCCGTATCGAATCGATCGATCTGCTGCGCGGGATCATCATCGTCATCATGGCGCTCGATCACGTGCACGACTTCTTCGGCGCGCTCGATGCCAGCCCGACCAACCTCGCCACCACCACGGCGGCGCTGTTCTTCACTCGCTGGATCACCCACTTCTGCGCGCCGGTGTTCTTCCTGCTTACCGGTACCAGCGCCTGCCTGACGCTGCAGCGCATGAGCAAGCGCGAGCTATCGCGCTTCCTGCTCACGCGCGGCGCGTGGCTGATCGTGCTGGAGGTGGTGGTGATGCGCTTCGCCCTGCAGTTCAACGTCGACTACCGGATCACCCTGCTCATCGTGCTGTGGGCGCTGGGCTGGGCGATGATCGTGCTGGCCGGGCTGATCCATCTGCCGATCCGGGTGTTGGTCGTTCTGGGCGTGGCGATGGTCGCCGGCCACAACCTGCTGGACGGCATCCAGGCCGATGCGTTCGGCCCGCTTGCACCACTGTGGTCGATTCTGCATGCGCCCGACTTCGTCCACACCGGGGCGCATGCAGTGTTTGTCACCTATCCGCTGGTGCCCTGGGTCGGTGTTACCGCGCTGGGTTACGCGCTCGGTTTTAGCTACAACTGGGGTGTGGAGCGCAGGCAGGCACTGTTGTTGCGACTCGGCCTGGTTCTCACCGTCGGATTCATACTGCTGCGCCTGCTCAACGTGTATGGCGATCCGGTGCCGTGGTCGGCGCAGCACTCGCCGCTGTGGACGCTGCTCTCCTTCCTGAACACCCAGAAGTACCCGCCCTCGCTGCTGTTCCTGCTGATGACGCTGGGTCCGGCGCTGCTCCTGCTGCGTGTCTTCGACGCACGCACGCCGCAGTTGCTGCGCCCCGCGCTGGTCTACGGCAAGGTGCCGCTGTTCTTCTACGTCCTGCATTTCTACCTGATCCATCTGCTGGCAGTGGTTGTCTGCTACCTGCGCTACGGCGATATCGGCGGCATGTTCCGCTCGCCGGACCTGGGCCACTTCCCGTTCACCGCTCCGCCCGGTTGGGACGCCGGTCTGCCGGCGATCTACCTGCTATGGGCGTGCGTGGTGCTGGCGTTCTACCCGCTCTGCCGCTGGTACGCCGGCGTGAAGCGGCGGCGCAGGGACTGGTGGCTCAGCTATCTCTGATCTCTTCACCCGAAGCCGGTAGTACTTGATCGCGCCTGGAGTCGGTCATCCCTAAAAAGGGTTCGCAGGCCGTTCTGAAAATTTACTCCGCGCCCCGTTCCCGCACAATCGTCGCAAGCGTCCCGGCGCAACCCAGTGCGGTCGTCGATGGCGCCCTGTCCGCGCCGTGAACGCGCTGCAGATGCGCCAGACCCCAGACGCGGGCATGTTCCACCAGCGGCAGCACCGTGCAGCCGTAATCGCTCAGGCGGTACTGCACCGGCGCGGGCACCGGCGCAGTCACCTGGCGCACGACCAGACCGTCGGCTTCCAGTTCGCGTAGCTGTTCGGTCAACACCTTGTGCGAGATCGGCGCGACGCGCCGCAGCAAGCCGGAGAAGTGGTGGGTTTCGTGGGCGAGCCAATAGATGATGGTGAGCTTCCATTTGCCACCCACCGCGGCGAAGGCCGCGTGCAGCGGACAATCGGCAAGCGGATGGGGCTTCGCCAACGGATACGCACCTTTATGTGCCGTCTTGTCACTGGCCATGGACACCTCTAGCGTCAGCCAACCCGATAACGCTGGAGAATGCCATGCCGAACCCTCGCCGTGTGTTCATGCTTTGTACGGCCATCGCGGGACTGCTTTGTCTGCCGGCCGCTCAGGGCTCCGCGCAGACGCCGCAGGCCGCCAGGCATGAGCCGGCGGCGCCGCACGATGGCCAACACGATTTCGATTTCGAGATCGGCACGTGGAAGACGCACCTGAAGCGGCTCGTGCATCCACTGTCGGGATCGAACGAATGGGCGGCGTACGAGGGCGTCACCACCGTGCGCAAGGTCTGGGACGGGCGCGCCAACCTGGTCGAGCTGACGGCCGACGGCCCGGCTGGCCATTTCGAAGGCCTGAACCTGCGCCTCTACAATCCGCAATCGCGGCAATGGAGCCTCAACTTCGCCAGCAGTCGTGGCGGAACGCTGGGACAGCCGACGATCGGCGGATTCATTGACGGCCACGGCGAGTTCTACGACCAGGAAGATCTGGACGGCCGCGCGATCTTCGTTCGTTTCACGATCACGCCGGTCGACGCCGATACCATCCACTTCGAGCAGGCGTTCTCGGACGATGGCGGCAAGACCTGGGAGGTCAACTGGGTGGCGACGGACAAGCGACTGAAGTAGCGCGCAGCCAGGGAAAGGGGACCAAGGCAATCAACTCGATTCGCTACCTCGGTCTCTGATTCCGGCTAGGGCAACCGGCTGGCGTGGCTTGCCGCCAACAGCCACTTGCCGTGGCGGCGGACCCACGTGTCCGTGTAGCGGAAGTCGGCGGCGAACGCTTTGCTGCCCGCGCGACCGCGGATGCTGGTGATACCGACGATCAGCGCGGCATCGCCGTACAGGCGTACCTGCTGATCGTGATTGCGAAATTCCTCGTAGAACGGCTCGCGCGCGGCGACCTCGGCAAGGTTCTGCTCAAGGTTGGTCACGTTGCCGTGCGAATCGACGAGCGTGAAATCCGCCGTTAACGCGTGACGCAATACATTCGCGTTGCCGGCCTCGAAGGCTCGACAGGCATCGGCCTCGGCTTGCAGCAGTGTGCGGGTGGACGGGCCCGGCTCGACCGCACCCGCGGTGGCCGCGATCCCCATCAGCATGGCCAACAGCCAGAGTTTCCCGGTTTTCCTGTTCAGTTGTGGCATGGTCGTGACGTCTCCTGAAAACAAATGGCTGCAAGCAACGAGTCAGACAACGGGCGGTATTTACTGCAGACCTCGGCAAGGTCAATCAACGGGCTTGATCAGGTCTTCGCAACCGGCCAAGTCGATGGCGTCAACCAGGCCAGGCTCATAAGTCCAGCAACGCAGGAACCCGCGGTCCCTGGCGCCGCTTCCGTTTCGAGGTCAACGCGACACCGGGAATCCGATCACCATGTCGTTCAGCGGCATCTCGGCCTGTCGGTGCTGCAGAGGCAGCGGGCTCCATGGTGTGCCCTGGCCGAACAGCTGCGCCTCCGTTTCCGGTCCGAGCAGATCGAAGCGATCGAACAGGAACGGCAGGCCTTCCGAGCCTTCGAACGTCATCGCGTTGGAAAGCTGGAAATGCAGATGCGGCGCGCTGGAACTACCGGATTGGCCCAGGCGCGCCAGCAGCTGTCCCCGGCGTACGTGATCGCCGATATGCACCTTCACGCTGCCGCGCTGCAGGTGCGCATAGGTGGCGAACACGCCGGGCCTGATCTCCAGCACTACGTAGTTGCCGTACAGACCGTGTGCCGTCAGGGACTCCGGCTCGGACTGCGGGCTGAGTGGCGGGTGTTCCGCCTCGCCGTCGCGCGCGTCGCGCACGACACCGTCGGCCACCGCCAGCACGTCCGCAGCGTAGCCGACCCAGTCGGCATGGGACTTGCCGCCATCCTTCACACCGGCACGCACCCCCTGCCCGCGCGGATCGACTCCCACCAGGTCCATGGCGTAACGTTGCGGAATGGTCACCTGCCCGTTCACCGCCACCAGGCTGCCCCAGTGGTGCGAATGTGCATTGCCCGGCCCCTCGTGTGCCAGCCAGAGTCCCCCGCGCAACGGCGGTCCGATAACCACCGGTGCCTGCGCACTCAGCGATACGCTCACGCCATCGAGCAACTCGGTCCGATGCTTCGCGTTGGCGAACGTCATCCGGTGGCGCAGTGTCCGTGGCACCGACCGCCCTTTGGGCAGCGTCAGCCAGACATAGACGACAACGCGCTTGCCGGCATCGATGGTCACCGGCATATGTTCGGCCGGTGCCGGCCGGCTCATCCCCGCCAGGTCGTCGGCATTGAAACGGGCGAGCGGCGTGTGGTCATCGTCCGCATACACGTCCAGTTCCTGTGGCTTCAGAGGTCCGGTGTCGCCGTAAATGCTGGTGACATGAAGCTCGTAGGCAAGATGTACCCGTTCATCGCTGCCGACCACCGCGGCTGGAGCAAACGGCACGCGCGCCTCCACCGGGGCGAGGGCCTGTTGCGCAACAGCCAGTGAAATCCAGCAGAACAAGGGCGCGAAAAGCCAGCGCCCGAAACTTCCATTCATCGACACGTGCATCCCCCGGGGTGTACGGCAATGGCCGCATGGTCAGTGCCGATGCGGGCCAATGGGCCAGCTGGGAGATAGTTAACCCGATTTCATTCCCGCTGTCGCCGGATTTGTCACGGACGAGCATGGACGAAGTCGCTACCGGGATCGGCTACGGCGTTTACTCCACGACGCCATAATGGGCGCCGATCGACTGGTGGTGAGTCTTCCCCCAGTTCGCGAGTGCGTTGAGCGCGGGGCGCAGAGTGCGGCCGAAGTCCGTCAGCCGGTATCCACCTGCGTTCGGCAGGTCCTCGCGCACGATGCGCTGGATGACACCATCGGCTTCCAACTGGCGCAATTGCTGGGCCAATACCTTGTGCGCTATGAGCGGCATGGCTGACTGCAGGTCACTGAAGCGCCGCGCCTTGGCGGTCAGCAGCCACAGGATCATCGGCTTCCATTTGCCGCTGATCATGCTCAGTGCCACATCGACAGGACAGACGAATGCATGGCGACGACGAGGGGTGGTTGGCGTGTTCATGGGTGGCCCTTGGGTAACCTCGAGGTGCGTAGCTTGCGGCGGCGAAGTGCACTACAAAGGCGGCACCCTTTGCCATTGCCACGAGTACTTCGCATGATTGTGGAATACATCCGTTACGACATCGCTTCGCAGGATGCCGAAGCCTTTGAAGCCGATTATGCACGGGCCGGAGACAGTCTCGCCGTGTCGCCCCACTGCCTCGGTTACGAGTTGTCGCGTTGTCTGGACGAACCCGGCTGCTACATCCTGCGCATCGAATGGGATTCGGTCGAAGGTCACATGCAGGGCTTTCGCCAAAGCAGCGAGTTCCGGCAATTCTTCGCCGCGATCAAACCCCATGTGAACAACATCCTGGAGATGCGGCATTACGAACAGGTCGCCACCGTCACGGCGAAAGCATCGTGACCGCGTCGACGACAGTACCCACTCTCTACGAATGGGCCGGTGGACGCGAGGCCTTCGAGCAGTTGACAAAGATGTTCTATCAGCGCGTCACCGATGAACCTCTGCTGGCACCGCTGTTCGCCCGCATGGCCGCCGATCATCCGCGCCTGGTCGCCGCTTTCATCGCCGAAGTCCTGGGTGGACCTGCGCTCTACAGTCGCGAACGCGGCGGCCATCACGCCATGATCCTCCAGCATCTGGGCAAACATCTGACCGAAGCCCAACGCCTGCGTTGGATGACGTTGCTGCTGGAGTGCGCCGACGCCGTCGGATTGCCGGACGACCCCGAGTTCCGCTCGGCTTTCGTCGGCTATCTCGAATGGGGAACACGGCTGGCGCTGATCAACTCACAGCTGGAATCGATGCCCGATGCCGATTCCGCCATGCCCACCTGGGGCTGGGGAGAAGTCGGCGGTCCCTATCAGGGGGCAGGCGACAAGGAGCACTGATGGAGGGCGGGAGTGGTTAACCTCCCCGGCCGCACTTGTGGCGCTTCCGCTGCGAAGCGCCCACGAACTCCAACGCTTCACTCGTCCAGCCGAACCCACTGCTTGCCGACGTGGGCGCACAGACCGCCGCCCGCGCAAGTTGCCAATTTACCTTTGGCAATGGCGGTGTTGATTTGACCGACCCACTCGGAACGGGTCATGTCCTGATGAGTGCGCACACCGATATAGGCTGCCGCACCGATCACCGCGACCGAAGCGATGGCGCTGGCAATGAAAGTTTTCCATGCGTTGGCCGCATGCACTTTCTGGATCGCCGCCATGCGCTGCTCCAGCTCGGCGGTGGCGGACTGGATGTTGTGCGTGCCGATCTGCATCACCCGACCAGCTTCTTCCAGCGGTTGGCGCAGGCCCTGCGCCACCACATCGGCAGCAGCGCGCTTGAATTCGTTCACCGCTTGCGCGGTCAACTGCTCGGATCTGGCTGCCGCGTTGCGCGCCGATTGATCGATAGCCAGTGCCGCCTGCCCGGTCTGCCGCACCACCTCATTGCCGCGTTGCTCCAACAGATCGGTGAAGGCTGCCAGCTTGACCGCTAATGCCTTGATGTCATCCTGATCCATGCCACTCTCCCTAGCGACCAAAACCCTGGCTCTGCTGTGCTTGTTGTTGTGTCTGTTGCTGGGCAGCCTGCTGGGCCTGCGCTTCTAGATTGAACTGCTGGCCCTGCGCCAGCCACGCCTGACCTTGCGACGATTCCAGGTATGCCCCGCTGATCGAACGCATGCCGTCGCAATCACCCTTCGCTGCTGCGGCACACAAACCCTCGAACATGTCATCGACGGAACTGTTCCTGGTGACCGCCGGTGCCTGGAGCTGATCCCGAATTGACGTTTGCGTCTGGGCTTGTGTCTGCAGTGGCTGACCGGTCCTCACTGACTGGCGCTCGAACTGTGCGCTCAACCCCTTGTCGAGCGGCTCGGCGTTATAAGGATCGGCAACGCCGGGCCGCTCGTGCCAAGGTCCCGGTTGCCAGCCTTGCGAGGTATAGGCCATCTCCCGTTCGCGCGGCACCAATCGCTCGTTGTAGCCTTCCGGCTCGGTGCGGTCGATCTTGCCGGCGACCCGATAGATGAACATGCCCTCTTCCGAACGATGCACCACGTTCAAGCGCGGGTCGGTCGGTTCCGCGACATTTTTCAAAAATGGTTTGTCACTCAGCGCGTTGAGGTAATTGATCGCCAGATTGTCGCTGCGCGCCGCCAACCCGTCGCGAAAATAACTGCCGCCGACATCCGAGTGCACACCGGCCACCGTCACGCCCAGGAAGCGTCCGTCCGGCGTCTGACCCGGATCGATGATGTGGTCGGACTTGAACAGATTGCGCCGCTCATCCGTAGCGATGATCTGCAACCCGGAAATCACCGACGGCGGCGGCCGGCGGTCGTGTTTTTCCGGCTCGCCTGTACCCACCGCGTCGAATAGCATTTCCGCCTGTGCCACCTCTCCAGGCTTCATCAACGGCTCATTGCTGTAAGTAACGCCGGTGATCATGTTGTTGGAATCTCTGGTGTATACCGCACCAGTCGGATCCTGGATGCCGCGCTCATGCACCATTCGCGCAAAGCCGGCGGCCTGTTCCGAGCCACGACTGAAACCCACGTCTGCAAGGCGAATTTCTGCCTGTGGGTCTTCTTGCTTCCATTTTCGTGCCTGTTCAACGAATTGTTTGTACATCTCCTCCATGCGTGGTGAATAGGTGTGTCCCGTCATGCCGTCGTAAGTGCGCGCCAACCAGCCGCTCTGAGTTCCGGGGCCGGCAACATAACCGGTCTGTATATGGGAATTGTTTTCGTGCTTTATTTGATCGCTGATTTTGCCCACATTGGTTTCGTGTTGTGGGTCTTTGGTCTTGTCGTTTCCAGTGCCGTCGAAAGCCGCCACATATAACCGCTCGTGCGGCTTGCCCGCATGGATCAGCACTGGAGCCTGAAACTGCGCCAACTGCTGCTCTGCCACTACATAGCTTTGCAATCGTTGTACATCCGCCGGGTAGAACGACACACCATCGTTGCGGATGCCATCCAGATCCAACTTGTCGTCCTGACTGCTCATCGTCGTCTCGCTCCCTCGATCAATACGTGTGGGTCCAGGTCAAAAATAGATCATCGCGACCAAAACTGTATTTATTCCCAGGAATTTGTTCGGTCTTGGTCGGCACCAGCATGGTCATGAATACATTGACGGTACGGTCGTTCACTTCCAGGAAAATATCCGGATTACCAGCATATGGTCCGCGGTAGAAATCCTTCATATCGACCTTGGGCACCTTATGCCAGATCAGCCGATCCTTGAAAATTTTGTCGAAGTCGACCGTGGCCTCATGATCAGAACCGTCTTTTGCGGTCCACTTCACTACGGCGGGAGATGAGAAGGCCCGGATATCCAAATAAGTCGCCGTGCCCCAATTTTTTCTGTAGTCCGACGAAGAGGGAACTGGTGAGGGGGTATTGTTATCGAGAACCGTGAAATCGTGATCGTTGTAGACCACGCTACAACGCAAAGTGTTGTAGCACTTCGCCTCGAAATTATGGCCCGCGAAATGCAGTGGAACCTGCGTAGTCTCTGGCGGCGGCGTCTGCAAATCGCTGGCGGATGTGGATGTCATGGCCTGGCTCCCTGTGGTCAAGATCAACATGAGGATGGCGAAGCCCACGGCCTTGCCTCTAATGAGTACGTTCCGCATCGCTGCTCCTCGCAAATCCATTGCCATCGATACTAACAGTCTATCGAAAAGGGCCGATATCGCGTAACCGGCGCAGCCCCACGCTTTTACCGAGGCTCACACGACGACCCTGTTTCACTGCGTGCGACCATGTCAGCTACCCATGCCATCGACCACGAGGAGGAAACACCCATGAAACCCATCGGCCAGCGTGTCCTGATGATCTATGCCGGTGTACTTACCGCAGTATTTGCCGTGACGGTCCTGAGTGGCTTCGCGCACGAACCCAGAAAAATGTCGCTCGACGAACTGGATGTCCACCGCATCAACGTGCGCGAGCCAGACGGCACCTTGCGACTGGTGATCTCCGATGCCGCCACCGCGCCGGGCATCGTCATCAAGGGCAAGGAGTATCCGCATCCCAATCGCAAGGCCGCCGGCATGATCTTCTACAACGACGAGGGCAGCGAAAACGGTGGACTGGTCTTCGGCGGCGAAAAGGACAAGGACGGCACCAAGGAATCCCATGGACACCTTTCCTTCGATGCCTACGAGCAGGATCAGACCATGGCGCTGGACTCCCACCAGGAAAAGGATGGCCGCTACACCAAGTTGCAATTCAACGATTACCCGGATTACTCGATCCTCGAAGAGATCCAGTTGATGGCGGCCATCAAGGATCTGCCGAAGAACCAGCAAGGCGCCCGGATGAAGGCGTTCTTCGCCGAGCGCGGCGGCCCGACCCGGCGCATGATGCTGGGCCGCAACACCGACGGCAGTGTGCAGCTCGCCATGAACGATCCGCAGGGCCATCCGCGCATCGTGATGAAGGTCGCCAAGGACGGTACGCCGTCACTGCAGATGATGGACAACACAGGCAAGGTAACCGGCGAGTTGGTACCCAAGAACTGAACCACTGCCAGGGCGAGATGCCTCAAACCGTACAGTCTTCGGGCAACTTGGGGCGCTTCACTACGCCATGGCTCGTTCTAGAATTTTTTTCGACATGATGTCGATCTGCGCGCCCTTCTTTCGTCGAAGGAAGTAAGAGCGCATTCCCGCTGCTCTCAACTGGAGAATTCACATGGCCAGCAAGAACACGATCTGCCTTTGGTACAACGGCACCGCCCTGGACGCCGCGACGTTCTACGCCAAGACGTTTCCGGACAGTGCCGTGGGTGCTGTCCATCACGCACCGGGAAACTACCCGGCGGGTAAGCACGGCGACGCTTTGATGGTCGAGTTCACGGTCATGGGCATCCCGTGCCTGGGCTTGAACGGCGGGCCTGCGTTCTCGCACGACGAAGCGTTCTCGTTCCAGGTAGCGACCGACGACCAGGCCGAAACCGATCGCCTGTGGAATGCGATTATCGACAACGGGGGCCAGGCAAGCGCCTGCGGCTGGTGCAAAGACAAGTGGGGCCTGTCGTGGCAGATCACCCCGCGCGTCCTGACGGCCGCGGTCACCAACCCGGACCCCGCCATCGCCAAGCGCGCGTTCGACGCCATGATGGAGATGTCCAAGATCGATATCGCCGCGATTGAAGCCGCCGTTCGCGGCTAACCAAGGCGGCCCGCCGCATTATCGGAGCCGCCGTTGGAAGGGCGCACTCCGACTGTGGCTTCAGCTCTCGCACTCAACCCGCGATTCCCGATGGCGTCTGCAACTACCCGGAGCCTTCCCATGAAACCCACCATCACCGCCTTTGAACGTTCGCCCGATCGCGGCCGAGGACTCGCACGCGACATGCGCGTTCGCTGGGCGCTCGAAGAAGCAGGCCAGCCCTACGAGGTTCGTCTTGTTTCGTTCAGTGCGATGAAGGAACCCGCGCATCTCGCGCGCCATCCCTTCGGGCAGATCCCCACCTATGAAGAAGGCGACCTGACCCTGTTCGAGTCGGGGGCCATCGTGTTCCACATCGCACAGACACGCGCAGGCCTGCTACCCGACGATGCGAATGCCCGGGCGCGTGCGATTTCATGGATGTTCGCCGCGGTCAACACGGTGGAGCCGCCGCTGGTCGAGCGCAGCATGGCCATGGTATTTGAGCGCGACAAGCCCTGGTACGAGCAACGCCAGCCCATGCTCGATGCGCGCGCGAGTAAAACGCTGGGACTGCTATCCGGCCGCCTGGGCGACGCGGAATGGCTCGATGGTGCATTCAGTGCGGCCGACCTGATGATGGTGGGCGTGCTGTTTCGCTCGAAGCCGACGGGCAATCTGGAGGAATACCCAAACCTCTCCGCCTATGTCGCCCGCGCCGAAGCACGACCCGCCTTCAAGCGTGCCTTCGATGCCCAATTGGCGGTATTCACTGACCAACCTTCGACCGGCTGACAAAGAACCGCTCCGCGTCGTGGAAGCAAACGGACAAAGGGCAGCAGGTTCATTTATCAGGCAAACGAACCTGCTCCTTATTTCCCTTGAAGAATAGCCAGCGGGCATGGGTGTCAATTGGCACAAGCAGCTGGGCGAAATGGCGAGGTTCGCCACTGGAAGCACGAAAGTGAATCCGATCCGGACTTCCGATGCCGGGAATGAATCCTGGTTGATCGACCGCCCACGACGATGCCGGAGATAACAGGGCAGACGCACTTGTCCGGTTGGAGAAAGTGAATCTGCCCGCCTGGACCGACCTCAGTTCATCACTGCTTGTCGGCAACTTCCGCGCACTGGTTCGGCGCGCACTCGAGGTCCACCTTGATTCCACGTCCCACCAAAACCGGGACGTTCGGGTGCTCCAGCAAGGCTTTGCCATTCTCCTTCAGCGTTACCATATAAACGCCTGCCGGCAAGGACCTGATGGTGTAATGGCCCTTGGCGTCGACGTGAACCTCACGCTGGGTTCCAGACTTCATGCTGTGGGCAGCGACGGTGTAGCCTACCGGTGCCTTGCCGAACACATCGCCCGAGGTGGCCTGCGCGTTGGCTGTGGCGGATCCCACCAAGCCACTCACGCCGATGACGGCCGCCAATACCAGGCTCCAACCTTGGCGACGCGAGAACGGATGGTTCGAAGAGATTTTATTCTTGTTCATGGGAAAGTCTTCCGGTGTATATCGATGTGGGGGACATGAGCCTGCCTGGGGTTGGCGATCCGCTCATGGGTCGTACTGGACACTGTCGTCCGGGTGTCAGGCGCAGGGCCCGGCACTTGCAACTTGCATTGTCCATGGTCACCCGGCGAGCGATGGGACACCATCCGCCGGAAACCGTACGCAGCGTAGCCATCACGAAGTCCGCGACCGAGGGCCAGAAGTCATGACGGGTCATAGGTCATGGCCCTTGACGTGATGCCTTGACGACAGCCATCCCACAGCGCAAACACTTCCAAGGAAATGTGCATGGAGGACCTTGCCCTCCTCCTGGTCGCATGCCTGGCGTCGCAACGAGAAACAAAAACCGGGAGCAGGTCCGGGCGCGCTAGGTGCATCCGCGTTTTTCATGCCACAGCGCTGGCAGGGACCGACGGAAGCAACGGCAAGATGGCAAAGCGAAATCAACTCGCTGCGTGCCTCCGGCGTTCACCTCGTGGACGTAACCACCATGTCGTCTTAACTTCGCCTGCCGCACTCTGCATGAAACCGGGCAAGAGTGAGATCGCCATGAAAGACAAAGAACACGATCTGGCCAAACGTGGCACAAACAACACCAGGCATCAGCAGGAGGACACGGCCTCGCGCGATTACGAAAAGCAACGCGAAGCCGGTGCCAAGGAAACCGAAGCCAAGACCAAGAAGCCGGAGAAGTCTGGCAAATGATCGCCGGCAAGACGGCTGCCAGAACGACTTGATCGAACAGGCAGTCGAGTCTCCAAACCAGGCTGCGCGCCGCTGCTTTTCGCCTCCTTTGGCGATGCCTTTGCTAGCTGTCCCGGTTCAGCCGCAGATCGTTGAACTTGCGGCGCTCGATCAACGCCACGATGTGACCTTTTTGATCGCGGCGGAAGATCAGCAGGTTCCGCTCGTCGTCGCTGCCCACGAAAACGTCCTTGGCGATCGGATGGAGCACGTTTGCCGGTCCGCCAGCGTGCGATGTGTAGGCGAGTACGCCATCGTGGGCGCTGATGGTCCACGCACTCTTGGGCGCGTAACGGTAGGTTCCGACGTAGTCGCCTGGGACCAGCCCTTCGACGCGCAGCTCCGGTGGGGCGGTCGGGATCGTGACGTCTTCGTAACCGGCAAGTTTCCACTTACCCGATTGCCGCACGAAGGTGAGCAGGGTCTGGTAACGCACGACCAGCTTCTGGCCGAATACCGTCTCACGTTCGTATTGCTCGACCTGCATGAGCGCGGCGTCGCCGTATCGCCGCACGTGTGCGTCGCGAAGTTCGATGCTTCCGGATAGGCCGGCGGGGAACGGACGCAGGGAGGCCACGGTGTCAGCCTTGTGCGCGATCCGACCAAACTCGTCGATGATCACCGCGTCCTTTGTCAGCAGCTGGTTCCACGGCTGACGGTTGCCCTGGGGAATCGCGTCGACAAGGGTCTGCGTGATCTGCAACAGCTCGCCGCGCAGTACCTCAGGCGTTTCGGTACCGTGCGCCACACGACATAAACCAAATACAGCGAAGCCTGCAAGCGATCCCAGCCGAGACATGCGCATGGCCACCTCCACGATGAATGGGCAAGCCTGCGCTCCCCGAAGAACCGGAGCATGTGCACGAAGTCACGCGGTTCCCCATCGAACCATCGCGAGGCCGTGGTCGAAACTCGACCACGTTCCCTACCCTTCCTGGGTCGCATCGCCTTTGGCGCGGCGATGCTTCGTTGCGTAAAGCCTGGAGTCCGCCGCTTCCAGCAACGATTTGGCCTGACTGCCATCCCGCGGTGGCCACACCGATCGTAATCTCCGGATACGCCGCTTCGCAGACGGCGCCTTCGCGGATGACCACGCCAATGCGACAGGCGATCTCCAGTGCCTGGTCGTGGCTCGCCAGTAGCAGCACCTCAATGAATTCATCACCGCTTCGATGGCTTCGGTCTTGAAGTTCGCGTGGGTAGCTCTCAGTTGGCAGTCGTCCGGTCAGTGCTTGACCGACGTGTCCGAAAAACCCGGGCCATTCATGTCGCCCTTTTGGGGAGGGCTTGTGGACTGGATCACGCTTTTCGTCCATCACACATCAGTTGGCTCCTTTGATAGTTGACAACGCATCGCAGCAGGCGAAGCCTGAGAGCGCGATGGGTTTAGCGGCACTGGCCCACCGCCTCTGAAACTTAACAAGGAGAGAAACAATGTCGAACGCAGACCACGTTGTTGCATCTTGGCTCGACGGTTCGGATAGTGCGAACGGATTGGACAATCCCGCCGGACCTCTTTTCTTCGGGGGCGTTTCTGCCATGGAGGCAGCCGTCGACGACATGAAGGAAAACATGATTTCGTCAGCGAAACTGTGTGCCACCATCGACCCTCGCTGCGGCAGCTGCGCCTAAGCAAGTCTACGGGCTAATTTGTCCCATCTTGAATACGCGGCCGAAGCTCGGCTGCGTATTTTTTTTTCGGCGAGCCTGAAATGGATGGTCGCATGAGCCAACGATCTTTCGCGCCCATCATCGAGCGCGCCACGCACGAAGCTTGCGAAAAACTTGACGCGTATTTTCGCGATCTTGCTGACGCAGGTGACTACAAAGCGATATCCGATTCAGGCAATCAAGCGCTGTTTGCGTGCGGGGAGTCCGCACTCATGCGTGTCCTGTTGCTGGAAATGCATGCAGCCAGACTCACGGGAATTCTTGGAGCCACCGCGCCTGATGAGCAGTTCGATCAGTTTGTAGCCCACACCGGAACACCGGCTTTTTTCGATCATCTGCGTAAACGTTATCCTGCCCTGGATACCCAATTGAAGCGTGTCCTCTCCGCCAGACGCAAGGCGATAGAAGCAATGGTCGCGCGTTTGCAGGCGGACCGGAATGACATGGCAGTGTTCTTCGGCTTCCGCTGCGACCGTCTGGTATCCGTGACCCTGGGACTCGGAGATCCGCATAACGGTGGCCACTCGGTAGCCATGCTGACTTTCGCCGATGGCGCCCTCCTGTATAAGCCGCGCCCGATGGGCCTCGACGTGGCATTCGATGCCTTCCTCGAACAGGCCTTTCCTGGCACCCAACGGATAGGTTTGCCCCCCACCCTGGACAGGGGCGCTTATGGATGGTCTGCCTTCGTGCAACACCGCCACTGCCAGGACGACGACGAGCTGGATACCTTCTATACGAACATGGGACGCTGGATGGCCGTCCTGCACTTGCTTGGTGGCACCGATGTTCATTATGAAAATCTGATCGCCGCAGGCCCGCTGCCGGTCGTAGTGGATCCGGAAAGCATGTTCTCACGCGTCATTGATGCCCCGGCCTCAAAGCGAGGTCTGGCTTACGACGCAGCGAATCGGCTCATCGATCAGTCGGTACTCAGGACAGGACTGGTGCCGTATCGGTCGGCACACCTGGCGTTCAAGGGTGTCGATATTTCCGCGACCGGGGCGTTGCCTGAGCATCAGCCGGAAATCAAGGTTCCGGCCCTGATCGATGGAGGCACCATCGATGCACGGATTTCGGAGGGAACCGCGCGCGTTACCGCCTCCCAGAATTTGCCAACCAAACATCCGAAGCTCGAACGATTCTGGGCAACCATCATCGACTCGTTCACCGCGACTACCGCACAACTCCGCATGATGGACAGTCAGGGGAAACTGGAACCCTTGCTTTCCCTCTTCCTTGGCCATCACGTTCGCGACATCCGACGACCTACCCAGATGTATGCGGAACTCATGCGCATGCTATGGCATCCGTCCTCGTTGCATGGGCCAGAGGCGGCCAGGCAGCGTGTCAGAGATCTCTTGGGGCGCACCGCCGAGGCTCTCTCTATCGGCCCGGCACAGGTTGAAGCTGAAATAGCCAGCCTGTGTGACAGAGACATCCCTGTGTTCGGCGACGTCTTGAACGAGGGCCGCATCCTGGCCACCCTGGATCGCTGGCGCAATACTCCAATCGGTTCCCAGGAGATGATCTTGCGTGGAGCCATGATGGCTGCACGCATGAACAGCAAAACCGCGGAAGGCTTCGCATATACCAGCCTACCTGGCACGCCTCGGCAAGGCCACGAGGTTGAGCTCAGGAGGCGCGAGCTTGCCGAACGCGTGACCAGATACCTTGTCGGCAGCGCGGTTCACGGATCGGACCGAACAGCCACCTGGATCAGCCCCGTGTCCAGCGTTGATGGTTGGAAGCTGGCCCCGCTGGGCATAGACATGTATTCCGGCATCAGTGGTGTTGCTCTGGCTCTGGCTGGCTACGCGAACGAAGTACGCCACGAACGTGCCAATGACATTTCGGGCATCGATGCGCTCCTGACCGCCGTGCTGGCCACCATGCGCCTCCAGGACCAGGACGAGCCGCCAACCACTTCAGGCGGCTATGTAGGGCTCGGCGCAAGGATTTGGGCGTGGCTGTCCTTGCACGAGCTTCTGCAAGACGATTCACTACTTGAGCTGGCCGTTCGAAACGCCGGCCTGTTGGAGCGGAACGCCCTGCACGGCGACAGTGAGTTCGACGTTCTGGAAGGATGGAGCGGGCTGATCGTTCCATTACTTCACTTGAGCGAGGCGACAGCCAATTGCCAATGGAGCGAACTCGCCGCACGGGTAGGCAAACGCCTTGAGGCAGCGGCAATCAAACAGGAGCAAGGCGTGTGCTGGCCCGGCTCTGTCTTCGACCGACCCATCGGCGGCTTTTCCCACGGTGCCAGCGGCATTGGCTGGAGCCTCGGCCGTCTCGGTTCCAGCGAAGCGGGCAGCGAGGGCGATCGCCTGAGATGGAGTGCTCTGGCCAAGCAGGCTTTTGTATTCGAGCAGACTTTGTACGATGCCAGCATCGGCGGGTGGCGTGACCTTCGTGTTGATGACGCATTGGCGTCATCGGACGCCTGGTGCCACGGTAGCGTGGGCATCGGGCTGGCGGCAGCAGACCTCTATGCCCGTACAGGCGATGCGTTCTATCGGGATCTGCTTCGCTTGGCCTCCACCAGCGCCTATTCGCGAGGATGGCGCCGCAGTCCTACGCTGTGCCACGGCAACCTCGGCATGTGGGAACTGCTCCGTCGACAGCAGGAGCTGGATCCTTCTGCCGACGTTTTTCTGTCGGCTTCCGACCAGGCCCTCATTCTCGCCGCCATCGCGGAGAATCTCGACGCACCGGATGGCGCACACCCGGAGACCTTCATGCCAGGCCTGATGGTGGGTATCGCCGGCACCCTGCATGGTCTAAATCGGATGCATCCGCAATGCGACCTCCCATCGCCGCTGTTGATGGAATACAGGCGCAACTGAAACTCGCTGATGTTCACAGCACCAAGCCGAAGAGCCACTCCATGTTCTTCCGTGCCCTCACGACGCCTGCCATCAAAACCTTTGTCGAGCGCCGTGTGCTGCCAGTGCGTGGGGCACAAGCGATGCGTGCAAAAGATCCGCCGCGTCGACTTCAGGCGCCGGATCCCATGGTGATGATTAACGGCCTCTGACCCGCTGATGGGTTACGGGCGGTTATTCACTTCAGCGAGACTCGCATGCGCGGAACATTTTCCCTCCCGACCAGCGGAGACAGCCCGTGACCAAGTCCAAACAGCAGACCGAGATCGAGAAGCTGGAGCACGCGTTTTGGAAGTCGATCGTCGACAACACCCCCGGGGTCGCCACCGGCATGCTCACCGAGCCATCGTTGATGGTCAGTGGGCACGGCGCCATGCGCTTCGACCATGCGGCGTACACCAAGATGGCAAACGATACGAAGTACAGGGTTCTGGAGTACAGCCTTTCAGGGATGGAAGTTCTGTTCCCCAGCGACGCGGTCGCCATCGCCACTTACCGCGTGCACCAGAAGATGGAAATGGATGGCAAGCCGATGGAGATGGATGTCTTCGACTCTTCCACCTGGGTCAAGGTTGGCGGTGACTGGAAGTGCGCGGCGCACACCGAATGCCCGGAAGCGTCCAAGGCTTAACTGTCGAATCGACAACTGAGCTGGTTTCCTTTCCGCAGACGCGGAAACTCAATGAAGCGCCTTGTGCCTGTGCCTGTGCGCTGCCTGCTTCGCGCGATTCCCGCAAAGGTCCATGCTGCACCAGCGACGGTTCCTTGCACGGGTGTGGTCCGCGAACAGCAGTGTGCAGGCCGGGCCCTCGCAAGCCTTCACATGCGAAAAATCTTCTTCCGTCACCAATCGAGCCATCGCCAGACCAATCGGCAGCAACACCGACTCGGGTGATTTCCAGCGACGCATGGCTTGCAACTGCAGGCCGTGCCCGGTGCCGGTTTCAGGTATGACCAACTCGTAGCCCTCGTCGCGCTCGAGCAGCCGGTTCAGCGGCGCGAGTTCGTCCAACACGGCCGAGGTCAATGGCTTGCCTTTGTGCGCACGCACGAAGCCTCGAAACCACTCGCGCAGATCGCGCGCCTGGGCAGCGACGCGATCCAGCTCCCCCGGCATGGCGTCCTTGCGCATGCCTTGCAGCACTTGGGTCGAAACCAGCTGCGCCTGCTCCAGCCACGCGAGCAGGCCCTCACCGTCCGCGATCCAGTCCAGGGGCGCATCGACAGGAGTGGCGACCGAATTGAGGAAATCGAGACCGGGGGAATCGGCAACAAACATAGCTGGCGCTGAAAGGGACATTCGAGGCTCTCCAAGTAATTTGATAGTAACCATCAAAATGGCTATTGACAAGTTATCAATGCGCGCATAACCTCCAAATCAACATCTTGCAGGTTACGAAGAACGTAACCACCGTCCCCAGCGTAGCCAAACCGCGCAAATTGCCTCAATAGAGACCTGATCATGACTTCGGAAAACATCAACGTGGTTCTGGTTCCCGGCGCTTGGGCCGATGGTTCCAGCTGGGCAAAGGTCATCACCCAACTCCAGTCAAAGGGATTCAATACGGTTACTTCGCCCATCCCCCTGACTTCCTACACCGATGACATCGCCGCGCTCGACAGGACGCTGGACCGCATCGATGGGCCCGTCTTGCTGGTGGGCCATGCCTATGCCGGTGCCGTGATCGGCGGAACGCGCAGTGAGAAGGTCAAGGCACTTGTCTATATCGCGGCGCTGGCACCGGACGAGGGGGAAACCGTGGCGGATGTGTTCTACCGCGCGGCGCCCCATCCGATCGCACCGACGCTGGCGCCGGATCGGCACGACCTCATCTGGCTGCCCGAGGAAGCCTTCGCCAACGCTTTCGCCCAGCACGCCACCACGCAGGAACAGGCTTTGCTGGCTGCCCTGCAGCGACCGATCTCACCCGCATGCATCACGGTTCCCGTGAGTCGCCCTCGCTGGAAGGATCTTCCCTCTTGGTATCTGATCGCCGAAGAGGATCGCATGATTCCCCACGCAACCCAGGAATTCATGGCCGGGCGCATGCATGCGCAACGCCGCGCATTTCCGGTCGATCACACACCCAGTGTCACCGCGCCCGGTCTGGTCACCGACCTGATCGTGCAGGCCGCTCGGGAGATCTGGCATGCGCGGTAACCGGCCATCTATCGATATGCGGCTGCAGGCGCCCGGCAGCGAGCCTCACGCGTCGCATCCCGACTGAACCGCTGCCTGTTTCGTTCTCAAATCCTTCGTCCCGCCAAACCCGTCCCCAGGAGATTCGTCATGACCACCATCCAGTACCGCACCGCCGATGTCGATGGCTTCCAGGTGTTCTATCGCGAAGCCGGCTCACCGACATTGCCGAAACTTCTGCTGCTGCACGGCTTTCCCAGCGCAGGCCACATGTTCCGCGACCTGATTCCGCTGCTGGCCGAACACTTCCACATCATCGCACCGGATCTCCCCGGCTTCGGCCAGTCGGCGATGCCGGCACGGGACGCATTCCACTACACCTTCGACAACATCGCCAACGTGATCGATCGCTTCACCGAGGTCGTGCAATTCGACCGTTTCATCGTTTATGTCTTTGACTACGGCGCACCCACCGGCTTCCGTATCGCTGCCAAACACCCGGAGCGTATCGCCGGAATCGTTTCGCAGAACGGCAATGCCTATGTCGAAGGATTGAGCGAAGGCTGGAATCCGATCCGCGCGTACTGGACGGATGCTTCCGAGGAGAACCGTCAGGCGTTGCGCGCATTTCTGGCACCGGAAACCACCCAGTGGCAATACACCCACGGTGTTGCGGATACCACGGCGGTATCGCCGGACGGTATCGCCCTGGACAATTATTACCTGGCACGCCCGGGCGCACATGACATCCAGCTCGATCTCTTCGGGGACTACCAGAGCAACGTTGCGCTGTACCCGCAGTTCCAGGCGTATTTCCGCACCCACAAGCCGCGCTTGCTTGCCGTGTGGGGCAAGAACGATCCGTTCTTCCTGCAGGCCGGTGCCGAAGCGTTCAAGCGCGACATCCCCGGCGCGGACGTGCGCCTGTTCGATACCGGGCACTTCGCGCTGGAAACGCACGCAGTGGAGATCGCCAGCGCCATCAAGGACGTCTTCGCCCACTGAATCCGCAACGACGGTCGGGGGACCTCGCGTCCCCCGATCGCAAGTACGTGAATCGCATTTCTTCCCGACCAGGAGCATCGCCATGAACAAAACCGTCGCCATCGTCACCGGTGCCAGCCAGGGCATCGGTCAGGCCACGGCCATCCGTCTTGCGCGCGACTTCGGTGCCATCGTGCTGGTAGCCCGCAACAAGGCCAAGCTGGAAGAGACCGCCGCCGCCGTGAGGAACATCGGCGCCAAAACCCTCGTCATCGATATCGACCTGGCCGAATCCACCGCCGCGAAAAAGGTCGTCGAACTGACACTTGAAACTTTCCAGCGCATCGATGCCCTGTTCAACATCGCCGGCGCCGTGCCGCAGATCGACCTGTTCGAGATGACCGACGCGCAATGGGATGCCGGCATGGCCCTCAAGCTGCACGGCGCGCGCCGGCTGACCATCGAGGCATGGCCCGCCCTGAAGGATTCGCAAGGTTCGGTGGTGCTGATCTCCGGAAATTCCGCCGCCTTTCCCAAGGCACCTTATGCGGCCGTCGGCACCATCAACGCCGCGATCGTCGCGCTGGCCAAGGCCTTCTCCGATCGCGGTATCGCCGATGGCGTGCAGGTCAACAGCGTGCTTCCCGGTGCCGTGATGACCGGGCGCCGACGCTCCTACCTGGAGCACTGGGCACCGCTGCATGACATGAGCGTGGAAGACGCCACCGCCAAATTCCCGCGCGACGCCGGCATCGCCCGCTACGGCGCGCCGGAGGAGATCGCCGATCTCATGGCGTTTCTCGCCGCACCAGGTTCGCGCTGGCTGACCGGATCGTCCATCCGCATGGACGGCGGTGAACTGAAATCGATCTAGACCGGAACGCTCGACGGATCACTGGCAGGCGGCGCGACCCGGTGCAGTAGCCGGGAGTTTCCCGCAGGACGGACAAAAGACTTGATGGCGAGTTCGCCAGCTCGACCCGCCGAGCAAGAGTTTGTCCGCCCCGAATGCCTCCAAAGCGCCCCTGTTCCGTCAATGGGGAGCTTGCGCGGCGTAGCTTGCGAGCCGCTGTTGCAGGGTGCCGGTGTGCAGCTCAAACAGGTGGTTGTCGAAGTCGTAGAAATACAGGGACTGGCCCTCACCATCCACACGTCCACGAGGTGGGCGGATTTCGACACCGATCGCCAGCAGGCGCAGCCGGTAGCCAGGCAGATCTTCGTCATCGACCGAGAATGCCACATGCTGATACGAACGCTCCGCAGGCGGATCCCCTTCCATGGCCGCGACCCAGATATCACCGAGAACAAAGAATTTCTCGCGAGATAGAGAAAAATTCTGTGCGGCACTATCGTAGATCTCGTTCGCGCCGAGGCCTTCGCACATGAACGTAGCCATGCGCTTGAGATCGCGAACGACGAAGGTAAGGTGGCTTATGCCTTTCATAAATTGCCAGGGAGGTTGGTCACTGTCAGACGATGAGTACAAGCGTGGGGAGGCGACTGGCCTACGTTACTTTGCCAATGCAGCATCCTGGCGTTGCTTAGCCAGTTGTGCCTCGAAGCTTTTGCGCGCAACTTTCGAGTAAGCACGACATCCCGTGGGATCTATCAGCGCATCCGCATCGCCTTTTTTGCGCTTGGCCACACGTGCCCACATGTCCACGACTTCCGGATGTGGACTGAGCGCGATGTCGCAAGGCAGTGTCGAGACCATGGCGAAGCTGTATTCGAAATCCTTGACGATCGTCGGGTACTTCGGGTTGCCGATCAGTTTGTAACCGGGCGCGGACAGGCTCCCGATATCGACCATACGCAGACAGCGTTTTCCCTCGCAGGATGTCCACGTCCAGGTCGTGCTGCCCTTGGTATGCCCGGGTGTCGAGTGTGCAGTCAACACCAGGTCTCCCAGATGCAGATTCTCTCCATCGATCACCTTGCGCGCCACGTGCGCAGGCGAGAACGGGAATCTATCGCCGTACTCCGGGTCGTTCAGACCGCCGCGTGCCAACAACGGCGCATCCGCTACGCTCGCGATCACCTGGGCACCGGTGTCGTGCGCGATCCGCGCGATACCGCCGGCGTGATCGAAATGTGCGTGAGAATTGAGAATCCATTTGACATCATGCAGCTCGATACCGAGCTGTCGGATGTTTGCCTCAATCATTGTGGCGTCGTCCGGCACGCCGCCATCGATGAGAACATCGCCCGTGGGTGCAGTAACAAGCAGAACACTAAGGCCGCGGGGGCCCACATACCAGGTATTTCCGTAGACGCGGAACGGCTGTTGTGGAGCAATCCAAGGGGGATGCTCTGCAATGGATGCTTGCTCCGAAGACGACGTCTGCGCAAACGCAGCCGGCACGATCAAACTCAAGACGAGAGTTGCTGTTATCGGTAAGCGCATCGACGGTTCCTTGGTGGAAACGGCAAGCGTAAGTGTTCCATATGACCCAGCGCGGGCACAGTTGTGAAATGTTGCGGGCACAAGCGCGACCGTGTCAAAGCAGGTTGGATGGATCATTTGTCCGGTCGGGCATCACGGAACGCGTCAGTGCATGAACCATTGGCGGACGTCCATCACCGCCATATCGCGCTGCGCATTGAACGTATCAGCCTTGACCTACGCCATTACGCCATACCCGTAACAGTGGCGAAGGCGAACCGGTATCGGGCCGCCGACGACGAGGGATTCGAATTCAAAAAAATGGGCACGTTAAGCGTGCAACGACCACTTCCGCACCTTTACTGAATGAACTTAGCTCGTTCTGGGGGCAGCTAAGCTCCTTGAGCCTCTTCGAAAACACCGCGGCTTCATACTGCCGCGCCTATCCAAAAAGTGTGATCTTATGGTCCGCTGTGATGCTGAAATCCATACCATCGAAGAAAACTCAGCCAAAGTCTCGAAACTTTGTAAGTTTTCCCGCACACAGCTGTAAGATTTCAACGCTCTCTTCAATTGTAGTGCACTTCTCAGTTGAATCCATCGAGGGAGCTCGTTACGATATTTCGAGTTAGGGTCGAATAATTGGCGGGTAAAAATATAACCAATCAATGATCGGTTCTTTGGCCGGCCATTGCCATTCTGCCGTAGTAAAAACACTAACTAAATTAGTGGCATACGTTTCAAAATCGCGCTTTTACGTGTGAGGAAGTCAAAGTGCTAAAAACTAAGAAAAGTTTGGCGTTTACCATGTTTTTTTTATCATTCCTGCTTCCTGCAGGAGCCATGGCGAAGTCTTCGACGGTGACGACATTATCCGTTATCGGCAAAGTGGCTCCAGGCGCGAGCATCACTGTGCGCGCCACAGTAACAGGCAACCATATTATTTTTATGCCTCCTTACTACACGGGCACAGGTAGCTTCGCTGGTTCAGTGCCTGGAGGTTCAGTAGACATCTATGCTGATGGCGCAAAAGTTTTGGGTGTGCCTGCTCAAGTAAACAACTCCAATTACTCGTGCGGATACGCGAATTTCCCTCCATCAAATACAATTTGCTATGGTCCGCTAACAGTTGTTGATTATAACTTCGTCGCCCCCAAGGGTGTCTCAAGCGAAGCTTTTTACGCTGAGTTCACCGGCGACCATGATAGCAACCAGTCTACATCTACAGTGGTTAGCGTTGAGGCAGCTCCACCAGACATCACTCCGGCCATTGATTTTATACTCAACTAATGCCCGGCCAAATCCCACGTAGTCGAAAATAATAAAAGGAAGATAAAATGCGTATCTCAAAGATGTTTCTCCCTCTTTTTGCGGCCGGACTCCTGGCGAGCAGCGCAGCTTACGCAGGCACAGGTGGCGGCAATGTCACCAGTGTGGTGGCCATAAAGGGCGGAACCGTGGTCTTCAAGACCGCAACTCATACGGGTTATCCCATTTGCGAGGAGGCGCCAACCGAGGCTTGGGCAATTGATACGACAACCGTAAATGGAAAAGCTCAATACGCCTTGCTTTTGACAGCGATCAATAGTGGCATGGATATTACGGTCGCCGGGACAAATACTTGCGACATTTACCCCACTCGTGAAACCGTACAACAGCTTATAGTTAACTATTGAGTTTGACTTTCCCCTGAAGGGACCGCCTTCGGCGCATCGAATGGGGTCAGGTTCACTATCAATAATCGAGAGGTGAAGCTGGCCCCGTTATTACTTACCAAGGATGCTCACGCTCCTGCGCAAAGCGCATGCAGTACGCATCGTCAACCTGTCGTGGCGTTGCTCGTTAACGGTGAACGCGGACCCGACCTGCCCACCTCTCAATCTTAGGCCCGCCTCCAAGGCTGCTCTCAACGCGATGACGCTCGCCGTGGTGATCAAGCTGGAGAAGTCGACTATGACCCAGCTTTCTTGGCTGCAGACGCGAATGACGCGAATGACGAGAGTGCGACAGGCGAATCTGAAGCACGCAGGAACCAGCACATGATGACTCCCCTATTTCGACAAGTGGTTCTGAGTTGATCCGATTATCGCCCGCTGTTTCTACAAAGCCAGCCTTTGTAACGCATAGCGATCGCTTAGGTTCGAAGTGAGCAGGCCGGTTGGGTTTCTCGAGCGCCCCGAGAAATACAAACGCCGAGAGAAAGGCTCGATGAGAACGAGGATCGGAGTGCCGTTCCAGCAAAGTCGACTCTCACCACCATTTTTGGGTGACACCCGTCACTACCATGACCCGACGCGTTGACCAAGAATCGTCCCGACCGATCAACAGATAGAAGGGCTCGAGGATGAAAAGCGTCAAGCGCAACGGCCACTACGGCATCGACGCGCCCTACGCACCGGCGATGATGATCGCCGGCGCGGTGATCTGCATCGGGTTGATCGTTTTCGCCCACATCTTCCAGTTATGGATCACCGTGGTCTGTTTGCTGGGCATGGCCGGCGTCTACCTGCACACCACGCGCCGCGGCAAATTCCAGGTATGGCGCAGCCTGCTGGCGGGTGCGGCCATCAGGGGCGACGAACGCGTTCTCGATCTTGGCTGTGGCCGCGGCGCGGTGCTGTTGATGGCCGCCGAATACCTGCCGCAAGGCCAGGCTGTTGGCGTCGATATCTGGAGCACCAAGGACCAGTCCGGCAACGCGATGGCGACCACGCAGCAGAATGCGCTGGCCGAAGGCGTCGCCGAACGGATCGAACTGCATACAGCAGACATGCGCCAGTTGCCTTTCGAAAACGACAGCTTCGACCTGATCGTTTCCAGCATCGCCATCCACAACATCAGCAAGGAAATCGGCCGTGACCAGGCGATTGACGAAGCGTGGCGCGTTCTGCGCCCGGGTGGGCGCCTCCTGATCGCCGACATTTCCAAAAGCCGTCGCTATCATCGGCGCCTGCTGGAACTTGGCGCCATGTCGGTTCGACGAAACCTGGGCTGGCGCATGTGGTGGGGTGGCCCGTGGGTACCGACCATGCTGGTGGATGCGCGCAAGCCAGCTTGAATACATCCCGCTTCAGGCTTGGCCGATTTCGCACGGCCCTTGGGTGCGAATATCGTGCGCGCGTTCCGCGACATCGGGTGACGCCGCAAGATCAGGAGGACGGAGAATCAAAGGACGGAGTGAGATGGCCCGGGTTTTCAACCGCCAGACACGCCTCTGCGAGACGGGCACCGGCTCGCTTGAGGCTCGCCTCGGATACGCCGGCATAGCTGAGCACCAGCGTGACATGATCGGGCGGTATCCGGTGGAAGCACTCGGCGGAGCGGACGCGCACACCGCGCGCCAGTGCTTCGGCCATCAATGCCTCGGTGGCACTACGTGGCAACCGGGGCAAGTGCACAAAGAGCGATCCTCCCGCTACCGAGTCGGTCACCACCAAGGCACTGCCGAGGCGCACTTGCAGCGCGGTGTGCAAGGCCCGGTGGCGGGGAGCCAGACGGTGTGCGATACGCCGTAGATCGCGCAGGTACTGGCCGCTGGTGATGCACGCGGCGAGCACGTGTTGCTGCATCGATATGCTGCCGCGATCGGCCAGCCACTTGACCGCCAGGAACCGATCGCGCAACGGGCGGGGCACCAGCATGAAGCCCAGTTGCAACGCGGGGAACATGGAGCGAGCAAAGCTGCTCACGTGGATCACCCGGCCGTAGCGGTCCAGCGACCACAACGACTGGGAAGTACCCACACCAAAACGATGCTCGCAATCGAAATCGTCCTCCACCAGGCATGCGTCGTGCGCATAAGCCCATTGCAGGAGGGCCCTGCGCCGCTCTTCGGGCATGACCACACCGGTCGGGAACTGGAAGGATGGGGCCACGTTGACCAACCGCACACCATCCAGTGCCGCTGCATGGCGGTCAATGTCCATGCCGTTCGGGCCTACCTGGCACGGCACGATCCGCGCCCCCATCGCCTCGTAGCTGTGGCGCACGCTCCATTCGCAGGGTTCTTCCACGCCTACACCATCGCCTTCGTCGAGAAGCACGCGGGCGATGAGGTCGCGTGCCTGCTGGGCGCCGCTGACGATGAGAATGTCCTCCGGGTCGACCTCGATCGCCCGCTCGATGCTCAGATAGCCGGCCACGGCCTTGCGCAGGTCGACGCAACCTTGCAGTTCGGGGAAGTCAGGTACATCGCGACGACGCAACAACGCCATCAGGTTCTGCTTCCAGGCCTTGAGGCTGCGCGGGTCGGACTTCACGCGAGGCTGCGCAAGATCGATCAACTCCTCTTCGATCAGCTCCCCTTCGATTAACTCCGCTTCGAGCGCATGCGGATCCGCCTCGAATACGGCAGGCAGCACGGCCCGCCGGGCCAGGCGGGACAGCCGCGGATCTCCTGGCGCCTCGACCTGTTCTTCCACGAGCGTCTCGCACGCGGACAAGCCGACGCGGCGCGCACTCACGCTGGTGCCGCTGCCCGAGCGCGATTCCAGATAGCCCTCGCTTTCCAGCTGGTCGTAAGCCATCAATACGACCGTACGGGAAACCCCCAGGGCGACCGCCATCGAGCGGCTTCCGGGCAGGCGTGCGCCCACCTGGAAGCGACCCGAATCGATATCACGCCGGATCGACTCCGCGATCTGGACATACATCGGCTTGTCGTTTTGCCGCCTGTTCGCCATCCATGCTCCCCGTGGTGGCTCGAAGTGGTCACATCGAAAAAGCCCGTGACCGGTCATTGACGGTCCCGCCCGCCCTGAAGATGATCATGCCACGGCTGGCAGGACGACGATCATGCGAGCCCCGTCGGCGCGACCGCCCGCTCCGGGCAGTCCAGCAAGGGAGAACCACCGTGGCCATTCCAAACGACACCGGGCGACGCCCCGGCGACCCAGTGCGCCCGTCTTCGCCCTGCTCCGGCCATCGGGACCCGTGGCGCGCTGGCGCAAGACAACGTGGGATCGATTTTCGCCAGCCCATTACCTCCGTTCTTTCGTAACCACACTGGCATTGCATCGCCAAAGAATGCAGGAATGGCGATTGCAGTGAACGCCATGCGGGACACCTGTGTTCGCCATGCCACTACTGACCAAGGAAGCATCACGATGAAGTTCTTTACGTTGTCTGCGCGCAGGCTGGTGTTGTTGATCGGTTGCGTGGTGTGTTCGGGGCTGGCGAGTGCCCGGGCTGTGGACGATCACTCGGCCGATCCGGCCTATGCCAGGTACTACCAGCAACAAGTGAACTGGGGCGGTTGTCCGCCATCGTTGTTCACCGATGGAAGCACCATTCAATGTGCCCTGATCACCGTGCCCAACGACTGGGCCGACCCGAGTCACGGCGACATCACCATCGGTATTTCCAGGCCGCTCAGTTCGCCGTCGCACACCCGCTTGCTGCTGGTCAATGCGGGCGGCCCGGACAACTCCAGCGCTTCGCAGGCGGAGATGCTCGAGCAGCTGCAGCCGCAAATTATGGTTGATCATCTGGTAGTCGGCGTCGATCTGCGCGGCATCACCGATGGCCTCGGCACCCAGGTGAGCTGCGACTATGCGCAGCGCAGCGGTACCGAAAATTTCATGGACGGCGACAGCCGCAATCCCACGGTTGCAAGCGTGCGATCACAGCAGAATTGGTGGGGTCGTTCGATCGACACCTGCCTGCGACAGCACGCAACTTTCCTCAAGGGCATCAACACACCCAATCACGCCCGTGATCTGAACCTGGTGCGTGCTGTACTGGGCTTCCCTCGCGCCGATCTGTTCGGCGTCTCGAGCGGCAGCAGCCTCATGGCCTATGCAAGTCGCATGTTTCCCGTCCGGTTCGAGCGTGTGGTGCTCGACAGCAACATGAACTGGCTGCATCTGGACTGGCAGCGACAGGGCTTGAAGCGGATGGCGATGGATCAGCTGAATGTGCAGCAGGCATTCATCCCTTTCATTGCGCGGCACGACGACCAGTTCCACATGGGCACGACGCCGCAGCAGGTGATGACGACCTTCCAGCGCATCTATCAGGCCACCTCGCACCACCGCATGGGCAGCGTGACGCCGGACCAGGCGCTGGGTTCGCTGGACGGCACCGGCATGTGGGTTTTCTGGGATCTGCTGGTGTCACCGTCGCTGAGCGCGATGTCGCAGGCGCTGGATGGTGACCCAACCCATATCGCTGCCGCCGAGCAGATAGCCGCGATGACCTTTGCCGACCTGCGCAACCAGCCCAGCTTCAACCCCATGGCTGATGTCCTTCAGTGCAACGACTCCGGCTCCACCGATCCGCGCCGCATTGCACAGAAAATCGCGGACGTCCGCACGTACTGGGCCATTGGCGCCTCCACCGTGGTGGATCCTTGCCAGCACTGGCCGTGGCGACCTGCGCTCGACCGCACGCTGGAGTCGCGCACCAAGGTGTCCGCCCTGATGGTGCAGAACGAGTTCGACCCGTCCACGCCCTACTCGGAAGCGCTCAAGGATCGGCTCGAGAACGGACCGGCCGCGCGGATGGTGCTGGTCAACAATGCCACCACGCACGGCGTCATGTTCGACGACAACGCCTGCACCACCAACGCCGAATTTGCCTATCTGAATTCAGGTGCCATGCCTGCCCGTGACGTGGTCTGCCAGGCCAAACCGATGCACTCCTTCGCCATGCAGGACACCAAGACCTACGAATATGGCTACCCGGCAGCGGGCTGGTGGTTGCCCCCGCCGCCGAACATTCATCAGGTGAACTGGCTGCTGGTTCCCTGAGCCTCGGGCGCAGATGCTTCGGGCACATTGGAGAAAGGGGCAGGTTCACTTCCGCAGGTTTGATTCGTGCACCTGACCCCGTTCTGCCGGCTGATCAAAGGTAGGGACAGAGGACCGGAAATCCGCGAGGCTTCACTTCCTCCGTCCCGTTTTCCGGTCCCGGTTTCGGCAAGGCGAGTCGTCGCCTTCAAACACGCACGACCCAGATGCCGACGAGCGCTGCGAGCGATACCAGTACCAGAAAGCCGTTGATGCCGATCAAGAGCCAAGGCGGTAGCCGGCGAATATCGAGGCGAGGCGGCGGCGCACCGGCATCAAGCTCGCGCCACACCCCTGCCAGGAAGCAGAAGGCGCCGAACAGGATCAGCACCGAAGCCGTTGCGCTGGCCAGCCAGGGAGCCACCACGTCCTTCAACAGGGCTTTGGCGCCAACGCCGGCAGCCAGGGACGCGAGCCCGGTCCGGACCCATGCCGCATAGGTCCGCTCTGCAGCGAATATCGTGCGGTCGGCTGCAAGTACGGTCCGACGGTCCGCGCTGTCGGTTTGCTGGACCGCGCTTTCCTTCAACTTGCTCGCGCTTTCGGCGAGCCTGGTTTGCGCGCGATCCGTTTTCTTGGCATCTGTCATGTCGCGTTGCTCGCAATGAGGCGATTGAACGGAATCAGGTTCACGTATCGTGGGCCAGGAAGCGGGGTCAGGAGGTGAACCTGACGCCGTTATGGCACTTGACCCTGTGACACCCCGAGCGGAGCCGTGGACTGACCCGTTTTGATGGCAGCCGACCCGCTGGCTGGTCGGCCGATCCAACTGATCAGCCACGCCGCCTTTTGATTTTCGCGGGATTCGTGGGCGGTTTTCGCTAAACCGTTCTCGCCACAGGCGCATCCAAGGGCCCATGCTGCGCGATGCATGGGGTGCACGGGCGGTGTTCCGACGTGCTCGACAGGCTGTTGCAGGAGGTACATTTTGAATTTACCGAACACCGCACGGTTCCGCAGGCTTTGCGGCATCGCCCTCGTCACCGTACTCATCGCGCCGCCGATCATCAGCGCCAGCGCACTCCGGACGACTCCAGAGTCCCCTATCCCCGCCATCGAGCACGGACTGCGTCCGGCCGTTGTGCTGCAGGGGCAGCCGGTATCGACAAAGACACTGGCGGCGGAGATGGCACGATTGCACGTTCCCGGCGTCAGCGTGGCGGTGATTCACGGTGGCGGCATCGCCTGGGCCAAAGGCTATGGCGTCGCGCGCGCGGGAGGGGCTGCGGTGGATCCCACCACGCTGTTCCAGGCCGGCTCGATCAGCAAGCCAGTTGCCGCGGTCGGCGCGCTGCAACTGGTTGATGATGGCCAGCTGTCGCTGGATGGCAACATCAACGATCGACTGAAAAGCTGGAAGGTGCCCGCCAGCCGCTACACAGGATCTGCCGGGGTGACGCTGCGCGAACTGTTGTCGCACACGGCCGGCGTCAACGTGCACGGCTTTCCCGGCTACGCCGCCGGCAAGCCGGTGCCTACGTTGATGCAGGTTCTCGACGGCCGTCCGCCTGCGACCAACGACCCGATCCGCGTGGTCGCCGAGCCGGGCGCCAAGTGGAGCTATTCCGGCGGCGGCTACACCATCGTCCAGCAGCTGATCGACGACGTCACGAAGCAGGCTTTCCCGTCCTGGATGCGCACGCACGTGCTGCAACCGGCGGGCATGGCGCGCAGCAGCTTCGCGCAGCCGCTGCCGGAGAAGGGTCTTGAAGACGCCGCCATGCCGCACGACGTACAGGGCCAACCCGTGCCCGGTGGACCGCACGTCTATCCGGAAATGGCGGCCGCGGGACTGTGGTCGACGCCGACCGACCTCGCCCGCTTCCTGATCGCTGTGCAGCAGTCGGTGGCCGGGAAGCACGAAGGCTGGCTTCGGGCCGACACCGCCCGGCACATGCTCCAACCCGTCAAGCCCGGCCACAGCATCGGGTTCGACATCGGCGGTTCCGGCGTGGACGCGCATTTCAGCAAGAGCGGCGATACCGAAGGTTTCGCCGCCTTCATGGTTGCCTATCCGGCGCGCGGCGAAGGCGCCGTGGTCATGACCAACGGCGCGTCCGGCAGCGTACTCGCCAGCGAATTGATGCGCAGCATCGCTGCCACTTACGGCTGGACGGATTTCGACAGCCGGGTTCGTGCCAGCGTGCCGCTGGAGGCTTCCGCCTTCGACCACTTCATCGGCACTTATGCCTTCCGCGACCAGCAGTTCGTCGTGCGTGCAGCGAACGGTCACCTGACGATCGCCTCGCCGGGCGAGACTCCCGAACGGCTCTATGCGGCGTCGCCGCAGGAGCTGTTTGTGCTGTCGCAGGACGTCGGCTTCGGCTTCGACGGTGCTCCCGCGCGACCGTGCCGGTCCGGCCACCTTCAATTGGGCGGACAGCAGGTGCCGTTCCATCGCGTCGAGTGACCTGGCCTCTCTACCCCGACTTCATTCCCCTCGCCCATTATTCGATAAACCCCATAACCGGGATAGAGTCGACTTTCTACAAGCATTGCTCAATTGAGTGCACTTTGACCCCTGTCTTTACCCCTGCTCTGGCCCCCTTATGCGGAGCCAAGATAAAGGCTATTGTCTAATCTAGAGAAATTGGGTTCATGGCATAGAGGGGGATGTGTTATGCGCTGTCTCATTACCGCGATCGTACTTCTAGCGACTGCGTCGTGTACGACTCTTTATCCTGTCGTCCCGAGAACAACTGAATCCGAGCTTGAGCAAAAGGGCGCACTACTTCAGTCATCCATCACCACGCCAGAGGAGGCGCGAAATCTCGTCTTCGGCAAAGAAGATGAGTTGAGCCGTGCAGCCTACGACAAACAAGTCGCGAACATCGTTTTCCAGGAAGTCACATTCTATGGCACGTTTATGGCGGTAGCCGGGGTCGTCGCCAACAGCATCGCCGCCAGGAACACTGGTGCTGGACTTGCAGCACTGAGCTCGGCCCTAAGTGGGCACTACCAGCCTGGAGATCAGAGATTGGCGTTTCAAAAGGCGGAGACCGCGATGCTTTGCATCAAGGACGCCATTTCCCCTATCGATCCGGCGATCCGTGAAGCCTTTGATGAGAACTTCGATCTGTCTGGTGATGATGCGAAGGACTTGGCGACGGCTTATTACAACGTTCCCGTCGTCACGGTGCATGCGATTCGTACCATTGGCACCAATCTACTTGTGGCGCTCAACAGTTTCACGCTTCCCACTCCGAGTGCGAGCGACATAACCGCATTAGGCAAATCGCTCGAAGCTGCGAAGACGCGATCAGAGGACATCGTCGGCAAGACTTCAAGTGAAAATTCTCAGAAAAACATTCAGACTGCGATTGACAGCTTGACGGCCAATGTCGCTTCCAATCCACAAATATCTTTAACCATGGCCAATATTCTCCGCGTCGGAGGCGTTGCTCCTTCGACGGAAGAGAACTGCCAAGCGAAAGAGCTACCCGGCGAACTTAGAAGGGCTTGTACCTTGAGCAAGCTCAAGGCAATGACACCCAACGAGCTCGCAGATGCCAAGAGGCGCTTCGTGGAGGCCGCCGTTCAATACGACACCACCGTTAGCGCTTGTCTTGCCACCAAACAGCAGTAATCCGGACGGAGACCCAACCATGCCCTCCAGACCGCTCCTATTTTTCTATAAACCTTGATCAGGGTGGAGTCACCAGATTTAGTGGACCCCTGATCTTCCTCACAGACCAGCCGGGCAGCTGTCGGGAAAGTATTTGTCGTCGATATCCGGGCTTGCACAATGCCATGACACGTGACGCCCGCGCTGCACTGCAATCAACATCATGAGACGGCCTCCAAGATGCTTGTCCGCTGCCGCTTCATCGAACTTCAGCAGAATGCTTCCCTTGGCGACCCTGACTTCGTTCACGTACTGGCTGCGAAGATCCGCAGGTAGCAATAACCCCACCGCCTTATCGTCTTCAGGCAAGACCCCGTTATCTTGTAGATAGGCTTCAACGGCAGCTCTTTCCCGGGTAGCCGATGCCAACGCTTCGGCTATCTGTTTTTGCGCACCGTTGACTTGGTGAAACAAAGTGGCGATCCAGGCAAGGCTCGAAATCACGATCACCCCGAAAGCAATCACGAACGCTTCGTCCGCCGCCCGACCTATCACTCTGGTGCCGGGCCGTCTCTCGCCGGTGCCGATGGACCGGTGCTGATTCCTCATCTCCGCGACGGGACGCTGATCGCCAGGCGCTACCAAGTGCACCAGGAACACCAGCGCAACAAGTATCAGTACCACGTACATACTCATGAGCACTACAACAAGACCCCAGAACCACAAGGGGCCTTCATCATGGCTGTAACAAACCACGTGCAGCGAAAACCGGCCCGCCGCGCAAACCACCCCGTCCCAACCATGTGCAACGACAGAGGCATAGCAACAAACAAAGAACATCTGAAGCGCGAATGTGACCACAACTTGGGAAGTTTTCTTGATCGCATCCCTATCAGGAAAAAACCGGGCCCATACAAACCACAAGATCACCCCGAAGGTGAACACGAATACCGCCGCATAGAGAACGGAATTCGAATGCGCCAGACGAACCAGATGCTCCATCTCAAAAATCCTTTTCGTGCTACAAGACCACGATAGGTGAACGGAGGCTGCGGACTCTCAAATCCAAATGGATCGGGCTGAAAAGGCCCGGGTTTGAAGGAACTTTCCCCACTACCAATCAACAGCCACCGATCTGATTCCGTGACTGTTGTACGCGTCGAGTGTCACCGAAGTATGCTGGTCGCACCGGCGAGGGGGTTCGCCTGCAACAGGGGAAAACAAAATGAAGTACTGGATTCCAGCTCTAACAGTGCTGGCGCTTGCCGCTTGCACCAGTGTAAAGGTCAAACCGGTCGACAGCAGTATCGCAATGAAACATGTGTGCATCCACACCAACCCGGCGGTGACAGTCAGCGACTTCGTCATGGTGATGCAGGACGGATTCCAGCGTCATGGCATCGCGGCAGAAGTCTACGATCATGACTTGCCGGCCTCTTGCGGGTACGTGGTCGACTACACGGCGTTACGCTCGTGGGACTTCAAACCTTACCTTTCCCATGCCGAAATCCGGATCACCGAGCATGGGCGCTCCGTGGCGTCAGCGACGTATCACCTCAACGGCAAAGGTGGTCTCGATATGAGCAAGTGGAAAGGTACGAAGGCCAAGATCGATCCAGTCATGGATGAGTTGCTGGCGAGCTTCCACTGATGGCCGGTAATTCCGGCTACAGTTATTTCATCCGGACCAGGTCTGGCAAGTGAACCTGGGCTCGTTTTTTCGATCGGTTCAAGCGCAACGAAGGACTCCACATCGGTCTGGTCTTGCAAGGCATCCATGCAATCGGATTGAAGGGAAGCATCACATCGAGGCGGTATCAGAGCACTAGAATGTTGCGGGTCATTCGAACGCAAGGAAACATGCAAATGATGAAGCTGGCAAACAGGGTCTTTCTTGTGGCCCTGCTGACAAGCGCCGCCCATGCGCAGACCAATGCGGGCGAACAGAAATCCGATCCCGACCTTCCCTTCACCATCACCAAGGTGGCGAGCTTCGATCTGCCCTGGCGCATCGCGTTCCTGCCCGATGGCCGCATGCTGGTGACCGAGAAGGTCGGCCGTGTCGATTTGGTCACCCCGCAGGGCGCCAAGACCGAAATCGGAGGCGTTCCGCCCAGCTACGTTGAAGGTCAGAACGGCATGCTGGGCGTCTTCCTCTCGCCTCACTACGCCAAGGACCACCATGTGTATCTCACCTATGTCGCGCCGGGTGACTACGGCGGCGGCCTGGTGCTGGGCCGGGGTCGGCTCGTGCTGGATGGCAAGCAGCCACGACTGGACGGCTTCCAGGTGCTGTGGCGCCAGATGCCCACGGGCAAGGGCGGCCAGGCCGGTGCCCAGATCGCCTTCTCGCCGGACGGCAAATATCTCTTCCTCACGGTGGGCGACCGCCAGCGCTTCACTCCCGCACAGGATCCCAACCAACCGGTAGGCAAGATCCTGCGACTGACGCTGGACGGCAAACCCGCGCCGGGCAATCCGTGGGCAGGCAAGGTCGGTGCCCGCACCATTCCGCTGATCGATCCGGCGGCCGATACCGAGAAAGCCAAGACGGCGCCGGTGGTCAGCACTTATACGTTCCCCGGGCCCAACCTGACGCCGGCCGAAACCTGGACCACTGGCCACCGCACACCTTATGGCCTGGCCTTCGCTCCCGATGGTCGACTGTGGGAACTCGAGCATGGCCCGCGCGGCGGCGACGAACTGAACCTGATCAAGCGTGGCAAGAACTACGGCTGGCCGCTGGTCTCCTACGGCCTCAACTACAACGGCGTGCCTATCCCCAGCTCCGATACGCGACCCGACCTCGCCAAGCCCGTGATCTATTGGCTGCCGGTGATCGCACCGGGCAATCTCATGTTCTACAAGGGCAGCCTGTTCCCGCACTGGAAGGGCAGCGCCTTGCTCAGCGGCCTCGTCAGCGAGGGAATCATTCGCGTCACGTTTGACGGCAAGGGCGGCGCCACCGCGGCCCAGCGCTGGACCATCGGCAAACGCATCCGCGATATCGAAGAGGCGCCGGACGGCTCGCTCTGGATGCTGGAAGACGCCGCGCCCGGCGGCCTGTACCGCCTCACGCCGAAATAATTCGACGAATCGGCCGCCACTGAATGGGGTCAGGTTGAGGTGACCCCGTTTTTATTCACCTCGTTCCGAGAGGGCGATGCCTGGTGGGCCTGGTCATGTCCTGGATTGAGTGACCACCCCATTCTTCTGTGAGTTGCTGTCCGGCGCCAGCAGCGGAAACGCCGTGATGCGAAGCTTGGGCGCCGCATACGGCATCAAGGTGAGCATCACCGGGGCGTCGCTGGCATCGGCCTGTGGCCGTCGTGGCACCGGGTCGGCAGCACCCTCTTCCGCCTTCCAACTTGCTACCGGACGTCCTTCCACTTGGAGTGTCACCGGTGGCTGCTGACGCGAAAACGGTACCGGGCCTATCGGCTGCTCGGCTCTGTGAAAGGTCGCATGTTCCGGCAGGCCCATGTTCCAGCGCGATGCGGGATAGACCTGCCAGTCGGCGGTCAACCCACGCTGGCGCCACTTGATCCAAGATTCGGCGATGGGCAGTGCAAACACCAGGGCGCCATCGCGCACGCTTACCGAATCATTGAAGCCGGATACGGTCATCGGCGTGCTCGCAAAGGTCAGTGCGATCGTGTCGCCCGGTTGCCACTCGCGCTGCAGCGTCACGAAACGCCCGGCCGGTTCCGAGGGTTGCGCGTGGCCATTCACCGTCAGCGTCGACCCGGTGGCCCAGCCTGGAATTCGCAGCTTCAGCGTGAATCTGGTGGTCCGCGCCGGATGCAACACGATGTCTACGCGCGAGCGGAACGGATAATCGGTGCTTTGCTCGATCCGCAGCGGCACACCCCGCACGACGGTCTGCACCGTGCAAGGCGCATAAACCATCGCGGCCATGCCGCCGTCCGCCGTCGCCATCCAGAGACTTTGGGTCAGCTTGGGCCAACCCTGGTGGAAGTTGGCGGTGCAGCAGCCGAAGTGGGGCTCGAGTCCGAACAGGTTGGACTCCGGACCGTTGGTGGTCCAAGGACGCCGATGCAGGCTGGATTCCACCTGGTTGGGTTCCTGGTCGTATTGATGCGCCCACATGTCGTCCGTAAAGGTACCCGGCAGCGCGTTGTAGGCAATCGTCTCCAGCCGGTCGGCCAACGCCGGGTCGCCGGTAATGGCCAGCGCCACTTCCAGCGAAAACATGGTTTCCACCACCGTGCACAGCTCGGTGCCCTGCGAGGGATTGCGCCCGGCCAGATGCTCGTCGGCCGAAAACATGCCGTTCGGCAGGCCGTGCCAGGTGTCGAGCATCGCCAGCTGGTGATGCACGGCATCGCGATCATGCGCACTGCCCGATACCAGCGACCACACGGGAGAGGACTTCAGCGACATGGCGACATTGACACCGTGCACGCGCTGGCCGAGGTCCTCCATGAAGACGGCATCGCCACCGCCTTCAGCCTTGAGCTTGGCCACGTCGACTTTCTGCTTGAACTGGAAATCGGCGAACATGCCCTGCCAATCGAACCCCTGCCTGTGCAGCAGCGCAGCCATTTGCAGCAGGCGCGGATCGCCGGTGCGGTTGTAAAGCCACAACACCGAGAGCAGCTCGTCCTGCCAGCGCGACCGGCCCCAATCGCGCAGCGGTCGCCCCGGCAGTGCGCCGAGCTGATAGACAAAATAATTCGTCATCAGCGGTATCACCCGCGCATCGCCGGTGAGCTCGTGGTACTGCGTGAGCACCTTGAGCATGACCATGCGCGGCCACCAGTCATCGTTGCTGCGCGGACCGAACATGCCATTGGGCCAGGGATGCTCCAGCGTCCAGTCGATATATTTTTGCGCCTTCGCCTTCAGCGTCGCCGAGTCCAGTTGCCAGGCCAGTGGCAGCAGTCCGTCCAGAAAATACGGACCACGTTCCCAGGATTCACCGGCACCCCCGAGCCAGCCGCTGTCAGGGCCGACGTCGGCCCAGGTTTCATCCAGGTGGCCGCCCAGTCCCGACGCCTGGATCTCCAACTGACGACGCAACCACCCCGCGGGCCGAATGGCGCCTGCGGGCAATCGCTGGAAAGGTTGCGGTGCCAGTGGCGCACGAGACTGCAAGGGCATGCGCGAAGAGGCGCCGACATTGCCCGGCGCAGGCTCGGCACCGACGCCGGCGGCAAGCACCGCACCGGGCAGCATCGTCGCCAGGCCCAGCGCGCCGGATACGCGCAGGAAATCGCGTCTGCTTTGAAACGGGTCACGCTGAGCCATGCCTTGTCTCCGTGCAGCATTTGGCCGTCTATGTGGGCGCGGGGCGGGACACATGCCACAGCTACCGCGCGCCCATCGGCAATACACCAGTAATACTACAAATGCCCATCCACAAGTAATTCCAGTCGCCCCAAGCGAGCGGGTCACGAGGGCGAAATGGGTCCGCGAAACGCGGTGAACGGTGAGCTGGCCCGTTTTGCCGCTGACATAACGCTAACAAGCGTCGTTGTTGAATGCAGGAACCTACCCATGGAGAGACGCTCATGAAGACCCGAATCAACGGCATGGCCACGACATGCGTGGTGGCGATCACCCTTGGCCTGGCCTGCGGGTCTGTTGGCGCACAGAGCCTGGGTAATCTCGGCGGCAAGCTCGGTGGAATGCTCCCCGGTGGCGGCGAATCCGGCAGCACGGGTAACGTGGCGGGCATCCTGCAGTACTGCGTCAAAAACAACTATCTGGGGGGCGACTCAGGCGCATCCGGCATTGCAAGCAAACTGCTCGGCAAGACGGAAGGCGGGGCGAGCAACTCCGATTATTCCAGTGGCGCAGACGGCATCCTCAAAGGCAAGAACGGCAACACCACCAACCTGGGCAGCATCGGTGGCGGCAACAGCGACATGAAATCGAAGCTGACAACCAAGGCCTGCGATGTCGTCCTCAAGCAAGGCAAATCGTTCCTGGGAAGCAGCGGATCGTCGTCCCCCCTGGGCAAGGCCGGATCGCTCTTGGGACATTGATCGGCGCTTCTGGTCAACGGGGTGGAGGTAGTTGAATCACTACTGCCGTTGGCATCATCAGCTGATCAAGCTAGAGCACGCTTCGGAACCAACAAAGGGATCAGGTTCATTTGCAAACGAAATTGATGAACCTGACCTCTTTCTTTCGTTTCTTGCTCCGGTTTTGTCAATCCAAAATCGAGTGAGTCAACTCGGCAGCCAGACCCGACCCGACGAACCATACGCAAGCAGCCAGGTTCAGGACAACAGTCAACCAAAACGCGAACTGAAATGATCGCTTCATCGTCTTGTGCCGGAACTGCTGCTGGGCAATGAGCGCGCCGGGCCAGCCACCGATTAGATCTGCCATATGCAAACTGCTCTCAGGCGTGCGACTACGACCGGCTTGCGCGGAAGATTTGTCCCACCCATACATCAGATATGACAGTGCGCTGGTACCGAAATAGATCGCCAGCACCAAGAGTGGTAAAGCACCGCTTGCGTAAGCAGTCGCGGCAAACCCGAGTGCGCCTGCCCCCAACACAGCTCGTGGCACACGCGACGAAGGCCGAACCGCTTGGACCCTCGCCTCCACAGGACGAATTTGCTGCGCGTTGGTGCGCCCGCGATCGTCGACAACCGGCAAGTACGAAATGAGGTCGCCCAGGGCGGGTCGACGGAATCTGCGCTGAAACTGGCTGATGTGAAGGAAGGCACGAATACCACCACCGTTCGGAACGACAAAGCCGAATCCCTTCTCATCGTTCCATTCAGTGATTCGACCTGCAAATCGCATGACTGCCTCCGTCAGTGCAAACGTGTGAGTCCTATCGAACAGGATCTGGTTCTTATGTTGGTGGCCAGGAAGTGAACCTGACCCCTTCCTTCAGCAAAAAGCTCGGGAGCTTGGGCAAACAGCTCGGCACGCCGAGAGCCAAGCGGACGGAGCAAGCTAGCCCGGCTTAACTTCCTCCGTCCCGGTTTCCGCGAGTGTTGACCCAGCTTGCCGGGACCGCTACGGCGCCTGATGCAGTTGCCGGTAGGCGATATTCTGCAATGCCTCGGCCTGCCCCTGCGACAACCCGAGATCGTCGGCAGCCTTTTCGTAGCTGCCCAGGCTTCGCGGATCCTTGCCGGTGATGCTGCCGAAGTCCATCAACGCCTCGAGGTAGTAGCCGAACGTGCTGGCGTGATAGTGGTCGTAGGCCCACAGGTCGATCTGGTTGAAGCTGATGCCGTCATAAGGATCGGGGTCGGCCACGCCGTCGCGGATGGCGCGATTGAAAGCACTTCCGACCGGAATCACGCCGTGGATCGAGGCGTCGCCACCGGCGACCTGGGCGTAAGCTTTCTGCAGGTCGTTGCCCATGGCCTCGATCGGCTTCCCATACCAGTGTCCACCGGGTTTGTAAGTCAGGTCCGGGCGTGACCACGTGGCCAGCAGCCGGATATCCACCGATGGATTCCTCTGCTTGAACAGGGCGGCGAGCTTTCCCGCGTAGCGCTTGAAGTTGGTCGGATCGCCTGACTTGTCGGGGTCGAGCCTGCTGTGTTCCTGCATCACCACGTGGTCCCAGGCCCGATCGATCTCCTGGCGCTTTTGCGTGTAGTGAAACTTCAGCGTACTTCCTCCCGCCGTTTCCAGGCTCACGTCGTAGTTCAGGCCGGCCTCCTGGGTGAACAGCTTGAACAGCGCCGGCACGCCACCGACGCCATCGCCGTTGAGGTCATGAACCAGGTTGGCGTTATAGCGCCGCACGGGGGAAAACGCGCCGAACGTGTAACTGTTGCCGATGAAGAGAATGCTCTGCGCCGGTGCCGAGGTGGCGCCGAACGCCGCCGCGGAAGCCGTCATCGACAGCAGTGCAGCCATGCAACAAAGAGTTCCTCTCCTTCGAGCGCCACGCTTGTTCGACGCGAAAGATCCCATGTTGACGTCCCTCCGTAGCGTTGACGGCGCAAGCCCGCACCTTGCCACACGAGACCTGGACGGTCCACCAACCTATGCATCCTTGCATCGCCCGATCGGATAGCCGGGTCAGAGCTACTTTCCGCAGAGCAAAAGCGCCAAATCAAAGACCTCAAGGAGCTATGGAGTTACCAGCTTTTCTTGGACAAGAGCCCTTTTCTCCTCACTGCGCCGGCAACTGCGCATCCAGGAAGGCGTAGATGTCGGCGAACTCCGCGGCCTCGGCGCCCAGCGAGGTCTGCATGCCGTGGCCACCGTTGGCGTCGGTGCGGATCCACACCGGCCGTCCGCTGGTGTCGGCGGTGCGCAGGCGCGCCGCGAACTTGCCGGTCTGCCAGGTGGACACACGGTTGTCGTTGAGACCCACGGCCAGCAGCACCGCCGGGTAGGCCGTGTGCGGCGTGATCTGCTGGTAAGGGTCCGTCGCCAGCATCCAGGGAAAGTCCGAGGCCTTGCGCGGGTCGCCCATCTCGCCGATCTGGTTGGCGCCATTGCGCGCTTGCAGCAGGCGGATCGGATTGAGCTCGCCCACCAGGCACACGGCCGCGCCGAACTTGTCCGGGTCACGCACGATCGCACCGCCAACCACCAGGCCGCCGGCACTGCCAGAGATCAGCGCGGTGCGTTGCGGACGGCTATAGCCCAGTTCGCTCAGGCGCTGCACGCCGGCGATGAAATCTTCCACGCCCTTGTGCTTGTTCGGCCCCCTGCCGGCCTGATGCCAGGCCTCACCCTTTTCGCTGCCGCCGCGTATGTGCACGTAGGCAAAGACGTTGCCCTGCTTGACCCATTCCAGCCGGGTGGGCTTGAACGAAGGCAGCACGGAGATGCCGTAACTGCCGTAAGCGAACACGATGGCACGGTGCGAGCCGTCCAGCGTGGCGTCCTTGCGATGCAGGATGGTGAGCGGCACGTGGGTGCCGTCCTGGCTGACCAGCTCGGTCTCGGTGGCCTCGACCATGCTGTAATCGACGGGGCTGCTTTGATCCTGACCCAAGCCGTGCAAGGTGCCGACCGCGGGGTCGTAGCGCCATGACTTCGGCGGCGTAGTCCAGCCGCGCAGCTCCAGCAGGAAACCGTCCTGGCCAAGGTCGGCGTGGAACAGCGAGGCCGAGCCAGCCAACGGCATCGGCACGGCGTCCACCTTGCCGGTGCGGTAGTCGACGCGGCGGATGTCGTCGATGCCGTTCCTGGAGACCTTCACGTACAGCGCATCACGAGCCGGCGCGACCTGCTGGGCGTCGTACAGGCTGATGCCAGCCACCATGTCGTCGCCCTTCAGCGGCAGCACGGAACGTGCCTTCCCGATCGTCGCGTCCGGACGTGACAAGTCCAGTGCCAGCACCTCTCCCTTGGAGCGTGCGTGGGTGGAAACCAGGTACAGCGTATCGCCGTGGATGGCCGCGGACTGCACGTGGTCGTCCAGGTCGGCGATGCAGTGCCAGGCCGCACCGGGCTTCGCGGCCTCGGCTTGCGGCGCCACGCAGTAGCGCTGGTCGGCCTGTGCGCCCAGCGACTCGCCCAGCGCCCAGCGCGAGCCGGCCGGAAATTCGATCACAGGGAAGCTGCGCGCGGGCATCGCGAACGACGGATTGACGCCTTCGCCCTGGCCGGCGCGCAGCAGGATCGGGTCCCGCGACGAGGGTGTGCCCAGCCGGTGCAGACGTGCGCGCATGTCCTGCACGGGGTCGCCGCCGGTACGCTGCGCGGGCGGCGCCATCTGGGTGTACTCGAAGCCGCTGCCGTCGGGCAGCCACTCGGCACCGAACTCGCCCCACACCGGCTCCACTACATCGCCGGTGGGCTTGCCGGTCTTCACGTCCAGCACGTCGAGGCGGGTGACTTCGCTGCCGCCGCGGTCGACGTTCACCGCCACCTTGCTGCCGTCGGGCGATGGCGTGTACAGCGTGATCGAGGCGTGGCCGCCGTCGCCCTTAATAGTCGCCGGATCCAGCAGCACGCGCTCGGCGCCATTCGCGTCACGCACCATCAGCGTGCCGCTGCCCTTTGCGCCCTGGCGGATGAAGAACAGCCTGTCGCCGGCACGGCGCTGGTTGCGGTATATGACGGTGGTGCCATCGGTCCTGGCCAGCGCCTGCTGCCAGCCCTTCAGGGTAGGCAATGCGTCCAGCTTGCCCCGCGCGTACTGGCCCTGGGCGACCAGCCAGTGCTGGAACTCGGCGTTGTTATCGCCTTCCATCCAGCGATAGGGATCGTGCACGGTGTGGCCGAACAGGTGCTCGACCACGTCGGCCGTGCGCGCCGGCGACGGAGCGCCAGCCTGCGCGGCGAAGGCAAACAGAGTCACTGGTGCGAACAGAAAGGCGGCAGTAGCCAGGGCCAGCGGAGCGGGCCAGCGGAGCAGTCGGGGCATAAGGATGTCCTTGGCGTCCAAAGGAATCACGCAGCGCGAATCCTCGCGCAAGTGGAGGCCTCGGGACACCCCCCATCCGTCATGCCGTGCGTGGGGTGTGAACGCCGTCGCAAGCACGTGGTCTCGCAGAACGAGACCAAGCTCAGTTACTGCGGACATCCAAGTGAGCGAAGAGAAAATGGTTAAAGAATGGTGTCAGGGACAATTTGAGCGACGCATAGTCAATCGAAAATTTGTCCCCGACACCTTTTCTGCTTCATCGCATCGCCCCCCCCCGTTCAAGGGAGGCGGTCAAACCTGAGCCATCTTAGGAAGCGAACCTGACCCGCTGGGGTCATTAAAAGGAACAAAGTCGACTTTCTATCTTAATTAATTAACTAGGTTCGCTCCAAACCCTAGTTTTCAAGTTCAGTAGAAGCCCAATTAAATGAGCCTGCCCCTTTTGCCTGAGTCAGTCCAGCGGGCTTAGTTGAGCATGAAATCAATAGCCGGAGCGATAACTGGCGGAGCTGCCGCAACACTAACCACTGCAGATGTAGACTGATTGCTATCATGATCGCCGGTAAACTCAGCATAAAAAGCTTTGCTGGAGACTCCCTTGGGAATGGTGAAACCGTAATCAACAACTGTTAGCGGACCATAGCAAATTGTATTCGATGGAGGGGCATACACGTATCCGCACGAGTAACTAGAGTTGTTGACTTGAGCAGGCACACCCAAAACTTTCACACCGTCAGCATAGATGTCTACTGAACCTCCAGGCACTGAACCAGGAAAGCTACCAGTTCCCGAATAATAAGGAGGCATGAAAATAATGTGGCTGCCTGTTACTGTAGTGCGCACAGTGATGCTCGCACCTGGAGCCACTTTTCCAATAATGGACACTGTCGTTTGTGTTGTAGATTTTGCAATGGCCCCAGCGGGGAGCAAAAATGGTATGAGAAATAGAGAGAATGCTAAATTTGTTTTAACTCTGTGCACTTTGATTTCCTCGCACGTAAGAGTGCAGTTATAGGCATACATAACGTATCGTCGATAATCTAGAAAAACATTATGGTCGAAATTGGCATCGATGAACCAAAAGACTCATCATTGTATCGTTGAGCATATCCGTCTGTTCGTCGTCCACAAATGACTTTTACACATAATTTTTAGATTATGTGATGGGCACTCCAAATCAATGAACGCAGTGACGGTCACTGACGGATTCCAAAAATGATAGCCTCTAAAAGCTAGGTTCTCGAACAGGGGCCTAGCCTGTTCCTAGCCCCATATCTACCAAGAAACCCACAAGTTCACTCTGCTCAATCAACGGTCGAGTGAAATCAACCGAACAAGACGCGAGAGCCTCCCACCCTCCGTCGAGATACTCGAAATACCCATCAATTCATATCAGTAAACTGACATTATTAAAGCTCCACCAAGGCCACTGTGCAAGTTCCATTGGTCTGAATAGTATAGTCAATACGAGAGACGCTCTTATCACCCGCATAGGCGGTTAAAAGCGTCGCATAAATTGCTTTCGAACTAGGTGAGCTGATGTCTGCCACATAAGTAATATTTACGCTGCATCCTGGGAGGGCTGACGTGAAAGCAACATAGCCATTACTCCCTTGGACACCAACGTGAGTTATATTTACGCTATTTGCTGTATTTGCATCAGCAGCACAAGAAAGCGAAATAGCGGCAATTGCAAAGCAAGCAGAAAAAATAGATTTAATCACAACACTGCCTCATGGTTAATGTCAATAAATCTGGAACTCGCCACATCGACACATATTCATTAATCATTTCAATGAATAGATAATCCTATAGAGGCGCTCGAAATTAGCGACTATGGGACCGCTAATGTTGATGAATGTACTTTGAATTTTAAAATACGGCAAGTCAATAGAACCTTTGAAATGAGACGCTCATCACAAAACGTTAAGCAAAAAAAATAAACGCGCCATGTACATTTAAAACGTTTTAGCAACCCACCACTGACCCTGATCGAAGTTGTCCGCAGCGTCTTATTCGCCGCTTTCGCGATCCTCTTGAACCGCCGAACGGGTTCAGGTTCACTTATCATGATCAAGAAGTGAACCTGACCCGTTTTTGTTCATTGATGGCCCCACGACTGCACCCAAGCGCTTTCTTTCCTGTGCCGGGTGCGAAAGCGGCACCGTTGCGACGCGGTGCCGCTTTACAACAGTCGACTTCTCTAGTCTTGCCTGTTCACAAGACACTTACTGCATTTGCAAGCCAACCCGTTGTGGTGACGCCAGCTCGTTCCACCCCGCTGGCGGGGTCAGAACTGAAGCAATGTCGTGCTTGAGCCCACGATTGATCGACAGTCTGGACACGTCGATGGAGTAAACCGTACGGCCCTGGCTATTGTTACCCCGAAGTTTCAGCAGGATACCCGTCGCATCGTCCACCCACATCGTGAAAGTGGCGGCCCCTAGCTTTTCGGCCAGATACGCATCCTGCTGTCCTTGAATCACCGTGACGTTGCGGCCGAGCAGCTGAGTGTGTCCGGTAATACTGCTCGCCGAAGTCGACAGCCAGAAGGCGTAATTTTCCGGACTGCTGACGTCGCTTGCCGCGAACGCATGCGCGGGATCCTCGCGGTGCGTGAACACCGGCTGGCATTGGGCATTGTGGTAATGCCTGGGGCCGGCAGGTGCGCTCGCCTCTGCTGGTGCGACTGATTGCATCTGGTAGGTGCGTTCCTGGGGCCACAGCGACATTTGCTTGGCTGTGGTGGCGACATCTGTACGTGACTGGCCCAGTGCATTCATCGTTGTCACGCGACTGCTGTGGTCGACCGGCGACGCTTCAAAATCAACCTGATCGTCCTGCTGCACGTTCGCGAACCTGATGTGGAAAGCGCCACTGATATCGCGATAGTGATCTGGCGCGTCAAGCATCTTCTTCTGAATGTCTGCGAGTCGCGGATTCATTGTCACCATGTCGACGCCACAACTATTGCTCGTGTCCACGACATCGTCGGCTATGTCGAGTGAGCTGATGTGCTCAATCTGTGCCGCCGCCGCTGCGGGCGAACCCGTGGCAAGAGAAGCAGCTTGAGATGTAAACGATGCACGAACAGCATCAATGCCAGCAAGCGCGGTGGTACTGGTGCCGCAGTTTCCGATGACCAGCAAATCAGACACACCCGAACCTTTACCCAGAACTTTCCAACCTCCGGGAGCAGTGTTCTGGTTGACCCTTGCTGACAACGCTATCGTTGGTGAGCTGGTGGAAGCTTGGACGGCGCTATAACTCGTATTTGTTGAGCGAAAAGCATTGTTGTACAGCCAGACGGACCACGTGTAGACATGACTCGTCTTGAAGGCTACGAGGCCTGTCGGACAACTCTTGTGCGACCCTGCCCCTGGCAGCCGTCGATCATCCCCATTCACGTCGTGGGCTTGGCCGCTGTAATACGTGCCTCCCGGACTACCGCCGACACAATGCGGATATTGGTGGCTGTTGGCATCGTTGTCGCAGTAATAATTGGTGGCAATAGCCGGCATGGCCAGCATGATGCTCGTGGCGAGCAAGCCTCGACGCACTTGACGTTGAATGCTGCGCATAAGTTGTTTTCCCTCCCATTTACAGGTCCCCTGTCCTCCCTGGCAAGGCCAGCTTAGTCTCTATCCCTCTTTGCGGTCAGCATCGCAGGTCGCCAATTCCACGCGCGTATGCGCAGGGACGGGAAAAGAGCACGGCTGTGATTATCGCCTGTTGCTTCCTGAGAACATGAGCGGGCAAAGGGATCGGAGTGAGCTGGCCCGGGTTTTGGCTAGCCACGTCCCCTTTGGTTACGACCGCCTTTGCGCCAACACGATGCGCCACGACCCACCTCGCCCATCGATGGTTTGCTCCCATGCCATTGCGAATCCTGCTTGCGCAAGGTGCGCATCGATCGCATCCGGTGCCCATCGCACTACCGGGTAGTCGCCGGCGGCCCCGTGCTCCAGGTACTCGTCGTCGCCTTCGGGGTACATCAGAAGCAACGGGCTGCCCGTGTCCACAGCGCCTGCCAGCTTGCTCAGCACCTCACCCAGCTGCACGCGTTCGAAGTGCTGCAATACACAGAGCATCATTGCGCCACCGTAGCGCCCGTCGATCCGGTCCAACAGCAGGTCGAGACGATCGCAGCGCTTGCCGCGTTCGACTTGGAGATCACAGAAGGCGGCGGTCACGTCGGTGCGGTGCACGTCGATGCCCAGCGCCTCAAGGGCATCGGCATCCCAGCCGGGACCGGAGCCGATCTCCAGCACGCGGGTACCAGGCGCCACCGCCGCAGCCAGCCGCCGTAGCGCTTCGACACTGGCCGATGGCCTGCCTTCCACCGTGGCGACGTACTCGCGTGCGGAGCGTTCGTAATCCGCGACAGCGCGACGATTGTTGCCGCAGGAGTCCTCCGTCATCAGCGCATCTCCTTCCACGAAAGGGGGCCATCTCAACCTGACCCTGCTTTGTCGCATTCATTGACACCGGGACGTCACAGCCCTGCTAGTGGTCGGCCATGTCGCGCAGGTCATCTGCGGCGGGGACGAAGTAGTAGGCGCCGGTGAGGGGATGCGTGTAGTTCGTCAGTGCGTCCCGCACGCCGGTGAGCCGGCCGGCCATGCTGTCCAGCATGCGGGAAAGGCGTTGCTGCTCGGCGCTGAAGCCGACAAACATCGTTCCGTGATTCGTGGCGGTGCCGTACGGCATGTTTCGCCGGAAGATGTCGCCGAAGGTGTCCTGGTCCGTGCTGGCGACATGCGAGTTCGGCGCCTTGTTCTCGATTTCAACGCTGTCCGCCTTGGTGCGTCCCATCACCCGCTCCTGGCCCTCGACGGCAAGCGACTTCCACTTCGCCGCGTCGTGCACCCATTTCTGCAGAAGCAGAATCGAGCCGCCTTCGCCGGGCTGTCCCTGCGGTATGAACGCCACTTCCGGGACTTCGACCAGCGGCGGATTTTCGGTACCGTCGATGAAGCCGGTCAGGTCGCGGTGATGGTGATAAGGCCAGCTGGTGGTTTCTTCGGCGACGGTTGCCAGCGCACCGAGCACCGCGATGATCTGCTGCGCCACATCGAACACGATGTCGTACGACCCGCCCGAGATCCACAGCACCGCGTCGTGCTGTGTCGCCGGCATCACGAAGCCGTCCAGCCCAACGACGTCTTCATTGAACCCTTTGACGCCCACGGGCGCATCGGCGGGCGCCGCCTTGCCCCACAGTTCGGGCCGGAAACCCGACACCAGGTTGACGCCACCCACCGTGGTTCTGGGCTCGCGAAGCGATGCGATCGTCTTCACTAGCGCCAGTCCGTCCTGTTCGCCCAGGACATCGAATTCCAGATAGGCATGGAATGATGTTCCGAGCGCGAAGATTCCAGCTTGAAAAGTTTTCATGCGCCGATGATAACGCGGGGAAAAGCGAGGTCAGGCTGAGTTGTTGTTGCCGGTTGAGTGTTTGTTTGCACGCACTAACCGCGCACCAACCGGGACGGATGAAGTTAAATCGCTTGGCTCTCCTGCTTTGTTGCGCTCCGGCCTTCCTACTTAACTTCCTCCGTCCCAGTTTGCCACTGCCACTGTCCCTGACACCTTTTCCGTTCGTGACCTATGGCCGCTTTCTCGGCATGCTCCGTCCCGGTAAGCTGGACTCAGCCGACGCAGCTGCGACACGCCGCCACCGATTCAACCTTCTCGATGGCCGTGTACCCTGTCGACATGCCCTCACCTCGTGACGCTCCCCTCAACGCATTGATCGGCCCGTTGGGGATCCTCTCATTGAGCATCGATGAACGATGATGACCATCACTTCCGAGAGAATTCGCTGGCCACTGTTCTGCTTCGGCATGCTTCTCACCGCCATCTGCGCCCTCAGCGTGCACACGGTCATGTTGCAAGCGCTTGGCATCCCCTTCCCCGATCTGGCCGTCTTCACGACGCCCTGCCGCTTCGCCATGCGGGCAGTGCAGATACTGGCACTTCTGGTGTTCTGGCGAGTGGCCTCACGCCACATTCGTCGCTCTTTCTTCGTGCAATGGGGCCTGCTGTTTCTGATCTTCTCGATGCTTGCAGAAGTCCTTTTTCGTGCCCCTTTCATGGCCGGTTATTGCACGAATGCCTGGGTATTCGCCTTTGTTTCGAACATTCCGACCTTACTGGGCATCGCCACTATGTGTGCGATGGTCGTTGCCGCCTCGCCCCATCTACGACGTCCCTGGCAACTGCTCGTCGCCGCCACGATCATGGCCGCCCTCGCAACATTCGCCTTCAGTCCGCTGATCAGCATGGCGTTCGCGCCGCTGATGAAAGCCATGGCCAGCCTCGCTCCGCAAAGTGAGTGGTGCACGCTGCCCTACGGGCTCAATGTGCTTGTCCCGGCCTATCTCAGCTTTGCCGAACCGACACTGGCGTGCGTCGCGGTCGCGCTGCTGGTGTGGGACAAACTTCCCGCGTCGCGGGCCATGCGGTTTGTGGCCTTCAGCGTGCTTATCGTGGCGATCAAGAATCAACTCCTGACACCCTTCCTCTATGCCGCACTGGCCAAAGGGTCGTTCCTGCCGGGCCTGGCAAGCGAGGGCCAGTTCGCGCTGGAAGCGCTGGCGCTCGCCGTTCTGACCGGCGTCACGGTGGAATGGAGCATCCGTCGATTCAAGCGTGCATCGAACTGACCCACGCCCACCCTGTCCCTGTTTACTCCCCACCTCATTTCTTTGCGCCTTCAGCGGCAAGCAAGTCGGCAATCTGCTCGGCCAGCAACCAGTGTTGCGATGGTCCTTCGTTACTGGTCAGGGCCACGGCCGCACCGGTTTCCCAGACCATCTCCAGGTTTGCCGTGGTGCCTTCGATGCCCCCCTGATGGCCGCGGATGTGGCGGCCGTGCGAAAGACGCTCGTCGATGCCAGCGCCAATGGCACCGGGGCCGGCCGGCACTTCGCCGTGGAACATCTTCGCCAGCGTCGCGGACTTGAGCAGCTTGCCGCCGTGCAAGGCCGCGGCGAACCTCAGCAAGTCAGCATTGGTGGAATAACCGCCGCCTGCGGGACTGCCCTTGTAGATGCCCTGCACCCAGTTGGCCTTCCACGTCTGGGAGAACACCCCATCGTCGTGGTAGTAGCCGACCGCCAGCCCGGGCACGATCTGATCCACGCTCTCGAAGCCGCTGGCTGTCATCCGCGCAGGTTCGAAGACATGGTGCTGGATGTAGTCGAAGTAGCTTTCTCCGGAGACGTTCTCGATGATGCGACCGAGCAGGACGTAGCCGGCGTTGCTGTAGCTCAACCCTTTGCCCGGCTCGCCCATCTTCGGCTGGCGGGCGATCAGCGCCAGATAATCCGCCGGGTTGACGTAGCGTTGGGCGTGTTCGAAATACTCCGGCACCATGAAATCGCCCAGGCCCGAGGTGTGGTGCATGAGCTCCCACACGGTGATCTTCTTCGCCGTCGCCTGGCCGGGATATTCCGGAACCCGCTTCGCCAGCGTGTCGTCCCACGACAGCTTGCCGGCCTCGACCAGTTGCGCGATGGCGACCGCGGTGAACATCTTGCCGACTGAGCCGATGCGGAACTTCGTCTGGTGATCGACCGGCACATGGAAGCTGCGTTCGGCCAGGCCACGGCACTCGTCGAACACGGTCTCGCCGCCATCGAAAACGGTCACGCAACCGGAGAAGTCGGACACGCCTGCCAGCCGGTCCAGTACCGCGCGTATCTGTTTTCCCAGCTCCGCATGCGATACCGGCCCCTTGGGCCAGTCCGCATAAAGCGGATTGTCCATCGGGACCAGATTTGCCTGCGCAAGCCGGTCGGGATGCGCCGGCTCGGCGGTCAGCCAGAACAGCGCGGCCTGCCCGTTGCGCCGACCCTTGACGGCAACTTCGAGCAACCCCGGCTGGCGTGGATCGGTGCGTACATCGAACACGTCCAGGCCGCCGCTGTCGCGTGCCGCCGAAGCCAGGTCCGTGACAAACGCCGCCTTGTCGTCCGCGGCCATGGACGTCGACAGGACACCGGGCGCCCATTGCGTGATCCGTACCGGGCCGTCGTCATTGGCATGGCGGATCAGCTCGCCGGCGAGGTGGCCCACCGGCGTATCCGGCAGCTGCGTGTTTGCAGGTGCAGCGGCCATGCACGGAATCGTCGCGCAAAACAGCAAAAGCGATGCCCACAAGGGGGCTAGCCGAAGCGCACGAACTGTGAAGGTGCAGTCGATCATGGGGAATGCTCCCTAGCTCACCAGCCAACATGGCGGTGTTGATCCACCAGATGCAGCGACCCACCGATCCGTTGCAGCTGCGAAACCGGGGTCCGGAAACAAAGGGTCAGCTTGAGATGGCCGGGTTTGACGGACCACTTATTTTTTCAGCGCGGATGCCTGGTTTGTTTGCTTCACCGGCGCCCATGCCCGTCGCCAACGAATTCGCAAGAAAATGTGCCCGGCCTGCAATGACCTCTGGCAGGGGATGGCTCGTGACCTTCGACCTACCATCGGCGCTCCATGCATCGATGCCGCGTCAGGAAGGCGCAACCTGCCTCGATGCGTTCCGCCGGCAGCCGCTTTCGGCGCTGCCCGGCACCTGTCCGGAGCGCCTCCCTTGAACCTGCCTCTCTCCCTGCCCATGCCCCGTTGCCTGCTTGCCTTCTCCGTCGCCAGCGCGCTGGCGATGTCCGTCGCCTCCGCCGCAGTAGCCGCCGATCTTCCCGCACCGGTGGATCAGCCCTACGCCGGCACCCTCACTGTCGTGGTCGATCTGACCGATGCGCCGAAGAAAGTGTTTCGGGTGCACGAGACGATTCCGGTGACGCCCGGCCCGCTGACGCTGTATTACCCGAAATGGATTCCTGGCGAACACGCGCCGTCCGGCCCGATCCAGAACGTCGCCGGCGTGGTGATCAAGGCCAATGGCAAACAGCTCGCCTGGCGCCGCGACCTGCGCGAGATGTACGCGCTGAACGTGCAGGTCCCCGAGGGCGTGAGCCAGATCGAGCTGTCGTTCCAGTTTCTCTCGCCCGGTGACGGCGGTGAATTCGGCGCGAGCGCATCGTCCACGCCGGACCTGGTGGACGTCGAGTTCAACCAGACCGCGTTCTATCCGGCCGGCCACTACACCCGGCAGATCACCATCCAGCCCAGCGTCACGCTGCCGGCCGGGTGGAAGTTCGGCACTGCGATGCAGATCGCCAGCCAGTCCGGCAACACCACCCAGTTCAAGCCGCTCACCTTCAACAACCTGGTCGATTCGCCGCTGATCGCCGGCAAGTATTTCAACCGCGTCGATCTCGATCCGGGCGCCAAGGTGCCGGTGCACCTGAACGTGGTGGGCGACGGGGCCGACGACGTCAAGCTCAGCGACAAGCAGCTCGCCGCCCAGCGCGCGGTGGTGCAGCAGACCGCCAAGCTGTTCGGCGCGCATCACTACGAGCACTACGATTTCCTGCTCACGCTGTCCGACCACACCGGCCACTTCGGCCTGGAGCATCACCAGTCCAGTGACGACCGATTGCCGGCCGACTTCTTCACCGACGACACCATGCACACGCTGGCGGCGAGCTTGATGCCGCACGAATACGTGCACTCCTGGAACGGCAAGTTCCGCCGCCCCGCCGACCTGTGGACGCCGACCTTCATGGAGCCGATGCAGGACGACCTGCTATGGGTCTACGAAGGCCTTACCGATTACTGGTGCGGCGTGCTGACCGCACGCTCGGGCCTGTGGACGCCAGCGCAGTACCGCGATTCGATGGCCTCGATAGCGGCGCAGATGTCCTATCGCACCGGCCGCTCGTGGCGCTCGCTGCAGGACACCGCCGACGCCGCGCCGCTCACCTACTTCGGCGGCGGCGGCTGGGCCAACTGGCGCCGCGGCACCGACTTCTACCCGGAAGGCCAGCTGCTGTGGCTGGATGTCGACACGCAGATCCGCCAGCTCAGCGGCGGCAAGCACTCGCTGGATGATTTCGCGCGCGCCTTCTACGGCATGGAAAACGGCAGCTACGTCACCAAGACCTACACCTTCGACGATGTGGTCGCCACGCTTGACCAGGTGCAGAAATACGACTGGGCGAAGTTCTTGCGCGAGCGCCTCGACTACACCGGCGACAACCTGCCCGAGCACGGCATCGAGAACGGTGGCTGGCAGCTGGTCTACACCGACAAGCCGAACGACATCGACAAGGCCGCCGACAAGATCCACCACGGCGCCAACCTCGCCTACTCGCTGGGCATGTCGGTATCGGCCAAGGGTGAGGTCCGCGACGTGCAGTGGGGCGGCCCCGCGTTCGAGGCCGGTCTGGTTCCCGATCTCACCATCGTCGCGGTCAACGGCAAGGACTTCTCAGCCGACAGCCTGAAGGATGCGGTCACCGCCGCCAAGAGCGGCAGCGCGCCGATCGAGCTGTTGGTCAAGAACGTCAACGTCTACAGCACCGTCAAGATCGACTACCACGGCGGCCTGAAGTACCCGCACCTGGTCCGCGCCAAGGGCAAGGACGTGATCGGCGAGATCACCACCGCGCGCAAGTAACCACGGCACATCGTTCGGCGGCGGGCAGTGATGCCCGCCAGCTGATCAGCGCATCGCGCAACCACCAGCAGCGGTGCTTGCGCAGCCTGTGTCAGCTCGCCCTGCCGAAGAATTCAAGGTAACGAGGGCTGAGGTTCCCCACGTTTTCATGTCGCCACGGTCATCTGATCGAGTAGCACCGGACACAAAACAGGGTCAGCCTGAGATGGCCCGGGTTTGACGGACACCTTTGAACGGGGACAATCCCCTGGGAGGTGTCACATGGTCAAGCGCCAACGGTTCACCGCGGAGTTCAAGCGCGAAGCGTTCAGGTTGCTCGATGCGGGCGAACGTCCGGCATCAGAGGTAGCCATTGATCTGGGTATCCGACGGAACCAGCTCTACAAGTGGAAAGCCGAGCAGGTCCGATCCGGTGAGCTGTCCTTTCCCGGCTCGGGTCGCAAACATGCGGATCAGGATTCGGAGATCGTGCGCCTCAAGCGCGAGCTGGCGCGCATGACGGAGGAGCGTGACATTTTAAAAAAAGCGGCAGCGTACTTCGCCAAGGAACTGCCATGAAGTACGACTTCGTGCGCGCTCATTCCGGCCAGTTCTCGCTCACGGGCATGTGTCGTGTGTTGTCGGTCAGTCGCAGCGGTTATTACGCCTGGCGCTGTCGTGGACCGAGTACACACTGGCGCGATGATCTCACCTTGACGGCACATGTCCGACGCATCCACATCGCGTCGCGAGAAGCTTACGGCGCAAGAAAGGTGTGGAAGGCACTGGTTGCCGAAGGGATCGCTTGTGGTCGCCACCGCGTTGCGCGAGTGAGGCGCGAAAACGGCATAGAGGCTCGTCGCCGGCGTCGCTTCAAGGTGACCCACTACGCGCGACGCCATAAGAATACGGCGCCGGATCTGATTCGTCGGAAGTTTCAGGCCGAACGACCCAACCCATGCTGGGTCGGTGACGTGACCTTCATCAGCACCCGGCAAGGTTGGCTTTACCTCGCTGTGTTGATCGACCTTTACTCGCGAAAAGTCGTTGGCTGGGCGATGTCTGATCGTAATGACGAGCCACTGGTGTCAGCAGCGTTACGCATGGCGATCACGCATCGCCAACCGGCGGCAGGGCTGATCCATCACACGGATCGCGGCGTGCTTTACAGCTCAGGCAACTACCGTCGCCTGATGGCCGTCGACGGCCTGCTGCCCAGCATGAGCCGTCACGGAGACTGTTACGACAATGCATGCGCGGAAAGCTTCTTCTCCTCGCTGAAGAACGAGCTCGTCCACGGCGAAGCGCTCACGACACGCGATGCCGCGAGAGTCGCGATCGTCAGCTACATCGAAGGCTTCTACAATCGCAAACGGCTGCATCAAACACTCGGCTATCGAATACCCGCTGTTGTCGACGACGAGGTGGCGAGTGCTTAATTAACGTGTCCGAAAAAGCCGGGCCACCTCACTCCGTCCCCTTATTCGTCCCCTTTATTATCCTTTTGCCCGGAAAAGTAGTCGCGGGCGACGCCATAGGCGGGACGAACTGCTTTATCTAGACTTTCCGGATCCAAAGGCGACATGCTCATTGCCACAGCCAGGCCCAGTTGAGCGAACACCAAAATATTGTCGACCGATGCGATCAGCTCGCTCCAATCAATATCAATGTCTCCCCACTCCTCATGCATCGTATAGATGGCTAGAACTTCCCTACCTCCGTGAACGAGGCCTGACAGCTCCCTGTACTGGTTCTTGACCGTACTCAACAAGCGATCGCGATCCCAGCCGAGATATTGTGCAGCCTCATTTGCTACGTCAAAAATGTAAATCTGATTCTTGCCTCGTTTTGGCATTTTGCCACTACGACGAAAGCGCGCCACCTCCCTTTCGCTAGCAGCACGAACGAAGAAAGCCGCCCGCAACACGTATTCCATCTGCGCCCGTTGCATGATCAATGCCGCCATCCAAGATTTTTCCGGCTGATTGATCAGTAGTGCGTATATCGACCCGGCGATATCAATGGACGCAAGTATCAGCGGTATTGTCGTGGCAGAGCGCTCAGAGCCGATGAGAGCAAGACTTCCCAAGGCACGCTCTACATGATGCAGCACATTCAACGCCGCACTGGCTCGCTCGCGCAGATTTTTTGCATCGACTGTCATGCAATGCCCGCAGGGTAAATAGCATCATGGACAATAGTGTCAGGGACAATTTGCTCACTCGATGCCTGTCAAAACGAACGGGGTCCAAAACGAACGGAGTCAGGTTCAGTTACCGCGGACAATTAAGTGAACCTGAGATGGCCCGGGTTTGCCGGACACCTTGAGCGACGCATAGCCAATCTAAAAATTTTCCCTGACACTTTTTCTGAGATCAGAGGTGTGCGTCGAGCACGGGCGCTTTTAGCCAACTGGCAACATCTTCAGCAATGGCCTTTCCCACGTGATCGAGCGATGAGCATGCGGAAAAACCACGGCTTGTTTGACGTCTGGCCGTAAATGAGCCCAGCAGCTTCCCGTGGTCGCGTAATTCGCCGTTGAGTTCAGCCCATTTCGGGCCCGAAAAATGGCCGCCGCCAATGGCATGCACGTTGACGATGGACATGTGCAAGGTCGCGCCAGGGGACATGGCCAAATCCTGATCCGTTGCCACCACCTGACCGTGGGTATCCGTAACGAGTTCAGCGCTCAACCGCGTATTCCAGTCGCACTGAGTTCGCAGGGCATCACTCCCAACGCCTTCATGGTAAGGAATGACCCGCGAGACGGTGATCCGTGACTGGGCGTGCGTCAGCGTTGGAGCAATGAGCAAGGTCAGCAGTGCTAGCCAGCGACGTGAATGCATGAGAAGAATCCTGATGAAAGATGATATGCCAATAGCAAAACTAATGGGTTTTTGACTCAGCTATTTCCCTGTTTTCTTGTTTTCAAACCCGATTAGATGAACCTGACCCGTTCTATTGCCATAATTGTCCCTGACACCTTTTCTCACCGCGCCAACTGAGTTTCAAGCACGCACTGCAACTGTGTATGGCGAGCCGACACTACTTGGCTCACCTCGAGGACGCCGCATGGGATCTGTTGCGCCTCATCGCCAAACGGCGCGTCGGACAACGCCCTGGCCGCATCGAACCACGCGCGGTCAAGCGAAGGCCCAAACCCTTCCCACTTTTGACCGAACACCGGGGCCTTGCATGCAAAGAACTGCGGCTTCATGGACATCCATGATGCTTAAGTCAGTGCCATTCGTCCCTGACACCTTTTTTGAACGGAGGCCGGAGGCGATCACATCGATGTGACCGCAGCAGGTGGCGCGGCCGTGTTCACGCTGGCGGGCTTCGCGGGTTGTGTGTCCCCGGAAGCGTATTGCCCGACCTGCAGGGCGAACCGTGCTTGTTGTCCGGACGGCATCGCCGCTGGATCGACGTACACCTGAATGGCGTAATTCGTAGCTGCCGCAACCGATTCGGACCAGGTGTTCGCCCCGGTCGTGCTTGTGTCGACCAGATTCTTGTCATGGGTCTGGTCATTCACTTTGAAGTGCAACCCGGGGTTGCTTGAGACGAGATTGACCTTGACTGTCATGCCGGCCGCGATGGCAACGGTGAAGTTGTACGCAGTAGCACCGGAGGCCAGTATTCCATCTCGTTGCGCCCATGGCTTGCCAGCTTCGAATGTCACTGCGGTCGCCGGTGACTGCATGTCTTCGGCCCCGAATTGCCCGACCTGCAACGCGAATTTCGCGGTTTCGTCGGACTTTATCGCGGCAGAATCAATATAGACCCGGATCGCATACGTGGTGGCCGTCACGTTCGGTGTTGACCAGGTGGATTCACCCGTCTTGCGGTTATCCAGCACGACCTTGTCGTGGCTCTGGTCTGTCACCCTGAAATACACGTTGGGATTGCGGCCCAGGAAGTTGAGCTGCAATGTCTTGCCCGCCGCAACGGCAACCGTGTAATCGAGCGTGTTGTCGGAACGGGTGAGGTTGCCGACTTCCTGCGCCCAGACATTGTTTGCCGCAAAGGTGACTGCAACCGGCGTGTCGGCGAAGACGGGCAGCGACATGCAAGCAGCAGCCAGGCTGACACTCACGCACATGGCGCAACGGAGAAAATGGAAACGTGACATGTGGAATTCCCCGTGGTTTGGATTTCGCATTGTGAATGCCTCGATGATTCCCCGCCTTGCATCGTCGCCGTCGCGCCGATGCTGCCTTCCTTGTGCATGACCACGCCTCACCCCTGATCAGCGCCGTTTTCGGACCATACGCCTAGTTCGTGCGGCTCGCCATATCCATCAAATGGGCATGGTTATTTACCAAATGAACCTGCCCTCTTTTTCACTCTGACCCAAGTTTTCCGTGGTCAGGAAGTGAACCTGACCCCGTTCTTCGCGTATCGGTTGGTTGAGCCGCCTGCGTTCCGCACAGACTCCGTTGCGTGGGCAGGCGGCCGGTGGTGCCCGCGACACTCAGCGGCTCATTGCCGACAGTGGGGGCGCCGGCACGATGCCAGCGTCAGGTGTAGATGTTGGCTGACGTGAAGCCGGTACGAGGCGACGAAGCTGTAATCTGGATTCATTCCTATGAGCATGCCGCTATGACCGAACTTACAGATATGGAAAATGCACTGCGGGAGTGCTTTCCTCGTCCTCCGCATAGCGGTTCGATCAACACATCGAATGTCTGGATCATCGAGTGGCTCCCAGCGGGTGATACAGAAATGAAGACCGGAAAATTGCTACATGAGTGGATGGAGCAATGGAGAACTGGATGGTCTTGCTACATCCCGTGCGGGAGTAAAGAAGAGGCAATTCGTGCTATCAGGCGAGCCACTCGATACGCCAAAAATACTGACGCCAAACCGATCCTGCACATTGAGGCACATGGAAATGAGGATGGACTTGAAGGACCTAATGGCGTCGATGGCTTGGAGTTCTTGGAGTGGAGTGAGCTCCTACCCGAGCTGGCGGAACTGAATGTGGCGACAAGATGCAATCTTATGGTCTTCATCGCCGCATGTAGAGGCTTCGCTGGAATCGGAGCACTCACAGAAGGACCACGTGCTCCCGCTCTAGCTTTGGTTGGATGTCTTGATGATGTCCTACCGCGCCGGCTTCTTGATGGAACCAAGGAATTTTATCGAAGATGGAGAGACAACAATCCTCACCTACGGGATATCGCTGAATCAGCATCGCAACAGGCTGGAGATGGAGTTCTCTTCGTACCTGAATCCTTCACCGCTATTGCTTATGAGGCTCTGACAGTGGAAATGATCAGGTCTATGCGCACAAGTGAACGAGCAGCATGGGCACTTCGGATGCGCTTACGCCTTGCGGAAGAAACAGACCTGCCTGAGCAAGATATAGATCAGCGGCTATTAATGTATCCCGCAGCGTTTGCAGAGCACTGGCAACAGATATGGGACAAATTGTTCATGATGGATGTTTTTCCCGAAAACCGTTCACGTTTCGGCTTAGATATTCAAGAAATTTTCCGGCAGATCATACAATTCCAAGAACAATCTCAGCATGACGACGCTTGCGGGTTATGACCCAGCTTTCTGGAATCTGACTCTCGAACGTCAGAAGCACGCACTTAAGAAAAATTGAGTCAGAACGCAAAATTGCGAAAAGTGACTTTGGTCCGTGTTTGTTTCGAACCAGCCAGGCATCTTCCATATATCTTGGGAGGGAACATAACAGTCCATGAAAGAACTGAGTTACACAAACCATGTCGTCCCTAAGCTGTCCGTCGATGGTGTCGCCTTCACCACAGAAGCGACTGCCAAGCTAGACAACAAACAACTCGCCCATCCGGGCAGCCTGCTTGCCAAGATCTATTGGGACGTCATCGAGATTCTGACAGACATGCTGGAACTCCTTGAGGCTCCTTCCGCGAGCCCTCAGGTGGCAGATCGAAAACATCGGGCTGTGCTAAGGCATGAACGAACGGGGTCAGGTTCAGTTACCGCTGACAATTAAGTGAACCTGACCCTGTTTCTGTTGAAGTGAACCTGACCCTGTTTCTGTTGCGCCGCATGAAACACAGCGACTGGTGGTCAGCGACAAGACGGGCACATACTCCTCCGCGTCACCGAGGAAGAACAAGTGCGAGCCTATTGACTAAGGACGGCGAAATGGTGAACCATTATTTGTATTTTAGGTTCATTTAACCAGGGCCTGTAAATTAACCTGACCCCTTATTCCCTGCGAAATGGTGATCCCGTTTCACCTTAAGTTAAAATAGCTTTTCGAAGTCAAATTTATTTTTTGACGAGCATACTGTAAGGCGGCTTTTGTATTTTTTCGCAAAATAACTCTTCAGGCCTTGAACCTTCGTGTCAAAGCATGGAACTCGTGTGCAAACGATCAACCCAGCAACCGGGAATCGATTATCTTTACATCCATTCATTATGGATAGCGTCGCCTCGATTTGCCCACAAGCAACGCCCACATCTTTGCCCTTTAATTCCACCACAAGATTTCCCACCCCCGGCCTGCAAACAACATAATCGGCTGCACGTTGCTGTTCGACCAAACCTCCGTCAACTTTAATAATATGATAAATCTGCCTTCGTGGGTTTGCAAAGATGGCAGACATTCCATTATCTTCAATCTTTATGTTCGACACTGAACTACGCGTCCTATGCGGATTGCAACTCATAGAGACACCTCAATGTCTATGAGCGCGTCAAATTCGATTCCAGTGGTCGCTGATACGCTGTCAATATAATCTCCATCTATCAGACCGTACTCATCGATTATGGAAGAAAGCTTACCATCAACGATTTTATAGGCCGAGACACTTCTTGGGCTAATCCAGCAAGAGGGATCGACTACCTTCTCGAGGGCTTTTTTCTTTTCACCGGTCACGCGGGAGCCAAGATCTCCGGCCTTGATCAAGTTATTTATTTTAGCCAAGACGTAGGGACTATGCGTTGTCAAAACAATTTGGCGATTTGCGAGAATTTTATTTTTTGACCGAGGTACCACCTTTCTCTTACCGCTATTGATAAGTTGAGCAAACATTCCCACCAATTCAGTTTGCGCACTTGGAAACAGATGCGCCTCAGGCTCCTCGATATAAATAAGGTTATTCTGTTCCGAGAACTGGGAGAAGCGAAGCCCATCAAATAACGGAAGAAGCTCTTGCTGGCCGGATGAGAGCGCGGAGAATGGAATACTTCTACCATCGGGAGTTGACAAGAACTCTCGCCCGCGCTCTCGAATTACATGACCACCTATCAAACCTTCAATAATGGACAGATTCTTATTTTTCGGTTCGCCTTCAAAAAATGCATGCTCACGCAGCTGTGTGACTAGCCTGCCAAATCGGGAAACAACCGGGTCCAAGATACCGCCTGCCTCGAACGCAGCCACGATCTTACCTACACTCGTAAAGAATGAACGACCAGCAGGGATAAAAAGCTGACCAAGCGGCTTCTCGTCACCCATCAAAGATTCGATTGTCCGATCCAATACAGTGTAGAGTCTCCAGCCATTATCAACTTCAGCGTTCTCTCTTGCCGCCTTGCTTTCCCTGCTAGATTTATAAATGCCAACTAATTTATTAAACAAATCTTCATAATTTTTAGATCCGACCAATTTGGCTTTAGGGTCCCTACTTCGGGACTTAGTGATTGAGAGTGAAAATTCGCCAGTTGAATAGGTAATTGAAAACTGACGGCCTCCCCAGCTACTTGGCGGAAACCATTCGGAGAAGCGCTCCAAAATTCTTCCCTTTAAATCCCCTCCTTTGCTCACATCCTGCACCCACCGTGGCAGTTCGTCTGGAATGGAGTGAAAAAAATAAAACAATTTGCACAGAACGCTTTTTCCGCTGGCTTGAGGACCTATGATTAATGTTAAATCATTTATTTTAAAACTAGCCTTCTCAATACATGAGAAGTTCTTGACTACTAGAGTCTTTCCCTTCACAGCCTTTAATGCCATTTTATTTGCCTCAAGATTAATAGTGAGTGGACCGTCAAACCATCGGCAACTTCAACCCTCGCTCCTTGGCACACTCCACCGCCACCTCATACCCCGCATCCGCATGCCGCATGACGCCTGAGGCAGGATCGTTCCACAACACTCGCGCAATCCGCTCATCCGCTTCTTTGGTGCCGTCACACACGATCACCACACCGGAATGCTGCGAATACCCCATCCCTACCCCACCGCCATGATGCAGCGACACCCAGGTGGCACCACCCGCAACATTCAACATCGCATTGAGCAACGGCCAATCGGACACGGCATCGCTGCCATCCTTCATCGCCTCGGTCTCGCGATTCGGTGACGCCACCGAGCCCGAATCCAGATGATCGCGCCCGATCACCACCGGCGCCTTCAACTCCCCGTTGCGCACCATCTCGTTGAACGCGAGCCCCAGCTTGTCGCGCAACCCCAGCCCCACCCAGCAAATCCGCGCCGGCAAACCCTGGAAGCTGATGCGCTCCTTCGCCATGTCGAGCCAGCGATGCAGGTGTTCGTCGTCGGGAATGAGCTCCTTGACCTTGGCGTCGGTCTTGTAGATGTCTTCCGGATCGCCGGACAACGCGACCCAGCGGAACGGGCCGACGCCGCGGCAGAACAGCGGGCGCACGTAGGCGGGCACGAAGCCGGGGAACGCGAAGGCGTTGGTGAGGCCTTCGTCCTTGGCCATCTGGCGGATGTTGTTGCCGTAGTCGAAGGTGGGGATGCCTTGCGCGTGGAACGCGAGCATCGCTTCGACGTGGGTGCGCATGGAGTGCTTGGCGGCATCGCGGGTGCGCTGCGGATCGTTCTTGCGGCGCTCGAACCATTGCTCCACCGTCCAGCCTTGCGGCAGGTAGCCGTTGACCGGATCGTGCGCGCTGGTCTGGTCGGTGACGGCATCGGGACGCACGCCGCGCTTGACCAGCTCGGGCAGGATATCGGCGGCGTTGCCGAGCAGTGCGATGGATTTTGCTTCGCCGGCTTCGGTGTACTTCTTGATGCGTGCGAGTGCGTCATCGAGATCGCTGGCCTGCTCGTCGACGTAGCGGGTCTTGAGGCGGAAGTCGATGCGGCTCTGCTGGCATTCGATGTTGAGGCTGGACATGCCGGCGAGCGAGGCGGCCAGCGGCTGCGCCGCGCCCATGCCGCCGAGGCCGGCGGTGAGCAGCCACTTTCCCTTCAGGTTGCCGCCGTAGTGCTGGCGGCCCATCTCGACGAAGGTTTCGTAGGTGCCCTGGATGATGCCCTGCGAGCCGATGTAGATCCACGAGCCGGCGGTCATCTGGCCGTACATCATCAGGCCTTTCTTATCGAGCTCGTTGAAGTGCTCCCAGTTGGCCCAGGCCGGCACCAGATTGGAATTGGCGATCAGCACGCGCGGCGCGTCCTTGTGCGTGCGGAACACGCCGACCGGCTTGCCGGATTGCACCAGCAGGGTCTCGTCGTCGTTCAACTCGCGCAGCGAGCGCAGGATGGCGTCGAAGCACTCCCAGTTGCGTGCGGCGCGGCCGATGCCGCCGTACACCACCAGCTCGGCCGGGTTCTCCGCCACCTCCGGATCGAGGTTGTTCTGCAGCATGCGGAACGGCGCCTCGCTGAGCCAGCTCTTGCAGCTGAGCTCGGTGCCGCGCGGCGCGCGGATGGTGCGGGTGGTGTCGATGCGGGTGGGTGCGGTCATGGTGGCAAGGCTCTGGTGGGACAGACCACCGAGTATAGGCGAGGCGAAAAGCGGACGCAGATGCCTTTCGACGTGCCGTCCGCCCTGGCAGCCACAGCCTGAAAGGACGGCGTTTCCCCCGTCGACTGGGCTGATTTGCGATGCCCGGCGAGCAGCTCGCGCATCCGGACATCAACGCCCGCATGCATTTCCTTCGCCCCCTCTTCGCGCGATGGGGTTTGTAGTCGACACCCAAGACCATGACACGAACTGCTGCAGACGTGCTTGCCAGAGGATCGAGCAACCTCGCCCACATCCCCACGATGCATAGTCCGATTCACTCTTCGGCAAGCCCCGCCCAGAACCACCAGGACTGACCGACATGAATGCCACATCCCCTAACTGGCCGCAGGTCATGGTGGTCGAAGACGACGTGATGATTTCGGCGACGCTGGAGATCGCGCTGGAGTCCAGGCAGTACCGCGTGCTTGGCCCGGTCGCCACGCTGGAGGAAGCGCACGCGTTGCTGGATACGTCGAGTCCGGATTTCGCGCTGATCGATTACCGGCTCGCCGCGGCCACCACGGAAGGCCTGCTGGCATCGCTCAACGCCAGGCACGTACCGACATGCGTGCTGACCGGCCTGGCTGCCGACGAATTGCCGGCGGCCTATGCCGATTGCACCGTGCTGCAAAAACCCTTCCGCCTGAACGCGCTGCTCGATGCGCTGAACCAGGTCAGGCCGGACTGAGCGGCATCCTGAAGACAAACCGCGTACCCGCTTCGGTCGACGACACACCGAGCGTGCCCTGGTGCGCCTTGGCCACCTCGGACGCGATGTAGAGCCCCAGGCCAAGACCCGGTTTCGGCGCGGCATCCGCCTCGCGCGAAAACGGCTGGAAAAGCCGCGCAAGCTTTTCGGCCGCAATCGGTACGCCGCCGTTGGTCACGGACAGCTCGAAACCTTGCCCGTCACAGCACGCTGCGACGGATACCGGTTGATCGACCGCACCATGGGCCACCGCATTGTTGAGCAGGTTGGCCAGCAACTGCGCGAGGCGGCCAGCATCGACGGTGACGGGATGATCGATGGCCATCGCGACCCGGATGTCCCGATGGGGATGACTTCCCTGCACTTCCGCGATCACGTGCTGCAATGCATCGGCAAGATTGCCCTGCACCTTCAGGGCCACCGGGATGCCGCCGCCGAGTCGGCCACGGGCGAAATCGAGGATGTTTCTGACCATCTCGGTCATGCGGTCGCAGCTGCGCTGGATGTGGTTGATGACACGTTCGGCGCGGGCGGTCGGCTCCATCGTCTGCAGCAAATCGGCGCTGATCTGGATCGCGCTGAGCGGGCTGCGCAAGTCGTGCCCGAGCACGGCGATGAATTGTTCGCGCAGCTTGGCCGTCTCCTGCGCATCCAGCAGCGCGCTGGCGCTGCGCTCGAGTCGTTCCTGCACGTCGATTTCGGCGGCGATGAGCTTGGCGAACAATTCCAGCGTCTTGACGATGTTCGGGTCGTCCAGGTTGGCCGGCAACGGATCGATCGCGCATAGCGTGCCGAAGAATTCGCCATCCAGCCGGAAGATCGGGATGGAGATGTAACTTTCGATGCCGTACTGCTTGGGTGTGTGGTGCTGCGAAAAAATCGGGTGGGCGCTGGCGTGGCCGAAAACCACCGGCTGATGATGCTGCCGGATCTCGTTGCAGATGGTGGACTCGAGCACCAGCTCGCCACCGGGTTTCAGGCCGAAGTCGATCAGGTCGTGCACGGCACAGGCCGTCCAGGTCGTCTCGGTGACGCGGGCCACGGCGGTAAAGCGCATGCCGGTCGTATGCGCAACCGTCTGCAGGATGGTGGGGACCGAACCAAGCTGGCCAATGATGTTTACGTCGTGGGCCACCTGGTTCAGGAAGACACCGGGGTCGCTGAGCGCGTGATGATTGTCTGTGGGCATAGCGCGAAGCTTATCTCCGCCGCCCGAATTTGTGGTGATGAAAAACCGTCGACGACGCCGCGCGCGGGGCCATGCAGGTAACTGGCCGCTGGCTTCAGGCGAAGACCACTAGGTGGCTTGCCAGGCTGCCCCTTTTGCCATCACTCACGGCCAGGAGCTGGACATGAACGAACCTGCCTCATCCGATTCGCCGGCTCGCCGGATCGGATCATGGACCTTGATCGCCGCCGCCGTGGCGGTCGCCGTCGCGTCGTTCGGCTATGTCGGCGGCTGGCTGGCGCCGCACCGGCTCACTCCGGAAAAGCTGGTGGACCAGTTGCAGGATAACGCCGGCACGTTTGCCGGCTATCGCCGCAACCACGCGAAAGGGGTGTGCGTGACGGGCTATTTCGACAGCAATGGCCAGGCGCAGGCGTATTCAGCCGCGCAGGTATTCGCAGCCGGCCGCACACCGGTGGTCGGTCGCTTCGCGATCCCCGGCGGCAACCCGTACGCGCCGGACAGCAGCGTGCCGATCCGCAGCATGGCGCTTCGTTTCACCCAGGCGAACGGCCAGCAGTGGCGTACCGGCATGAACAGCATGCCCGTATTTCCGGTCGCCACGCCACAGGCGTTCTACGCGCAATTGCAGGCGCAGCAGCCGGACCCGGCCACCGGCAAGCCGGACCCCGCGAAGATCGCCGCCTTCTTCGCCGCGCATCCGGAAACCGCGGCGTTCCGCACCTGGGCGAAGACGGCCAGGCCGTCCGCGAGTTTCGCGACGGAAAGTTACTGGAGCCTCAATGCGTTCGTGTTCGTCGACGCGAACAGCAAGCACCAGCCGGTGCGCTGGCGCATGACCCCGGAAGCGTCGGATGCCGACAACAACACCAGCAAGGCCGACGACACCGACTACCTGGCGAACGACCTGACCGAACGCCTCACGCGGGGATCGTTGCGCTGGCATCTGCAGGTGACGCTGGCCAATCCCAGCGACCCGACCAACGACGCAACGAAGACATGGCCGGACGACCGCCGCATGATCGACGCCGGCACGCTGGTGCTGGAACAGACCGAGCCGCAAGACAGTGGCCCCTGCCGCGATATCAACTACGACCCGCTGGTGCTTCCGGCGGGTATCGTCGCCTCCGACGATCCGCTGTTGCCCGCACGCTCGGCCGCCTATGCGGATTCCTATCTTCGCCGCACCAGCGAGGAAGCGCACCTGCCTGGCACCGCCGCCATCCATCCGCAGCCGGAGACGAAGTGATGAAGGCCGATCCGAACATGTTCACGCTCGCGGCGCGCGTGCTGCACTGGCTGATGGCGATCATGATCCTGGCGATGCTGTTCATCGGCATCGGCATGGTCGCGTCCGTCTCCGAGCGGCACGACTGGCTGCTGCGCATCCACAAGCCGCTTGGCATCGCGATCCTGATCCTGGCCGTAGTGCGGCTGACCGTGCGGCTGCGCCATCCGCCACCGCCGCTGCCGGCAGGCCTGCCTGCGCTGCAGAAACTGGCGGCGCTGGCATCGCACTGGCTGTTGTATTCCCTGATGCTGGCGATGCCGCTGATCGGCTGGGCGATGCTGTCGGCCGGCGGATATCCGGTGATGCTGGGAGGCTCGCTGCGGCTGCCGCCCATCTTCCCGGTCAGCCCGATCGCGTTCGCCGTGTTGCGCCACATGCATGCGTGGTTCGCGATGCTGCTGTTCCTGACGTTCGTGGCGCACATGGCGGCGGCGCTGTATCACGGCCTGATCCGTCGCGACGGTGTGCTGTCGAGCATGACCTGGCGCCGCAGTGAATCGCGACCGCCCGTCGAGGCGGCCGCGGAGATCGAGCGGAGGCCATCTTCTTCCACGTTGCATTGATGTCCGAAAACGGCGAGTCTGCATGCTCGACCGGTGCTAGCCTGCACGCATGTCCGAACCCGCCCTGCCCGACGTCACCATCTGCGAACAAGCACGCTTGAGCCGCGATGCGCGCTTCGACGGCCTGTTTTTCACCGCCGTCAGCAGCACCGGCATTTATTGCCGGCCGGTGTGCCCGGCGCCGACGCCGAAGCGCGAGAACGTGCGCTATTACGCGAACGCAGCGGCGGCGGAAGCGGCTGGATTTCGGCCTTGCCTGCGTTGCCGGCCGGAGCTCGCACCGGGCAACGATCAATGGCAACACGGCGATCACGTGGTCGCGCGCGCGTTGAAACTGATCGAGGCTGGCGTGCTGGCGGAACACTCGCTGGAGGATCTGGCAGCTCGCGTCGGCATCGGCGCACGCCAGTTGCGTCGGCTGTTTGTGGAACGCGTCGGCGCGCCGCCGATCAGCGTGCACACGACGCGCCGGTTGCTGTTTGCGAAACAGCTGCTGACGGAGACGGCGTTGCCGGTGACGGAGGTCGCGCTCGCGTCCGGTTTCCGCAGCCTGCGCCGGTTCAATGCGGCGTTTGCACAGGCGAACCGTATCCCGCCGCGCGAACTGCGCCGGCATCCTCGCGCTGCACCCGGTGCGGCGCTGGTGCTGCGGCTTGGCTATCGACCGCCACACGATTTTCCGGCGCTGCTCGCGTTTCTGCGCACGCGCGCGTTGCCCGGTGTAGAGCTGGTCGACGAAGACAGCTACGCGCGCGTATTCGGCCCCGCCGACGCACCCGGATGGCTGCGCCTGAGCGCGTGGCCGGATGGTGCGCACGCGCTGCAGCTGCAGTTGCATTGCCCGCAACCGACGCAATTGCTGGGCGTGGTGACCCGGTTGCGGCGGATGTTCGACCTGGACGCCAACCCGCAAGCGATCGCGGACACGTTCCGGCATGACGCGTGCCTCGGTCCGCTGATCGAACGTCATCCCGGCCTGCGACTGCCCGGTGGTTGGGACGGTTTCGAGATCGCGGTACGGGCGATTCTCGGACAGCAGATCAGCGTGGCTGCAGCGCGCACGCTGGCGATGCGCATCGTGCAACGCTGGGGCGAACCGTTGTCCGCCGCACCGATGGCCGGCCTGGATCGGTTGTTCCCCACGCCCGCGGCGCTGGCTCAAGCCGACCTGCGCGACATCGGCCTCACGGCGGCGCGCGCCGCCACGATCAGCGGCGTGGCACAAGCGCTGCTGGACGGCCGCGTGGACTTCAGCGCAGAGCAGACCCTGGATGAATTCGTGGCGCGCTGGATCGCCTTGCCTGGTATCGGCGAGTGGACCGCGCATTACATCGCCATGCGCGCACTGAGCAATCCGGATGCGTTCCCTGCGGCGGACCTGATCCTGCGTCGTGAAGCAACCACGGACGCCGTGCCGCTCAGCACGAAGGCGCTGACCGAACGCGCAAATGCATGGCGACCATGGCGCGCCTACGCGGTGATCCACCTGTGGCGTGGTGCCTCGGAAGCCCTGCCGCCGCCACGCAAAAGAAAACCGGAGGCGATCGCATGACGACCCTGCCTGGCACGATCCACTACGACGAGATGGACAGCCCGGTCGGCACGCTGCGCCTGGTCGCCGACGATCGCGGCCTGCGCGAGATCTGGTTCGAACGCGAACGCCATCCCAAGAAAGCGCATCCGGGCTGGGTGCGTGCCGCCAGGCCGTTGGCATTCGCGCGCGTGCAGCTGGAACAATATTTCGCCGGCGAACGCCAGCACTTCGATCTGCCGCTGCACCCTGTCGGCACGCCATTCCAGTTGGAGGTATGGCACGAGCTGGGACGGATCCCGTACGGCGTCACGATCAGCTATGGCGAACTGGCTCGGCGTATCGAGAAGCCGCTGGCGGTGCGCGCGGTCGGTGCGGCGAATGGACGCAATCCGTTGCCGATCATCCTGCCCTGCCACCGCGTCATCGGTGCAGACGGCAGCCTCACCGGTTTTGGTGGCGGGCTGCCGACGAAACGTTTCCTGCTCGCGATGGAAGACCGCATCGCACGTGGCGATCTGTTCGGCTAACGTACCGATCCGGCACGTTGCACGCCGCTGACACGATAGGTCACCGCGGTTCGATCAACGACTGCTGTGTGCGGGCGCAGGCAGTGCCTTCGGAACGACTCGCGGCAGTGTCGCGTTGTCCCGCTCACGGTCCAGCAAATCCTGCTGCCTCGCGCGCTCGCGATCGCTTCGCGCACGATCGGCCTCATCCAACTGCTGCTGACTGAGCACGTTGCTCGTCGTCGGACGTCGGGCGTTGTCGGACACACTCTGGCGAAGCTGCTGTTGCAACTGGCTCTTCTGCAACTGGTCGATCGTGTGTTGCTGCTGCTGCACCTGCTGGAACCTCAGGTTCGCCACGTTCGACGGCACCGGCCTGATCACCGGTTGCCTGGTGGATTGCCAGGCGCCGGCGATGCCGGGCAGCGCCAACACCAGCGCACCGAACAACAGCGCGTACTTCAGGGGAAAGTGCCGAACGGTACGTGTAATGGTCATGACGGCGAGCGATCATGGGGGAGGGTCCATCGCATCGTAAGGTTCCACATATGAAAATCCTGTTTCGCCTGCTGCTGTGTTCAATGGCAGCATTCAGTTTCGGCTGCGCCAGCCAGCGCCCGATCGCCACGACATCGACCAGCAAGCCCACGCCGCTGTTATTGATTTCGATCGACGGCTACCGGCACGACTACCTCGATCGAGGACTCAGCCCGACCCTGGCGATGCTGGCGAAAGGCGGCGTGCAGGCCGCCTCGATGCAACCGGCGTTTCCCTCGCTGACGTTTCCGAACCACTACACGATCGTCACCGGCCTCACGCCCGATCACCACGGCATCGTCAACAACACGATGTTCGATCCGCAACTGGGCAAGTTCTCACTGGCCAGCCGCAAGGCCGTCAGCGACGGCCACTGGTGGGCCGAAGGTACGCCGATCTGGGAAACCGCGGACAGGCACGGCCTGCGCACCGGCACCATGTTCTGGCCCGGTTCGGAAGCGGACATCCGCGGCCATCACCCTGACTACTGGAAGCCATTCGACGGCAAGGTGACCGCCGATCAGCGCGTCGACCAGGTGCTGGCGTGGCTGGATCTGCCGGCCAGCCAGCGCCCCACGTTTCTGACCCTGTACTTCGACGCCGTCGATCACGCCGGCCACGTCTACGGTCCGGACACGCCGCAGGTCAACGATGCATTGCGCGAGACCGATGCGGCGTTGACGCGGCTGGTCGACGGCCTCCGGCAACGCAACCTGCTCGACCGCATCAACCTGATCGTGCTTTCCGACCATGGCATGGCGGGTGTGCCTGCATCGAACAGCGTGCTGATGGACCAGCTTGTTCCGCTCGGCCAGGTCAATACGGTAAGCATGGGCATCCTGGCCGGCTTCAATCCGAAGTCGAATGACGCAGCAGATCGTGCCAACTTCGCGAAGGTCGAACAGGCCCTGGAACAGCCGCAGCAACACATGCAATGCTGGGACAAGACCCGCGTTCCCGCGCGCCTGGCCTATGGCAAAAACCCCCGGGTGCCGCAATTGCTGTGCCTCGCCAACAGCCACTGGCGCATCACCACCAGCGACTACGTGAGCAAGCGCAAGGACCGTCTGAGCCTGGGCGAACACGGCTACGACAATGCCGAGCCGCTGATGCAAGCGCTGTTCGTGGCGCACGGCCCCGCGTTCCGCACCGACGCGAAAGTGGCAGCGTTTCCGAACCTCGACGTCTATCCGCTGATGGCCCATCTCCTGGGCATTCCCGCCGCCGTGAACGATGGCAACTACGACGCAGTGAAAGGCGTGCTGAAGCCCGCCGCACGCTGAAACTTCCCGCTCCCTTCCCTGCTTGCAGGGGAAGGCTGGTGTGGGGTCGCTCTTCGTGCCAGGAAAGATCAAAGGCACCCCCTCCCGACCTCCCCCTGCAAGCAGGGTGAGGAGCAAAGCACGCGCTACGGCATCGCGCCCTTGCTCATCGGCGTGGGTGGCGTCGCCACATTCACCAGCGGCGGCAGTCGGAACAATCGCAACGCGATCAGCAAGCCGGCCAGCACCAGCGCACCGACAAACAGGGCCACGCCATTCCAGCCGTGCGAGGCGTAGAACAAACCGCCGCTGGCACCGGCGATGCTGGAACCCATGTAGTAGCAAAACAGGTACACCGACGAGGCCTGCGCCTTCGCCGCGCCGGCGCGGCGCCCGACCCAGCTGCTGACGATCGAGTGACCGCCGAAAAAGCCGAACGTCACCGCGACGATGCCGAGCATGATCAGCAGCAGTGGCTGCGTCATGGTCAACGCCACGCCCGCCAGCATCAGCGCGAACGCCGTCCACAACACCTTGCGCCGCCCCAGCTTGCCGGCCAGGTGGCCCATCCAGGCCGAACTGAACGTGCCCACCAGATAGATGCCGAAGATCAGCCCGACCACGGTCTGGCTCAGGTTGTACGGCGGCGCCAGCAGGCGATAGCCGAGATAGTTGTAGACGGTGACGAACGCACCAAGCAGCAGGAAACCCTCGACGAACAGCCACGGCAGGCCGCGATCGTGGAACATGCCGGTGAAACGGCTCAGCACCACGCGCCAGCGCAACGGTTGCGCCACGAAATGCCGCGACGGCGGCAGCGCACGCCAGAAGATCAGTCCAGCCAGCAGGCCGATCACGCCAACCACGCCAACGCCGAAACGCCAGCCGAAGAAGTCGGCCAGCACGCCGGTGATCAGTCGTCCGCCCATGCCGCCGACCGCACTGCCGCTGATGTAGAGACCCATGCCGAGTCCGATCGACTCCACCGCCATTTCTTCGCCGAGATACGTCATCGCCACCGCCGGCAAGCCACTCAGCGTGAGCCCCAGCAATGTGCGCACAAACAGCAACGCCGGCCAGCTCGGCATCACCGCGGTCACCAACACCAGCAACGCCGACGACAGCAGTGACGCCACCATCACCGACTTGCGTCCCCATGCATCCGACAACGCGCCGGCAAACAGCATCGCGAACGCCAGCACCCCTGTGGTGAACGACAGCGACAACGCCGCGCCCGCCTCGCTGACGCCGTAGTCCCGGCTGAACTCCGGCATCAACGGCTGCACGCAATACAGCAGACCGAAGGTGGCGAAACCGGCCGCGAACAGCGCGAGGTTGGTGTGCCGAAATGCCGGTGTGCCGTGGCGGATGAAATTCCGTGCCGACTCATCCATCGAAAATAACCGTGCTGGCTGTGGAGGCTGTCTATCGTACCGCCTGCCTTGGCCATGCTCGTCAACCATACGTCGTGAACCGATGGCATCCGTGCCGCGCGAATGCTGGCCGTTCCGCCGGTACCGCCCGGGAGTATCCTTGGTTTTTCATCCTCGGGAGAAGACGCTCATGTACCAGCGGACATGCAGACTTTTCATCCTGTGCATCGGCGCGTTGCTGATCGCAGCCACCGCCAGCGCCAGCCCGCCGCCGTCATCCGACGCCAACGCCGCGCTGCTGCAGAAGGCCGTCGATGGCAGCTGGCGCTCTGCAGCAAACAAGGCGCGCGATACGTATCGTCATCCCGCCGAAACCTTGCAATTCTTCGGTATCAAACCGGGCATGACGGTGATCGAACTGGAACCCGGTGGCGGCTGGTACACCGAAATTCTCGCGCCGTTCCTGCACGATCACGGTCACCTCATCGAAGCGGCGCCGGCATCGGCGAAGTTCGCCGCCAAACTCAAGGCTGCGCCGGCGCTGTACGGAAACATCGGAAAACCCGTTCCGTTCTCGCCGCCCTCGCAGGTCCGGCTGGGTGCCGACAACTCCGCCGACATGGTGCTCACTTTCCGCAACACGCATGACTGGCTGATCAACGACAAGGACACGCTGGCGGCGGTGTTCAAGGCCGCATTCGACGTGCTCAAGCACGGCGGCGTGTTCGGCGTCGTCGAGCACCGCGCCCGTCCGTTCGAGGATCCCACATTGAGTGCGGGGCGGCTGCACCGCATTCCGGAGGACTACCTGATCAGCCTGGCGCTCAAGAGCGGCTTCCGGCTAGACGGCGTCTCCGAGATCAACGCCAACCCGAAGGATCCCGAAGACGTCAACGTGCACCGCCTGCCACCGGACCTGGCCGGTCCCGACGGCGAACATGCCCAGATGAAAGCCATCGGCGAATCCGACCGCATGACGCTTCGGCTGGTGAAACCCTGAGATCGCGGCCCGGCGCACTCCCACGCGCCGGGATTCCACTGTCGACTTCTTTCGCTCCGACTTCTTTCGCTTCGACTTCTTCCGCGGCCCACGCTTCATCACCAGCGTGCGCAAGGATGACGTCTCCAACGCTGGTGCCTTCTTCATGAATTTTTTTCGCCCTCGCCCGTCGATGCGTATCGTCGCCGTGTTCGCTTTCACCATCGCCGGCGTGATGTCGATGGCGACAGCCCATGCCTCGACTGCAGGCGACGACCTGCAGGGCCGACTGGAAGCGCTGGCGCAACGCGCACGTCCAGGCACACTCGGCATCGTGGTGCTTGATCCGAAGAACGGCGCCACCTGGCGCGTCAACGCCAGTCGGGCCTATCCGATGATGAGCGTGTTCAAGGCACCGGTCGGCGCCGCGGTGCTGGCCCGGATCGACCATGGCGACCTGTCGTTTGACCAGACCGCCGTACTGACTCGCGACGAGCTTGAATCGGGACCGGTTCGCGATCACTTTCGCGGCGACCGCATGACGTTCACGGTGCGCCAGTTGCTCACCGCCGCCGTCAGCCACAGCGACAACACCGCGGTCGATGCGCTGATCAAGCTGGTGGGTGGTCCCGGCGTCGTGACGGAATTCTTGCGAACGCACGGCATCGAAGGCATGCGCGTGGACATGGGCGAGGCTGGCATCGGCCGCATTTTCAGCAACGCCACGCCTCCTGCAAACGAAACGCCTGAGCAGGAACTGCAACGGCAACATCGCGGCTATGCCGCCTTCATGGCCGATCCGCGCAATCGCAGCACGCCGGAAGCCGCCGTGATGTTTCTGCGCAAGCTGCGGGACAAGGAGCTGCTTTCGCCAGCCTCCACTCACTACCTGATCGACTTGATGCGCGGGCAGACGGTGCCACGTCGCCTCCGCGCCGGCTTGCCCGCCCATGTCGACCTGGCCGATAAATGCGGCACCTCCTACACCCTGGGCAATATCACCGCGGCGTATAACGACATCGGCATCCTTACCTGGCCCGATGGTCATACCGTCATCGTGGCCGCCTTCCTCACTGCCTCATCGGCACCTCAGGGCGAACGCGACGCGATCTTCGCCGAACTCGGGCGCGACATCGCCGAGGCCCTTCATCCCTGATCGAACAAAGGTTGTGCCGCATCGGTCCCGAGTCGTCACCGACCTGCCCCCGAACCCTCGCGTACAGTCCCGAATCCCCTTCCAGAAATTGCGCTCGCCCAACTGCTCCCTCAGCAGGTGAAGTACGCGGGCGCCCTTCCGATACACGACAGCGCGATCATCCCGGCTCGGGTGATCCTATGGTGCATGGACCAGTGAAAGATCCTTGCCGTCGGCCACGCGGCGATCTACCCGAGGCATAGATCTTCATGGATCGCATGATACGGGCGAACCGACGCATCGTTGAGGTCATCGAACCGAGCGACGTTGATGCTTCGACGTGGCGATGCCAACAGCCGCGTGTGAAGATTGGAGACCGAACTCGATGCCTGGAAAAACGATGGTGCGCCGGAACGTGTTTACGAGAGTGGGCCTTGGATTGATGATGCTGATGCTGGCCGGATGCGGGAGCAAACACGCAGGCGACGCCAACCTCGCGGCGCACGGATCGGCAGAGGCACCGTCGCATGCGGAAAGGGCGGTCGGCGTTGCCAGCGTCAAACCCACTCCCGGTGACGGGGTCACTGGCGTGGTCTTGCCTGATACGGAGGCGCTAACGGTTCACGACCCGGTCGGTCGCAACTATCCGATCTGGGTAGCACTGCCTGCCGACTACGCAGCGCATCCGCAGCAACGTTACCCGGTGCTGTACGTGACCGACGCGCTGTACAGCTTTCCGCTGGTGCGAAGCCTGCGCAACCTGGTCAGCCAGCATGGGGTGAATCTGGAGGACTTCATCCTGGTCGGCCTGCCACCACAGCAAGGACTGACGTCCAAGCAGAGCCGCTCGCGCGACTACACGCCCTCCGCGCCGGTTCGGCACGCCCCGGATGACTTTAGTGCCGAGGAATACGGTGGCGCCGCCCATTACCGTGACTTCCTGGCCACCACCGTGCTGCCGATGATTGACGCGCGCTACCGCACGGATCCCGCTCGCCGCGCGTTCGCTGGCCATTCCTATGGCGGCCTGTTTGGTGCCTACGTACTGGTGACCCGGCCCGAGCTGTTCCACACCTACATCTTGTCCAGCCCCTCGCTGTGGTACGACGACCATGTAATCGACCGTTTCGAGCGGGACTACGCGAATGACCACCGCGCCTTGCGCGCACAGGTGCTGCTGTCGGTGGGCAGCTACGAGACATTTGGGCCAGGACCGCGCTATTTCCACCAGAACAACATGCTGCTGCACAACCGCGACTTTGCCCAACGCCTGCGCAGCCGCCACTACGAAGGCCTGAAAGTGGAAACATCGATCATCGATGGCGAAGATCACTTCACGGTCTACCCGACTGTGCTTACCCGCGCCTTGATCGAGATTTTCCCTGGCACGGGTCCGTACGTGAGTGGCTGACCGCCTGGACTCGTCGCGACGCCATTCCGCGACCAATCGTTGTCCAGGGCCCGCCATCCTGCGATGCGATCGCACAGGACATCCACGCGATCAAGGTCATCGACCTGTTGCTACTCCAGCAGCAACAACCAGCCCTTGCCCGGCTCCACGGGAATCGCATCGCCCGGCCTGAACTCTGCCGCTGGCTGGAAGCCTTCGACCGGCATGGCTTTCAACGTGACGCTTGCGGACTTGAGCCCGAGCGCCTTCCAGTCGATCTGCAGCTTCACCGTGGTCGATTGCGGCGCCCACGAAGCCAGCGCGATCAGCGTCTTGCCGTGACGTACATAACTGGTCGCCAGCACGTCGTCGCGACCGGTCTTCACCGGCGCATCGTGCACCCACCAGCCGATCATGTCGGCCTGCTCGATACCGAAGTCGTCCCACGCTTTCCACAATGGCCGCGGGTCGCTGCCCTTCGACCAGCCGAGCCGGTTGGTCATGCCGAACAACATGCCGCGCCACGGGTTGCCATCGTGCTGCAGCATCTCTCCCATCAGGCCGTACGGGATGCCGGAGATCTCGGTGAGCCAGTAGCCGGGCGAGGTTTTCTCGTAATCGAACTCTTCGCCGAACCACAACCGGTCGATGTACGGAAACAGCTCCATGTACAGCAGCGCGCTGTTGATGTGGCCGTCGCGTGGGTTGAACTGGTTGGCCGAATGCAGGTCGATCAGCGGGTGCGGCCGATGCGCCTGGAGCACCTTGCGCACGCGTTTCATGGTGGTGCGGTCGTAGGCGACGTCGTCCAGGTACAAGCCGTCGATGCCGACGTTGCGGGCAAGCCAGTCCAGCCCTTCGACGTAATAGTTGTGCCAGCGGCTCTGGCCGGCGTCGATCACCGCTGCATCGCGATTTTCCGGCACGTGCCAGGCGGCAATGTAGTCACCGTCCAGGTGCTCCTGCAGCCAGGAGAAACCGCCGCCCTTGCCGCCACTGATCACCTCGTGGCCCAGCGATTCCAGCATCGGCAGTTCCGGCGCGCGATCGGACAATTCGCGGATGGTGTCGTAGATCTTCACCTTCATGCCGCGCCTGTGCGCCGCGTCGACGTAGGTGCGCATGGCATCCACTTCAAGGAACGGGTAGTTGATCCAGGGATTGATCGGCGTGGCGTGATGGATGTTGACCACGTTCGCACCATCGGCCTTGATCGTGTCCAGGTCGGCGTACTTATGAAAATAGCGTTCGGCAAAATGTTCGGCCGGCTTGATCAGCTTGAACGGCGTGATGCGCATGACGACGTCGTAATGCAGCGACTGGCCTGCCGTCATCGTGCGCGGGCCGCTAAAAGCGTTTACCAGGTAATGCGCGCCGTCACGCCTGAACGTGATGCCGCCCTGCCCGCCGTTGTCCCACGACGTGGGCATGCGCAGCGGTTGCTGGTGATAGAAATTGGTGTTGAGCGGACGGCGATAGTGCTCGTCGCGCAGATGGAATTCCAGGCCGGCATTCACCGCACCGATCCATGCGCCGTCCTGGTTGTTCTCGACGTTCCACTTCCAGCTGAATTGGGCCGGCGCGTGATCGCCGGTACGCCCCAGCCCCAGCTCGTACTGGGCGACATCGCTGCGCAACGGGATCTGCAGGCGGATGTCATCCAGCTTCACCGCCTCGCGCGCCATCAATGTGATCGCATAAGTCAGCGTGCCATCCGCTTCCAAACTGGCCCTGATCTCACTCTGCAGCGGCCCCGCCTTGCCGGCTACCTGCCAATGCACACGGGCGGGGCCGTCCCGCCGCACGGCCGGCATGCCTTGCGCGGTCAGCGCGTGTGTGCCGCCGGCATCCTGCACCAGTAGTTGCATCGGCGCCGCCAGCAGCGGGTGTGACTGTTTCGTCATCCGCGTCATGCGTTCGTCGAAGCGGCTCTCGATTTGCGTTGGCAGGCCGTTGGCGGACAGATGCAGCTGGCGTCCGAGAATCCCCAGCCGCGCGCCATTCACGGTGACCGCGGTGAATGGCTTCACCAGCGAATCATCCTGCGCTAGCGTGGAGTTCAACCAGCGCAGGCGCGTGAGTTGGGCGGGATCGTCGTCGCCGTGCGCCACGGCCTTGCCGTCATTCACGGTGATGGCCAGCGGCATCTTCTGCGCGGGCACGCCTTCGGCACTGATCGTCAATTCGCCGCGATAAACGCCGGGCTTTGCGTCAGCCGGAATGTCCAGACCCATCCACAACGGCTGCACACGTCCCTTCGGCACATCGACGCGCGTGGCGAACGGCTTGCCGGTGTAGTCGATACCACCGAGGTTGAAGCAGGTCACTGCACTGGCGGGAATGACCGCCCCGCCGGGACCGTGCAGATCGGCCGTCGTGACGTGCACATCGTTCACGGCGACGCGCGGTGTCCACAGGCCAACCTGAAAACTGAGGTACTCGCCGCGCAATGCGTGATCTGCCAACCCGCCGCCGGTGCCCCGCGTAGCCCATCGTCCGGGGATCTGGTCGAACATGCGCACGGGATGCGCACGCGTCTCGGGAAATAGCAGCATCGACTGCGGATTGGCCGCAAGCAGCTGCCGCAGCTCCTGCGGCGTGGCCGTCCGTTCCATGTCGGTATAGGCGTCGAACACATCGACTGCCTCGTATCGCAACACCTGTGCCTGAGGCAGGCTTGACCACGAAGCCGGTGTGAATTTGCTTGCCCAGGCCGGATCGGCGGCGTCTTGCGGCGCCTTGTAGGTCAGCGTGGGGTAATTGCTGTGGCTGTCGCTGAGATAGGGCTGGTAGTAGACCGCGTAGATGCCGGCCTGCTTCGCTGCGAAGACCAGTTCGCCGGAGGCCTGGTCGATCGCACCACGCAGCACGTTCCGGACCACGCTGCCGTCGGGCGCGGTGACGATCACCGCCACCTGCGCAGGATGCGCATCACGACGACGCCAGGGAATAGTGACGCGCACCGCATCGGCCGGCATGCCGACCTGCACCAGGTAACGATGGTTGCCATAGGTCGATGCATCCCAGCGCAGGACGGGCAGCGAAACATGCGGCTCGGCGGAAATAGCCGTGCCCATGATCGTTCCCAGCAGGACACCGGCCACGATCCAGGAACAGGGTCGCTTGCTCATCAAATTTTCCCGCATGCAGAAACACAGACTGACCTGTTTAACGGGAATGCCGCGCTCGTGCAAGCAAATGGACGTCCGTGCTACGCCGGGATCAGGCGCTGCGATCGCCGCGCAAAACCCGCAGCGCCTCGGCATGGCCGGCCGCACCGCGACCGCTGACCCAGCCGAACAACGCGATGCCGGCAACGATCGCCAATGCGCCGAACAGTGCGTAGCCACGCGGCCATGCCTCGCCGAGGAAAAGCACGCCGAGCAAGGTGGCGAACAGCAATTCCGCCGCCTGCATCGCCTCCACCGCCGCCAACGCGGTCGGCTCGCTACGCACCATGTCGGTGGCGCGGAAAAACAAGATGGTGGCGATGGTGCCCGACGACAGCGCCACGCCGCCGGCCAGCATGGCTTCGCGCAACGTTGGCGGGCCGATGGTGAACCATGCGATCACGGCAAACACAAGCCATAGCGGCCAACTGCACAACGTCATGCCGAACACTCGCTGCACCGCGGTGAGCTGGCTGTCGCCGTGCTCCAGATGCAACAGCAGCTTGCGGTTGCCCAGGGGATAGGCAAATGCGGAGAGCACCACCGCACCGATCGCCAGCCAGTCGCCGACATGCAGCTGGCCGTGCGCGTGGCCCCACTGCAGCGCGAACACGCCGGCCACGATCAGCGCGCCGATCGCCAGCATGCGCCAGGCCAGTCGGCGCCGTTCGTCGCGATAGATCAACGGTGCCAGCAGGGGTCCGGCCAGTACGGTGGTCTGGAAGCTGCCGGCGATCAGCCATGACGGTCCGCTGCTGGCCGCCCACGTCAGCGGCACGCCGAACAGCACGAAGCCCACGCTGCTCCACAACAGCCAGCTGCGCGGATGCCGACGCAACTCGCCCGGCAACCCACCGAGCCCACCCTGTAGCGGCAGTACCAGCGCAAGCATCGGCAGGGTCAACAGATAACGCAGAATCACCGCCCACGCCCAGTGCCCGCCGCCGGTGACCAGGCTGCGGTTGAGTACATAGGTGAGTGTGAAAAACAGCGCCGAGCACAGCGCCAGTCCCACCGCGGCAAGAGCATTCGAGCGCATCGCAACCCGTCGGCGAAAGATCCGAGTGTGGCAAAACGCACGGCGCTTGCGTAGGGTTCCATGGTCGAATCAGGCCACCGATCCCGTCATGTCCGGAGCAACGTCATGAAGAAGACCACCGCCATCACCCTGCTTGCCGCCACGCTGATGCTGCTATGCGGCTGCGGTCCGGGCCAACCATCCACGGCCAGTCCGGCGGCCGCGCCGACGACGGCACTCAGCAAGTCCGGCAATGCAAGTGGCTCCGCCTACTCCGACGCAAAATACGGCTTCGCCATCGCGATTCCGGCTGGCATGCAACTGCGGCACGACTTCCAGCGCAGCTATCTCGGCGACGCCTCGTGGAAGGCTTTCGCCGGACCGGATGACCACGGCGCCCCGGTGTTAGCGTTGGTGCTGGACGGTTCCAACCAGATCACCGCCGCGGAACTGCGCATCGGCATTGGCACCGACAGCGATGCGCTGGCGCATTGCAGCGATGTACCGGCCAGCGGTGCGGCGCCGGCATCCGACACAACGACGCTGGCCGGCGTGCCGTTCACGCACTTCCACGCCGCCGACGCGGCGATGAGCCATTACCTGGAAGTGGAAAGCTATCGTGCCGTGCATGCCGGGCGTTGCTATGCGGTGGACCTGCTGCTCACCGGCACCCGGCCGGAAGTCTACGACCCGCCCGCCACGCCGCCGTTCGCCCGGACGGACGCGCAGCAGCGGCTGCACGAAGCGCTCAACGGTTTCCGATTTCTGCCCTAGCGAGCGCGGCGGCGCCGGCGGCGGCGACTTGCGCATCCTGCGTCGACTGCATGCCGGAGACGCCGATCGCACCGATCAGGCGGCCATCGACAATCAACGGAAGCCCGCCGTCCAGTGGCATCAGGTTGTGCATGCCGAGCAGTCGCAGGCCCAGGCTGCCGGAGGCGACCGCATCCTCGAAGATCTTGCTGGGGCGGCGGAAATTCACCGCCGTCTCGGCCTTGGCTTGCGCCACCGGCACACTGCCATGCTGGGCTTGGTCAAGCGCGTGCAGCATCACCAGCTGGCTGCCGCTGCCGACGATGGCGATCACCATCGACCAATCATGCGCGATGGCTTCCGCCTCGGCGGCAGCCATCACGGCGCGGGCCTGGTCGAGCGTGATCGGCGCGCCATAAGGAAGCGTCATCGCGCGGTCTCCGTGGACGAGGCAAGAGTGAAGTCCGCCTGCTGCGCCGGATCCATCCACAGCGGCGGCGCATAGCCGGCCGGCTTGTCGCCGACGCCGACGCCACCCTGCAAGCCAGCCTGTTGCGCCGGTTCGAAGAAGCTGTAGGGGAATTGCGAGGGCAACGCGGAAACCGCATCCAGCGCATGCATGACCTCGTCCGCCAGGGGACGATCGAGTGCGGCGAGGTTGTCCTCGAACTGCACCAGGTTGCGCGAACCGAGGATGACCGCAGCCAATCCGGGCTGGCGTGCCGCCCACTGGATCGCCACCTGCGCCATGCTCAGGCCGCTTTCGCGCGCCACCTGCTCGACCGCGCCGACGATGGCCCAGTTGCGTGGGGTGAACTTGTCCGCCAACGACGGCAAGCCCATCGACTTGACCGTCTGCAGGCGGCCCTCGCCTTCACCATCGTGACCGGCCTCGCTGGGCCGGTACTTGCCGGACAGCAGGCCCATCGCCAGCGGACTCCAGGCGGTGATGCCCATGCCAAGTTCCTGTGCCAGCGGCACGTATTCGCGCTCGATGTTGCGCTCGGCCAGCGAGTACTGCAGTTGCATGTTGATCAGCGGATGCAGGTGATGCGCGCGCGCCAGTGTCTGGATCTGCGCGGCATACCACGCCGGCACATCGGACAGGCCGGCATGGCGGATCTTGCCCGCGCGAACCAGGTCGTCCAGCGTCTGCAGCACTTCCTCGGCCGGGGTGATCCGGTCCCAGGTATGCAGCAGATAAAGATCGATGTAATCGGTGCGCAGGCGACGCAATGAGCCCTCCACCGCGCGCAGGATGTTCTTGCGACCGTTGCCGCCGGCGTTCGGGTTGCCGGGCTCGGCGTTGTAGCTGAACTTGGTGCTCAGCACCACGCGATCACGGCTGCCGCTGTCGGCGATGAACTGGCCGAGCAGGCGTTCGCTGCTGCCTCCAGTGTAGAGGTCGGCGGTGTCGATGAAGTTGCCACCGACCGCCAGATAACGATCGAACATCGCGCGGGCCGTGTCTTCCGCCGCGCCCCAGCCCCAGTCGTCGCCGAACGTCATCGTGCCGAGCGCGAGGCGGCTGACGCGCAGGCCGGAGCGGCCGAGGGTGTAGTACTGGTCGAGCGACATGGCGGGACTCCTTCAAGGGGAATGGCGCAAAGTCTGCGCCTTGCCATTGCACGAAAAAATACCGATCCTCTACATGCTTTATGAAGCTGGACTAATCAATGATCGATGATCACAGCCCCGCCCTGCGCGCGTTCCATGCCATTGCCCGTTACGGGAGCTTCACCCGTGCCGCGGCCGGGTTGGAGGTGACGCCATCGGCGCTGAGCCAGACCATGCGCCAGCTGGAACAGCGCCTCGGCGTGCGCCTGCTGCAGCGAAGTACCCGCAAAGTTGGCCTGACCGAGGCGGGACGGCTGTTCCTGGACCGCATCACGCCGGCCCTGGCTGAAATCGATGGCGCCGTGGAAGCCTTGCGCCAGCATGGCGATCGCCCTGCCGGCACCCTGCGCATCACCGCGCCCTACAGTTTGCTCGACCAGCTGGTCGCACCGATGATCGCGGATTTCCTGCGCGCCTATCCCGAGGTGACGCTGGACCTGATCGCCGAAAGCGCACTCACCGACCTGGTTGCCGACGGCGTGGATGCGGGCATCCGTCTCGGCGAACGGCTGGCGCGCGACGTGGTGGCCATACCGCTGGGCGGTCCCCAGCGCGCCTTGGTGGCTGGCGCACCGGCATATTTCGCGCGGCACGGCCGGCCGCAGCATCCGCGCGAACTGCAACAACACGCCTGCGCACGCTTTCGCTACAGCACCAGCGGCGCCATCTACCGCTGGGAATTCGCCCACAAAAGCGGCGCGCAGCGTGGCCGTTGGTTCGAAATCGACGTGACCGGGCCGTTCATCGTGAACGACCCTGTCCTGCAGATCCACGCCGCGCTGGATGGCCTGCTGCTGGTGCATGCGCTGGAACCGATGGTGCGCGAACACGTCGCCGCCGGACGGTTGCAGACCGTGCTGGATGCCTGGCTGCCACCGTTCGACGGCTTCTACCTGTATTACCCGAGCCGGCTGCAGGTGCCACCGAAACTGCGCGTGTTCATCGACTTCCTGCGCGAACGGCTGGAACCCTCGGCCTGACGCTGCCGGACGTCAGCGATAGCGCCAGTGTCCCTCAACCCATACATGCCGCGGCGCCCAATAGCCCGGCACCCAGACGCGGGCGCTCGCGTGAACGGGTGCCACCACGCGAACATGACGGACCGGGCGCGGCGGCGCCACGATGCAACCGGCAAGGGAAACGCTGCCGACCAGCAGCAACGTGGTGGCGGTGAGGCGGGAGATCACTCGACGCATGGGACACTCCTGTGGGGATGTGTCACCAAGAACGTGCGCGAATTTCTTTCGATGACACGAACGCCAACCGTCGATGGTTGCCGTTCATCAAGATCATCCGTCGCTGAATAATCGCGCTTTCAGTTCCAGCGACCGGCGCTGCCGCCCAGACTGAAACGGCCGGCCCCGAGCAGCGCGATGGCCAGCGCCGTGCCCAGGAACATGCCCTGCAGCTCCAGCGCCCAGCCACCGGTATCGTTGAGCGAGGCGAACTGGGTCATGTGCACCAGCGAGATCGCCACGACCATGTTGACCGCGATGATCAGCGCGCCGACCCGCGTCCAGTAACCGAGCAACAGCAGAAGCGGCGCGACCACCTCGCCGACGTAGACCCCGTAGGCCAGGAATGGCGACAGTCCGGCAGCGGTCACCACGCCGATGATGTAACCCGGGCCGTGGATCAGTTTGGACACGCCGTGGAACAGGATCAGCACACCCAGTACAACGCGAAGCACCAGCTTGCCCAGATCGTTGGAACCCTGCATGGAATTCTCCCGCGATGACCCAAGGAGCCGTCCGCGAAGACGGCGCGCACTGCCGGCACAATCTAGCCTCATTTACGGTCGGCCGGAACTTTAGCCAAACTTCAGCCAGCGGCATCCGCCTGGACCAGCGGCAAGCTGAGCCACACCTCCAGGCCGCCACCATCGCGATTGCCGGCAAGGATCTCGCCGCCATGAATCTTCATCACGCGCTGCACGATGGCCAGGCCGAGTCCATGTCCCTCGGCCCTTACCGCATTGCTGCCCCGAAAGAACGGCCGGAACAACGAGGCCAACTCAGCCTCGGGCACACCCGGCCCGCGGTCGCGGACAGTCAGCTCGGCGCCGTGTTCACCCTTGCTCACCGACAGCTCCACCGCGCCGCCTTCGGGACTGAACTTGATGGCGTTGGCGATCAGGTTGTCCACCGCACGCTCCAGCAACTGCACGCTGCCGAACACCCACACCGCTCCATCGGAAGGGATCAGCTGCAACACGATCCGGCGCGCATGGGCTTCGATGTCGGCCTGTTCCAGGCATTCGCGTGCCAGCTCGACGAGATCGAGATTTTCGCAATTCATGCCGGGAATGCCGCCTTCCAGACGCGACAACGCAAGCATTTCGCCGGTCATGCGATCCAGTCGCGAAATTTCCGTCTCGGCCTGCTGGAAATACGCATCGGCGGCGGCCGTGCCGTTGCTGCGCTGGGCCAGCTCCAGGATCAGGTGCAACCGCGCCAGCGGCGAACGCAACTCGTGCGAGAGATCCTGCAGCACGCGGCGATCGTGTGCGACCAACGCCTCGATGCGTTCGGCCATGGCGTCGAAGTCGTAGGCGAGCTGGGCCAGTTCGTCGTGCGCCATGCCGGGGGGCCGACCGACCCGGGTGGAAAGCTCGCCCGCCGCCATGCGCCGGGTCGCATCACGCAGCGCGCCGACCGGCCGCGCCACGCTGCGCGCCACCCACCAGCCGACCAGCCCGATGAACAACAGCGACAACGACAGCTGGATGCCCAGCAGGATCTTTTCCCGGCTCTGCTGGCGCAGCCGCGTATGGGTCCGGCTCAGCGCCACCAGCTCGCGTACCTGCCCCTTGCCGCCAACCACCTGCTGTACGGAGAGATACAGGCCTGGGCGCGGCTGCAGCAGGATGTCCCGCCCGGCATCGAACCAGGCCGGCAGCGATTTCTGGATGGACAGCGGCAACCGGACTGGCGACAGCGCCTGGCCGTTTTCGTAGAGGGTGGCCTCGAGGATGCCCTGATGCCGCTGCCGCTTCACCCACTCGGTGAGCGCATTCGCGCCACCGGCGTCGTAGCTCTGGTTCGCATCCTGTGCCAGCGCCACCCAGTTGATCTCCACCGCCGTGGTGTATTCAACGAAACGCCGCGCCAGAAATCCACCAAGAAAAAGCACCAGCAAGTTCGCCAGGCAGAACCAGATCAGCAGGCGCCAGTAGATCGAACTGCGGAACGGGCTCACGACGCACCCGCGGTCAGCAGGTAACCGGAGCCACGGACGGATTCGATGCGCGGTGCCTGCGCTGATGCTTCGCCCAACTTGTGACGCAGGCGGCTCACATGGACATCGATGCTGCGATCGAAGCGCTCCAGCTCGCGGCCCAGGGCGATGCGGGTGAGCGACGCCTTGTCGACCAGCTCGCCGGCGCGTTGCGCCAGCGCCAGCAGCAGCATGAACTCGGCACCGGTCAGGGTGAGTTCTTGTTCCTCGATGAAAGCCCGACGGTCACCCGGTTGCAGGCGCAGCGTGCCGACCTGCAGATTCGCGGCGTTAGCCGGCGTATTTCGCCGCAGTTGCGCGCGCACCCGTGCCAGCAGTTCGCGCGGCAGGCAGGGTTTGGCCAGGTAATCATCGGCGCCCAGTTCCAGGCCGATCACCCGGTCCACCGGCTCGCCCTTGGCGGACAGCATGATCACCGGCAGGCGATGTTGCATGCGCAGCTCGCGCAATGTATCCAGGCCATCGCGGCCGGGCATCATCACGTCGAGGATCAACAGATCGGGCCGCGATGCCTGGTTGCGCAGCTGCGCCAACGCACTTTCGCCATCGTGGGCGACATCCACCACGAAACCTTCGCGCTGCAGGTAATCGGCCAGCAGCGCGCACAGGGCGCGATCATCGTCGACAATCAATATCCGGGGCATGGCGGCTGGTTGCATGACTTCCATTCAATCGGTGCGGCGGGACGGACACCACGAGCTTAGGGATGCCCCGACCCAATCAGGGCATCCTTTACGCATCTTTACCTTCCGGCAAAGAACATACACGCGCCAATATCGTCAAATGAGTTGCAAGTCCTCCACCCACCACACAGAGGTATCACTCATGCGCAAGAACATCACCCTCGGCCTGATCCTGACTTCGGCCATGGCCTTCGGCGCGTTCGCCGTCGCCGCTCCTGCGGGCCCGGCTGGCGGTCCGCATGGCCATCATTCGCACCGCCATGGCCAGGACATGGGCTTCAGGAAACTCAACCTCACCGATGCGCAGCGCGCCAGCGTCAAGCAGATCATGCACACCAGCTTCGCGCAGAACAAGACGCAATGGCAGGCATTGCGCCAGCAGCGCAGCGCCTTTGGATCGATGACGCCCGACCAGGTGGGCTACCAGGCCGCCGCCGCCCGACTGGCACAGGCCGAAGGCGATGCCACCAAGGTCCGCGTGCAGCAGAAGGCCAACGTGCGGGCGCAGATCTACGCGGTGCTGACTCCGGCACAGAAGGCGCAGATGGCGACCATGCGTGCACAGAAGCAGGCCCGCAGGGAGCAGTGGAAGCAGTTCCGCACCGAGCATCCGGCAGCATCGCAGGCAACCCCTGCCGCCCAGTAATCGACTGTTGAAGTCGGATAACAACCGCTGCGCCAGCCATCGTGCTGGCGCAGTTTTTTTGGCACGGCGGAATCAGCGTGAAGCCAGCGCAGCCACCGTGGCGCGGTAACGCTCCGCAATCCTCTGCTCATCGCGGTGCTGGAAGGCACGCACCTGCCAGCGCCCACCCGCCATCACGTCGCGCACCAGTGGGGTATTGCCGGCGAACAGGAAGCTGTCGAGCAGCGAACGCTCGTCACGCGCCATCAGCAAGGGCGAGGTGTCATCCAGCACGATCAGGTCAGCACGCGCGCCCTCGCGCAAGTCGCCGATGGGCAGGCCAGAAGCCTGCGCGCCACCGCGCAACGCCGCGCGCCACAACGTCTCGCCCACACTGTCGCCCTCATGCCGTGCCGCGATGTTGCGATGGCGCGTCTGCAGCCGCTGGCCGTACTCGAGCCAGCGCAGCTCCTCCACCGGCGATATCGAAATGTGCGAATCCGAACCGATGCCCAACGCGCCGCCGGCGTCCTGATAATCGGCGAGCGGAAACAGACCATCGCCGAGATTTGCCTCGGTCGTGGGACACAAACCGGCCACCGCACCGCTGCGGGCGAGCTGGCCGCACTCCGCTTCGGTCAGATGGGTGGCGTGCACCAGGCACCAGCGCGCATCGACGTCGGCATGCGCGAACAGCCACTCGACCGGTCGGGCACCACGCGTGGCCAGGCAGTCCTGCACCTCACCGACCTGTTCTGCGATATGGATATGGATCGGACAGGTTTTGGCGATGTCGCTGGCGAGCACCTCGCGCATGGCCTGCTCCGGAACCGCGCGCAACGAATGCAGCGCGATGCCGATGCGCAGGTCATCGCCCTCATGCCGTCGCAGCGTATCCAGCAGGCGCAGATAGCCTTCCACATCATGGCCAAACCGGCGCTGGCGCGGGCTGAGTGCGCGGCCGTCGAAACCACCACTGATGTACAGCACCGGCAACAGGGTCAGTCCGATGCCGGCCTCACGAGCGGCTTCGATCAACGCCAGCGACATCGCTTCCGGCTGCGCATACGGCGTGCCGTCGGGCTGGTGATGCAGGTAGTGGAATTCGCAGACATGGGTGTAGCCGGCCTTGAGCATCTCGACGTAGAGCTGAGCGGCGATCGCCTTGAGCTCATCCGGACCGATGGCGGCGGCAAACGCATACATCGTCTCGCGCCAGCTCCAGAAACTGTCGTCGCTGCGACCCTTGCGCTCGGCAAGGCCGGCCATCGCGCGCTGGAACGCATGCGAATGCAGATTCGGCATGCCGGGCAACACCCACTGCCCGATCGACTCCCCGGCATCGGCCTTCGACGCATGCAGGCGTCCCTCGGCGTCCACCTCCAGTGCGGCATCGGCTTGCCAGCCATCGGTGCGCCATAACCGGGTCGCCGTGAAGTGGCTGCCACCAGTGCTGTTGCTCATGGACCGGACTCCCGTGGACGATGGCGCAGTGTAACCGGCGGATGAATTCGCCTTCACTCGTACGTCTTTCGGGCTATGCATAATCACGCCATGACCAAGAAAATCAGCGAGAACACCCCGAAACTTCTGCTGCGCCAGGCCGTTCTCGGCGATGTGCCGCAGCTGGCCGACCTGACCGCCCGGATCTACTCGGAGGAATGGGGCCATTCGATGGAGATGCTGCGCTCCCAGCAGACCCACTTTCCCGAGGGCCAGTTCGTGGTCGAGTACGAGGGCGTGATCGTCGGCTATTGCGCGACGTTCCGCATCGACGAAGCCACGGCATTGGCGCCGCATACCTGGATGCAGATCACCGGCGGCGGCATGGCCTCGCGGCACAAGCCCGATGGCAACTGGTTGTATGGCATGGAAGTGGTGGTACATCCGGATTATCGCGGCATGCGCATCGGCCAGCGCCTTTACCACGCACGCAAGCGCCTCTGCATGGACCTGAAGCTGCGCGGCATCGTGTTCGGCGGACGCATTCCCGGGCTTGCGAAAAACCTCACCCGCTACGGCAGCGCCGAGGCGTATGTGCAGGCCGTGGTGGAGGGCAAGCGGCGGGATCTCACGCTGAGCTTCCAGCTGTCGAACGACTTCGAAGTGATCGGCGTTCTGCGCGCGTACGTACCGTCCGACCATGAGTCGCTCGGTTACGCGGTGCATCTGGCGTGGCGCAACCCGCGCCTGCTCGACCAACCGGATGTGCCGTCGATTCCCTCACCGCAACGGCTGCCCGATTCGGTGAGGGTTGCCTCCGTGCAGTACCAGCAGCGCCGCATCACCTCGTTTGACGAATTCGCCACCCAGATCGAATACTTCACCGACATCGCCGCCGATTACAGCGCCGACTTCGTCACCTTTCCCGAACTGATCACGCTGCAGTTGCTGTCGATCGAGAACACCGAGCTTTCGCCGGTGGAGTCGATCCGCAAACTCAGCCAGTACACGCCGCAGGTGAAGGAGCTGTTCAGTCGTCTGGCGGTGCACTACAACATCAACATCATCGCGGGCACGCATCCGACCGAACAGGCCAACGGCGACATCCACAACGTCTGTTATGTCTGCCTGCGCGACGGCTCGCTCCACGAGCGCGAGAAGCTGCACCCCACGCCCAGCGAACGCAACGTGTGGAACATCAGCGGCGGCGACAGTGCCGCGACGATCCTCACCGATTGCGGCCCGATCGGCGTGATGATCTGCTACGACTCGGAGTTTCCGGAAGTGGCGCGACACCTGGTCGATCAGGGCGCCTTGATCCTGTTCGTGCCGTTCTGCACCGACGTGCGCGAAGGCTACCTGCGCGTGCGCTATTGTTCGCAGGCGCGCGCCATCGAAAACCAGTGTTACGTGGTGCTGTCCGGCAATGTCGGCAACCTGCCCGGCGTCAACAATTTCGATATCCAGTACGGCCAGAGCTGCATCCTCACGCCCAGCGATTTCGGCTTTGCCCGCGATGGCGTCGCCGCCGACTCCACCCCGAACATCGAAACCGTGTTGTTCGCGGACCTGCGTCTGGAAGGCCTTGCCCGCGCGCGCAACGCCGGCGCGGTGACCAACCTGAAGGATCGCCGCTTCGATCTTTACGAAACCCGCTGGCGGCCACGCTGAGCCACCCCTTGCAAGAGCGAATTCAGTCGCGATGCTTCTTCGTTGGAGCCCGCAAACAAGGGCATCGCGACTGAAGTCGCTCCTGCAATCCTCGCAATCCTCCGCGATCCTGCAATCCTGGCGGCGACGTCTGCGATAATCACGGCATGTCCGAGTCGTCCGAACCTGTATCGAAATCGTCGAACCCGCGCCTGCAGGCGTTGCTCGGCCACGAGTTTTTCGCGCCACATCACTGGAAACGCCGCCTCGTGCTCTGGGTTGGCGCGGTGCTGGTGGCCCTGGCGGCGATCCTGTTTGCCAAGGCGAGCGTGTGGTCGTATCAGGTGTTTTTGCACATCCTCGGCTACGGCAGCTGGATTCCGCTGATTCTTACGCCGGTGGTATTCGGATTGCTCGCCTGGGTTACCGAAGGACGCCTGCGGGCTACCCGTGGCAGCGGCATTCCCCAGGTGATCGGCACGCTGCATATCGAGGACGAGGGCTTTCGCGCGCGGATGCTGTCATTGCCCATTGCGGCCGGCAAGATGTTGCTGACGCTGATCTCGCTGGCCGTCGGCGCCTCGATCGGCCGAGAGGGGCCGACCGTGCACGTCGGCGCCGCACTGTTCTATTCGATCGGCCGGCGCTTCGGCTTCAACGATCCCAAAGCCGCTTCGCGTTTCATCCTTGCCGGTGGTGCAGCCGGCATCGCGGCGGCGTTCAATACGCCACTGGCGGGCGTGGTGTTCGCGATCGAGGAACTGGCCGGCACTTTCGAGCATCGCTTTAGCGGCCTGTTGCTGACCTCGGTGATCATCGGCGGCGTGGTTTCACTCGGCATCATGGGCAACTACTCGTATTTCGGTGAAGTCGATGCCAGCTTGCCGCTGGGTCATGCGTGGCTCGCCGTCCTGCTCACCGGCATCATCTGCGGATTGCTCGGCGGCCTGTTCGCACGACTTATCCTGCTCAGCCGAAATGGCCCGCTGGCCTATGTTGGACGCCTGCGCGCGCGACAGCCGGTATGGTTTGCAGTGGGGTGCGGCCTGGCGCTGGCGCTGCTGGGCCTGTGCTCGCACAACACCATCTACGGCACCGGTTACGACCAGGCCCGCGCGATCGTGCAGGATGCCGTCAACACGCCGGGACAAAGTTTCGGCATCGCCAAACTGCTGGCCAATGTGGTGTCGTACTGGGCGGGGATTCCTGGCGGCATCTTCTCGCCAGCGCTGGCGGTCGGTGCCGGACTGGGTCAGAACATTGCGCATTTCCTGCCGGGCGCACCCGCCGCATCGGTCGTGCTGCTGGGCATGAGCGCGTACCTGGCTGGCGTCACCGGTGCGCCGCTGACCTCGGCCGTGATCGCCATGGAGTTGACCGATAACCAGGACATGGTGATCCCGATCATGGCCGCCTGCCTGCTCGCCCGCGCGGCGGCATCGCTGTTCTGCCCCACCCCGGTCTACCGCGATTTCGCCGAACGCATGGTGCAGGATTTCGAGCAGCAACAAGCAAAGCACGCCGTGGGCAACGAAATCGTCTACGAACTGGCCGAGGAATCAATCGACGAAGCGGACAACCAGCCACCTCCCGCCGGCCCCACCAGTGCGTTCGACGAGCCTGCCGCGCCAACCGAGATCCCGCCACCCGGCCATTCTTGAGCACCACGATGGAGTCACCCTTCCCATGAGCGAACATCGCTGGGACCGACTGCTGCTGAACGCCACGCTGGCGACCTTTGCCGGTGACATGCCTTACGGATTGATCGAGCACGGCGCCATCGCGCTACATCGCGGCCACATCGCCTGGGTCGGCCCCATGGACGACCTGCCCGATGCACCCGATGCACTGGCCAGCAGGGTCGAATCGCTCGACGGTGCGCTGGTCACGCCAGGGCTGATCGACTGCCATACCCACCTGGTGTTCGGTGGCGATCGCGCGCACGAATTCGACCTGCGCCTCAACGGCGCCAGCTACGAGGACATCGCCCGCGCCGGCGGCGGCATTGTTTCCAGCGTCAACGCTACCCGCACGGCCAACGAGGAATCCCTGTTTGTGCAGTCACTGCCGCGCGCCAAGGCGTTGCTGGCTGACGGCGTGACCACGCTGGAGATCAAATCCGGTTATGGACTGGACCTGGAAAGCGAACGCCGCATGTTGCGTGTGGCCCGGCGCATCGGCCGCGAACTCGGCATCACCGTGCGCACCAGTTTTCTCGGTCTGCATGCGCTGCCGCCGGAATATCGAGAACGTCGCGATGACTACGTGACGCTCGTCTGCGACGACATCCTGCCGGCACTGGCCGCCGAGAAACTGGTCGATGCGGTGGACGCGTTCTGCGAAACCATCGGCTTCAGCCGCGAGGAAACGCGCCGCGTGTTCGAACGGGCAAAGCAACTCGGCCTGCCGGTGAAGCTGCATGCGGAGCAGCTATCGGACATGGACGGTGCCGCGCTGGTCGCGGAATTCGGTGGCCTTTCGGCCGATCACCTGGAACACCTGAGCGAGTCCGGCGTCGCGGCGATGGCCGCCGCGGGCACCGTTGCGGTGCTGCTGCCCGGCGCATTCTATGCGCTGCGCGAAACGAAGCTGCCACCGATCGATCTTCTGCGCCAACATCGCGTACCCATGGCGATCGCCACCGATTGCAATCCCGGCACGTCGCCACTGCTGTCGCTGCGGCTGGCCGCCGGCATGGCCTGCACGCTGTTCCGGCTCACGCCCGAGGAAGCGCTTCGTGGGGTGACCGTGCATGCCGCCCGCGCACTCGGGCTGGATGATCGCGGCACGCTGGCGATCGATCAGCGTGCGGACCTTGTCGTGTGGCGCGCAAGGCATCCCGCCGAGCTGTGTTACTGGATCGGCGGCGAGCTAGTGCGCGAGATCTGCATCGGCGGCGAATCAGCGGCGCGGTAACAGCTCGATCCGCCCGACCAGGTCGTCGAAGAAAGCAGACGGCAGTTCGGCTTGCACCGGCACCCGCCACCAATCCGGCTGCGCGAAGCGCAGGCACTTCACCGCGTCCTTGTCGGTCATCAAAACCGGCAGGCCATCGGCAAAGTCCAAGTCCGTCGCCACGAAATCATGATGATCGGAGAAAGCATGTTCGATCGGCTCGATGCCGGCAGCGCGCAGGCTCTCGAAGAAACGTCGCGGATGGCCGATCGCCGCTACCGCATGCACGCGGCGACCACGAAACCCAGCCAGCGGCTGGATGCTTCCGCTTTCCAGCGCAACCACCTCACTGCCGCGCAACTGCATGGGATATTCGCCGGTTTCGGCGACACCGCCATTGCATACGCGCAGATCCACTCGCTGCAATCGGCTCATCGGCTCGCGCAACGGCCCCGCTGGCAACAGCCGTCCATTGCCGAAACGGCGCGCCCCGTCGATCACGCAGATTTCCACGTCGCGTGCCAGCGCGTAATGCTGCAGGCCGTCGTCGGCCACCAGCACATTGCAACCGGCGTCGATCAATAGCTGCGCTGCCGCAGGGCGATCGCGCCCCACGGCCACCGGCGCACCACTGGCGTGGATCAGGCATGGTTCGTCGCCGACCTGTGCTGGATCCGGCGACTCGCCAAGCAGCAGCGGCTCGCGCTGGCGGCCGCCATAACCGCGGCTGACCACGCCGGGCCGATAGCCGCGCGCACGCAGTGCCTCGACCACGGCGATCGTCAATGGCGTCTTGCCGGTCCCGCCTACGCTGAGGTTGCCAACGACGACAACCGGCACCGGCAGCCGCACGCTGCGTAGCCAGCCGATCAGATAAAGCGCGCCGCGCAGGCGGATCACGCCGCCGTAAAAAGCTGCCAGCGGTGACGTCCACCACGGTGCACGGCCTGCGCCGTACCAGGCTGACTCGAGCGTATCGATCAGCGCCATGGACGATCCTCAGTCGCTGCCTTGCCCGGCCACGAAATCGTGGAACTGCATACGATGCAGTGCGGCATAGTGGCCGTTCAGCGCGAGCAGTTCGGCGTGGGTGCCGCGTTCGACGATGCGCCCCTGATCCATCACCGCGATCTGCTCGGCACTCTCGACAGTGGACAGTCGGTGGGCGATCACCAGCGTGGTGCGATCCTTCATCAGACGCTGCAACGCCTGCTGGATCAGCCGTTCGGATTCGGTATCCAGCGCGCTGGTTGCCTCGTCCAGCACCAGGATCGGCGCATTCTTGAGGATCGCGCGGGCAATCGCGATGCGCTGGCGCTGGCCGCCGGACAGCATGTTGCCGCTTTGCCCGATCTGGGTATGGATGCCCTGCGGCATGCGTGCGATGAACTCCATCGCATTGGCGGCCTCGGCGGCGGCGACGATGTCCGCTTCGCTTGACCCGGCCAGTTCGCCATAGGCGATGTTGTTGGCCACGGTGTCGTCGAACAGCACCACGCTCTGCCCCACCCACGCGATCTGCCGGCGCAACGAGGCCAGCAGGTAGTCCTGGTAGTCCTCACCGTCCAGCACGATGCGGCCGGAACTCGGCACATAGAAGCGCGGCAACAGACTGACCAGAGTGCTCTTGCCACTGCCGGAACGGCCGACCAGCGCGGTCACGGTTCCCGGAGCGCAATGCAGGTCGACCCCGCGCAAGGCTTCGAACTCGCCGCGCGGATAGACCATGCGGACATTCTCGAACCGGATCTCCCCTCGCGTACGCACGATGTCGCGGCGGCCCGAGTCGGTTTCCGGTGGCAGGTCGATGATGTCGAACAGGTCGGTGGCGGCGGACAGGCCGCGCTGGATGTTCGCCTGCACCGTCGTCAGCCGTTTCAGCGACGGCATCATCGTACCCATCGCGGTCAGCACGGCGACAAATACGCCCGGCGAAATGCCGTCGATCACCGCCGGGCGCGTCCCGAGGTACACCAATGCCGCCAGCGCGCATGCCGCCACGGTCTGGATCGCGGTGCTCGAGGTGGCGTTGGTGGCGGCGATCTTCAGGTTGAGCCGCTTCGCGCGCTGGGTCACTTCGTTGAAACGCGTGGCTTCATGCGGCTGGCCGCCGTAGATGCGTACTTCGCGGTGCGCGCCGACCGACTCCTCCACCGTGCCGGTGACCGAACCCATCATGCCCTGGATGCGCCGGCTGATCTGTCGATAGCGGCGGCTGACCACCGTGGCGATCAAGGCGATTGCCGGCACCATGATCAGCAGCGCCATGGTCAGGTAAGCGCTGTAAAACAGCATCACGTAGAGGCTGCCGATCACGGTGACGCCTTCGGTCACCACGATCTTCACCGCATCGGTGGATGCCGAGGCAACCTGCTCGCTGGTGTAGGTGATGCGCGAAACCTGATGGCCGGAGGCTTCGGCACCGAAGAATGCCGCGGGCAATCGCAGATAGGCCGCAAACACATCGCGCTGCATCACTTGCACCACGTTGCGCCCGATATAGGCAATGCCGTAGCTGCTCACGAAGGTGCCCACGCCACGCACGGCGAAGATCGCGATGATCCAGATCGGCATCCAGAAGATCAGGTAGGGGTCCTTCTTCGCGAACAGCTGGTCGATCAGCGGCTGCAGCAGCTTGGTGAACACCACCAGGGCGCCACCGTCCACCGCCATGCCGACCAGGGTGACCAGGCCGATCATCCAGTAACGACGGGTGTAGCCGAGCAGTCGCTTGTAGGTCCGCCAGCTTTCGGCATCCCAGACGCCGCCTTTCTGGCTGCTCACGGCTGGCTGCCCGGCTTGCTTGGCGTGGTGGCGATCGACAAGCGGGTGAAACCGAGCTGGCCCAGCGCATCCATCGCGGTGACCACGTCCTGGTGTGGCGTCATCGCATCGGCGCGGATCGTCACCTGGCGCTCGCGATCATCGCCGGCGTTGCGCGCGATGGTCTGCTTGAGCGGTTCGATGCCCTCGCCCAGCACTTCGTCGCTGCCCACATAGAAGCGGCCGTCACGGTCGATCATGACGGTCAACGCCGGGGCATTCATGTCGCGGTCCTGCGTGCTGGCCTGCGGCAGGGTCACCTGCAGGCGCGAGTGCTGCACGAAGGTGCTGGTCAGCACGAAGAACATCAACAGGGTCAGCAGCACGTCGATCAACGGAATCACGTTGATCTCGAAGTCGTCCTGGCGGCGGTCGTTGCCGATACGCATCGGGGTGCTCTCAGCCCGCGCTCGGCGCGGCCGCGGCCGGCGCACGCCGGGCACGTGCCGGGGCGGGCGCTGCGGTCAGGGTCAGGTCGTCGAGCAAGGCGGTCGCCTGTTTTTCCATCTCCACGCAATAACCGGCCACGCGCGAACGGAAGTAGCGGTGCAGCACATACGCCGGAATCGCCACGGTCAGGCCTGACGCGGTGCAGATCAGTGCCTCGCCGATGCCGCCGGCCATCTTGGCCGGATCGCCGATGCCGCCAGCCATTACTTCCATGAACATGCGGATCAGGCCGATCACCGTACCGAACAGGCCGAGCAGCGGACCGATCAACGCGATCGTACCGAGCGTATTGAGGTAGCGCTCCATCCGATGGATCACATGCCGACCGGTGTCCTCGATGCGTTCCTTGATCAGCTCGCGCGGCTGCCTGCGCACAGCCAATGCGGCGGCCAGCAATTCGCCCAGTGGCGAGCCGTTCGCCAGCGTGTCGAGATGACCCGGGTCGAGTTGGCCGGAACGCGCCCACTGGCGCACTTCCTCGCCCAGGCCAGGCGGCAATACCGACTTGCGGCGCAAGGTCCAGCAACGCTCCAGCACGATCGCCAGGGCCACCGCCGAACAGATCAGGATGGGCACCATCGCCCATCCGCCAGCCATCAGAATTTCCAGCACGCTTGGACCCCATGCACGATCCGACAAGAAGCGCGCATGATAGCAGTCCCACCCCGCGGTACTGCGGTACGCGTGGCACAACCGGCGTCATTCCCGCCAGTAGCGCGATTGCTGCTGGCGCCAGCCCCGGCCACGGCTGGGCGGCGCATCGGCGGGGAAATTCAGCGGAATCGCCCCTTCCATGGCGGTATTGAATACCGGTACGTGGGCGCGGGCATAACGCGCCAGCACCTCCGGTTTCGGGTGCCCGAAGTGGTTGTGCCAGCCCGCCGAAACCACCGCCAGTGGCGGCCGTATCGCGTCGATGAACGCGTCGCTGGAAGAGGTCTTGCTGCCATGGTGCGGCACCAGCAGGAGTGTCGACGGCCCGGGACCCAGCGCGGCGGCCACCGATGGCTCCATCCGCGAGCTGATGTCGCCGGTCATCAACAGACGGCCGTGGCGTCCTTCCACCAGCAGCACACAGGAGCTGTCGTTGTCCCGATCGCCTTCGCCGGCAGTCGGACTCAATACCCTGAAAGACACGCCGTCCCATTGCCATGATTGTCCGGCCATGCACTGGCGCATCGGAATATGCATCCGCGAGGGCTCGCCGGCATACCGTGACGCTTGCGGAAAGGCAGCCGCCACGGCCCCGGCGCCACCGGCGTGATCGTTGTCACCATGACTGATCATCAGCATGTCCAGACGATCGAGACCCAGCGCATGGATCGACGGCAAGACCACGGCCTCGCCCAGGTCGAAACCGGACGGAAAACGTGCACCGGCGTCGTACACCAGCACGTGCCCTCGCGTGCGGACGAGCACCGACAAACCCTGCCCCACATCCAGTACCCAAACCTGGAACCCGCCCTCCGCCGGCAGCAGGCGCGCCGGCCACAACAACGGCAGAAACAGCAGCAGACCCAACCAGCGCAGCGGCAAACCGCGCGGCAGGAACATCCACAGCGCGCCAAACAAGGCCAGCAACAGCGCATGCGGCTGAATGGCCGGCAGATACCATTGCGCGCCTGGCCAGGTCGCCATGCGTTCCAGCAACCACCACTGCGCGTGCGCGATCCGCGCGGCCAGCCAAAACGCCGGCATGGCCAGTGGTGGACACAGCCCCAGCGAGAGCGTGCCGAACAGAACGCACGGAACGACCACGAAGCTGATCAGTGGCACCGCGATCAAATTGGACAGCGCGCCCACCAGCGAGGCCTGGCCGAAGAACCACATCGTCAGCGGCAACAACGCCACCGTCATCACCAACTGACCGGCCGACAGTTCATGCAGGAACGCGCGCAACCCGCGCCCGCGTGCCTGCAGGCAGAGCATCAGAAACGACACGCCGACGAACGAGAGCCAAAAGCCAGCCGCCAGCACAGCCAGCGGATCGATCAGCAGGATCGCGATCATCGCCAGTGCCAGCGATTGGGCGCCGCTGCTGCCGCGTCGACTGCAACGAGCCAGGGTAACCACCGCAATCATCAACAGCGTACGTACGGTGGGCAGGCCGAACCCGGCCAGCGCGCTGTAAGCGCCGGCTACCAGCAAGGCGGTCGCCGCCTGGGCCTGCACCCGTGGCAGTCGCAAGCCCAGGCGCGGCCACAGCGCGTAGGCAAGCATCGCCAGCCAGACGCCGAACACCGCCGCTACACCGACGTGAAAGCCCGAGATCGCGATCAGGTGGGATACGCCATTGGCCCGCGCCACAGCCCAGTCCTGCTGAGTCAGGCCGCGGGTGTCGCCCACCGAGAACGCCTGCAACAACGCCGCGTCATGCGGATCGTGCACGCGAACGGCAATACCCCTGGCCACCGCATCGCGTACGCCATCGACACACCAGAGCGTGGCATCCAGCGGCCTGTTGGCGGGATCGTCGCGTACGTAGCCGGTGGCGACGATGCCGCGTTCCAGCGCCGACCGCTCGCTGTCGGCGCCGCCGGGATCGAGCAATCCGCGTGGCCGCTTCAGGCGCAGCAGCAGCCTCCAGCGAGTGCACGGTTGCAACGCTGGTGCGCCGTCATACCAGGACACCGTCAGGAGCCCGTGCAGGGCTGTCGGCTGGCCGTCCAGAGTGGCGCTTTCCACGCGCAGGCTGAAGCTGCTGGCGTCCGTGCGCGCCAGCGGCAGATCGGCGATCGTGCCGATTACCATGAAGTCGCGGCCTTCCAGTTCCCGCGGCAATCGTGCGTCCATGGCCAAGCCACCGCGCCACACCGCCCAGGCGACGCCGAAGAGCATGCAGGCAAGCCAGCGCCAACGCGGGCAGCGCCAGGCCAATAATGCGGCAGCCAACGACAACAAGCCCACGCACCAGCGAGGTGGCAACTGCGGCCACCACTGCACCAGCAACACACCCGCCAGCAGCGCCGCAGCCATCTTGATCGCCGACAGTGGCGTCATGCCCCGTGCCTCAGTCCGTCCTGGAAGAGTCCGAGCCTAACGTGGCGGGTGCGGCGACGAAGATGAAAAATGCGTAGGCGTGCGCCGCGCGGATCGCGGACGCGCTACTCGCCAAGACCCTTTGCCTCTCCTGCAAGCAGGAGCAAGCGCTCAGACCCTCGGGCTTTCCTGCAGCACGCCGTTGTGCAATACCAGGGTGCGATCCATCCGCGCCGCCAGGCGTGTGTCGTGGGTGACCAGGATGAAACTGGTGCCGATTTCGTGGTTGAGCTCCAGCATCAGGGCGTAGACCTGTGCGGCGTTGCCTTCGTCGAGATTGCCGGTAGGCTCGTCACCCAGCACGCAGGCCGGCTTGGTCACCAGCGCTCGCGCCACCGCGCAACGCTGGCGCTCGCCGCCGGACAGCTCGGATGGTTTGTGATGCGTGCGCCCACCCAGACCGACTCGCTCAAGCAGGGCCGCGGCTTGCTGTTCGGCTTCGGCTATCGGCGTGCCGCGGATCAGCAGCGGCATGCACACGTTCTCCAGCGCGGTGAACTCGGGCAGCAGGTGATGGAACTGATAGATGAAGCCGAGCGAACGATTGCGCACGCGGCCACGTTCGGCATCGGACAGTTTCGACAGCACACGACCGTCGACCTCCACTTCGCCGGCGGTGAGCGTGTCCAGGCCACCGATGATGTGCAGCAAGGTGCTCTTGCCCGAACCGGAAGCGCCGACGATCGCCATCGTCTCGCCGCGCTTCAGGGTAAAGCTGACGTCGCTCAGCACCTCGGTGCGCAAGCCGCCTTCGTCGTAGGTCTTGGCGACGTGGCTGGCACGCAGCACGTTTTCGCCAGCTTGATGGGTAGCGTTCGGGTTCATGACGGTCTTATTCATAGCGCAATGCCTGCGCCGGCTGCGTGCGCGATGCGCGCCACGCGGGATAAAGGGTGGCCAGCAGCGAGAAGGTAAAGGTGAGCAACGCCACCCAGCCCACGTCGTGCCACTCGAGTCGGCTAGGCACCTCGCTGATGTAGTAGACGTCGGGCGACAGGAAGGTGACGTGGAAGGTGTGCTCGATCCATTTGATGATCCCCGGCAACTTCCATGACAGCAGCGAGCCCAACCCCACGCCGAAACCGATCCCCACGAAGCCCACCAGAACGCCCTGCACCATGAACATGCCCATGATGCTGCGCGGCGTGGAGCCCAGCGTGCGCAGGATCGCGATGTCGGCCTGCTTGTCGGTCACCAGCATCATCAACATCGAGATCAGGTTGATCACCGCGACCAGGATGATCAGCGACAGGATGATGAACATCACCATCTTTTCCATCGACAACGCAGCGAACAGGTTCGCGTTGGTGTCCATCCAGGTCTGCACCCGGTAGACCTGGCCCAGCTGGTTGGCGAGCTGGGTAGCGACCGGGCGCGCATTGAACAGGTCGTCCAGGCGCAGGCGGATGCCGGTCGGGCCGCTGAGGTCGTTGAGCTTTTCGGCATCCGTCATATTGACCAGGGCCAGGCCGGAGTCGAACTGCTCCATGCCCAGTTCGAACGTGCCCACCACATGAAAGCTGCGCATCCGCGGCACGCTGCCCATCGGTGTGGCGCGCAGCTGCTGCACCGCCATGGTCACGCGGTCGCCGACGCCGACGCCGAGCGTCATCGCCAGCTCGCGGCCGAGAACGATGTTCCAGCTACCGGGAGTCAACTCATCGAGCTTGCCGTCGATCATGTGCTTGTTGATGTCGACGACTTTCGGCTCCTGCGTCGGCTCGATGCCGCGCACCAGCGCGCCGCTGGAACGACGTGCCAGCAGCATGGCCTCGGACTCGACATACGGCGCGGCACCGCGCACATGCGGGTTCGCTTCGGCGACCTTCAATGCCTGTGGCCAGTCCTGCACGCTTTCGCCGATACCGGAAACCGTGGCGTGCGAAATCGCGCCGAGAATGCGCGAACGCATCTGGTAGTCAAAACCGTTCATCACCGACATCACCGTGATCAACGCGATCACGCTGATCGCGATGCACACGATCGAAACGGTGGAGATGAACGAAATGAACTGATTGCGTCGCTTGGCGCGCGTATAGCGCAGGCCGATGAAAAGTTCGAGCGGTCGAAACATGGGCGGGTCGCTTGTGGGGGATCGCTGGGCGGGCGCCCGGTCGTCCATTATCAGGTATTCGATGGGACCGCGCTGGACGCGCTAAGTTGCCGCCGGATCACAGCCGCTGCAAGGCCTCGCCCGGCTGCATGGTCGCCAACCGCATGCGCAGACGGCGACGGATATCCGCGTCGCTGTTGTCCGGTGCAAGCAACAACGCTTGCACGCCCCGCTCCTCCGTCTTCAGACGCAACAGCACGAACGCACCAAGTACCCGGAACGAAGTCAACGTGGCGGGCACGTCTTCATGATCGATCAAACGCAATGTCCATGCGTTGTCGGCGCTCAGGCCGGCAGCGGCGACCGGCCCCGTGGCCAATTGGTACGCCGAATGCCACGTGGCCAGTGGCACCACCGTCAACAGCATCAACTTCAGCCCGATGCCCAGCGCGCTCAACCCGACGGCAAGCATCGCCAGCGCCGCGACCAGGAACAACACCCTGCGCAGCAGCCGTGATGGCCGGTATTCAAAGCCGATGGCGGGCGCGGATGTCATCGATGATCGCCTGCCAGTCCGCCCGCTCGGGACGGGAGTGGCCCATCACCCAGTCCCACAGGTCCGGGTCCTGCGCGTCGAGCAGTTCGTCGAATGCGTGTTGTTGCGCCTCGTCGGCGCTGGCAAAACGTTCGTCCAGCCAGCCGCCAAACAAGGCGTCCAATTCACGGGTGCCACGGCGGGTGCGCCAGCGCAGGCGTTTGACACGGGCGTCGTTCACAACTCGCGCGACCTTTCGCGCTGCTCCCTCTGCTCACGCGCGAAATCGGCATGGATCTGCGGCAGCGTCCGGTTCAATCCTTTGAACATGTGCTGATAAACCTTGGGCAGTCGCCCAAACAGCACGACCACCATCAGTTTCGGCAGGTACAGAACCCCGCTGACAAGAAAAAACCACGCAATCCACCGTGCAATCGCCAGGTCATCGTGGCGATGCGGCCACTGTTGCACCATCAAGCTGATGACAAGAGCCAGCCACAAGCAGAAAGCCAGCCGGGTCTTCCATGAGGCACGTGGCAGGGACAGCAGATTGAACATGGCGAGCATCCTATTCGCTGGAAAACGCAAACCTACGCCGAACGCCGCTCCACCATCAGCTTCTTGATCTCGGCAATCGCCTTGGCCGGATTCAGACCCTTCGGACAAGTACGCGTGCAGTTCATGATGGTGTGGCAGCGGTACAGCTTGAACGGATCTTCCAGATCGTCCAGGCGCGCACCGGTGTCCTCGTCGCGCGAGTCGACGATCCAGCGGTAGGCCTGCAGCAGGATCGCCGGGCCCAGGTACTTGTCGCCATTCCACCAGTAGCTCGGGCAGCTGGTCGAACAGCAGGCACACAGGATGCACTCATACAGACCGTCGAGCTTCTTGCGCTCCTCCGGCGACTGCAGGCGCTCCTTGTCAGGCGCCGGGCTCTGCGTGCGCAACCACGGTTTGATCGAGGCGAACTGGGCGTAGAAATGGGTCAGGTCGGGCACCAGATCCTTCACCACCGGCATGTGCGGCAGCGGATAGATCTTGACGTCGCCGGAAGCACATTCCTCGATGGCGCGCGTGCAGGCCAGCGTATTGGTGCCGTCGATGTTCATCGCGCACGAACCACAAATGCCTTCGCGGCAGGAGCGGCGCAGGGTCAGTGTGGGGTCGATCTCGTTCTTGATCTTCAGCAACGCGTCCAGGACCATCGGACCGCATGCGGCCAAATCGACTTCGTAAGTGTCGATGCGCGGGTTCTGCCCGTCGTCCGGCGACCAGCGGTAGATGCGGAAGGTACGCGGCTTCTTCGCATCCTTGGCCGGGTAGTGCTTGCCCGGCTGGATCTTGGAATTCTTCGGTAGCGAAAACTCTGCCATGTGCGGAACCCTTCAAATCTTCGTGTAGGAGGGGCCACGGCCCCGACAGCTTTCGATACGCTCAGTAGACCCGCTTCGCCGGCGGCACGGCCTTGACTTCGTCGGTCATCGGATTCATGTGCACCGGCCGGAAATCGAAGCGCGACTTGCCGGCTTCGTCGATCCATACCAGGGTGTGTTTCATCCAGTTGACGTCGTCACGATCCGGATAGTCCTCGCGCGCCTGCGCACCGCGGCTCTCGAGCCGCTGTTCGGCCGAGTCCATCGTGGCCACCGCCTGCGACAGCAGGTTGGACAACTCCAGCGTCTCGATCAGATCGGAGTTCCACACCAGCGAACGGTCGCTGACCTTGACGTTCTTGAACATGCCGAACACTTCGGCGATTTTCTGCTTGCCTTCGGCCAGCGTCTCGCCGGTGCGGAACACCGCGGCGTCCTTCTGCATGGTGCGTTGCATGGCCATGCGGATATCCGCCGTCGACGTGCTGCCATTGGCGTTGCGCAGGGCATCGAAGCGGGCCAGCGACTGGTCCAGCACGTTGGCCGGGAGATCCTTGTGCGCCGCGCCCGGCTGGATCAGCTCGGCGCAGCGATGTGCCACCGCGCGGCCGAACACCACCAGATCGAGCAACGAATTGGAACCCAGACGGTTGCCGCCATGCACCGAGACGCAGGCTGCTTCGCCGATCGCGAACAGGCCCGGCACCACCGCGTCTACGTCGTCGCCGCGCTTCTGCACGACTTCACCGTGATAGTTGGTCGGGATACCGCCCATGTTGTAGTGCACGGTCGGCAATACCGGGATCGGCTCCTTCGTCACGTCCACACCGGCGAAGATGCGTGCCGATTCGGCGATGCCCGGCAACCGCTCGTGGATTACCTCGGGGCCGAGGTGCATCAGGTTCAGGAAGATATGGTCCTTCTGCTCGCCGACGCCGCGGCCCTCGCGGATCTCGATGGTCATTGCGCGGCTGACCACGTCGCGCGAAGCCAGATCCTTGGCGCTGGGCGCATAGCGCTCCATGAAGCGCTCGCCCTCGGCATTGGTGAGATAGCCGCCTTCACCGCGCACGCCTTCGGTGATCAGGCAGCCGGCACCGTAGATGCCGGTGGGATGGAATTGCACGAATTCCATGTCCTGCAGCGCAAGGCCCGCGCGCAGCACCATGCCACCACCGTCGCCCGTGCAGGTATGCGCCGAGGTGGCGCTGAAGTAGGCGCGACCGTAACCCCCGGTCGCCAGCACCACGGCCTGACCGCGGAAGAAATGCAGGGTGCCCTCGTTCATGTCCAGCGCAAGCACGCCACGGCAGACACCCTCGTCGTCGAAGATCAGGTCGATGGCGAAGTATTCGATGAAGAAGCTCGCGTCGTGCGCCAGCGCCTGCTGGTACAACGTGTGCAGGATCGCATGGCCGGTGCGGTCGGCCGCGGCGCAGGTGCGCTGTGCGGTGCCCTTGCCGTAATGCGTGGTCATGCCACCGAACGGACGCTGGTAGATCTTGCCTTCCTCGGTGCGGGAGAACGGCACGCCGTAATGTTCCAGCTCGATGATCGCCGCCGGTGCGTTCTTGCACATGTATTCGATCGCGTCCTGGTCGCCCAGCCAGTCGCCGCCCTTGACGGTGTCATAGAAGTGGAAGCGCCAGTCGTCCTCGCCCATGTTGCCGAGCGCGGCGGAGATACCGCCTTGCGCTGCCACCGTGTGCGAGCGGGTCGGGAATACCTTGGTGATGCAAGCGGCCTTGAGGCCCTTCTCGGCCAGGCCGAAGGTGGCGCGCAGGCCCGCGCCGCCGGCACCGACCACGATCACGTCATAGTCGTGTTGCGTGACTTTGTAAGTTTCCAGCTTGGAGCTTTCCATGAAATCCCGGCCTCGCGTCTATTCTTATGGGGTCAGCGCAATGCGCAGAACGGCGAGCACGCTTGCCAGCGCGCCCAGCACCGCGAGGAACTTGATCGCCACCATCAGGACCACTTCCTTCCAGCGGGTATGCACGTAATCCTCGATCACCACCTGCAGGCCGAGTACGGCGTGCCAGAACATGGTGAGCACGAAGGCGATCAGCAGTAGCGCGTTCCACGGCTTGGCGACGCAGGCACGCGCAGTGGCGTAGTCGGCATGCAACAGGCACAACACGATGACAACGAACCAGATACCGAGCAATACCAGCGCCACGGCGGTCACCCGCTGACTCCACCAGTGCTCCACCCCGGACTGGGACGAGCCGAGGCCACGGGCAACCTTCAAGGGATTGCGCTGATCTTTCACAACCGTGTCCTTCGCGCTCATGCCGCACCTCCGGCTGTCAGTACGTAAGCCCACACCAGCACCGTGAGGACGATGCTGACGATGACCGACAGCCAGCTGGAGCGCACGAACTGGGGGATCGCATAGCCGAAACCGGCGTCCTGGACCAGGTGACGGATGCCGTTGCACAGGTGATAGAACAGCGACCAGCTCCAGCCGATCAGCAGAATCGTGCCGATCGGACTACCGATGACGGCCTTGAAGTGATTGAAACTCTCTTCGCCGGCGGCAAGGTGCAGCAGGCCGGCAACCACCAGGAGGCTGCCAACAGCCAGCGCAATGCCGGTGGCGCGATGCAGGATGGAACTCATCATCTGCACTTGCCACTTGTAGACCTGGAGGTGCGGGGAGAGCGGTCGTTGCGTATCTGCCATGGCGGCTATCCTGAGTGGAATCGCTGATATCCGTGCCGCATCTTCCCTGCCCTAGATTCGCAATCGGCGACGAGCACCCATGCGGTCGTTCAGAAGTCGATGCAGCGCCCGTTCTTTTCCCAATCGCCGTAGCGGGTGGGATCAGGAACCGGCCGTTTCTCCGGCAGCTTGTCTTGCTCCGTGCGAGCAGGCACGGCAGTCGTTTCCGTCGAAACGGAAGCGGGTGTGGACTTGGCTGAGGAAGAGTTGTCGGACATGATTTTTGTAAGCCGGCAAAGGTTAATACTTGCGGCAAAGCAGCACAACCTCGACTGTACTTGAAACGCACGCCCCACTTGTGTTGCCGATATCCGCCCCTATCTCGACCTGTCATATGCCGACAACCCATCCTGCCGAAACCCTGTTGCTCGAAGGCCCCGACGCCACGGCGTTCGCGCACGCCCAGTTCAGCAGCAAGGTCAGCTCGCTCGCTGTCGACCATTGGCAATTCAGCGCCTGGCTCGATCCGAAGGGTCGCGTGCGCGCGTTCTTTCATCTGGCCCGGCTCGCCGACGACCGATACCTGCTTCTGTTGCGTGGTGGAGATGCCACGACGATGGTCCAGGAGCTGCAGCGTTTCGTGTTCCGTTCGAAACTCAGCTTGACTGCATTGCCAGCGCGCTCTCTTGCCACCGGACCGGCATTGCCTCTGCATGACATCGTTCATGGCGACGACATACTTTCGCTTGGTTGCAGCACGCACAGCATGATTGTCACCGTGGGAACCGGCGATAACGCGTGGCGATTGCCACAACTGCACGCCGGCTGGCCGTGGCTTGCGTCGCATCTGCTCATTGAATTGCTGCCTGGCGCATTGTCGCTGCAGCGCCTGCACGCAGTCGCCATCGACAAGGGTTGTTATCCCGGACAGGAAATTGTCGCGCGGCTGCATTTTCGCGGCGGCCACAAACGCCACCTGCACAGCGTCACATTGTCGCAAGCAGCAGACATCGGCGATGTGCTGCGTCGCGATGGTCGCGACGTCGGTTGCGTACTTGACGTGATCGCAACAGACAGTGGCGTCGACGCGCTGGTGGTGTTGAACGATGACTTCGCAGCGCAAGCTGACAGCGATCGTTCGTATGCGCTCGACAACAACATCGCCATCCATCCGCGTGCATCCTGGCCGGCGTGAGTCGCAAGAACGAGTGTGACTTGGTTGTCAGGACGGTCAATGAACTGTGAGCGTCAGCTAAACTTGCACCACTCGGCACTTGCCACCGGCGCACTCCGCCACTAGGCTCCGCCGATCAATTGACGCGGCATCCAAAAAAAAGGATGCCGAAGTACGCGACGAACCGGAAGAATCCGAATCGGCGCGACCCGGCAGCCACACCGCCGGATGGAACAACGCCTCGCAACCAACGAGTGCGTAGCAGTCGAAGGCAACACGGCCGAAGCAGCCGCGCAACGCCCGACCGGAACCAATCCCCCGAGCAACGGAAACCAACCGTCGTTCGCCCCGCCACAATCCCGTGGCAAAGCGCCTGACCACAAGTTTCGGTCAAGGCGATAGATCCAGGTGGAACGGCCTGCCCGCCCGTCCACCGCAACGGCGCACGAAGCTGCAGTCAGGCTTTGCGCGTACAGCACGTTGGAGGCAGAACCATGAAACTTTCCATGCTGTTGTGGCTGACGACATTGATGCCCCAGCCTGTTGCCGACCAGGCCTGCCTGGCCACCACGGTTTACCTGGAGGCCCGAAGCGAGTCGACCAATGGTCAGCTTGCAGTGGCCGAGGTTGCACTGCGACGCCGCGACCGCGGCCAGTGGGGCACCACGGTATGCAAGGTGGTGACCTCGCCGCATCAATTCGCGACCACCACCACACCCGGCACGTTCGAGCTCACCAACCTGGATGCCTTCAACAAGGCATGGAAAGTCGCTGGACGGTCGATCCACAACTGGCAGCTGCCGTTGGCGCAGCGACGCATGCTGGTGCCGCGCGCCGACCATTTCGCCACCACATCGATCTCACCCGCCTGGTCGCGCAACCGTCCCAGCGTAACCATCGGCGAACATGCCTTTTATGCAGTGAACTGATGCAGTAACCGGACAATCGCACATAAAAATGGCCCTCGCATGAGGGCCACTTTTGTTTTGGACGTCCATACGTATGGACGTCCATATAAATCAACAAGATCAACGTGCGTAGACGTGGTCGCCGCGAACCTCCACATAGTCACCGTTGCGGACACCGGCATCCTCGCGCTGTGTCACGGTCGCATACTGACCGTTGTCCAGCCGCACGACGATGCGCCATGCCGCATCGCTACCGCCATTGCGCTTGCCGACCTGATTGCCCACCACCCCGCCGGCCAATGCTCCGGCCACCGTAGCTGCCTTGCGGCCATCGCCCTTGCCGACCTGGTTTCCCAGCACGCCACCGGCAACCGCACCGATGATGGCGCCAAGCGTGCCGTTACCGTTGTTGCCGCTGGTATAAACCTGCTGCACATCCTGCACCACGCCGCAGGTCTGGCAACGAACGTTGCGGTTTCCATAACCGTTCTGCTGGCCCTGATAACCACGATTGTAATTGTTGCCGTACGGCGCCGTGGCACAACCTGCCAGAGCAAGGCCAGCCGTCATTGCCGCAGCAAGGGCAAATTTTCCAGTCAGTGCATTCATGGGAGTCGTTTCCTTCTCAGTGGGCCTGTTGCATCAGTGAGCGTCGGATACAGCCGTCACACCTTCCTGCACCTGCACCCTGTCGCCCGGATCGTGATCCATGCGGACCGTCCGGGTGACGCCGTTGTAGACGTAACGTACGTCGTAGCCGACAACCTTGCTGCTGGTGTTGTTGACCGTGCTGCATTTGCGCTCGACCGACGTCGTCACCTGGCCCTTCTGACGGCTGGCCTCGATGCGGTTGCCCGCATAGCCGCCGCCAACGGCGCCAGCCAACGTCGCCAGGGTCTTGCCCTTGCCACCACCCACCTGGTTGCCGAGCAGTCCACCCGCCACCGCGCCGATCGCAGTACCGGCGATGCGATGCTGGTCTTTCGGAGGCGCGGTGTGCGTCACCGTCTCGTCGTGACAGACCTGTTTGGGATTGTTCGCCGTCGAACGTACCGGGTCGACACTTACGACCTTGGCGTACTTCACTCCGTTATCGGCACTGGCACTGCCGGCATTGGTCCCGGCATCCGCGCTGAGGGTTGCTGCCGCGCCGTTCGCGCCCGCATCCGCATTGCGGTTACAGGCCGCCAGGCCCGTCGCCAGTGCTGCGGCGATGGCGATATTGAGTACATTGGTCATCAATCTGTTCTTCACGATCCTCTCCTCTGTTTTTTCTTCAAGGGTGCTGCCCCAAGCGTACTGCAGTGCACCGCAATAACCTGCGCCATCATTGGACCTTCGTCCAACTGAATCGGAGCTAGCTCGCAGTCGTGACATTATCTTCACGTACAGGTCGCAGAAATCTCTTGCAGTGCACGGAACCGCATCATGTCCACACTCGTCGACAGCCACGTCCATCTCGATGATGCCGCCTTCGCCGCCGATCGCGATGCGGTTTTGGCGCGTGCCCATCAGGCTGGCGTCGCAACCATGGTCGTTCCGGCCATCGACGCCGACAGCTGGCCACGGATCAGGACGCTTTGCGCAAATCATGCGGGGGTGCATCCCGCTTACGGGTTGCACCCCATGTTTCTATCGCACCATGCGCCGGCACATGTCGAGGCATTGTCTTCATGGCTGGAGGACAACCCGGTGGTCGCTGTCGGCGAGATCGGACTGGATTTCCATGTCGACGGTCTCGACCACGAACTGCAGCGCATGTACTTCACTCAGCAATTGGAAATTGCCCGCGAGCGGCAATTGCCAGTGATTGTCCATGCGCGAGACGCCCTGGAAGAAGTGAGCCTGACCCTGCGCCGAACCGGCAGCCTGCGCGGCGTGGTGCACAGCTTCTCGGGCAGTGAGCAGCAGGCGGGACAACTGTGGAAGATCGGCTTTCATCTCGGCATCGGCGGCCCGGTGACCTACCCGCGCGCACAACGTTTGCGACGCATTGTGGCGACGATGCCGATCGAGTTCCTGCTGCTGGAAAGCGACGCCCCGGATCAGCCGGATGCCGCGCATCGCGGCGAACGCAACGAGCCGGCGCGGATCGTCGAGGTGCTTCGCTGCATCGCCGCCCTTCGCGGGGAGTCCGAAACAGACATTGCCGCCGCAACCACCGCCAACGCGCGTCGCCTCTTCAGTCTCGGCGACTGCTGAGGCAGCTACTGCCGCGCCACATGAATCCGCGCTTGCACGCGGCCTCATGCGCTTGTTATATTTATTTCACCGATGAATTATAAATCAGTGAAATGGCTCGCTTGACAGATTGCATCACGATGATGGACGAAGGCATTGGACGGGTGAGCCAGATCATTCCGCAAATGCCCGCGGTCGAGGCACGCCTGTGCCGGCTCATGCTGATGATGGGAGGTGGTCTTGAGGAAGAGCTCGAATTCAAACTCAAGCCGCACAAGCTCAACCACAGCGAATTCCTGACCTTGATGATCCTGTACAGCCGACCCGACGGCAGTTCCACGCCGGGCGAACTGTGCGAGTACGCCACCCAGGGCGCAACCAACATGACACGCATCGCCAACGCGCTGGTGAAGCGCGGGCTGATCACACGCGGTGCCAGCGAGGAAGATCGCCGCCGCGTACTGATCCGCATCACGCCCGCTGGACGGCGTTTCGTGCAAAAGATGCTGCCGCCGATGTTTCCGCGTGTCGCGACCATGTTCGCCGGCTTCAGCGATACCGACAAGCGGCAGTTCAGCCGCCTGCTGCGCAAGTTGGCCGGCAACCTCGATCAACTGAGCGAAAACCGTCACTCATGAAGGAAGCTCCGATGAAGCATGTCCTGTTCCGCGGACGCATTGCGCTGGCCGCGGCGACGACACTGGTGCTGGCGGCCTGCGCCACTGCCCCGGCCAGGCTCGGCACACCCACGCTACGCGACGACGTGCCGCTCGCCGGACTGGAGGCGCCCACACGGGCCGGTTGGCCCGAGGCACAGTGGTGGCGTCACTATGACGATCCGCAACTGAATGACCTGATGGGCCGTGCGATGCAGGAGTCGCCGGACCTCGCGCTGGCACAGAGTCGCGTGCAGAACGCCGAACAGTCGGCGCGGCTCGCTGCGGCGCAGCTTGGCCTGTCGATCAACGGCAATGCGCAGATAGCACGTCAGCGGATGAGCGACCATGGGCTGATCCCCAGCCAGTTCCTCGGCTTCTCCTGGTACAACCAGGCCGATCTCGGCGTGCAGCTGCAATACGACTTCGACTGGTGGGGCAAGAAACGCGCGACGGTGGAGGCAGCCCTGGACCAGGCCCACGCCGCCGAGGCGCAGCGCAGTGCTGCTGCGCTGACCATCCAGTACGCCGTGGCCGACACCTACTTCGGTTGGCAAGCCGACCAGGCGCGTCTGCAGCTGACCGATCAATTGCTTGCCACCCAGCAACAATTCACCCACATCGCCGAGCTTCGCGTGCGCCAAGGCGTCGATCTGCCTGACGAGTCACAGAAGGCCTTGGCACAACTCGCGGCCGTGCGCGAAATGCGCGTAGCACTCGATGGGTCCGCAAAGATCCGCCGCGCCGCGCTCGCTTCCCTGCTCGGCATGTCGCCCGCGCAGTTGCCTGAGCTCAAGCCCCGGCCATTGCCGATCGTCGAACGCGGCCTGCCGGCGAACAGCGGCCTCGACCTCATTGCCCGCCGTCCTGACATCGCCGCCAGCCGTTGGCAGGTCGAAGCGGCGTTGAAGCAGACTGACGCGGCACGTGCCGAGTTTTTCCCCGACATCAGCCTCACCGCGCTGGCCGGCCTCTCCAGCATCGACATGGGCAAACTGTTCACCGCCGGAAGCCGTACATTCGCACTGACTCCCGCGTTGCATCTACCGATCTTCGAAGGCGGCTCGCTGCAGGCCAACTATGGCGTGAGCAAGGCCAGTCTCGACGCCGCGGTGGCCCAGTACAACAGCACCGTGCTGGCCGCTGCCCGCGAGGTGTCCACACAGGCACTCAGCGCCGAGCAGGTCGCCGCACGCCAGCACGAACAGCAAACGCAACTCGATGCCGACCAGCGACTGCTGGCCAACGCGCAGGCACGTGAACGACAAGGTGTGCGCGATGCCCGCGAAAGCCTCGGAGCAGAGGCGCAGTTGCTGCAACAGCGCGACGCCGCGGTTCAGTTGCAAGCACAGGCCTTGAGTACCGATCTTTCGCTGATCAAGGCACTCGGTGGCGGTTACCAGACTGCCACGCCGCCGAACACCCCAACCTCATCCTCTTCCCCTTCTGATACCGCCGGAGCCGCCCATCATGAGCGCCACTGAATCGGACAAGTCGTCTGCCGACACCAATGACAGCGGCATGGCCGCGAAGGATCCCGCCAAGCGTCGGCGTACGTTGCTGATCGTGGCCGGCATCTTCGTCCTGGCCGGACTTCTGTGGTTCCTGCTGTGGTTCTTCGTGCTGTCGACCCGGATGAAGACCGACAACGCCTATGTTGGCGGCAACCAGGTGGCGATTTCGACACAGGTGCCAGGGACAGTGGTGGCGATCCTCGCCGACGACACGCAACACGTCGAGGCCGGCCAGGTGCTGGTGAAACTGGACCGCACCGATGCCGACACGCGTCTGCAACAGGCACGCAGCGCGCTGGCGCAGTCCGTGCGCGGTGTACGCCAGCAGACCAGCTCGGCCAGTAGCGCCGACGCGCAGGTCGTCAATGCCAGGCTGGAACTCAAGAAAGCCGAGGCCGACCTCAAGCGTCGATTGCCGCTGATCACCGCCCATGCGGAATCCCCCGAAATCGTGCAGCACCTGCGCGATGGCGTGGAGCAAGCGCGCGCCGCCGTGAGTGCCGCCGAGGCGCAGTCGGCCGCCGCACATGCCGCGATCGAAGGCACCGATGTGGCGCAAAACCCGGTGGTGATGCAGGCCCGCGCGAATTTCCGTGCCGCCTGGGTCGCCGCACAGCGCAACACGATCTATGCGCCGGTGTCCGGCTATGTGGCCGAGCGCAGCGTGCAGCTGGGCAACAGCGTGCAGCCCGGCCAGCAGCTGATGACCGTGGTGCCGCTGCACGACCTGTGGATCGACGCGAACTTCAAGGAAAGCCAGTTGCGGCATATCCGCATCGGCCAACCCGCGAAGGTGGTGTCCGACCTCTACGGCAGCGATGCCGAGTATCACGGCAAGGTGATCGGCCTTGGCGCAGGTACCGGCAGCGTGTTCTCGCTGCTGCCGGCGCAGAACGCCACCGGCAACTGGATCAAGGTGGTGCAACGCGTGCCGGTGCGCATTGCGCTGGACAACAAGGAACTGGACAAGCATCCGCTGCGCATCGGCCTGTCCACCGACGTCACCGTCGACATCCACAATGACCAGGGCAGCGTGCTGGCCAACACCTCCACGCAGCCACCGGTGGCCCAGACCGACGTTTACGACCAGATGGCCAGCAAGGCCGATGCGGAAGCAGAGCAAATCATTCAAGCCAACCTGCCTCGCACCGCTGCGAACTGAGCCGAACCATGGCCGCCACGCCGAATGACACTACCTCCGACGCCGCCCCGCTGAAGCCGCTGCATGGCGGCCCGCTGGCGCTGCTCACCATCGCCGTCGCGTTCAGCACCTTCATGGAGGTGCTGGACATGACGATCGTCAACGTCGCGGTGCCGCACATCGCCGGCAGCCTCGGCGTGAGCCCCAGCGAAGGCACCTGGACGATCAGCTCCTACGCGCTGGCCAGCGCGATCATGCAGCCGTTGACCGGCTGGCTGGCGCGCCGCTTCGGCGAGGTGAAGACCTTCGTCGGTTCGGTGTTGATGTTCGTGATCTTCTCGATGCTGTGCGGCCTGGCCACCAGCATGCCGATGCTGGTGATCGGCCGATTGCTGCAGGGCGCCGGTTCCGGTCCGATGGTGGCGCTGTCGCTGACCCTGCTGCTGTCGAACTATCCAAAGGAGAAACAGGGCACCGCGCTGGCATTGTGGGCGATGACGGTGGTGGTGGCACCGATCTTCGGCCCGATCCTCGGTGGCTGGCTGACCGACAATTTCTCGTGGCCGTGGATTTTCTACATCAACCTGCCGGTGGGCCTGGCTGCCGCAGTGATCACCTGGGGCCTGCTGCGCAAGCGCGAGACGAAGACCTACAAGGCACCGATCGACATGATCGGCCTGTTGTTGCTGGTGGTCGGCGTGGGCGCCTTGCAATTCATGCTGGACAACGGCAACGACCACGACTGGTTCTCCTCGCCGATGATCCTGGCGCTGGGCCTCGTCGCGGTGATCTGCCTCACTTTCCTGATCGTGTGGGAGCTGCACGCGAAGCATCCGGTAGTGGATCTGTCGCTGTTCAAACAGCGCAACTTCACGGTTGGCGTGATCAGTCTCTCGCTGGGCATGTTCGCGTTCTTCGGCATCAACGTCGTGTTTCCGCTGTGGCTGCAGATCACGCTGGGTTACACCGCCACCTGGGCCGGCCTGGCCACGGCGCCGGTCGGCGTGCTGGCGTTCCTGATTGCGCCGATTCTGGGCAAGAACATGGACAGACTGGATCTGCGCGCTGTGGTGACGTTCGCGTTCCTGGTGTTCGCCGGTACCGCCTGGTGGTTCTCCACCTTCGACAGCTCGGCCTCGTTCGCCACCTTGGTGGTGCCTCGGTTCGTGATGGGCCTGGCGATCCCGTGCTTCTTCATTCCGCTGAACCAGGTCTACCTGTCGGGCCTGCCGGTGGACCAGATCGCCAGCGCCTCGGGCCTGTCCAACTTTTGCCGCACGATCGGCTCCAGCGTGTCGACCGCGATCATGGTGACCCTGTGGCAGCATCGCGGCGAGACCCATCATGCCGCCCTGACCGAGTACGTCAGCCCCGGCCACCCTGCAGCGACCGAGTTCATCGGCCAGCTATCGCATAGCGGACTTTCGCACACGCAAAGTCTGGGCGTAATCGACCAGTTGCTGACACGCGAAGCACTGACACTGGCGGTGAACGACGTGTTCTGGGCCTGCGCCATTCTGTTCGTGCTGCTGATTCCGGTGCTGTGGTTCGCCAAACCGCCGTTCGGCAGCGCCGGCGGCGCGACCGGTCATTGAGGAATGCTGCAGCCGGTGGCTGCAGCATGAACACCCGGCCTTGGCTGGTGCGGCGCAATATCTTCTGCTAGCGTTCGCCGCATGGCACAAACAAAACGCACTATCAAGAAGTACCCGAACCGGCGTCTCTACGACACGGAAATTTCCAGCTACATCACGCTGGAGGAAGTCCGCCAGCTGGTCCTGGACAACGAGGATTTCGAAGTCCGCGACGCCAAGAGCGGTGAAGACCTGACCCGTTCGGTCTTGCTGCAGATCATCTCCGAGCATGAGGACAAGGGGCAGCCGATGCTGTCGCCGCAGCTGCTCAGCCAGATCATCCGTTTCTACGGCAATTCGCTGCAGGGTTTCATGGGACCCTACCTGGAGCAGAGCCTGCAGGTGTTTCTCGATCAGCAGACGCAGTTCCGCAGCCAGCTCAACAGCCTGATGGGACAGACCCCGTGGAACACACTCACTGACCTGACCGAGCGCAACCTGGCCGCGTTCCAGGCCATGCAGCGCGGGCTGATGGACACCGCCGCCCAGGTTATCCCGACGCCAGGCGCCAGTGGCCGCAGCGGCAAGAAATCCGGCTGAATCCAGCTCGGCCGACGGCGCCCAACCACGCGCCGTCTCTATAAGTCTTTCCCCCGTTTTCCCCGATTTGACCGCTGCAGCACAACATGTGCTGCCCTGCGGCATGATCGAGTCAGTGGACGCATCGCCCATGAGCCAGGCCACCCCTCATCCACGTGTCGCGCTGGTCACCGGCGGCATCGGCGGTCTCGGTACGGAAATCTGCCGCCAGCTGGCCCAGGCCGGACGGCGGGTGATCGCGCTGGACCTGGCCTCGCGCGAAGATCGCGTGGCAACGTTCAAGGATGATATCGCGGGCTTCGACGGTGCCATCGCGTTCGAGCCGGCCGACGTCAGCGACTTCGACGGCTGCCAGCAACTGGTCGCCCGCCTCGAACAACAGCATGGCAGCGTCGATATCCTGGTCAACGCCGCTGGCATCACGCGGGATGCCAGCCTGCGCAAGATGACGCAGCAGCAGTGGCAGGAGCTGATGCGGGTGAATCTGGACGGAGTGTTCAACATGTGCCGCCACGTGGTCGAGGGCATGACCGTGCGAGGCTTCGGTCGCATCGTCAACATCAGCTCGGTGAACGGCCAGACCGGCCAGTTCGGCCAGACCAATTATTCCGCCGCCAAGGCGGGTGTGCACGGTTTCAGCATGGCATTGGCACGCGAGACCGCCCGCAAGGGCGTCACCGTCAACACCGTCTCGCCCGGTTACTGCGACACGCCCATGGTCGCCGCCGTGCCGGACGAGATCCGCGCGCAGATCATTGCGGGCATTCCGGTCGGCCGACTCGGTTCGCCTGCCGACATCGCCCGCGCAGTGGCCTTTCTGGCTGCCGACGACGCCGGCTATCTCACCGGCGTGAACCTGCCGGTGAACGGCGGATATTTCATGAGTTTCTAGGCGATTCCGGCAGCGCGGGATTGCAGTCGCGCGCCGCTTGCGGAACAGTGGGCGGATTCCCTCCACGGACCGCAGCATGGCGCAGCAAACCATCACCCTTATCGGCGGCGGCCTGGTCGGCGCACTGCTGGCGCAGCAACTGGCGCAGCGCGGCTTCGCCGTCGAGGTATTCGAGAAACGTCCCGATCCTCGGCTTGCCGGCTTCCTTGGTGGCCGCTCGATCAATCTGGCGCTCGCCGAGCGTGGCTTGCAGGCGTTGCGCAGCGCGGGGCTGGCCGAGGATGTGCTGCAGCGGGCAGTGATGATGCGCGGACGCATGGTGCACGACCGCGACGGCAATAGCGCGCTGCAACGTTACGGCGTGGACGACAGCGAGGTGATCTGGTCGGTCTCGCGCGGCGCATTGAACATGTTGCTGCTGGACGCGGCCGAAGCCGCCGGCGTGCGGTTCCATTTCGGCCAGTCGCTGGTCAGCGCCGATTTCGATACCCAGCGCATCCGCATGGCCGACCCCTCCGGTGTGGAGCGCGAGCTGTCGGTTGGTATGTTGATCGGCGCTGATGGCGCGGGCTCGGCCGTGCGTGCGGCGATGAATGCGCACACGCCGCTGGGCGAGCGGATCGAATCGCTCGGCCATGGCTACAAGGAGCTGGAAATTCCGCCGGCCAGCGAACTGCCGGCCGCCGTGCAGCAGCTCAGCGGCGGCCACGACCAGTTCGCGCTGGAGCCGCATGCGCTGCATATCTGGCCACGCGGTGGCTACATGTGCATCGCGCTGCCGAATACCGAAGGCAGCTTCACCGTCACCTTGTTCCTGCCCGCGCAAGGCGCCGCGCCGAGCTTTGCCACCCTGCCCGACGCCGCCGCGGCCGCCGCCTTTTTCAGCGGACAGTTTCCGGGCCTGCTGTCATTGATTCCGCGGTTTGCCGAGGACTTCGACAGCAACCCGGTCGGAACCCTCTCCACGCTGTACCTGGACCGCTGGCACCTGGACGGTCGCGCGCTGCTGATCGGCGATGCGGCCCATGCGATTGTGCCGTTCCACGGTCAGGGCATGAACTGCGGCTTCGAGGACACCGTGGTGCTGGCGAACCTTCTGGCTGCCGCGCCGAACGACAGCGCCGAAGTGTTCGCCGAATTCCAGCGCGTGCGCCAACCGAACGCCGACGCGATCGCCGCGATGGCGCTGGAAAACTACGTGGAGATGCGCGACTCGGTCGCCGACCCGCACTACCTGGCCAAGCGCGAACTGGGCGCCCTGCTCGCCACCCGCATTCCACAGCACTACATGGCGCGCTACCGCCTGGTCACGTTCACCCATGTGCCATACGCCTATGCACTGGAACGTGGACGCGCGCAGGACGCCTTGCTGGAGCAGTTGCTGCGCGATGCTCCGCGCGTCGCGGATATCGACCTCGACGAAGCGGCACGCCTGTTCGAGTCCAGCCTTCCTCCCCTGCCGGTACTGCGCCATGGATGAGTTTCTGCTTGAAGCATTCCACGCCACCACCTACCACGTGAACCTGGACACGGTGACCTGGGCGACGATCCGCATCGATCTGCCGCTGCCTGCCGAGCTTGTATCCGTAGTCGGGGCACGCCCATGGGCATTCATCACGGCCTGGAATCCGCAGGCACGCAGGCGTCCTCCCACGGAAAATCTGGCCGCGCAACACGAGCTGCTGGCCGCCCTGCGAAACCAGCCCGACGTCACGGTCTATCCCGCCATCGGTGTCGGCAGCACGGGCTGGATCGAGCCCAGCCTGTTTGCGATCGGAGCGGACGTCGCTGCGCTGGACAGTCTGGCCAAGGAACATGCACAGCTGGCGTATGTGCATGGCCAGGCTGGTGGCATCGCCCATTTGCGCCTGCTCGACTGAAGCGCAGCGGCAGCACGCCGCATGGACAAGCGCCATCGGCATTGCGGACAATCCACCGGATGACCGCCGCCGCCCCCGTCATGCCCCTGCTCGAAGCGCGGGCCTTGAGTTTTTGTCGCCAGGACGAACCGGTGTTCGCACCGATGGATTTCCAGCTGCGCGCGGGCGAACTGGCCTTGGTCGAGGGCGATAACGGCAGCGGCAAGACCACCTTGCTGCGCATGCTGGCCGGCCTGCTGCACCTCGGCGCAGGTGAATTGCGCTGGCGCGGTGAACCGCTGCAGCGTGACGACTGCGCCGGAGAGATCCTGTTCCTCGGTCACCAGCTGGGTCTCAAGGCTGATCTCAGTCCACGCGAGAACCTGCACATCGCCGCTGGCCTGCACGGCTGTCGCGAAGGCGCCAGCGTGGACTCGGTGTTGACGGCGATCGGTTTGTACGGCTACGAGGACGAACCCGTGCGCCGCCTGTCCGCCGGCCAGAAAAAACGTGCTGCGCTGGCCAGGCTGTTGCTCTTGCCGGCCACCTTGTGGCTGCTCGACGAGCCGTACGCAAACCTCGACCGCACCGGCATCGCGCTGGTGAACGAGTTGCTGGAACAACACACCGACGCAGGCGGCGCGGCGATGGTCACCAGCCACGGCACGGTGAGTTTTCATGGCGGCGAGCCACGACGGATCCGCATGCATGAATAGGAACGCCTGCTTCATGCATGCACGCCTCCCCCTGCCTGCAAGGGAGGGAGCAGAGCTGTGAGCCCTCCCCGCCTCGCCACCGCCTGCGTCGCCATGCTGCGGCGTGACCTTACGCTGGCCTGGCGCCGACGTGGCGATATCGCGATGCCGGTGCTGTACGCGCTGATCGTGACCATGCTGTTTCCATTCGCGCTGGGCCCGGAGGACACGCTGCTGCAGCGGATTGCCGGCGGGGTGGTGCTGGTCACCGTGCTGCTGGCGATGTTGCTGGCGCTGGATGCGATGTTCTCCAGCGATATCGAAGACGGCTCGCTGGAACAACTGGTGCTGGCGCCGCAACCACTGGCGCTGATGCTGGGCATGAAGATCCTCGCCCACTGGATCACCACCGCGCTGCCGCTGATCGTGATCGCGCCGTTGATGGCCGCCATGCTGCACCTGCCCGGCACCGTGATTCCGGTGCTGCTGCTGGCATTGTTGCTGGCCACCCCGCTGCTCAGCCTGCTCGGCGCCGTGCTGGTCGCGCTGACGGCCGGCACCCGGCGCTCTGGTATGCTGCTTGCCTTGATGTTGCTGCCTTTGTGCGTGCCGGCAGTGATCTTTGCCGCCGGTGCGGTGGCGGCCGCCCAACAGGGCCTGCCGTGGCTCGCACCGATCAGCTGGCTCGCCGCCGCGCTGGTGCTGGCCATGGTGTTGGCGCCACTGGCCTGCGCCGCCGCCCTTCGAATTGCCCTGGACGCCTGACACCCCACCTATGGCTAACTGGATCCCGCTCTGGTTGCACAAGCTCGGCTCGCCGCCGACGTTCTACCGCTTCGCCGGCGCGCTGCAACCCTGGGCGATGACCTTGGCGCTGCTGCTCGGCGCGATCGCGCTCTACGGCGGCCTGGTGCTTGCGCCAGCGGACTATCAGCAGGGCGATGCCTACCGGATCATCTTCATCCACGTGCCGAGCGCGGAGATGAGCATGTTCATCTACGCCGTGATGGGCGTAGCCTCGTTCATCGCACTGGTATGGCGGATCAAGCTGGCCGAGGTGGTGGCGATGGAGTCGGCGCCGATCGGCGCGGCGTTCACCTTCATCACCCTGGTGACCGGTTCGCTGTGGGGCAAGCCGATGTGGGGCACCTGGTGGACCTGGGATGCGCGGCTTACGTCCGAGCTGGTGCTGCTGTTCCTTTTCCTCGGTGTGATCGGGCTGTACCACGCGTTCGAGGATCGCCGCCAGGGTGCGCGCGCTGCTGCGTTCCTGGCCATCATCGGCATCATCAACGTGCCCATCGTTCACTTCTCGGTGAACTGGTGGAACACCTTGCACCAAGGCAGCACGATCAACGTGTTCGGTCACTCCAAGATGTCCTGGGACATGCTGTGGCCGCTGCTGACGATGATGCTGGCAACGAAGTTCTACTACATCGCCAGCCTGTTCCGTCGCGTACGCACGGATTTGCTGGCGCTGGAGGGCGGCAAGGACTGGGTGCGCAAGATCGCCGAAAGCGAGGCCGGCCGATGAACTCCCTGCAGACGTTCTTCGCCATGGGTGGATATGCCGCCTATGTGTGGCCGGCCTATGCGGTGTTCTTCATCGTGCTGATCGCAGACACTCTCGCGCCACGGCTGCGCCGCCGGCGCGTGCTGGCCGAACTTCGTAGTCGGCTGGCGCGTCAGAACGCCCGCCAGCAGCGTGCCGGCAAGACCCTTCTAACCCCACCATCCCCGTGACCGGGGCGGCTCAGCCATCATGCCCATGAATCCCACCCGCAAACGCCGGCTCACCATCGTGGTGTCGATCCTCGTCGCTGCGTCCATCGCGACGGTACTGGTCGTGCTGGCCCTGCAGAACAACATGAACTACCTGCTCACGCCGAGCCAGGTGCAGTCGGGCGAAGCGGTCAGTTACAAGACCTTCCGGCTGGGCGGCATGGTCAAGGCCGGCTCGATCCAGCGCGCCAGCGATTCGCTCAAGGTCACCTTCACCGTGGTCGACGCCGGCGGCACGATGCCGGTCGAATACACCGGCATCCTGCCTGACCTGTTCCGCGACAATCAGTCGGTGATCGCCACGGGACACATGGACAATGCCCACTTCGTCGCCACCGAAGTGCTGGCCAAGCATGACGAGACCTACATGCCGAAAGAACTGAAGGACGCCATGGCGAAGGCGCACGAAGGCAAGAAGGTCGAAGAAGCCGCTGCGGCGCAGGACAACATGCCAGGAAACCCCAGGCCATGACCCCCGAACTTGGCCAGCTCGCGCTGATTCTTGCCCTGTTGCTGGCGTTGGCGCAGGGCGTCCTGCCGTTGATCGGCGCGTGGCGTGGCAATCGCGCGCTGATGGCCGTGGCGCGGCCTGCCGCTGCCGGCCAGGCGGTGTTCGTGGCGATGGCGTTCGGCATTCTGGTGTGGGCATTCCTGCATTTCGATTTCTCGGTGCAATACGTGGCCGACAACTCGAATCTGGAGCTGCCGTGGTACTACCGCATCGCTGCCGTATGGGGCGCGCATGAAGGTTCGTTGCTGCTGTGGATCTTCATCCTCAATGTGTGGACGGTGGCACTGGCCGCCTTCAGCCAGAAGCTGCCCGAGGTATTCGCCTCGCGCGTGCTGGCGGTAATGGGGTTGATCGCGGTGGGCTTCCTTGCCTTCATCATCTTCACCTCCAATCCGTTCGGCCGGCTGTTGCCGATGCCCGGTGACGGCGCCGATCTGAACCCGGTGCTGCAGGACCCGGGCATGACCTTCCACCCGCCGGTGCTCTACACCGGTTACGTCGGCTTTTCGGTGGCATTTGCCTTTGCGATCGCCGGCCTGCTCGGTGGCGAACTGGAGCAGGCGTGGGTGCGCTGGGCACGCCCATGGACCAATGTCGCCTGGGCCTTCCTTACCCTCGGTATCGTGGCCGGCAGCTGGTGGGCTTATGCCGAGCTGGGCTGGGGCGGCTGGTGGTTCTGGGATCCGGTGGAGAACGCCAGCTTCATGCCGTGGCTGGTCGGGCTGGCGCTGATCCATGCACAGGCGGTCACCGAGAAACGCGGCTCGCTGCGCGCGTGGACGATCCTGCTGTCGATCTTTGCGTTTTCCCTCTCCCTGCTGGGTACCTTCCTGGTGCGCTCGGGTGTGCTCACCTCGGTGCACGCGTTTGCGTCCGATCCGCGCCGCGGCGTGTTCATCCTGGCTTTCCTGACCATCGTGGTCGGCGGCTCGCTGCTGCTGTATGCATTGCGCGCACCGAAAGTGCTCGGCGGCAAGCCCTTCAAGGTGATCTCGCGCGAGACGGTGCTGTTGATCGGCAACCTGATGTTTGCCGTGGCCGCGGCCATGGTGCTGCTGGGCACGCTGTTCCCGCTGATCGGCGATGCGTTGAACCTCGGACGGATCTCCGTCGGCCCACCCTATTTCGGCTTCCTGTTCCCGCTGTTGATGTTGCCGGTGGTGCTGTTGCTGCCGTTTGGACCGTTCCTGCGCTGGGGCAAGGGTGAAACGCCGGCGTTGAAACAGGTCTTGCTGCGCGCCGGCATCGCCGCTGCCGCCTGCGCCATCGTGGCGGCGTTCTTCGTCGACGGCCAGCCCAAGGCGATCGCCGGCGTGGCTTCGCTGGTGTGGCTTACCGGCGGTGTCCTGCTGTACGCGGCCAAGCGCTGGCGCGAAGTGCCACGTGGCCGTCGCTATCCGGCCGAGATGGCCGGAATGCTGCTGGCGCACCTGGGCGTGGGCGTTTTCGTGGCTGGCGTGCTGCTGTCCGAGTCGCTCAGCGTCACGCGCGATGTACGAATGGCCCCGGGCGAGACCCAGCACATCGGCAGCTACGATTTCCGCTTCGATGGCGTGCATCGCGCAACCGGCCCCAACTGGCGTGCCGACCAGGGCGTGGTCACGGTCACCCACCATGGCAGGGAGCTGACCGTGATGCACCCGCAGAAACGCACCTACCTGCGCGGTCAGGTACAGACGGAATCCGCCGTGGACGCTGGTTTCACCCGCGATCTCTACGTCGCGTTGGGCGAGCCGATGGATACGAACAATGTCGAGGGCGCTTGGGCACTGCGCCTGTATTACAAGCCGTTCATCCGCTGGATCTGGGGTGGTGGCCTGTTGATGATGCTGGGTGGTTTCACCTGCGCTGCCGACAAGCGCTTCCGCATCAAGCATGCCGCGGCAGTCCGGGATGAGCTGGTGGTGCAGGAAGGCCACGCATGAACCGTTTGATTCCGTTCATCGGTTTCATGTTGCTGGTGGTGCTGTTCGGCTTTGGCATCTGGTGGAACACGCAACACGACCAGAACGCGATCCCGTCGCCGCTGCTGAACAAGCCGGCGCCCGCGTTCAACCTGCCGAAGTTGTACGAGCCCACGCAGATGGTTGGCAAGGCCGACCTGCTGGGCAAACCCTATCTGCTCAACGTGTTCGCCAGCTGGTGCATCGAATGCGGCGTGGAGCATCCGGTGCTGGCTGCCGAAGGCCCAAGCCTGGGCGTGCAGCTGGTCGGCTACAACTACAAGGATGCGCCAGCGGACGCGAAGAACTGGTTGGCTCAACATGGCAATCCGTACAACCTGCTGATCGCCGACGAGCCCGGCCGTACCGCGATCGACTTCGGCGTATACGGCGCGCCGGAAAGTTTCCTGATCGACGCGAAAGGCGTGATCCGATACAAGCACATCGGGCCGCTGACGCCCGATGTGGTGGCGAAGGAACTGAAGCCGGCCATTGCCGCGATGCTGAAGGAGGCACCATGATGCGCCTCAGCCCTCGTAGGAGTCCGCTCGCGGGCGATACTCCCGTCGTGATGGCTTTCAAGGCAAAGGCATCGCCCGCAAGCGGGCTCCTACGGGTGATCTTCATGGCCCTACTGGTGTGCGCCAGCTTCGCGCACGCGCAGGCGATCGAGCCGATGCCGTTCGTCAGCCACGCCCAGGAATTACGCTTCCAGCACCTCACCCATCAACTGCGTTGCCCGATGTGCCAGAACGAAACGCTGGCCGATTCCAATGCGCCGATCGCGCGCGACCTGCGCAACCAGATTTTCCAGATGATGCAGCAGGGCAAGAGTGACGACGAGATCAAGCAGTACCTGGTCGCCCGCTACTCCGATTTCGTGCTGTACGACCCGCCGCTGACATCCGGCACCTGGCTGCTCTGGTTCGGCCCGCTGCTGATCCTGCTCGGCGGTGCCGGCGTGGTGGTCACTGCGATCCGCAAACGTCAGCGCAGCGGCTCCGCCGGGGCACTGACCGACAACACGCCGACCGACAACGGGGACGACTGGTGAAGATCGCTTTTTTCATCGCCGCTGCAGTGATGATCGCTGTGGCGCTGGCCGCGTTGTTGCTTCCGCTGGTGCGTCAGGGTCGCCAATCCGGCCATTCGCGCAGCGTGTTTGCGCTGACCCTGGCCATCGCCTTTGCGCTGCCGCTGGGCACCGGCGCGCTGTACCTGCTGGTGGGTACGCCCGCCGCGCTCAATGGCGTATCCGCCGAGGCACGCGCGCCGATCAGCATGCAACAGGCACTTGTCGAATTGCGCGCGCACCTGACCCAGCACCCAGACGACCAGCAGGGCTGGATGCTGCTGGCGCAGTCCAGCATCATGCTGCATCAGAGTGCCGATGCGCGCGATGCCTACGATCACGTGCTGAAGCTCGACGCCAACAACGCCGAGGCGATGGTGGGCTGGGCCGAATCCGATTCGATGTTGCGCGACGATCACCTGATCGAAGGCCGCGCCGCCGACTTGCTGAAACGTGCGGTGCAGTTGCATCCCGATAGCCAACGCGGCCTGTGGCTGCTTGGTATCAGCGATTTCCAGCATGGCGCCTACCAGGACGCCGCCGCCACCTGGCGGCTGCTGCAGCCGCAACTGGAACCTGGCTCGACCGTGGCCAAGGCGGTCGCCGAACAGATCGCCGTGGCCGATGCCCGCGCGGGCGGTGCACCCGCAGGTGAATCAAGTGGATCGGCTGGCGCCGTCCCTGCCGCCCCCGCAACGCAAGGCGCTTCGCTGCAGGTACAGGTGGCATTGGCTCCCGCATTGAAGGACAGGCTGGGCGCTGGCGATACGCTATTTGTCTACGCCCGCGCCGAGAACGGCCCGCCGATGCCGTTGGCCGTCGCCAGGCTGGAGGCCGGCAAGTTGCCGGTCAGCGTCACGCTGACCGACGGCATGGCGATGATGCCCAGTCTGAAGTTGTCGTCGGTCCAGCGCGTCTTCGTCGGCGCCCGGATCAGCCACAGCGGCCAGCCGATCGCCCAGACCGGCGACCTCGAAGGCGACGCTGGCGTGGTTGAGGTGGACCGCACGACGCCGGTCAAGATCAGCATCGACAAGGTGCATTGACGATGGGCGACGCACGCCGCTACTTTCCGTTGCCCTCGCCATTTCCGATGAAGCGCGGCGGCGAGTTGCACGGCGCGCACGTTGCGTATGAAACCTGGGGCAAGCTGAATACCGCGCGGGACAACGCCGTGCTGGTGTTGACCGGGTTGTCGCCGAGCGCGCACATGACCGCCTGCGCGGAGGATCCCACGCCGGGTTGGTGGCAGGACATGGCGGGCCCCGGCCAGGCCATCGACACCTCGCGCTGGTTCGTGATTTGCGTGAACTCGCTGGGCAGCGACAAAGGCTCGACCTGCCCTGCCTCGATCGACCCGGCCACCGGCGAGCCGTACCGCCTGGCGTTCCCCGACCTGGCATTGGAGGACGTGGCCAACGCCGCGTACGCCGTCGTCAGCAGCCTGGGCATCGACCGACTGGCCTGCCTGATCGGCTGCTCGATGGGCGGCATGAGTGCGCTGGCCTACATGCTGCTGCATCCGGACAGCGTGCGCGCGCACATCAGCGTGGACACCGCACCGCAGGCGCAGCCATTCGCCATCGCCATCCGCTCGCTTCAGCGCGAAGCGATCCGGCTCGACCCGCAGTGGAACGAAGGCCGCTACGACATCCATGCCGAAACAGGCGGCAGCTATCCCGACATGGGCATGAGCATCGCGCGCAAGCTCGGCGTGATCACCTATCGTTCCGCGATGGAATGGAATGGCCGCTTTGCGCGCATCCGGCTCGACCCGGAGCAGCGCGAGGACGAGCCGTTCGGTCGCGAGTTCCAGGTCGAGTCCTACCTCGAAGGTCATGCCCAGCGCTTCGTGCGCAACTTCGATCCCAACAGCTACCTGTACCTGTCGCGCGCCAGCGACTGGTTCGACATCGCCGAATACGGCCACGGCAGCGTGCTGGAAGGACTCAAACGCATCCGCATCGAACTGGCGATGGTGATCGGCGTCAGCACCGACATCCTGTTTCCGCTACAACAGCAGGAACAGATCGCCGAAGGGCTCGAAGCGGCCGGGGCGAGGGTGGAATTCGTGGCGCTGGACTCGCCGCAGGGCCACGACGCGTTCCTGGTCGACATCGACAATTACAGCCGTGCCATCGGCGGTTTCCTGACGCGGTTGGCCGCCAGCTGAACGTTTCCAGGGCGCCGTCATGGCGGCCTTGGGATTCGGCAGTCATGAGAGCCTTAACCCCACACTGGTAAGATAGCCCGCATCACGCATTACCCGAGACCACCATGCTTACCCTGGATTTTCCCGGCAGCCGCACCCTGATCGACGCGATCGATGCCGCCGTGGCCAAGCCGACCACCCATGAACTCACCGACAACTTGCGCAACAGCCTGTGCCGGCTGATCCGCAACAACGAGGTGACGTTGCCCGACTGCGTGTTCGAGGCCAACGCCGAACACTACGCCCGCCGCGAGCTGTACCGCAGCGACGAACACGGCTACTGCGTGGTGGCGATGACCTGGGGGCCAGGCCAAGGCACGCCGATTCATGACCATGACGGCATGTGGTGCGTCGAGGGCGTGTGGAACGGCGCCCTGGAGATCGTCCAGTACGAACTGGTCGAACACGATGCTCAACGCTACTGCTTCCAGCCCGTCGGCTCGATTCAGGCGGGTACCGGTTCGGCCGGCAGCCTGATCCCGCCGCACGAATACCACAGCATCCGCAACCCCAGCGACAACTCGGTCACCGTCAGCCTGCATATCTATTCCGGCCCGATGACCCGCTGTGCGGTGTTCCAGCCATTGCCGGAGGATCGCTGGTACGGTCGCGACGTGCGCCAGCTGGGTCTCGACCGCGTGCACTGAACCCGGCATAATGCGCAGCTCACATGCCGGTGTGGCGGAATGGTAGACGCGGCGGACTCAAAATCCGCTTGTGGTGACACAGTGGAGGTTCGAGTCCTCTCACCGGTACCAATCAGGCGGTTCCAGCCGGAATCGCAAGACAAAAAGCCCGCCAGCCGCGGGCTTTTTGTTTTTTGTCAGATCGACGGGACGACCGGCGCCGACGTGCGGCTAGAGCTCGCGCACCACCCGGAAACCGACGCGTCCACTGCGTACGTCGCCATTGGCACCCTGGCGATAGGCCGAGTTCACCTGATCCGGCGAGCTGCCCCAGGATCCGCCGCGCACGACGTGCGCGCTGCAGCCGGGATTGATCCAGGCGTCACCGTCGTTCGGCGCACGGATGTAATTGTCGTGCCAGCAGTCCTGAGTCCATTCCGATACGTTGCCGTTGATGTCGTACAGGCCAAACGGATTGGCAGCAAAGCTCATCACCGGCGCCGGCCCCCAGTAACCGTCGTGGTAGTTGCGAAAGGCATGGCTCCAGCGCCGGCCGCTACGCGAACGATCGCCTGAGCCGGTGAGGTTCTCCACCGAACGGGTTGGCATGGCGTCGCCCCACCAGTAACGGGTGTGGGTGCCGCCACGCAGGGCATATTCGAATTCCGCCTCGCTCGGCAGCCGGTAAGTCTTGCCGGTGCGCTGGCTGAGCCAGTCGGCGTAGGCCTTGGCGTCGTTCCATGAAACGTTGACGACCGGCAGCTTGTCGTCGGCTTTATGGCCGGCGTAATCGTCTTGCCAGGTAGCGTCCGCATCGTCGCGCAACGTGCCGGCGCGTTCGTCATAGACGCTGGCCCCGCCCAGCTTGACCGAGTCCGGTACATAACCGCTGGCACGTACGAACTCACGGAATTCGCCCACTGTCACCGCCGTGCGCGCGACCGCAAAACCCTTGCTTATGGTGACCAGATGCTGCGGCAGTTCGGTGTCGATGTGATCCTCCTCGCTGGCGGGCGCTCCCATCTGGAAACTGCCCGTGGGAATCACCACCATCGCCGGCGTCTTGCCTGGCAGGTCGACGTAACGGTCAGCGAACATCTGGCCCGGTTTGTAGCTCGCGTACAGCCGCGCATTGGTCAGCTGTTCGTCAAACGCGGCCAGCGTTGCCAGCCTCGGATCGATCGCACGGGCTTGCGCCGCCAGCTTCATCGCCAACCCGGGATTGCCGGCATCCAGCGCCGAATGTGCCTGCGTCAACACGCCATTGGCGCGTTGTTCGCGCATGTCGTCCACGCGCTTGTGCACATCGAGCATCTGCTGCGAGCCGGGACGGATCGCCTGGGCGGCTGCCAACTCCTTGTCCGCACCCGCAAAGTCGTTCTGCGCCACCGCAGCCAGCGCGCGGTCGAGCACGGCGCGCTGCACCTGGAAGATGCCCTGCTCGGCTACCGCGTTCTGCGGATCGAGCTGCTGCACCTCGCGATACAGATCCAGCGCGCTCTCGCCTGACGGTTGGTCGGCCTTGCCCTGCTGCAACAGGCCCGCCGCCTTGGCCAGCATCGGCCTGACTTTCGCCAGGATCTTCAGGCTAGCCTCCAACTGCGCCACCTCCTCGTCGGCATTGGGCAGCGTGCGCAAGGCATCGAGCAGATCCTCGGCGGCATCGACGTCACCCACCGCGATGTCCTGGTCGATCTCCGCCACCAGCCGCGCGCGCACGTCGAACAGTCCCTGGGTCGCGCGACGGCTGTCCGGCTTGTCCTTGAGCGCTTGCGCAAACAATGCCGCAGCACTGTTTTCGTCACCGGCCAGCTGACCGGCATGCATGGCCTTGGCCGCACGCTCCAGCATTGCCCGCACCGCGGGCGGATCGGCGCTGAGTTGTTCGGGCAGTTTTGCATCCTTGCTGCTGCGCGCGGCAATCACCGCGGCCGGCGCCAGCATCAACGGCGGTCCCGCGTTGATTTCGGCGATTGCAGAAGCCCGTTCCGGCTGCAACTGGCTGCCGGGCGCCGGGGTTCCCATCGACATCGAGCGGCGTGGTGCCTGGGTCGGATCGACATGAAACAGGCGCGGGAAAAAGTGATACGCCAGTGCAAACCCCAGCACGATCACGCCGAGCGCTCCGCCAAGAGTGCGCTGACGGCGCAGGGTTGCATTGCTCGGCATAGATGGGCGTCCTTGGTGCGGCCTGTTATCGTGCTCTGCCAACCATAGGCACAAAGTGCCAACAGGGCAATCCACACCCTGCATTTTCACAAGGAGTACCGATGTCGTTGCCCGAAACCGCTGCCGCTGAATGGATCGATCATCGCGACGCACTGCAGGCGTGGCTGGCAGGCTTACCCGCCGACGCTGCGGTCGGCCTGGATACCGAATTCATGCGTCGCAACACGTTCTACCCGCAGCTGGCACTGCTGCAGCTGGGTTGGAACGGCCGCTATGCGCTGATCGATCCGCTCGCGTTCGACATCGGCGATGCCCTGCAACCGCTACTCGGCACCGGCCCGGCGATCACCATCATGCATAGCGCCAGTGAGGATCTGGAAACCCTCGCGCCGCTACTGCCGGACGGCCCGCACATCCTGTTCGACACCCAGATCGCCGCTGCCTTCGCCGGCATGGGCCTGGGCGTCAGTTACCGCGCGCTGGTCGCCGAGCTCACCGGTGTGGAACTGGACAAGGGCGAGACCCGCTCGGACTGGCTGCAACGTCCGCTCACCGCCTCGCAATGCAGTTACGCCGCCCTCGACGTGGTGTATCTGAAAACCATCCACGAACAACTGGCCGAACGGCTGCAGCAGCGCGAACGCAGCGCCTGGCATGCCGAGGACTGCGAGCGCCTCAAGCGCCGCGCCAGCCAGCGTGGTGGCGACCCGCAACCCCAACGCAGCATGCGTGGTGCCGCCGAGTGGCCGATCGCGCAACAGGCCTTGCTCCGGCGCTTGTTGCAATGGCGCGATCGCAGTGCGCGCCGCCTCGACGTACCGCGCCCATGGCTGCTCGACGACACTCTGGCGCTGAGCCTGGCGCAACAGCCCCCTGCCAGCGCCGGCGAACTCGACCAGCGCAGCCGCGGCCAGCGCGCATTACGCGCTGCACAGCGCAGTGAACTGTTCGAACTGCTCGCAGCGGAAGTCGGCGCCGAGGAAATCGCCGCCACCGCAAGCATCCCCGCTCACCCGCAAGGCGAGGCAAAAAAAGCCCTCGCCAACATGAAACAGCTCGTCGACACGCTGGCCGGTGAACTCGACCTGCCGCCCGGCCTCCTTTGCCCGCGCAAGGTGCTGGAGGAATACGTGGTCACCGCCGAATGGCCCGACTTCCTCGAAGGCTGGCGCCACGGCGTGCTGCACGATCGCCTCAGCGCCCTGCTGCCCGGCTGAAATCTCGCCGCAGAATCCTGGCGATCCATGCCCCGCTGTTCATAAGCTCAGCGGGAGAGGGTTGCGTTCGCCTTGCGAGCGCAGACCCTTCAAACCACCCAAGCCCGATGGGATCCCAGTCGCGGCGCTATGACACTACGGCGCGGCGGCCTGGCTTTGACAGCTTCTTGGCTTCATCGCAAGGACAGAACGTCGAGTTGTTTCTGGCCAGCGCCCACCACGCATTGATGCCGCATCGTGCCATGTCCGCGCAACACAGGCCGACCACCAGAACCACGGGCAACGAGGACACGGACAAGCGGGGCGACGGCGACCGAAATGAAAACCCTGTGACTGAACAGGACCGTCCAGGCCAGACCGACCGCGACAAGAAAGAGCGAAAGGGCGACGAGGAAGTTGAAAAACAGTCGGATCGGGACACAGAGACACGTTGATCGGTTGGATTGGCGCCACTTTCACGCGTTTAGTGGAAGCTGGACGCTTCAAACCGAGCAACCTCATGACCGATGATAAAACCAGGTAGCCGTGGCGCTCGATCTCTATAAAAAGAAGCGTCAATTCGACAAGACTCCGGAGCCATCCACCGAGGGATCGGCCCCGAAAGGCCAGCGCCCGATCTTCGTGGTGCAGCTTCATCATGCGTCTCGACGGCACTACGATTTCCGGCTTCAGGTCGGCGATACATTGAAGAGCTGGGCCTGTCCGAAAGGCCCAAGTTACGATCCCGCGGTCAAGCGCCTGGCGGTCGAGGTCGAGGATCATCCGATCTCCTATGCCACCTTCCAGGGCGACATTCCGGAGGGTCACTACGGCGGTGGCCATGTCGATACGTTCGACCTGGGAGTGTGGTCGACCGAGGGAGATGCCGAGGCACAGTTGCAAAAAGGCCACCTGAAGTTCGAGCTGTTCGGGGATCGGCTCAAGGGCGCATGGCATCTCATTCGCGGTGGCCGCAAGGAAGCCAAGCCAGTCTGGTTCCTGATGAAGGACAAGGATCGGTTCGCAAGCGATGTGGAAGCCGATGACCTGCTCGACGCGACCATGCGCAAGAGCACAAAAAAAGCGGCCGGCAAGAGCGGCGGCGCGAAGGACGTGGCCGAGAAACTGGCCACGAAAAAAGCCAGGAAGACCCCCGCCGGCAAACGTCACCGGGGCGGGGCGCAGAAACTCGCCGCGGCTGCCACCGGCGCCAGGAAATCAAAGCCGAGCGGAGCGTTCTTCAAGCCGGAGCTAGCCACGTTGCGCGAGTCACCGCCCGTTGGCGACGACTGGTTGCATGAGATGAAATGGGACGGCTACCGGATTCTCACCACGATTGCCGATGGCGTGGTGCAGATGTGGTCTCGCAACGCCCTGCTCTGGACAGACAAGATTCCGGACATCCGCCAGGCGGTGGAAGCGCTCGGCCTGAACTCCGCGCACCTGGACGGGGAACTGATCGCGCTGACGGACGGGCAGCCCGATTTCAACGCCTTGCAGCAGACGCTTTCCGGCGAGAAATCCTCGCCGCTGGTCTACACGCTGTTCGATGTGCCCTACCTCGACGGATACGACCTGACCCGGACGCCGTTGATCGAGCGCAAGTCGATCCTCGAAGTGCTTTTGAAGCATCGCCCCCACCAACTCTCCTACAGCAGTCATGTGGTTGGCCATGGTGACCGGGTGTTCGCCTTGGCTTCCGAACAGAAGCTCGAAGGCATCATGTGCAAACGCGCCAGCTCGGGCTACCACCCAGGACGCGGCGACGACTGGCTCAAAGTGAAGCGGTTGGACGCCGATGAGTTCGCCGTGGTCGGTTATACCGCGGCAAAGGGCTCCCGCAACGGCTTTGGATCCCTGTTGCTGGCCAAGCCCGCGCGGAACGGCGAATGGGAATACGTGGGCCGCGTTGGCAGCGGCTTCACCGACGAGATGTTGCGCGAACTCAGCAAGACCCTTGCGAAGGAAGGCAGTTCCAAACCAACCATCAAACATGTGGGCGAGGCGCCCCGCGGCGCGCAATGGATCAAGCCCACGGTAGTGGCCGAGGTTTATTTTCGAGGTATCGGGAATCAAGGACTGTTGCGCCAGCCGTCATTGAAAGCCATGCGCCTGGACAAGTCGCCGGAGGATCTGCGGGACTCCGATCGTCGGGTGGCTGCTGCTGAAAAGGCGACGCGCAAGCGCTCGAAGACTACGGCTAATGCTGCCGAGGGCGCGATCAAGATCACGCACCCCGACCGCAAGGTTTACCCCGCCGATGGCTACACCAAGCAGGACGTCGCGGACTATTACGCAGCGGTGATGGATTGGTTTCTGCCCGGCGTCCTCGGGAGGCCCACGTCGCTGATCCGTTACCCCGATGGCATCGACAAGCCCGGCTTCTTCCAGAAGCACATCCCCACCGGGGGCTTGAAACACGTGGGCTCGGCAAAACTGAAGGAGGAAACCGGCGCTGCCGCGGTCTACCTGTATCCGGAAGGCCCCGATTCCATCATGGAGTTGGTGCAGTACAACGCCATCGAATTCCATCCGTGGGGATCTCACGTTTCAGACCCGGACCTGGCCGATCGCGTGGTGTTCGATCTGGACCCCGGGCCCGACGTTGCCTGGGAACGGGTTGTGGCGGCCGCGCGCCTCGTGCGCTCGTTGCTCGGCGACATGAAGCTCCAATCGTTCCTGCGCACCACCGGAGGCAAGGGCCTGCATGTGGTCGTGCCGCTTGAACCCGCGGCGGACTGGTCCACCGTCAAGGCATTCGCACAGGCTTTCGCAAACGCACTGGCAGGCGCCCACCCGATCGAGTTCGTTGCCACAAGCACAAAAACGCTTCGGAACAAGAAGATCTATGTGGACTATCTCCGAAACGGCCGCGGAGCCACCGCCGTGGCTTCCTATTCCCTGCGCGGCCGCCCGGGTGCGCCCGTCGCCGTACCCCTGCGCTGGGAAGAACTGGGCAAGGTGAAGAGCGGGTCCCAGTTCGACATCAAAAGCACCCCCGTGCGGCTGAAACGGTTGAAGAAGGACCCTTGGGAAGGCATCGATACGGTCAAGCAAAACCTCGACAAGGTCATGAAGAAACTGCGTAGTTGATGGGCCCCTTTTCAGCACCGCAAGAACGATTTAATGTCCTCACGAGCCTGGGGCGAGTCATTCCGGCTATGGGGAAATCGTGGATCGCGGGCTGCCGACGAGGAATATCCACGGTCCTTCTGGAGCTGAGTGAAGGAGTATTGTTCCAGCCTTGTCTCAGCCGCTTGCTCCCATTCCTCGAACCGTAAAGAAGTGACGATCAGTCTGGCGCGCTCATGCCCGCGAAGGAAAGTTAATGGATGTTGGTGAACGCTATAGGCTGTTGGTCGAGTCGCTTGAAGACGTCGCCATCTACATGGTCGGCGCCGATGGCCGCATTGAAACCTGGAATCGCGGTGCCGAATTGCTGGCCGGTTATTCAGCGGAGGAAGCCGTGGGCATGGCGCTTTCCGCGCTGTTCCCGGGTGAACAGCAGGCGGCAGAACTGACGGAGGCAAGGTCGGCCATTCGAGGGGGTGAGGATTCCCGCATGGTAGAAGGGAAACTCCGCTGCAAGGACGGCTCGAACATCGCCGTATCCATTACCGTGCAGTCGGTGCGCGATGCTTCGGGGACATTGCTGGGTTACGCAGGGACCGCGCGCGATGTATCCCATCGACAGGCCACTGCCAGCGCGCACGAATTCACCGAGGAGCAATTCAGGCGACTGGTTCAAGGTGTGATCGACTATGCGATCTACATGCTCGACCTCGACGGCCATGTCCACTCCTGGAACTCAGGAGCCGAACGCATCAAGGGTTATCGCGCCGAGGAGATCATCGGCCAACACTTTTCCGTGTTCTACACGGATTCCGACAGAACAGCCGGCGAGCCACAGAGAGGCCTCGCGCAGGCGCGGGAGCACGGGCGGTTCGAAAACCAGGCCTGGCGGGTTCGCAAGGATGGCTCGCTGTTCTGGGCGCATGTGGTCATCGACCGGGTCGACGACAACGACGGAAAGCCGATTGGGTTTGCGAAGGTCACACGCGACGCGACGGAGAGCCGCCAAGCCGAGGAAGCGCTGGAAGAAATGCGGCGAGCGCTGCATCAATCGCAGAAAATGGAAGCTATCGGCCAGCTCACCGGTGGTGTGGCGCACGACTTCAACAACCTGCTTCAAGTCATCAGCGGCAACTTGCAGCTGCTGGGCGAGGATGTCTCCGGAAATGACCGGGCCAGGAACCGCGTCGCCAATGCCATGGCTGGCGTGGCGCGTGGATCCAAATTGGCCTCCCAGCTCCTTTCGTTTGGTCGCCGCCAGCCGCTGGCGCCCAGGATCGCGAATCCAGGCAAGCTCATCCGGGACATGGACGAGCTCTTGCGGCACACACTGGGAGAAGGCATCGAGATCGAGACGGTGATCAGTGGAGGGCTCTGGAATTTATCCATCGACCGGATGAATCTGGAAAACGCCATCTTGAATCTGTCGATCAATGCACGTGACGCGATGGACGGTCGAGGGAGGCTGACGATCGAGGCCGGAAACGCCTTTCTCGATGACCAATACGCCCGGATACATCACGAGGTGAAGCCGGGTCAGTATGTGCTCATTGCGGTGACAGACACCGGATGCGGCGTGCCGCCCGATCTCATCGAAAAAGTGTTCGAGCCCTTCTTTTCCACCAAATCGGAGGGAAATGGGACGGGGCTTGGTCTGTCCATGGTTTACGGATTCGTCAAACAGTCCGGTGGGCACGTCAAGATCTATAGCGAGGTGGGCCAGGGAACCACCGTGAAGATCTACCTTCCTCGTAGCATGGAGACGGAGGAGCAACCAGCTGCCGCGACGGTGGAACTGATGCGTGGAGGCACGGAATCGATCCTGGTGGTGGAGGACGACGAAGCCGTGAGAGACACGGCCGTTTCGCTTCTGCGCAATCTCGGATACAGCGTTCTGGAAGCGCCCGACGCCCGCAGCGCGCTGTCGGTCGTCCAGAGCGGCGTAAAGCTGGATCTCCTGTTCACCGATGTGGTGATGCCGGGCCCTATGCGAAGCCCCGAACTCGCCGCCAAAGCACGCGAACGCATACCGGGCCTCGCCGTGCTGTTCACCTCTGGCTACACCGAAAATGCCATCGTCCATGGCGGTCGGCTGGATGAGGGGGTGGAGTTGCTGAGCAAACCCTATACGCAGGAGGCGCTGGCCCGAAAAGTGCGAGAGGTACTCTCGGCAAGAACGAAAAGGACAGCTTCCGAGTCTGGCCGCGATTCCCGTGACGCAAGGGCCGCACGATTGAGGATTCTGTTGTGCGAGGACGACGCGTCGATTCGTTCGACCGTCAAGGACATGCTCGAATCCAGGGGATTTTCAGTCGTGGACGCCGGATCGGCGGAAGCGGCTGTCCATCTATACGAAACACAAAAGATCGACTTGTTGGTCACGGACCTGAGCCTTCCAGGCACATCAGGTATTGAACTCGCGCGGAACCTACGGAAGTCCGCGCCAGGCTTGCCTGTGGTGTTCGCCACGGGGCGCTTCAGTGATGATCTCGCCTTTCTGGATCCACGAACGAAGGTGTTGCTCAAACCCTACGGCGCGGAAGTGCTTTTCGAAGCGATCTCCCAGCTCACGGCGTGATCGGCCCCGGGGTCTTGGCGAACCCATGGCACGCTGGTAATATCCGCCGCTTACGTGGGGCGGTAGCTCAGCTGGGAGAGCGTCGCGTTCGCAATGCGAAGGTCGTGGGTTCGATCCCCATCCGCTCCACCACTCGATTCACGGAAAAGCTCTCGGTCTCCGGGAGCTTTTTTTATGAGTGTCCGTCGCCGTGCGCCGCGGCAGCGACTGACCGGTAAAAGCCGAAGCTGCCGCCAGAGCTCATCGGATCGTCCGCGACGGCGAGGTCAGTGAAGCTTGAGAAGCGGACGCGAGCTTCGCGTGAGCACGCTCCCCAGCATTCGCCGCAGCGTGCGCCACGGCCCGTAAAGCGCCGACTCATGCATGCGATACAGCGAGACATAGAAGAAGCGGGCCAGCCGCCCTTCGATGATGCGATTGCCGAAAACCCTGCCGAACGTATTGCGCGAAGCAAGCGATACCAGCGTGCCGTTGTCTTTGAACCGGAACGTCTGCAAAGGTTTGCCGGCCAGTCGAAGCTGCAGGTTGCGCACCAACAACGAGGCCTGCTGGTGTGCCGCTTGTGCCAGCGCTGCCACGTTTTGCGTCGCGCCCGGCTCGACCGGACAGGCGGCGCAGTCGCCGAAGGCGAAGATGTCGGGGTCGCGCGTGGTCTGCAACGTACTGGTAACCACAAGTTGTCCGCTGCGGCTGCTCTCGAGGCCGTCGATCCCGCGCAGGAAGGCCGGCGCGCAAACACCCGCCGCCCAGACCATCACATCGGCGGCAATCTTGTTGCCGTCGGCAGCAAACAGGCCATCGGCCTCGGCGCGTTTCACCGCCATGCCGGTACGAACCCTGATACCCATGTCTTCAAGCTCTTTCCTGACACTGCTGCCGATGCGCCCGGGCAGTGCCGGCAGCAATGTCGGACCGGCTTCCACCAGGATGACGCTCAGATCCTCGATACCTTCCTTGCTGGTCTGGTGGTAATAGGAAAGCCGCCGGTTCGCGTCGAACAGCTCGGCGGCCAGCTCGACCCCGGTGGCGCCACCACCCACGATCACGATACGCAAAGGATCGGTGATCCCTTGCGATCTATGGGACATGTGGCGTTCAAGCAGGTTCTCGCGCAGCGATTCGGCTTGCGCGGTGGAGTCCAGGAAGATGCAGTGCTCGGCGACGCCGGGAGCGCCAAAGTCGTTGCCCACGCTGCCCACCGCGACTACCAGCGTGTCATAGGCAAGTTCGACCGGTGGCGTTTCCAGCTGGCTGACCTTGCCAACCCAGCCCACCAGCCTGATCACGCGGCGACGGCGATCCAACCCTTCCATGCGGCCGCAGACGAAGCGGAAATGGTTCCACTTCGCCTGCGCGGCGTAGCTCAAACTCTCCTGGGCCGAATCCAGCACACCAGCGGCCACCTCATGCAGCAGCGGCTTCCAGATGTGGGTGAGGCTGCTGTCGACCAGCACGACCTGGACATCCGGGCCGTGCAGTTTGTTGCCAAGCGCCGTGGCCAGCTCGAGGCCACCGGCGCCACCGCCGACAATGACGATCCTGTGTGACATACCTGCGCGATTCCTCGTTCCGGCGAACGTGGGATGTGGGCACGCAACCTTCGGCAGGCACCCGCCTTGTCTGGTCTGCCGCGCGAGCCGCCGCGCGAAGCCGCAGGCGTTGGAGAACCACAGCTCGGGTCCATCATGCCCAGTCCAGATACCGGAGTTTACCCCCTGACGTATCAGGGCTACGTTCGGGTGCTCTCAGTATCCGGGGGCGACGACCGTGCCACAGAGCTTCTCCAGCAGATCGACCTGCACATTGCGGGCGAGGTCGCCTTCGGCCATGACCGGGCGCAGGTAGTCGCCATCGGATTGCAGCAGGGAAGCACTGGTGTTGTCGGTGAGGTAGAGCTCCAGCGCATTGCGCACGCGCTGTTGCAGTTTCTTGCCTTCGATCGGAAACGCGGTTTCGACGCGGCGATCCAGATTGCGCTCCATCAGGTCGGCGCTGGCCAGGTACAACTGAGGTTCTCCGTCGTTGGCAAACCAGTAGACGCGGCTATGTTCGAGAAAGCGGCCGATGATCGAACGCACCCGGATGTTTTCGGACACGCCTTCCACACCGGGGCGCAGGCAGCACATGCCGCGCACGATCAGCTCGACCTGCACACCGGCGATGCTGGCCTTGTACAGCGCCCGGATGATCTTCGGCTCGGTCAGCGCATTGACCTTGAGGATGATCTGCGCCGACTTGCCGGCAAGGGCGTGCGCGGTCTCGCCGGCGATCAGTTCAAGCAGGGTTTTCTTCAGCGTGAATGGCGCATGCAGCAGTTTTTTCATGTGCAGCACCTTGCCCATGCCGGTGAGCTGGCTGAACAGCTTGTGCACGTCCTCGCACAGCACCTCGTCGGAGGTGAGCAGGCTGTAGTCGGTATACAGGCGCGCGTTGCCGGTGTGGTAATTGCCCGTACCCATGTGCGCATAGCGCACCAGCTCGCTGCCCTCGCGGCGCTGGATCAACATCAGCTTGGCGTGCGTCTTGATGCCGACCACCCCGTAGATCACCATCGCGCCGGCCTGCTGCAGGCGCGAGGCGAGCGTCAGGTTGGATTCCTCGTCGAAGCGCGCACGCAGCTCGACCACCGCAGTCACTTCCTTGCCGGCGCGCGCGGCATCGACCAGCGCGTCGACGATCTCGGAGTTCGCGTTGGTACGGTACAGCGTCTGCTTGATCGCCAGGACCTGCGGATCTTTCGCTGCCTGGCGCAGCAAATCGACCACCGGTGCGAACGATTCATACGGATGAAGCAGCAACACGTCCTGTTTGCCGATCACCTGGAACAGGTCCTCGGCATGCTTGAGCGCCTTGGGCAAGGCCGGCGCAAACGGTGCGTACTGAAGCTGCGGATAGCTCACGTTGCTGGCGATACGAAACAGCCGCGCGAGATTCACCGGGCCGTTCACTTCATACAATTCGGACGCGGTCAGACCGAACTGTTTAAGCAGGTAGTCGGCCAGCTCCTTCGGGCAGTTATCCGCCACTTCCAGCCGCACCGCATCGCCGAAGCGGCGCGAATACAGTTCGCCGCGCAGGGCCAGCGCCAGATCCTCGACGTCTTCGGGATCGAGCGTGAGATCGGCGTTGCGGGTCAGCCGGAACTGGTAGCAGCCCAGCACCTTCATGCCGGGGAACAGTTCTTCCGCATGGGCGTGGATCATCGAGGACAACAGCACGTAGTTGTCGCCGCCTTCGCAAATTTCCAGCGGCATGCGGATCAGCCGCGGCAGCACGCGCGGTGCCGGCACGATCGCCAGCCCGGAATCGCGGCCGAACGCATCGACACCCTCCAGTTGCACGATGAAGTTGAGGCTCTTGTTCACCAGCAGCGGAAACGGATGGGTCGGATCCAGCCCGATCGGCGTAACCAGCGGCGCGACCTCGTCACGAAAATAACGACGCACCCACAGCTTCTGCTTGTGCGTCCACTGTGTGCGACGAACGATGCGGATGCCGTGCGCCACCAACTCCGGCAGGATGCGTTCGTTGAGGATCGCGTACTGCCGTTCGATCTGCTTGTGTGCTATCTCACTGATCTCGGCCAGCGCCCGACGTGGCGCGATGCCGTCAGGGCCGATCAACTCGTGATCCAGTGCCACCTGCCCTTTCAGGCCGGCGACGCGGATCTCGAAGAATTCGTCCATGTTGCGCGAGAAGATCAGCAGGAATTTCAGCCGCTCCAGCAAGGGCGTGCGCTCGTCCAGCGCCTGGTCCAGCACACGGATATTGAACTGCAGCTGCGACAACTCGCGATGGATGTACAGCCGGGGATCAGCAAGATCCGCCGCGGACTGGACCATGGCGTCGTTGGCGGCGGCAGCCGCATCGCGAGGCGAATTATCGGGAATGATGCGGCTGTTCATCGAGGAGTCGTCTGTTGGTGTCGGCCGCTTGGCGGTAGCGGTTTGAACGCCTGAATCTGGCAAATCAAAACACACAGCGCCTGCGACGGAGTGCCAGTGTGCGACAGTTCCCTGACTATTGCATGACAAGGCAAAGGGAAAGCCCACGTCGCCCGGCATTTGTCCGAGGGACGGACACGGGACAAGCCAGGCCCTGGTTACCGGGCCTGTCCTGCGTGTATCGCTCGATCGACGGTCTAATGCAACAGCGTCCCTTGGTCACCAAGTTCAGCTTTTCGCGTGGCGCTCACGCGTCCTTCGCCACCAGTTTGACCACGCTGGAGAAATCGAGCTGCCCATTACCGGCTTTGCTGTTCATCGCATAGAGGTTGCGTGCCAGCTCGCCCAGCGGGATCGACGCACCGCTGCCGATCGCCGCCTCGGCAGCCAACCCCAGATCCTTGAGCATCAGGTCGTTGCCGAAGCCGCCGCTGTAGCCGCGCGAAGCGGGCGCATTTTCCAACACACCGGGCCAAGGATTGCAGACCTCGGTGGCCCAGCTGCGACCGGTACTGACCGCCATCATCTGCGACAGCACGCTCGAGTCCAGTCCATGCGCGACGCCGAGCGCCAGGGCCTCGCCCGTCACTGCCATTATCACGCCCAGCGCCATGTTGTTGCACAGTTTGGCCACCTGGCCGGCACCATTGGCACCGACGTGGAAGACGTTCCTGCCCATCGCTTCCAGGATCGGTCGAGCCCGGTTCAACGTCGCCTCGTCGCCACCGACGATGAAGGTGAGCGTGCCGGCCGTGGCGCCGGCGGTGCCGCCCGAAACGGGGGCATCGATCATGCTCAGCCCGCGAGCGGCAGCAGCCTGGGCGATCTTCTTCGACGATGCCGGAGCGATCGTGCTGCTGTCGATGACCAGTGCGCCCGGCGCAATGTTCGCCAACAACCCACCCTCGCCGAGATACAGCCCCTCGACATGCCGGCTTGCCGGCAACATGGAAATCACGATCTCGACGCCGTTTACTGCCTCGACCGCCGTGGCGGCCGCACTGGCACCGGCGGCGACCGCTGCCGCCACCGCCGCGGGCACAAGATCGAATACCTGCAGGCTGTGGCCCGCCTTGAGCAGATTGGCGGCCATCGGCCCACCCATGTTGCCCAGACCAATGAAGGCAATACGACTCATGCGAAGGTCTCCGTGGAGGCGCCCAGGTCGGCCAGCGGGTGAGCTTGGGCCGAGCATGGCGCAATGAAGAAGTTTTCGGCCCACGCTGGCGTGGCTTCGTCCAGGGTGGGCGGGTTCCAGCGGGGGTTGCGATCCTTGTCAATCAACAATGCGCGGATGCCCTCGGCAAAATCGCCATGGGCCGCGCAATGCAGCGAAGCGGTGTATTCCAGCCGAAACGTATCGGCCAGCGACAACGTGGCCGCGCGCTGCTGCAGCTCGAAACCGAGCCGTACCGAACCAGGTGAACCGCCGGCAAGGGTAGTCTTCGCGTTTTGCAGCCAGGGGTCATGGTTGTCGAGCTCGGCGATGGCCGAGACGATCGCGTCCAGATCGTCATGCACACACACCGAGGCGATCAATTCGCGATGCTGCTGCAACGGCCCCACCGCAGCGTTCCGCGCGAAGCCCTGCAGCAGCGTGGTCAGGCGATGTCGGTTGGCATCGGCATCGGCGGACCAATCCGCGACATACAAAGCCGCCAGCACTTCTTCGCGTGTTGCCTCGGCAATGAAATGGTCGGCCAGACCTGCGTGGATCGCGTCACCGGCATTCAGTGGTGCGCCGGTCAACGCCAGGAAAAGACCGGCGCGGTCGGGCACGCGATGGAGCAGCCAGCTGCCACCGACATCCGGATACAAGCCCACGGTAACCTCGGGAAACGCGAGCTTCGAACGCTCACTGACCACGCGATGGCTGGCGCCGGCCATCAATCCGATCCCGCCGCCCATGACGATGCCGTGCCCCCAGCACAGGATCGGCTTCGGATAGGTGTGGATGCGATAGTCCAGGCGATACTCGGCCTCGAAGAACTGGCGCGCCTGCACGTTGTCGCGAATATCGCCACTTCCGCTGGCCTGATAGTCACGCATGCCGCGATACAGGCCGTGCAGATCGCCGCCGGCACAGAACGCCTTCTCGCCAGCGCCCTGCAACACCACCATGGCCAAGTCATCGTCATCGGCCCAGGCCGCGAACTGCGTATCGAGCAGACGTGCCATCTCCAGCGACAGACCGTTGAGCGTCCTGGGCGTGTTCAGCGTGGCAATGCCGATACGCTTGCCGTTGATGGCAACCCGTTCTTCGAACAGCACCACAGCTTGAGCTTGCTCGACCGTCCCGTTCATGCGTTCTTCCACTGCGGCGCGCGTTTTTCCAGGAACGCGGCCACGCCTTCGACCTGGTCGGCGCTGTCAAACAGATCGACAAAAGCCTCGCGTTCGCTGACCAGCGCGGTCGCGTGCGATTGCATCCGCGTGCTCTGAACCAACGTCTTGCATGCCGCCACGCTGGTTGGGCTCTGCTTTGCGGCTTTCTGCGCCCATTCCAGCGCGTGCGCCTTGGCCTCGCCCTTGCCGACGACCTCCTCGACCAGCCCGATGCGCAGCGCGGTCGGTGCATCGATCCGCTCGCCGAGCAGGATCATCCGCTTGGCCCAGCCCTCGCCGACCAGCCGGGGCAGGTTCTGGGTGCCACCGGCGCAGGGCAGCAGACCGACCGCAGCCTCGGGCAAGGCGACCTGCGCCTGTTCTTCGATGATGCGCAGGTCGCAGGCCAGCGCACATTCCAGGCCGCCACCCATCGCATACCCATTGATCGCGGCGATGCTGACGCCACGAAAGTTGCTCAGCGTCTCGAACGCCTCGCCGAAACGCCGCGCGGCAGCGCGCGCGGACGCCTTGTCTCCATCGGCGAATTGCTTGAGGTCCGCACCCGCCGAGAAGAACTTCTCACCTTCGCCGGTGACGACCAGCGCGTAGATATGCCGATCGGCATTCAATTCACGGATCAGGTCGCGTAACGCCGCCAGGCTATGCACGGTCCACGTATTGGCCGGCGGATTGCTCAGGGTGATGACGGCGGTATGCCCATCGATGTCCAGCTTCAATCCGGTCCAGGTCTTGTCGGCATGGCCGCTCATCGCAATTCCTCATGGGTGTTCAGCAGATGGCGCGCAATGATCACGCGCATGATTTCGTTGGTGCCTTCCAGAATCTGGTGCACGCGGCAGTCGCGCATCAGCCGCTCGATCGGGTACTCGCGGATGTAGCCGTAGCCACCGTGGATCTGCAGCGCCTCATTGCAGATGGCGAAGCCCGCATCCGTGGCGAAGCGCTTGGCCATGGCACACCACACGGTAGCGTCGCTGCTGCGCGCATCGAGCTTGCGTGCAGCGGTGTGCACCATCTGCCGGGCCGCAACCAGCTGCGTGGCCATATCCGCCAGTTTGAACTGCAGCCCCTGGAATTCGGCCAGTTTCTTGCCGAACTGCCTGCGCTCGCCCATGTAACGGCGTGCTGCATCCAGCGCGCCCTGCGCCGCACCCAGCGAGCAGGCCGAGATGTTGAGGCGGCCGCCATCCAGGCCCTTCATGGCGATCCTGAAGCCCTCCCCTTCCTTGCCGAGGAGGTGGTCAGCGGATACCCGCACCCCGTCGAAGCTCACGCTTCGGGTGGGCTGGCTGTGCCAGCCGAGCTTGTCTTCCTTGCGCCCGTAGCCGATGCCCTGGGCGTCGGCCGATACGGCAAACGCACTGATGCCACCCGCGCCGTCCTGGCCGGTGCGCGCCATCACCACCAGCACATCGGTGACGCCGGCGCCGGAGATAAAGGCCTTGCTGCCGTTGAGCACGTAACTGTCGCCATCGCGTTCGGCGCGGGTTTTCAGCGATGCCGCATCGGAGCCGGCACCGGGCTCGGTGAGGCAGTACGAGGCCAGCTTTTCGCCGCTCGCCAATGCCGGCCCCCACGCATCGCGCAGCGACGGCTGCGCGTGTGCGGTGAACATCCAGGTCGCCATGTTGTGGATGCTGATGAACGCGGCCGTGGAGGGATCGATGGCAGCCAGTTCCTCGAACACGATCGCCGCGTCCAATCGCGTCAGCCCGGCCCCGCCAACCGCTTCGTCCACATACAACCCGCAGAAGCCCAGCTCGCCGGCCTTGGCAATGGCTTCACGGGGAAACTCGCTGTCCGTGTCCCAGTGCGCAGCGTAGGGTGCGAATTCGGCCTGGGCGAAGTCGCGTGCCGCCTTGCGATAGGCAAGCTGGTCTTCGCCCAGATCCGTCGTTGGCGTCGGAAAGGCATGCATGTCCATGACCGCCGCCATCACTTCAGACTGATCGTGGTGTTGACCCCGACATGCAGCGTGTCGTCATCGAACCAGCGCTGGGTCACGGTCTTGGTCTGCGTGTAGAACATCACGACCTGTTTGCCGTACGGGCCAAGATCGCCAAGCTTGGACGCTCGCGAGCCGGTGAAGGAGAACAGCGGCACCGGCACCGGAATCGGCAGGTTGATGCCGACCTGGCCGACGTCGATGTCTTCCTGGAATTTGCGCGCCGCGGCGCCGGACTGCGTGAAAATGGCGGTGCCATTGCCATTTGGATTGGCATTGACGATGTCGATGGCTTCATCCAGCGAATCGGCAGCCAGGATCACCAGCACCGGGCCAAAGATCTCCTCGTCGTAGATGCGCATGCCCGGTTTCACACCGGAAAAGATCGTCGGGCCGACGAAGTTGCCATCCTCGTAGCCGGGCACGTGCGGGCGGCGGCCGTCCAGCTCCAGCGTTGCACCCTGCTCGATGCCCGAGGCAATGAATGCCTCGACGCGCTCTCGCGCCGCAGGAGAAATCAGCGGCCCCACATCGGTTCCCGTTTCGCTGCCCGCGTTGACCTTGAGCGACCTCGCCTTGGCTACCAGTTCGGGAATCCACGACTGCGCCTCGCCCACCAGAACCGCGGCCGCCGCCGCCATGCAACGCTGCCCTGCCGCGCCGAACGAAGCGCCGGCCAGCGCATTGAGTGTTTGCTCCTTGTTGGCGTCGGGCAACACGACGGCGTGGTTTTTCGCACCCATCATGCATTGCGCGCGCTTGCCCGCTTGCGTCGCGCGGTTGTAGACGTGGGTCCCGACCTTGGTGGAACCGACGAACGACACTGCCTTGATGGCCGGGTGGTCGCAGATGGCGTTGACCACATCCTCGCCACCGTGGACGACGTTGAGGACGCCCTTCGGGATGCCGGCTTCCAGCGCCAGCTCGACCAGCCGCATGGTAACCATCGGATCCTGCTCGGACGGCTTCAGCACGAAGGTGTTGCCGGTGGCGATCGCCATGGGAAACATCCACAGCGGAATCATCGCCGGAAAGTTGAAAGGCGTGATGCCAGCGCACACACCAAGCGGCTGCAGCAAGGTATAGGTATCCACGCCGCCGGCCACGTTGTTGGCCAGTTCCCCGAGCTGCAGGTTGCCTATGGCCGCTGCTTGCTCGACCACCTCCAGCCCGCGGAACACGTCGCCCTCGGCGTCGGGCAAGGTCTTGCCCTGCTCCGCGGTGAGGATCGCGGCGAGCTCATGCATGTGCTCGCGGATCAGTTGCTGGTATTTTAGGAAAATGCGCGCACGCGTACCGATCGGCGTCTTGCGCCAGCTCTTGAAAGCCTGCTGAGCGGCGGCAACCGCGGCATCCACTTCGTTGGCGGTCGCGAAAGGCACGCGCGCCAGCACTGCTTGCGTGGCTGGATCGACGACATCGCGCCATTCGGAACTTTTCGATTCGACGAATTCGCCGTCGATCAACAATTTGACAGTTGCGACATCGGTCGCCATCAGGCCCAGCTTGTTCATTTGTCCGGTCTCCGTATCGCTCACCCGCGAAGGATGCCGCAGAGCAGGACAAGACCAATCAGGACAGCAGACAGCCGCGCCGAATCAGCTCGTCTGGTTGCCCACCGCAACACCCGAGAAAGACACCTCGAAGGATGTCAGCGACAGGCCGGTCTCCGGGCTTGCGAGCGATGCCGACAGCATCACCCCGACACCTTCCCGCGAATATCGCAGTGGTTCTGAGTCGGGTTTTCTCGCTTACCGTTGCGGGGGCAGCGCCGGCCTGGGATGGATTTCATCCGCACCGGCTTCCCGTTTCACCCTGCTCACCGGAATGGCGATGGCAGGACACCTGAAGCGCGAGGAGTATAGCGCGGCGCCTTCCTCATACATGTGTTGCAATGCGCAAAGTAAAACGGGCCGACCGATGACCAGCCGCCGAAAGCGGCGAACGAAAATCAGTCGGCCATCGACGACGCATTGCGCTGATCGGATCCGAGATAACGGCTGGGTGAAGCGCCGAGTACACGTCGAAAGGCCGCGCTGAAAGCACTGGTGCTGCTGTAGCCAAGATCCATTGCGACCTGGGTGATTGCGTCGCCGGCAGCCAGCCGGGTCAGCGCCGCCAACAGGCAGGCCTGTTGCCGCCATGCGCTGAAACTCATGCCGGTCTGCTGGCGGAACAATCGCGTGAAGCTGCGCCGGCTCATGCCGGCCTTGTGTGCCATCGCGTCGATATCGATCTCCAGCGCTGGCGCCGCGATCAAGGCACGGCACAGACGCGACAGCCGCGGATCGCGCGGCAGCGGCGTGTTCAGCGGCAATGCCGGCATCGCGGCGATCTCGTCCAGCAGCAGCGCCATCACCCGGCCGTCGCGGCCCTCCAGCGCGTATTCGATCGGCAGGTCCACCGCCTCCAACAGCAGGGCATGCAGCAGCAGCGATACACCGATGACCCGACAGTGCGCCGGCAATGCGGTGGCGGCTTCGTGGCGCACGTAGGTGCTGCGGGTCGACACGGCACCGCTCATGCGCACCTCGTGCGCGACGCCGGCCGGAATCCACAGTGCGCGGCGAGGCGGCACCACCCAACTGCCTTCGTCGGTGATCACGGTGACCACTCCGGTGGCGGCGTACAGCAGCTGCCCACGCTTGTGTGCATGGCGCGGCAGCACGTAGTGCGGCGGGTAGTCGTTGCCGGTAATGACGACGTCGCGCGGGGTGTCTTCGTAATGGATGACGCGGGCATTGCGCATGGCGGGAGGGATCTTGGCCCGAATTCGACAGAATCTGACCCGCTGATGCATGCGGGCCGAAGCCGACCACTCTAGAGTGACGCTCGCGGCGGCGCAATGCGGCCGCCCTTCCCCATCCCCAAGAGTTCCGCATGAATACTCGCGTCGACGAGGCAAACCTGTCGGTCGAACCGATGGCGGCTTCGCATCCACCTGTCGAAGGCACGGCCTACGGCGTGCTTGGCAGCATCAGCTTCGCGCACATGCTCAACGACATGATCCAGTCGCTGATCTTGGCGATCTATCCGATCCTGAAGAACGATTTTCACCTGAGCTTCGCCCAGGTCGGCCTGATCACGCTGACCTACCAGCTCACCGCCTCGATGCTGCAGCCACTGGTCGGCATGGTCACCGATCGCCGGCCGATGCCGTACTCGCTGCCGGTCGGCATGGGCTTCACGCTGTGCGGGCTGTTGTTGCTGGCCGTTGCGCCGACCTTCCCCGTGTTGTTGCTCGCCGCGGCGATGGTCGGTACGGGCTCGTCGGTCTTTCATCCGGAGTCTTCGCGGGTGGCGCGGATGGCCTCGGGCGGCCGGCATGGCCTGGCGCAGTCGTTGTTCCAGGTCGGCGGCAATACCGGGTCGTCGCTGGGGCCGTTGCTGGCGGCATGGATTATCGTGCCGCACGGGCGTGGCAGCGTGGCGTGGTTTTCGCTGGCGGCACTGCTGGCGATGGTGGTCCTGCTGCAGGTCGGCCGCTGGTATGGCCGGCACCACGTCACCCACGGGAAGTCGGCGGCGCGGCACCTTCCTGTGGTGGCACTGTCGCGCAACAAGATCATTGGCGCATTGGCAATCCTCGGCCTGCTGATCTTCTCCAAGTATTTCTACCTGGCCAGCCTCAGCAGCTATTACACCTTCTACTTGATCCACAAGTTCGGCGTGTCGGTGCAGAGTGCGCAAGTGCACCTGTTCGTGTTCCTGTTCGCCGTCGCCGCCGGTTCGCTGATCGGCGGCCCGGTTGGCGACCGGATCGGGCGCAAGTGGGTGATCTGGGTATCGATCCTTGGGGTGGCGCCGTTCACCCTGTTGCTGCCGCATGCGAGCCTGATGTGGACCGGCGTGCTGACCGTGATCATCGGCCTGGTGTTGTCGTCGGCGTTTTCGGCGATCCTGGTCTACGCACAGGATCTGATCCCCGGTCGGGTCGGCATGATCTCCGGCCTGTTCTTCGGCCTCGCCTTCGGCATGGGCGGCATCGGCGCCGCCGTGCTTGGCGGTCTGGCCGACACGCATGGCATCGAATACGTCTACCAGCTGTGCGCGTACCTGCCGTTGATGGGCTTGATCACGGTGTTTTTGCCAAGCATGGAAAGGCCTGTGCAAAGAGAAGGCTGAGGCTCTGACGGATGGGCAACATGTCAATTCTCATATAGCAGAACTGAAGTATTTAGCTGTATTGATTAACTCCGCCCTTAATTGAACCGACCATGCTGGTAAGGTGACTGCCATCAAGCTGCGTGGGGACGCATGGGCATGCCGAAAGTTTTCTTGAAGATTCTGGTGATCTCGTCAGTCGCACTAATAGCTGCGTGGTCTCCGTATGCGTCTGCACAGCAGGTTACGAAGAAGCCTGCGTCGGAGGATGTGAAAGGGAAGGTCGAGCAGCTCATGCTGAAATATTGCGAGAATCTAGCCGCCATGTCAGAGGCGATGGTCCAAGAGCGCAATAAGGGAACGCCCTTGAGCGTGATCTACGGACGACTCCCTCCTAACAGTCAGTTCTACCCTCGCGAGAAGATGCTAGGCCTGGCGAAGTGGATTTACTCAGATCGCACGCTGACACCGGAAGCTGTGAAGCAGTCAATGCTGGACGAGTGCTACAAACAGGTTGCCTGACAACAATTTAAGTGACCGAAGGTAGTTAAATCGAGCCTCCCTCTCCGCTAGTTCTGGCTTCCGATAACCACCGGCTCCGGCTCCAGCATCACGCCGAACTTGTCGTGCACACCAAGCATCACTCGCCGCGCCAGCGCCCACAGCTGCGGTCCGCTGGCCTTGCCGTGGTTGACCAGCACCAGTGCGTGGCGATTGGAGATGCCGGCGTCGCCTTCACGCATTCCCTTGAAGCCGGCCGCTTCGATCAACCAGGCGGCGGACAGTTTGCAGCGGCCGTCGGGCTGCGGCCATGCGGCGAGGCCGGGATGTTCGCGCCTGAGCGTGTCGGCCAGCGCGGCATCCACGATCGGGTTCTTGAAAAAGCTGCCGGCATTGCCGATCACCGCGGGGTCGGGCAGCTTGCTGGTGCGCAAATGCACCACCGCTTCGGCGACGTGGAATGGCGCGGGTTTGTCGATACCCATGCGCGCCAGTTGTTCATTGATGCCTGCGTAGTCGGTGCGCAATGGACGGCTGCGTGGCAACACGAAACGCACCGCCGTCACGATGTAGCGGCCGGGCTCGTGCTTGAACAGCGAGTCGCGATAGGCGAACGCGCAGGCCGCGTGATCGAGTGTCGCCACGCGATGCTCGCGCGTGTCCCACGCTTCGACGCTTTCGACGAACTCCGCCACTTCGCAGCCGTAGGCCCCGATGTTCTGGATCGGAGCGGCGCCGACGGTGCCGGGGATCAGGATCAGGTTTTCCAGGCCGGCGTAGCCCTGGCCCAGGGTCCAGCGTACGAAGTCGTCCCAGCGCTCGCCCGCGGCCACCGCGATGCGCGCGCTGTCGCCGTCGCTTTCCACCTGCACGCCGCGGGTGGCCATCGCCAGTACGGTGCCGTCGAAATCGTCGGTGAACAGCATGTTGCTGCCTTCGCCCAGCACCAGCAGACGGCCATGGCGCACGGCGGGGAAATCGAGCAGTTCGGGGAGCTTGCCGGCGTCGCGAATTTCAGCCAGCAGCGTCGCGCGCGCGTCGACGCGCAACGTATTGCGGTTCGCCAGCGAAGCGTTCTCGATGAGCGTGTAGCCGCCCATGTCAATTCGCTCCGCGGGCATGTCCACGCGTTCAGACGGCATCGGCAGCCTCGCGCTGACGGCGAATTTCGTTGACGCATTCGCCGACCAGATGCGGTCCGCGATAGATCAGGCCCGAGTAGATCTGCACCAGCGAAGCGCCTGCAGCGAGCTTCTCGGCGGCATCGCTGCCATCGAGGATGCCGCCCACGCCGACCAGCGGTATGCGCCCCTGCAGCCGTTTGTGCATGCCGGTGAGCACCGCGGTGGAACGCTCGAACAGCGGTTTGCCGGACAGCCCACCCGCCTCGCCACCGCGCGGATCATCCGCCACCGCGGCGTGATCGATGGTGGTGTTGCTGCAGATCACGCCGTCGATGCCGGTGCGCAGCAGCACCTCGGCGATCGAGTCGAGCTCCGCTTCGGTGAGATCCGGCGCGATCTTCAGCAACATCGGCTTGCGCCGCCCATGTTGCGAACCCAGGCGCTCCTGCGCTTCGCGCAGCACCGAGATGAAACGGCGCAGCGTGGCCTCCTGTTGCAGGTCGCGCAGGCCCTGGGTGTTCGGCGAGGAGATGTTCACCGTGATGTAGCTGGCGTGTTCGTAAACGCGGGTGAGACAGAGCAGATAATCGCTGACCGCCTTCTCGTTCGGCGTGTCCTTGTTCTTGCCGATGTTGATGCCAAGCACGCCGTGATAGCTGGACTGCTGCACGTTGCGCACCAGCGCGTCGACACCGCCGTTGTTGAAGCCGAGCCGGTTGATGATCGCCTCGTGCCGCGGCAACCGGAACATGCGCGGTTTGTCGTTGCCCGGCTGCGGCTTCGGTGTGACCGTGCCGACTTCGATGAAACCGAAACCGAGCGCATCGAGCGCGTCCAGGTGCTCGGCGTTCTTGTCCAGGCCGGCGGCCAGACCGACCGGATTCGGAAAGGTGACACCGAACACGGTGGTCGGCAGGTCCGCCGGCGGCTTGGCGATCAAGTGGGCGAAGTTGCTGCGCTGGGCCACGCCCAGGCCGTACAGGGTCAAGCGATGCGCGGTTTCGGCATCGAGCTTGAACAGCAGCGGGCGCAGGATGTCGTACATGGATCAGCCCAGGTGGCCCGCGAAGATGCGGGTGTCGTAATCGAAGCTTACCGTGCCGTCCACGGCGCAGCTGTCGAACAGTTCGCGCAGCGCGCGCAACATCGGCTCGTGCTGCGGATGGCCCGCCTTCGGCGAATACGAGGAGGACATCAGCCGCCCGCGCAGCGCCTCGAAATCCAGCCGCTGGCTGTGCTCGAAACTTGCGCTGCCGCGAAAGCCAGCGCCGAACCATTGGCGCATGCGCGCATCGTCGGCGTAGCGCTCGGCCACGCTGGTGTAGTCGGTGCCGCAGGTTTGCAGCAGCGACTCATAACCTTCCAGGAAACGCGTGCCGGTGAGGCGACGCGAATTCCACCAGATCGCCGCCAGCCCACCCGGGCGCAGGATGCGCGCGAACTCGCGCCGCGTGGCTGCCTCGTCGAACCAGTGGAACGCCTGCGCCACGGCAACCAGATCCACGCTGGCATCGGCCAGGCCGGTGGCGTCGGCACGGCCGCCGACGGCGTCGAAGTCATCGTATGCGCGCAGCCATTGTTCGGCCGCGGCGCGCATCGGCGCGTTCGGCTCCACCGCCGTCACGCGGTAACCGGCATCGAGGAACATCTTCGACGAAATACCGGTGCCGGCGCCCACGTCGGCGACGCGCCAGCCCGCATCGACGCCCTGCTCGCGCTGCAGCCAGTCGAGCAGCGCCGGGGGATAGTCCGGTCGGTAGCGTATGTAATCGTCGACGCGGTCGCTGAAACGTGTGGTGGAATGGAAGTCAGCCATTGAGCATTTGCCCGCCATCGACAGCCAGAGTTTGTCCGGTGATCCAGGCCGCCCACGGCGATGCCAGGAACAGCGCGACATGCGCGATCTCCTCCGGCTTGCCAAAACGGCCGAACGGAATTTTCGCCAGGGTCGTCTGATAGAGCTGTGGTTGCTCGACTTGGCGGCGCTCCCACAAGCCATCGGCAAACGCGATCGAACCCGGCGCGATCGCGTTGACGCGGATGCGGTGCTCGGCTAGCGCCAGTGCCTGGGAAGTGGTGTACTGGCTCAGCGCTGCCTTCACTGCTGCATACGCCGCACCGTTCGCACGCGGGCGGAACGCGGCGATCGAACTGGTGTGCAGGATGCACGGCCGCGATGAAGCCTTCAGATACGGCAATGCCGCGCGCGAAGCACGCACAGCCGCCATCAGGTCCACGTTGAAGCCGGCCAGCCAGCCCTCGTCGCTGTCGTCGAAACCGTAACCACTGGCGTTGTTGACCAGCACGTCGATGCCGCCAAGCGCGGCAGCGGCATCCGCCACATACACCTCGATGGCTTTCGCATCGGCCAGATCGCAGCTTTGTGCGTGCGCGACAACGCCGAACGCGGCGATCGCCTGGCAGGTTTCTTCCAGCGCCACCGCGCCGCGTGCACAGATCGACACGGCGGCACCGGCCTGCGCGAAAGCCAGCGCCATGCTGCGGCCGATACCGCGACTGCCGCCGGCGACGACGACGCGATAACCGCCGAGATCGAAGGGAGCGAAAAGTGTCCCGGAATTCATGCTTGGGTCAATGCCAGCCCCACCACGAAAAACCGAAGGCCAATGCCGCGATGAAAACAAACAGTCCCAGCATGCAAAGCGCCAGGTGCGCGTAGCCGAGTACCAGGCCGGCAACCGCCATGCCGTCACCCTCGATGGGGTTGTCGATCGGACTGCGGCGGATTTCACCGCGTGCCATGTGGCCGCAGATAACCGCCACGATCGCGCCGATGAATGGCAGAAGGCACCATGACAGGATGCCGAACACAAGACTCACCACCGCCAGCGAACTGGTACCGGAACTGGATCGATACGAGGGTTGGTAGCTCATCGGGTCGCTCACTCGTGAAAGAGGTGGAACAGCGCCGTCATGTATCGTCACCGGCCACGGACGCGGGCGTCCGGGCCGGCCGTTGCGATTACACCGTGAACTTGATTCCCTGCGCCAGCGGCAGCGAGTCCGAGTAGTTGATGGTGTTGGTCTGGCGGCGCATGTATACCTTCCACGCGTCCGAACCGGACTCGCGGCCACCGCCGGTTTCCTTCTCGCCGCCGAACGCGCCGCCGATCTCCGCACCGGAGGTGCCGATGTTGACGTTGGCGATGCCGCAGTCCGAACCGCCCGCCGACAGGAACTGCTCGGCCGCGCGCAGGTTGTTGGTGAAGATGGAGGACGACAGGCCCTGCGGCACGTCGTTCTGCATGTCGACCGCCTCGTCCAGCGTCTTGAACGGCATCACGTAGAGGATCGGCGCAAACGTCTCGGTTTGTACGACCTCGTGCGAATTGGCGATGCCGGTGACGATGGTCGGCAGCACGAAGTTGCCCTTGCGATCGGTCATCGCGGCGCCGCCGGTACGCACGTCGCCGCCGGCTGCCTTGGCCTTCTCCACCGCGGCGAGATAACCCTGCACGGCTTCCTGGCTGTTGAGCGGCCCCATCAACGTGGTGGTCAGAGTCGGATCGCCGATCTTGCCTTCGACCTGCTTGTACGCCTTGACCAGTGTGTCGACCACGCCATCGAAGATCGATTCGTGCACGAACAACCGACGCGTGGTGGTGCAGCGCTGGCCGGCCGTACCGACCGCACCGAACACGATGCCCGGGATCGCCAGCTTCAGATCGGCGCTTTCGTCGAGAATGATCGCGTTGTTGCCGCCCAGCTCCAGCAGCGAGCGGCCCATGCGCTGCGCCACGCGCTCGCCGACCATGCGGCCGACCTTGGTCGAACCGGTAAAGCTGATCAGAGGGATGCGCTTGTCGTCGACGAAGGCCTGCGACAGATCGGTGCCAGCGTCGTTGAACAGGAAGAACAGGTCGGGGAAACCGCCGGCCTTCAACGCGTCATTGCAGATCCGGATGGTCGCGATGGCCGACAGCGGCGTCTTCGGCGACGGCTTCCAGATGCAGATGTCACCGGCGATGGTGGCCAGCATGGCATTCCACGCCCACACCGCGACCGGGAAATTGAACGCGCTGATGATGCCGACCAGACCCAGCGGGTGGTACTGGTCGTACATGCGATGGCCCGGACGCTCCGAATGCATCGTGGCGCCGTACATCATGCGGCTCTGGCCCACTGCGAAATCGGCGATGTCGATCATCTCCTGCACTTCGCCGTCGCCTTCGGGCTTGATCTTGCCCATCTCCAACGCGACCAGCGAACCCAGCGCATCCTTGTGCTTGCGCAGCGCTTCACCGCACAGCCGCACCGCTTCGCCACGCTGTGGCGCCGGGGTGGTGCGCCAGACCTTGAACGCGGCCTGTGCGCGCTTGACGATCACGTCGTAGTCGGCGGCGCTGGACGCATGCACGGTGCCGAGCACTTCGCCAGTGGCCGGATTCACCGGCTGCAGCGCACCGGCGTCGGCGGTTGTCGACCACTCGCCCTGACCGAGATAGGTGCCGGACTGCTCGCTGGAAAGGCCGAGCGCGCTGAGGATTGCATGGGACATGGATGTCTCCTGGACGTGCGGCGCCCGCGGGCACCGTGAATGAATTTGGTAATTGCCCATTCTAACAGGCTGGCTGCGGTGCTCCCTCCTTGCGTGGGGTCATGGCCCTCCCCTGCCCGGACGGGAAGTTCTTCAAGTGGGGCCAGTCCGCGAAAAGATCAAAAGCGAACCCCCACCCCAGCCCTCCCCTGCATGCAGGGAAGGGAGCCAACGCCCGTCTTGGAATGTAGGCGGATCGCGCCGTTGTGCGATCCATGCGAAAATCCCGCCGCTGCCCTCGTAGCTCAGTTGGATAGAGCGGCCCCCTCCTAAGGGGCAGGTCGGACGTTCGAATCGTCTCGAGGGCACCAACTTCATGTTCAAGAAGGCCGGCCATGCCGGCCTTCTTCATTCAGATCATCGCCTGCCTCGTGCGCCCGGATCAGGAACTGCACGACAACATCGAGCAGCCAGCCTTGTGCCGTGCCCAGTCCGGGCGCTTCTGCGCGAAGGCCTCGCGGCCGGGCTGGTCGTCGTACGGATGACGCAGCACGTCGAGCAGTTCGGCGATGCCTTCGGCGTCGCCCTGCCCGGCCCGGTCGATCGCCTGCTGCGCCAGGTAGTTGCGCAGCACGTAGCGTGGATTCGCCTTGCGCATCCGTTCGTGGCGCTGTCCGGGTGGTAATGGGTCACCGGCCAGTCGCGCAGCGTAACGAGAAAGCCAGTCACCGAGCGCCGGCTCGGCCTGGCGACGTTTTGCCTCGTCGTAGAACGACTGATCGAATGGCGCCAGCGCGGGTGCCTGCGTATCGATATCTGCCAACGCACGGAACCACAGCGTCATGTCGATCTCCGCCTGTTGCATCAACGACTGCAGCGACTGCATCAGCGCCACGTCGTCATCGCGACACTCAGCCAGACCGAGCTTGGCGGCGATGTTCGCGCGATCGGCGGCATCGTAGCTCGCCGCATAACGATCCAGCCCGGCCTGCAATGGCGCGGTATCGGCGAACAACGGAGCCAGCGCACCGGCCAGTCTGCTCAGGTTCCACCACGCCACGTTCGGCTGCTGGCCGTAGCGGTAACGGCGGCGCTGCGCATCGGTGGTGTTCGGGGTCCAGTCCGGGTCGTAGTTGTCGACCCAGCCGTAGGGGCCGTAGTCGATGGTGAGGCCGAGGATCGACATGTTGTCGGTGTTCATCACGCCGTGTACGAAGCCCACGCGCATCCAGTGCGCCACCATGGCGGCGGTGCGTTCGCAGACCTGGGCGAACCAGTCCGCGTACAACGCCTCGCCCGACCCCTCAAGCTCGGGAAAATCACGGCGGACGGTGAAATCGACCAACTGCTTCAGCAACGCGGTATCTCCGCGCGAAGCAGGCAGTTCGAAGTTGCCGAATCGGATGAACGACGGCGCGACACGGCAGACGATCGCACCGGGCTCCGGCGCGGCATTGCCGTCGTAGAACATGTCGCGCAGCACCGACTCGCCGGTGCCGACCAGACTCAACGCGCGCGTGGTCGGCACGCCCAGGTGATGCATCGCCTCGCTGCACAGGAACTCGCGCACCGACGAGCGCAGCACGGCGCGGCCATCTGCACCGCGCGAGTACGGCGTCAGCCCGGCGCCCTTCAATTGCAGCTCCCAGCGCTCGCCGGTGGCGTTGACGACTTCGCCCAGCGAAATCGCCCGACCGTCACCGAGCTGCCCGGCCCAGTTCCCGAACTGGTGCCCGCCGTAGTTCGCCGCGTACGGCTGCATGCCATCGAGAAAGGCATTGCCACCGAACAGCTGCGCAAATCCGGGCGTGGCGACATCCGCTTCGCTGAAACCCAGCGCCGCCGCCATCTCCGCCGAATACGCCAACAGGTGCGGTGCGGCGACCGGCGTGGGATCGACATGGGAATACAGCGAGCCCTCGACCTGGCGCAAGCGTGCGCCACGCTCCGGGTCACCCGGCAGGTCGCGGACGAACATATTATCGAAGCGGGGTTTGAACATGACATCAGCTACTGGATCGGATCCAGCTTATATCCGGGCACCCATCGCCGCATGCAAGAGCCACCGTTGCGGCGACCCTTCTGTGGGAGCGACTTCAGTCGCGATGCTCTTGAACTGTTGGCCGTAAGTAGCGGAAGGCCGTCGCGACTGAAGTCGCTCCCACAAACGCGGCACGCACGAGGCGTTATAGTCGGCGCCGCCAGCCATCCACGAGAGCCGCATGAACGACACGCCGACACCCGGCCACCTCAACGCCGATGCACTGCCCGAGGACGCACCCTACTTCGCCGCTACCACGCGCTGGCTGGAGCGCGCGGTGATCGGGCTCAACCTGTGTCCGTTCGCGCGCGCGCCGCAGGTGCAAGGCAAGCTGCGGATGCGGGTCAGCCACGCGCGTGACACCGACGCGCTGCTGGACGATCTCTGCGGCGAACTGCAATCGCTCAACGCATTGACGCCAGACGAATGCGAGACCGGCCTGCTGATCCACCCGTTCGTGCTTGCCGATTTCCTCGACTACAACGACTTCCTCGATATCGCCGACGCTGCCGTGCAGACGCTGGGACTGGAAGGCGAATGGCAGGTGGCCAGCTTTCATCCCGATTACCAGTTCGCCGACAGCGCTCCCGACGCGATCGAGAATTTCAGTAACCGTTCGCCCTTTCCCACCCTGCACCTGTTGCGTGAATCCAGCATCGAGCGCGCGATGGACGCGATGAGCGACACCGACAGCATCTACCGGCGCAACATCGAGACGCTGCAACGGTTGGGCAGCGACGGCTGGCAGGCATTGTGGCGCGACAAACCGGGCTGAACGTCCATCGCAACATGGCGTTCATGCCGACCGTGTCATGCTTACGCGTGAACCATCTCCCCGACCCCTACGCGGAAAGCGTCGATCCAAGCGTGCAATGCACGACTTGCGAAGCCGTGTGCTGCCGTCTTACCGTGGTGCTGATGCCCGATGACCATGTGCCGGCATGGCTGGTCGATTACGACGAGCACGGCATGGCAACATTGGCCAAGGGCGAGGACGGCTGGTGCGCCGCGGTGAACCCGAACACCTCCGGCTGCACCATCTACGAGGATCGCCCCGCCATCTGCCGCAAGTACGCGATGGGCAGTCCGAGCTGTCGCGACGAGCGGCACAAATGGTTCGGTGCCGCGATTCCCACCGCGGTGCACATGCTGTAACCCGCGGCATTGATCTTCAGGCGTTGCTGAAGATCAATGCGACTTCGTCCGCATCCAGCACGCGCCATTCGCCCATCGGCAACTCGCCCAGGATGAGCCCGCCAATCGAAATGCGCCGCAGCGTCTCGACGTGATTGCCGGCGGCGGCGAACATCCGTCGCACCTGGTGATAGCGGCCTTCGGTAACGGTGAGTCGCGCATGGCGCCGCCCCAACACGTCGAGCACGGCCGGTGCCAGCGGTTCTTTCTCGGTTTCCAGCATCACGGTGCCGCTGGCGAACAGCTCGCCTTCGTCGCCGCGCAGGTCCTGCGCCAGCGTGGCCTCGTAGATCTTGGCCACCTGCGCCTTCGGCGAAATGATCCGGTGCAGCAGCGCGCCGTCGTCGGTGAACAGCAGCAGCCCGCTGGTATCGCGATCGAGCCGGCCCACGCTGGAAAGCACCGGCGAGCGCACGTTGTAACGCGGCGGCAGCAGGTCGTAGACCACCCGACCCGGATCCTTTCGTGAACAGGTGACGCCGAGCGGCTTGTTCATCATCAACACCAGGCCGGATGGCGGATCGAGCGGTTCGTCGTCGACGCGGATCGTTTCGTACGGCACCACGTCGTCGGCGTAGAGCACCTCGCCATTCGCGTCCGTGATACGGCCGGAGCGAAACAACTGCGTCACGTCCTTGCGGCTGCCATAACCCAGGTTCGCGATCAACTTGACCAGTTTCATTGCTTTACCCCAACCGCTTCGATCACCTTGAATCCTTCTTGCGTCACCAGCGTGCGCACGTCGCGAAAACGCGCCATCAGTATCGCTTCATACGGCAGATGCCGGTTCGCCACGATGAACAACCGGCCGTCCGGCAGCAATGCGTTCGCTGCGCTGGTGATGAAAGCGCGCCCCAGCGCCGGCAGGTCCGCACGCCCCTGGTGGAACGGCGGATTGCTGACGATGGCGTCGTAACGCTGTGGCAGGCCGCGGGTCACGTCATGCCAGTGAACCGCCACGTCCAGCGCGCGGTTCGACGTGTGTCTGGCCCGGTCGAGGTTGATCCGTGCCGGCTCCAGCGCGCGCGCTTCGGCCTCGTACAGATCGATCGCGTTGACCTGTGGACAACGCGCGATGACCTGTGTGGAAAGATAACCGTAACCGGCCCCGAGATCGGCCACGCGACCGTGCAGGTCACCGGGCAGTTGCGCGGCCAGCAGCGCCGAGGCACGGTCGATGCGATCCCAGGCAAACAGGCCCGGACGGCTGACGTAGCCGTCGGCGATCTCGCGCGGAGCATCCAGCGCCAGCCATTCGGCCAGCAGCGCCTGATCGATGGTGGCGGCGTCCGGCGTGCTCCAGAACACCCGGCATTTGTGCTTGGACAGGTGCTGCACCGCACCGGCCAGCTTCGCCAGATCGGCCTCGCCCGATTTCGCGCCCTCGGCATTCGGCATCGCCGCCAGTACCGTGCCACCCGGCCCCACGTGCCGCAGCGCACGGGCGAACAGCGCACGCGCCTCGTCGCGCTGACGCGGTGGCAGCAGCAATACCAGCGGGAATTTTTCGTCCGCCGCCGGCTCGTCCACGCGCATGCCGTTGCGTGCCAGCTCATCGGCGAACGGCATGAACCCTTGCTCGCACAGCCAGCCAGGCTGCGCCATTTCGCGCAGCCGCAGGCCGGCACGCGCGCGCAGGAACAACACGCGACCGTCCGTCGGCAGGCGCAGCTCGCCGTTTTCGAACGGCACGAACAGCGCAGCCAGCGCCGAATCCGGCGCGGCCGCGAAAAAGCCGGCAGCAGTCACGTCACCCTCAACCATCAAAACGATGGCGACATTGTACGTGGGGGCGGACGGGATCCACGCCGACGCCGACCCCGACCGACGCTCTGCGCACGGAACGCATCCCCGATCACGACCCGTATCACTCAGCGCGCGCCGTCCACCGTGGCTGCCCTTGCCGGCAACGCGTCCAGCATCTGCGTGGCCAGCGGCTGGTAGCCGCCGTCGAAATGGTGGTCACCCTTCTTCGGATGGACGGTGACCCATGCCGGCAGTCCGGCTTCGGTGCAAACGCTGTCATCACCTTCGTCCAGGCCGTAGTAGCAGACCGTCGGCGGCTGGCCGTGCAGGGACTGCAGCGGTGGCAGGCTGTCGTAATGACGGATCGGGTTGACGTGTTGCAACAAGGTCTTGAGGTGCTCCTTGAACCAGCCCTGCTGGATCATGTAGCCCTCCAGCTCGATCTCGAACGTCGCGTCGCGGCTGGGCGACAACAGCACCAGCTGGGCGATGCGGGCCCGGTTTGCCGGGCTCAACCTGTCGATGATGGTCGGCAGCACGTCGGCGCCGAACGAGAAACCCACCAGCCAGATCCGTCGCTTGCCCCACGCGGCGGCATATTTCGTCATCAGCGCATCGAGCTCGCGCGCCGAGTCCTCCGGCGGGCGCTCGCGCCAGTAGTACTTGAAGGTGTTGACGCCCAGCACGGGAATGCCGCGATCGATGAAGGCGATGCCGAGGCGTCGGTCCAGATCCGCCCAGCCGCCGTCACCGGAGTAGATGATTGCCATGACGTCGTCCTTGCCCGCCGGCGGCGCCAGGCCATGGCTGTTGGCCGGCAGCACTACCGTGGCTTTTTCCAGGCTGACGTGCGACCACGGACTCCACGCCATCGCGATGCCCAGCACGCCCGCACCCAGCACAGCCAGCATGATCCGACCCCTGCGTTTCATCGGCGCACCACGCCGGAAAGCCCGCCGGAGATCAGGCTGGCCACGTTGGCCAGGATCAACGGCAGCGCGATGCCGCGGGGCACCGCCATGTAGCGCGGCTCCCACTGCGGATCGAATTTGTCCTTGTAGCGCTGTAGCCCACGGAAATTGTAGAAGCGCTCACCGCGCCCGAAGACCAGCGCCCCGAAGCGGTTCCACAGCGGTGCCTGGCGCCGGTTCTGCAAGCCGGCCAGCGGAGCCATGCCGAGGTTGAACCACTGATAGCCCTCGCTGTGCGCCCATTGCATCAGCTCCACGAACAGATAATCCATGAGGCCGGCCGGGCCATCGGGCAGGAACCGCATCAGGTCGACCGAAGCCTCCTGCCGCGTGTCGTTGAGGAACAGGTTGGCGAACGCTACCAACCGGTCGCCCTGCCACACCAGCGCCATGGGTGTGCGCACCAGGTAATGCGGATCGAAGGCGCCGAGCGAGAAGCGTTTTTCGCGCACGCTCTTGTCGCGCAGCCACGCGTCGGAAATTTCCTTCAGCCGCGGCAGCAGTGGCGGCACCGCTTCGGCGGGCACGATCTCCAGCCGCAGGCCCTCGCGGGTCAGCTTGTTGATCGTGTTGCGCAACACCTTGCGCGACTTGCCATCGAGGTTGAAGCCGTCCAGTCGCACGCGCGCTTCCTCGCCGATCTTCAGCAGGGTCAGGCCGACTTCGAGGTACAGATCCAGGTCTGCCGGGCTTACCTGGTAGAACACCGGCCAGCCGCCAGCGCGCTCGCACTGTTCGAGGAAAGTCCATACCAGTTCGCGCCGGGCTTCCTCGTCGGTGCCCACCGGATCACCCATGGCGACCCAGCTGCGCCCCTCCGTGTCGAACATCACGAAGGCCTGATGCGTGGGATCGAACAACAGGCTCTTGTCACCCATCAACGCCAGATGCGCCTGCGCCGAGGGAAACTGCTTGATCAGCGGCAACGCCCGCGCCAGCTCGGCGTCGCTCGGCGGTTCGCGTTTCAACTTCAGCGGGCGGATCAGGCTTCCCAGCGCAAACAGCATGCCGGCGGCGGTCGCCGCCACCAGCGCCCGCAATGCACGCGGCGCACCGCCCTGGTGGAAGCTGAATTCCCACCACAGGTCGGCGCTGTACTCGACGTGCTTGTAGCTGAAAACCACCAGCCAGGCGGCGCAACCCAGCACCGCCACGATGGCCGCGATCCAGCTGACCGAAAAACTGGTGCTGAACAACGATGCCCGCCGGTAGAACAGGCGATGCGCCGGCGCCAGCGCCATCGCCAACAGCACCAGCAAGGTCGCCTCCTCGTAATCGATGCCCTTCAGCAGCGAAAACACCGCGCCGGCCAGCAGCAATACCAAGGTCAGCCAGTAGGCTGCGTCCAGCCGGCGCTGCAGGCCACGGGCCAGGATCAGCAGCAACATGCCGATCACGCTGGCCAGCAGGTGCGACACCTCCAGCACCGACAGCGGCAGGATCTCGCTGAGGATCGCCATGCGCAGCGGCAACGCACGGGTCGCGCCGGAAAATAGCAGCACGGCACCCGAAACGAGAGTGAGCCCGGCGAAGAACGACGGCAACAGGTCGCTGAACCACCGCGGCAGCAGGGATTTCTCACGCCACCCGCGCGCCTCGCGCTGGATCACCAGCACCGTCGCCGCACACAGCGGCAGCAAGTAATAGATCACCCGAAACGCGGCCAGCGCACCGAGGATAGGAGCGGCCAGATCCGCGTTGCCGGTGACACCGAAACCGGCCAGCATCACCGCCTCGAACACGCCCAGGCCACCGGGCACATGGCTGACCAGACCGATGATCTGGGCGATCACGAAGATCGCCAGGAAATGCCCGAAGCCGTTGTTCAACCCGTCCGGCATCAGCACGTAAAGCACCGCCGCGGCCAGGCCCCAGTCGAACGCACCCACCAGGATCTGCCGCACCGCGACCGCCGGCGTCGGCAGGCTGACCCGCCAGCGCCACAACCGCAGCGGGCGCCGCCAGACACGTCCGGCGAACAGCCAGATCACCGGCAACAAGGTCAGCAGCACCCCCAGCAGCTGACTGGCCGACGCCAGCGGCAACTCCACTGGCAACGGCACCAGCAGCAAGGTCACCCCGGTCAGCGCCAACAACCCCAGCCAGAAACTGGTGGCGCAGAACAACACCACCCGCGCCACCTCGATGGTGGACAGGCCACTGCGTATATAGAAGCGGTAACGGATCGATCCGGACACCAGCAGCGCCATCCCCAGCGCGTTGCTGAAGGCGTAGCTGATGAACGAAATCAGGCTGACCCGAAGCCATGGCAGGCGCTTGCCGATCGCGTCCAGCGCGAAACGGTCATACAGCGTCATCACCCCGTAGCCCAGTGCGGTGAGCAGCGCCGCCAGCAGCAATCGCGTGTGCGAAATGCCCTGCACATAGTGGCGCACCTGGTGATAGTTCACCTCGCGCGACAACCGGTGCAGGGCCCACAACGCCAGACACAGCATGCCCGCCGACAGCAACGGCCCGGCCAGCCTGCGCAGCCGTACCGCACGCTGGTCCGGCGACGCCAGGGCCACCCCGGCGTCCACCACCTGCTCGATCTTCACCTGCTCCACGCGACGACGTACTCCCCCTGGGAACCGCCTAGTCTAGGGCTTCACCATGAATGAAACCCCGTGTGCCGTGTCTGCCGGAGTTGTTTCCTCATGCCGCCGACGGCGTGCGATCCAGCCGCGCCACCCAGCGATACAGGGCGACATTCACCAGCACGAAAGCGATGCCGCCGATCCAGATCGCCGCCGCGCCGAAATCCGGTCCGACCAGCGCCAGCGGCGCGCCCTTGCCCGAGAACACCACGATCGCCGCGATGATCACGCCGATGATGCTTTCGCCGACGATCATGCCCGAGGCAAGCAACACCCCGAGCTGCTTGGTCGACTCCGCCCGCGGACCGCGCTCGGCCCGCTTGTCGAAGTACCAGCCGACCACGGCACCCACCACGATCATCAGGGTGGTGGATGTCGGCAGGTAGATACCCAGGCCCACCGCCAGCGGCGGCAGTGCGGCGGTTTTGCTGAAACGGCCGAGCAGCGCATCCAGCACGATCAGAGCCACGCCGATCGCCGCGCCGAGGCCAATCAGGCTCCAGTCGATATTGCCCTGGATCACGCCTTGCGCCAGCGCCGAGATCAGCCCCGCCTGCGGCGCCGCCAGGGCGCGCGTCGGATCGACACCGGGCATGCCGGCAAAACCGTAGGCCTGGTTCAGCAGATCCAGTACCGGCGGAATCACTGCCGCACCCACCAGCACGCCAACCACCAGCGCCACCTGCTGCTTCCACGGTGTGGCGTCGACCAACTGGCCGGTTTTCAGATCCTGCAGATTGTTGTTGGCAATGGTCGCCACCGCGAACACCACCGAGGTGGCGAACAGCGCGAACGCCACCACGCCCTTGCCTGCGTCGCCCGCCACCTGCGAGTGCACACCGGCCATCAGCAGCAACAGCGCGGCGATGATCACCACCAGGATGCCCACGCCCGACAACGGGCTGTTGGACGAACCGATCAGGCCGGCCATGTAGCCGCACACGGCAGACACCAGGAAACCCATGATCACCACAAACGCCAGCCCGCCAATCACCAGCAGCGTTACGTGGTCGCCCAGCCCGGTGGCGAAACTGAAATTGCCCAGCAACCAGCCGATCGGCAGCAGGCACAGCAGGCTGATCAGGCCGACGATGCCGATCGGCATGTCGTGTTCGGTGCGCGGCAGCATGGCGCCCTGCCCGGCCTTGCGTGCCCGCGACGAGGCCATCGCCGAGCTGAGTCCGCTGATCACCGGCTTGACCAGCTTGGCCAGCGTCCAGATCGCCGCCACGCCGATGGTGCCGGCGCCAAGGAAACGTACCTTGGTGCTCCACGCCGCCTGTGCTACGTCAGCCGCCGCGCCGGTGGCTGCCGCCAGCATGGTGTAGTGCGGCACCGCCCAACCCCAGGCGATCAGGGCGCCAAGCAGCATCGCCAGGCCAACCCACAGACCCACCAAATGACCCACGGCGAGCAGTGCGAACGACAGGCTGAAGTCGTAGCCACTGGCGCCGCCGCGGTCACCGATGTGGAAGTACTGCGCCACGTCGCTGGCGAATACCTTGGTCGCCACCACGATGGCAAACACCGCCGAGACAATCGTGCCGGCAGCCACCGCCAGCAAGCCGGACTTGCTGCTTTCCTCCGATGCCGCCGCCGCATCGTCGCCGCCGCCCACCTTCAGCACCTCGGCGCAAGCCACGCCTTCCGGATACGGCAGGTCGGAATCGGTCACCAGGGCACGACGCAGCGGGATCGTGTACATCACGCCGAGGATGCCGCCGGTGGCGCAGATGCCGAACGTCATCCAGAAGGGGAACCCGTTCCACCAGCCGATCATCACCAGGCCCGGCAACACGAAGATGATCGCCGACAGCGTGCCGGCCGACGAGGCAACCGTCTGAACGATGTTGTTTTCCTGCATCGTGGAATTCTTGAATCCACGCAGGATCGCCATCGAGATCACCGCCGCCGGGATCGAGGTGGCGAAAGTCAGGCCGGCCTTGAGCCCGAAAAACACATTGGCTGCGGTGAACACCAGAGTGATCACGATGCCTATGATCAGGCCGCGTACGGTCAACTCGGTGCGCGGTGTCGCGCTGGACAGTGGCTGTGCACTCACTAAGAATTCTCCCCGGGATGGATTCTGCGGGGGAAGATAGCGTGGAATGGCCATGGATGGTTATCCGGACCGTGCATTCGATGCTGGACGGAACCTATCGGCGCCCGTTGCGGGAGCGACTTCAGTCGCGATGTTCTCGACCCTTTGGCGGCCCGGACATCGAGAGCATCGCGGCCGAAGCCGCTCCCACAGAGCGGGGCTCACAGCGTCAGCCGGCTCTCGAAGCGCCGCGGTTCACCGGATAACGGATCGACGAAGGCCAGTTCCCGCGCAAGCAACCGCAGCGGATTTCCATGATCGTCATCGGCGGGCCCGGCCAGCGTCGGATACAGGGTATCGCCGACAATCGGTGCGCCCAGCGCCGCCATGTGCACGCGCAACTGGTGCTTGCGGCCGGTGTGCGGGTGCAGCGCGTAACGCCAGGTGTCCTGGCCACGCGCCAGCAGCTCGATCCGCGTCTCGCTGTTCGGCTCGCCAGCAGTCTCCTGCATCCGGAAGAACGGCTCGCCCTCGACGAGGCGCGAGCGCCGCGTCAGCGGGAAGGTTTCCATCGGCAATGGTGGCGCCAGGGCCTCGTAACGCTTGTCGATCTGCCGTTCGCGGAACAGGGCCTGATAAGCCGCGCGACTGGCCTGCCGGGTGGAAAACAGCACCAGCCCCGCCGTCAGCCGGTCGATGCGATGCAGCGGCACCAGGTGCGCGTTGCCCGTGCGCCGGACCAACCGTGCCAGCAGCGTCTCCTCCACGAAACGTCCCGCCGGAGTCACCGGCAAGAAATGCGGCTTGTCGGCCACCAGCAGGTGTTCATCGACATGCAGCACGGTTTCGGTGAACGGAATCGGCAGCTCGTCGGCCACCTCGCGGTAATAGTGGATGCACATCCCCTCGCGATACGGTGTCTGCGGCGTGATCGCGACGCCCTGCCCGTCCAGCACCCGCCCGCGGGCGATACGATCCAGCCATTGCGCACGGCTGATCGCGGCAAAGTGCGCGCACAACCCGTCGAGCACGCTCGGCCAGTGGCCCGGCGGCAGGTGCACGGTGCTGGCTTGAGGGTCGCGGGCGAAGGACGGCGTGGTCGGAGTCATGCATGCCCAGTGTAAGCCCGGGTACCCGGGCGCGTAGAATGGTCGGCTGTTGTCTCAAGGCATGCCCATGGCTCTCAACTCCACCATCTACAAGGTCGAACTGCAGATCAGCGACATGGATCGGCATTACTACGCGACCCACGCGTTGACCCTGGCGCGGCACCCGTCGGAAACCGAAGAGCGCCTGATGGTGCGCCTGCTCGCGTTTGCGCTGTATGCGGACGAACGGCTGGAGTTCGGCAAGGGCATCAGCGACGAGGACGAGCCGGCGCTGTGGCGCAAGGCGTACACCGAAGAGATCGAGTTGTGGATCGACGTCGGCCAGCCGGACGAGACGCGCATCCGCAAGGCCTGCGGCCGCGCGCGCCAGGTCGTGGTGATCAACTACGGCGGCAATACCGCTGAAATCTGGTGGAACAAGGTCGGCTCGGCACTCGGCCGCCACCGCAACCTCACCGTGCTCGACATCCCTACCGATACCGTTGCCGAGATGGTCGAGTTGCTGCAGCGTGGCATGCGCCTGCAGTGCTTGATCCAGGATGGCCAGTTGCAGGTGATGAACGATGCCCAGGCCGTGGCTGTCGATCCGGTGAAGCGCATGAGCGCCGCCGAAGCAGTGAGCTGACCACCCGCCGATACCCTGCACTGCCGGCGTTTTGCGGGATAATGGCCGGTCCGATCCCGTTCCACCCCTTGCCCGGAGTCATCCCATGCGCTGGTTGCTGCCCCTGCTCGCCGTCATCACGCTCGTTGCCTGTAGCGCTTCGCCACAGGCGCACGCTACCGGGCACGTCGACAAACTCACCGTGATCGACCAAAAGGTCGGCACCGGTACCGAAGCAAAGGACGGCATGGATGTGCTGGTGCACTACACCGGCTGGCTGTATGACGAAAACGCCAAGGACAAGCGCGGCGCCAAGTTCGACAGCTCGCGCGATCACGGCGCGCCGTTCAACTTCACGCTTGGCGCCGGCCGGGTGATCGAGGGCTGGGACCAGGGTGTAGTCGGCATGCGCGTGGGCGGCAAACGTACCCTGCTGATCCCGGCCGCGCTCGGCTATGGCGCCAACGGCGCGGGCGACGACATTCCGCCCGACGCCTCGCTGGTCTTCGACGTGGAACTGATCGACGCCAGCGCGCCTTGAACCGTCCTTGTGGGAGCGACTTCAGTCGCGACGAGCCTCGACACACCCGGGAGCGTCGCGGCTGAAGCCGCTCCCACGGGTGTTCGCCGCTCAGTCTTCCTGCGCGGCCGCCTCGCGGCCCTGCTGGCGGATGATCGCTTCCTCGCGGGCATCGATGATCGACTGCATCACGCTGTCGACATCGGCGATGCTTTCGTCGAATTCGAAATGGCCGGTGAGTTCGCTGTCCGGATGCAGCTCGCCCAGTTCGTACAGCGCCCACATTTCCTCGCCGTAATACGTGTCCAGCAGCTCCGGCGCGAAGCGCGACAGGCTGATGGTGATGTTGCCCACGTCCCGCCGCAACATGGCCCGCGCCGCATTGTTGCCCGACGCACTGACCGCCTGCGGCAGGTCGATGATCACCGGGCCTTCCGGCCCCACCAGCACGTTGTATTCGGACAGGTCGCCGTGGATCAGTCCGACGCACAGCATCCGCGCCACCTGCTGCATCAGGAAACGGTGGTACTCGCGGGCAGTGTCCGCCGACAGTTCCACCTCGCCCAGCCGCGGCGCGGAATGTCCATCCGCATCGGTGACCAGCTCCATCACCAGCACGCCGTTGAAGTAGCCGTAGGGTTTCGGCACGCGCACGCCGGCGGCGGTGAGCTGGTACAACGCATCGACCTCGGCGTTCTTCCAGGCAGCTTCGGCTTCCTTGCGGCCGAATTTGGTGGCCTTGCCCATCGCACGCATCTGCCGGCTGCCACGCACCTTGCGGCCTTCCTGATACTGCACACGCGCCTGGAAACTGCGCTGCGCCATGTCCTTGTAGACCTTGGCGCAGCGGACATCCTCGCCCGAACGAACGACGTAAACGGAGGCTTCCTTGCCGCTCTTCAGCGGTCGCAGCACCTGATCGATCACGCCTTCCTCGATCAGATCCTGCAGGCCCTTGGGTGTTTTCATGCGTGGGGAAACTTCAATATTTCGTGGGATAACGCCAATTATGGCCGATCAGCAGCACCGGCCGCTTATTTCGCCGCCAAACCAGTCAGCCGGCGTGCAAGCTCAGGCGCCCAGCCGATCCCGCGCTGCGGCCGCGATCTCGAACGAGTGGCGCCGCGCGGCGTGGTCGAACACGTTCGCGGTGAGCAGCAATTCATCCGGCTGGTGCCGTGCGATGAACGCCTCGATGCCGGCGGTCACCGCATCAGGTGCACCGACCACGGCACAGGCGAGCGCACGTTCCACCATCAACTTCTCCGGCGGCGTCCAGTAGGACTCGATGTCGTCGATCGGCGGCGGAATCAGTCCAGGACGGCCGCGACGCAGGTTGATGAAACTCTGCTGCTGGGTGGTGAACAAGCGGCGCGCCTCGGCATCGCCGTCGGCGGCCACCACGTTCAACCCCAGCATCGCATATGGCCGCTGCAGCCGCGCCGACGGCCGGAAGTCGCGGCGATACAGGGCCAGCGCCTCGTCCATGGCATCCGGCGCGAAGTGCGAGGCGAACGCGAACGGCAGGCCAAGCTGCGCCGACAGTTTCGCGCTGAACAGGCTGGAGCCGAGCAGCCACACCGGCACCTCGATCCCCGCACCGGGCACGGCACGAACCTGCTGGCCGGGCACCGCCGGTTCGAAATAGCCAAGCAGTTCCAGCACATCCTGCGGGAACGCGTCGGCGCTGTCGAAGTAGCGGCGCAAGGCTTTGGCGGTCGGCTGGTCGGTGCCAGGCGCGCGCCCCAGGCCCAGGTCGATCCGGCCCGGATACAGCGACGCCAGGGTGCCAAACGCCTCAGCCACCTGCAGCGGCGCGTGGTTCGGCAGCATGATCCCGCCGGCGCCGACGCGGATGGTCGAGGTGCCGCCGGCCACATGCCCGATCAGCACCGCCGTCGCTGCGCTGGCGATGCCCGGCATGTTGTGATGTTCGGCCAGCCAGTAGCGCTGGTAGCCGAGCCGCTCGCCCAGTTGGGCCAGGTCGAGTGTGTTGCGGAAGGCCTGGGTGGTATCGCTGCCTTCGGTGACGGGCGCCAGGTCGAGGATGGAAAACGGGATCATGTCGGGCTCTCGCCAAAACGAATGAACAGGATGTGGGGGCACCCGCACCGATTCCCACCGTTGTCCATGGCTTTACTTTGCCTCTGTGGGAGCGGCTTCAGCCGCGATGCTCTTTAAATGCAGAGGGATGGGAAACGGAAGGGCATCGCCGCTGAAGCCGCTCCTACAGGATGCAGAGGGAATGGGGAACGGAAGAGCATCGCCGCTGAAGCCGCTCCCACAGGTGTCGCGGCACCTACAATGTCGCATCTTCACTTCATGGCACCTCGATGACCGAACCCGTCCGCCTCGCCAAACGCGTCGTTGCGCTGGCCCAGTGCTCGCGACGTGAGGCCGAGCAATACATCGAAGGTGGCTGGGTGCTGGTCGACGGACAGGTGGTGGAAGAGCCGCAGTTCATGGTCGACACGCAAACCGTCGAACTCGATTCCGCCGCCAGGCTGATTCCCACCGAACCGGCCACCCTGGTGCTGCACAAACCGGTGGGTTATGACGCCGGCAACGGTCCGAACCCGGCCAGCGTCCTGGTCACGCCGGAGACCCGATCGCCGGACGATGGCTCCGGCGTACGCCCGCTCAAACGGCATCTGCAGCGGCTGACTTCGCCGTTGTCGCTGCCGACCGATGCCAGCGGCCTGCTGGTCTTCACCCAGGACTGGCGCGTCACGCGCAAGCTCACCGAGGACATCGACCGGATCGAGCAGGAGTTCGTGGTCGAGGTCAGCGGCGAGATTATTCCGAACGGACTGGCCCTGCTCAATCACGGGCTGCGCTTCAACAACTACGCGATGCCGCCGATCAAGGTCAGCTGGCAGAGCGAGCAGCGCCTGCGCTTCGCGTTCAAAGTTCTGCAACCGACCCAGATCGAGCCGATGTGCAACGCCGTCGGCCTCAAGGTACTGGCGATGAAGTGCCTGCGCGTGGGCCGCATCCCGCTGGCAAAGTTGGCGCCGGGGCAATGGCGCTACCTGGCCCCGGGCGAACGCATCTGACCCTGCCAACCGCCACCGGAACAGCTTAGACTTGCCCGTGTGTCACGTGACGCAGCCACCTACCCACACCACGGAGAACAGCATGAGCAAGGGTATGGATTCAAAGAAGTCGGAGAAGAAGAAACCGGCCAAGACCATGAAGGAAAAGAAGGCCGCCAAGCAGGAAAAGAAAAAGAACAAATGACCGTTGCCGCTGGCCGATGCGGAGCGTTGCAACATCAGGTCACGGGAAAAGATGCCTGGCCTTGCATTGAATCCATCTGTGCCCTCTTCCCGCTGAGCTGGCGGGAAGAGTCGACACACACGTCTTTCGGTGGCAGCTCGTCCTCCGGATCGCCTGCCTCTGGATAGGCCGCAAAACATCTAAATTTTCTCCGTCCGCCGCCGATAACCGTGGGAGATATACGGGAACCCGGCGCGCAGGACTGAGGAAGGCAATGTATGGGGAGCATGTGGCAGCGCATTTTTCGCCGCCCGAAGGTGACTGCACAGCGCGCGCAGGCTCGTGCCTCCCCGACGCTGCCCCGCTTGCCCGTCATCACTCCTGCAAGCCAGCCGGTGCTGGCACGAGCGGAAATCGAGGACCGCTTCCATCGCTTCGTGCTCGGACTGCCCGACAGCAGCGGCGGCGAGCCCAGCCCCGCTGAATTGGCGACGCTCAAGCGGCTCGAGTCGCTCAGCACACGTTTCGACATGCGCAGCCTGCCGCGACTGCCCAGCGTGCTGCCGCAACTGCTGCGTACACTGAAAAGCGACGATGCCGCAGGCGGCCAGCTGGCCAAGCTGGTGGGCCGGGACCCGTTGATGGTCGGCGAGGTCATGCGGGTCACCGGCAGCGTGTACTACCGCTCGGCACAACCGATCACCAGCCTGCAACAAGCCGTGGTGCTGCTGGGTCAGGACGGCCTGCGCCGGATGCTGACCCAGCACGTGATGAAACCCATCCTGCAGGCCAACGCCGGCGCACTTGGCCATGCCGCCGGGGCGCGTCTCTGGGATCACGCCGAACGCTGCGCGCATGCCTGTGCCTGGCTGGGCAGGAACAACGGCTGCGATGCATTCGAGGCTTATCTGGCGGGGATCATCCGCCACACCGGTACCGGTGCCGTCGTGCGTCTGCTCGATCAATGGATGCCGACGGTCGATGAACCGCCCTCACCCGGCTTCCTGGCAGGTTGTGCAGGACTCGCCGCAAGGCTGTCGCTGCAGGCGGCACAGTATTGGGAATTGCCGAGTCAGGTAACGGATGCCATGGCGGCCGGACACGACCCGGCCAGCCCGCCATCGAGCCCGCTGGGCAAGGCACTGGCCATGGCCAACCTGCTGGCGATGGCCCAGCTGCTGGCGGAGCATGGCCGGCTCCCCGGCGATCCGGATCTCCATCAAGGCGGTGCGGAACCCTACGCGCCGGCACTGCTGGCACGCTGCCGGCAGGACCTTAAAAACAACTTCCCGGTGACAAATTGATCCGGCGTGCGTCAATCCTCCCCGCGCGCCGGAGCCACCAGGGTCAGACCGATCAGCCGTGACACCACCAGGGCGATGTACATCACACCGACGAACATCTCCAGACTCGCCACCGCCCGGGCCTGCACGGTGATGGGAATGACGTCGCCGATGCCGGTACTGGACATCAGCGCAAAGCTGAGAAACAGCAGCTCGGTCCAGCTGCGTGGCGCATGCGGATTCACCGCCGCGGAAAAACAGCCCGGCTGCAAGGTCTGGCACAGCACGAACATGTAGGTAAACGCCCAGGCCAGCAAGGTGAACGTGGCACCCACGGCGAACAGTTCGTCACTGGTCGCGCGCCGGTCCGCCAGCATGTAGGCAATCAGGCTGCCGGCCGCGTAGAAGTAGAACAAGGCTTCCATCGCGGCCCACCAGGGCCGCAGTTCGGGCATGTCCATGGTCATGTCCAGCACGTTGAACAGCACTGCCGGCACCGCGATGCAGAAACTGACCCAGCCATGTCCGCGCGTACGATGTGTCATCGCCACGGCCAGGCCCAGCACCAGCACGCCGAAGGCACCGAACAGCGCGCGCGCCGGGCGCGTGTTCTCGATGAACGGATACAGCAACAGACCGATCAGCTGCACCAGCAGCAACACCGCCGACGGGTGCTGGATGATGCGCACCAGCCAACGAAGATGGGTGAAGCGGATGACCGTTGTGGTGACATCGGTGTTCTCGGTAGTGCTCATGCCGTCGTCCCCTCGCTGCTGTCGTCGTGCCGTGCTTCATCTGTCGAACGCCATTGTGGCGCAGCAGGACAGCTGCCGTGGTCGATATGGCGAGCGGGAGATGCGGCCAGCGTGACGCGCGTGCCACGGGCGGTTCGCATCACGGCAGGTCCAGCCGCATCGGCTGAACGATCAGGCCACTGCCGTTGAACCTCAATGGTCCGTCGGGCACGAAACCGAACCGCCGATAGACGGGCTCGGCCATGGCCGAAGCGTTCAGCGTGAAGCGGCGTGTATTGGCCCGTCGTACCGCATCGCGCATCGTCCGCTGCCAAAGCCGGCGTGCGATACCGTGGCCATGCAGCCGGGTGCTGACGAAGAATTGGAACAGATGGCAGTCCTCGCGCATCGCCGCCACGCCGGCCAGGCGCCCATCGTCCCGCCACGCCAGATGAAAGCGCTGCCCGGCCAGGATCTTGTGCCGGATCGCGCTGGCGTGCATGCCGCGAAGAAGCGCTTCGGCCGCGCAGGCCGGCTGCTCCGGCAGAATCCAGCGCCGCGCCACCCGGCGTACCAGCACGCCGATCGCGCGCGCGTCCTGCGGGCGGGCGAGAACGTAGCGGATGCCGATTGCCCGATTCATGTGCTTGCGCGAAGGGCGCCGCCGCCACCGGGCGCACCGTGACGCGTTTCGTGGATGATGATCATCCCCATGAGCCCTCCTGCGTTGAAAAAATCAGGCGTGACGGACACGCCACTCGGCGAGTGCGAGCTTGTAACGTTCGAGTGCTTCCTCGTAAACGTCATAGATGCAATGCACACAACCTTCGCCGCAGCAGTCGGCGGCGTCCGGCTCGGGTGGACGCACCGGCGGGGGATCGGCGGCAGCCGCTGGTGCGGCAGGCTCGACCGGAGCCGGCGCTTTTATTCCATCACGCTCGTCATGCATTCGTCGATTCCCGTCGTGGCAACCGATGGTGCAACCAATCAACGTTGCAGCTCAAGCCGGTGGCATGGCAGGCAGGGCCGACTTGCAGTAGTTTCGACCCCTCGCGCGGCATCGTTGCGCGCCAGGGTAACGCGGGGGCGGCAATGATCGTTTCAGCACTCACACACCCGGAAACCACCAGCGGCCTCTACCTGCACGTGCGCGTATTGCTGGGCATGATCGTGGGCCTGGGACTCACCCACCTTCTGCGCCATTTCGCGCGCCTCGTCGAACAGCCGAAGCGCCACCGGATCTACTGGGTGCACCTGGTCTGGGTGCTGTCCATGTTCATCTACATGCTGCATTTCTGGTGGTGGGAGTTCCGCCTCGCCACGGTCACCGAGTGGACGTTCAACCTGTACCTGTTCGTGGTGATCTACGCGTTGCTGCTGTACTTGCTGTGCGCGCTGATCTTTCCCGAAAACCTCGACCGGGATGAGAGCTATCGCGACTATTTCCACCAGCGTCGTGGCTGGTTCTTCGGCGTGCTGATCGCCGTCTACGTCGTGGATTACCTGGACACCTGGGTGAAGGGTGCCGACTACCTGCACAGCTTCGGCATCGAGTTTCCGATCCGCAACGGGTGCTATGTGATCGCCAGCCTGATCGCCATAAAAACGAACAGGGCGTGGTATCACGCCCTGTTCGCCCTCTGTGGCCTGGCCTTTCAGCTGTACTGGATCGGACGGCAGTTCGAAGTGCTTTGAGCGCCTCGTTCGCGGCCGCTTATTTCGCCGGCTTGCGGAAGCGGTAGATGAACTGGTCGGTGTGGCCGCGTATCGACTTGTCGAATACCTTGATGTCGTGCGGATCGCGCGGGTTGTGCAACGCGTTGCTTTCGCCATCGAACACGAAACCGGCCGCCTCTGCCTGCTGCTTCACGATCGCCGGATCGATCCGGTGCAGGGTGTCGGTATCCGCCATGCCGGTCCCGGTCGGCGCCACGTGGTCGATGATCACCCACAGGCCACCGGGTTTGAGCGCGGCGAACACCTGCTTGTTGAGCACGGCCGTATCCACCTTGCCCATGAACTTGTCCGGGTAGTCGTGGTAGTTCTGCGAGGTGAACACCAGGTCGACCGGCGCTGGCGAGCTCAACTGGTCTGCCGGCTGGGTCAGCACGCTGACGTTGGCGTAGTGCGGATCGGCGGCGAGCTTTTGCGAACCGGCCACATCGTCGGCGTCTTCCTTGGCGTATTGGTTCGGCCACACTGTGTAGACATGGCCCTGCGGCCCCACGATGGCGCTGAATACGCGGGTGAAATAACCGCTGCCGGGGATCAGCTCCAGCACCTTCTGGCCTGGCTTGACCTCGGCGAACGTCATCACCTGGGCCACCTTGCGGCGCGCATCGTTGGACTTGTCGGCGGCACGGGCCGGATCGTTGACCGCCTTCTGCACCGCGGCGGCATTCGTTCCGCCATGCAGGTTGGAGGCATGGGCCAGCGCGATCGAAGGCAGCGCGATGGCCAACAACACAGCAAGCACGGTCTTGCGCATGGCGTATCTCCAATTAAGGCAGGGTGTGGCCAATTGTGCGCCCGAAATCGGCCGCCCAACGTGTGCCGCTTGGCATGGTTGCCCGTGAGATTGCCATGAACCGCGGCAGCCAGGCCGGCGCAGAAACTTGCGTGCATGCACATCCTATGCTGCACTCCATCGTTATCACGGTGCGGAAGGTGTCCGGCATGCGTTTGCGCCATATCGAACTGTTCCACGCCGTGCTGACCACGGGCAGCCTGACCGGCGCGGCGCGACTGCTCAGCATCTCGCAGCCGGCGGCGAGCAAGGTATTGCAGCACGCCGAACTGCAGCTGGGTTTCGCACTTTTCAGCCGCGTGCGTGGACGCCTGCAACCGACGCCGGAGGCGCTGCTGTTGCGCCACCGGGTCGAAAAGATCGTGCAGGAGCTGCACGGACTGCAACGCCTCACCGCGAACATCGGCCGCCCGGAACATTACCCATTGCGGGTCACCTGTACGCCGACGCTGGCGCACATCCTGGTGCCGACGGCCGCCACCGCGTTGCGCACGGATTTCCCTGGGGCCACGGTCGAATTGTTCACCCAGCACTCGATGGAGATGTGCGAATCGCTGATGCTCCATGAGGCCGACATCGGCCTCACGCTGCAGGAAGCCGGGCGTCAGGGATTGCGTCAGGATCCACTGTGCCACGGGCACGTCATGGTCATCGCCCCGCCCGGCTGGTGGTCCGCGGAAGAACTGGAACACCCGTTGCCGATCGGCGCGCTGGCCGGTCAGCCGATGATCGGCATCACGGTGCAGGACGCCCTCGGCCGCATGCTGCAAAGTCACCTGAAGCAGGTCACGCCGATGCCGCAGATTTCGGTCTGGGTGCAGACCTACCAACTGGCGCGCTCGCTGGTGGCGCAAGGCCAGGGCCTGGCACTGGTCGATCCGTTCACGGCATGGCGCGATGGCGAAGGAGCGGTGCAGATGCGGCCGCTGAAACTGGAATTGTGCGTGACGCTCTACGCGGTCTACCGGCAAGACAGTCCGTTGAACCCGATGCAGAAACGCTTTCTCGCGCATGTGCGCCGGCTGGCCCAGCGGATGCTGTCGCGGGACTGACAACAGCCAACTCGCCGGGGCGACCCGGATGCCACAACCCCCGGTTATGGAAAGTACGGATCTTTTCATTGGCCGCCTGAGTTCCTCCGTGTCTATGCTCGGCCCACTCATCAAGGGGCGAGCCATGATCGGTCGAAGCAAGCTGCCATCCGGAAATCCGGTCGTTCCGCACTTGCGACGTCGCTGCGCCCAGCCGCTGTGCCGATCCATGCTGTTTGCCGTGCTGGCAACCACCTGCCTGTTGGCGCATGCCGCCGACACCGCGCACACGAAGACAGTCGCGATCGCCAGCGCCAACGCGGCCGCCACGGAGGCCGGCCTCGAAACGCTGAGGAAAGGAGGCAACGCCGTCGATGCCGCCATCGCCGTGGCCACCTCGCTATCGGTGGTACAGCCTGAAGCGTCCGGCCTGGGCGGCGGGTTCCTGGCGTTGATCCACAACGCAGCCACCGGCAAGGACACTTTCATCGACGCGCGCGAAATGGCGCCGCAAGCGGTGAGTACGGCCGACTACGTCAACAAGGACGGCAGTCCCAATCGCGATACGTCACTCAACGGACCACTGGCCGCCGGCATTCCCGGATCGCCCGCCGGCCTGGCCTACATGGCCAAGAAATACGGCAAGCTGCCGCTGAAGGTGTCGCTGGCGCCGGCAATCCGCCTGGCCGACGAGGGCTTTCATCCCACCCGGTCACTGGCCGCCTCGATCAAACATCGCGCCGACGTGCTGGGACGTTATCCCGCATCGTCCGCCAAGTTCATGCCCGGTGGAAACCCCGCGGTCAGCACCGATCTTTTCCGCGATCCGGACCAGGCGCAAACGCTGAAGACCATCGCCGAAAAGGGCGCGCCGGGCTTTTACACCGGCATCGTGGCAGAGGAAATGGTCAGGGCGGTGAAGGCCGCCGGCGGCACCTGGACGATGGCCGACCTGGCCAGCTACCGGGCGCACGAGCGCACACCGATAACCGTGGATTATGCCGGCTACAAGGTGATCACCGCGCCCCCACCCTCCTCCGGTGGCGTCGCCGTCGCCGAGATCCTGAACATCCTGCGCGGCATCGACCTCAAGAACATGGACCAGGTCCATCGGATCCATTACCTCGTCGAAGCGATGCGTCGGGCCTTCCGCGACCACAACGAATACCTCGGCGATCCCGACTTCGTCAGCATGCCGATGGACATGTTGCTGTCGCCTTTTTACGCCGACGGATTGCGGCAGAGCATCCTGCCCGAACGCGCAACCAGTTCGTCCTGGCTGCCCGCGGCACACGCGCCCGAACCGGGCATGCACACCACGCATTTTTCGATCATCGACAAGGACGGCAACATGGTGTCGATGACCTGCACGGTCAACACCACGCTTGGCTCCGCTTTTGTCGCCGGAAAATCCGGGGTACTGCTGAACAACGAGATGGATGATTTCGCCCTGGTCGCCGGCAAGCCGAACGCGTTTGGCCTGATCGGCGGTTCCGCCAACGCGCCGGTCGGCGGCAAGCGGATGTTGTCCTCGATGACACCCAGCTTCGTCATCGGCAAAGACCGTCTTGCCGTGATCGGCTCGCCCGGCGGCTCCACCATCATCACCCAGGTGCTGGAAGGCATCCTTGCCTTCATCGATGGCAAGAATGCCGGTGAGATCACGGCGCAAAAGCGCATCCACCATCAATACCTGCCCGATCGCATCGACGTCGAATCCGGCAGCCTGCCAGCCGACGTGCTCGGCAAGCTGAAGGCCATGGGCTACGAGATCAACGACAGGGAATCGTGGGGCAACATGAATGTCGTGGTGTGGGACAAGTCCACCAACGTCAAGTCGGCCGCCAGCGATCCACGCAGCCATGATGGCCTGGGCAAGGTCGAATCGATCCACTGAACATGCAGGCCGGCATCTGCCGGAGGGGATTTTCGTGGGCAAGACGAACACCGCATTGATCGCCGGATGTCTGCTCTCGTTGATGGCGGGCACCTGTGCGGCGCAGGTTACGCCCGACACACCGGATATCCCGGCGCGGTTCGAGTTTCCCGCCGCCATGTTCGATTACACCGTGCGCGAGGCGATGATCCCGATGCGCGACGGCATCAAGCTGCACACCGTCATCGTGTTGCCCCGGGATGTCCAACACGCGCCGATGGTGTTGACCCGCACGCCGTACAACGCCAGCCAGACGGCGGTGGGAAAACGTGCGCGCCGCATGCGCGACACCCTACCGCCGAGCGATGACGTCTTCGCCGACTCCGGTTACATCCGCGTCTATCAGGACGTGCGCGGCAAATACGGTTCGCAAGGCGACTATTTCATGGTGCCTCCACTGAGCGGCACCATCAACGCCAGCAAGGTCGACGACTCCACCGATGCGTGGGACACCATCGACTGGCTCGTGCATCACGTACCCGAATCGAATGGCCGGGTCGGCATGATCGGCTACTCCTACGACGGCTTCACCGTGGCGATGGCATTGATCCATCCCCATCCGGCGCTGAAAGTGGCGGCGCCCGAAAACCCGATGATCGACAGCTGGATGGGTGACGACTGGTTCCATTACGGCGCTTTCCGCAACGTCAACCTGGGTTACTTCACCCAGCAGACATCGACCCGGGGCAGAGGATCGTCGATACCCAAGCCGGCCTACGACGACTACACCACTTACCTGCAGGGTGGCTCGGCCGGTGAGTACGCGAAAAATGCAGGGCTGGAACAGCTGCCGTTCTGGCAGAAGATCATCGCGCACCCCACCTACGACGCATTCTGGCGCGAGCAGGCCATCGACAGGATCCTGGCGAAACAGCCATTGAAGGTTCCGACACTGTGGGTGCAGGGCCTGTGGGATCACGTCGACATGTGGGGCGCGGTGCACAGCTACGCGGCGATGGAACCGAAGGACCGCGCCAACGACATGAACTATCTGGTCATGGGGCCTTGGCACCATGGGCAGCAGAACACCGATGGCTCGTCGCTGGGCGTGTTCAACTGGCGTGGCGACACCGCGCTGCAATACCGACGCGACATGCTCAAGCCGTTCTTCGACCGCTACCTGGTCGATGGTGCGCCGAAGAAAAAACTCTCGCCGGTGACCGTATACAACGCCGGCGAAAACCAGTGGGACTACGTCGACCGCTGGCCGCTTGCTTGCGATTCCGGCTGCGAGGTCAAGTCGCGGCCGCTGTATCTGCGCGCGGGCCAGCGCCTGGCATTCACTCCACCCACCAGCGGAGAAGCCGGGTTCGGTTCGTTTGTCTCCGACCCCACCCGACCGGTGCCCAACCTGCCGCGACCCAATGGCGTGGTCAACCCCGAAGACTGGCGCGCGGCCTGGCCGGTGGTCGACCAGCGCTTCGTCGACGGACGCCCCGACGTCATCAGCTACGTGTCCGAACCACTGACGCAACCGATCCAGGTATCGGGCGCGCCGGTGGTTCATCTGTACGCCTCCACCAGCGGCAGCGACAGCGACTGGGTGGTGAAGATCATCGATGTCTATCCCCATACCTATCCGTCCGCGCCGGCGATGGGCGGATACGAGTTCCCGCTGTCGATGGACATCTTCCGCGGGCGTTACCGAACCAGTTTCGAACATCCGCAGCGCATCGAACCCGACGCGGCGCTGCTGTACACGTTCGCGCTGCCGAACATCAACCACCTGTTCCAGCCTGGCCACCGGATCATGGTGCAGATCCAGTCGAGCTGGTTTCCGCTTTACGACCGCAACCCGCAAACCTACGTAGAGAGCATCTTTTTCGCCGGCCCTTGTGACTATCACGAGGCCCGGCAAAAGGTATGGCATACGCCTGCCCAACCCAGCTCGATCAGTATGCCGATCACCTCCGGACGATAGCTCCGGTTAATCGTGGCCTTGCGTTTTGCCGTGCGCGGCAAGGGGAGGCTGCACGCCGAAAAACGGCCGTTCGGGACCACCGGGCGGACAGATGCCACCGCTTCAGATGCAGGAGGAAGGCAATGAAAACCGATTTCAGGATCAGGCTGTTGGCCGCCTCACTGGTCGCCGCCATGCCGTGGGCCGTATCCGCCCAGTCCACCACGGGCAGCATCTTCGGCCAGGCGCCGGCGACCGGACACGGCACCGTCGTCATCGAAAGCCAGGGCGGGATACGAAGGGAGCTCCCCGTCGGTGCCAACGGTCGCTACCAGTCGCCGCAGCTTCCGGTGGGCACGTATCGGGTGTTGCTGACCAGTGACGGAAAAGTGCTGGAGGAAAAGGACAACGTGACGCTGAAGGTCGGCACGAACATCGAGATTTCGTTCGCCGGCGCCGGCCGCACGGTACAGGACCTCGGTAGCGTGGATGTCACCGGCACGGCCCTCGCGCCGATCGACGTCTCCAGTGTCGATTCGCGCACGGTCATCACGATGGACCAGCTGTCCCGGCTGCCACTCGGGCGCAGTTCGGAAGCCATCGCCTTGCTGGCACCGGGCGTGGTTTCCAACAGTGGCAATTTCAAGAGCGCCACCGGCAACTCCCTGGTCAGCTTCGGCGGTTCCGCCGCCAGCGAAAACGCTTATTACATCAACGGATTCAATACCACCGACCCGCTGAAAGGCCTGGGCGGACTCACCCTGCCCTATGGCGCCATCGAACAACAGGAAATCTACACCGGCGGTTACAGCGCGCAGTACGGTCGTTCCGACGGTGGCGTCATCAACGCCGTGGGCCGGCGCGGAACCAATGCATGGCATTTCGGTGCACAGCTGCTGTGGCAGCCGGCCTTCCTGCGCTCGAACATGGACAACGTCTACTACGAAAACGGACTGCCCACTTCGCCGGTCGCGGGAAACCTGTTCGCGCCCAAAAGCCGCAACAACTACTGGTCGAGTACGGCGTCCGTTTACGGCGGCGGTCCGCTGATCAAGGACAAATTGTTCTTCTTCGTAGCCGCCGAGTTCGAACGGACCGAGGGACACGCGGTTGGCGACGTCGCCAAGGCCACCAGCTCGTATCCCTATCTCGACTATCGCTATGCCGAGCCGAGGTGGTACGGAAAACTCGACTGGAACATCAACGACAGCAACATCCTGGAAATCACCGGCGCGTCGGACAAGTTCAAGACCAGCGGCCATGTCTATGGCTACGACTACGACACGCTGACGCGGCAGGGGTATCTCAGCGACGCGGACAACACCAAGAACGGCGGCGATCTCTACGTTGCCAAATACACCAGCTACATCACCGACAACCTCAACTTGAGCGTGATGTACGGCAAGATGCACACGAGAAGCTACGACAGCCCGGCCGGCTACGATCCCAACCTGGTCTACCTGGACGGGCTTACCAACCAGAATCCGGCGCTCAACGGCGGCGTGCCGATCGGCAACAACCAGACCGTCGACGAAATCGCCGATCCCGATCGCGGCAACAAGACCACGAATTTCCGCGTCGATCTCAGCTATGTGCTGGGCGATCACACACTGGCGGTCGGCATCGATAACCAGAATGCCCAGTCGATAGCGCAAGGTTCGACTCCTTCCGGTCCAGGCTATTTGTGGAATTACGGCAAGGCCGATCCCAACGTACCGATTTCCACCGGCACAGGCGTCCCGGCCACCGGCGGATTTCCCAACGGGGAGCTGGGTTACTACGTGGTCAGGAGCATCGACAGCAGCCTCTCGACCATTCGTTCCACGCAACGTGCCCAGTACGTCGAGGACCGCTGGCAGGCCAGCGACAACCTGCTGATTTCGATGGGCCTGCGCAACGACCAGTTCACCAACTACAACAGCGACGGCAATGTCTACATCCGGCAACACACGCCGCAATGGGCGCCCCGGCTCGGCTTCAGCTGGAACGTGCGCGGCGACGGCAGCCTCAAGGTCTACGGCAACGCAGGGCGCTATTACCTCGGCCTGCCGCTGAGCCCGTCGATCAATTCGGCCGGTGCGGTTATCCAGACCCGCGAATACTTCACCTACTCCGGTATCGACACCAATGGCGCGCCGACCGGCCTGACTCCCATTTCGGGCCTCGTCGCGCCCAACAACTATTTCGGCCAGCTGCCCGATCCCAAGACCGTCACCGCGCAGGGGCTGAAAGCTGAATACCAGGACGAGTTCATCCTCGGCTTTTCCAGCACCTTCCATCACGACTGGGTGTATGGCCTGAAACTCACCGACCGCATCCTCAGGAACGCCATCGACGATTACTGCGATATCGGGCGCGTGGCCGCCAAGGCGGCCAGCCTGGGTTACGACATCGACACCACCAACAGCTGCTACCTGATCAATCCCGGCAAGGCGAATACCTTCGTCCTGCGCAACACCAGCGGCGCTTACGTTTACGTGCCGCTGCTGCAGGACGAGTTCGGCTGGGACAAACTGAAACGGAAGTACTACAGCGCCGAGATGACGCTGGAACACCCGTTCAAGGACCGCTGGTACGGCATGCTCTCGTACGTGTTCTCGCGCAGCTACGGCAACACCGAAGGCCAGCTGCGCTCGGACATCAGCCAGACCTTTACCTCGACCACGCAGGACTGGGACTATGCCGAGATCATGCAGAACACCAACGGCCTGCAGAACAACGACCACAAGCACCAGTTCAAAGCCTATGGCTACTACCAACTCACACCGGAACTCCTGGCATCGGGAACCCTGAGCCTCATTTCCGGCGCGCCCAAGGCCTGCCTGAGCTACTACGGGGCGGACAATTCCGATCCCGCCGCCTACGGTGGCATCTATCACTTCTGCGACGGCAAACCGTCGCCGCCCGGTTCGCACGGCAGGTTGCCTTGGCTGCGCCAGGTCGACCTCGGCCTGACCTATCGCCCATCCTTCGCCAGCGGCAAGCTGGGTTTCAGCGTCAACGCGTTCAACATCTTCAACGAACAGGCGCGAACCAATATCTACGTGCGCAGCAGTTCTGCGCCCAACGTTCCCAACCCCCGTTACGGACAGGCACTCTCCACGCAATTGCCAAGATTCGTACGTTTCAGCATCAACTACGACTACTGATCTTAGAGCACCACCGGAACACGCACTCTTCCATTTTTGATCGACGGTACGCCCGTCAAGCGGAGCATGATTTCATGTCGAACCAAGACGACACGGCCAAGCCCGGCCAATGGGGCCCGCCCTACCTGCTGTACCTGGGCAATGCACCGGACGATCTGGCCATCAAGACGGCCAGGGGGCTGGCCTATTGGCGTCCGCACTGGTGCATCGGACAGCATCGCCGAACCGGCTGCAAACCGACGCTGGGCCTGCGCGAGATGGGCATGGCCGAGGCCAAGGCGGAAGGTGCCAATACGATGGTGATCGGTACAGCCAACGCCGGCGGCGTGATGGGTCCGGAGATCGTCGCGGACATCATCACGGCGCTCGATGCGGGCCTCCACGTCGTTGCCGGACTGCATCAAAAGCTGCGCGAGAACCCGGACATCGTGGCCGCCGCGCAGCGCAACGGGCGCATGCTGTTCGACGCGCGCGACCCCGCGCCGGGCATTCCGGTGGGTAGCGGACGTCCCCGCGACGGACATCGCCTGCTCACCGTGGGTACCGACTGTTCGGTCGGCAAGATGTACACGACGCTGGCGATCGAACGCGCGCTACGCCGCCGAAACGTCAAGGCGAATTTCCGCGCCACCGGGCAGACCGGCATCTTCATCGCCGGCTCCGGCGTGCCGATCGATGCGGTGGTGGCCGATTTCATTTCCGGCGGCATCGAATGGATTTCGCCGGCGCGTTTCGACGGTGGCTGGGATCTCATCGAGGGCCAGGGTTCACTGTTCCACCCCTCTTATGCCGGGGTATCGCTTGGCCTGCTGCATGGTGCGCAGCCCGACGCGCTGGTGCTCTGTCACGAGCCGACCAGGCCCCACATGCGCGGCCTGCCCGGTTATCCGCTGCCCGATCTCCAGCGCTGCCTGGCGGCCAACCTGGTCGCCGCGCGGCTGACCAACCCCGCGGTAAAGGCCATCGGCGTGGCGCTCAATACGTCCGGCATCCCCGCCGAACAAGCCGAAGCCTTGTGCGCGCAAACCAGCCGCCTGCTCGGGCTGCCCTGTCAGGACCCGGTCACCATGGGCGTCGAATCCATCGTGGACAATCTGCTCGCATGCTTCGTGAACTGAACATCCAGCACCTCAGTTACCCGCTGGCGGCGCCGTTCCGCATCGCGCGCGGCGTCAAGTACGCCGCCGACGTGGTGATGGTCGAACTGCACCAGTCCGACAAGGTCGGGCGTGGCGAATCCGTCCCTTATGGCCACTACGGTGAATCCGTGGCCTCGGTGGTCGACCAACTGGAAACGGTGCGCGTGGACGTTGTCGTCGGCATGGGGCGCGAGGAGTTGCAGGCGCGCCTGCCACCTGGCGCCGCACGCAATGCGCTGGACGCTGCGTTGTGGGACCTGGAATCGAAACTGTCGGGAATCCCCGTATGGACACAACTCGCCCGCCCGCCGCGGACGGCCCTGACCAGCGCGCTCACCCTGGGCATCGACACCCCCGAGCGGATGGCCGCGGCGGCCGCGGAAATCGCGGATGCGGGGCTGATCAAGATCAAGCTGGATGCCGACAATCCGGCGGCGCGAATCGAGGCAGTACGGCAGGCGGCGCCCGGCGCACGGCTCATTGTTGACCCGAACGAAAGCTGGACCATCGAGCTGCTGCGCGACCTGCAGCCACTGCTGGAACGCACCAACGTCGCGCTGCTGGAGCAGCCCCTGCCGGCGAACGCAGACGATGCACTGCTGGATTTCACCAGCCGGATTCCGATCTGCGCCGACGAAGCCTGCCACGTGGCAACGGACTTGCCGCGCCTGCGTCATCGCTACCAGGCGGTCAACATCAAACTCGACAAGACCGGCGGCCTGACCGAGGCGTGGCGATTGCTGCGCATGGCGCGTGCCGAAAATTTCATGATCATGGTCGGTTGCATGGTGGGATCCTCGCTCGGCATCGCGCCAGCATTTGAAATAGCACGCGAGGCGGAGTTCGTGGACCTGGACGGTGCGCTATGGTTGAAGGATGACTACCCTGACGGCGTCACCCTGCGAAACGGACTGCTGATGCCGCCGCAGCCAGGATTCTGGGGCGGATGACGACGTCCGCAACCGGACTGGCGAACACGCACCGGCGTACGACCGGGGGCAATGCATGTTGACGCTCGATCCCATCCAGACCGTGGCCTGTGGTGGCCTTTGCCTGATCGCCGGCTACGCCATTCGCCGGCGACTGCCGTTGCTGTCGCGTTTCAACATTCCCGCGCCCGTGATCGGCGGCCTGCTGGTGGCGCTGGCTCTACTGGCATGTCGTCACTGGCAGGTCACTCCGGTGCGGTTCGATACCGCGCTGGAGCAGCCGCTGATGATCGCTTTCTTCACCAGCATCGGCTTCAACGCCAGCGTGTCCCTGCTCCGGATCAGCGGCCGCCAGGTTGCGCTGTTCCTCGCCCTGGCGACCTTCCTTGCGATCGTGCAGAACGTGGTCGGCATGGCGTTGGCCCGATCCTTCGGCCTGCCACCGCTGTTCGGCGTGATCACCGGCTCGGCCACACTGGCCGGCGGTCCCGCCACCGGACTGGCGTTTGCGCCCCTGTTCGAGCACGCCGGTGTCCACGGTGCGCAGAGCGTGGCGCTGGCCTCCGCGATGGCGGGCATCGTCTGCGGTTCGGTGATCGGCGCACCGCTGGCGACGATGCTGATCGAGCGCCTGCACCTGCGGCGCAACCGGTTGCAGGAGACGGTCGACACCAACACGCCAGCGCCGATGCCGGTGCCGTCCGCAGCCATCGCGGTGAAGACCCTCTGCGATGCAGATCGGGTTTACGCCAACCTCAAATGCTTCGTGCTGATTCTCCTGGCCATGGGCATCGGTGCCTGGATAAGCGGTGGCCTGGGCGCGCTCGGCCTGACCCTGCCCAGCTACATCGGCGCGATGCTGGTCGGCGCGCTGATCCGCAATATCGACGATCGTTTCGGCTGGTTCGGCCTGGCGCTGCCAAGCATCGACATGATCGGCAGCATCTGCCTCTCGCTGTTCCTGTCCATCGCGCTGATGAACCTGCATTTGTGGGAACTGGCCGGGCTGGCGACACCCTTGCTGGTCAACCTGGGTGTGCAGACGCTGATCGTCGTGGCGTTCTGCTGCTGGCCGCTGCTGCGGTTGATGGGTCGCGACTACGAAGCCGCCGTCATGGCCGGCGGCTTCGTCGGTTTCATGCTCGGTACGACCGCCAATGCCATGGCGGTGATGGGCTCGCTGACCGAACGTTTCGGCCCGGCTCCGCGTGCGTTTCTGGTGGCACCGCTGGTCGGTGCCTTTTTCATCGATTTCACCAACGCCATCGTCATCACGATCTTCATCAACGGCTGGTCATGACACCAGTTCAACACTCGGCGCACGGGTAGCCCGGTAAACGCGTCGAACGTGATCGAACGATCTGGGGAGAATCCACATGCGCATGTCCATTCCGTTTCTGTTGATCACCCTGCTGGCCAGCGGCTTCGGCGGCATCGCCAGCGCCGACGACACCCGCATGTCCCATGGTGCAGGCGTGTATGCGCGCGCTCCCGGGCAGGCGATCGATCAAGGTTATACGAGCCAGATCCTCAAGTTCACCACCAGCCCCACCTTCAACTCGCCACTGACCGACTACCTGCCGGCGTCGGCCACGGTGCCGACGCCTTTGAAAGTGCTGGGACACATCGCCGGCGCGCCGGATTACCTGCCCTATTCCGCCGATGTCCACCGCTATTTCCGGGCGCTGGCGGCGGCTAGTCCGCGGGTGAAAGTGTTCACCATCGGCAAGTCCGAGGAAGGCCGCGAGATGATCGTGGTGGCGATAGCCGACGAGAACCTGATCGCCGACCTGGATGCCAACAAGGCGCGCCTGGCCAAACTGGCCGATCCACGCACGATCGGCATGGACGATGCCGTCGCCGACCAGCTCATCGCGCAATCGACGCCGGTGTATTACATCGATGGCGCCATGCATTCCACCGAGACAGGCGCGCCGACGGCCCTGATGGAGCTGGCCTATCGCCTGGCGGTGGACGACGCGCCGTACATCCGCAAGATCCGCTCGCATGTGATCACCCTGATTACGCCGATCATCGAGGTCGACGGTCGCGACCGCATGGTCGATCTGTACAACTGGCATCTGGCCCATCCGGGCCAGAATTATCCAAAGCTGATGTACTGGGGTCATTACGTCGCGCACGACAACAACCGCGACGCGATGGGCATGACGTTGAACCTGACCCGCGCCATGGCCGACACCCTGCTCGACTGGCATGCGCAGGTGCTGCACAGCCTGCATGAGTCGGTGGCGTTCTTCTACGACAACACGGTCGGCGACGGTCCCTACAACGCATGGATCGACCCGATCCTGACCGGCGAATGGCAACAGCTGGGCTGGGACAACGTGCAGCAGATGAACAGTTTCGGCCTGCCCGGCGTGTTCACGCATGGTGAGTTCGACACGTGGAGTCCGGGCTACCTGTCGTTCGTGGCCGCGATGCACAACAGCATCGGGCGACTGTACGAGACCTACGGCAACGGCGGCGCCGATACCCTGCAACGCATCCTCACGCCGAAGGAATACGCGCGGACCTGGTACAAACCGAACCCGCCCCTGCCGCAGGTGCTGTGGTCGCAGCGCAACAACAACAATTACGAGCAGACCGGCCTGCTCACCGCGCTGAACTACTTCGCCGCCAATGGCCCGATGTTCCTGCGGAACTTCTACCTGAAGAGCCGGCACTCGATCGAGAAGCCGCAGCAGGCCGGTCCGGCCGCCTATGTGTTCGATGCCGGCGACAAACGCCCGGGATCACGGGCGCAGCTCCTGAAAGTCCTGCAGCTGCAGCATGTGGAGATCCATCGCACCACGGCCTCCGTCACGGTGCCACTGCCGAAGGTAGCGGGCGAATCGGAAAATCGGCCAGCAACCTTTGCCGCGGGGAGCTACGTGGTGCGCATGGACCAGCCGTACTCGCGCATCGCCGACACCCTGCTCGACCGCCAGTACTGGGCACCGAAAGACCCGCAGAAGCACCCGTACGACGACACCGGCTGGTCGATGGGCGACCTGTTCAACGTGAAGGTCACGCGCGTCACCGACCCCGCGATTCTCAAGGCGCCGATGAGGCTGCTGGACCAACCCGTAGCCGTGCCGGCGGGCCTGGCGGGGGTGGACGTGACGGGCACGCGCCTGCCGCGCATCGCCGTCATGCACACCTGGCTCAACACGCAGACCGAAGGCTGGTGGCGCCTGGCGCTGGACAAACTGCAGGTACCGTACAACTACATCAGCACCCAGGACGTGGCGCGCATCGGCAACCTGCGCGCGAAGTACGACGTGATCCTGTTCGGCCCGGTCGGCCGCGCCAGTACGCAACAGATCGTCGACGGGTTGCCCATGTGGGGCAATCCCATGCCCTGGAAGACCACCGCATTGACACCGAATATCGGACGCATCGATGCCACCGACGATGTGCGCCCGGGCCTCGGTGCGAGCGGCGTGGATCATCTGAAGCAGTTCGTCCATGACGGCGGCCTGCTGGTCACCACCGAGGACAGCGCGAAGTTCGCCATCGACGTCGGCCTGGCGCCGGGTGTCTTCGTCACGCCGACCAGCAAGTTGCGCGTGGTCGGCAGCGTGCTTCAGGCGAAGTTCGTCGATCGTGCAAGCCCGATCGCCAACGGTTACGACAGCGACGACCTGGCGCTCTACAGCAGCAGGGGGCAATCCTTCCAGGTGTCCAACCTGATCACCGGCGACAGCGGACTACCCAATGCCAGGAACTTCGAGCGCCCCACCGGGCGTGGCGGTCAGCATGACGTGGATCTCCCCGAGGGACGCAGCTCGATCGATCCGCCGGCATTGCCTGCGGCCGAACCCTGGCAGGCGCTGCCGTTGAATGCCGAGCAGGTGCGAAACAATCCGTGGGCAATCCCCGCCGACCAGCGTCCACGCGTGATCCTGCGCTATGCCGACACCAAAAATTTGCTGATCTCGGGACTGCTGGATGGCGGCAGCGAAATGGCCGGACGCGCCGCGGTGGTCGATGCGCGCTACGGCAAGGGCCATGTGCTGCTGTTTGCCAGCAACCCCATCTGGCGCGGTGAAACCATGGGCAGTTATCCGCTGGTTTTGAACGCCATCGTGCATTTCGACCGGCTGGATGCGACAGCAGCTGATGCAAAGGGCGCAGCATCACGATGAAGCCGACTGCAAAACACTGGCGGAAGGCTCGCTCCATGGAGGCAGCGACGTGATCGAACCTCTTCAGCTATCGGTTTTTTCGGTGACCTCGGCGTCTACCTTCAAGCGCGGCTTGACGCGATCATCGCTGACGTTGACGCGGTTCCGCCCGCCCCGCTTGGCCTGGTACAGCGCATCATCGGCATGGATCAGCAGCTGGCGCAGCTCATAACCGGAGCGGACCGTGCTGGTGACGCCGAAACTGGCGGAAACCGCCATGTCGGGCGTGTCGTCGCCGCTGGTCATTGCCGCAATGGCCAAGCGTATTCGATGGGCGCGGACAAGCACCTGTTCGAGCGAGCACTCCGGCAACACGATGCCGAACTCCTCGCCGCCGAGGCGGCCGAAGATGTCGGTGGCGCGAAGATGTGTCTGGCAGGTCTCGACGGCGCGCTTCAACACCCGATCGCCCATCGCGTGTCCGTGGGTATCGTTGACCACCTTGAAATGATCCAGATCGATCAGCACCAGGCAAGCTTCTCGCGTCGACTTCCGGCAGTGCTGCAGCCGTTGCTCCGCCACGCTGATGAAATGCTGCCGATTGAAGATGCCGGTGAGGCCGTCGCGCCGCGCCAGCTTCATGAAACGCAGCTGCGAGCGTTTGATCCGGTAAGTCCAGAACGCGATGAAACCCAGCACCATGAGCAACAGGACGAGATACAACCGGTTGGTTTCCGACGCACTCTTGTCAAGTGACTGCTGCAATTGCAGGATCTTGTTCTGCTTGTTCAGCGTATCGATCTGCAGCTTCTTCGCCATCACTTGCTGCTGCACTGTCTGGAACGCGAGCGACTTCGCGCTGAGCTCGTCCAGATAACCCTTGTCGGCGACCATGTATTTTTCGTGATAGGCCAGCGCCGATGCGATGTCACCCTGCTGCTTCGCGCCCAGATACAGGATCCGATAGGCGGTACTGATGGCTTCGGCATAGTGGTTGTGCGTGCCGTGCGTGACTGCCGCCAGTGCCGACTCCCTCGCCGATTGCGGTTGCCTGGTTTCGCTGTAGGCGGTGGCCAGCAAGGCATTGAACTGGGCAAGCTGAGGCGCATAACCATCGCGTTCCACCGCAGGGTAATTCTTTCGCAGCAAGGCGATCGCCCGCTCGGGGTAACCTCGACTGACGTCCAGTTTTGCCGCGAAATAGCGGATGCCATTGGCGTAGAGGCTGTTGCGTTCCTTGATGCAGACCTCGATGCCCTGCGCAATCAGCGGTTCGATATCCTGCCACTGGCCGCTACCGTACAACGCCGCGATGCGGGCATGGTCATCCACGCAGGTGTAGCCATCGCTGGCCAGAGCTTGATTGAAAATCTGTTCGGCGTAGTAGGACGCCAGCTCGTATTGCCCCGCCTCCGCGTATAAGGAGGAAGCCACAACAAAGCCATGTTCCCGCACGCGCGGACTGATACCCGCGCCATGCTGCAGGGAAACGACCAACTGGCTCAGCTGACGGAAGGCTTCTTCAAAGCGGGACTGCTCCGACAGCGAGTCCACCCGGAATATCGAAGCCTTGAGACGCAGGTTCACATCCCGCGATTCGTCGATGATGCCATCAATCAGCGCGTTCGATTTTTGGTAATCCCCACCAAAGGCGGCCTGCCACGCCTGCAGGTAACGCAGGTGCTGACGCTGTTCCGGTGTCAACTGATCGGCTATCTGCCCAAGTCGATGCAGCAGGTCCACGCACTCTGCTGAAAGCGAGATCGCGCAGACTGGCGCTTCAGCCCGCTGCAGCATTGCAGCGCCTTCGCTGCTGGTACTCGCAGGTGCGGTCGCACCAGCCGCACTGGCAAGCAATACAGCGCTGCCGATCATGCTGATCAGCACTCTTCGACACCAAGTGCTGCGGCCGGACATCTGTCAGACCCGTTGCGATTCGCGCCGCGGTACAGGATTTTCGGCAACGTCGTCAGACTTGGAAAGGTCCTTGGTCTCTTCAGTTTCCTCGGTCTCTTCCGGAGGCGGTGGAGGTACCGCTGGTTGCATGGGGCTGGGGCGACTACCCGGTGGACCCGGCGGTGCAAGCAAGAGGCACTCCGGCACGGTTCCCAACAACATCCCCAGTCGTTGCGCATCCTTGGCGAGTAGTGCCGACTGCAGCTCAGGTGCCATGTCGGTGGCGGACAAGGATGCGGCAAACTCATCCGCCGAGGCTTGCGACAGCTGCGCGTCGCTGCCCATCCTTTCCATGAAATCGATAATGTCTGACAAGATCCCCCCCTTGAACCCTAGTGATGTGTCGACATGAAACCGACTATTGTGGTTGCGTCTTGGCTCCGTAGACGGCGCCAACACATTCCAGCCAGCTTGCGCACCAAGTTAGGCCCGCAATCCAATGTGTCGCTCCTGCGCCCCTCGCTGGCGCTTGGCTGGCGCCAGCCGCAGGCTCCTCTAATCGAGCCAATGCCGTGTTTCTGAAACCTGTCTGTCTACGGTAACGCTCGATTCCAGCCCCCAGCCCTCGCGCAGGTACTGCTCCCAACCTTCCCCAGACAGCCATAATCAACTTGGTGATGAGTGCGCGTGCATCTACCTTCTTCACAGGAAGGCAACACGACGCATTGAATATCCCCGGCCACTCCGGCAGCTTAGCGTGGCAGTCGCCTGAGACGCCAGTGTATGAATCGAATGTCTTCAGGACGCCATGCCAACAGCTCGATCCAGCGCGTCCAGCCGTGCCAGAATTTCGGAATCGGCCTGCATCGGACGTGCCGGCGGGATCACCACCGTCTCGGCCATGCCGATTTCTGCCCGAGGCAAGGCGCTCAACGTGGTTCGTTCGATGCGCGGCCGATCAATAGGCAGGGTCGCAGCCCGGTAGATGATCACCTCGTGATTCAGCGGATAGTCGCGGGCCAGCACGTCGACCAGCACCTGGCGATAGGCGGCATTGGTGGAGAAGCGCGCCATCGACTGGTCGCCGACCACGCCGACCTGCCACAGCACCAGGTACGCAGTGGGATCGATGCGGCGCCGGTAGAACAGCAGCTGGCTGGCTTCGTAGTGCTGGCAGCCGTAGGCACCTGGGTCGATGCCGAGATCGGCGTACAAGCAGTCTTCGGCCGAAACACCCGGCTGCATATGCGCCTGGTAGCCTTCCTCCCGGGCCAGCTCGATCGCCTTGTGCGGCACCCAGGCGAACACCCCGGGATGGCCGTAGAACACGCCACAGACCCGCTTGCCGGCACGCACTTCGGTCAGCATGGCCTCGACCATTTGCCAGTAGCTGTCAATGCGCGCAGTGCCCTCCTTGTAGAACGGCTGCAGGCTGCGCACGTCCGCATGCATGCGCTGCAACCACAGCTCCACAATGCCGTCGGACAATGCGGCAAACACCACGTCCGCCTGTTCGATGTGGCTGCGCGCCAGCGGGCCGAGGTGTGAACCGAGGGTTATGCCCAGACCGACGCAGACCAGGCTTCCGGCCGAAGATGTTGCGTCCATATGGCTTGCTCGCGTGGTGGGAATCAGCCAGTTTCACCCGAATTTTGCTTCGACGGAAGCGCCTCCATCAGCGGCCGGATCAGATCCAGCGGCAACGGGAACACGATGGTGGAGGATTTGCCGTTGTTGGACATGTCCGCCAGCGTCTGCAGGTAGCGCAGCTGCAAGGCCTGCGGCTGTTGCGACAGCATCGCGGCGGCATCGCGCAGTTTCTCGGCGGCCTGCATCTCGCCCTCGGCGTGGATGACCTTGGCGCGGCGTTCGCGCTCGGCCTCGGCCTGGCGGGCGATCGCGCGCACCATGGTTTCGTTGAGGTCCACGTCCTTGATCTCGACATTGGCGACCTTGATGCCCCACGGGTCGGTGGCCTCGTCGAGGATCTTCTGCAGGGTATGGTTGATCGAATCGCGCTGCGACAGGATCTCGTCCAGCTCGTGCTGACCCAGCACCGAGCGCAGTCGCGTCTGCGCCAGCTGGCTGGTCGCCTGCAGGAAGTTCTCCACCTGCAACACGGATTTGTCCGGTTCCACCACCCGAAAATAGACCACGGCGTTCACCCGCACCGAGACGTTGTCGCGTGAAATCACGTCCTGTGGCGGCACGTCCATCACGGTCACCCGCAGGTCGACCCGGATCATCCGCTGGACGGCGGGAATCAGCAGTACCAGACCAGGTCCTTTGGTGCCGGTGTAACGGCCCAGCGTCAGCACCACACCGCGCTGGTATTCGGGCAGGATCTTCACCGCGGAGAACAACAGCAACACACCGAGGATCACCAGCACACCGACGAATCCGAACATGATCATCTCCCGTACTTCATGAAACCGCTGCGTCGACTCATGCCGGCACGACCCACAGTAGCAGTCCCTGCCGGCGCACCACGCGCACCCGGGCGCCAGCCGGCAAGGCGGTGTCGCAGCGCACGCGCCAACGCTCGCCGCGCACCATCATCCAGGCCTCGCCCCCGGCGTTCACCGTGGTGAGCAGTTCGCCTGAGTCGCTGAGCATCGCCGCGTCACCGGTGACCTGATGGGCGTGGCGCGAGCGGAATACCAGCCAGACAATCACCCCCAGCAAGGCGGCAGCGCTCGCCGCGATGCCGGCGATCACACCGAGGTTGATGTCGTAGCCCGGCACGCCGGTATTCATCAGCATCACCGAACCGACCACGAACGCCACCAGACCGCCGGCGCCCAACGCACCCACGCTGGGATTGACCGCTTCGGCCACCAGCAGCCCGACGCCCAGCGCCATCAACGCCAGCCCCGCATAGTCCACTGGCAGCAGCTGCAGCGCATACAGGCCGACCAGCAGGCAGATGCCACCGGCGATGCCCGGCAGCATCGCACCGGGATGCAAGGCTTCCAGCAACAAGCCAAAGATGCCGGCCAGCAATAGGAGATAGGCAATGGTGGGATGGGTGATGATCGCCAGGAAATGCGTGCGTGCGCCGGGCGCATAGTCACGCACGGACGCGCCCTTGAGCTGCAGCGTGACGATGCGATCACCCACCTGCACCTTGCGATCGCTCGCCTTGGCCAGGAGTTCAGGCACATCCGTCGCCACGAAGTCGATTACATGCTGCTGCGCCGCTTCGCTGGCGGTCAGCGTGGCTGCGCCGCGCACGGCCTGCTCGGCCCATGCGGCATTGCGTCCGCGCAGTTGCGCCAGCGAGCGGATATAGGCGATGGAATCGTTCAGGACCTTGTTCGATTCGGCGTCACCGTCTTCAGCCGGCTGATGTTCCGCACTGGAAGCTGGCGCCGCTGGTTGGTCGGAGATCCCCTGCTTTGGCATCGGCGTGGCGCCGCCCAGCTGGATCGGCGTTGCTGCACCGAGATGCGTGGCCGGTGCCATCGCGGCGATCTGCCCGGCGTACAGGATGTACGTGCCGGCCGATGCCGCCCGCGCGCCACCTGGTGCCACGTAAACCAGCACGGGCAGCTTGCACGCCAGCATGCTGGCAATGATCTGCCGCATCGATTCGGCCAGGCCGCCAGGGGTATCGAGCCGCAACACGATCGCCACCGCGCCATCGGCCAGCGCGCGCTTCGAGGCATCGTCGAAGTATTCCGCGGTGGCAGGACCGATCGGGCCATCCAGCGCAATCTGCGCCACCATGCCAGGCACCGCAACGCATGCGGCTGGCGCTGCCGGAACAACGCTCGACCCGGCCGGCATCGACACCATGCAAAGGATCGCGAGCCAGCCCAGCCCAAACCAACGAGTCATCACACCGAACTCCCGGCGACATCAACGTCGATGACTCACTGTAGCGCGCACGATGTACAGAAAGCGCTCAGGCCCCGTGCTGAATCGAACTGCACCGGTCCCGGAGGCATAATCGTGGGCATGCACGGCGTGTTCGCCGTCGAATGGAGGTTGTCATGCCGAAAATCGATGTAGCCAGTGTCCCCGAGCGCAGGGGATCGGATTATCCGACGCCTTTCGACCAGCCCGTCAGCGGGCGCGTCAGACAGGCGCTGGGCAAGGCCGGCGGCCTGACCGATCTCGGCGTCAATCTGATGCACTTGCCGTCCGGGCAGTGGTCGAGCCAGCGCCACTGGCATACGCACGAGGAGGAGTTCGTGTACATCCTGTCGGGCGAACTGATCCTGGTGACCGGGGACGATGAACAAGTGCTGCGTGCCGGTGATTGCGCGGCCTTCCCGAAGAATGTGCCGGACGGCCATCACCTCATCAATCGCCAGGAAGCGACCGCCGTCTACCTGGACATCGGCACCCACTCTTCCGCGGACGCCTGCACCTATTCGGACATCGACCTGCATGCCGCACCGGAGCCGGCGGGCTACTCGCACAAGGACGGCACGGCCTATCCCTGAGATGTCTGCGGCGGTTTCGCGTTCACCAACTGCGCGCGGATCGCACGCAGCTTCACCTTGATCTTCGCTTCGTTGACAGGGCCAACGCGGAGCATCAGCTTCTGCCCGGTCGACAGCGATTCCAGCGAGGCATCGGCGTAGTGGTAGTACGTTTTTGACTCCACCAGTTCAGGCGGCTGCGTCGGATCCGGCGCCGCCAGCAGATTATCGATCGCCACGATCAAGCGGTCGTTGAAATAACCCTGCGGGTAGCCCAGCTGTCGGTATGCCTCCTGGAACAGCGGATACGAATGCACATACCAGCTCGCCAATGCCTGCGGATCGGTGGCCTCCAGAATCTGCATGTAGGGCGCGTAGCGTGCGCTGTTCTTCTCGCCGATCACGGTTGTACCTTCGGTCGCCGTCGTGATGAACGAACCCTTTGGCGTACGTGCCGGCAACGTGAACGGAGCCAGCCCGCCGTGACGCGGCAACGCATCGACGGTTGCGACGATACGCGCGACGACCTGCCGCGATACCAGCAACGACGACAGGTCGCGGCCACCTGCCAGCGAGGCGAGCGCGGCGGCCACGCTGGCATCGCTGTCGTCCAGCGAAGGCAAGGCAGCAGCCGACGCGCCTGCCGGATTCGAGCCAGCCTGATCGATCGGGTGCTGGATTGGCGCACGGGTAGCCAATGCAGCCGACGCCTCGGTGGCTGGCGTAGCCGGCGCGGACGTCGGCGCGCCAGGATGCATGGCTTTGTGCGCCAGGTAGGCGCCGGCCACAAGAACAGCCAGCACCACGACCACGGCTCCGATCCAGTTGCCCACCGATGTCTTCTTGCCCACGATGTCTCCCATTTCGTCGTCGAATGCATGCTTTGACTTGCTTGCGCACGATTCGTTCACGCCACATAACGGTCACGACCACAATGGCGATAACAACCAGCTCACTTGTTGATTACGTCATCGCTACAAAAATCAGCTCATGGAAGATCAACGGTCCGAATTCTGACCAGCGACAGAATGCGAGAGAGAGGACTCATGAAAACCCGATGTGTTTTCAGCACACCCAATCTGATCGCGGCGCGAGCCGCGATGTCGGCGGCGCAACAGGCTGGCATCGACGAGCGCGACATTTCACTGGTGGCCCGTGAAGATATCGAGCTGGAGCAGATCCCCGATCACCTGATGCAGGGACGCAACGACTTCTACCCTGCCGCGTTACGCGGTGGCGCCTGTGGCGGCGGCACTGGCCTGCTGCTCGGGCTCATCGCGGTAACCGTGCCGCCGCTGGGCGTGACGCTGGCCGGTGCTGCAGCGATGACCCTGGCTGGTGCGGTCTTCGGCTGCTGGATCGGCGAACTGGTCGGATTCGAGGTGCCTGATGTGGTCAGCCGCAAGTTCAAGAGCGAGATCGCGGCCGGGCGCATCCTGGTGGTGATCGATGCACGCAAGGAACAGCTCGATGTTGCCGAGCCTGCCATCTCACGCACCGGCGCCACGCCGCTGCCGTTTCACGCGCATACCGCTCTGACCTGAGCCGGATCAGGCTTTCAACCGGTAACCGCTGCGGAAGATCCACCACACCACGGCGAGGCAGGCTGCCAGGAACACCAGCGTCATGCCCACGCTCACGCCCACGCTCACATCGGACACACCGTAGAAACTCCAGCGGAAACCGCTGATCAGATACACCACCGGATTGAACAGGGTGACCTTCTGCCAGAACGGCGGCAACATGTGGATCGAATAGAAACTGCCGCCGAGGAAGGTCAACGGTGTCACGATCAGCAGCGGCACCAGCTGCAGTTTTTCGAAGTTGTCCGCCCAGATGCCGATGATGAAACCGAACAGGCTGAAAGTGAGTGCAGTGAGTATCAGGAACGCGAGCATCCACAACGGGTGTTCGATGTGGAACGACACGAACAGCCGCGCCGTGACCAGGATGATCAGACCCAGGATGATCGACTTGCTTGCTGCCGCGCCCACGTAGCCGGCCACGATCTCGAGCGAAGACACCGGCGCCGACAATATTTCGTAGATCGTGCCCACGAATTTCGGGAAGTAGATGCCGAACGATGCATTGGCGATGCTCTGCGTCAGCAATGACAGCATGATCAGTCCCGGCACGATGAAGGCACCATAGCTGACCCCGTCGATGCCGTTCATGTGCGAACCGATCGCCGCGCCGAACACCACGAAATACAGCGAGGTGGAAATCACCGGCGAGACGATGCTCTGCAGCAGCGTGCGCCAGGTGCGCGCCATTTCGAACAGATAGATCGCGCGGATGGCGTAGATGTTCATGCGCGCTCCCTCACCAGGTTGACGAAAATATCCTCAAGCGAACTCTGGCTGGTCTTGAGATCCTTGAAGTCGATGCCCGCCTCGCCCAGTCGTCGCAGCAGCACGTCGATACCCGTGTGTTCGCTTTGCGTGTCGAAGGTATAGACCAGTTGCTGACCGTCACCAGAGAGCTCCAGCGAATAGCTGGACAACGCCGCAGGGACGCTTTCCAGCGGATTCTGCAGTTGCAGGGTCAACTGCTTGCGACCGAGCTTGTTCATCAGTTCGGCCTTGTCCTCGACCAGGATCAGCTCGCCCTTGTCGATGACACCGATGCGATCGGCCATCTCCTCGGCTTCGTCGATGTAGTGCGTGGTCAGGATGATGGTGACGCCGGTGGCGCGCAGCGAACGCACCATGGTCCACATGTCGCGGCGCAACTCCACGTCGACGCCAGCGGTGGGTTCGTCCAGGAACAGGATCTGCGGTTCGTGCGACAGCGCCTTGGCAATCATCACGCGCCGCTTCATGCCGCCGGACAGCGTCATCAGCTTGCTGTCCTTCTTGTTCCACAGCGAGAGGTCCTTCAACACCTTCTCGATATGCGCCGGGTTGGCGCTCTTGCCGAACAGGCCGCGACTGAAGCTCACCGTGTTCCATACCGTCTCGAACGCATCGGTGGTCAGCTCCTGCGGCACCAGGCCGACCTTGGAGCGCGCCGCGCGATAGTCGCGCACCACGTCATGACCATCGGCCAGCACGCTGCCGCCGCTGGGATTGACGATGCCGCAGATGATGCTGATCAGGGTGGTCTTGCCGGCACCGTTCGGGCCCAGCAGCGCAAAGATCTCGCCCTTGCGTATTTGCAGATCGATCGGCTTGAGCGCCTGGAATCCGGACGCATAGGTCTTGCTGAGCTGTCTGACGTCGATGATCGGCTGCACGCGATCTCCTTGATGGAGGGAAATGATCCGGGGAGCGCCGATGGTAGGCCCATCCGCACGATGAGGGCCAGCGTGGAATCGCATTTTCGGGCTATTTTTTCTCGACGACGTGGTCGCGGTATTGATAAGGTCAAAAGCTCACTTCCGGAACCTGCATGAATTCGATCGAAGTAGCGCTGGCCATGCTGCTGGCCGTGGTAGGCAGCGGTTACCTGGTCCGCATGCTGCCGTTCTCGCTGCCGTTGCCACTGGTGCAGATCGGCCTGGGCGCGGTGATCGCCGGCGTGTTCAAACAGGGCGTGACGCTGGACCCGGAGATATTTTTCCTGCTGTTCCTGCCGCCGCTGCTGTTCCTCGACGGCTGGCGCATCCCCAAGGACGGCCTGATGCGCGACAGGGCAGCCATCCTGGAACTCGCGCTGGGACTGGTGATATTCACCGTGGTGGGTGTCGGTTTCCTGATCCACTGGCTGATCCCTGCCATGCCGCTGGCGGTGGCGTTTGCGCTGGCCGCGATCGTGTCGCCGACCGATCCGGTGGCGGTGTCCTCCATCACTTCGCGCGTGCCGATTCCGAAACGGCTGATGCACATCCTCGAAGGCGAGTCGTTGCTCAATGACGCGACCGGCCTGGTGTGTTTCCGCTTCGCAGTAGCGGCGGCGGTCACCGGCGGTTTCTCACTGGTGTCGGCGTCGTTGACCTTCCTGTGGGTGGCGCTGGCCGGACTTGGCGTGGGCGTGCTGTTCACGGTGGCAGTGAGTTTCGCGCAGCGCTGGCTGTCGCGGCACTTCGGCCAGGAGGCCGGTTCGTCGATCCTGGTCAGCCTGCTGATTCCGTTTGGTGCCTACATGCTGGCCGAGCAGGTGCATGCCTCCGGCATTCTGGCCGCGGTGGCGGCCGGCATCACCATGAGCTACGTCGAACTCAGCGGCCGTCTGCTGGCGACCACACGGGTGCAGCGCACGGCGGTGTGGAATACCGTGCAATTCGCGCTGAACGGCGTCGTGTTCGTGCTGCTCGGCGAACAGCTACCCGCCAGCCTGCAAGGCGCGATGGCGTCAGTGGCACAGAGTGGGCACCGCAATCCCTGGTGGTTGCTGGTGTATGCCCTGGCAATCAATATCGGATTGGCGCTGCTGCGTTTTCTGTGGGTCTGGATCTCGCTGCGGCTGAACGTGCTGAAGGCGCATCATCGCGGCGCTCCAGTCACCCGGCCGCATTGGCGGCTGATGCTGGCGACCTCGCTGGCCGGCGTGCGCGGTGCGATCACCCTGGCCGGCGTGATGACGCTGCCGTTGCTCCTGCCCGACGGCACGCCCTTCCCGGCGCGCGGACTGGCGATCTTCCTTGCCACCGCGGTGATCCTGCTGTCATTGCTGGCGGCCAGCATCGGCCTGCCGCCATTGCTGAAAGGGCTGGAGCTGCCACCGGAACCTGCAGCGCAGCAGGAGGAAATCCGCGCTCGTCGCGCCGGGGCCACGGCCGCCATCGCGGCAGTGGAAAGAACCCAGCACGAGTTGCTGGAGAAGGCTCCGGCCGCCGACGTCGATACCTACACGAATGCGGCTGCGCGCGTGATCGCGCTTTACCAGCACTGGCTGGACGAAGATGCCTCCAGCGAGGACGAGGCGCGGCAGCTGCGCAAGGCCGACATGGCCGAGCGCGAATTGCGCCTGGCGGCGTTGCAGGGTCAGCGGGAGGCGATCTTCGAGCTGACGCGTCAGCGCCAGATTTCCGATGAGGTGTCGCGCACGCTGGTCCGCGAGATCGATCTGCAGGAAGCGCGTTATCGCTGATGCCGGGCAAAAAGAAGGCCGCCGGAGATCCGGCGGCCTTCCCTGTCGACCGCGCCGGGTTACCCCGACGCGGCGGTTCAGTTACAGCGAGAAGTCGTAGGTAACGCCAAACTGCACGTAACGCGGAGTCTCGAATGCCAACGGACGCTCGTAGTCGTCTGCAGGGTCCTCGCCGCCATCAACCTGTGACAGCGTCTTCTGGCTGTTGAGCACGTTGAACACGGTCACGGAGAAGGCCAGGTTCTGGTCCGCACCCGCCCACAGCGGACGATACTGCGCGTTCAGATCGACCTTGTACGTCCATGGCAGACGACCACGCGAACCGCGAGGCGCCGGTTGATTGCCACACTCGAAGTACGACGCGCCGTACTGGATGGCATCCACCGGGTCAAAGCCGATGCAGTTCTTCGGGCGGCCCGAGTTGATCGCCACATTGGCACCCACTAACCATTCCGGAGTGGCCTGGAAGAAGCCGTAGGTCTTCAACGAATGCGTACGGTCGTTGGGCAGCGGACCATTGGCGTACTGCATGATTTCCGGCGCGTCCCAATCCTGCGTCACCGACGGGTCGAGCTGGCCGATATCCGACTTCAGCTGTCCTTCGGAGTTGCCGTAGCTGCGCGAGAAGGTGTACTCCATCCGGGCAAACCAGCGCTCGTCGAAATGATGTTCCAGGTACAGCTCGAGCGAGTAGTACTTGCGCTTGAGCGGCGGAAACTTCACACCGGCCGGCGTGGTGAAATCGTCCATGGTCAGCTTGAACGGCATCAGGGTGCCCTGCCCGTCCACGTCCACCATGAACGTGTTCGGCTGGCCCGGGTTGAACAGGTAGCAACCCGGGATGCTGGCGTTGGTGATGTCGATGTTGTTGCGGGCGGCATACTTCTCGAACGGACGCGAGTCGCAGAAGTCGTCGATCGAGCTCCTCAACTTGCGCATGGTCGCTTTCGCGCCGAAGGCCCAGTCGTTGTTGATCGCCTTGTCGAAGCCCAGGATGTATTCGTCCTGGTAATACGCCTTGATGCCTTGCGCCGCGACGGTCTTGGGATTGAGGTCGGTGCCATCCTCGCCATTGAGGAAGATCTTGCTGCCGGCCGGCACCAGGTTCAATGGCTCACCGTTCGGACCCACGCCGGTATAGGTGAAGTACTGGGAGGAATACAGCGACGCCGATGCACCGCGAATGGCCACGTTGGACGGAATCGCCAGGTGGTAGCGACCGGCATTCGCATACAGCTTGAAAGTGGAGTCGCCGAATACGTCCCAGGTCACGCCCAGGCGCGGCGCCAGTTGGTGACGCTGCTTGACATAGGTTTCGCCGGCACCGTTGATATTCTTGAACTGCTCGTTACGCAGGCCGAGGTAAGCCAGCCAGCGGTCACTGACCTGCCAGTGGTCTTCGATGAATTGCGCTTCCTGCTCCACCTTGACCGAGGCGCCGGTGATGAAGGTGCGATTTTCAACGAAATACGGGGTACCGGCGGGCACGTCGGGAAGGATGTCGGGACGCCCCGAAACATCGCGGACATTCTGGTAACGCCAGCGATAACCGCCCTCGTACTGGTTGCCGCTGCTCGACTCCAGCGTCTGGTTGTCCAGACCGGCGCGCAGGTCGTGCGAGCCCAGCTGATATTCCACGTCCAGGCGCCAGCCATGGGTCTTGTCCTGCGCACCTGGGCCCAGCACGGTGCCGTTGACCAGTCCGCAACCGATGATCGGATTGGTGATGCCGGTGCGCGAATCGGTGATCCACGGGCAATTGGGGTTGCCCGCGTATCCGAGCGTGCGCTGATGCGTGGACTTGCTGGTGCCATACAACGCGTTGACGGTGAGGCTGTCGGTGATGTAGCCGGTGTACTTGCCGATGTAGACGTCACCGCCCGGCGCGGAACCGGCCAGCGATGCCGCATTCTTCAGCTTGTCGGTACCGATGAACGCACCGCGAGAACTGCTCGGGTAGTCGTACGCGTATACGCTGCGGTCCGTGTTGGTCTTGTCCGACAACCCGGTGAACTCAAGGATGTGGTTATCAGTGATGTTCCAGTCGATCTTGGCCAGCCATTTGGTCGCCTTGGACACCTCATTGGTGGATTGCGGCGCCAGGATGGAACTGATGGTCTTGCCGCTGGTGCGGGTAAAGTCTCCCGCCGCGTACAGAAACAGCTTGTCCTTGATCAGCGGACCGCTGAGGTAGGCGGTGTACTGCGTGGCGGTGGTTTCGTTGTCACCCCTGTTCTGGAACAACTGGCCGTTGGTGCGATGGATGCTCTTGGGCGTGGAACGCAAGGCATCCGGAGTGAAGTGCAGGCCAACGCCCGCTTTCCAGGTATTGCCGCCGCGCTTGGTGACCACGTTGATCACGCCGCCGGTGGAGCGCCCGTACTCGGCGCCATAACCACCGGTATAGATCTGCTGCTGGTCGATGGCGTCGTACGGCAGGCTGGTGAAGCCGATGCCGGTCAATGCATTGGTCACCGCGTAGCCATTGATGTAGTACTGGTTTTCCGATGCGGAGGAGCCACCGAAGGAAGCGACGTTGCCATACCGCGAATCACCCTGGACCGTTCCCGGAGCCAGCAATGCAGCTGAGGTGACATCGCGTGCCAACGGAAGTTTTGCCAGCTGTTCAGCGGTGAGCACCGTTCGCGAGTCGACGGACGAAACGTCGATGGCCGGCAGCGCCGTTCCTGCCACGGTGACGCCTTCCAGCGTCGTGGCATTCCCTTCACCGGCGGTTGCCGCATCGAAAGACACATCGGTACCACTACCCAGGCGAACCTGCACATTCTCGCGGGTGCCGACCACCTGGCCATCGCGCCGCAGCGTGACGGTATAGGTACCCACCGGCAGGGAGGTCGCGCGGTAACGGCCGCTGGATTCCACGCCTATGTCGCGGATCTGACCGGTATTGGTGTTCTCCAGATGGACCGTGGCACCCGCGGCATTTCCGGCGTTGCCAAAAATGACGCCCGAAGCGTTCGATTGCGCCATGGCGACGCCACCAAGGCCAAGGCTAAGGGCCACCGCCAATGCGGTAGGACGCCACAACGCGGTACGACGATATCGTTCGGCTAGATTCATGCTCTCTATGCTCCCGGAGACAAACACTGGCGCGTCGGCTGGCGAGCCGGCGCAAGGAAATGCCGAAAAAGATCACTCGAGCCCCCTCGATCCCCTCTCGGCCGTCGCTTGAATCGCAAATTTCTACGATCTGGACGAAATCTACCTCAAGATTTGCGCGCGTAACCGGGATTCATCATCTTTTTTTTAACCTTGACAATAAGTTATTGATATAAATATAAATATATATGAGTATCCTTGGCATTTCGGCATAAAAAAGCACCCGCGTCAGGTGCGGGTGCTTTACCTCGTGGCCAGCAGATTGAGTGGGTTCGCAATATTTCGCGTTATTCCCTCATGCCTTCATGAAACGGAGATAGCCAGCACTCATCGGCACGTCCCACCCAACCGGGTGGGCCCGCCCACCGTTGGCATTCAGCGACGTGAGTCGTTGTCCTTGCGCCGAATTTCATCCGCCGCATTGCCGACTTGCCGCTGTACCTTTCCGGCATTCTTTTCCACCTTGCCGGCAACTTCCTTGGCCTTGTTGTCCGTGAGCTTGCCTGCGACTTCCTTGGCCGTGCCCTTGATTTCGTGTTTGATGCCTTCGACTCGATTCTTGTCCATGCCGCGGTCTCCAGTAGGGCCTGCCTTATTGCAGACACGCCAGATATAGATGCGGACCGGTCGACAGGGCGTGACCCGGATGTTCGAACCCCATTCCGGCGCGGGCGCGGTTCATCTTCGCGATCCACAGCGTTCACCGATCTCCCACGAACACACTGACACGCTGGCTTTCCGGCGAGGATGATCGCGCCGCCGGTTGTTCGTCGATAACCGTGGCGATGCTGTGGCAGCTATCACAGCATCGATCGTCCTTCTCATCTCACCCGCGGCCACGATATGGACCTGAAAAGCGGCTACCCCTACTGGGCGATCAAGAACGGACTGATGCACGCGTTCCCGCAGTTGCAATGCGATTTGCGCTGCGATGTCGCGGTGATCGGCGGTGGCATCAGTGGTGCGCTGATCGCCGACGAACTGGCGGCGCATGGGCATGACGTGGCCGTTGTCGAGCAACGCGACATCGGCTGGGGCAGCTCCGCCGCCAGCACCGCGCTGTTGCAATACGAAATCGATACCCACATGGTCGACCTGGCCAAACGCTATGGCGAGGACGATGCCGTGCTTGCCTATCGTGCCTGCGCCGATGCGATCCCACTGCTGCAAGCCCTGTCCGCCGAAGTGCGCGACGTCGGCTTTGCGCGCATGCGCAGCCTGTACTACGCCAGCTGGCACCGTCACATACCCGTGTTGCAGGCTGAACTGGCGCTGCGACGCAAACATGGTTTCGAGGTGAGCTGGCTGGAATCCGGCGCCCTGCGCGAGGGTTATGGCATCGACGCACCCGGCGCGATCCTCAGCCAGCTCGCTGCACGCCTCGACCCCTATCGCATGGCCTATCGCCTGTTCACGCGGCTGGAGAAACGCGGCACTCGGGTGTTCGACCGCACCCGCATCGAACGCATCGAGACCACGACGCACGGTGTCACCTTGCATACCGGCGATGGCTCGTGCATCCGCGCGGCCCATGTCGTGTTCGCCGCCGGCTACGCGAACCAGTCGTGGCTGAAACAGCACGTCGCCCGCAATCACAGCTCGTATGCCTTCATCACTGACCCGCTCGATTCCTCCGGACTGCGCGGCCTGGTCGATACCATGGCGTGGGAATCGGCTCGACCTTATCTCTACCTGCGCAGCACCAGTGACGGACGCCTGCTGGTCGGCGGTGAGGATGATGAGATCGACATCCCTGCACGTCGCGATGCGCGCGTGGATCGGAAGGCGCACAAGCTTGTGAAGAAAGTCGCCAAGGCTATACCCGGCCTGCAGCTGACACCTGCCTTTGCCTGGGCTGGCACCTTTGCCGAGACCGACGACGGCTTGCCGTTCTTCGGTCCGCATCGGCAATACGGCCCGAACGTGCTGTTTGCGATGGCCTATGGCGGCAATGGAATCACCTACAGCATGATCGGCGCTGGATTGATCCGTGCACTGATCGAGCGGCGCAAACATCCGCTGGCGGACCTGTTTTCATTCGGACGGCTGGATCGGAAATCCTGAGATCGCGACAAACATCCTGCTACCGACGGTTCCATCAGAACAGCAACAGCAGTAACGGCACCATGATCCCGGCGGCCAGGACCGTGCCGAACAGCAATGGTTTGCGGCTATAGCGCCAGGCCATGTACAGGCCGCTCAACACCGACACCAGCAGGCCCAGCGCTACCAGGACGAAAAAGGCCTTCATGGGCAGCAGATTCTTCTTCGGCCGCGCAGCCGCGTTGTCGGCAACACTCGTCGATGCCGATCGGTTTTTTGTCGTCGCGCCCGCCGGTGTCGGCGCCAGCGTGGCCTTCTCGTCCGCAACCGCTGGACGCGGACGCCGCTGCGGCAGCACCGTGGTCTGCTTCTTGTGGAACTGCGCGGCACTTGCCAGCCATGCTGGTGGCACGTAGCTGCCGCCACGCGTGGCTTCGTGCAGGCTGAAGCTCTGCAGGCCGCCGGTAATCGCGAAAAACATCAGCATGGGCGCGGTGAACACACCCAGATAAAGATGGGTGGTGCGTGTCGCTTTGAGGAATCGATGGGTCAGCGACATAAAACCTGCAGGAAGATGCGGAATTCGAGGGATTTTAACCGAGACTTCATGAAACGCCAATGATAAGCAATCTCATCTTTCTGCCGTCATCCACACGACCGACGGCAGCGATGCAGAAGAATGACGCGCTGGCCACAACACTCGGCGGCATACGAACGCTGCCCGCTTTGCCACCCGGAATCGGGTAGGCTTTGGTCATCCGACGCGTCTGTCACTCCAGCACCGATTGCCCATGATCCCGCCGCGTCTGCCGATGCCGCCAAGAGTCCCCGTTCCGCTCACCCACGTGATGGATCTCCTGCTCGATGCGATCTGCGTGGTCGACACCGAGGGACGATACGTTTTCGTCAGTGCCGCCTTCGAGCGGATTTTCGGTTACACGCCGCAGGAGGTCATCGGCAGGCCGATGATCGAACTGGTTTACCCGGACGACCGTGAGCGCACCTTGCAGGCCGCCAGCGAGATCATGGCCGGTCAGCCCAAACCGCATTTCCAGAATCGCTACGTACGCAAGGACGGGCGTGTCATCCATATCATGTGGTCGGCACGCTGGTCGGAAACCGATGGCCTGCGCATCGCGGTGGCGCGCGACATCACCGAACTCAAACACGCCGAACGCATGCAGACGGCACTGCATGCCATCTCCGAAGCGGCGCACTCGGCCGAGGATCTGCTGGCGCTGTTCCGGCACATCCACCTCATCATCGGCAAGCTCCTGCCAGCCATCAATTTCTTCGTGGCGCTGTACAACGGGGAGAAGGACGAACTGAGTTTCCCCTACTTCGTCGACCAGTACGACGAAACACCCGCGCCACGCAAACTGGATTCGGGCACGCTCAGTGCCGAAGTGATCCGTACCGGACAGGCACTGTTGTTGACGCCCGACACGCAGTCGGCACTGTCCGATCGCACGTGGCCGATCGTCGGCCGGAACTCGCTGGACTGGCTGGGCGTGCCACTCGCTTCGCAAAGAGGCGTCATCGGCGTGCTGGCCGTGCAGAGTTATTCGGGCGAAGTGCGCTATACCGAACAGGACCAGGCGCTGCTGCAGTTTGTCTCCACCCAGGTCGCGGCGGCGATCGAACGCAAGCAGATCGAGACCTGGCTGCAATACATCGCGCGGCACGATCCGCTCACCGCGCTACCCAACCGCGAACTGTTCCACGAGCGCCTGCGCAACGCGCTGGTCAAGGCACGCAAGGACGGACAACGGCTGTCCGTCCTTTACATCGACCTCGATCGTTTCAAGCTGGTGAACGACAGTTTCGGTCACGACATCGGTGATCTTCTGCTTCGTGAAGTCGCCGCTCGCATTGGCCGCTGCGTGCGTGAATCGGATACCGTCGGACGGGTCGGCGGTGACGAATTCGTGGTGTTGCTCAACGGCATCAGCCTGCCGGAACATGCCACCGCGATAGCCGAAAAAATCCGTGCCGCACTCGAGCGGCCGTTCGAATTGGCCGAGCACCGCTTGCAGGTATCTTCCAGCATCGGTATAGCCGTCTACCCCGAGCATGGTCATGAGGACAAACAGCTGATGCGTCAGGCCGACAACGCCATGTATGGCGCCAAGCGCCAAGGCGGCAACCGCCTGTTGATGACCGGCGCGGCGACATCGCCGTCCTCTGCCCCGATGTGCGACTGAGGCGCCGGCGACAATCCGCTTCACTTGCGAGTATGGCCGCCATTGCCGATCTGCTGATAGGCTGGCTCCGCCCCGTGGCGCGATCCCCACCGACTCACGTCACTGGCCCGGCAAGACGCTTCCATCATTCCTGTCAGACGGTGCAATGCGTGGCTTTTGAGCTCGAAGAACGACGCATGAACGTGAGCGATTTGCAGCCTGGCAAGTTCGTGTGCCGGCCCGACCGTCTGCCTCTGTTCATCACGACGCGGGCCGGGCCATGCTGAACCGGCAACAGATCTTCACCGCGATCGATCAGCAGATCGAGTTCTCCGCCGGCGAGGGTGGGCATTTCGCTGTCGTAATGCTGCGCACGCTCGGACTGCGCGAGATCTGCCTCCGGTTTGGCTATGAACATGGCGAACAGGCTGCAGAGAAAGCGCTCAAGCTGATCGAACAATCGTTGCGCCCGGATGATCGGATCTTTCGCGCCGGCGACGACAGCTTCGCGATCGTCTTGCCGAACATGCTCAACCACAATCACGCATTCCAGGCTTGTGCGCGCCTGAGCCAGAGTTTCGAGCAGCCCATGCGCAATGCCGCCCCGCTGTGGAAGTTGCGTGTGGCCATGGGCGTGGCGCTTTGCCCGGAACACGGAACCACCCCCGACCTCTTGTGCTGCCACGCCGAGATGGCGCTGGACGATGCGCAGCGTCGTGGCGAGTTCGGCGCGCTCTTTCGGCCAGAACACGCCAAGATGGAAATCTTCTATGAAGATCTGCGCGAAGCCATCGAAGCCAATCGGTTGCAGGTGTTCTTCCAGCCGGTGCATGACTTGCAGAAACGACGCGTTGTCGGCGTCGAATCCCTGGCGCGCTGGACAAGCGCACGTCATGGCGAAGTGTCGCCCGCCAGCTTTGTACCGTTCTCCGAACAGAGCGGCCTGATCTCGGTGCTGACCCGGTGGAGCATCGACGCCACCCTGCGCCATGTGGCATCGTTGGGCCATGGGCACGGGTTGAGCATCGCCATCAACTTCTCGCCACAAGTGCTTTCGCGACCGGGCATGGTGGAGCAGTTCGTGGGCGCGCTGGAGACCTGGAACGTCGCCCCGACATCGGTGATCGTGGAGATCACCGAAACTGCGCTGGTCAACGATCTCGAATCAAGCGCGCAGGCATTGGGTCGCCTGCGGGATCTCGGCGTACGCGTCGCCATCGATGATTTCGGCACCGGCTACGCATCGATCGCTTACCTGCGCCGATTCCCCGCGACTGAACTGAAGATCGACCAGTCCCTGATCGGGGCCATGCGCGATGATCGACGCACCTGCAAACTGGTCGGCGCGATCATCAACCTGGCTCATCACATGGACCTGTCCACGATTGCCGAAGGTATAGAGGATCAGGCCACGCAGGACCTGCTCGTCGGCATGGGCTGCGATTTCGGTCAGGGTTACCACATGGGTCGGCCAGAACCGGCGGCGGAATTCGTTGCGCGATTCGTGTCGATGGCTTCCGCTCCGTGACGCGTCGCACGCATACCGGAGCCGCCGATGTCTGATGCACCCGCCGGCATCGCTTTCGCCATCGAGCAGGCCAGCAAGCGTTACGGCGCGGTTTTCGCGCTCGACCGCATCAACCTGAGTTTCGCCGCGGGCACCACCACCGCGCTGATCGGCAGCAGCGGCTCCGGCAAGTCCACGGTGCTGCGCCTGTTGCTGGGCCTGGAGTGGCCCGACCAAGGCGTGGTGCGAGTCGATGGCGCAGCCCTGCAACGCGTCGATGTGCTGCCATTGCGTCGACGCGTCGGCTATGTGATTCAGGATGGTGGGCTGTTCCCGCATCTGACCGCGCTGGGCAACCTCGCATTGCTGCCGCGACATCTTGGCTGGAGCGCCGAGCGGATTCGCCAGCGCGCGGAAGAACTCGCCACGCTCACGCATCTGCCCAGTGGTGTGTTGGAACGTTATCCCGCCGAACTGTCCGGCGGCCAACGCCAGCGGGTCGCGTTGATGCGTGGCCTGATGGCCGATCCTGACGCCTTGCTGCTCGACGAGCCGCTGGGCGCACTCGATCCGGTCGTGCGGCATGACCTGCAGGACGAACTGAAACAGATCTTCGACCAGCTCGGCAAGACCGTGATCGTGGTAACCCACGACCTGGCCGAAGCCGCCTGGTTTGCCGGGCGACTGGTGGTGATGCGCAAGGGTACCGTGGTGCAGGACGGCAGCTTCGAGGAGCTGCGGGATCATCCCGCGGACCCGTTCGTCCGCCGCTTCGTCGAAGCACAGCGACGGCTGCCGGAGGTATCGTGATGCGCCGTTTCCTGCCATGGCCGTGGCTGATCCTTGGCGCGTATCTGTTACTGCCCGCAACGCTGCACGCCACGCCGGTACGCATCGGCTCCAAGCAATTCACCGAGTCGGTGATCCTGGGCGAACTGGCACTGGCCAGCGCGCGCGAAGCCGGTGTGGATGCGGTGCATCGGCGCGAACTGGGCGGCACCAGCATCTTGTGGCGCGCACTGCTTCAGGGCGATATCGACGCCTACCCGGAATACACCGGCACGCTGGTGCAGGAACTGCTGAAAAACGTGCCGCCAGACGCGGATATCGCCACGTTGCGGGCGCGGCTCAAACCGCTGGGCATCGGCATCAGCGAGTCGCTGGGCTTCGACAATACCTATGCGATCGGCATGCGCGCCGATGAGGCCAGCCACCTGGGTATCGTCCGCATTTCCGACTTGCTGCAGCATCCCAAGCTGCGCTTCGGTTTCTCCAACGAGTTCATGGATCGCGGCGACGGCTGGCCCGGCCTGCGCCGGCGCTACGGCCTGCCCCAGACAAAGGTGAGCGGCCTGGACCACACGCTGTCGTATCACGCGGTCGACAGCGGCGCGGTCGATGCCATCGACCTGTACAGCACGGACGCGGAAATTCCTTACTACCACCTGCGCACGCTGGTCGACGATCGCCATTATTTTCCACGCTACGAAGCGGTCTACCTGTACCGGCTGGCGTTGAACCAGAGCGCTCCGGCATTCGTCGGCGCCTTGCAGAAACTCGTCGGGCGCATCGATGAGAACGCGATGCGCACGATGAACGCCAAGGTGAAGCTGCAGGGCATCAAGGAGAACGTGGTGGCGGCCGATTTCCTCGGCATTCGCGCAGACCGGGACGGTGGCGGTTTATGGACACGGCTGTTTCAGCGCAGCGTGGAGCACATCAAGCTGGTAGCGATTTCGCTGGGACTGGCGATGCTGCTGGCCATTCCGCTGGGCGTCCTCGCCGCCCGCCTCAAACGCCTCGGCCAACTGGTGATCGGCCTGACCGGCATCCTGCAGACCGTGCCGTCGCTGGCCATGTTCGTGTTCATGATCCCGTTGCTCGGCATCGGCACCTGGCCGGCGATTGCCGCGCTGTTCCTGTACAGCCTGCTGCCGATCGTGCGCAACACGCACGCGGGACTGGTGGGCATCACGCCGGAGTTGCGCGAGTCGGCGGCCGCCCTGGGGTTGCCGGCGAGCGTGCGCCTGCGCCGCATCGAGTTGCCGCTGGCGACGCGTTCGATTCTCGCCGGCATCAAGACCGCGGCGGTGATCAACGTCGGCACCGCCACGCTGGCGGCGCTGATCGGTGCGGGTGGTTACGGCCAGCCGATCCTTACCGGCATCCGCCTGGACGACATCGGCCTGATCCTGGAGGGTGCGATCCCGGCCGCCGTGCTGGCGTTGCTGGTGCAGGGAATCTTCGAGGGCATCGAGCGCTGGCTGACACCGCGTGGCCTGCGACTCGAGGCAAGGCAATAGGACAACCGCACCGATCCTTTTGGGGAAACACACCTTCAGCAGCACGGCCTTCGTTTTGTCCGAAGGACCTTCGATGTGCTCGTCGCCGCTTCGACCGGCCGGACGTTACCGGTCCACCCACCCCGCGGCGACAGTCAGTGCAGCGGGTGCGCTGCAACGCCCTGCCGGGTGATGACGACCGGCTTGATGAAGCCCTGCTTGTCGAAATACATGCGATCGACGCAGACCACGCGATGATTCGCCGCCGTCTCGCCCAGCGGGCGGCGATGGTAGACGATGTACCAGTCATCGCCGGCATGAATCAGCGAATGATGCCCTGCTCCCGTTGCGATCGCGGGATCCTCTTGCAGGATCTTCCCGATCCGCTTGAACGGTCCCAGCGGCGAATCGGCTATCGCATAGGCCACCGAATAATCCGGTCCGGTCCAGCCGCCTTCCGACCACATCAGGTAGTACTTGCCATTCCTGATGAACATCATCGGGCCTTCGACATAGCCGCTCGGGGTGATTTCCTTGTAGACGGCCCCGTCATCGAACGGAACAACCCCCGTGAAGTCATTCTTCAACCTGGCGATATTGGCGTGCTTCCAGCCGCCATAGATGATGTAGTACTGCCCGTTCGTATCCTTGAACACAGACTGGTCGATCGGCTGCGCACCGTTGTGGAACGCGCCGATCAGCGGCTTGCCCAGCAGGTCATGGAACGGGCCAGCCGGATGGTCGGCCACCGCCACGCCGATGCCACCGACGTCGTGGTCGTGAATGTCGTTGGCCGAAAAGAAAAAGTAGTACTTGCCGCCCTTGGCGACGATCGCCGGTGCCCACATCGCCCGCCGGGCCCATGACACGGCCTTCGCCTCGAGCACCCGCGAGTGTTTCGTCCAGTGCACCAGGTCGGGTGACGAAAAGGCGTCGAAGTAGACCTGCTTGTCGTAGGCCTCCGACGTCGTGGGATAGATCCAGTACTGCCCTTCCAGCACGGCCGCTTCAGGATCGGCATACCAACCGGGGAAAACCGGATTGCCCGCGTGGGCAGGCCCGGCTGTCGATGCCGCCGTGGCCAGCGGCTTGGCCGGCGTCGATGAAGCCTGACCCGCGGCCAGTAACCACACTGCCATGACCAGAAACCTTGTGGATGGGTTGAACAAGCTCATGCATTGACTCCGGCAAATCGTGTGATGCGCAATTTCATGCAGGCTGGGGCACGTCGTCCGGCCCGCGAAGGCGGTTGCTGAACCGATTTTCGGGCGACCAAGCCGGAATTCGCCCGTTCTTGCGGCAACAAATCCAGCCCAGGTTTCGTTTTCATGACCGGGTCGTCAATTTTTTGACTTCCACCCTCGACAACCTCAATAGTGTGCGGTACACCTAATTTAGATCGATACAAAGATCTCGGCAACCCAGCAGCAAGCACTCCACGAACAACACCGTTACGAACTTCGCGGTTATTGCAGCTAAAAATTTAGATCGATCCAAACAAATCGACTACGCCTTTATTTTTTCGCAGCCCGCCGCTGCACGCGCTATCTGATCCGGCCTGACGAGGGAACCCATGAACCATCCGATCTCCTTGCGACGCAAACGTGCACTGGCTTTAGCGCTCACCCAGGCCATCGCCCTCACTGCCGCGCTCGGCACCCTTACTGTCGCGCAAGCGCAATCCACCACCGGCACCCTGGTCGGCCAAGTGGCTGACCACGGCGGCAATACCGTCTTGATCCAGAGCGCCAGCGGCCTGTCCCGCCAAGTGCCGGTCGATGCCCGCGGCCGCTATGTAGCCGCGCAATTGCCGCTGGGCAGCTACACGGTGTCGCTGCAACAGGATGGCAAGACGGTCGATTCGCGCGAGAACGTCACGCTGCATGTCGGCGCCGCCACCAACGTTTCCTTTGCCGCTGCGCCAACCGCGAGCAATGCGGCTGTGCTCAGCGCCGTCAATGTCAGCGGCAGCGCATTGCCCGTGATCGACGTGACCAGTGTCGACTCGCGCACGGTGGTCACGGCCGATCAGCTGGCGAAGCTGCCGCTGGGTCGCTCGGCCGAAGCGATCGCACAGCTGGCACCGGGGGTCAGCCGTAACACCGCCAACTTCACCAGCGCCACCGGCCAGTCACTGGTCAGCTTCGGCGGGTCCGCAGCCAGCGAGAACGCGTATTACATCAACGGCTTCAATACCACCGATCCGCTCAATGCGGCCGGCGGCCTCACCCTGCCCTACGGTTCGATCGATCAGCAAGAGGTCTACACCGGCGGCTACAGCGCGCAATACGGACGCTCCGACGGCGGCGTGATCAACCAGGTCGGCAAGCGCGGCAGCAACGAATGGCATTTCGGTGCGCAGGTCATCTGGGAGCCGAACTTTGCCCGCGCGCACGAGCGCGACGTGCATTACGCCAACGGCCTGCCGAAGACGCCCGTCGCCGGCTCCCTGTACGACCCCAAGAGCGCCAACGACAGGACCACCACCACGGTGAGCGCCTATGCCGGCGGCCCGCTGATCAAGGACAAGCTGTTCTTCTTCGTGGCTGGCGAGTTCGAGCGCGAACAGGGCAACCAGGTCAACTCCGTCGAGACCACCTCGGCACCCAACCAGACATATCGCTACAACGATCCGCGCTGGTACGCCAAGCTGGACTGGAACATCAACGACAACAACATCGTCGAACTCACCGGCGCCAGCGACAAGCACAGCGGCTCCGGCTCGGTCTACAACTACGACTACAACGCGCGCACGCGCGGCAGCCTGATCCGGCCGCAGGATGCCACCAAGAAAGGCGGCGACCTGTGGGTGGCCAAGTACACCGGCTACCTCACCGAAAACCTCACGCTCAGCGCCACCTATGGCGAGATGAACACCGTCGACTACGACTACCCGGGTGCCTACGATCCCAACCTCACCTACGTCAGCGGCATCATCAACCAGAACCCCGCCTTGAATGGCGGCACGCCGCGAGGCAATCCGCAGATCGCCTCGCTGTCCGATCCAGGCCGTGGCAACAAGACCACCAATCTCCGCTTCGACCTCAGCTACCACCTGGGCGACCACACCATCAGCGCGGGTATCGACAACCAGAACGCGCGGGCGAACGATCAAGGCACGTTCAACACCGGTCCCGGATACAGCTGGGGCTACGGCCAGACCGATCACCCGGAGCTGCCGCTGGTGGACGGTCAAGTGCCACCGCTCAACGGATTCCCCAATGGCGCGGACGGTTACTACGTGCAGAAGAACGTCGCCATCAGCGTCGTCTCCGTGCGCTCCGCACAGCGCGCCCAATACATCGAGGACAAATGGCAGGTCAACGACCGCTGGCTGCTCTCGCTGGGCCTGCGCAACGATCAGTTCACCGACTACAACCCCGCCGGCCAGGCCTTCATCAAGCAGACGCGGCCACAGTGGGCACCGCGGCTGGGCTTCAGCTGGGACGTCAACGGTGACTCCAGCTTCAAGGTGTTCGGCAATGCAGGGCGCTACTACCTCGGTCTGCCGTTGAACCCGGCCACCGGCGCTGCCGCCGGTTACATCGCGACGCAGCAGTACTACACCTACGGCGGGATCGGGCCGGACGGCGTACCCACCGGCCTGACCCAGATTTCCGAGCCGGTCTCGGCCAACAATTCGTACGGCCAGCAGCCGGATCCGAATACCGTCACCGCGAAGAACATCAAGGCCGAGAACCAGGATGAATTCATCCTCGGCTTCACCAAGACCGCCGGCACGAAATGGATCTACGGCGCCAAACTGACCCAGCGCGTCCTGCGCAGCGCGATCGACGATTTCTGCGATGTGACCCTGGTGACCGACAAGGCCGCCGCTGAAGGCCACGAAGTGGGCTCCAGCAATAGTTGTTACCTGATCAACCCGGGCCGCGCCAATACCTTCAACCTGATCGACACCGCCGGCAACCCGTTCTCGACCACCCTGAGCAACGACGAAATCGGCTTCCAGCACCTGAAGCGTCGCTACTACGCGCTGGATACCTTCCTCGAGCATCCGTTCGACGGCACCTGGTTCGGCCGCATCGATTACACCTTCTCGCGCAGCTACGGCAACACCGAAGGCCAGTTGCGTTCGGACCTGCTACAGGGCGGCGCGTCGGCGAGCGAGGATTGGGACAACGCCGTCATCATGGAGAACACCAACGGTCCGCAGAACAACGATCACACGCACCAGATCAAGCTGTACGGCTATTACCAGGTCAGCCCGGAGTGGATCGTCTCAGGCAACTTGCGCCTGCAGTCCGGCAACCCGCGTATTTGCCTGGGCTACTACGGACCGGATCACTCCAACCCTGTCGGCTATGGCAACGCCTATCACTGGTGCGATGGACAACCGTCGCCGCCCGGCAGCCACGGCCGGCTTCCATGGACGCATCAACTCGACCTTGGCGTGACCTATCGCCCGGCATTTGGCGGCCAGAAGCTCGCGTTCAACGCCAACATCTTCAATGTGTTCAACGAACAGAACGCGATCTTCCTGCAGCCGAATTCGGAAAATGCTCCACGTACACCCAACCCGCTCTACGGCACCGCGCTCTATCGCGAAGATCCGCGTTACGTCCGCCTGAGCGTCAGCTACGACTATTGAGTCAGTTTCCCCTCGCCAGGCATCCGCGCGACCCCTCCCATGTATTTGGCGCGGATGTCTGGTTTTTTTTTCGGAGCGTGGCTACTCGTTGTGGCGCCAGTCGACCGTTCGAAAAAAGGCCCGGCGCATCTTCATGCACCGGGCCTGCGTGTACGCCTGTCGACGTGACCTAGTGGCCGAGATCGTGCAGGAAGCGGTTGGTGTATTGCAGCGGCGTGCTGCCATTGACCGAGTTGCAGGTGGGTGATGCTGTCCCGCCACCACCCGCACACGGCGTGTCGCGATCGAGTGACCAGAAATGCACGCCCGCCATGCCCTGCCCGACTGCGTAATTGACCACCGTATCGACGTCGGCGAGGGTGAACAGCTCGGTGTTGACGTCATTCACGCCGATCATCGGTGTCAGCTCGATCCGGCTGGCCGCGATGCCGTAGGTGTGTTCAAGATTCAGCGCCGCCTGCACGGCGGACTGCCCCATGTTGCACTGACCGTTCGACACCACGCACACGCCGGGACTGGCTGCGCCGAAGTCCATCACCATCAGGTTGATCGTGTAGTTGGGCAGGTTCGCCGCCTTCACCGCACGCACCACCATGTCGCCCACGCTGTTGAGTCCGCCGTAGCTGCCGTCGGATGCCGCCAGCGTGGCGAGCGTGAAGGAGAAGCGCAGGTTCGGATACAACGTATGCGCGTACGCAGCGTTGGATATCAAGTTGTTGATCTGCGCCTGGCTCTGGGCGCCCTCGATATCGAAGTCCACGCCGACCATGTACGGCGACGCATAACGCGAAAGGAACTGCGCCATGCCTGCCGGCGTCGAGCAGGTGAAGCTGCCGGCCTGCCCGCCGGTGGAGACCACGTAGCTCACACCTGCGTTGACCAGCGGCTGGATGTTTGCGCTGGCGAAACTCGCCGCCGGGATGCCACCCCAGCTTTCACTGCCGCACTCGCCCGAGGCAAACGCCAAGGTGATCGCACCAAGATTCGGCTCGACCGTGGACACGAGGCTGCCGCTGCCCACCACCGGGATCGACGTGCCGGTGACGGCCGTGTGCATCACATTGGTGTTCCAGTTGAGATTGATCGTGACGTCCTTGTAGGGACTGAACAGGAAACCTTGGGCGGGCGGATTGCCGGGATTGCCGGGGTCACCTGGATCACCTGGGTCGCCAGGATCCGTGCCGCCGCAACTATCCTGCGAAGTCCACGGCTGACCGGAGCCCGCGCCCCCGTTGCTGGTGGCCGGATCGTTACCCTGCGTCCACCAGTTCGCCACGTAGTTCGTTCCGTTCTCGCTAACAACGTTGGCACCGACATACGCCGTCGCCGCGTTCCATGCTGCCGCGCAGGCAGGAACGGATTGCGCGTAAACCGCTTGCACGGGTATCGCCGCCAGCAGGCTGACGGACAAGCCCATTCCTATCGCACTGCCCAACGCACTCAAGGCCAGGCCTGACCACACCGCCGATCGCTTCACAAACATGAGATATCTCCTGATGGGAATTGCATCGCCAGGAGCCCGGGCGGGAAATCGGAGGAGTCCGGTGAAGTGCCAGATAAGCCATTCGATCCTTCGATGCGAACAGCTGTGCACCCTGCCGTCTTCCGCTCTTTCCGTCGCCCATGCCCGCTGGGGTGATTTGCCAAGGCGAATGCATGGCTGCGCTCCGGTCAGCCGTGCGGTTGGGGACCCGATCACCTTGCCGCATCCCTGCGCATTACCGCTTTTTATGGTGAGACTGTCCTGTCTTAGGCCCGAATGACAACGTTGTCTATCGGACTTTTTCCGAACTGTGACCGTCGACGTGAAACCAGGAAGCGCAGGTTTCATGCTGCATTGCGACACCAGCAGTCAGCCGGGCTGACAAATCACCCCTTGTTGCACCGGTCGCGCAGAGCCAATTCTTGCGGCTTTGATGACAACGTTGTCCAACCGGATCGTCGATGGACGATCAAGGCACCGCCGCACCGATTCGGTTAGGTTGTCCGGGCTCCCTTCGAGATATCCCACATGATCCGCAAAATGCTGTTGGCGATGACGCTTGGTCTCACCACCGCCGCCATGGCTGCCACGCCTGAGAAAACCGCCTTGGCCGATCTGCCCCACGTGGCGTTTCCCGCTCCCCATCGGGTCGCTTCCGGACGCCTGCAGGCCAGCGACATGGCAGCGTTGAAACGTGCCGGCATCCGCGAAGTGATCGATCTAAGCGTCGACAACGAAACGCCCGACTTCGACGAGGCGGCAGCGATGCATACTGCCGGCATCCGCTATCGCAACCTGCCGATCCACGGCGCACAGGACCTGACCCGCGCCCATGTCGCTCAGTTCGATCAGTGGCTGATCGACGCCGGCGACCGGCCGACGCTCGTGCACTGCGCCAGCAGCAACCGCGTTGGCGCCATGATCGCGCTGCGTGCCGCGTTGATCGACGGCCAACCCGCTGATGCAGCCGTGGCGGAAGGCCGGCGCTGGGGACTGAAAAGCCTGGAACCCGCGGTGCGCCAACGCCTGGATGACTGGACAACGCACTGAGTCGTGGCGGGCTGCCACACATCGATCGATCCACGCGCGACGAACGCGTCGGGAATGGCGAATGAAGCCCGCGAAAATCAGCATCGGCGGCGGCGTGTCCGGGCTGGCCTGCGGCCGGTTGATGACTCCCGCCTGTCAGACGCGATCATGCAGATGAAAATCGCGCTGGCCGTGCTGCGTGGAGCGGCAGCCGGGTAGACCAGCACGCACCTTCTCAGCGAAGCTGGCTGTCCTTGCTGCCGCGCCGGTTGTAGAGGCCGGCACCGCGCTGCTCGGCGTCCTGCGCCTCCTGGCAGGTCACGCACAGGCGCACTCCCGGCACGGCCTTGCGTCGTGCCGCGGGAATCGGCGCATCGCATTCTTCGCAGCGTTTCAGACCGGGGCCGTTGCGCAACTGCTGGCGCACCCGCTGCACGGCGTCGTTGACCGTCGCATCGATCTGGTCCTGCACCGCGCCGTCGCCTGCCCATCCGGTTGCCATGGGAGCCTCCACATACTCTCGCCGACAAGGACAAAATCATAGCGCTGCCGGCATGAATCCGCGCTGCGCGCCACCGCACCGGCGCATTGAAAACCCGCAAGGAATCCTCCGGGACGACCACATGCGGTGGCATGGACCTTCGTTCACGCCATCTCACGGCCTTATGCAACCTTTAAGTTGCATTTAAACTGACAAAGGGGTTAACCTGCAGCCAGGAGGTTGCCCATGAACACATCTACCGATCGCATAGAAAGACAGATCCAGCTCAACGCCCCACGTGAGCGTGTCTGGCGTGCCCTTGCCGACGCCGAAGCCTTCGGCGACTGGTTTGGCGTGGCGCTGAAGGGCCAGCGGTTCGTTGCCGGCCAGAGCGTGCAAGGCTATATCACCCACCCAGGCTATGAACATCTGTTGTTCGAGGCGCTGGTCGAACGCATCGAACCGGAGCGTTTGCTGTCGTTCCGCTGGCACCCGTATGCGGTGGATCAGACGGTCGATTACTCAGGGGAGCCCACCACTCTGGCGGTATTCGAGCTGCAGGATGCCGCCGGTGGCACCCTGCTCCGCCTCACCGAATCCGGTTTCGACCAGATCCCGCTGGAGCGTCGCCATGAAGCGTTCCGCATGAACAGCAGCGGCTGGGATGCGCAGATGGAAAACATCAGGACATATGTCGCCGCGCACTGAAGCCGCGTCGTTGCATCGGCTCGCCCCGCTTTTTGCGGCCCTGGGTGACCCGACGCGCCTGCGCCTCGTCGCCGCGCTTTGCGTCGGCGGCGCCATGTCGATCGCCCAGCTCACCGCCGGTACCGACATCACCCGGCAAGCCGTGACCAAACACCTGCACGTGCTGGCCGATGCCGGCCTGGTCCGCGACCTGAAACTGGGACGCGAACACCGATGGGAGTTCGAGCCTGCCCAGCTGGAGCAGGCGCGCCAGTCGCTTGATCTGATCGCGCAGCAATGGGACCGCGCGCTGATGAAATTGAAGGCCATGGTGGAGAGCTGATCAAGGGCCGAAAGCCGATCCGATGGCGAACCTCGATGTCGATTTCGCAAGCGCCCGTTCGTCGCTTCGACAAATCCGCACAGGCGAGCCGCGATGATCCTGAAACTGTATGCGCACCCGTTTTCCTCCTACACCCAGAAAGCGCTGATCGCGCTCTACGAGAACGGCACGCCCTTCGAGTGGTACCTGCTCTCGCCGGACAACCCCGGCACGATGAAGGAGTTCGATGCGCTTTGGCCGTTGAAGCGCTTTCCGCTACTGCGGGACGGCGATCGCACGGTGGTCGAGGCGAGCATCATCATCGAGTACCTCGATCTGTACCACGGTGGCACCGTACGACTGATTCCTGCCGATGCCGGCGACGCCCTGGAAGCACGCGCGATGGATCGCTTCTTCGACAATTACGTGCATGCGCCGCTGCAGAGAATTGTGCTGGATCGCTTGCGCCCCGAGGCCGATCGCGACAGTGTCGGCGTAGCTGAGGCGCGCGCCATGCTCGATACCGCCTATGCATGGCTGGATCAGGTCATGGCCGGACGTTCATGGGCGGCGGGTGACACCTTCACCCTTGCCGATTGTGCTGCCGCGCCTTCGTTGTTCTATGCCGACTGGGCGCATCCCGTTCCCGCGACCTGCGCGAACGTCAAAACGTATCGGCAACGCCTGCTCGCACGCCCCTCGTTCGCGCGCGCCGTCGACGAGGCACGGCCCTACCGGTCGTACTTTCCGCTCGGCGCACCCGATCGCGACTGAGCAAAGACCCAGCCAGATGGAAACAGCCTGCCAAACGTGCCGGACGACGCAAGGCGACACACCGCTGTGCCGCCGATGATCGCCGTGCTGTCGTCCGTGCATTGCGTCGGGCAGCCATCGCATCCCATGGTTCGCGAAGCCAACCAGGGCCGGGATCACCCCAGCCGCGGGTCAGGCCGGACGGACGCGACGCCCCTTCCACAGATAGCCCACCGTCAGCAGTACAAACCATACCGGGGCGGCGAGCAGAGCCTCCAGGGTGTCGGGCCGCAGCGTGAGCAGGACCACCACGAAGGCAAAGAACGCCAGGCAGACCCAGCACATGAACACGCCGCCGGGCATTTTGTAGTCCGACGCCTCGTGCAGTTGCGGACGCTTGCGGCGATAAACGATATAAGCGGCCAGAATGAGCGACCACACGAACATGAAGAGCACGGCGGACAGCGTAGTGACCAGGGTAAACGCCGTGATCAGGTCGGGAATCAGATAGATCAAGGCTGCGCCGAGCAGCAGGCAGAAGCAGGAAAACAGCAGGCCCAGCGACGGCACCGCCGCACGCGACAGGCGTGCGAACAGCTTCGGTGCATGATCTTCGCCGGCGAGGCCATAGAGCATGCGGCTGGTGGAAAAGATGCCGCTGTTGGCCGAGGACGTGGCCGAGGTCAGCACCACGAAATTGATCAGGCTGGCGGCGGCCGGAATGCCGGCCAGTACGAACAGTTCCACGAACGGGCTCTTGCCCGGCTCCACCAGGCGCCACGGTGTCACTACCATGATGGCCACCAGGGCCAGCACGTAGAAAATGATGATGCGTACCGGGATCGAGTTGATCGCCTTGGGCAGGTTGCGCCGAGGATCCGCCGTCTCCGCGGCGGTGGTGCCGACCAGCTCGATGCCGACGAAGGCGAACACCGCGATCTGGAAACCGGCGAAGAAACCGCCCAGCCCCTTCGGAAACACGCCGCCGTCATTCCACAGGTTGGACAGCGACGCCGCGTGTCCGCTGGGCGAACGAAAGCCCCAGGCAACCAGCGCGAAACCGGTCACGATCAACGCGCAGATGGCGATGATCTTGATCAGCGCAAACCAGAATTCCATCTCGCCAAACAGTTTCACCGTCGCCAGATTCAGGCTCAGCAGCAACAGCACGCACAACACCGCGGGGATCCACGGCGCCAGTTCGGGAAACCAGTATTGCGCGTAGGCGGCGATCGCGATCACATCGGCGATGGCGGTGATGATCCAGCAGAACCAGTACGTCCAGCCGCAGAAGAACCCGGCCCATGGCCCGAGCAGATCGGTGGAAAAGTCGATGAACGACTTGTAATCCAGATTGGACAGCAACAGCTCGCCCATCGCCCGCATCACGAAAAACAGCATCACGCCGATGATCAGGTAGACCAATACGATCGAGGGTCCGGCCAGACTGATCGTCTTGCCCGAGCCCATGAACAAGCCGGTACCGATCGCGCCGCCGATGGCGATCAATTGCAGATGCCGGTTCGAAAGGCTGCGCCTCAGGTGATCGGGATGTTGCTCCGGCGATGCGGTCATGGTGCGCCCCTTTGGTTTTCGGAATGCGCCAACATACGCGAGAACCGGGGTCTACGTGAAGTTCCGGTCATCCATCTTCCGCCGCTGCCATGCCGCCCCGATTCCATTCCATCCGGTTATGCCCCGGGTTCTTGGGCCGGTACAGCGCGACATCGGCGGCATTGACCAGCACCTCGAAACCCGCACCGACCGCGCCAGCAACGCCGACGCTGGTGGTGAGGGCCACCACGTGGGCGTCGAATGTGGCCGGTTGGGTCGCGACATGGGCACGCATGCGCCCGGCCAGCGCGCGGGCGTACGTCAAGTCGATCACGGGCAGCACCAGCACGAACTCTTCGCCGCCATAACGCGAAAACAGCGTATCGCGTGGCAGCCCCGCGTTGCGGATCACCTGGACACAATGGTTGAGCACGGCATCACCCGCGGCTTGGCCCCCAACAACCCATAGATCAAGGCCGTAGTGCTGCTGCCACTTGCGCAAGCGGACCTGCCGACAGGCATCCATGCAAAGCAGCACGACCGACGGCGATCATTCAAGCTGGCGGTGCGGGTGGGCAACGGCACAAAACCGCGCTGGCGCGGCTTATCAGGCCGACAGGCGCGATCCATCCAGCGCCCAGCGCGCCAGTGGGATGTGCTGCGTCTTCCCGAGCAGGCTGTGGACCAACACGAACTCACCAGCCCGCCACGACACCGGCGTCACTGGTTCGGTCGCCACATCCCGGGCATCGTAGGCCAACGTGACATGCGGCTCGAAAGCGGCTGTGACGCACCGGCCCAATCCCGTCGCCGAGAGTGCCCGGCCCAGCTGCGCGTGAAATGCATGCAGAGGATCGTTGCCACCGCTGGACTTCAGCACGAACGGCTTGTGCCGGCGCCGGTTGGCGAACGTGGCGACCTGATCGAAGCTGACGTCGAATGGCGCACCCCGCACCTGTGCCGCCGCCTGCTCCGCCGCCCGGACCACATCGTCGCGAAGTCCGACCGAATCAACCAGGTGAAACAACGTCACATGCAGGCGATCCGTCGACAACGGGCGTCCGCGCAAGCCATGGTTTGCGCACTGCATCGCCGCGAACGCCGCGATGCGCCCGGCCGTGTCCCGATCGGGAAAGAGCGCGAAAAAGAGCCGATCGGTGGGTTCAGCGGCCTCAAAACCGGCCAGGGTTGCCTGCGACATGACGTACTCGATCAAATAATCCAGGCGCCTTTATCGGGCTTTCCACCCGATGATGGCAACTCCTGCGAACCAGCACGATGCGACGCCGCACGCCTGAATCAATGACCGGCCGACGGCGCGATGTCCACGGCGTTGACCGTTACCGGCAGGCGGTCGCCTTTGTGGAACGGTTCCACTGGCGTCAGCTCGACTTCCATTGCATAAGGCTGCTTCGCATGGTCACGATGGACAGTCGCCTGCCAGACCAGGTGTTTCCCCGTATCCGCCGCAAGCGACGCGGTCTGCCGTTGACCGTCGACGAGCAGGTCCATGCGCTCCGGCTTTCCGTTGCCGACGTAATGGATCGTCAGTGTGTAATTACCTCTGCCCAGCGCCGCGTACCAGCGCAGTTTGTAGAGCGTCGACGGGTCCTCGTAACCGAAGCCGTTGTCGTTGAGGAAGTGCTGCGCCTGGGCAGCATCGAGATGGACTCGCCCATCGGCGGATGCAGCCACGGCATGGGGACGCACATGCAGTTCTCCTTCGATCGGCACGGCGATCACCGGCATGAAGTTGCCGCCATGAGCCGAAAGCGCAAATGCATGGACGTCTATCGTCGCGCCGCCGGCATCGATGCTTGCCGGTGCTGCATCGCCGGCGGGTGCGCCAAGCAGGTGACCCGATTCCAGCCTGGTGTCCACCACGCCGGGCAAATGCAGCTCGCCATCGGCAGGCAGTTTGTCGATGAACAGATAAAGCGTGTCCCTGCCCAGTGTCGCGTAGCCGAAATCGAGCGCACCGAACGGTTGTGCGCCGGTGTCGTAGATCGCTTCGCCATTGACCCGCAGCCATTCGCCGACACCGCGCAATACCTCGGCCTCGTACGGCACGATCGAACCGTCGCCGCGCGGACCGATGTTGAGAATGTAGTTGCCACCGGCACTCACCACTCGCACCAGCCGCGCGATGTTCTCGCGGATCTTTCCCTGCAGGTCGTCGCGCTTTTGCCACGAGCGATAACCCCAGGTTTGCGGAAACATCGACGCGGGCGACTGCCACGGCTCCTCGACCGCGACATCCGGTTCGCTGTTGTCACCCATCACGGTGAAGTCGCCCTGGTAGTTCCACACCCGGCCGGAAACCATCGTCTGCGGCTGCAGCGCATGCACGGTTTGCGCAAAACGCGCGCTCTGCGCGGGCGTGGGTTTGCCCATGTCGAACCAGATCTCGGCGATCGGCCCGTAGTGACCCAGCAATTCCTTGATCTGCGCCACGTTGAAGTCAGCCTGCGCTGGCGTGATCGGATTGCTGTTGCCCTCGATGTAGTGATTGCCGCCGGGGTGATGCCAGTCGATGGTGGAGTAGTACACGCCGAACGGCATGCCCGCACGGGCGCAGGCATCGGCCAGTTCCTTCACCACGTCGTGCTTGTACGGCGTGGCGTCGACGATGTTGTACGGCGTCTGCGCCGTGTGGAACATGTTGAAGCCATCGTGGTGCTTGGCGGTCAATACGATGAATTTCATGCCGGCGGTCCTTGCCAGCGCAACGATGGCATCGGGATCGAATTTCACCGGATCGAACTTGCCCGCCAGTGCCGCGTAGTCCCGCATCGGGATATGGCCATTGGCAACGATCTGTTCGCTGTAGCCAGCGTCCACGCGCTTGCCGTTCCACATGCCGCCAGCCTCGGAGAACAGGCCGAAGTGGATGAACATGCCGAACTTGCGATCCTTCCATGCCTGCACGGTGGCGGCGCTGGGTCGTGGGCTGCCGAGCGACATCGGCTGATCGCGCGGTGTTCTTGTTCCGGCAAGGACCGCTGGGGCAAGGCCCGCCGCCAACAGCGCGACGCAGGCCGCCGTCCGAAACACAGTGGTGATATGGCGTAAGTGCATGTGCCGGGATCTCCGCGGAAGGGGAATCGCCCGCGGCTCGATGCATCAAGCGGAACGACCGACAGCGAGGACACCCGATTGCACGACGCACGTCAACCCGCGGAGCAAACCCACGGCAAGCCTGCGGCACCGAAAACGTACATCCTCGGTGCGCCGGAAAGCTGGACTCAGTCGCTCGGGCTGGTGCATGCGGCGTAGCGTCGGCCTTCGATCTGCACGACGTCGCCACGATCCTGCAGCGCCATGCTGGCGGTGTAGTGCTCGGCCGAATCAAAGTCCGCGCGACCGCGACCGCTGACGGGTGTCGAGCCGTCGCAGCGCACGTTCCATGCGAGCGACGTGCTGCCTCGATGCGGTTCGTTGCGCTGGCACGGATCGAATGGAGGAATGGAAATGGTGGCAAACGCAGCCCACGGGTCGGCCCCCTCGTCGATGCAATGCCATTCGATGATCGGCTTGCCGCGGTGGTCGTGATCGACTGGCGTCGTCACGATTTTCCACAACCCCGGCATGGCCGCGAAATCACCAGGATCGGCATGACTGGGCGGGCTGGCAAGACCGGCGATGACGATCAGTGCGAAGGCGATGCTGCGACTGGCAACGATGAAACCATGGCGTTGGGGAAAAGGAATGAAGGTGGTCATGGCGACTGCATGCTCCCGATTCAGAGTCGTGCGTGTTGTACGCACAGGTGCACTACGCGAACGCGCGAACGCCTTGTCCGCCATGGCGGACAAGGCGTTCGCATGGAAATCAGTCGCTGGTGGCCGCTGTGGCGTTCGACCAGCCGTGCCGGTCGAAGTCGAACATGTCCATCAGATTGCCGATCGCCGGCGAATTGACGGGTACATAAGGATCGTCGCGGCGCGCGATCGGATTGGGAAGATTATCGCGACTGCGTGGCGAGATGGTGTCGTACAGACCCCAGTTGGCTTCCACGAATTTGTCGAAGGAGACGTGATCGTAATACGTGTGCACCACCCGCCCGCCTTGCGAGTACTTCGATATCACCAGCAACGGAATGCGCGTGCCGTCGCCGAAGAAGTCGATCGGCTGCACGTAACCGGAGTCGTAATAACCGCCGCCTTCATCCATGGTCACCATGATCACGGTGTCGTTCCATACTTTTGGATTGGCCTTGGCCATGTCGACGATTTTCCTGACGTAGCCCTCGAAGAGCTCGAGCTTCGAAGAAGCCGGATGGCCGTCCAGAATGCCATCGGGCTTGGCGATCGATACCGCGGGGAGCGTGTCGTTCTGAATATCGGTGTAGAGGTCGTTGATGTCCTGGTTGTTGGCGCGCAACGTCGGATCGGTCATGACCTGGGTGGAATACAGGAACGGGTTGCAGATATTGCAATACGTGCCGCCCTCGCCGTCTTCCTTGCCGTCACCCCACCCTTCGCCGTAGTACTTCCAGCTTACGCGGTGACGCGTGAGCAGCAGCGCGATATTGTCCTGCGTGGTCGGCGGAATGGTGAACTGCGTGTTGCCCAGCGGTGCCGGCGTGCCGTCACCGAGATAGCCCGGGTTGTAGTTGTTGACGAGGTAGTACGCGTTCTTCTTGCAGTCGGTGCCGCGGAACGTGCGATACGACAACGACTTCAGGTATTTCTTCACCGGGGCTACGCCGGGCTGCGTGTCATCCGCGCAGTTGACGTAAGAGCCACCACCGTAACCGTCCTGCACCCACCAGTTGTTGGTGCCGGGCTGCGAGTCGGGGTTCTCGATCTGGTTGGTCGGCGGCGTCACGGGATTGCCCTGCGCGTCGGCGTAGAAGATCGGGTTACCGTAACCGAGCATGATGTGGTTTGCACCGGTTCCGCCCATCACCGACTGGTGAAAGTTGTCGCTCAAGGTGTATTTGCGGGCAAGCTCGGCAAAGTACGCCGCGTCGCCCTTGGCGATGTTGAGGAACTGCATCGCCGTGGAACCTTCGCCCGTGCTCTGGTCGGTGAAGCCGGCCGGCTGTGGTGCACCGTTGTTGCCTGCGCCAATGGTCGTTTCGACCCATGGGAAGAGATCCGCGCGACAGCCGCTCGGGTTGTGCGATGTCGCTGCCTGCGCGCTGCAATCCAGCTGCTGCCACATCTGGAAAAAGCGATGCACCGGACTGTTGGCGTAGTCGTTGTCGGTGATCGACGCATGCATGTCGACTGGCGCGTTGGGCAGGTTGCCGGGAAAGCGCGTGTCGACCACGCCATTGGGCAGGCCGGTACCGCCCTCGGCCAGCTCGACATACGCATCCTGCGGCAGTGCCGGCTCGATCGACTGCGCCTGCGCGGCCGACGCGAACGGCGCCTGGGTCGGTGCGCTGCCGGTGTTCATCTTCGGCAGCACCGCATAAGGCGCGGTGCGGGTTGGCGCGAGCGCGAAGGTACCGGTGTTCGATGCCTGCCACTGGCGTGCAAGTGCGACGTGCGGACCGGGCGTGCCGTCGGCATTCACGATGCCTTCGGAAAGCAGGTTGCGCACGCTCTGCCCTCGCGGCGGTTGGTAGGTGGCGTAGACGTGGTCGAAAGTCCGGTTTTCACCGATAAGCAAGATCACGTGCTTGATCGGCGTACGCGTGATGTCGCTGCGATCACCGGGGTGACCGGGACGATGCAAGGTGACGATGCCGCCGGGAATCCCCGGCTGGTGTTGCGCGCCAGTGGTCGGCACATGCTTGCGAAACGCTGCGTCCTTGTCTGGTGGTGTTGTGGACTGCGCGCTGACGACGCCGGCAAAGCCGGCGACCAGTACTCCGATGAAGAGCGGCATCAACCGCTCGCGGGCAAACACGGTTCGCATGATCTGAATCTCCTGCAGACGACGGCAAAAGACGGCCTTCGTGTAATCCCCCTGATTCTGGTCAGCGAGCGCGTGGCGCTGTACTGGACGGCATCAGTGTCGGTCTCGCAGATGACGCTGCGTTGGCATTGCGACGACAGGGATTCGCTTGAACGTGACAGTGCGACGACAGCGTGCGGCGATGCGTGCTTTCACACGACGCAGGCGAAACAACTTACGCCGGCAGCAGCTGGTACGGCCGCATCATTTCGTTGTCTTCGTGTTCGAGATAATGGCAATGCCAGACGTAGCGGCCAGGCTCACCTTCAAAGCGCATCGCGATGCGCGTGACCATGCCGGGATCGGCGCGCACTGTGTCTTTCCAGCCCGCCTCGTGCGGCGGCGGCAGTTGCGCCGGGCCGGTGTACTTGATGCGGCGATTCGCATTCCACGCGAACAGGTCGAACGGGCGGCGGTCGATCACCTGGAAGCGCACCAGGTGCAGGTGGATCGGATGCGCATCGCCAGTGATGTTGACGAAGCTCCAGCTCTCGATGGTGTTCTGCGTCGGTTTCTCGCTGATCGGGTCCGACCACATCTTGCCGTCGAGCAGCATCACCATCGGATTGCCACTCGCATCATCCTGCTCGCCGACGGTCAACAAGCGGTTGCGCACTGCCGCGGCAGGATCGATGCGCGGCACCTTGCGCAACGTGGCCGGCACGATCGACGTGTCGCGTCGGCCGTGCTCGCGAACCCGAAATTCCAGGATGGCATCGGACTGCTCGTGCAGATGGATTTTCTTTCCGGCCATGCCGGAAAAATCCACCACGACATCGGCCCGTTCGGCGGGATAGAGCTCGATGCGCGTGCGCACCAGCGGTGCAGCGAGCAGCCCCTGGTCGCTGCCGATCTGCAGGAACGTATTTCCCTGCGACAACGAAAGGTCGAAGAAGCGGGTATTGGCTGTATTGATCAGGCGCAGCCGATAGCGCCGCGGCTCGACCTCGAAATAGGGGTACAGCTTGCCATTGCAAAGCACCGCGTTGCCGCGACATTCCGAAACCCATGGCGCCGATGGATCGTCCGACACCGGGTAATACAGTTGGCCGTCCTTGCCGATCAGCCGGTCGCACAGGATCAGCGGCAAATCGCAATCGCCCGCAGGCAAACCCAACTTCTGCTCTTCGGCATCGCGCACGTTGAACGCGCCAAACAGCCCGGCATAAATGTTGAGTCGCGTGATGCCCATCGCGTGATCGTGATACCACAGGCTCGCTGCGTCCTGCACGCCGGGATAGTGGGACAGCACCGAATGGCCGGGCGTGTACCAGTCTTCCGGCCAGCCATCCGAATCGGCCGGCACGCGCGCGCCATGCACGTGAGTCACCACGCGCACCTCCGGCTTCGAGCGGTCCGCACCGTGAACGTTGTGGTCGATTGGAAGAAAATGTCGGGTCGGCAGCGCATTGACCCATTCGATCAGCAGTGGCTCGCCGCGCATCGTCTCGAATGTCGGCCCAGGAGATTGGCCGTCGTAACCCCACAGTGGCGTCGGCGGAAGATCGCGATGCAATCGCGCATGGAACGCGCGCATTTCCATCCGGTAATACGGCAGCGCGCGGCCGGGATACGCCGGATGCGCGCGCTGCCCTACCGGACGTGCCACCGGCGGCACCGGCAGTGCATCGACAAACCGCGCCAGCGTGACCGGGTTCAGCAGCAGCACCTTCGGCGCCGCTAGCGTCGGCATCGACATGCGACTGGGCATCGACATCCATGTCGACGTGGACATGGCCTGTGCCGACGCCAGGTGCAGCGCATCGGCAAGCACCATGCCGCCGATCAGGCCGCCCGCACCACACAGGAATCGGCGGCGTGACAGCGTCATCGACCTGTTCCGCGGCTGAAGCCTTGGCCACGGCGCAGGAGAGAGAAGGCAAGGTGCCGCCTGTGGAAACCGGATGCGCATGTCATGCGACAACCCTAGGCAGCGCGCATGACAGTCGTGTGGCAGTCCCTTGCCGCGGCATCGAAAGCGGACCGGCATGCTGCTTCGTCTGCCGGTCTGTTGGCATCACGCTACCGCTTTCAATCGGCCATGGCATGTCCGGATGGCATTTCCTCGACGGCCGTGAATTTCCATCCGCGCGCCGTCCATTCATCCGGATGTCGATTCCACGTGATGTCGATTTCATGCCACCCCGTTCGTCGCACGGTAAGAGTGCACGATCCCAAGGCCGATCGGTCGCGCTCGTGCACACCCTCCATGACCACTCCAGGAGTCAGATCATGACCGACGCCCCAACCCTCGTTTCCGCCACCGAGCTGGCCCAGCGCAGCCAGTACCGCATCCCCAACGAAAGCGCCGGCTACCGTCGCGCGCGCACGGCATTGCTGGCGGAGGAAATCGAACTGCGCCGGCATATCGAGCGTGTCGCCGAACAGCGTCGCGCCCTGCCCCCGGGCGGCGACGTGACCGGCGACTATCGATTCCAGGGAGAACATGGTCCGGTCGATTTCGCCGACCTGTTCGGCGACAAGCAGACGCTCGTCGTCTACAGCTACATGTTCGGCCCGCAACGCGAGCGTCCCTGCCCGATGTGCACGTCGCTGTTGAGTGCCTGGGACGGCGAGGCGCGCGATGTCGACCAGCGCGTGGCGCTCGCCGTGGTCGCGCGCTCACCGATCGAACGCCTCGTTGCGTTCAAGAACGAACGCGGCTGGCGCAACCTCAAGCTGTACTCGGACCTCAACGACAACTACAGCCGCGATTATTTCGGCGTCGGCGAGAACGGCGGCGACGACCCGGCATTCAACGTTTTCACTCGCCACGATGGGACCATCCGCCATTTCTGGAGCGGCGAGATGGGTGCCGAAACCGCCGATCCCGGTCAGGATCCGCGCGGCGCGCCGGACCTGATGCCGCTGTGGACCATCCTCGACGCCACGCCCGAAGGCCGCGCCAGCGACTGGTATCCGAAGCTCGATTACTGAGTTCGGTACAGGCGCGAGGATGACGGCATGTCCTGGCCGCGCTCCCTCGCCAGCGCGCGTGCAAGATCGACAAAATGCGCCTGCAGCGGGGTCGGGCGCCAGTCGCTTCGATGCGTCATCGCGATGCGCCTGCGCAGCGCCGGCCCCGGGTCGCCGAGTTCGGCCAACGCTCCCACGCCACGCTCGAACAAAAACTGGTCGCGTGACATCAGCGTCAGCCAGTCGCCCTGGAGCATGAGCCCACGCATGATCAGGACGGAGCCGCACTCGATGCGCAAGCGGGGTGGTTCGATGCCGCGATCGCGAAACATGCGCTCCCAGTTTCCACGCATGGGCACGCCCGGTGACGGGATGACCCAGGGAAATTCCAGCAGGTCGGGCAGCGTGAGTTCCTGCTTGCCGCACAGTGGATGTGCCGCGCGCCCCACGATGACTGGATCGTCGTCGAACAGGCCTTCCTGCGTCACATCGCTGGTCGGAGATGGATCGCGCTGCGTACCGATCAACAGGTCGATGTCACCCTGGCGCAACGTGGTCAGCAGTTCGCCATACGGTGCCTCCACCACTTCCACCGAGGCGCCCGGGTGGGCCGCCGTGAATCGCGCGAGGAGTTCGGGTAGGAAAATCGCCCTCGCCAGCGGCAAGGTACCCACCGTGACGCGACCGCTGTCGCTGGTACCGAGCGCCCCGATTTCGTCCATGCCTGCGCGCAGTTCGGACAGCATCAGCCGCGCGAACCGCACGAAGCGGTTCGCCGCGTCGGTGGGGCGAACCGCCCGCCCCACCCGCACCAGCAGCGCGATGCCGAGCAGATCCTGCAGGTCGCGAACCGCACGATGGACGGCGGGCTGCGACAGGCCCGTCTGCTCCGCGGCCAGCGCGTAGCTGCTGGTGCTTTCCACCGCGATCAGCGCGCGCAACTGCGCCATGGTGACGCGCCGTTCCAGATGCTCGCCCGGCGCCAGCCGCGCCGAGCGGCGAAGCAGGCGAACACCATGCAACAGATAGCGCAGCGCGCGTTCGACACGCATCAGCACGATGCGACCCGCGGCGGTGGGCACCATGCCTGCGGGATGTCGGTCGAACAGGCGTTCGCCCAGCAGTCCTTCGATCTTGCCGACCGCCTGGGCGAGCGCCGGCTGCGAGAGATTCACCTGCTGCACAGCCGCGCTCATGCTGCCGGCCCGACCGATGACGGTCAGCGCATCCAGATGCCGCAGGTTCAGCGAAAATATCCCGTTCATGTGCAATCAATAGCCTTTACTTATATGTCGATCATAAATCGAATTTGGCAACTGGCCATATAGCGCGCACATTTCTTGCGTCACCCGAAGTGGGACCACGGCATGCCAGCAGTCAATACCAAAGTCGAAAGGCTCGAGCAGTCCGTCGTGACGGCGCTGGGTCAACTCGGGGTGGCCACGGTGCATGAAGCGCAGGGACGCACGGGACTGCTCGCCAGCCACCTGCGCCCGATCTACGCGGGAGCCCGCATCGGCGGATCGGCACTGACCGTGTCGGTGCCCCCGGGTGACAACTGGATGCTGCACGTCGCCATCGAACAACTGCGTGAGGGAGACGTTCTCGTCGTCGCTCCCACCAGCCCCTGCACCGACGGCTACTTCGGCGATCTGCTCGCCACGTCGGCTGTCGCACATGGCTGTCGCGGATTGATCATCGACGCCGGTGTAAGGGACGTTCGTGATCTGCGGGAAATGCAGTTCCCGGTCTGGTCCAGGGCGATCAGCGCCCAGGGCGCGGTCAAGAAGACACTGGGTTCGGTCAACCAGCCTGTCGTCTGCGGAAATGCATGGGTACGCGCTGGCGACATCATCGTCGCGGACGACGATGGCGTCTGCGTGGTGCGCCGCGAAGAAGCCAGCGACGTGCTCGCGAAGGCCCAGGCACGCGAGGCACGCGAGGCCGCTGTGCGCGAACGACTGGCCCGCGGCGAGCTGGGGCTGGATGTCTATGACATGCGCGAACGACTGGCCCGCGAAGGACTCCAATACCTCTGAATGTTTCCGACTTCCTGCAAGAGAGCGCGATGAAGATCATTGACACGCACACCCACGTCATCTCATCGGACACCGGCGTCTACCCCGTCGCGCCCATCGGCGGACATCAGTCCGAATGGTCCCGCGCCAGGCCGGTGGACGCCGACGCCCTGTTGCGTGCGATGGACAAAGCGGGCATCGCCAAGGCGGTGGTCGTGCAGGCTTCCACTGTGTATGGCCACGACAATCGTTATGTCGCCGATACGGTGCGGGCGCATCCGGATCGCTTCGTCGGCGTCTATTCGATCGACGCCCTGGCGGCCGACGCGGTGACGCAGATCGACCGATGGCAAGCCGAAGGATTGGCCGGCTTCCGCCTCTTCACGACCGGCAGCACCATGCCCGGCCAGGCCGACTGGCTGGGTCACGAGGCTTCGTATCCGGCGTGGGCCCATGCCGAGGCGCTCGATATTCCGGTCTGCCTGCAGATGACGATGCAGGGCCTGCCGGCGTTGCGCTCGTTGCTGGAGCGTTTTCCGAACGTGCGGGTATTGCTCGACCACTGTGCCCGTCCCGAGCTTTCCGACGGCGCGCCCTATGCAGCGGCAGAGGCGTTGTTCGACATCGCCGCGTTTCCGGGCGTGCATCTCAAGCTCACCAACCGAACGCTGGCCGCAGCGGCCACGGGCCGCTCAACCCCTGCCGCGTTCCTGCGGAAGGTGGTCGACGTCTACGGCGCAGGCCGGATCGCCTGGGGCTCGAACTTCCCCGCGGCGGAAGGCACGCTGTCCGCCCTGCTGGCCACGGCGCAGGATGTACTGCATGGGCTGCCCGAAGCCGACCAGGCACTGATCTTCGGCGGCACGGCGATGCGGATGTATCCCGCGCTGTCCGTGGAAAAAACATCATGACCGTATTGCGTACCGTCCTGGCGAACTCACCCCTGTCGTTGCCGCTAAAGCGCGGTGAACTGGCCAGCCCGCGCGTGCAACTCGACTTCGTCGACGTCGCACCCGTGCACAAGGCCTTCGCCCCGATGGTGCGGCAGCAGGCTTACGACCTGTGCGAACTGGCTATCGTCACCGCCTTGCAGGCGATTGCCTATGACCGTCCCGTCGTGTTGCTGCCGGCGGTGGTGGCTTCGCGATTCCAGCGCGGCTGCCTCATCGCCAGCCGGGCGCGCGGACCGCTCGCGCCGCAGGAGCTGGAGGGCAAACGCATCGGCGTGCGCTCGTACACCCAGACCACCGGCATGTGGGTGCGAGCGCATCTCGCCGAGGACTACGGCCTTCCCATCGAGCGCATGCACTGGCTTACCCGCGACGGCGCGCACGTCGAGCAGTACGCAGACCCGGACTTCGTCGAGCACATGTCAGGCGACAAAAGCCTGCCTGACATGTTGCGCGATGGCGACATCGATGCGGCCATCCTCGGCAATGATCTGCCGCAAGGCGACGAGTTCGTTCCGGTGATCGCCGACGCCGCTGCGAGGGATCTCGCGTGGTGGCAGCGGCATGGCTTCATGCCGATCAACCACATGGTGGTAGCGGGCAGCGAGACGTGCCGCAGCGATCCCGACGCCGTGCGGGAAGCGTACCAGTTGTTGCTCCAGGCCGATCGCCTGGTCCCCGCCATGGCCGGCGAACCACGCCCGACGCTGTTCGGATTCGAGCAGCTTCGCCAACCTCTTCGTGTCGTCATCGACGCCTGCATGATGCAAGGCCTGCTGCCGCGACCACTCAGCGTCGACGAGGTATTCGGTCCCGCCGAAGAGATCCTCGGAACACTGTCCGATTGACGCCACCCGTCTGCGCACCCGGTCGGCCCCATGCTGCCCGCCGCCTATCCTGAGGAGCCCGTATTCATGACCGAACTGATCATCGACGACACGCCATCGGGCCGGAAGCGAACCCGCCGTCCGTTCTACCAGGACCTCACCTTCCAGGTATTGGCCGGCATGGCCCTCGGCGTGGCGGTGGGCGCGTTCGCCCCGGACGTCGGACGCCAGCTGAAGCCATTGGGCGACATCTTCATCCGGCTCATCCAGATGGTGGTCGGCCTGATCATCTTCTGCACCGTGACGCATGGCATCGCCAGCGTGCGCGACCTGGGCAAGGTCGGAAGGATCGCGATCAAGGCGCTGATCTACTTCGAGGTGGTCACCACCATCGCGCTGGTGATCGGCCTGGTCACCATCAACCTGCTGCAACCTGGCGTCGGCATGCATATCGATCCGGCGACGCTGCATTCCGCGGCGGTGACCGGCAAAAACGCCGTCCCGCCGCCGGTGGGAATCGGCGAATTCCTGGTGAACCTGGTGCCGAAGTCGGCGGTGAATGCCTTTGCCCAGGGCGAGATCCTGCAAATCCTGGTGTTCTCGGTGCTGTTCGCCTGCGGCCTGGCCACCGTGGGGGAAAAGGCGCAGCCGATCCTCAATGTCGTCGACGCCATCTCGCAGACGCTGTTCTGGATCATCCGGATGGTGATGAAGATCGCGCCGATCGCCGCGTTCGGTGCCATTGCGTTCACCGTCGCCAAGTTCGGCCTCAGCACGCTGATACCGCTGGGTGCGCTGATCGGCGAGTTCTACCTGACGTGCCTGTTGTTCTTCGTGCTGGTGCTGGCGCCGATTTCCCTCTACGCCGGCTTCAACCTGCTCAAGCTGATGCGTTATATCCGCGAGGAACTGGTGCTCGTGCTCGGCACCAGTTCCTCGGAAAGCGTGTTCCCCCAGCTCACCGGCAAGCTGACCAAGCTCGGCATCAACGAGTCGGTGGTGGGCCTGGTCCTGCCGACCGCCTACAGCTTCAACCACGATGGCACCTGCCTCTACTTCGCCGCCGTCAGTGTGTTCCTGGCGCAGGCCACCGGCACGGCGCTTGGCTGGGAGCAGCAACTGGGATTGCTGGCCGTGTTGCTGCTGACCTCGAAAGGCGGCGCCGGCGTTTCCGGTTCGGCCATCGCGGTGCTGGCGATGACACTGGCCGCGACCAAGACCATTCCGGTGGGCAGCATCGCGCTGATCCTGGGCATCCATCGGGTGCTTTCGGCAGCCTTCGTGTTCACCAACATCGCTGGCAACTGCGTCGCCACGATCGTCGTCGGCAAGTGGGAAAAGGCGATCGACCGACGACAATTCAATGCCGAGCTCGACGCTGGTTACCAGACCGTCTGACCATCACGTCCGACGCAAGACTCATGACTCGCGAGGCCGCCAGGTCCCGCGCCTGGAGGGGAGTGCCCATGAATCGTTCCGCCATCAACATCGCCCTTGTCTTCGCGCTCGCGGCAACCGCCGCGACTGTCCCCGTACAAGCCAATGATCAGTCGGCCCACACCGACGTGAACACCACCGCTGCACCGTCCTTACAGGGCACGCAAGTTACCGCCGCCGCGAAGCCGAAGCGACCGCCGGGACCGCTTGCTCCGTTGGCCAAGCGACTGGCGCAACACGGCGTCTATCTGCGTGCCAACCTGGTTAACCAGTACGCCGATGCCACCACCGGCGGCGTCGAGCAAGGCCACACCAATGTCGGCCAGTTCAACATCGGCGCAGACGTCGACCTGGACAAGGCCTGGGGTCTGTCGGGCGGCTCGTTCCACTTCACGGTCTACCGCGACTACGGCCACGGGCTGAACCACGACCTGTCCGGCACGTTCACCAAACAGCAGTACATCTACAAGAACGAATACACGCGCTGGCACCTGGGTCTGTTCGCCTATGAGCAGAAAGCGCTGGACGGCAAGCTCGACATCGTCGTCGGTCGGCTGGGCACCACCAGCTACTACGCGCACCTGGTGACCAACTGCCAGTTCCAGGCGGGCACGGTCTGTGGCGTGCCGCGGCTGATCAACTCCGAAGCCGGCTACAGCCTGCTGCCCTCGGCGACCTGGGCGGTGAACGTGCGCTACCGGCCGACGCCGCACACCTACGTGGAGTCGGGCGTGTACGAGGTGAACCCGACGACCTCGGCCAGCAACGGCCTGGACTTTTCCATCGCCAATGCCAACGGCATCACCGTGCCGGTGGAGTTCGGCTACGCCAAGACCGACCTCGCCACCACGCGCTATCCGTTCGAGCTGAAAATCGGCGGCTACGTCAGCACGGCGCCACGCAGCGATCCGTATTACAACACCAAGGGCCAGTCGCGGGGTCTCTACGGCGGCGTCGCACGCCAGGTCAACGGTAGCCGTGACGGCATCTACCTGATGGGTGACCGCGTGGTCTGGCGCCCGGATCCATCGCGCAACGAGAACATCAATGTGTTCGCCGGCGTTTCGCAGCAGTTGGAACAGACCGAGATCATGCGCCAGCAGATCTATGGGGGGTTCGTCTGGACCGGGCCGTTCCGCAGCCGTTCGCGCGACACCATCGGCTTCTCCGCCTCGTACTTCAACCTCGCGCCACGCGAGGTTGAGTACCTGCGCGATGCGCGCATCAAGGCCGGTGGCAGCGGCAGCAACAACCCGCGCGAGATGGTGTACGAGCTCAACTACGGTTTGCAGGTCGCGCGCGGCATCGAGTTGATGCCCAACGTGCAATACATCGTCCATCCGGACAACTCGGGTATTCCCAAAACACCGGTGTTGCCGAAAAACCTGTTCGCCTTCGGCCTCAACTTGAAGATCAACCTGGGCGGCGCACTGGGCTTCATGAGCGCCCCCAAAGGTGATGATTGATCCTCCTCTTCCCCATGCAAGGAACCCGACCATGACGGACAAAACCGCGCTGGTGATCAGCGCACACTCCGCCGATTTCGTGTGGCGCGCCGGCGGCGCCATCGCCCTGCACGCCGCCGCCGGCTGGGCGGTGACGGTGGTTTGCCTCTCTTTTGGCGAGCGCGGCGAGTCGGCCAGATTGTGGCGCCAGGACGGCATGACCCTGGAAAAGGTCAAGACCGAACGGCGCAAGGAAGCCGAGGCAGCCGCCAGCCGCCTGGGCGCCGCCGACATCCAGTTCTGGGACCTGGGCGACTATCCGATCAAACTGGGCAGCGATGCGCTGTTTGCGCTGGCCGACCTGCATCGCGCGATCCGGCCGGCCTGGACGATGAGCCACTCGCGCGTCGACCCGTACAACGCCGACCACCCCGCCGTCAGTGCCTTCGCGCAGGAAGCGCGAATCGTCGCCCAGGCGCATGGTCACGACCCGGCGACACCGGTCATCGGCGCACCTCAGGTTTACCTGTTCGAGCCGCACCAGCCCGAGCAATGCGACTGGAAACCGAATGTGATCCTCAACATCAGCGATGTCTGGGACACCAAGCGTGCGGCCATCGAATGCATGGCCGGCCAGGAACACCTGTGGGAGTACTACACGCGCGTCGCCCTGCAGCGCGGTGTGCAGGGCGGGCGCAACTCCGGCAAGCCGATGACCCATGGCGAAGCTTACGAGGCGGTCTTTCCTTCGGTGGTTGGCACGCTGGGGTGAGCCTCACCGGACCCCGGCGAAATGACAGGTGTGCAGGATTTGAAACAAAAACGGAACGGCAGGAGGCCAGTCCTACGGCCTTGATGCTGGAAGCGACATACGACCACCGCCCCACCTGTTGGTAGCCCGGGGCGATGAGCGTCGACGCGCTACGGGTCGGAAACCGCATGCATTCCGCCGACTCCACCGGAGTCGCAGGACGGGCCGTGCGAAATCCCGCCAAGCGGCCTGCCGATCGGCAGCTTTCTCGCATACCCTATGTGCGGATGACTGCCGCAAATCTTTCCACCACAGGGGCGCGGGACATGCCGATGGGTGCCGGTGCGATCGGCCGCGCGTTGCGGGATGCCACCATGACGATGCTGGCCGTGCTGGCCACGCTGGCGTGCGCCATGGCGATCGCTCCGGAGCCCGGCCCGGCCGTGCTTGCTGTAGTGCTGTGCCTGTCGTTTTCGCGCAGCCACCTCGATCGTGACCTGCGTGGACGGATCGAGGCCGCCGTGGCACTGCCGGTTGTCGGCGTGGTCGCCTCCGGGGTCGGCCTGTTGCTGTTGCGGGTGCCGTGGATCGGCGCGGTCACTTTCGTGGTGGGCATGTTCGTGTCGATCTGGCTGCGCCGGTTTGGCCCGATGGCACGTCGCGCCGGTTCGCTGATCGCCCTGCCCTTCGTGGTGATCCTCACCACGCCTTACATACCGACCCACCATGCGAGTCCTTCGCTGGCGGTGCTTCTTCCGATCATCGTCGCATGGCTCGCACTGGCATGGGTCTCCACCTTCCATGCCATGGCCCGCCGACTGGGCGTGCTGCCTCCCCTGCGGCGGATGATGGCAACGGCTGCCGCGCCGGCGCAGGGAATTTCGCTGCGCCCGGTGGCGAGCACCCGAATGGCCATCCAGATGGCCGTCGCGCTGGCTGCATCCTTTCTGGTCGGCTACCTCTTTTTTGCCGAGCGCTGGGCCTGGATCGTGCTGACCGCCTTCATCGTCAACAGCGGCAATCGCGGCCGGCTGGATGTCCTCTACAAGAGTGTCCTGCGCGTACTCGGCGCAGCGGGCGGCACGCTCTTGGCATTGACTCTGACGCTGCACCTCGGGGGCCACGACACGACCACCATTGCGCTGATCCTCGCCGCCGTTTTTCTCGGCATGTGGCTGCGTCCGCTCGGCTACGCCTGGTGGGCGCTGTTCGTCACCATCGCGCTCGCTTTGCTGCAAGGTTTCGAGGGCTCGTCGGCCGCCCGGCTCCTGGGGCTGCGTCTGGAGGAAATCGTGATCGGCGCGATCATCGGTGTTGCTTCGGCATGGTTCGTCTACCCCGTGCGTTCGACCGGTGTGTTGCGACGACGCATCGCGGATGCGCTTGCGCTGCTCGCCGATGCGTTCGATCCCGCTACACCTGCAAGGACATCCGATGAGCTCGCCATGGCACTGGACCAGGTGGCGCAGGTCGCTCCCGCCTTTCGGGCCAGCCGTCTCGCGACGCGGCGCCTGCGATCCGTGCATCCCGCGGACTGGGTGGATGCGCTGTTTGCCTGTCGCGAGTCCGCGATGGTCCTTTTCGAAAGGGGCGAGGCACCGGCTGACGTGCGCAGGGCCATCGGCGTTTCGCGCAAGGCAATGCGCGAAACTGAAACGCTGCTCCCGGCCTTGCAGAATCTTCGCCTTGCGCTGACTGAAGCCGGGGTGGCAACGGAGCTGTCGGACACTGGCGCCCGTCGAGGCGGGTGAACCGTTCTCTTGGCACGTTCGGTGGGGTGGATCGTTCGTCCGAGTCGGGACGACGGGCGAAAGTCGTCCAACACATTGAACAGCGGGAAACTGCGCCCGTCACTGAGCCAGTCGTGCTTGAAATCCATCGACCAGAACTGGTCGATGGACTCCCGCAACGCCAGCGTCTCCAGCGCTCGCGCACGATCATGAAACCTCCTCGGGAAAGACTACGAGAAAATTCCACTTCTGGCGTCAACAAATCTGCGATGGATACCTGTCGATGCCAATGCCGAGGAACGGTGAACCTGTACTGTAAAAAGCGGAAGCCAGGAAGCGATACTTTCACCGCAACCTGGAGATTCCCATGCAACATATTTTCCGTCTTCAATACTCGGCAAGGCGACCTTGCTCGAACGTTGTGGGGAAACCCCTACATGACAAAGCACCATGTGTCGGCATACGCGACGCCGACAGGGGCATATTTTGGTGAGCTCGGGAAGTTCAGTCGCCTACGCCAGAGATCATGGCTCACCAAGGATGGTGATGGATGACCGATACATCGAGCATCTTCCATTCGCGGGTGCGACAAGCCATTTGCGGCTTGCACGCAAGCGCGCGACGCAGGTATACAAATTTAAAATCCATGCTGAGGGGCGCTATTCATGAGTGGCAAGACCAAAGGAATCATTGTCTTTACCTTCGGCGTGCTCGCCCTGGTTGCGGGCAACTACTTCGCGGGTTGGATGACGCTGTGGCTGCTGAAGCAGCCTTCGCCATTGGCTGCAACGACGTACTACCAATATTTGGGTGTACTCGGCGACCGCGCATGGGCGCCGTATGTCATGAAAATCAAGGTATCGGGAGTCATCGGTTTTGGCCTGCCGTTGTTGCTGTGGCTGGGCGTGCTCTACCTGATGTTTCGGTCGAAGGAGCGCTCCCTGTACGGCGAATCGCGCTTTGCCCGTGCCGGTGACCTGGCCAAGCAGGATGCGCTCAAAGACGACCCCAACGGCATCATTGCCTGCCGCTTCGGCGGGCGCTTCATCTATGTCTCCAAATCCAAGCACCTTTTGCTGGCAGCTGCCACACGAAGCGGCAAAGGCGTTTCTGTAGTGATTCCCAATTGCCTGAAATGGGCAAAGTCCCTGGTCATGCTCGACGTCAAGCAAGAGGCCTACGAGAAATCCGCCGGGCATCGCGCCACCTTGGGACCGGTCTATCTTTTTGACCCGTTTTCCGAAACCAAGCGTTCGCACCGCTGGAATCCGTTGACCTATGTGAGCCTGGATCCCACCCAACGCAACAGCGACATCACTGCCATTGCCGCCAGCCTGTACAAGGAAACAGGCGCAAGCGATCCGTTCTGGGCGGAGATGAGCAAGAGCACCTTTATCGCCGTGTGCGAATTCCTGTTCGACCGCTACATGCTGTACAAGCAACTCGACCCGACGTCTCGCCCCACCCTCGGAGAGGTTTACCGCATCCTCTCCGGGGACGGTATCGGAGCCAATGAAACCAAGCAGGCTTTCTTCCGACGCCTGGCGGAAGCTCCGTTTGCCGGTGAAAAGGCCCGCATGGGCCTGCTCAATCTGGTCAACCTGGCCGAGCAGACTTTCAGCTCCGCGGTGGCTACCACCCTGGCGCCCTTGAACATTTTCGGTAACCCGGTGGTGGATGCCGCCACCAGCGGCGACGACTTCGACCTGCGCAACCTGCGCCGGCAGGTGCAAAGCATCTATGTGGGCGTGGCGCCCAGCAAACTGATCGAGGCGAAGGGCGTGCTCAATCTGTTCTTCGAGCAGGCGATCAAGCTCAACGGCAGCGTGCTGCCCGAACACGACAAGACACTCAAGGTGCAGTGCCTGTTCCTCCTTGACGAATTCACCGCACTGGGCAGGGTGGACATCATCCCGGTCGCGGTGGGCTGGGCGGCCGGTTACGGCATGCGCTTCGTGATCGTCATCCAGTCCATTTCCCAGCTGGAAGCAGTTTACGGTGCGGAAACCGCGCGTGGCCTGGTCACCAACCTGGGCGCACAAATCATCTACGCCCCGCGTGAACAACGCGACGCGGACGAATACTCCAAGATGCTGGGCGAAACGACAGTCAAGCGCCGGCAATACAGCCGAAGCCAGGGCCAAGGCGGCGGCCGCAGCTACACCGAGATCATCGACCGCCGGGCGCTGATGAACCCCGACGAGATCAAGGCCCTGGACGACAAGAAAGCCATCGTGATGATCGAGGGGGTGGGCTTTCCCATTTTGGCCAACAAGATTTTCTACTACCGGGACCCCTACTTCAAAAAGCGCCTACTGCCGGCGCCGCAGGTGCCGACGTTGACGTTGACGGCGCTATCGAAATGAAAAGTTTGGCATGCTCATCATTGATGAAGACACCGAAAAATGCGCTATGGCGCTCTAGACCTTACTGCCATAGACCCTGAAGTGCTCCAGCACCCGGATGACTATTTCCGGGTCACCATCGCCGTCAAGGAGATCGCGCCATTGTCGACTCCTGAGCGAGTCGCGCAACTCAACGCGGCCGCGCAGCAAATCATCGCCGAAATGCAGCTAACTCCAAACGTGGCATCGCCGAACACTATCAAGCGGCCTACGAGCAATGGGGTTGGCAGCAACAAGGACCGATGCTCCTTTTCGGTCATCGCGGTATGAGAATCTCCTGCTCTCCACTTGCCAAGGATGCTAAGCCATGACCCAGACCATTGATCCCATCAAGCTGAAAGCCGCCGCGGAACATCTGGATTGGGTGTTGAGAAAATACCCTGATAGTGAGGAAGTGCAGGACTTGCTGCACTCGTTGAGTCCGCTGATCGACGATGCCAAGGCGGCTCGCGTGCTCGAACCGGTAGAGATGGATGATGTTCCAGGCGCCTATAACTTCGGAGATGGGGTTTATATGCCCTATACGAGTCCGAGTGTTGATGATGCTTACACCAAGTTTCGCATTGAAATGAGAGGTGGCCTAACTGAACAAGAGAAAAGAATCATTGCGCGTATGGAGGCCGCTACGTCGGAATCCAAGCCATGAGCAAGCTAGAACTGATCCCCGATGAGCTAAGGCAGCAACGTTCAGCCGAGATCGCCAAAAGCACAACTTTTAGAGCGCATGGAGTTAGCAAGCAAGCGGCCCTTGATTATCTCGAGACACCGGATGGCGAAAAATATTTTCAGCATCTTAGGAATGCTGCACCCGACGCTCGGCTAGAAACTATAACTGATCGTGCTGTACAACAAATCACCTCCGGCCGCGAACTCCCGCGCATGGTGACGATCGGCCCCAACGAGCCGTTGGTCAAGCTCACCCGCCTTGGTGATGACGTCTCGCCGCATTCGGCGTATCTGACCAAAGGGTCCACAGTTAACGAAGCACTGGCTTCGGGGCGTAGTTTGCACGACTATTTCGGCCTGCCTGCCCGAAGCGAGGCACCGCGTTATCGCATGGATGAATTTCGCCCCTTGGCGCCGACCGAGGTTTTCATCAGCCGCGTCGCCCCTACGTCCGAGCTGGGCGGTCAGATCACCCGCTCCGGCGGCGGCGAACAATATCTGGCGCCCAACCGCACATTATTCGCGGCATCCACTCATCTGAGAAACATCGACAATACGCTCAATCTCGCTGCCGAGGTCGAGCGTGGTGGCCTCTCGCCCAACCTGATTCGCGGCGCGGGCGCGCTTGCCGCCGCCACCGTCGTCTACGAGGCGACGACCACCACGGTGCGCAGCGTCGACCTGCTACGGCAAGGCAACGTCACGGGCGCACACTCGCGGATCGAGCACTTCGCCAGCAGCACGGTGGGCGGACTCGGTCAGGGGGCGGTCGGTGCGGAAATCGGTAGCTTCGGTGGCCCGGTCGGCACGGTGGTAGGCGGCGCTATGGGATACGGACTCGGCGCGTTCGGTGGCGAAAAACTGATGGACGCCTACGACAACCACAAAATCTACAATCAAACCGACGCGCAGGGTCAGACATGGAGCTACGATCCGAAGCAACCGCAACAAGGCTGGACTAGCGACATACCGCCGTTGCCTGGAACACCACAGGACCAACACTTCACCGCCGATCCCGCGCTGGCCAACCGCCTCACTTATCAGGCCAACAACACCGCAGTGGAACTGGCGATAGCTCACCCGGCCGAGCCACGCGATCCCTATACGCAGCCCGCCGCAGCGCATGACACACCCAGCCGGATCGCCGCGCCGTGGAACCGTGATGCGCAGACGATGTCCATTGCTTGCAATCGCGGTATAAACAAGCTTGCATCCGCTACCTTTCAAGGACGTTCGCTATGACTCAAACCATCGATCCCGTGAAACTCAAGGCCGCCGCGGAACATCTGGAGTGGGTGTTGAGGAAATACCCCGATAGTGAGGAAGTGCAGGACTTGCTGCACTCGTTGAGCCCGCTGATCGAGGATGCTAAGGCGGGCAATATTTTAATTCCAGTAGAAAGACGCGTTATACCGGGGGCCTATAACTTTGGCGATTGCGCATATATTGATTATGACGACCCAAATATAGAGGATGCCTATTACGAATTCTCAGCTGAAATGAGGGGTGGGCGTAGCGAAGATGAAAAACAGCTAATTGCAGATACGGAAGCCATGCGTGCTGGAGCGAAATCCCATGAGTGAGCATGGCCTAACTCCAGATCAACTAAAACAGCAGTACGCCGCTGAAATCGCCAAAAGCGGAACCTTTCACACTCAAGGAGTAAGCGAGCAGGAAGCAACGAGCTATTTGAAAACTCCCGAAGGAACCTTATACCGACAAAGGCTTATAGATGCTGATCCTAGCGCGCCTGCGTCGAGAATAACTGACCGTGCCATTCAACAAATCACCTCCGGCCGCGAACTCCCGCGCATGGTGACGATCGGCCCCAACGAGCCGTTGGTCAAGCTCACCCGCCTTGGTGATGACGTCTCGCCGCATTCGGCGTATCTGACCAAAGAGTCCACAGTTAACGAAGCACTGGCTTCGGGGCGTAGTTTGCACGACTATTTCGGCCTGCCTGCCCGAAGCGAGGCACCGCGTTATCGCATGGATGAATTTCGCCCCTTGGCGCCGACCGAGGTTTTCATCAGCCGCGTCGCCCCTACGTCCGAGCTGGGCGGTCAGATCACCCGCTCCGGCGGCGGCGAACAATATCTGGCGCCCAACCGCACATTATTCGCGGCATCCACTCATCTGAGAAACATCGACAATACGCTCAATCTCGCTGCCGAGGTCGAGCGTGGTGGCCTCTCGCCCAACCTGATTCGCGGCGCGGGCGCGCTTGCCGCCGCCACCGTCGTCTACGAGGCGACGACCACCACGGTGCGCAGCGTCGACCTGCTACGGCAAGGCAACGTCACGGGCGCACACTCGCGGATCGAGCACTTCGCCAGCAGCACGGTGGGCGGACTCGGTCAGGGGGCGGTCGGTGCGGAAATCGGTAGCTTCGGTGGCCCGGTCGGCACGGTGGTAGGCGGCGCTATGGGATACGGACTCGGCGCGTTCGGTGGCGAAAAACTGATGGACGCCTACGACAACCACAAAATCTACAATCAAACCGACGCGCAGGGTCAGACGTGGAGCTACGATCCGAAGCAACCGCAACAAGGCTGGACTAGCGACATACCGCCGTTGCCTGGAACACCACAGGACCAACACTTCACCGCCGATCCCGCGCTGGCCAACCGCCTCACTTATCAGGCCAACAACACCGCAGTCGAACTGGCGATGGCTCACCCGGCCGAGCCACGCGATCCCTACACGCAGCCCGCCGCAGCGCATGACACACCCAGCCGGATCGCCGCGCCGTGGAACCGTGATGCGCAGACGCAAGCGTGGTCGCGCTACGTCACCGACCAAGTGCTCGAACACGGCCCCGCCAGCACCCACATGGAAACCGCGACACCTGAGCGCGCCGCGCAACTGAACGCCGCCGCGCAGCAAACCATCGCCGAGAATGTGGCTGGCTCCAAACGTGGCATCGCTGAACACTATCAAGCCGCGTATGAGCGGCGCGGCTGGGCACAACAAGGCCCGATGCCGCAGGACGTCACTGCCGAACTGCGCAAGCCCACCAACACCCTGCATGCCTCGGACGGTCACACCTACACGCGCGCTGCGGACGGCCAATGGAACACGCCCGGCACGCTGTATGGCACGAATGCCGCCGAAGGCAACCTGCGCGCCGAACTGGACGCCACCCGCCACCAGCAACGTGCCCTGCACGGCGAAAGCAGCCAAGCCGACCGTACCCAGGAAGCGCAACGCCAGCAGCAAATCCAGGGTCATATCGCCACGCGCGAAGCGCCTTTGCCGCCTACGCCTGGGGCGATCCTGCCCGGCCTGCGTGTGCCGGAGCGCGAGCCCGCACCTGCCCCGAGTCCTGGGTCGTACAACCATGACGCCCAAACCTCCGCACCGACCCGCACGGAACCGGCCATGGCCACCGTCGAGCCCAGCCATGCCGCGCTGGCCGCCCAGCAGACGCACCAGCAGGCGATGCACGCGCAGCAGCAAGCGAGGCCGCAGGAGGAACGAGCCGCATCGCCCTCGCGCGATACGACCTCGTTGGAACCCGGCCGCGTCGCCGAGGCCGCCGCCCTGGCCCCGGCGGCGGTATCGTCCCCGCGCGAAGTCGCCCCGGTGCTGACGCCACCGCTCGACCCGCCCGCCCTGCGCGACTTTCGCCACGCCGAGCATCCGCTCAACCCGCGCTACCAGATGTTCCGCGATGCGCTGGGGGAGCAGGGCTTTCACCAGGACCGGCCCACCTTGAACGAGGTGCCCGAGGTGCGCGGCTACAGCGCCGAACAAAAGGATCGCCTGGCCGCCGGCTTCACCGCCAAGCTGGGCAGCGATTTGCTTTACAACACCGAAATCCAGCACTTCCGCAAGGACGGCGAGGCCTTGTTGGCCATCGAGCATCCGCGGGATCTGGGCGACCGCCTCCTGGTGCTGGCCGTTCCCGAGGCGCAGACCCTGGCCCACACGCCCGAACAACATGCCGCGGCGTGGCGTACGCGGGAACTGCCGCCACCGGAGGCCGTCAACACGCAGCGGCCCGATCCGCACAGCCTGTCGCCGGATCATCCCGGCCATCCGGACCACTCGCACCATCCCCTGTTCGAGCACGCCCGTGCGGCACTGACCCATGAGTACGCCCGCTGGGGCATGCAAAAAGGTGCCGAGTCACTGGATCGCGAAACGGTGCAGGTGATGATCGGCGCGCGCGACATGCAAATGAACGACGTGGGAGCGGTCCGCCTGCTGAAGAACGGCCCCGAAGGCCGTATCGGCGAGAACCCCCACCTGGCCGTGTTCGCCACACCCGAAGGCCCGTACCAAAGGTTTCAGGACAAGGCGATCGTCCTCGGCCAGACCCTGCAGGAGGCACCGTCGGTGGCGCAGTCGGCGGTCCAGTTCAAGGAAGTGGATCAGGCGATGACGCAGCAGCAACTGACGAACCAGGCGTTGCAGGCGCAGATCCATGCGCAAGGGCAGCAAGGGCAGCAAGGGCCGATGCTGGGCGTGGGGCGTTGAACGGCTTTTCACGCAGAATCTCGCCGAGCAGCGCGAAGTCATGTTTTTGCTGGGCGATACCGCGCTGACCGAGCACGCCGGGTGGACGCCGATGCAACGTGAGCGACAGGTGGAACACAGCAAGCTGTAGAAGAAAGTCGAGCCACCCCGAAGCCTTCAACCCGGCTGGCATCTACGTCGAACGCACGGCCGCGCCGAGGTGTGCCCGCGGTTCGACCGCAGCGATCGAGCGTGTCGATCAGTTGTCCGGTGCGTGCACTTCGGCGAGCAGCGTGGGGATCAGTTCCGAAACCGTCGGGTGGATCGGAACAGTGTGTTGCAACTGCGTGGCGGAGGCGCCCACGCTCATCATGTCGATGATGCCGTGGATCGCTTCGTCGCCTTCGACGCCGAGAATCGCCGCGCCGAGGATCGCCCTGGTTTCGGCGTCGACGATCAACTTCATGAACCCCTGCGTCTCGCCCTTTTCCACCGCGCGGCCGACTCTCGTCATTGGCCGCTTGCCGACCAGGAACGGACGTCCACGCTTGCGTGCCTCCGCTTCGGTCATGCCGACGCGACCCAGCGGCGGATCGATGTACAGCGCGTAGCCGCTGATGCGTTCGCTGAGGCGACGCTGTTCGCCGTCGAGCAGGTTGGCGGCGACGATCTCGAAATCGTTGTAGGCCGTATGCGTGAATGCACCGCGGCCGTTGCAATCGCCCAACGCCCAGATACCGGGTGCGCTGCTGCGCAGCTCGTCGTCGACGGTGATGTAACCGCGCGCATCGGTTGCCACGCCAGCCTTGTCCAGGCCGAGGTCGCCCGTGTTGGGCACGCGCCCCACCGCCACCAGCACGTGGCTGCAGGTAATCCGCTCGCCGTCGAGCGTGACCGTGATCGCCTCGCCCCCGCCTGCGAACGCGATGTCGTCGACGCCGGTGCGGATGTCGATGCCTTCAACCTCAAGAATGTCGCGTACGGCGGCCGAGACGTCCTCGTCCTCGCGCCCGATCAGGCGCGGGCCTTTTTCCACCACGGTGACGCGCGCACCGAAGCGGCGATACATCTGCGCGTACTCCAGCCCGATGTAGCTGCCGCCGATGATCAGCAGGTGCGCGGGTACATGCTCCAGTCCAAGGACCGAGGTGTTGGTCAGGTACGGGATGTCGTGCAGGCCAGGCATGTCCGGCACCACCGCGCGGCCGCCGACATTCAGGAAGATCTGCGGCGCAGTGAGCCGTTCGTCGCCGACGTGCAGCGTCTGCGCATCCTCGAAATGTGCATGGCCCTCGATCACGGTGCAGCCGTCCATGCCGTACAGCCATGTGCGCACGCCGCTGCGCGCGTTCGCGATGACAGTGTCGGCGCGCGATTTGACTTTCATCATGTCGATACCGACATCGCCCGCCAGCACCACGCCGAAATCAGCCGCGCGACGAGCCACGTGCGCGGCACGCGCGCTGGCCACCAGGGTCTTGGTCGGCATGCAGCCGGTGTTGACGCAGGTACCGCCGAACAGCTTGCGTTCGATCAGCGCCACCGACTGGCCGGCCCGGGTCAGCCGGCTCGCCAGCGGCGGACCCGCCTGGCCGGCGCCGACGATGATCGCGTCGAAGCGGCGACTCATGTCGCCACCATCACGATCAGTAGTGCGCCGCCGATTGCCACCACATCCTCAATCAACGCCGCCGGACGATCGCGTCCCAGCGCAACCGCGAGCTTCGCACGCGCTGTACGCCCACCGAGGGTACCGATCACCGCACCCACTGCTCCGGCAACCAGACCACCGATCCACGCGCCACTGGGAATGCCGAGCGCGGCACCGCTGGCCGCACCCATCAGCACGCGGGTACCGAACTGCACCGGAACGGTGCGGCTGGGCGTCGACGGCAACTGGTCGGTAACCAACTCGCCCAACGCCAGCACGGTGAGGATCCAGGGTGTCCAGGCATAGCCCAGGAATGCCAGCCAGCTGCCCTGCAGATGCAGCCAGCCGCAACAGGCTACCCAACTGATCACCGCAGGCGCGGTGAGCGCGCGCAACCCGGCCACGACACCGATCAACAACGCGAACAGGTAGAGGGTCATGCCGTCACTCCCTGGATGTGCGCGATCGCCATGGCGCCGTCAGTGCCTTTCACCCGACGACATGTCCGCGCGGAGGGCTCACTCTACTCCAGCGAGCGCACGACGCCGGCGCACCGAAACATCGAGGCCATGCACGTCCCGGCAGGGCGCATGGCGAATGGTTCCCATGGCGTGCGCCGGAAGCGCGACGGTTGTCGCCCCTCATCCCTCCATCATCCCGCCTTGATGCAGGACACGGGGTGCTTGGAGCCCACCGACCAACCTGCCCAGCACAAGGGGTACGCCATGAAACTGCACTACTCGCCCGACGCCTGTTCGATGTCCGACCATATTGTCCTGGAGTGGATCGGCACGCCCTACACCACCGAAAAGATGACGAAGGAGACGTTGAAGTCTCCCGCGTACCTGAAGCTCAACCCGGCCGGCGCGGTGCCGGTACTGGAAGACAACGGTTGGGTGCTGACCCAGAACGTAGCCATCCTCAACTACCTTGCCGATACATTTCCCGATGCAAAGCTCGGTGGTGACGGCACGCCGAAATCACGCGCCGAGGTCAACCGCTGGCTGGCCTTCCTCAACGCCGATGTCCACCCCGCGTTCCATCCATTGTTCGGCGCCAGCAGTTATCTCGACGACGACGCGCTCGAGCAGACCCAGGATCACGCCCGCAGCACGCTGCGCGAGTTGTTCGGCCGGGCCGACCAGCAACTGCAGGGACGCGACTGGCTCACCGGCAGCCGCTCGATCGCCGACGCCTATCTGTTCGTGGTGACGCGCTGGGCCAAGGCGATGAACGTCGATCTTTCCGGCTACGACAACCTCGCGGCGTTCTTCGAGCGCATGTCGAGCGATGCCGCCGTCGGCAAGGTGTTGGCCGACGAGGGGCTTGGCAAGAGTTGATGCAAACCATCTTGAATGGCCCGGCGTTCCGCCGAAGTCCAGCCGTCCTGCACAAGCGGTGAGCCGCGAATGTGTTTTTCGGACTGCCTCAAGCATCCTTCATGGCAACGACCGGCGCTCCAAGCACCGGTCGTTGCTTGCATCATGGCGCAGGCGATCGGGTGGCCCGACCCCATTCGCTGGCGCCCTCTTCATCCGACGTCTATGGCGCTGCGATGCGTACGCCATTTTCCCTGGCGCAGAACGGCGCCCCTTTGGGTGAGCCTTCCGGGAAATAGTCCTGTACCGAAACCACACCAGCCAGGGTGTTGCCATGGGCTGACAACGTGATGTCGCGCTTCATCTCCCGAAAACCCGCGAAGGTCTCAAGCGGCGGCTGGAACAGGTTGAGGCGCATCCGCGAGTGGAATCGGTTGCCGTTGCCACTCCATTGCCCGAGGGTAACGCCCATGACCGTGGGGGGAGCGTTGTTGGTAGCGACCAGCGCGCCGCCACGCATGAACAGGTTGGTGCCGCGCCCGATGGACTGGATCGGCGCGCCGCTGCGGCAGTCCACCTGCTCGACCTGCTCGTCCCATAGTCCCTCGATGCGTTGCGAAGGACCAAGGGAGCCCAGCGATAAGCCCGCGGCTTCGCCGGCACCGGCCGGTGGCATCGGCTGGGCCAGCGTCAACAGGGGCGCGGTCGAACACACGAGTAGCAGTGCGGATCTCACGAGTATGGATTTCATGTCGGTCACCTTTGGATGAAGGGTCTGGATGCCCTCGGGACGACGTTGTCGCTAACGTCGCCGGGCGACGCGTACACTCGCGCTGAAGCCCGCTGACGTCGTTGGCGGCCGGGCTGAAGATTGCTGAAATCTTCTGAAGTCGACCTGGCCACCCGTCAGGTTCCGGGCAAGTCTTGTGTTGGGGAGTCGATGTGAGCGAGTCTCGAAACCGCGGCTATGCCTTCGGCGATTTCCGGATCGACACCACGTCGCGACGGTTGCTGCGCAGCGACGGCACGCCGGTGCCGCTGACCCCCAGGGTGTTCGACACCCTGATGCTGCTGGTCGAAAACGGCGGCAAGATTCTGAGCAAGGACGTGCTGATGGCGGCCATCTGGCCGAACCGCATCGTCGAGGAGAACAACCTCACGCAGAATATCTCCACGCTGCGTCGTGTACTGGGTGCCAGCGCCGGCGATCATCGCTACATCCTGACCGAACCAGGCCAGGGCTATCGCTTCGTCGAGCCGGTGCGCGCGGAATCCTTTTCGGACGGCGTGTCTGACAGCACCGTGAGCACGCCGGAAGACGTCGATCCGACGTCCAGCCCGCACGAGGTGTCCGTCGACACGCCGCAAATCGCTGCCATGACGACACCCGCCGCGCGCGTCACGCGGCGAGCCGCGATGGCGGTAGCCCTCGTCGTGCTGATGATCGTTGTTGCGGCCACCGGCTGGCTCTGGCGGGCGCGCAACGTCGCACCTTCGCCCACGCCAAGTCTGGCCGTGCTGCCGTTCAAGCCGCTGACGGCGGATTCGCGCAATGAAGTGTTGCAGTTGGGCATGGCCGATACGCTGATCACCAAACTGAGCACCAACCCGCACGTCGTGGTGCGTTCGCTGGACGCCGTGCGCCATTTCACCCGCGCCGAGCAGGATCCGGTGGCTGCGGGGCGAGCGCTCGGCGTCGGCTCCGTACTGGAAGGTTATATCCAGCGCCAGGGCGACCACGTCCGGATCAATGCCAGGTTGCTGGCGGTTCCCGGTGGCGAGGCATTGTGGACCGGCACCTTCGATGCGAAGTTCAGCGACGTGTTTGCACTGCAGGATGCGATCACGCAGAAAGTCGCCGCGTCACTGTCGCTCAAGCTCGACCGTGACGAGCGACGACGGATGGAGAAGAACTACACCAGCAATATCGCCGCCTACCAACGGTATCTGGATGGCCGCTTCCACCTGCAGAACGCGACACCGGCGGAGCTCGTGGCCAGCATCGATGCGTTCCAGCGCGCGCTGGAAATCGATCCGGACTACGCCCTGGCTTACGTCGGCCTGGCGGAAGGCTATCGGCGCCAGGCGATCATCAGCGATGCCGATCCGCAAATCGTCCTGCCGCTGGCCAGGACCGCCGCGATGCATGCGTTGAGGATCGACGACACCCTCGCCGAGGCCTACGTACCCATCGGCTTCGTCCACTTCTGGTACGACTGGGACTGGGCTGCAGCAGAGGCCGCGTTCAGGCGTGGCATCGAACTGCAACCGAACTTCGCCGACCTGCATTTCGGCTACGCCGCGCTGCTCTCCAACCTCGGTCGCAACGACGAGGCCCTGCGCGAAAGCCAACGTGCCCGCGAACTCGATCCGACTTCGCCATTGTATGTGGCACTGGAGGCCAGCTTCGTCGCCTATGCCGGCCACGTCGACGAGGCGCGCCAGCAGATCGAGGGTGTGTTGCGCGTCCATCCGGATTTCTGGATCGCCCATCTCACGCTCGGTTGGCTGGATACCAACGCGGATCGCTACGCCGACGCGGTCAACGACTTCCGCAAGGCCAGCGCATTGTCCGGTGGCAGCCAGCAGGCCGTTTCCATGCTTGGTTTCGCGCTGGCACGCGCCAACCGGAAGCCGGAAGCGCAACAGCTGCTCGACGCATTGCTGGTGCGCTCGCAACAGCAGTACCTGCCCGCCACCAGCATCGCGACGATCTACTGCGGATTGGGCGAAAACGACCAGGCGCTCCGCTGGCTCGAACGTGCCCACGCCGCCCACGACGTGCGCATGACCTTTCTCAAGGTCGACCACCGCTGGGATACGCTGCGCGGCGATCCGCGCTTCGTCACTCTCATGCGCGAGATGCGCCTGCCTTAGGACAGCGGCGCCGAACCTGCCTGCTCACCTCGCTGGCCGACACTCGTCTCGAATACCCTATGCATCCATGACTGCCGCCACGATCACCGTACCGAAACGGAACCTGTTTGTCGGCGCTGGCGCCGTCGGTCGCGCACCGCGCGATGCAATCGTGACCATGCTGGCAACGCTGGCATGCACCATGGCGATTGCCCCTGAGCCCGGCCCGGCGGTGCTGGCCATAGTGTTGTGCCTGTCACTTTCACGCAGTCATCTCGACCGCGACCTGCGTGGCTAGCTCGAAGCTGCCGTGGCATTGCCGGTGGTCGGCTTGATCGCTTCTGGCGTCGGCCTGTTGCTGTTGCGAGTGCCATGGATCGGCGCCGTCGTTTTCGTGGCGGGCATGTCCGTATCGATCTGGCTGCGACGGTTTGGCCCGATGACGCGCGCGCCGGATCGCTGATCGGGCTGCCCTTCGTGGTGATCCTCACCACGCCCTACTGCCGACACGGCATGCGAACCCTCTGCTGGCCGCCGCTCTGCCGATCATCGTGGCCTTGCTCGCGCTGCTGTGGGTATCGGCCTTCCACACCATCGCCCGCCGCCTGCGCGTTCTCCCGCCCATCCGCGTGGCGGCGACTCCGGTCCACGGGAAAGTTCGCCGCGGCGGGTAGCGAGTACCCGAATGGCCATCCAGATGGCCGTTGCGCTGGCAGCGTCATTCCTGATCGGCCACCTCTTTTTTGCCGAGCGCTGGGCCTGAATCGAGCTCACCGCGTTTATCGTGAACAGCGGCAACCGTGGCCGGCTGGACGTTGCCTACAAGAGCGTGCTGCGGGTGCTGGGTGCCGCCATCGTCACGCCGGCGGCGTTGAGCGTGACCCTGCACTTCGGTGCCCATGACACCACCACCGTTGCATTGATCCTCGCGGCTGTCTTTTTCGACATGTGGCTGCGTCCACTCGGTTACGCATGGTGGGGCACTGTTCGTCACGGTCGCGCTGGCCTTGCTGCAGGGTTTTGAAGGTGCGTCCGCATCGCACATCCTGTGGCTGCGCCTCGAGGAAATGGCGAAAAGTGTGATTTACATCACATTTTTGGTGGTATCTTCCCGTTTGTCCGTCAGTCGTCAGGGGCCTACGGCTGGCTGAGGTTCGACCTCCCGTCGAGTCACCGGATATCCCGGCAAGGGATTGCGTCACCTTCTGCACGAGTGCGATGTGTGATGACCCAGGCGCCCGCGGCACCGGCTTTCCGGTATCGCGCCTTCATCAGCTACAGCCACCAGGACAGGTCCTGGGCTGGCTGGCTGCACAAAGCCCTGGAAGCCTACGTGGTGCCGAAGCGGCTGGTCGGACAGACCACCGCTGCCGGCGTGACGCCAAGACGACTCTCCCCGGTCTTTCGCGATCGCGACGAACTGGCCAGCGCCACCGACCTCGGCAACAAGGTCAATCAGGCGCTGGCCCAATCGGAGTGTCTGGTAGTGATCTGCTCACCTCGCGCGGCAACCTCGCGCTGGGTCGATCAGGAGGTGCTGGCGTTCAAGCGGCTCGGCCGCAGCGAACGGATCTTTTGCCTGATCGTCGACGGCGAGCCCGGCGCCTGCGAGCTGCCCGGGCGTGAGGCCGAAGAGTGTTTTACACCGGCGTTGCGCCACTCGCTCGGAACCGATGGGGCACTGGGCGCCGCCCGCACCGAGCCGATCGCCGCCGACGTCCGGCCCGGCAAGGACGGCAAGACCAACGCCAAGTTGAAGCTGATCGCCGGCATGCTGGATATCGGCTTCGACGCGTTGAAGCGTCGCGAAATGCAGCGGCGGACCCGACGGGTTGCCGCCGTGGCCGTGATCGCACTGAGCGTGATGACCGTGACCACCGCGCTGGCAATCGCCGCGGTGATCGCCCGCAATGCTGCAGTGGCGGCGAGTCTCGCTGCCGAGCGTCGGCAGAAGCAGGCCGAGGACCTGGTCGATTTCATGCTGGGCGACCTCAACGAGAAGCTGGCGCAGACGTCGCGCCTGGACATCATGGAATCGGTCGACGATCAGGCCATGAATTATTTCCAGTCGATGCCGACCGTCGACGTCACCGACGAAACGCTGGCGCAACGCGTCAAGACACTCGAAAGGATCGGCAGCATCAGGCTGGATCAGGGCCACGTGCTGGCGGCGATGGCATCCTATCAGGCCGCCCTGAAACTGGCTGCGCCGCTTGCCGCTGGCGCACCTGCAAACGTCGCGCGGCAACTGGCTTGCGCGGAGGTCTGGGCGTTCATCGGCATGACCCACTGGCGCCAAGGCGAACTGGATGCCGCGCAGCAGAGCTTTGCCGCGGCGCAAGCCCTCCTCCAGCGCGCGCATCGGTTGGTCCCCAACGAACCCGCGCTGCAGTTCCAGCTCGCGACGATCGACAACAATATCGGCCACGTGCTGGAAGCACGCGGTCAGCTGGACGAGGCGCTGACCCAGTACGCCAGCATGCTGCCGTTGATGCAGCAGCTGATCGCGACGCAGCCGGGTAATACCGAATGGATGTCCTCGCTCGGTTCGGCCTATAACAACCTCGGCAGGCTGGCGCTGATGCGTGGCGAACTGGCCGCCGCGGTGGCGCACTACAAGGCCGACGACGCCATCGAGACGGCGCTGGCAACGCGTGATCCCAAGGACGTGAGCCAGCGCGACAACATGCTCACGGTGCGCGCAATCCTGGGGCGCACGCAGGCGCTGACCGGTGACCTGAAAACCGGCATGAGCAACCTGCAACAAGCCGTCGATATCGCCACGCAGCTGAGCACGGTCGATCCCAGCAATACCGATTTCCGGGAACATGCGGCGCTATACGCCATCCAGCTGGCCCGCTTGCGGCGCCTGAGTGGTGACCTGCCCGCCGCCACCGCGCTCACCGCTCGGGCGCTGAACACCTTCGCGGCGCTGACTACGCAGGACCCCGCCAATACCGCCTGGCAGCGCGAGTTTGCCGAGGCGCAGCTCGAGCAGGCCGCGCAATCGCGCGCCGCGGGCCGGATCGACGCATCGCGAATGCAGTCGAGCGAGGCACTGCGAGCACTGGATCCGATGCTCGCCAGACAACCGGAAGACCGCGCCACCTTGCTCGCCACGGCAGGCGCACGGCTGTCGCTTGCCGCGGTGGAGGATGCGTCAGCCGCACGGCCAAGGCGCGAGGACGCACTGCGCGCGATGGAAGCGGCGAAAAGCGGCCGCGACGACCCGCGCCTGCTGGCCCTGCAGGTCGAAACACTGCTCGCACTCGGCAAGACGGCCGAGGCACAAACCATGATCCGGCGGCTGTGGAACAGCGGTTACCGCGATGCCGCGCTGTTGCAGATATTGCAGCGCGAACGGATCCACTACCCGGTCAATACCGCATTCCAGCGAGAGTTGCTGGCGGCATTCGGCGGCAACGCCGGATACGGGCGAGCAGGCGCAACCAAGGCTCAGTGACCGCCACGTTTGAATCCTCCAGCACGGGAGTTCCTCATGCGAAATGTTCTGATCGTCTCACTCGACAATGACACCCACCCCACCTGCCTGAGCATCGACGAGAAAGGCAACGCGAACTGCGTCAAAAACAACAAGAACTGGCAGACCATCCGCTGGACGCTCTCCGGCAAGGCTGCCCACGGATCGTTCAAGGCGCAGACCCGTACGAAGCCGGGCTTTGCCTGGGCACCCTTTCGCAAGCCGCCGACGGGAATTTTCAGCGACCCCGTGCTACGCCATGGCGACACGGTGCTGACCCTCGCCGTCCTCAACGACTACAAGGGCGACCCCGGCAGCATCCAAACGAAGGGCGAATTCATTTATCAGTTGAGCGTCACGGTCGACGGGAAGACGTACCAGTCCATCCTCAAGCCGGGAGCGCGCGTCCCCAAAACGAGAACCACCACCAACCCGAGAATCAAGAACACCTAGACGGCATCGCACGCGATGCCAGCCATACCTTCCATCACTGCGACAGGAGAACATCATGTCAATGACCGGCAATGAAGATCAGGACGCCCCGGACAGCAGGGAAGAACAGAACAACCCGGCGCGGAAGCCGGAACAGGAGCAGGAGTCCGAGCGGCGCGCATCCGAGTCGCGTACACCCACTCCACACGTCACTACCGTGCCGAGGATCAAACCCAGCTAGGGCGCGCCAGCGTCATGCCACCGATCAGGCAGCAGGTCGGACCGGTGGCATGCAATGGCACATGGCAAGGCCCGCGACCGGCCTTGCGGTAGCGCGCACTGCCTTGTTGATCCGATAACCATCCTCGTCGGAAGCCGCCCATGACGCCCCTGATTATCGGTGTCACCAGCCATCGCAATATCCCCATGCACGAGATCGAGCCGATCCGGCAGCGCGTGAGGCAGTTCTTCGCGCAGTTGGGCCGCGACTTTCCCGGCCTTCCGCTGATGGTGCTGTCGGAGCTGGCTGAAGGTGGCGATCAATGGGTCGCGCAGGAGGGGCTGGCGGCCGGCGCACGCCTGATTGCACCGCTGCCGTTGCCGCGGGACATCTACGTGGACGACTTTGCCGATCCGTTGGCGCGGGCAAGTTTCGATGCACTGTGCAGCCGGGCAGAAATCGTGTTGCTGCCCGGGCTGATGAAACAGCCGCGCCACGCCATCGGATCGCCGGGCCTTGCGCGCGATCGCCAGTACGCCAAGGCCGGCGTCTACATCGCCAGTCATTGCCACATCCTGCTGGCGATCTGGGATGGAAAGACGGCCGGCCAACTCGGCGGCACCGCGCAAATCGTGGACTACCACCTCACCGGCGCCCTGCCCGGCCTGATCGACCGCCATCGTGATACGCGCCATGTGCTCGCCGGTGGCGACGAAAGCCTGCTCTATCACATCGTCTGCTCACGCGATCGGGCCGACGGCGCACCCGCGGCCGGCCTGCAATCACTGCAGGCGGGCTGGCGCAGCGCGGAAGCCCCGACCATCCACGACGAATTGCCGCCGGAGTTCCAGCTGATGTTTGCGCACATGGCCGAGTTCAATGCCGACTCCCGCAAATACGCGGACCAGATTGACGCCACGCCAACACCAACGCATGCCGTTCCATCGAGCGCCACCGTGACCATCGACCACACCTTCAAGGCGGCGGACTGGCTGGCGATGCACTTCCAGAAGCGCGTGCTGCTGGCAATGCGAGTGGCCTATACGCTGGCCGCACTGATGGGCATCGCCTTCACCTTCTACGCGCACCTGCCCGCGCAGGACTATCTGATCTACCTGTTCCTGCTGCTGTTCGCCAGCGGCGGTTTCGTGGCAGTACTGGCGCGTCGCCGCGGCTGGCACCGCAAATACCTCGATTACCGCGCGCTGGCGGAAGGCCTGCGCATCCAGTCGTGCTGGCGGCGGGCGGGCATCCTGGCCAGCGTCGACCACGAGTTTGCGCACGACAACTTCCTGCAGAAGCAGAACATCGAACTGGGCTGGATTCGCAACGTGATGCGCGCCGCCAGCCTGTATCCCCCGGCCAGACCGGACGAAGCCACGCCGGCAGCACTGGCGGACGTCATCGCCGAATGGGTGGGCGAATCCGGAAAGTCCGGACAGCTGCACTACTACGAGTGCAAGACCGTCGAGCGCACCGGTCTGCACCACGTCACCGAAACGGTCGGGTCGATCAGCCTGTGGGGCGGCGTGACCATCAGCGTGTTCCTCGCTGTTTTCGCACTCGCGTTGTCGCCCGAGACGAAGGTGCTGCTGGTGATGATGATGGCCGTGCTGTCCATCGTCGCCGCCGTGCGCGAGGCTTATTCCTATCGCAAGGCCGACAAGGAACTGATTCGCCAATATCGCTTCATGCAGCGCATTTTCAGCGGCGCGCGCGCCGCGCTGGACCGCACCGACGATCCCGTCCAGCAACGCGAGATCCTGCTGTCGCTGGGCGATGCCGCCCTGACCGAACACGCCGAGTGGACACTGATGCAGCGCGAACGGCAGGTGGAGCACAGCAAGCTGTAACAGGCAGGCACATCCACCGGACTGCGGCTCCCATGACATCTGAACCCAATGACTTCCCCGTCCGTGGGTTACGATGCCGACCCATTGTGGCGTCGCATCAGCTGCGGAGTCGCGCCATGCATTCCAGGAGACTGTCACCCGTGTTGCATTATTCCGGCCCCCTGCTCACGCGTCCGACCGCCGAAGCGCTGCTGGCTGCACGCGATGCCGGGGCCGATGAATGGATTGGCTCACTCGACCTGGGGCGTTCGAGCGACCAAGCACTGCTTCGGGCCGACACATGGCAATGGCGTGGACAGCACCATCCGTATCCGCACAAGCTGAAAGACCGCACGATCTATTACCGCGATGGCGATGAGTTCGCACCGGTGTCGCGCTATGCCGACTCGCTGATCAAGCTGGTGCCTACCGAATGGGGTGCGCCCACGTTCGAGATCGACGGTATCAAGATGCTGCCGACCGCGAAGGAATCGCCCTTCGAGGATGCGCGGCGCAAGGTCGCCCTGGTCGAACCGCAGGGCAAGGTGCTGCTGGATACCTGCGGCGGCCTGGGCTACTTCGCGGCATGTTGTCTGGAAGCCGGCGTGGCGCGCATCCACTCGTTCGAGAAGAACGCCGACGTGCTGTGGTTGCGCACGCTCAATCCGTGGTCGCCTGATCCCGATGCCCCGGAAAGCAGCTGTCGCCTGCAGCTCACCCATGCCGACGTGTCAGAGGCGATCACGCAGATCGCCGACGCGTCGATCGACGCCTTGCTGCATGACCCGCCACGCTTCGGCATCGCCGGCGAGCTGTACTCGCAGGCCTTCTATGACCAGCTGGCGCGCGTGCTCCGCCGCGGTGGCCGCCTGTTCCACTACACCGGCAACCCGAACAAACTCACCAGCGGTCGTGACGTACCGCGCGAAGTGGCCAAGCGGCTGGAGAAAGCCGGCTTCAAGGCGCAGCTGGCGCTGGACGGGGTGTTGGCGATACGTCGTTAGGCAGCGCGACAAGACCGTTGCGCTACATCGTGGGCTGCACGTCGAGGGCCCAGACCACTTTCGCGATACAACCGAAGCCGGGTTCCTTGCGCCGCGCATCCATCCAGGTGGTTTTGGCGTATAAATCGACTGCCCTCCTCCTTGCCCAGGCATCACTCCATGAAATCCTCGATGAAGCTCGCTGCTCTCGCTGTTGTGCTTGCCGCCACCCTGGCGTCACCCGCCTTCGCCGCCCTGAAGGAAGGCACGCAGGCACCCGACTTTTCCGCGCCCGCCTATCTCGCCGGCCAGCCGTTCACCTTCAAGCTCGCCGACGCACTGAAGCAGGGTCCGGTGGTGGTCTATTTCTTCCCGGCGGCGCACACGGCAGGCTGCAATGTCGAAGCCCATCTGTTCTCGCAGGCCATCGACCAGTTCAAGGCACTGCATGCCACCGTGATCGGTGTCACCGCAGGACACACCAGCGAGCTGGCGGATTTCTCGAAGGAAACCGAGCATTGCAGCGGCAAATTTCCAGTCGCCGCCGATGAGGGCGCGAAAATCGCCAAGGAATACGACGCCCTGCTATTGATGAAACCCGGCTGGTCGGACCGCACCTCGTACGTGATCGCCCCCTCGGGCAAGATCACCCACGTCTACTCGGCCCTGAGTCCCAAGAAACACGTCCAAGAGACACTCGATGCGGTGAAAGCGCTCGAGAAATAGAGACGGATTCGCAGGCAGGTATCCGTATTTGTCTCAAATCGTGAGGGCCGCCGGCAGTCGATGCGATCACTTCGTCCTGGTGCCCTGCTCCTGCGCCAGCCTGGCGTCCAGCTTCGTCGTGGCCGTTGCGGCATAGGCCCGACACGCCCCGGTATCGATCAGCGGAGCGACATCTGTATCCGACTTGCGCCGCGCCACTTTTTGCCAGAAATTGCTGGCATCGGGGTGCGGCGTAAGCAGAATGTCGCAGGGCAACGCGGCCACGGTGGCGATCGCTTGGCGGAAGGCCGCGACGCGATCCGGATGGTCACTGAAACGGAAACCGGGAGCGCTGACCGCAGTGAGGCTGTCGGCATAGACCATCCGCGAACAGCGCTTGTCAGCACATGAAGTCCAGGTCCACGAGGTGCTGCCCTGCGTGTGGCCCGGCGTGTAGTGCGCGGTGATTGCCACGCCACCCAGCCGCACGACCTCGCCGTCGCGTACCACGCGCACATGGTGCACCGGCGGATAGTCGGAGATCGAGCCGTATTGCGGATCGTCGCGGTCTGCTCCGCCCAACGCCATCTCGTGTGTGCCGTTCGCGCTGGCCAGCACCTGGGCACCGCTGTCGCGCTGCAGCGCGGCGATGCCGCCGGCGTGGTCGGAATGGGCGTGCGAATTGAGGATCCACTTCACGTCGCGCACGTGGAATCCGAGTGCACGGATGTTTGCCTCGATCACCGGCGCCGACTCCGGCAGGTCGCCGTCAAACAATGCCAACCCTTGCCCCGTGTCCAGCAGCACCGAGGACAAGCCATAAGGCCCCACGTACCAGGTATTGCCGTAAATGCGGAACGGCTTCTGCGGTGCGTTCCATTGTCGATGGTCGATGGCATGGGACGGCTTCGTCGAAGGCGATTCCGCACGGGCGGCGACCGGCAAGAGCAAGCCCAGCATCAGCGCAGCACCACTCAGCAAGCGTACGGACATGGGGAAAAACTCCGTCGTCGTTCGTAAGGCGCGCAGCATTGCCGCCGAGCCTGACCCTCGGCAGGCGAAATCCTGACACTTCGGGGACAACGGCGCGCATCCAAGGAAACCACGCCTGGCCCATCGAGTCGACGACCGATGACGTCCGCCTGCAACGCTTCCTCGCGCAGAACCTGACGCAGGCCGGCCTCACGCGCCAGACGATCGCCGCGATCGAGCTGGGGCTCTATTCGCCCTCGCTGGAGATCGCCTTCCGCATCGCGAAGATTTCCATCGAAACAAAACCGCCTGTCGATCCGTGAGGGGGGCCCGCTGCCTGTCGCCCAAAAAGTAGTTGTCAAGCGAAAGTTTTTTTGAGACTCTTCTTTTATATTCGAATTCTTTCGAATATCGTCTATTTTTGACAAATTACGAAATAAGAAATGAAAAGCAACATATCTGTCATTACGAAGCTTGTGTTGTGACCCGCAGCCAGATCCGCACCTGACTGCTCATTTCCGCTGTTGGCCGACCATTTCCGGGACGATTCGAACCAGGCACGGCATGGAACGAGGCATCCCTTGATGCACCACCCTTAGGAGGGGTCATGAAACATCTTGCTTACGGCTTTGCTGGGCTACTGCTTCTTCTCTCGTGCCGCGTTTCCATGGCAGCGGATACCGCCACGACGGTTCCGCTCGGCGGAAATGCCTACGTTACCCATCCCTCGCCTACCAACGAAGAGGTGATCAGTGATGCCGGACTGGGCAATTGGGACTCGAAACAGGCGGTTGTCAGCGTCTATTTCGACGTCAAGAAAGCGGGGCAGGTTCAACTGGCCCTGGTCGGTGCACTCAATGGCGCCAGTCATAGCCAGGTCATGGTCTCCATTGGCAGGCAGACGAAGCTAGTGCAGTTGTCGAGCACGTCGCCGGGCCCGTTCCCTGTCGGTACGTTCTTTATCGACAAACCCGGGTACGTGAAGGTCGATCTGCAGGGCCGCTATACCGACGGCGGCTATTTCGGCGACATCTCCGGCCTGCAGATCCAGGGAAGCGCCGTCGATGGCGGCACGGTGTTCGCCAACGACCCGGCCAACTTCTACTGGTCGCGACGCGGACCTTCCGTGCATCTTGCCTTCGACGTGCCGGACAACACGGAGTACTTCTACAGCGAGGTCACCGTGCCCAAAGGACAGGATCCGGTCGGCTCGTACTACATGGCCAACGGCTTCGATACCGGCTACATGGGTATCCAGGTCAACTCGCCGACGGAGCGCTGGGTACTGTTCTCGGTCTGGGACTCCCCCACCGCGCCGACCACGCTCGTGCGAAAGGGTCCCAACGTCATCACCAACGATTTCGGTGACGAAGGCACCGGCGGGCAGAGCCATCTGGTTTTCAAATGGACGGCCGGTACCACCTACCGCTTCCTCACACAGGCCCAGCCTGACGGCAACGGCAATACGGTCTACACCTCGTGGTTCAGTGCGCGGTGCATTGGCAGGCAGGACGACAGCTGCAAGTGGCAGCTCATCGCTTCGTGGAAATATTATGGAACGTCCACCTATTTCAAGGGCGTCTACTCGTTCCTTGAATCCTTTGACGCCGATCACGGCTACATCGGCCGCTCCGCGCTTTATGGCAACGAGTGGGCGGTGACCACCGACGGCAAATGGAGCGAGGTGAAATCCGCCTACTTCGACACCGACCCGACCGGGCTCAACGCGCAGCGTCTCGACTTCGCAGGTGGTGTCATCGGCCCCTTGTTCTATCTGCGCAACGACGGATTCTTCAGCAACTCGACGACCTCGGGCCAGACGTTCCAGCGCACGCCCGCGTGGATCCACCCGAACGTTGACCTGAGCAAGCTGCCGTAAAAGTGAGTATCGAGGCGGGACGGACTGGCTCTGTCCCGCCTCGATCGGCAAACGCAGTGATCCGCTTTCGGTCCGAGCGATCACCCCGGGTGATCGAGCCCGCCCCCGACGCGATTCCGTCCATTCGCCTTGGCGCGATACAACGCCTCGTCCGCGCAGCGCAGCATCTGCTCCGGCGAGTCCATGGCCGTGGGCACGAGGGCGGCGATGCCGATACTGATGGTCACGTGGGGCGCGGTGTCGGAGCTGCGATGTTCGATCGCCAGCGCACGAACGGCCTCCAGCATGTATTGGGCGATCTTGGCGGCTTCGATGACATCGCATCCGGCGAGCAACACGGCGAACTCTTCACCGCCGTAGCGCGCGGCCAGATCCGTCTCCCGGCGCAGCACGCCGGTCAGCGCCCCTGCGACGGCGGTCAGCGCAGCATCGCCTGCCAGGTGGCCGTATGTATCGTTGTAGGACTTGAACGCGTCGACGTCGCACATCAGAACAGCCATGGGCGTGCCGCTCGCCGCATGCCGGTCCAGAACCTCGCGCAGTCGCTGGTTGAACGCCCCGCGGTTCGCGATGTGCGTGAGGCCATCGAGCCCGGCGACGCGCTTGAGCTCGGCGTTTGCATTGCGCAGCGCCTCGGTACGCTGGGCAACCTCACGGGTAAGCTCGCGCTGCCGCTCGTGCAGGCGCCATACGCGCAACCGGTACACCGCGGCGAGCAGTCCGATCACCGTAATGGCGACGAGGGTGCGGAACCACCAGGACTCGTACCAGCTCGGAACGATCGTGAAGGCCACGCTCGCACCATCGGTGTTCCACACCCCGTCGTTGTTGCTCGCGATCACCTTGAACACATAGTCGCCGGCTGGAAGATTGGTGTAATAGGCAATGCGGCTGCCGCCGGCATCGATCCAGCCACGGTCGAAGCCTTCGACGCGGTAACGGTATTTCACTGCGGCAGGCGCCACGTAGCTCATCGCGGCATAGTGCAGTTCGATGCGTTCCACGCCGGGACCGATCCGGCCGACATGAGCCGGCGCAGCGTCCCTGCCGTCTACCAACACGCGTTCGATCGCCACCGGCGGGCGCATCCGGTTCACGCGTTGGTGCTTCGGATCAACGATGACCACGCCGTTGGCCGTGCCGAACCACATGCGCCCATCACGCGTGCGCCACCCCGGCGTCTGCGAGGCACCATTGGCCTGCTGTGAAAGCATGCCGTCGTTTTTGCCGTACCAGTGAGGTTCGACCTGCGCCACCGTGCCGTGGTCGAGTGCATCGATGTCCGCCCGCGCGAGCCGCGCGATGCCGCGGTTCGAACTCATCCAGAAGTGGCCTTCGTCGTCGTCGAGAATCGCGAACACCGCATCGCCGTAGAAGCCTGCCCGCCGGGTGAAGGCCTGCACCGTCTGTTCCCGAATCCGCATGAGGCCGACGCTGGTACCGAGCCAAAGATCGCCATCCGGTTCGGGGTGAAACGCGAACACGCTCATGCCCGGCAGGCCATCGGTGCCGCAGCGGTCGACCCGTCCGTCGTGCAGGCAGCGCAAGCCGCTGCGCTCGCCGATCCACAGACGTCCGATTGGATCCTCGTACAGCGCACGCGTGTCGTCGCCGTGCGTGCCATCGACCACGCTGACCTTGTTTCCCGTGATCTTCGCCACGCCTTGCAGCGTGCCCACCCACATGCCGCCATCGCGACTGGGCGCGAAGGCAAACACGATCGTGCCGGGCAAGCCGTCGCCGATGCCGAAATTGCGCACCGTGCCATCGGGCGCGATCCGGCTCACGCCTTCGGTCGAACCCACCCAGAGGTTGCCGGCAGCGTCGGCCACGATGGCGCGCAGCAGCAGGCTCGGCAGCTTCGCATTGATCGTCTTCGCCGGCACGAGCACCTGGTCGTCGTAGCGCGCGAGCCCCGCACCATCAGTACCGACCCAGAGGGTGCCGGCGTGATCCTGGTACACGGCGCGCACTGCATTGGAGTCCATTTTCCCGGTGACGGTGATGAGCTTCGAGTCGCTGAAGCGATGCACGCCACTTGACGTCGTGCCCATCCAGAGATTGCCTTCGCGATCCTCGAACATCGACCGGACCGTCTCGCCCACCAGGCCGCTCATCGTGTTGTCGCAATCGAAGCGCGTGGTGGTCAGCCTGCAGATGCCCATGCCGAGCGGTGCAAACCACATGCTGCCATCGCGGTCGCCGAACAGGGAATAAATGCGCTTCGAATCCAGTGCGGCCACGCGTGGATCGCGCTCGAAGCGTCCGTGTCGGTAGCGTACCGGCCCGGCCTGGGTGCCAACCCACACCACGCCGTCGTGATCGATCGCGAGACTGTAGACGGCGTTGGTCGGCAGACCTCGTTGGGTGTCGAACGTCTCGACCTGACCGTCATGCCAATGCACGACACCGACGCCATCGACGGCGATCCACACCCCGCCCACCGCATCGGCCACGATCGCGCGATAGAACCCGCGCGGTGGAAACCCGCTGGCCTCGCTGAGCAGGCCGATGCCCGAATTGCCCATCCGCGCGACACCGGCGTTGGTGGTCAGCCAGAGCGCGCCGCCCCTGCCCTGCACGATGCCGAACACGCTCTTGATGTTTGCCGGCAGCGCCACCGGTTCCAAGTCGCGCTCGCGGCTGCGGTAGAGCCCGCCGTTCAACGTACCGATCCACAATGTGCCATCGCGGTCGACACAGACCGCGGTGATCGCCGTGCTCTTCAGCGCCGGCGCCACGCGCGGGTCGATGGTGTCGAATTCCGCACCGCTGTGATGAACCAGGCCGCCGTAGGTCGCCAGCCAGATCGAGCCATCCTTGCGTTGCGCAATGGATAGCACCGTTCCCTGCGGCAACTGGTTCTCGTACCAGACGTGGGTCAGCTGTCCGATGGCACGATCGGGGTCGAGCGCGCGGACCGGCGTTATCGCCAGCAAGCCACACAGCACCAGGACGAGCGATCCCCATCCCCCGACAAGACGATTCATGCGCAATCCAACCGCTCCCCCTGCGATTCGGCCCGCCCCGCGACGCACCATCCGGCAGCGCGCTCGTCAGCCACGGGCCCGGACGACCAATGTGTGAACTATGGCACATTCGGGTGAGCCCAGCCGTCAAACGGCTGTGGATTTACCTGCCTTTTTCGATTGCCACGATCCAACAACATCGAGCTCGAGGTCAGCCTGTCGGAAGTGTATTTTGAGCCAGTGGGATGCATGGAGTCCGGCGCTTCCACCGTGTGCCGGGACCAGCGTGGCGAGGATGCGACTCGACTCGCCAAAGGAGGTTGCGCAAACCGTGGGTCGGGAGCTGAAGCACTTCGGGAGTCGCACCCAGAAAAGATCGAGTGGACGACCCGTTTCCAATGCGCCCGGTTTAATGCGCTGTGTTTCGACCCGCGCGGATCAGCTTCAACCACGGCGCTACGTGGAAGGCGCTCATCAACGCGTACATCGCGACCATCCCGCTCAGCGGCGACGCGTTACCGCTGGAGCAAAGCATCTCCGCCGGCCCGTCGCCCAGGACAGCGGCCAGCAGCGCCATGATGGCGAAGGTCGGCGACGCCGCGAGGGTCAACCCGTCGGCAGCCCTGAGCGCGAAGGTGTTCCGACGGACGGTGACGCCGCCGGAACAGTCCTGACTCATGGCTTCGCACTCGCCGGCGGGTTCCGGAACGTCGCCTCTCCGGCATCCGACACCTCGACCCACTTCTTGTCGGGCGCCGCGTCTGCGACGTAGTTGTCATGCCAGTTCCACCACTTGTAGGTCGGGGTCTGCGGATAGCCCTCGGGTGAGTCTTCCCAGACCTCCTGCCGCCCGAGCGGCGTGATGTCGAGGTAGTTCCAGGTGCTCCCCATCTGCTCGTCGCCACGGTTGTTGAGGTAGTAGGTGCGGAACACGCGGTCGCCATCGCGGTAGAACACGTTGGTGCCGTGCCATTCATCCACCCCGAAGTCGGCGTCGAAGCTGTCCGTGAGGGTAAACCACGGCATCTCCCAGCCCATTCGCGCCTTCAGCCGAACGATGTCCGCCTGAGGCGCACGCGAGACGAAGACAAGCGTGGTATCCCGCGCATTCAAGTGGGCGGGATGGGCGACCTGGTCGGCCACCAGCGAGCAGCCCCGGCAGGCGTGTTCCGGCCAGCCGAATACCCCCGGCTCAAAGAAGGCACGGTAGACGATCAGCTGACGCCGACCATCGAACAGGTCGAGCAGGCTGAGCTTGCCCGTGGGTCCCTCGAATGCATACGCCCTCTCCACGGCCGTCCACGGCATCCGCCGGCGCTCGGCGGCCAGCGCGTCACGGGCGCGGGTCTGGGCCTTCTCCTTTACCAGCAACTGCTGGCGCGCCGCTTCCCAAGCCTGGGGCGACACGATGGGCGGGGTGTCCATGGCGGTCTGTCCGCCGTTCCGGTCGTTCCCGGATGATGTGGTCTTGGTCATTGCAGCCTCCAAATGGCGATGGGTTCTCATGGCATCGGGCGGAAGCGATTCCATTCGCAATGCTCGTTCGCCGGTCGGGAGACAGTTTCCGCGCCAGCGTCGAACAGGGGGAGTGACAAGTGTGGCGTGATTCAGGTCTAGACGATGTCAGGACCGATCCTGTTCACAAGCATCCAGACCCGGCTGACACAGGTGACCTAGCCCGCACGCTCGATAAAGCCTCGAAACCGACCGGGCATACGCCGGTGAATTGGCGGGTCGTCGACTGCCATGACTTTTCACACGCGTCCCGATATCCACGCCGAACCATCATTCACCCTCCTTCTCCCACGTGGGCTGTCATGCGCACCGTCATCGCCATCGCCGGTTTATTCCCATTTGCCGTCGGCGCCGTGCATGCCGATGCAAAGAAAACGCCGGATCTGTCGTCGCAAGAATGCGGCTTCTCCACGCCCTACAACGTGCAGGTGGATAACGATGGCGTCCTGCTATATCGACGCGATGGATTGCCAATGGAAATCTTCTTCCACGACGGCAAGCTCAGCATCGACCACAAGATGCAATCGGTGGATGCGGCCGATGAGATGCGGCTGCGGAAGATGGAAGAGGAAACCCGCGCACTGATACCCCAGGTCGCTGGCATCGCCCGCGACTCCGTCGACATCACGTTCGACGCACTGACAGCCGTGACACGCGCGATGACCGCGAGCGAGCGCAAGGCCGGCAAGGTCGAGCGCCATCGCGAGCACATGTTGAACGACATCGATGACAGTCTCGGCAAGGGCCGCTGGGACCAGCATGGCTTCGGCGAAAAATTCGAAACCGATATCGCGCAAGCCGCCGAAGAAGCAGCCCACAGCATCAGCCGCAGTGCGCTATGGGCCGTCTTCACCGGCCGTGCGGGTCGCCTCGACAAACGCGCCGACGGGGTGGACCAGGAGGTGGACCGACTCGTCGAAGCACGTAGCGCAGAACTGCAGCATCGCGCGCTGGCCCTTTGCACCCGGGTCACCACCCTGCGCCAGTTGCAGGATGCACTGGAGTATCGCTACGAAAACGCCCCGCTGGTCATGTTGCAGGCATCCAGCACGACGCCACGAGCCACGCCAACACAAGCCACGGCGAAGAAGGACATCGCGGAGCGTGACGTCACGAGGTAGCCATCGGCGCCGGGCCCGAAGGCCCGGTCGATATCCTCACCCCGATCGCTTTCCAGGCCCGCCCCGATACGGGGCGAACTCGATAACCTCACCCCTTGGTTCCACTCGCCGCCATGATCCGACTCAGGTAATCCGGCGTGCCTTCGACGCGTACCAGGTGCGGGTATTGCAGACCGCCGTGGTAATCCACCGGCACGTTGCGGTATTCACCCTGGTACTTCAGCAACAACTGGATCGGCGATTTGCTGTCCCTGGCTGCGGTGATGGCATCCTTCAGCACGTCGCTCGTATAGGTCTGGCCGTTCACCGCAACCAGTGTGGCGCCGGTGCTGACGCGAGCCTTGAACGCAGGGCCGTTCCAGCGTACGTCGTTGACTTGCCCCTGCTTGTTGATCGTCAAACCGATCGACCAGGCGAAATTGAACATGTGGCGGGACGATTCCGGCCGGCTCTCGTACTCTTTCTCGTACGCGCTTTGCTTGTCGGTGTAGACCAGCTTCCAGCCTGACGCCGCCACGCCATCGAGCAACGGCGGCCGGCGCGCGTCGACGCGGGAATGCAGGAACGTGGCCCAGTCGTATTTCGCCACGCCGTCCAGCGCCGCGACCACGTCGTCGAAGGTGTAGGTTTTCGTCACGAAGCTGCCGTTGTCGACACCGAAGAACGCCTGCGCGAAATTGTCCAGCGACTTGCCGTCATGCGTCAGTGCGCGAATTTTTGCGTCCACCGCCAGCCACATCATCTGTCCGGCGCTGTAGTACTCCTCGCTCATCTGCCAGCTGCGATATGGCAGCGCCGAGCGGTGCGCAGCCGTTGCGTCGTTGGTGGTGTCCTCGAGCGTGCGCCAGTCGAACCCGGGGCGGTTGCGGTCGTAGTTGGCCGCCACCATGGCCAGTGCATCGCGGAATTGCTCGGGCGTCCACAGGCCGGCGCGCGCGGTCAGCACGAACCCCCAATACTGGGTCTGACCCTCGTACACCCACATCAACGAATCACCCATCGGCACATTGAAGTTGGGCGTCCACAAATCGGCGGCGCGACGGAACTTGCCGTTCCACGAATGCACGTACTCGTGCGCCAGCAGGTCGCGGTTGGGTGCATTGTCGGCCCAGGCCGTGAAGTAGTCGGCATCCATGCCATCCTCGCTGGACTGGTGATGCTCCAGCCCGTTGCCGCTCAACTGGTCCGACAGCGAAAACAGGAAGTCGTAGTGGTCGTAATGGTGCGCGCCGAACAGCTTCACCGCCTGCGTCACCAGCGCGCGATGCGCCCTGACTTGCTCGGGCGTCATCTCCAGGTACTTCGGCGCGTCGGCCACGATGTCCAGATTCACCGGCGCCTCGCCGCCGGGATTGAGGTCAACGCGCTTGAAATATCGGCCGGCGTACATCGGAGAGTCGACCAGCGTGTTGAACGGCACCGGCTTGAACGTGGTGGTATCGCTCGACTGCGAGATCTTCTCCAGCGCCGTGCCGAACTGCCAGCCGTGCGGCAGCGTCACGCTGGGCGCGAAGGTGATGCCACGCGAAAAATACCCGGCCGGATACAGCGCCATCTCGCTCCACGCCAGATCCAGCATGCGGTCGGTCATCTCGATCGAACCGTCATTGCCGGTGCGGCCGGACAGGTACTGAAAGTCCACATCGATACTGGAAACACCTGCGGGAACGTCGAGGTGGAACACGAACACGTCGTACTTGTCCCGCTTCCACTTCATCGGTTTGCCGTTCGCACTCACATCCAGTCCTGCCAGCATGTTGATCGGGCCGCTCGGTGAATGGTTGCCGGGAATCCACTGCGGATACAGCAGCGTCAATTTGCCGGTCTGCACCGGGATCGTCTCGTGTACGCGGAAGATTCCCTGCGATGTGTCGCTGGCATCGACATGGATCGCGATAGTGCCGGGATATGGCACATCCTGGGGCGGTGGCACCTGGGCGCTGTGCGTCTCCTGCGCATAGGCGGCATTCGCCGCCAGTGCGATCGACACGACCACCAGCACACGCATCGCCATGCGACGCGCACCAACCGACTCGGCAGAAGAAACGACGGACATGAACAACCCCCTGCAGCAGAAAAGAATCCGTTCAACTTAACACCATGGCATCCGTGCCGGGTCAAAACAAACCGGCGCCCCATTTGCACAGGGCGTCGGAGGGTTTTCTGCCATTTTCAGCGATGGAATCCTGCGTCCGCGACAGAAAATCCGGTCCCCCCAAGGCACCCCGAAGATGCAGCGAGGAGGCCGGGCGGAGCGCCATCCAGCATCTTCCGCCCCCTTTTCTCACGCTCTCTTCGCCCTCGCTCCCGACTTTCCGCTGGCCTTTGACGCGTTCAACGCCGCGGCGGCGCGAATGAGCGCCATCAACGCTTTTTCGTCAACTTTTTCGTGCTCATGGATATCGATGGCGCGCCTGGCATTGCCTTCGAGGCTGGCGTTGAAAAGACCGGAAGGATCATCCAGCGAGGCGCCCTTGGCGAAGGTCATCTTCACGTGATCCTTGTACGCCTCGCCGGTACAGATCATTCCGGCGTGATACCACACCGGAACGCCGCGCCACTTCCATTCCTCCACCACGTCGGGAAGGGCCCGCTTGATGAGCGCCCGGACCCGGGCGAGCGTCTCGCCCCGCCAGCCACCCAGCTGATCGATCCTCGCATCGATCAGCTGGGTGGGAGTGTTTCCCTCTGCTTTCTCCGGAACGCTCTTCTTCACGGCCATGGTTCCTGTCCTCTCGTTGCTGCCGCTCGCCAAGACGATCGCCGAACGACTCAGCCCAGTTCCTGGACGCGAAGCAGGTTGCCTGCGGGATCGCGGACGGCGCAGTCGCGAACGCCGTACGGCTGCACAGTCGGCTCCTCCACGATCTCGGCACCGCTGGCCTGTATCCGCTCGAAGGTGGCGTCGAGATTCCTGGTGGCCAGCAACATGATCGCGTAAGTGCCCTTGGCCATCATCTCGGCGATAGTGCGGCGCTCGTCATCGGTGACGCCGGGACTGGCGGTGGGCGGATACAGCACGATGGAAGTGCCGGGCTGGTCTGGCGGGCCAACCGTGATCCAGCGCAGCCCGTTGTAGCCGACGTCCTTGCGAACCTCGAAGCCGAGGGTATCGCGATAGAAGGCCAGAGAGGCTTCCGGGTCGGTTTGCGGAAGAAAGCTTGAGTGAATATGGATGTCCATGGATGTCCTGCTCGGTGTGGGTCGAGTCGTCATGCTAGAGGCGACTCGGGGTCCGCCGCTTCTCGATTCCTGACCGGTCGGGTCACCTGCCTCGCCACGCAGGATGGCATCCCCGCCGTCGCGAGCGCCGCCTCGCGCCGATAGACGCTGGGCGGCACCCCGACCAATTCGGTGAAGCGCGTGCTGAAGGTGCCCAGCGACGCGCAACCGACGGTGAAGCAGATTTCGGTAACGCTGAGATCGCCGCGACGCAGCATGGCCATCGCGCGCTCGATGCGCCGCGTCATCAGATAGCTGTACGGTGATTCGCCGAAGGCGAGCTTGAACTGGCGACTGAGATGACCGGCCGACATGTACACGTCGCGGGCGAGCGACTCGACATTCAGCGGCTGCGCGTACTCTCGGTCGATCCGGTCGCGTACGCGGCGCAGCCTTGCGAGGTCCCGCAGGTGTTGCGCTTCGGCGGGTCGGCTGTTCATGTCACGATCGTCCCACGTGGCCGCGGAGCGCTCAAGTCTGCCGGATAACCTTGGGCTGTTTGAGTTTGCCCCCTTTGGACGAAGTGGTTCGTCCGCATTGCGGGAAGGCGATGGCTCGGTAGCGCTGTCGATACCGCACGCGCCCGTTCGTCGCATACAGGAAGGTGGCCATTCCGGTCGCCGTTCCCCAGGAGACAGTCATGTCCTACATCGATGGTTTCGTGATCGCCGTGCCCACCGCCAACCGCGAGCAATTCATCGGCCACGCCAATACCTTTGACCCCATCTTCATGGAGTTCGGCGCCACACGGGTGTTGGAATGCTGGGGCGACGACGTACCCGAGGGCAAGCTCACCGATTTCCGCCGCGCCGTGCAGGCGACGCAGGACGAGACCGTGGTGTTCTCCTGGGTGGAATGGCCTGACAAGGCCACCCGCGATGCCGGCATGGAGAAATTCATGAAAGACCCGCGCATGGAAGCCGCCAGCAACTGCCCCTTCGACGGCAAGCGCATGATCTTCGGCGGTTTCGTGTCGGTGGTCAGCCTGCCGGCATAATTGTCCACGCGTTGCACATGAACCCTGTGATGCCCGGGCAGTCAGCCTGCCAGGGCCTTTCGGCGTGTCCATCTCATCGGGCTAGCCGGGCTCGCTCGCCGCGAGCTCGGCGCACACCGCCGCGGTATGCGCGTCGGCGGGAAACGTGCAATCGATCCGTATCTCGTCGAGGGTGACGTCGTGCGGTGCCGCGAAGGTCGTGAATGTTTCGAAGAAACGGAGCTCGCCCCTCTCGCTGTGAAAGGTGAAGGTGACGATCGGCGAAGGTTCGTCGCCCACCGCGCGCTCCCGCCAGCGCGCCGGCACGTCGGGGTATTCGAAAATCTCATCGAGCAGCTGGCGTGTACGGCGATCGGTCGGGTTGGTGGCGAGGTCATCGTGCAAGTGGCGGATGAACCGTCCCGCCACCTCGTGCCAGTTGGCGATCACCGGGCGAAAATCGTCCGGGTCGAAAATCTGGTGCAGCAAATTGGCGTGCCGGCTTGGCCGACCACCCATCAGGATCCGGTTGAGCCTGATGGCCGCCGCATTGGTCGCCAGCACGTCCCAGTGCCGGCTGATCACGAATGCCGGATAAGGCTCCTGGTGCGCGAGGATCAGGTCGACCGCCTGGCGCACGCGATCGAGCGCGGGCGCGGCCAGCGGACGTTCGGGATGCATCGCCGCGAAGCCTGCCGCGTGCAGCAAGGCATTGCGTTCCCTGAGCGGCATGCCCAGGGCGTCGGCAAGGCGCGAGATCGTGTCGCGGCTCGCGCCCGCCTTGCCGGTTTCGATGCAGCTCAGGTGCCGGGTCGATATGCCCGTCTCCAGCGCCAGGTCGAGCTGACTCAGGCGTCGCGCCGCACGCCACTCGCGCAACAGCGCGCCGATCGGCGGCGGGGACACGATGGCCGAGAGCGTGGCTATGGCGAATCCTGGGGACAGTGCGGTCCCTAGAATATCCCTAGATGCTCGCGCCGGCACACGGCGCCTTGCCTGCCTGGATCGCGTGGAATTCGATCGACAGACCCAGATCCTCCCGCGTCGGGGCGAGGAAGGACTCTCCCGACAGGCCGCGATAAGCCATCAGCTTGTGCTCGTAGCCACGCTCCACCCAGCGTTGCGCACGCCCGAGATCGACGACACCCACGCTCACGCCGAGGACGCGCGGACCGCCGTTGGCCATGGTTTCGGCGGCTACACCCGTGCCATCGGGCTGGAGCGCCAGCAACGCCGTCGGCCCCACCGGCACACAAAAACCGCTGGCGCCGATCTGGGGCAATTTGATCGGTACGGCGTTACCGAAACCAATCTTTTCGAGCTGCGCGCGGTCGGATTCGGCATTGCCCGACACCAGCCATATCGCCGACAGCTCACGCGCGCCGTTGGGGTGCTCGCGCGTCACGCGGTAGTCGCCTGCATTGGCGGGATCGATCTGGTCGGGCGCGTAATCGGCGGCGTAGTCGATGAAGAAGGTGTTGCTCGACAACGGCGCACGATCGAACGCGAACAACCGCCAACCCGGCTTCGCACCGTCCGGTCCCTTGAAGAGCGGCGTCACCGCATAGTGGAGTCCATCGAGCGAGCGACGGATCGCATCGAGCGTCGAGGAACGGAAGCCGAAGCTGCGCGATCCCGGCCCACCCTTGAGCGCGGCCTGGTCCTCCTTCATGCCGGGATCGAAGGTCGGGTTGGGTCGGGTGATACCGAGCAGTTCGATAAAGCTGCTGTCGGCGAACCGGACGTATCGATTGGCGACCCCGCCAGGGTCATGTCCAGGGCGCACCTGAAAGCCCAGTTTCACCGCCATCACCGAGGTCACCTGGTCGATGCCGTGCCCCCAGAGCAGGATGTGATCGAGCCGCGTCGGGGGTGTTACGGAAACATGTGCCTGTGCGGAACCGAGACCGAGCAGCATCACCGAAACAAGCAGAAGTCGACGCATGGGATTCTCCAGCAAGAAGTGCAGCGATTCTTCCACGCGGCGAGTCATCAACGCCATGACCTTCGAGGTCATGCCCGCCGACCTGGCACTGTCGATTCGCAAGGCAGCGAACAACCGGCTATGGCATACAGCGTCAGCCGTGACGCACGGATCGACGTTCCAGGCGCCAACAAGATCGCATAACCCACAATGCTTCAGCTTCACTTGCCCGGAATCACGTTATGAATCTGGGTGAAGATGACCCTCCACCGACCGTTACGCCTGGCCCATACATCGACGAAGCGCGCGCGCATCGCGTACGGCTTGCCGTGATCGAGGCCTTTCGCATCGACCATGCCGGCGAGCACCGCGCCATCCGGCCACGTCTTGCGTACTTGCCGGGTAATTGCGACATCCGTGGTCGTGCGACCCGGCGCCATCGACTCGGCGATGGACTCGCTCCTGGTCTGGTTTCTGCCGTTGGCGTTCGCCAGTGTGTAGTCATCGGCGAGAAGCCGCTCGAGCCCGGCCCGGTCGGATTTCATCTGCGCGATGTCATAGGCGGTCGCGGCGGCGGCGAGGTCGGCAGGCAGGCCGCGGTAGTCACCGACGCCCTGCTGCGCCCGCACGGACAGCACGATCAGCATGCCGACGACGATCCCCATCCAGCTCGAAGCTCGCATGTCCCTTCTCCGGACGTTGAAGTGGGAGCGAGTGTTTTCCGTGCCTCGCCCACACGCAATGACCTGACAGGTCAAGCCGGACTGACCTCCAATCCTCCTCGACGCGTGCGCACTTCGGGCAATGCCCTAGATGAACGCGCAAGCGCCTGGCGTGTCCTGAATCACATTCTGGAGCCTGTTTTTCCCGTTTCATCCCCTCGCGGTTGTTTTGGGGGGTACGCTCACCCTCCCCCGTCCAACCGCATCGGAGTTCCTCATGTCCCTGTGGAAAGAGCCCGTCAAGACCTCCATCGAAACGTCCGAAGCCACGGAGATGGCCCGCCCCGAGATCCCGGCGACCAAACCCGAAGCGGAAAGACCCCTGCAGCCCGCATTCCGTTCCGAGCCCGTGCAAGGCAAACCTCTGGCCGAGTCGCTGATCGCGCCGGATATCACCATCGAGGGCAAGATCGAAGGTGCGGGCCATGTGCGCATCGCCGGCAACTTCAAGGGCGACGTCAACGTGCGCGGCGACGTCACCATCGAGCCCAGCGCCAGGGTGACCGGCAGCGTCCGCGCCGAGAAGGTCACCATCGCCGGCGAACTCATCGGCAACATCGAATCCGCGGCGCACGTGGAGCTTCTGCAGACCGGCGCGCTGACCGGCGACCTGAAGGCGGGATCGCTCAGTGTGGCAGCCGGTTCGCGCATGCGTGGACAGGCTGAGTTTGGCTGGGACGATGTCAAGGACGGCACTAGCGCGCACAAGGCCAACGGAAACAACGGCACCGCATCGTGACTACCACACGCCCAGGCACGGCCGGGGCGACGCGCATCTGCCCGCACTGCCGCGAAACCATTCTGGAAAGTGCGGGTGTGTGTCCGGCCTGTCGCCACAAGCTGCGCTTCAGTGAGTCGACCGACACAACCGCAGCGTCGGCGTCCACGCCACTGCGCGTGGAAGGCAGCTTTCGCAACCCCGTCGACAGCGGTGCGTGGGAATACTCGATGGTATTGACCATCCGCAACGAACGCGGCGAGGAAATCGCACGCAAGCTGGTGGGCGTCGGCGCCATGCAGCCCGACGAACAACGCACCTTCACGCTGAGCGTCGAGATGAATCCCGCTGGCGCGGGCGGCAAGCGCACATGGCATTGATGCCCGTATCGCTCTGAAGCGGGTACGACGATGTTCGTTCGCCGCGATGTCGATCCCGCGTGCTTCGTCACCTGCGGGATTTGGCCATGGATGCGGAGCTGCCCCACGCAGACGCCTTCGACAATCGGTGATCTTTGTTCCGGGTTCCAGTTACAGGAGGGTCAAGGCGGCCGTGTCGCGTCGCGGGCACCGGATGCGCTTCCCGCCGATGCAGGTGCACTCGTGTTGCCCAGCGGCCACACAAACGTCGCCACGCTGCTCGCCGGCAGGTCGTACTGGAAGCGCAGGGCTCCCTGCTTTACCGACAAACGGTTGGTCTGCGTATTGCCGTTTACCGCCACCAGAACCACCGAGCCATCATCCGGATTCTGGAAGGCGACTTCGTGGATACCCGCGTTCGTGTTGCCGGACTTCACGCGCACCGCGCCGGGCAGCACGAAGCGGCTGAAATGGGCGAACGCGTAATACTCGTCATTGCGACTGATCGCGCCCGTACTGGAGTCGACCGTGACCACGCCCTTGCACTCATCGCAACCACCGGCGTGCGGGCCATGGTTTTCATCCAGCACCAGGTTCCAGTAAATGACGCCGCGTGCCCAGTTCTTGATCGACATCATCACGATGTTGCGTGCAAACAACAGCAACTCACCGTTCCGGGCGGACGGCCAATCGCCACCCGAACATTCCGTGAGATACACGTCCTTGTGAGGAAACGCACGATGGACCCGGCTCTGCGCACTCGGGTCGCCGCTATAGCAATGCCAGGCAATACCGGCGATATAACGTTGTGCATCGGGGTCGGCCAGCACGCTCAAGGGTTGGTCCGGCATGTCCCAGTTGTGATCCCAACCCAGGATCACTGTCCTGGGTGCGCGCCTGGCCAACGCAGGGCCGAGATACTTGCCGATGATGCGGGCGCGCGCTTCCGCAGTCAGCTGCATGCCGGGATAGGTCAATGGCTCGAACGCCGGCTCGTTCTGCACGGTCAGCGCAAAGATCGGAATGCCGTAACCCTGGAATGCATTGACCGAACGCACCAGGTAATCCGCGTACGTGGCTTCGTATGGCTCAAGCAGAGTCCCGCTGATCACATTGGCACTGGTTTTCATCCAGGCCGGCGCACTCCACGGCGACGCAATGATTTGCACGCCGGGGCGGATGGCCAGAATGTCGTGCAGGATCGGTATGACCTCGAACTGGTCCGAGGCAACGTTGAAATGCTGCAACTGTGGATCGACTTGGCCGGCGGGCATGTCGTCCAAGGTGTAGTGCTGCGGCGAGAAATCCGACGCACCAATGGAGATGCGCAACATATTGAAGTTGAGCGCCGGCGGCGGATCGAACAATTCCTGCAACAACGCGGCGCGCTGCGATGCGCTCATCCTGTTCTGGATCAGCCACGCTGACGAACCGGTCAGCGCCGCGCCGAAACCGGCCATGGTTTGATACTTCCGGGTGAGGTCGATGACCACATCGGCCGGGTTCGTGCCGTCGTCATGCTCGTCAGCCAGAACATCGGGCTGCTGCGCGAGGCGCAGGCTTCGATCAGCGGTGCTTACCCACACGTGGACTCCGGTCCCGGTGGGTACAAGCACCTTGGCAATGATCCTCACAAAAGGTCGTGGGCGCGACCATTTCAGGGCCGATAACGCCAACAGCGTCAGCAGGACCACCAATGAAATCGCCGTCCAGCGGCCAATCCCCTGGCCTTCATCCATGGCGCGCGCGCTTGCCACGGATTGCTACAACTTCATGCAGCCTTGTTCCCGCGATCATTGAGCCGCTGTCCCGGGGCACGCCGCATCCGCGCCTTTTCCGGCACCCGCGACGATCCTCACATTCGCAAAGGCTGCTGAAAACGGTGGCGAGGCGAGTACCCCGAACGGTATGTCGACATGCGCGAGATCCGCGCCGGGCTTGATGAAACACTGCAGCGGTATGGACACCGCTTGCCGCTTGCCCGGGTCGTGCGCGGCGAAGTCACGGGTGACGTCTACCGTCCGGATGCAATCGTTGCCGCAACCCATGTAGATCTTGACCGGGCTTTGGGCCGGCGTGCCGACCACCACGTCGAACTGCAAGACGGCGTGCGTGGCCACCAGCGGCATCAGGTTCGTTGGCTGCGGGCTTTGCGCGAAAAACCTGCCGGGCCCATGCCAGGTGACGGACTTGGCATCTTGCTGCGTGTTGACCTGCACCGTGCGCAGGTCGAGCACCGGATGGGTTGCAGGCCACTCGACGACACCGTTCAGATCCGCCCCCACCGCATGCAGATCCTGGCCGCTGTTGCCCGCGCCCAGGTACAACGCAAACGGGGACTGCGCGAGCGTGTGGAATATCGGCAGCGTCGACGTGCTGGCGCAGGTCCTGACATCGGCATGCATCGGCAACACCGGCAAGGTGTGATGGCTTGGATAGTGCAGTCCATAGCCACGCGGGAACAGCCAGTTCGCTGCCTTGTCGCCGCCGCTGCCGGCGTACGGGCACGGCACGCCCGGCCAGGACCTGGCCAGCGAGCCGGTGAAGTTGAACGCGTGCTTGCCAGCGCCATCGGCAAACAGCAGATCGGCGATGCCCTCGCCTTCACTCCCGGGTAGCCAAGCGGCGACGAACGCATCGGACTGGTTGAGCAGGTCGTTGACGAAAAGCGGGCGACCGGACAGGAACACCGCCACGACCGGCTTGCCTGACGCCGCGGCTGTTTTCAACAACGCCAGGTCGTCGGGATGGCGGTCACTGTGGCGCAGTGTCGCCGACGGAATGATGTCTCCCATGGTCTCGGCGTAAGGGGTTTCACCGATGACCGCGATGATGGCATCGAACGCCTTCAGGTCCACACCGTCGGTGGTTGCACGGTAAGTCACGTTTGCTGCGCCGTCCGCTTCGCGGATGCCGGCGAGCACACTGGTCGCATTCGGGAAATCGGCGTTGCCGTTGTCAGTGCCCTGCCAGGTCAGCGACCAGCCGCCCACCTGATTCGCGATACTGTCGGCGCTCTTGCCGACCACCAGCACCTTGTTGCCACGCTTGACCGGCAACACGTCATGGTTGTTCTTCAGCAATACCAGCGATTCGCGCACCGCGCGACGCGCCAGCGCACGGTCCTGCAGCACACTCGCATCGCCCGCCCCGGCGTGCTGCGACGGGCGCTTGTCAAACGCGCCCATCAGCAGCTTCGCGCGCACGATCCGACTCACGGCATCGTCGATTCGCGCCATGGGAATTTCGCCGTCCTGCACCTGGCGCATGGTGTTGGCGATGAACGCGCGCCAGTCGTCGGGCACCATCACCATGTCGATGCCCGCATTGATGGCCTGCGGGCAACTGGCGTTGCTGCATCCGGGCAATTGGCCGATCGCGTTCCAGTCGGACACGACGAAACCGGCGAAACCCATCTTGTCCTTCAGCGCGCCGGTGAGCAGCGCGCGTGCACCGCTCATCTTGCCGTAATCGATCCCGTCGGCCACGTCGTCCCAGCTGTTATAGGACGCCATCACGCTGAGCACGCCCGCGTCCAGCGCGCCGAAATAGCCCGCGCCGTGCACGTTGATCATGTCCAGCCGGCTCACTTTCGCGACGCCCTGGTCGATGCCGTTGGCGGTCGCGCCGTCACCGATGAAGTGCTTGGCGGTAGCCATCACGTTCGCGTCGCCGAAATCGCCCTGCAGCCCGGTGACATAGGCGCGCGCATAAGCGCCCACCAGTGGGCCGTAGTCGGAGAAGCTTTCGTAAGTGCGCCCCCAGCGCACGTTCTGCGTCACCGCCAACGTGGGCGCGAAGGCCCAGTCGACACCGGTGGCGCGCATGGCGCGCGCGGTGGCCGTGCCGATCTGCCGGATCAGTGCCGGGTCATGTGCCGCGCCCAGGCCGATGTTGTGCGGAAACAGCGTGGCGCCGAACACGTTGCTGTCGCCGTGCACCGCATCCGTGCCCCAGATGATCGGCACCTTCACCGGCGAATCGACGGCCATCGAGGCGTCGTAATAGCTGTCCGCCAAAGCAAGCCAGTCCGCCACGCTGGCGTGCTTGTTGCCATGTGGCCACGAGCCGCCACCGTTGAGCACCGAACCGATATGGAACTGCCGGACCTGGTCGGGCGTGATCGACTTGATCTCCGCCTGCGTCATCTGGCCGATTTTTTGCGCCAGGGTCATGCGCGCGACGATGTCATGCGCATGGGCATCCAGATGCGGATCCAGCGCTGCGCGGGATCCGATCCGTGGCCAGTCGGTGTAATGGGTTGGCGCGAGCGCCTGCTCCGTCACGATAGCGGGAGCCGCCGCCGGAGCCACCTCCGCCGCCATCCCACTGGCTGCCGCCAACATCAACGTGCTGGCGCAAGCCAGACGCACACACCTGCTACCGATCATCGGAAACTCTCACTCAAGCCTTCAAACTCGCGCGCACGACGCGAACGCCGTGCGCGGCACATCCGGGCAAGCCTACAACTTGTAGTTGATGCCGAACAGGATGGTGCGCCCCCAGGTGTCGTATTCCAGCGGTCGCGTAAGCGGCACGTTGTTGGCCAACGTGGATACCTGCACCGTCGAATCCGAGGAATTGGTGAGGTTGTTGACCTGCAGCAGCAGCGACAACCCGTCCCAGCGACCATCGGTAAACGCGTAGCCGAGCTGCAGGTCGGTTTGCCGGTTGGCCTGGATCTGGGTGTAGCCGAGCTGATCGAACAGGGCCACCGCTTCCCCGGTAAACGACGAACGATAACGTTCGGCCACGCGTATCGAGAAGCCGTAGCGTTCGTAGAAGAGCGCCAGGTTCGCCACCTTGCGGGACAAGCCCGGCAGGGTCTTCGGACCGCCGGGAACGGACGAGATGGAGCTGAGCGGGATCGAGCTGTTGGTCAGCGAAAAGTTGGCCTGCGCGCCAAACCCTTCCAGTGCAGGCGTGAGCAGGCCGCCCTCCAGTGCACCGGACAATTCCAGGCCATCCATCTTTCCGCCGGTGCCGTTCTCGGGCGTGGTGAACGAGCCTCTGTTGCTGGTCGGCACGAGCGTGGGTGTGTCGTTAGTGTAATTGGAGAAGTCGTAATCGAGCACGGTCTGGTTGTAGATGTAGTTGAGCAGGTTCTTGTGGAACACCGCCGCCGCCACATAGCTGGCCTTGCCGAAATACTTCTCCCAGGACAGGTCGGTGCCGACCGCCACATACGGGCGCAGTTGCGGGTTGCCGCCGCTGCCCGACCACAGCACCTGGCCCGCGCCGGGGCCCGTGGTGATCTGCGAAACGTCGGCGGAGGTGGCCACTTTCTCGTCATCGATGCGGCCACGCGCCATGGTCTTGGCCAGCCCGAAGCGCAGGTACTGCCGCTGTCCGATCTCGGCCACCAGGTTCAGGCTGGGCAACACGTTGTTGTACGACGCGCCATCGGTGATCTTTCCAACCAGCGCATCGCCGTTGGTCTGCAATGCCTGCGACGACTGATCGGTATGCACGAACTGCACACCCACGTTGCCACGCAGCGGAACGTCTCCCAGGTGCGTGTCGATGTTGAACTTGACGTATGCCAGCGGCACCTTCTCCTCGACCGTGTAATTGCGACTCCAGTCGCCCTGCCGGTTTTTCTGGACCAGGTAGAACTGATTGCTGTAAAGCGCGTTCAGCACGTTGTAGTTGAGGATGCCGGGAATGCCGCCATAGCCGAGCGACGTCGGGTTGTAGAGCAGCGCGGGGTTGACCGGTGCGCTGAAGCTGCTCTGGTAAGTATTCGCCGTGGAGCCGTTGCCGTTCAGATAGGCGAAGAAGACATCGGCATGCTTGGTCTTGGTACGATCCGAATAGGCCACTCCGAAATCCACATCGCTGAAGATCCAGCCGACCGGATGGCTGGCCTGCAGGCGCAGCGCATGGATGGTGTCGTCCTGACGATCAAACTCCTCGCGCCCGTCGTAGCCGTAGCCGGGAGGATCGCTCCAGGGACTTCCCGGATCGGTAAACACCATCGTGCCGGGATCGCTCAGATCGACCCCCGGCCTGAAATTCGGATAGCCAAAGCCGCTCGGCGTGTTGAAGTCGATGTTGGTAAAGGCACCGTTCGCCAGCCCGCTGAACAGGTAGGCGTCGTGCAGCTTCACTCGTGCACTGGATGAGGACAGGTCCGCCATCAGCGTCCAGTCACCCAGGTACAACTTGTTGTTCCAGCCGATGGAATAGAGCTTGTCGTGCTCGCTGGTGTATTCGTTCTGCAGGATCGGTGAGACGCCGAGGATCGTGCCGGAGGTGACGATCGGCAGCGGCTGGCCGGGCGAGGTCTGCACATTGTCGTAGCCGACATGGTCGTACGGGCTGCTCGACCACTGCGCGCCGTTGGTGAACTTGCGCTTGTTGAACGTGGAGTAGTACATGTCCAGCTTCGAGTAGTAGACGTCGTTCGGCGCCCACTCGAACACGGCCATCAGTCCATTGCGCTTCTGGTTCTGCGACTGCGCGCGCAACTGCATGCCTTCCTGCGAGATCACATTGTCCGGCATGCCCGGCGTGTGCGGCCCACCCCAGTTCTGGTCGATGCCGGCGCTGCCGTTATCCGCGCCCCACCACCATGCCTGGTACTGCTTTTCCTGGATGGGCTCGTCGGCCATGGCCAAACCCACCGCAACGCCCAGTGTGTGATCGAGGAACTGGTCGACATACGAAAAACTGGCGCGATGGCCACCGGCTCCCGTACCCGTTCCCGGGTTCAGAGAACCGTTGCTGTTGTGCTCGCCGCGCAGGTTGAACACGAAGGTCCGCTTGGACAGATCCAGCGGATTGATCGTGTGCAGATCCACCGTGCCGGACAGACCCTGCCCGACCAGGCCGGCATCCGGGGTCTTGTAGATGGTCACGCCATTGACCAGTTCGGCCGGATATTGGTCGTACTCCACGCCGCGGTTCTCGCCCACCGTCGCCTGCTCGCGCCCATCGAGCGTGGTGCCGGCAAAATCCGGCGACAAACCGCGGATGGCGATGGCATTGGCATGGCCATCCGCGCGCTGCGTCGCCAGGCCTGGCACGCGCGACAGGCTGTCGGCGATGCTGACGTCCGGTAGTTTGCCGATATCCTCGGCGGAGATCGCCTCGACGATGTTGTTGGCGTCCTCCTTGGTCTTCATCGAACTGGCGATGCTGCCGCTGATCCCGGTCACGACAACGCCGCTCAAATCCGTCACCGCCTCCCCGGATTTCTTCTTGTTGCGGTGGGTCTTGTCGTCCGCCTTCGTGTTGCCCGCATCTGGTGGCGCGGGCGTCACCGACGTGGCGGCGGGCGTCGTTCGCTGCTGGCTTGCGGATTCCTGCGCAGCGGCAGGTCCGGCGCTCGCGATGGCGAACAAGGCCACCGCGCATGCGGCAGCCAACGGGTGGGGACGATGAAAATGGATTGACGCGACAGCGCCACGCAACGCACAACGATGCTTCATGAAGGCCTCCCTTTTGCCCCTGATGAAAAATGTCCCCTGCTACGTGGCTGATCTTGCGCCCAGACTCTCATGGCGGAATGGGCGCGAGTTCACCTTCCAACCCGCCAGCGGATGGGCCTGACCCCATTTGGCTCCGGGGGTCAGAAAGCGTTCATGATTTTCATGTGTTCCGCCCACGCACGACCAGCGAACAACCGCGACAAGACATCACGCGCTGTGTAGAGATCATGAAAAGCCGTTGCAGGCAGCTCTATCGAACGAGCTCGGCCACGACCGGGAAGTGGTCGGAGGGATAGCGCGCACCCTCGTGCGTGGTGATCGTGCGGACGGCGATGGCCTTGAAGCCACGGCTCAGGATCCAGTCGATGCGCTGGTCCGGTATCCCGGTGAAGTCATGGAACGTCTTGGCAGGCCCGGATCGCCGAGCCGCCAACATCCAGGCATCTTGCAGCGTATGGGTCAACTCGGCATGCGCCGGCGTATCGGGCGCGCAATTGAAATCCCCGGCCAGGATCACCCGCGTCGCGGACGGGAGCTTGCCAATCCGCTGCAGGATCTCGTTCGCGCTGAGCATGCGCGCGTGCACGTCCTCAGGCCGATACGGGAAATGCGTATTGAAGTAATCGAAGTTGCCGCCACCATCGCGCAGGTGGAATCGGGCCCAGGTAACCATGCGCGGATAGGGTTGGCCCCAGGTTTTGCTGCCGGGTACGTCCGGCGTGTCGGAAAGCCAGAAATCGCCGGAACGCACCACCTTCAGGCGGTCCGTGCGATAGAACACTCCCATGTGCTCACCCTTCGTGCCGCCGTCGCGGCCCTGTCCGAACCAGGCATAGCCCGGCAGGTGCGCGGCAAGATACTCGCCCTGTTCCTGGGTCAGCTCCTGGGTACCGAGCAAGTCCGGATGCTCCGCCTTGATCACCTTCACCATCAGCTCGCGCCGATTCGCCCACGCATTCATGCCGGTATCCACCGGCACGCGCACGTTGAACGTCATGACCCGAAGCGGTGCCCCAGCCGCCAGGCTCGGATCGGCGATGCCAAGTATCAACACGCAGAGAATCACCGAAAACCAGTGGCGCAGGTTCATCACATGCCTCCGGGCACGACGTGACATGGAAAACCCGAGACTAGCGCGGAAGAACTGTCGTGAAACAGTGTCGCCATGTCATTTGCACGGAAACCTCATGCTCGACTCATCGCGATCGATGCTCGCGAAAGTCCAACCCGAAAAAGTCCAACCCGATCCGGGTTTTCCGTTTAATGTGCAAGTCCCGCGTGTATACCAACGAGAACGATGGAGGTTGTCCATGGATCCGATCGAGGTCGCCTGCAACTGCGGCGCTGTCATCGTGCGGTTGACCGCACTGCCCGTGCAGCAGTTCTATTGCCACTGCGACGACTGCCAGCGTGCAGCGGGCAGTCCCTACATCGGCGTCGCGCTGTTCCCCGCAGGGGCGGTACAAGTGCATGGGGATACCGATGCGTGGACACTGCGCGCAATGCCGCGCCGCCGCTGTCGCGCTTGCGGGACGCAATTGCTGGGCGAGGTTCCCGGCGGCGAGATCATCGGCGTCCGCGGCGAGCGGCTGCCGGTCGATGCGTTCAAGCCTCAGTTTCACATTCACTGCCGCCATGCACGGTTGCCGGTGAAGGACACGCTGCCGCATTACGCGGGACTGCCGCCGGAGTTCGGCGGCAGCGACGAACGCGTGGCGTGGTGAACGAGGTGGGTGGTGTCAGTCAAAAGTACTGAGATATTCCGGCGCCGCATCGGCACGGGTGTTCAACTCGAACATCACGCCGCCTGGCGCACGACAGAAAAAACGCGAGCCGCGTGCGTGGTCGATGACGTCCGTTTCCATCGTCACGCCATCCGCCAGCATTCTTGCGTGCAGTGACTCGACATCCGCGCGCGACGGCAGTTCGAAGCCGACGTGGAAGCTGCTCGGCCAGTGCGGGGTATCCGCGTCGACATCCTCGATGACCACGTCGAAGCCGGGACGCTTCAGTATCCAGTGCCCTGACACCGGCGATGTCGTGAATCCGAGATAGGTTTCGAAGAACGTCGCCGTACTTGCCGGGTCGCTGGAAGGAAAGCTGAGATGATTGAGTTTCATGGGGAAAAGCGTATGAGACATGAGGCTTCGGGAAGTGACGAATCGGCTGATCCGGGAGGCTTCATGATGTCGAACGCCCCAGCGCCCGCCAACTCGCATGCGCGATATCGCGCGCTGCCCGCGCCGATGCAGGCGCGGCGACTCCAGCGCCTTTCGGCAGACGACCGCGTTGCTCACATTCCAGCGTGCGAAACCTGGGGCGGCACGTCGAGGTAACCCAGAATCGCCCCCAATAAACGCCGTTCAAGACTTTGTATATCCGACTCGCCGCGTACACCGGCGGCGTCCACCCACAACTGCACCAGGGTGGCGAGATCATCGACGGCAAGCTCCGGATCCGGCTGCGGCGGCAAATCCGGCCGATCGAGCGTGGCACGCAGCAACTCGCGATAGTTGCTGGCGCTTTTCACTTCGCGCTCCGCTTCCGGGCGCGTTTCCTCCACGTCCAGCAGCCGCGCCAGTTCAGGGCGATCGAACTGGTGACGGACGGCGGCACCGACCAGATGGGCCAACGCCGCGCGCCCGTCGGGCGCAGCCAGCGCGGCCGCAGCGTCCTCACCGAAACGCTCCTTCTCGCGGCGCATCAGCGCGATCACCAGCGCGTCCTTGCCCGGAAAATACTGGTACAGCGAACCGATGCTCACGCCCGCCCGCTCAGCCACAAGGTTGGTGTTGAACGCGCCGACTCCATGCCGCTCGATGATCTGCGCCGCCGCCTCCAGAATGCAGGCGTATGTCTCGAGCGCACGTGACTGCATCGGTTTTTTGCGCGGTCGCAACGATGAGGGTGAATCGCTCATATCGGCGGGATTCTACGAAAAAAAACAGTACCCCGTTCACGGCCAGTCGCTTCCGATACCGTGATCGAAGGCTCACTTCCGCGCAACACGCGCAGCAAAAAGGCCTGTCGTGGTTTCATTCGAAGGGACGCGATTGAACCTGATCGCGCCTGGTTGCGGCAGCCTCGCATAGCAATTCGAGGAAGCGGCTACCCTCCTGCGCAGCGCGCTCGTCGGCAGGTGCGAATTCGGTGATCGTCAGGCCGACCAGGCCAGCGGCGGCAGCGTTACGCACCAGGGCAAGTCCGGCATCGAAGGACAGTCGGCCATCGGGATAGGCGACGTGTGGAAATTCGGCGGGATCGAGCGCGTCCAGGTCGAAATGAATGTGGATGGGCCCGGAAACCGCATCAATAAATTGCCCGGTTTCCAGCCATGTCAGGTCACGGGCCCGCTGAAACGCCCAATCGCCCTCATCGCCAACATGCGCCGAGACATAACGAAATTGCGCCGGCGGCAGCGGTGTCGAAAGCAACGACTGCAGATCGGCCGGCGCGTCACCCAGGATCGCGGCGACCGGCATGCCGTGGAAATGGCCACTGGGCGTCGTCGCCACCGTGTTCGCATCGAGATGCGCATCCACCCAGATCACGGTGAGGTCCGGATATCGTCGATGCAGGTAATCGATGACGGCGATATCGCAGGCACAGTCCCCGCCAGCAGTCAGGATGCGCCTGGGCTGCCTCGCATCGAGGATCGCCTGGGCCGAACGGAATTGTTCGACGATCGCCATCCAGCGCTGGATGCCGCCGCTGGCTTCGCCATCGCCGGCGTCCGGGACACGCACGAGCGGCCCGTAATTACGGCAAACCTCGGCCGCGGCCTTCGCGCCGTGGCGCAGATGTTCCGGCCGTCCCGAGCCTTGCCACTGCGGATAGGACAACACCAGATCGAATGGACCATCGAAAGCTTGCACGATTCGCTCCCGGAAAAGTCGCATCAGTATGGGCCAACTCCACTTTCGCGGGCATCACAAAGCGAGGTCAGTTCTTGCGCCAGTTTTTCGTCAAACCCGGGGAGCTCACTCTGACCTTCATCGAGCCTGTCGTACGCTTTTTTTCCAGCACTGGTTCTGCGGGTTCCCGCCGCCCGCTATGCTTGGCCTGCAGGGCGCGGGGGCGCCTACCATCTGGGGAAGCGACACCATGACGATACGATCCAAAGGACCGTTGGCCGGCTTTGGCTGGTTGACACGCGGCTTCAGCGTGGGTTTCCGCCATCCAAAACCGCTGCTCGGAGGCGCAGGAATTCTGGTGCTGGCATGCCTGTTGCCGTCGCTGATCACGCTACCGATGCAGTTCCACACGATGCTGGCAGGCACGCAGCCCAACCCGACCACCATGGTCTGGATCATGGCGATTTCCTTTGTGTTTGGTCTTTTGATTCTGCCGCTCTATGCAGGCTATCTGCAGATGATGGACGCCGCCGAACGCGGACTGCCGGTTCGTGCACGCGATGTCTTCAATCCCTATCGACGAGGCGAAGCATGGCGCTTGATCGGCTACGGACTGGCGATGTTTGTGGTCTATGCAGTGGCGATGGGACTCGTTGTCGTGGCAACGGGCAGCGGTATCGTCACGTGGTACATGCAAGCGCTGGCTGCACAGACCAGCCACCTGCCGCCGCCGGCATTGCCCCACGGCTTCGGGATCATCATCACGCTCCTTTTGCTGATGGCCGTTTTCATCATGGGTCTCTATGCGATCAGCCTTGGCCAGGTCGCGCTGAGCCGCCGCAGCGTCTTCGGCGCCATCGGGGACGGCCTGATCGGCGCACTGAAGAACGTGCTGCCACTGCTCGTCTATGTAGCGAGCGCCACCCTTGCCTGGATTGCCCTGATGATCGTGTTTGTGATCGCAGCCGGCCTGATCGTCCTGCTTGCCAATTTCATCAGCCCATGGCTGGCGCTCGCACTGGTTATCCCGCTTTATATCGCCCTGCTCCTGGCGCTATTCGCGATGATGTTCGGCGTGATGTATTACCTGTGGCGTGATGTTTGCGGCGACGACATCGCGACCAACATCCCTCCGCTGCTCGCCGCCTGATCTGCGCCGTCCGTTCCACACGAAGGCGGCCACGGCTGCCTTCGTATTTGCTCCCAACGCCAGGCGCGGCATCGCGCAAGATTTTGCGGCCGTCCGATCCGGCGGACGCCGTCGGGAAGATGTGCTCCGATCCGGGATTCCGCGGGTGTGCCGGCGGCGCCTGCGAACGAGCACCCGCCCCCCAACACAGCCCACTGCGGGATCGCAGCGTAGTCCTCGGCAAGCGAAAGCCGCCAATGAAAAACGTGTGCCCACCATAACCATGGACTATGCGTGTCTTTTGGCGGTTGAAAATTTACCCGCCACGGGTTCCATTCGGAGTACTCAATCCAGTCGCGTATTCCGGGGTGACACATGAAACGATTGCCATGGCTTCTGGGCGCTGCTGCCTTCATCGCGTCTGTGCCGTGCATGGCGCTGGCGGATGTAGACGTTTCCGCCCATCCCGTCGAGTTGACGGTGGAGCTGCCTCATCCGGCGCAGAAAGTCTTCTACGTGCACGAGGTCATGCCTGTCGAACCCGGCGAGCTGACGCTCTATTACCCGAAGTACATCCCGGGTGACCACTCGCCGGACGGTCCCATCGACACGATGATGGGCCTGCAGATATCGGCTGGCGGCAAAAGGATTGCGTGGCAACGCGATGCCATCGACATGTTCACGTTTCACCTGGTGGTGCCTTCCGGCACGGACCGGATCGACATCCGTTTCCAGTTTCCGGAATCGCGCCGGATCACCCCGAACCTCATGGGTATCAACTGGAATCACGTCGCTCTGTACCGGGCCGGCTACCCGTCCAAGGTTCAGATGTTTCAGCCCACGCTGGTCATCCCTGCGGATTGGGGCTATGCGTCTGCGCTCGATACAGCCACGCACGAGGGCGGACGCATCAGGTTCAAGACGGTGCCGTTCAATACGCTGGTCGACTCGCCGGTCATCGCCGGCAAGTATTTCCGGCAGATCGATCTCACCCCGGCGAATTCGTCGGTGCATCGCTACCTCGATCTGGTCGGAGACAATGCGGCCGCGATCCAGATTTCGCCGATGCAGATTGCCGACTATCGCCGCCTGATCATGCAGGCACAGGCGCTGTTCCACTCGCACCACTACACCGACTATCACCTGCTGCTGACGCTGAGCGACTACACGTCGACCGGCGGCCTGGAGCATCACCAGTCGAGTGACGACCGCGCGCGTGGCGGCACGCACATGTTTGCCGACCCGGATCATTTCATGCTCGATGGCTCGCTGCTGCCGCATGAATACACCCATTCGTGGAATGGTAAATTCATGCGTCCGGCGCAGTTGTGGCAGCCCGATTTCGAGCAGCCCGAGCACAGCTCGATGCTGTGGTCGTACGAGGGCCTCACGGTCTACCTGGGCGACATGCTCACGGTCCGCAGCGGATTGTGGTCGCCGCAGACCTGGCGCGATGCGGTGGCTTACCGCGCGGCAACGCTCGCGCATCGTCCCGGCCGCGAATGGCGACCGATGATAGACACCGGCACCGCTGCGCAGTTGGTCTACGGCGCACCAGGTGCCTGGGCAAACTGGCGCCGAACCACCGACTTCTACCGCGAAGGCCAACTGCTGTGGCTGGCCGTGGACACGCAAATCCGGACGTTGAGTCACGATCAGCGCACGCTGGACGATTTCGCACAACGTTTTTTCAGCGTGGACGACGGCAGCTACACAACCCACACCTATACGTTCGACGACGTCGTCACCGCACTCGACGCGGTACAACCGTACGACTGGGGCAAGTTCCTGCACGGCTGGCTGGACGGCGTGGGCGATGAGGTGCCGCTGTTGTCCGGCATCGACCGCAGCGGCTGGCAACTGGTCTATACCGACCAGCCCTCGTCATACCAGAATGCCCTGGAGAACGTCGGTGAAGGCGAATTGAGCGCGTCGGGCGTCGACGAGATGTTTTCGGTGGGCCTGTTCCTCACGCCCGACGGCCGCATCGTCGACGTGCTGTGGCAAGGCCCCGCCTTCAAAGCCGGGCTCGCGCCGGGCATGAAGCTCGTGGCGATCAACGGACAAAAATACAGCACGCGCCTGTTGCGTCAGGAAATCAGGCAGGCGCATCAGGACAACAAGCCGCTGCAGATACGCGCGCAAGGTGATGGCGTCACCCAGCTGTATACGGTGCGCTATGACGGCGGACTGAAATATCCCCATCTGGTCCGCATGCCCGGCGGAACCGATTACCTGGGCCATATCCTTTCGCCGAAACATGCAGAGAATGGAGCGGATGAAGTGAAGTGATGCCCGACCTGCGCTGACCTACGCCATCGAACACCACGATGCTGTCCGCAGTTCCGCGTGCTTCGGCTGCCTAGGCCATGCATGTCGGGATCGGCCACGTCCGGAACGCGGTGTCAGAAGTTGTCCCCGGCATTTTTTCCAGATGGCCAACTCGCGGAAAAGAACGCTTCGGCGGCGGCGATTGCGGTCGCGTGGGTGCGCTGCTGCGGAACTTTCAGATGCTGGCACAGCGGCACCTGCTGTCGACCTGCGGCGGTGCAGTCGGCGAGAAAATCGTAGTGACCGACATCGTGCAGAGCCTTCAGCGTGGCATGGGGTAGCCGTTGCGCCGCAAGGTCGCCGTTGCTGCGCGGCGGGGCCACTGGATCGGCATCGCCAAGCAGGATGCTGGTCGGCGTTTTCAGTACGCGCAAGCTGGCCGGGGTGATCGCCTCGATCGCACCCGGCGCCATCAGGAACACCGCTTTGATTCCGGGTATCGAATAGTCATCGCCGGCCAGCTTGGCCTGCGCAGCGAACACGGGTTGCTTCAAGGCGGCAATGCGCGCTTCCATGGTCTGGTCCGGCGCCTCCGCCTGCGCCATGCAGGTCGGATCGTGCGGGTTTTCGCGACAGAACTTCAGGTATCGATCGATGTCGGCCCTGCCACCGGCAGTCAGCAGCGCCGTGAAGCCGCCCAGCGAAAAGCCCGCCACGCCCAGTCGCTGCGGATCCAGGTGGGAGGCGATCTGCGGGTCGTGTCGTGCGGCATCGAGTGCCGCCTTCAGGTCCACCGCACGCTCCCAGACCAGCAGGCCGCCGGCCATCGTCATCGGATCACGGCCGTTGTTGCCAGGATGATCCACCGCGATCACCACGTTGCCGGCACGCGCCAGCGCCGTGCCGAACCAGGCCATGATCCGTGCGCTGCCACCGAAGCCGTGCGATAGCAGGATCACCGGATGACGTCCCGGGGCGAACCGCGCATCGGCTGCCGCGCGGCCGGCATTGAACAGCGGTTGCGCCGGCGGTCCGACCAGCAGCGGCGTCTCCACCGCACCGGCAATCGCGGGATACCAGACGGTCACGCGCAGCACATCGCTGTGCTTCGCGTCGCGAATCGCCGCCGTGGGCGTGGTGGTCGTTCGATGCAGCTCACCGACCGTGGCGGCGCAGGCACTCGTGGCCGCGCAAAGCAGCGCGGCGACCAGGAACAGCGGATGGAAACGAATCGTCATACGGTTCTCTCGTTGGAAATCAAAAGGTGCGCAAAGGCAGCCATATCTCGACGTCGCCGACCCCGGTGGCATCGTCGAAGCCTGGGCTGTATTTCTCGAACTCCGGCGCGTCGGCCACCTGCAAACCCGAACGCGGCAGCCAGTCACCGACGAAGGCCTGCCAGGTGCGGCGGATCGCGGAGATGTGGCCATGATGCGTGGCCACCACGTACTCGCGCGCAGGCAGGCGCAAGGTGGCCAGCGCGGGATCGAGCCCTCCGAAATCCTGCACATCGACGCCGGCGATGTATTCGAAACGGCCTTCGTCGTCGCTGTTGCAGAACACGCCGAACGGCGTGCGCTCTCGCCGCAGCAGCGCGGGATGTTGCAAAGACAATCGCTGCCACTGCGCCGGGATGCCTTGTGTCTCGTCCGATGCGTAGCGACAGCCCACGCCGGCAACAAGGCGCATGCCATCCCGCATCAGGCGCGGCTCCTCCAGCGCCACGGCCGCGCCGTCGGCAGTTCGCCAAGGTTCGATCAGGGCGACGCCCGCGAGTGAACCCTGCTCGCGCACACGTGACGGGCTCATCCCGAACTGCTCGCCGAAGGCCCGGGTAAACGCCTCGTGTGAGCCATAGCCGCAGCTCATCGCCAGCTCCAGGATGTCCGGCGCGCCATCAGCCAGTCGCCGCGCCGCCTCGCTCAAGCGGCGCGCACGCAAATAGCGGACCACCGAATAGCCGGTCATGGCAGGGAACAGCCGCGCCAGATGGAAGGCCGACACCCCCGCCAATTCGGCAATGGCTGCGAGCGACAACGGTTCGCCGTAATGACTTTCGATGAACCAGAGCGCTTTCTCGGCAGCGACCATCAACCACCCCACGAACCCACAGACCCGTGCAGGGTAACCGCAAGCGCTTTCGAGACGCTTGATCGCAATTGCGGTGTCACCGGCTGGCCTGCTTCTCCCATCGGGGCAATGAAGTCACGGAGCAAAGGCACATCCTGCCCGATCCGGGTTTGCGTCCATGCGCGAGTCCGCGCAACCGTGATAGGTTGCGGACGCATCCATCATCATCAGGATCCGCTGCACATGAAGACTGTCACTCCAGGCCCGGTACTCGTCTCGCTTGCCTTCCTCCTGTCAGCCGCTGCATTCGCGGCGTCCCCGGCGGGACAGGATTCCGCGAAGATCACGCCCGACATGATCCAGACCGCGTCGGATATCCCGGCCGACTGGAAGCAGCCGCAGGGCAACTTCGACTACGTCAAGCGCGACGTCATGATCCCGATGCGCGACGGCGTAAAGCTGCACACCGTGATCGTGATCCCGAAGGGCGCCCACGATCTGCCGATGCTGCTCGAACGCACGCCTTACAAGGCCAGCGGCTTCATGCCCGACAAGAGCCCGCGCATGGCCGACGCCGTGTGGTCGGGCGACAAGGACTGGGCCGATGGCAGCACCATCCTTGTGTGGCAGGACGTGCGCGGCAAATACGGATCGGAAGGCAAGTACATCATGACGCGGCCGCCGATGGGACCGCTCAACCCGACCAAGACCGACGACACCACCGATGCCTGGGACACCATCGACTGGCTGGTGAAAAACATCAAGCAGTCCAATGGCAACGTCGGCATGATCGGCTCGTCCTATGACGGCTGGACGGTCGCCATGGCCCTGCTCCACCCGCACCCCGCGCTGAAGGCCGCAGCGCCGGAGAGCCCGATGATCGACGGCTGGATGGGTGACGACTGGTATCACTACGGCGCCCTGCGCCAGATGAACCTCGACTACTTCACCGGGCAGATGACGGCGAAGGGCGAGGGAGAAAGCATGTCGCGCGATGACTACGACGACTACACCAATTTCCTCGACGCGGGTTCGGCCGGCGCCTATGCCGAGGCCAACGGCTTGAAACAGCTTCCCTGGTGGAACCGCTTTTCCGCGCACCCCGCCTACGACACCTTCTGGCAACTCCAGGCGCTCGACAAGCTGCTCGTCGCGCATCCCTCCAACGTGCCGACGATGTGGCTGCAGGGCCTGTGGGATCAGGAGGACATCTACGGTGCCGTCCACGCCTGGGAAGCGCTGAAGAAGTCCGGGCACGGCGCCAACAACCATCTCGTGATGGGGCCCTGGTGGCATAGCCAGATCAATCGCGACGGCTGGACCATGGGCCCGCTCAAGTGGCCGGGCAACACCACCGCGCAATTCCGCCAGAACGTAATGATCCCCTGGTTCAACCACTACCTGCGCGGCACGCCGCTGCCCAAGCCGCTGCCCGAGGCGATGATTTACAACCCGGTAGGAGAACACTGGGACGGCTTCGCCGACTGGAAGGTGGCGAGCGACCAGCAGCTCACCCCGCTCTTCCTGCAGGCGGACATGGGCCTGGGCTTCCAGCAGCCCGCCGACGGCGATGACAGCTACGTCTCCGACCCGTCCAAACCGGTGCCGTATCTGCCGCGCCCGATTCCGCAGAAGAACGATCGCTGGCGTACCTGGCTGGTGCAGGACCAGCGTTTCGCCGAGAGCCGCCCCGATGTGCTGACCTACACCACACCGGTGCTGACCAAGGCCGTAACGGTTCAGGGCGCACCGATCGCCGACCTTTTCGCCAGGACCAGCGGTACCGATGGTGACTTCGTGGTGAAGCTGATCGACGTCTACCCCGGCAGCTATCCGGCCGACTCCGGGATGGGCGGCTACGAGCTGCCGGTGTCGCTCGACATCTTCCGCGGGCGCTATCGCAAAAGCTTCTCCGATCCCTCGCCGATCCCGGCGAACCAGGTACAGGAATACAAATTCCGCCTGCCCACGGTGAACTACGCGTTCAAGCCCGGCCACCGGATCATGGTGCAGATCCAGTCGAGCCTGTTTCCGCTCTATGACCGCAATCCGCAGACCTGGGTACCCAACATCCTTTTCGCCAAGCCGTCGGACTACCAAAAGGCGACAGTGACGATCGAACACGGCCCCGATGGACGCAGCGCCGTGCTGTTGCCGGTGGTGGCGCACTCGACCGCCAGCAACTGACCGCCCCCGGGCCGAAAAGCGAAAGCCCAGGAACGGGAAAAGGCTCGGCCCGGGCTTTCGCAAAAAACGCACAAAACAGGGCTCGGATTTTACTTTTTGAGAAGTACGACTTGACCTGTTTTCACTGCGCGGGGCTATTGAGCTAGCCCGTCAGGTATCCGGTCACGAGACACGTGGCCTCGTCGATGAGCGCCGCCATTTTTTCGTCCGGAAGTATCCTGGAATAGTGCAGCACCGCGTTGTGCGTCAGCGCCTCGATCGTGGTCACGCATACAAACGAGGCGAGCTCCAGATCATCCACGCGCAGTTCGTCCCGGTGGCTTTCGAGGTACGTTCTGAACAGGGTGAAGTTCTCACGATTGAAGGTTGCCAGCTTTTCGAGCTTGCCCACGCGTGGAATCTGCTCCGCGAGCGCGCAATGCAGCTTGGGATCGACACGGTGCGCCTTGACCGCGACGGCGACAAGCTTGCGCATCGCCTTCTCCACCGGCTGAGACAGGATATCCGCCAGCTCGCCCCGAACCGCTTGCATGATCTCGTGCTGGTGGCGTTCGATAACGGCAGCAACGAGCGCCTCCTTGCTGGGAAAATATTGGTAGAGCGAACCGACGCTCACTCCCGCCACTTCCGCGATGCGATTGGTGCTGGCCTTGTCGAAGCCTTCCTTGACCAGAATGCGAGCAGTCGCCTCGACGAGCACGTCGACCGTTGCGCGAGATCGCTCCTGAGAGGCGACTTTCCTGGGTTTTGTAAGCGGTTTGCGCGCCATTTTTCCACGCCGCCGATGCGAGTATCGAACGCGAATGATCGCTCGTATTCTGCCCAACGTGGACATGACAAGGCAACACCTCCGCAGCGCACGAGATGTGCAAATCCATCGGGAGACAGCGACATGCACGACACATTGCAGCATTTGTTCCGATACAAAGCCTGGGCGAACGACGAACTGTTGACCTCGTTGGCCAGGCTTGGCGACGACTCCCCCATAACCGGATTGGCCATCAAGGCCTTGAGCCATAGCTATATCGTCGATCGCATCTTCGCGGCACACATGCGACGGGAGGCCCACGCGTACACGTCGGCCAACTCAATCGAAATGCCGACGCTGGAGCACTTGTCCGCGGACATCAGGAACAGTGATCGGGAATATATCGACTACGTGTCGACGCTCGATCGCGATCAATTGGCGGACCGGATCGACTTCACGTTCACCGACGGTGTCCCGGGGCGCATGTCCCGCGAGGAGATGCTCATGCATGTGATCACCCACGGCACAGGCCATCGCGGACAGGTCAGCGCCGTCATGCTGCTCAATTCCCTTTCACCGGCAAAGGATGGCTTCACGACCTTTCTGCATGAGGCGGAGGCGTCGACCAGGAGGCGCGTTGCCGCGTAAAACGCGCGTCACTCGTCGGGAAGGACCCATGGTACGGTGGCGCAACAGCGGATCGACGATGGAGGTCCGACATGCAAGATCAAGAGATTCGGGCGGCTCTGGATCGTCACTGGGCGGCTTCCGACGCGAACGATTTCGAAGAAGAGCACCGAATTTATCGCGAGGACGCGGTCCTCGAATATCCGCAGTCGGGCGAGCGCATTCGTGGGCGACAGAAGATCCAGGCGTCCCGCATCGCGCAGCCGAACCGGAAACGCTTCACCGTACGGCGGATAGTCGGCACAGGCGACCTCTGGGTTACGGAATTCGTCTTGACCTACGATGAGCGACCGTCCTACTCCGTGAGCGTCATGGAGTTCCGCGAAGGGAAAGTGGCACGAGAGACCCAGTATTTCGGCGATCCGTTCGAGCCGGGATCTTCGCGCGCTGCATGGGTCGAGCCGATGTCCTGAAGCCAGGCCATCGCATGGCGAAAAACAATGGGGTCGCCTCAGCAGTTTGCTTCGGCTCAGGCGGTCAAGGCAGACAAGGCGCGCGGAACGTCGAGCGCCCGTCGCAGTTCGCGATAGGCAACCACGAGATCGTCAAGGGAAAAATGCCGGTTGCGTCCGCTGGGATTGGGAAGCACCCACGCTTCGCTGCCGCCGAACGATTGCGTCTGTCGCCCCCATGCAAAAGGGACTCCTTCGACATAAACGGCCCATGCGGGCTTGCCCAGGAAGGCGATGGCTTGCGGTCGCAACCGGCGGATTTTCGCTTCGAGATCGCGCAGTCCCGCGCGTAACTCGGTAACGTGGACATCGGCAGCGGAGCGCGACGCACGTGGAACCACGGCGGTCATGCCATACCCGAACTCGAGCAGCCTGGCGTCATCGCAGGGTTGAAGCTGTATCGGAGTGAATCCGGCCAGATGCAAGGTCGGCCAGAAGCGATTGCCATGGCCGTCGAAGTGATGCCCTGCCCCCGCTGCACGCTGGCCCGGATTGATGCCACAGAATACCGCAGACAAGCCGGTCGCGAGAATGTCCGGAAGCATCGGGGTCATCGGTACCCTCCCGACAACCCACGGCCAGCCTTCCTGGCTCGATCACGATGGACCACGGCCACGATCGAATCGAGGCATCCTCGCGTTTCACAAAGGCCCATGTCTTTGTGCCGTATGTCTTTGAAGCGAATCACCGCTTCTGTGTCGTGCGAGAGAATTCACGGGCAACGCTGCGCAGAAGCAGGCGACCGATGGAGGGATCGCCGTGACGTCCCGTCATCTGCGCGCGAACCACCGATCCTTCGATGACGACCATGACCGCTTCGGCGACCTGTCGTGGACGTGACAGCTCCAGGCGATTCGCGAGCTCTTCGATGTAGACCGCCAGGTCGGTCCTGTGGTCGGCTACGACCCGGGCGATCGGCGCCTCGCCGTGGGCTCCCTCGGCGACCGAATTGACGAACGTGCAGCCCCGGAAATCGGACCATGCAAACCACGCCTCGAGCGCGTCGGCAATGACTTCCAGCCCCGCGCCCCGCTTCCTCAGTCGACCATCGACCTCGGCGCGGAACCAGTCGATCCATTCTTTGCGCCGACTCTCGAGGAAGGCCACGATGAGGTCCCGCTTGGCCGGAAAATGGCGATAGAACGTCATTTTCGCCACTCCCGACTCGGCAATGATCCGGTCGATCCCGGTAGCACGGAGACCTTCCCCGTAGAAAAGACGATCCGCCGTATCCAGGATGCGCTGGCGGGCGGGAGCGGCGTTTTCGGGATTTGCAGGCATGAGCGACGGCCTCCTTTTTCTGGATCTTGACATACAGACCTGTCTACCTCAAGCTTTGTAGACAGACCTGTCTAGTCATAAGGATGGGTACACGGCCCGGCGAAATGATCCGCCGCTCGTTGCAGCAGTCTTCTCGTAAGGATTCGCCTCGTGAACGACCTATCGCGAAACTCCCTTCTCGACTTCTTTGCGGAGACATCCTTCCTCAACACCGGAAGCGCGCCTTACATCGAGTTTCTCGCCGAGAAATACGAGCGGGACCCGGCTTCGCTACCCCAGCAGTGGCGCGCAGCGCTTGGCGACATCGTGACCCGCCCTCCACCGTCCTTTCCGCAAGAGTCGACGGTATCCACCGCCGAGACGGGCATCAGGGCGATCAAGGATGCCGTGGGCGCACTGGCGCTGGTCCAGGCATTTCGCATGCGAGGTCACTTCGACGCGTCGCTCGATCCTCTTGGCCTTCGAAGCGAGCCGCCGCCCGTGGAGCTTGACCATCGGGCGCACGGCTTTTCCGACGCGGACCTGGATCGCACGATGTTCGTCGATGGCGTACTGGGCCATGAGAAGACGACGCTTCGCAAGCTGCAGGCCGCGCTTCGCGAACGCTATTGCGGAACGATCGGCTATGAATACATGCACATCGCCGATCACGAGCAACGACAGTGGCTGCAGCAGAAGATCGAAGGCGATGCGCCGATCGGCCGGCTGAGCGATGACGAGAGGATGGACGTCCTCGAAAAGCTTGTCGAAGTGAAGGGATACGAGCGCTACCTCGACAAGAAATTTGTCGGCACCACGCGCTTCGGCCTGGACGGCGCCGAAGCCACCATCCCCGCGCTGGAGGCGATCATCCAGCTGGCATCGCACCACGGTGTGACCGACGTCGTGCTCGGCATGGCCCACCGTGGCCGCCTCAACGTATTGAGCCAGGTGCTCCGCAAGCCGCACCGCGCGATCTTCCATGAGTTCAAGGGGGGATCGTTCCTGCCCGATGACGTGGAAGGCTCGGGCGATGTGAAGTATCACCTCGGTGCGTCTGCGGATCGGGAGTTCGATGGGCGGAAGGTGCATCTTTCGCTCCTGGCCAACCCGTCGCATCTTGAAATCGTGGATCCGGTCGTTCTCGGCAAGGTACGTGCGAAGCAGGATCATCGGGCAGACCACGCGGAACAGTCGAGCATCCTTCCCTTGCTGATCCATGGCGACGCCGCCTTCGCCGGCCAGGGCGTGGTGGCCGAGTGCTTTGCGTTCTCCGGGCTGGAAGGTTATCGAACCAGCGGCTCGGTGCACTTCATCGTCAACAACCAGATCGGATTCACGACGGATCCTGGTTATTCGCGCTCGTCGCCCTACCCATCCGACCTGGCCAAGATGGTCGACGCGCCGATTTTTCACGTGAACGGTGACGATCCGGAGGCGGTGGTCGCGGTATCGCGGCTTGCGCTGGAGTACCGGCAGGCCTTCGGCAAACCCGTGGTGATCGACATGGTCTGCTTCCGGTTCTACGGACACAACGAAGGGGACGAGCCGGCATTCACGCAACCGCTAATGTACAAGGCGATCCGTTCGCACGCCTCCACGCTCGAGATCTACGCGGATCGACTTCGCGCCGAGGGCGTCGTGACGGCTGAGGCGCTGGACGGCATGAAGGCGAGATGGCAGGCCCACCTCGATACGGAGTTCGAAGCGAGCCAGAACTTTCGCCCGGACAAGGCGGACTGGCTGGGCGGACGCTGGCAGGGTCTGCGATCATCGCGCGGCGCGCCGGGAGAAGGCAAAACCGCGGTCGAGCCGGAGATATTGAGCTTGGTGGGCGCGGCACTGACGCGCGTCCCGGACGGGTTCACCGTGCACCCCACCGTCCGACGTTTCCTCGATGCACGTGGCAAGACGATCACCGACGGAAGCAGCATCGACTGGTCGACCGCGGAAGCACTGGCGCTCGGCACTCTCGTCAATGAAGGCACGTCAGTTCGCATGACGGGACAGGACACCGAACGAGGCACCTTCTCGCAGCGTCACGCTGTCCTGAACGATCAGGTGACCGGCAAGCGATGCCTGCCGATCACTTCGATCGCCGGCAACGGCGCATCGTTCGACATCTTCAACAGCCTGCTTTCCGAAGAAGCCGTAGTGGCCTTCGAGTACGGCTACACCCTGGCCGAGCCGCACGCGCTGGTGGTGTGGGAGGCGCAGTTCGGCGATTTCGCCAATGGCGCGCAGGTGGTCTTCGACCAGTTTCTTTCTTCGGGCGAACGCAAGTGGCTGCGCATGTCCGGGCTGGTGTGCCTTCTGCCCCATGGTTTCGATGGACAGGGCCCCGAGCATTCGTCGGCACGACTCGAGCGTTACCTGCAGAGTTCGGCGGAGAACAACTGGCAGGTCGCCAACTGCACGACGCCGGCGAACTACTTTCATATCCTACGACGCCAGGTGCGGCGGGATTTTCGCAAGCCGCTGATCCTCATGACGCCCAAGAGCCTGCTTCGGCATCGTCGGTGCAGATCCGCGTTCGACGAGTTGTCGACAGGCACATCGTTCCAGCCCGTGCTTCGGGACGATGCCGACGTCGCGGGAAGGACACTGGAGCTTCTCCCCGACGCGAAGATCCGGCGTGTCATCGCCTGCTCGGGCAAGGTGTACTTCGACTTGCTGGACGAGCGGGAAAAACTCGAACGCCGCGACGTGTACCTGATTCGCATCGAGCAGCTCTATCCGTTTCCGGTGGATGAGTTCACTCGCGAGTTGGCGCGATTCCCCGGCGCCGAGCTGATCTGGTGCCAGGAAGAGCCGAGGAACATGGGCGCCTGGACCTATATCGAGCCTCTCGTGCGTGAGGCGCAACTCGCGATACGTAGCGAGGCGGCACCGCCAAGGTATGCAGGCCGCGATTCCTCGTCATCACCCGCCGTCGGCTTGCCCGCCCAACACCAGGAACAGCTGGCGCGATTCCTCGCCGAGGCCTTCGCCTAACGCAGGCGGGCAAGTCATTTACAACAATCCCGGACTGTCGACCGGTTCCCCAACGCCATCGAGACACCCATGCAACTGAACATGCTCAAGTGCAAGATCCATCGCGCCACCGTGACTCACGCCGAGCTCAACTATGAGGGTTCCATTGCCATAGATGGCGAGCTTCTGGACGCCGCAGGCATGTGTTCGTATGAACAGATCCACGCCTGGAACGTCACCAATGGGCAGCGCTTCGTCACGTATGCCATTCGCGCCGACGAAGGCTCGGGCACCATCTCGGTGAACGGAAGCGCCGCGCGGCGCGTATCGACAGGAGACGTGTTGATCATCGGCGCCTTCGCCGTGATACCGCGCGACGAGTGCATGGCGCATCAGCCACAGCTGGTGTACGTCGACGCGGCCAATCGCATGGCGCGCATGACCCGTTCGATTCCGAAGCAGGTGGTCCAGCCGACATGAGCAGCCTGCCTGTTGTATCCATCAACCCACATGTGCCTGCGGTTGCGTCCCGCGGCAAGATCATCATGATGGCGATCATCGCCGGCGCGGTGATCACCAATATCTATTGCACCCAACCGATTCTGCCGCTGATCGCCTCGAGCCTGCGGGTCGACCTGACGGCAGTCGACCTCGTCGCCAGCGCGGCGCTGCTCGGCTTTGCCAGCGGACTGGCCTTTCTGTTGCCAATGGGCGACCGCTTCGATCGACGCAAACTCGTGCTCGGCCAGATCGCGCTCGCCTTCGGCTTTGCATTGGCGGCGGCATTCGCGCCCGGCATCTGGCCGCTGATCGCGGCATCCTTCGGTCTTGGCGTCGTCAGCTGCGTGCCGCAGCAACTCGTACCTTTCGCGGCCGTCATGTCGCCGCCGGCCGAACGTGGACGTTCGGTCGGCACGGTCGCAAGCGGCATCATGATAGGCATCCTGCTTGGCCGCACCATCAGCGGTGTGATTGGAGCGGCCTACGGATGGCGCGCGGTGTACGGTGTGGAAGCGGCATTCATGATCCCGGTCTGGATCGCCGCCGCCTCGCTCCTCCCGCAAGGCTTGCCCAGCACGAATCTGTCCTACGGACGCTTGCTCGCTTCGCTGTGGCCGCTCGCGCGGGACCATCGTCCGCTTCGCGAATCGATGATGGTCCAGGCACTGCTGTGGGCCTGTTTCAATGCCTTCTGGGTCAACCTGGCAGCGCTCCTGGCAAACGGGCCTAGACACCTTGGCAGCGCATGGGCGGGTGCCTTCGGCATCATCGGCGCGGCCGGTGCGCTGGCTGCTTCCATTGGCGGGCGCGCGAGCGACCGGCGTGGGCCGCGCAATATCATTGCTACGAGTATCGGCATCGTCACGCTTGGCTACATGCTCCTCATCGGCGCGGAGGTTTCGCTCACCGCCCTGGTGATCGGCGTCATCGTGCTCGACATCGGCGTGCAGTTGGGTCTTGTGTCCAACCAGACGCGTGCCTTCGCCGTCGATCCGAAAGCTCAGGGTCGCATCAACAGCCTCTACATGACCGCCACCTTCTTCGGCGGCGCGCTCGGCGTGACGGTCAGCGGCTGGCTGATGACCCGCTTCGGCTGGACGGGCATCGTCACGTTTGGTGTCGTCCTCGGACTGATCGCTTTCGCCATTCACTGGATGGGCGGGCTCCGCGCGACGGACGACAGCAGCCCGGATGTCGATGTGCTGCCCGAGGAAAACCGGCTCTCGTCGAGCCCGAATGGAAGCGAAGCATCTTAGAGGCGCCACCCAGGTCAGGTTCCATCATCGGCTTTCGAGGACCTGCAACGCGTCCTTGGGACAACACTTCAGGCCGAGGCGAAAAGACGTGGGCTGCCCACAAGCTTGCGTCTGTGCCGGACGCGGTGGAACCAGGCCAGGAGGCATTCGACGCCCTCCGCCCCGGTTTTCGTTCAATCGGTAAGATGGGCGGTGTCCAAATCACCGAACCTCGCGCGTCATGAGAATGGCGGTGCACACTGCCCGCCGATCACTCATTGTGGAGAACACCGATGCAATATTTATTGATGCTGTATGCGGACGAGGGCGGCTGGTCGCGGATGCCGCCGGCAGAGATGGAGCAGGCCGTCGCGGCGTATGGGGCCTATACGCAGGCATTGCAGACGGCCGGTGTGCTGCTCGGCTCGAACCGCCTGCAAGACACTGCAGTCGCGACTACCGTACATGTCACGGACGGCAAGTCGCAGGTACAGGATGGCCCCTATGTGGACTCCAAGGAGCAATTGGGCGGCTATTACCTGATCGACGTGGCCGACCTGGATGCGGCGCTGGCCTGGGCGGCGCGCTGCCCGGGCGCAAGCCATGGCACGATCGAAGTACGGCCGGTCTGGAGCATGTAGTTGGATAGTGCGGCGCAGGCGCGCAGTACCGCCGACGCCGTCGCACGTCGCAGCTACGGCAAGCTGGTCGCTTTTCTGGCCGCCGCCATGCGTGATATGGCGGCGGCCGAGGACGCGTTGTCCGAAGCCTTTGCCGCCGCGCTGGCGGACTGGCCGCGCAACGGCTGTCCGGCGAATCCGGAGGCGTGGTTGTTGACCGTGGCCCGGCGCAAGGGAATCGATGGCATTCGTCGCCGCCGCAGTGGCGAAGCGGCCGCCGTGCAGTTGCAGATTCTGGCGGAGGTCGACGAAGCCACGTCGGCGGTGACGGATGACGCGGCCATTCCTGATCAGCGCCTTGCGTTGCTGTTCGCCTGCGCGCATCCGGCCATCGATGCCGGCATCCGCGCACCCTTGATGTTGCAGGCGGTGCTCGGCCTGGATGCGAAGACCATCGCCTCCGCGTTTCTCGCGTCACCGGATGCCATGGGCAAACGCCTCGGGCGCGCGAAGCAGAAGATCCGCGAAGCCGGCATCCCGTTTGCCATCCCCGCGCGCGACGAACTGGCCGGCCGGCTGGACGGCGTGCTGGATGCGATTTATGCCGCCTTCGCCGAAGGCTGGAGCGATCCCGGCGGCACCGATATGGTCCGTCGCGATCTCACCGCGGAAGCGTTGTTCCTCGCCGGCCTGGTGGCCGGCATGCTGCCGCAGGAACCGGAAGCGCTTGGCTTGCTGGCCTGCATGCAGCACGCGGAAGCAAGACGCCGCGCGCGTCGCAACGCAGACGGCGACTACGTGCCACTGGCCGAGCAGGATGTCGCGCTGTGGGACACGGTGATGATCAACGAGGCCGAGGCATTGCTGTTGCGTGCGAGCACGCTGGGCCGCATCGGCCGCCACCAGCTTGAAGCCGCGCTGCAGTCGGCGCATGTCGAGCGCCGCTGCAGCGGGCGTACCGACTGGACGCCGGAAGTGCAGATCTACGACGCGCTGCTCGCACTCTCCGGCTCGCCGGTGGTCGCGCTCAACCGCGCGCTGGCCATCGCCGAACTGCACGGCCCGCATGCCGCGCTCGAGATCGTGGAGGCACTCGCTGTCGGTGGTCGGCTGGTCGACTATCAACCCTACTGGGCAGCACGTGCGGCGTTACTGGCCAGGACCCATGCGTATCCCGAGGCCCGCGACGCCTTCGACATGGCGATCGGCCTTGCCAGCGACCCCGCCGTCCGCCGCTTCCTGCAGGAACGCCAGGCCGCGCTACCGCGCTGAGCTTGCCGTGATGGAACCGGGTAAGAAAAGACCCGGTGTCCGGCGTTTGCCCACGTTTTGATGTGCGCCTGCCGAGAGCGGGTCCGGGTTGGCGTGGCATCCGGCGTCCCCATATCGGACACCATCCAGGCCTGCCAAAAAGTGCCTGCCTCAAGGGCGCTGTCCCGATGCGCCCTCCCTCCTCCTGCATGTGGCCATGTTCAAGACCATCAGAAATTGGCGCATAAGGCGCATCGTCGCCCGGCACCCGATCGCCGAACCGCTCTGGCGGGATGCGCTCCAGCGCTGTGCCCCCGCGCGTCGGCTGGGCGCTTCCGATCAGGCTACGTTGCGCGTGCTGGCGACGTTGTTCCTTGACCGCAAGTCGCTGGAGCCGGTCAAGGGGTTGCATCTCGATGACGCCGACCGCGTTTTGCTCGCGGCCCACGCCTGCATACCCATCCTGAAACTGGGTCTCGACTGGTACGACGGTTGGCACAGCATCATCGTGTACCCCGATGCATTCATTCCACGCCGCACACAAATCGACGCAGCGGGAGTGGTTCATCAGAACAACTCCGTGTTGGCCGGGGAGGCATGGGGACGTGGGCCGGTGATCCTGTCGTGGGCGAATGTGCTGGCTATCGGAACGAAGCCCGGGCACAACGTGGTCATCCACGAAATGGCCCACAAACTCGACATGCTCAATGGCGACGCCAACGGTTTCCCCCCACTGCACCGGCGGATGGATCGCCACGTGTGGTGGCAGGTCTTCTCGAGCACCTGGGATCGACTTCAGGATGAGCAACGCAACGGCGTCGACTTGCCGATGGATCCGTATGGGCTTGAAAGCCCGGCCGAGTTCTTTGCGGTTGCCAGTGAGCAGTTTTTCGAAGCACCGGCCACGTTGCGCCAGCATTTGCCCGAGGTATATCGGCAGCTCACGCAATTTTACCGGCAACACCCCTTCTGAGCGCCGAGTGTTCAAGAACAAGCGTCGGGGGTGCAACGGGTGGCATGGCGCTGGCGAGAATGCCGGGGAAAGCGCGCTCCTCCTCCCCCCGTTTTCCCGTTTCGGGTGGCGATTTTCAGGCATTGACGGCCCGTGCACCGGCAGGCTGCGATGGTACAGCCGTCGCGTGCAACGGCGTGGGTAGGCCGTCATCCGTGACTGGCCCCGAATCCCTTCAAAAGGAAAACGAACATGTCGCTCTCATTGTTGATCGTCATTGTGCTGGTGCTGTTGCTGATCGGTGCGCTGCCAACATGGGGCTACAGCCGATCATGGGGCTACCGCCCAACCGGCGGCATCGGCCTGATCCTCGTTATCATCCTCGTGCTATGGCTGCTTGGGATGTTCCGTTGATGTGAACCGTGGGCTGTCCACATCGGCTGCGACAGACTGAATCGCATGATGGATGAGTTTTCCACGCTGTTGCAGCACGACACCTGGATGCGACTTGGCTTGGCGGTGATCCTCGGATTGTTGCTGGCGTTGATGCTTCGCACCGCGGCTCATGCATTGCTGCGGCGCCTGGCGAAGGGGCATCCGGTGGCAGCGGACATCATGGGCCGCGCGAGCGCGCCGATGGAATGGCTGATGCCATTGCTGACGCTCACGATTGCCTTGCGCACCTGGCCGTCGACCCACTCAGCCACGTTCGCCCTGCTGCAGCACCTTCTGCTGATCGCCTTGCTGGCAGTCGGCACGTGGCTGGTGGTGCGCTGCATCGGTGCGTTCGAGGGCGCGACACTGCGACGCTATCCCATGGACGTGGCGGACAACCTGCAGGCGCGCCGGGTCGTGACCCAGGTGCGCGTGGTCGGACGCATTGCCGATGTCATCGTGGTCTTTATCGGCGCTTCGATCATCCTGTTGACGATTCCCGGTGTGCGCCAGCTCGGCGCCAGCCTGCTTGCTTCCGCCGGCGTGGCCGGGCTAGCGATCGGACTGGCTGCCAAACCGGTATTGAGCAACCTGATCGCCGGCCTGCAGATCGCCCTGACCCAGCCGATCCGACTGGACGACGTGGTGATCATCGAGGGTGAATGGGGCCGCATCGAGGAGATCACCGGCAGCTACGTCGTCGTGCGCATCTGGGACGAACGCCGGCTGGTGGTGCCGCTGAACTGGTTCATCGAGAACCCCTTCCAGAACTGGACGCGCAGCAGTTCGCAGTTGATCGGCACGGTTTACCTGATGCTGGATTACCGCATGCCGCTGGCACCCTTGCGCGAAGAGTTGAATCGACTGTGCGAGGCCGCACCGGAATGGGATCGTCGCGTCTGCGTGCTACAGGTCACCGACGCCAACGAACACACCATGCAGTTGCGCGCCTTGGTCAGTTCATCCGACTCCGGTCGCGGTTGGGACCTGCGCTGCCACGTGCGCGAGGGCCTCATCGCCTATGTCCAGGCCAACCATCCCGACGCCTTGCCGCGCTGGCGCGGTGAGCTTGAACCGAGCGGCCGCACGACGGACCAGACGCCGATGTCACGCACCCCCGAGCCCCAGCACAGTCCCTCGCCGGAAGATGGCGGCCCGCTGCGTGCCGACGGGTGACGCGCGGCTTCGTTCAGCACTTGTGACCATCGCCGCCACGGCGGCATGAAACCGGAAAGTACCCAGCGCCCGAGGCTTCGGCACGCTCGATGAGTCGGCTTCGCCGTCGGCTCGACGGAGCGTTATGCTGTGCCATCGCCACCGTCGCGACGGAGTGCCTCATGAAGCAGCGCATCCGCTACGTGCTCGCCGATGACCAAACCCAGCTGGCATGGGCCGAGATGGGGCAAGGCCCGACCCTGGTGAAAACAGCGACCTGGCTGACCCACCTGCAATACGATCTCGAGAGCCCGATCTGGTCGCACTGGACCCGTTTCATCAGCGATAATTTCCGCTATGTTCGCTACGACGAACGCGGCTGTGGCATGTCCGACTGGCGTTCGGACGACTTGTCCCTGGCGCGCTGGATCGGCGATCTGGAAAGCGTGGTGGCGGCCGCGGACATCGACCGTCCCTTTGCCCTGCTCGGCATGAGCCAGGGAGCAGCCACGGCGATCGGCTATGCAGTGCGATACCCGCAACGTGTCTCCCATCTGATCCTGTATGGCGGCTACGCCGTGGGTGCCAACCTTGGCGATGACGCGCAACGCCGCGAGTTCTATCACGCTGTGATGGAGGTGGTGGTCATGGGCTGGGGCAGCAGCAATCCGTCGTTCCGCCAGTTGTTCACCTCGCGCTTCGTGCCGCAAGGCAGCCACGAACAGGTGGCCTGGTTCAATGAACTGTGCCGACAAACCACCTCGCCCACCCATGCGCGTGCACTGCTCGAAGCACGCGGCAATGTGGACGTGCGCGACTTGCTGGAACAGGTACGTGTGCCCACGCTCATCCTCCACTCCAGCCACGACCAGATTGCACCGGTGTCCCAGGGTCGCCTGCTGGCCAGCCGGATTCTGGGTGCTACCTTCGTGCAACTGGATTCGCCCAACCACGTGCTACTGGAACACGAACCGGCGTGGCAAAAGTTTCAGGATGCCGTGCTGGAGTTCACCGGTGGCCATCGCGGCGCAGGAGCCCCCACCACCGGCGCAGCGACACTGACCGAACGCGAGCGCACCACGCTGGGGTTGCTTTGCGAAGGCCACAGCAACGCGCAGATTGCCTGGCACCTCGGCATTTCCGAGAAGACCGTGCGCAACCACGTCACCAGCCTGTACCGGAAAATCGGCGTACGCAGCCGTGCCGAGGCGATCGTGCTGGCGCGTCGCCCGCCGCCGGATATCCACTGAATCACGTCATGGCGGGACGTTTGTCCCGACTGGGCCCGACGCGCAGCATCGCCCGGGACAAGGTTCCCATGGCTTGCACACGCGGTCGTACGCACACTGCATGCGTGTTATCCGCGCACCGGTTGTGCCTTGTTGATTAAGGACGCTGTGCTTGAAGCACTGCCAGAAAGCCGGCGAGCGACGACCTTCACGCTACACGCCGAGGTTCACGCCATGTCACGCCTGCTTGCCCTGTTCTACGGTGCCGCGTCCTACACGATATTTTTGCTGACCTTCCTCTATGCCATCGCGTTCGTCAGCGGCCTCGGCGTGCCACGCCACATCGATCACGCGAGGTCCGCGCCGATGGCGGTCGCGCTGCTGGTGGATCTGTTGCTGCTGGGCCTGTTTGCCGTGCAACACAGTGGCATGGCGCGTCCCGCATTCAAACGCTGGTGGAAACGCTTCGTGCCCGGCGCCATTGAACGCAGCACCTATGTACTGATCAGCAGCCTCCTCCTCGCCCTGCTGTTCTGGCAGTGGCATGAGCTGCCGCTGTCGATCTGGCAGGTCGACAGCCCGGCCCTGCGCTGGCTGCTTTACGGCATTGCTGGCATGGGCTGGCTGCTGGTCCTCGCCAGCACGTTCCTGATCAATCATTTCGACCTGTTCGGCCTGCGCCAGGTGTGGCGCCATGTGCATCATCTGGATGTGTATCTCGACACGCCGTTCGTGACCCGCGCGTTCTACCGCATCGTGCGCCACCCGCTCATGCTGGGCTTCCTTATCGCATTCTGGTCCACGCCAAGCATGAGCCTGGGCCACTTGCTGTTCGCGCTGATGACGACCGGCTACATCCTGGTCGCGGTGAAGTTTCTGGAGGAACGCGATCTGGTCGCCCAGTTCGGCGACACCTACCGCGACTATCAACGCAGCGTGCCCATGTTCCTGCCATGGCGTCGACCGCGCCGACCGCCGGAAAGCGAGGGCTCCCCACACGCCAGCAAAACGCGAGCGGCGAATGCCTGAGCCTTCACCTGGTCCCCGGGCCTGCCGACAGGCGGCGCCAGGTCGCTCATCGCCCCCTCGCGCCGAGTCGAACGCCAGCAAGTGAACCCGATCTCGTCCAGGTGCCATCTCGGGAGCTTTCATCGCAGGGTGCAACACACCGCCAGGTTGTCCTATCCTGCCGGCACGCATCGTCGTGATCGAAGGTACAGGGGTGATCCATGTTGCCAGGCATCCTGTTGCAGATGGCGCTAGCTGCTGCCTCGTCACCTGCGCTCTCCGCCCACTCCCCGCCGCAACGCTGGGCACCGGGTGCGATCTCGTCGAACCAGTTCGAATCGCACCCGGCCTTCGATCCGCTGATTGACGATCTTTATTTTGTACGCAGCTCGCCGGCGTTCTCCGGCTGGCGCATCCTGACCAGTCATTGCGGACCTACGGGCTGGACCGCGCCGCACGATGCGCCGTTCGCCGGCGATGGTGTGGAAGCCGATCCGTGGTTCACGCCGGATGGCCACAGCCTGTACTTCATCTCCACCCGCTCCACCGACGGCATCAAGCGCAAGGATCTGGACATCTGGCGCGTCGAGCGCACCGATGCAACCCATTGGGGGAAGCCCGAACGCCTGCCTTCGCCAGTCAGCTCCACCGGCAACGAATGGTTTCCACGACTGGCGCGCGATGGCTGGCTGTACTTCGGCTCCGACCGTCCCGGCGGGTTCGGGAAAACCGACATCTGGCGTGCCCGGCCGGACAGCCATGGTGTCTGGCATGTCGAAAATGCGGGCCCGGCGCTGAACACCGCCGGCGACGAATACGAGCCGCTTCCCTCACCGGATGGCCGCACGCTGATCGTGATGGCGGACGGAGGTCTCTACATGTCACAGCTACACCATCACGCATGGACGCCGCGGACGAAGCTCGATCAGGCCATCAACGTCACAGGTTCTGAAATCGGCGCGCTGTGGTCGCCCAGCGGGCGTTCGCTGATGTTCGCGCGCGACCTCAAGGGCAGCCTCAGCGGTGAACTCTTCGTCACCCATTTCGGTGCCACCGAAGCATGGCCGACTGCCTGCCCTCGCGCGATGGAGATCACGCCGAAGTAATTCACGAGCCATTACCTGACCTGCACGGTGAGGCGTTGCCCAACACCGGTTGCAGACCAGGCCGCCTCAACCTGTCCCCCCTCTTCCCGTAATCAGGACTTGCCCGCCTGGTCGCCATATTCCCATTCGTAAGGCACGCCGGTGTCGCCGAGGATGAAGCGGACTAGATCGGCGAAGCCGGCTTCGGCGCGTACGTCGTTGGCGAGAATCAGCACACAGCGCTCGTGCGTTTCGATGCAGATGAGCGTGTTGGCGGTCTGCTCGTCGTGGCCGCCCTTGAAGAAGCCGTGTCCCTGCGGGCCGTCGAACACGACCACGCCAAGACCTGCATACAGATCCTTGCGCTGCTGGTTGGGGGGCAGATCCTGTTGGACCGGCGGGAACTGCGTACGCGTTCCGATGTGCAGTTGCGGCTTGATCATTTCCGAGCGCGCAGCGCGTGACAGGCCCTTGCCACTCACCAGGGCCGCGGCGAACTTCGAAAGGTCGTCGATGGTGGTGTCCATGGAGCCGGCGGCCCGCACTTTCGAGCGCTCGTCGTGCGGCTTCGGCTCGCCCTTGTCGTTCCAGCCATCGGCGAGATTGCCGGCGAAGTCGGCGCGCCACATCAGCGAGCTGCGCTTCATGCCGAACGGTTCGAACACGTTCGTGCGCACAAGATCACCCACGTCAACGCCGAGGCCTTTGGACTTGCGACCGTTCTCGATCGCGAACTGCAGCAGGATCATCCCCTCGCCCGAATAGCTGAAGCGCGAACCCGGCTCGAAATGGATGCGCAGTTTCTGGTCGGGCTCGAGCCAATAGAAGTTGAGGAAGCCGGTCGAATGGGTCAACACCATGCGCGGGGTGATTTTCTTCCAGCGCTCGTCGCCGGCAAGATCTTTGTACGGACCGTACTTGCCTTTGTAGATCGCCTCGGTGTCGTATGCCGGGAGCGGCTTGTCCAGGTACGCCGCGATCGGCGTGTCCAGGTCCATGCGATGTTGGTCGACCAGCCGCATCACCGTATAGGCAAACACCGTCTTGGTGAGCGACGCGCCGTACATGATCGTGTCGGTACGCAACGGGTCGCCCTTGGCGTTTCGGTCGCCATAGGCCTTGACGTAGGTCACCTTGCCACGGTCGATGACGGCGATGGCCAGGCCCTTGGCACCCGTGTGCTGCAGGAGGGCTTCGACATGGTGGTCGATGGCGGCGCCCGCCGGGAGTTTTACTGGTTCGCGCACCATGAGAGGAACGGCGAACAACAGCAGTGCGAGCAAGCAGATGCGCGTCATGGTTGGCTCCCCCAATGGCTTTCGGTCAGCTTACTAGTGAAGTCACGTGCTTGGGAGACCAAGCGCTCACAGCAGCAGATCGAAGCCCGACCCGGCGGGTAGTCAGCGTCAGGCTTCGCAGGAGGCACTCAAGTCAGTCCATGTCCGGATTGAGTGAACCCGCCTTCTTCTCTTTACTCTGCGTCCCGGTTTCCACCGCTGGCGTGAAGAATCCGAAAGCGATCAGGTTCCGCCGGATCGCGATCGACGACCTGGATGGGCGTCGAAGTCCATTGCCAGATGCCGACGCCTGGCGTGTGGGAAAACCGAATTTCCCCGCGCGTGCCTTCGACTGCAACGCGCGCCCAGGATTCGGCCATGTGCGCCCGTTCCGTGCCGTGAGAACGCAGCACATCGGCGAGTACGGCGATCGTGTCATAACCCTCAAAGGCGACAAAGGACGGTGCTTCGCCAAGCTGGTGGCGCAGGGCCGTCTCGACCCGTGCACCGAGTGGCGTAAGGCGCTCTGGCAGGTAGCGCAAGAACGAAACCGCGGCACCGTCGTCGCCCAGCAACCTCGACCATTCGGCAAACTCCGGTTGCCCGGCCGGGGCACCCATCGTGAGCTCGGCGAGACGCGGGTCGCGGCGGACGCACTTGACGATCGACACTGCGGGCTCCGGAAAACCGACCAACAGAAGGAGGACCGTCGCGCGATGGTCGGCGAGTGCGTCGCACACGGCCGTGGGAGCGAGAGCGCGCGCATCGAGGTCGATCACGGTGCCGCCGCGTGGAACGAGGTGGTCCCGCAGGATGCGCGCGCCGGACGCCCAGTAGACACTCGGTTCGGCGGCCAAGGCGATGCGACGGTGGCCCGCGCCGAGGAGGAAGTCCGCGTAGATCCGCCATCCGCGGGACTGCGGCGGAGCGAGGCGTGCGACCCACTGCGTTGGCTTGTCGGTGAGCGCGTCGATAACCGCCGACGAGCAGAGGAACGGCAGGCCAAGGGCGTCCGCCCTGGTGGCGGCGGCGCGAGCGACGACGCTGTGATATTCCCCCGCCAAGGCAACCACGCCCAGACCAGCCAATTCATCCACGGCCGCCACGGCTCTCTGCGGATCGGCCGCGGTGTCTCGAACCACCAATTCGAGCGGTCTTCCGACGATTCCACCAGCGTCGTTGATTTCGCGAACGGCCAGCTCCATTCCGGCGAGCAGGTGCTGGCCTGCCTCGACCCAGCCAGGCCGGGTCAGCGGAACGAGAGCACCGATCTGGATGGATGATCCGTCGTTCCGCATCGCTCCGGATGGCGTTGAAGGCGTAGTCATGTGTTGGCGTCCCGCGCGTGGCAAAAAAGAAAAGGTGACGTGACCCATGGAGTCCAGCTCCACCCGACACCGGCCTTCATCCTGTTTTGTTTCAATCAGTGTGGCGGCCTCGACATCTCAGCTCGCCGGTCGGTTGCCGGGATACTGCGGTACGTCCAGGGGCTTCAACCAAGGCTCGCGTCGACCCACCCAGCTTTCGTACTGGGGCGTAAACAGACCCGGCGAATCGAAGTTACCCAGCGATACCTCGATCTCTCGCCCGGCTTCGTCGGTCCAGTAGATCTGTACGTGGCAGTTTGCACAGGCGTATCGACGGCCTGTACGCGAAGGCATCGGCTCGAGCTTGCCGTCAATCGCGATATCACCAGCCCGGAACACGACGAATGCCTTGAACGGTGCGCCATGCCGGCTACGACAATCCATGCAATGGCACAGACCCACGCGATCGGGTGCGGCGTGCGCTACGAACTTCACGGCTTCGCAAAAACACGAACCGCGCGTTTCGGTCATCTCGCTCTCCTTCGTGGAAGGCCCGGATACGGGGCCAGGCTTACTCCCCTCTCGTCCCCTTTTGATTTTTACTGCGGTGCTACAGTAAACGGCGATCGTGGGACCCATACATTCACGCCAACATTGCCTGATTGGGGAGAATAGCCATGCGACGTGGGATTGCCATTGCGGTTGCAGCAGTCTTGTCGATCTGTGCGGGCGCAACCTGCGCCTCGACCACGGACCTCGCGCCCATCGTATTGCCACAGGTAGCGGCCCCCGGAAAAACGGTGCAGCCATTCGTGCAGGTGAATGCGCCGGTCGTTGCACTGATGCACGTACGCTTGATCGACGGCACCGGCGCGCCCGCGCGCGCGAACCGGACCATCCTGATCGAGAACGGTAAGATCGCCGCCGTGGGCGCCGCCGACATGCCGATTCCCGACGGCACCAAACGGATCGATCTTTCCGGACACACCGTGTTTCCGGGCCTGATCGGCATGCACGATCATCTGTTCTACATTGCTCGGCCCGACCTCGACGTGCAGGAGGGGAAGCTGCACACCGATGAGCCGTTGATCGTGCCGGAAATGGCGTTCTCGGCGCCCCGGCTTTATCTCGCCAACGGCGTCACCACCCTGCGCACCACCGGCAGCGTCGAGCCGTATACCGATATCAACCTCAAGCACGCGATCGACACGGGCAAGTTGCCCGGCCCGCACATCGACGTGACCGGGCCGTACCTGGAAGGTTCCGGTTCGTACTTCATCCAGATGCATCCCATCCGCGACCCCGAAGATGCGAAGGAAACGGTGGCGTTCTGGGCGAAACAGGGCGTGACCTCGTTCAAGGCCTACATGAACATCACGCGAGCCGAACTGAAGGCCGCGGTGGACGAGGCGCATCGCCTGGGGCTGAAGGTGACCGGCCACCTGTGCGCGGTCACCTACCGCGAAGCCGCCGATATCGGCATCGACAATCTCGAGCACGGTTTCTTCGTCAACACCGAGCACGATCCCGGCAAATCACCGGACACGTGCACCGCATCCGACGGCCAGGACACGCTCCATGCGATGAACCCGGCAGGCAGCGACGCCAAGGGCCTGATCCGCCATCTCGTTGAACGCCACGTTGCCGTCACCTCGACGCTCCCGGTGTTCGAACAGAGCGTGCCGCACCACTCGCCGCTCCGGCCGCAGGCCATAGCCACGCTCAGCCCGCAGGCGAAACACGATTACCTTCTGCTGCGCGCGCGCACGGACGCGCAGCCGCCGGACCAGGCGAAGAAGCGGGCCGTCACGTTCCAGCACGGCATGGCGATGGAACGCGAGTTCGTCGCCGCAGGCGGCTTGCTGCTGGCCGGACCCGATCCCACCGGCAACGGCGGCGTCATCCCCGGCTTCGGCGACCTGCGCGAAGTGGAACTGCTGGTCGAGGAAGGTTTCACGCCCGAGCAGGCGATCCACATCGCCAGCTACAACGGCGCGCTCTATCTCGGACTGCAGGGCCGCATCGGCTCGATCGCCGCCGGCAAGGACGCCGACCTGGTCGTGGTGAAGGGCGATCCTTCGCAACACATCAACGATATCGAGAACGTCGAAACCGTGTTCAAGGATGGCGTCGGCTACGACACGCAAGCGCTGCTGAAATCGGTACAGGGGCGCTACGGCGAATATTGATGATCTTCGCCGAGTGTGTGAGGTGTGCGGACAACTTTATAACCGCTTAGCGAGTTTTTTTCATCGCTGCATTTTCGCGGGTAACCTCACCAGCCTCGTGGCTGTGCAAAGCGATCTCCGCGGCGATCGAGCGACCGAGAATTCGCTGATCGATACCGCCAAACGGCCCGGGTACGAGGCTTCCCAACCAACCGACCCAGGCCGGGGTATGGGCGTTGCCCACAATGATGCCCGGGCGAAAGATGGCGAGGCGGGTAAAACCGATGCTGCGCACGGTGTCTTCCTTCATGCCCATGACCCGGACATAGCGAAACCGGCTGCGAGCTGTGCTTCCCGCCGCGGAAAGCAGGCAAAACTGGGCGATTCCGGCGTCATGGCAGCCGCGTGCAAAGGCACCGACGACGCCGAGTTCAAGTCGTTTCAGTTCTTCTTCGCTCCAGCGCATCGACCCGGAACCGACACCCACACAGCTCACGGCACTGACGGGACCCTGGCTTGAAACTTCGCGGGCAACCGCGGCCGTGCGCTCCGCAAAGTCGGCGGCGCCGGTATCGAGCACGACGTTGCGCACCCGCGATCGTGCCTCGATGGGCTTTCTGGTAACCATCACCACTTCCCGGCATTCCGGAATGGCCAGCAGCTCCGCGACGGCTGCGCCACCGACTTGCCCGGTACCACCGAGGATGATTGCGGCGAAATTCTGCTTCATAAATGGGACCTCGGGTGAAACGGAGTCGCGTTCACTTTCCGACAAGCGTGGAAGGTTGGCACCGACGAGGCGCAGTGACCAGGAATGTACCGCGAAGGCGAGCCCACGCTGAACCTGGCCCCGTTTTGAAGCCGGCGCCCCGAGCCGCACCCACATTCCAGCCGTCAGCTTCCTCTTGCAAGAGATGGACATGGAGCGCATGCGCGCCGCTTTTTTGCTGCTATGCAGCGGCAAACGCGCGTACCTGGTTCTCAAAATCGGGAAAACAGCTCTGCAACACTCGACGGACTCGCGCGAGCCGCTGCCTCTTTCGTTCCTCGGGACGGCGCCATGCGGGCACATTCCGAGCCGGATTGCCGCCCACGGTCCAGCCGTCGATCCTCGGGGATGACATACCGTCATCCCCTTCCATGGGCGTCCCCAGAGGAGAGCTTCCGATCATGAATCCGATGCCGAAGTCCACGCTGAATTTAGATCGATTGAAATTGTTAAGCAGGTGCCGCCTGGACCGCGCAGGCGCAAGAAAGCAACTCCTCACGATCACGCTTGTGGCCACGGCCATCGGCTTCGCCTTAGCTTCCACGGCAGTGGCACATACCCAACCAGCCAATCCGCGAACAGACGGCTCGACGGCGGTCGCCCGTTCCCGCGTGGCGGCGGATGTATTGATGAACTCGTACGATCCCGCCAAGGCCTGGTTCCCTTCCAGCTGGTGGAACTCGGCGGTCGCCCTGCAAACCATCGGCGACTACATGCAACGCACCGGCGATCGCCGCTACCTCCCGCAACTGGACAACACCTTCGAGAAGGACAAGGGCGTGTTTCCGGCCGGCGTGCTGTCTGGCGATCCCCTGCTCGGCAACTTCACCAGCCGTGCCATCGATGACTCCGAATGGTGGGGCCTCACCTGGTTGCAAGCCTACGACCTGACCGGCAACCGCAAGTACCTGGACATGGCGGTGACCATCGCCGACTACGTGCACGGCTACTGGGACACCAGCACCTGCGGTGGTGGCGTCTGGTGGAATGGCGAGCGCACCTACAAGAACGCCGTCACCAACGGACTGTGGATCCGGCTTACCGCCGAACTGCACAACCGGATCCGCGGTGACCATGTGTGGCTCGCGCGGTCCCGCACGGCCTGGGACTGGTTCACCGGCAGCGGCATGATCAACGCCGACGGCCTGGTCAACGACGGCCTCACCGACGCCTGCACCAACAACGGGCAGACCGTGTGGAGCTACAACCAGGGCATGGCGATCGGTGCCGGCCTGGAACTCTGGCGCGCCACCCGCGACCCGCACATCCTCACCACCGTGCGCCAGCTGGCGGATGCCGCGATCATTCCTGGCGGGCTGGTCGACGACAACGGCACGCTGACCGAACGTTGCGATGCCCTCGACCAGACCTGCGACGACAACGGCAAGCAGTTCAAGGGCATCTTCATGCGCTACTGGACCGATCTGGTCGACACCACCCACGATCAGCACTACGCGGCGTTCCTGGACACCCAGGCCGACACCCTCTGGAACGACGATCGCGACGCGGCCAACCGGCTCGGCACACGCTGGTCCGGTGCCACCAGCGACGAGCATCCCAATGTGTTCGACTGGCGAACCCAGGCCAGCGCCCTCAGCGCGCTGATCGGCGCCGTGCCCACCTGGATGCCGCGCGAATCGCTGGCTGCAACCCTCTCGCCGGCACAACCGGTGATCATGCCAGCGGCGTCCAGCACCACGCCCATCGCCTTCGAACTGGGCGTCTCGGCCACCGGATGGTTGCCGCTCAACACCATCGCATCGATCCAGGCACCCGCCGGCTGGAATGTCTCGCCGGCAACGAAGCAATTACGCCTGCGTCCTCACGGCATCTCGTCCCCGGTCAACAGCACGCTTCCGCTGACAGTCACCGTACCGGGCACGGCCACCGACGGGCACCAGCTGATCGCCGCCAACGTCATGGCGGCCGGGTTGCACTTCACCACCCAGGCCGATGTGCTCGTCGCGCATGCGATCGATTTCGACACCGGCACGGTCGATGAGAATCCGTGGTTGTGGGATCCCGATGGATCGCAGAGCAACGGTGTGCAGAATCGCTTCGCCGACGGCAATGCGCACTTCACCTACCGCTTCCCGCTCCCGGCCGACACCACATCGGCGCACGTCACCCTGACCATCGATGCCGAATACCTGGTGCAGGTCAGTTCCGACAACCAGCACTGGACCACCGTGCTGCAGGAGACCCAGCCGATCACCGACGGCTCGAACAAGGCCGACCAGACCATCGACCTGACGCCGTATCTGCCATCGGCCAGCAACGGAGCGAAACCGGTTTACCTCAAGGTGTCCGATGCGTTTCCCAATGATGGCTGGGGTGGCCGCGTATACCACGTCAAGGCCAACATCATCGAGTAGCCAAACCGACCAGATGCCTCCGTTCTCCACTTCAAAGGAGGCGGAGGCCATCACGCTTTGTCGGACGGGTTGGACGAACCCTGCTGTTCGCCCGCATCCGGCAACCTGATCGCTTCGCGCTTGAACTCCGCCTTGAATCGTTGACGCCTGACCACCTGACACCTCCCAGGGGATTGTCCCTGCTCAAAGGTGTCCGTCAAACCCGGGCCATCTCACTCTGACCCGCTTGGCTGATCCTCTTTTTCATTTTTTCTACCCGCGAAGTCATCCCGCAGGCCCTTCGAGAGCGTGATGAATGAGGCGAGACGTCTTCGCTGGCGCGCAACTTCTCCCGCAACAGCCGCAGAAGCGAGCGTTGAACTGTTCGCTCCACGCCTCACGGTCGCACATCGTGTCGAATCCATCGGCAGTTTGTCCCTGAACGTTCATATCCGGGTGATTGAATGTTGCGGTCTTCAGGGACGCGCCCGATCGCGTCGCCGACACCGCTTGGGGAATCCACGAACCTTTGGTCCTTCATGGCCGGCATCCCGCTTCTCTACCAGGAATCTTTCATGCTCAGTCTTTCGATGTTCCGCAAGGCACTCCTGCCGGCATCCATTGCCGTCATGAGCTTCGCCTTTGCCGCCTCGGCCCATGTCGGCGCGGCAGCCGGCGACGGCAACCCGACCTCTTCGTCCGGATGGGGCTCGCCACATGGCGATATCCGGACCGCCACGCCGATCAAGCACCTGGTGGTGATCTTCGACGAGAACCGCTCGTTCGATCACTACTTCGCCACCTATCCGCATGCGGCCAACCCGGACGGCGAGCCGCCGTTCCACGCCAAGCCTTTCACGCCGCAGGTCGAAGGCCTGGATGCCCACCTGCTCCATGCGAACCCCAACAGGCTCAACCCGGCCAATGGCGTGAACGCGGTCAACCCGTTCCGCCTGGATCGCACCCAGGCCAATACCGAAGGCCAGAACCACGGCTACACGGCGGAACAGCAGGCCTACGACAATGGCAAGGCCGACCTCTTCCCGCTGTATACCGGCAACAACACCGTCAGCAGCACCGGCACCTTCGGTACCCACGGACTGGTGATGGGCTACTACGACGGCAACACGGTCACCGCACTGTGGAATTACGCGCAGCGTTTCGCGATGAACGACAACGCCTACACCGACACCTTTGGTCCGTCGACGCCGGGTGCGCTGCATGTCGTCTCCGGCACCATCGCCGGTGCGATCGTTCCGGACGGAGCCACGCCGAGCGGCGTGACACCCGACGGCCAGGGCGGCTACACCGTGACCGGCGATCCCGACCCGGCCTACGACGCGTGCTCCAATGCGCGCCAATCGGTGGAGATGACCTCGAAGAACATCGGCGACCTGCTCAACGCCCGCCACATCAGCTGGGGCAGTTTCATGGGCGGCTTCGACCTGACCGCGATGAACGACAACGGCAGCACCGGCTGCACCCGCAGCACCTATTCGGACGTGCTGGGCGGCAGCAAGACCGACTACGTCCCGCACCATGCATGGTTCCAGTACTACGCATCCACCGCCAACCCGACCCACGAGCGTCCGACCTCGCTGGACTACGTCGGCCACACTGATCCAAAGGACAGCTCCGATGCACCGGTGAACCACGCGTACGACATCGAGGATTTCTACAACGCCGTGAAGGGCGGCAACTTTCCGGCGGTGAGCTATATCAAGTCGCCGGCCGTTGGCGATGCGCATCCGGGCAACTCCGATCCCCTCGACGAACAGGCCTACCTGGTGCAGCTGGTGAACTTCATCGAGAGCCAACCGGAGTGGAAGGACACCGCGATCATCGTCACCTACGACGATTCCGATGGCTGGTACGACCACCGCTACGCGGCGCCGACCACCTCATCGGCCGATCCAGGCGCCGACCAGCTCAACGGTGCCGGCATCTGCACCAGCAGGCAGGCAAAGCCCGGCAAGGGCGTCGACGGCAAGATGGTCAACGGCCGTTGCGGCCCGGGTACGCGCATTCCGTTCCTGGTGCTGTCGCCGTACGCCCGCAGCAACTACGTGGCGAGCAACCGCCTGACCCAGTCCTCGGTGGTCCGCTTCATCGAGGACAACTGGCTGCATGGCGAGCGCATCGGCGCGGGTTCGAACGACGCCAGCGCCGGCAGCATCATGGACATGTTCGACTTCCGCCATGGTCACGCCTCCGCTACCCAGCCGCTGTTCCTGGATCCGGATACCGGCACCGAGGTGTCGTCCTCCGACCCGGGTCATGGGCATGGACATGGTCACGACCGCGATCATTGGCCGAGGCCGTGGCGCTACTGAGTCCGCGGTGATCCGTCCGGTCGTGCGCAATCCCGAGCGTCTGCGCACGGCCCGACGAGCGTCGTCACCACCAAACGCTTCGCCGGGCTTGCCAGGCGGAGCGGTCGTCGTTGTAGAGACCCCCGATCATCATGGCTTTTTTCCGAATCAAACACGTTTCCGCTGTGCATGATGCGTTCGCCGTCCGTCGTTTCCATCCGTCCTCCGGACGGTGGTTCGGCTGGTTACTGTGCCTGGCTGCCGTTGGCAGCGCCGGGCTGAGCCTGGCCTGGGTGAACCACGCGCAGGCCTCGCCGGCCGCGTCCGACACCGCCGTGGTGGACGGTGGCACCCATCCACACCCCGCCGAACTGCGATTGCCGCCGGATCGCCCGCTGAGCGTTGTGGCGCGGCTCGGGCGACGCATGTTCTTCGATCCGGCGTTGTCGGCGTCGGGCAGGCAGTCGTGCGCCTCGTGCCATGACCCGGCGCACGGCTATAACCCACCTAACGGACAGACGCTGCAGCCGGGTGGGGCACACATGGGGCAGCTGGGCTTTCGCCCACCCTTGTCGCTGGCTTACCTGTACCGGCAGCAGCCTTTCAGCATCGGGCCCGACGCCGGCGAGGTCGAAGCGCCGGTCAACCTCAACACCCTGGCCAGCGCCGCCGGCCAGACCGCGCGCGCGCAGAAGTCGGCCGGCGCCACGCCGGCAAGCGTGCCGATGGTCCCGATGGGGGGACTGTTCTGGGACGGCCGCGCCGCCTCGTTCCAGCGCCAGGCGCTGGTGCCGATGCTCAATCCGGTCGAGATGGCCAACACCAGCATCGAGCAAGTCGCCACCAAACTGGCCACCAGCCCGTACCATGCACAGTTCCAACAACTGTTCGGTGAGGACATCCTCAAGCAGCCTGATCAACTGGTCTCCGAGGCGATGTTCGCGATCAGCCGGTTCGAAACGGAAGACGCCTCTTTCCACCCGTTCACCAGCAAGTACGACGCCTGGCTGCAGGGCAAAGCGCGCCTGAGCGCCGCGGAAATGCGCGGCCTCGACTTGTTCAACGATCCGCAGAAAGGCAATTGCGCCGCCTGCCACCTGAGCAAGGTCACGCCCGATCGGCTGCCGCCGCTGTTCACCGACACCCAGTACGAGGCGCTGGGCGTGCCACGCAATCCCGCGCTGCCGATGAACAGCGATCCGCACTTCCACGACCTCGGCCTGTGCGGCCCCTTCCGCACGGACTTGGCCAGGCAGACCCAGTACTGCGGCATGTTCGTTACGCCGACCTTGCGCAACGTGGATCGTCGCCAGGTGTTCTTCCACAACGGCATCTACCATACGCTCAAGCAGGTACTGGACTTCTACAACCTGCGCGCGGTGGCGCCGGAGAAGATCTATCCGCGCGACGCCAACGGCAAGCCCGCGCCATACAACGACTTGCCTGCGGCCTACCGCGCCAACGTGGACACGACCGATGCGCCCTTCGACCGCCACGTCGGCGACAAGCCGGCGCTGACCGATCAGGACATTCAGGACATCATCACCTTTCTTCACACGCTGAACGACGGCTACACCTCGAGAGAAGGAAAGGCCACAGCCGCTCCCCGACCGACGCAACAGGCGCCGTAGAAGCGTCGAGAAACGGTGACACCTTTTCCCGCGTGTACCACGTCACGGCCAACATCATCGAATAAGCCACCCAACCGCCTCCGTCTCCCTGTCGAAGGGAGACGGAGGCCGCGCCAGTTCAACTTCCGCCATCAAATGCATCGAAACTTTGTGGCAAGGTCGCTATGGACGACGGAGGGAATGCCTCAGGCCCATTCCTCAGGCCCATTCCCCCGCCCCGTTCTCTCGCTGTCAGTTCGACGCATGACGGCTACCGGATCACTGCTTCATCGCCACGAGGGTGATCTTGCGATTGCTGGGCTTGTTCGTGATCACAGTAGTCATGCTCTTGCCGTCGGCAGACACTGTCATGGTAGCCACCGAGGTTACCTTGCCGGCCAGACTGGTTGTTTCCTGCATGGATTTGCCGACCATTTTCACCGCGATCTTGTCGGTGCCCGGGTCGCCGGTGTAGGGCACAGGCTTGCCATCGAGCCTGGCCTTGTAGGACTCGCCGCGTGGATTGCTCATGCTGACGTCGTTTCCGGCGACCTTGTAGGTATAGCTCAGCATGTTGTCCGAAGCGGACTGGAAGCTTGATGCATGCCACGAGCCGGCTACCGCATGCGATCCGGCCGCGGCCTTGCCCACGCGGGTCAGCGTGCCCTTGACAGTCGCGGAGTTGTCATCGCGCTCATTGGTGGATTCAAAGGTGGCCGTCTTGCCGTCGTCCGCCACCTTGGTGGTGTCGGTATAGACCACCTTGCCGTTCTTCTTGCCGGTTTCGGTGATGGTGTGGTCGTCGACGATCTTCACCGACACCGTGTCCATCGTCGGGTGCCCCGTGACCGCGTGGTCCATGCCGTCTGCCTTGACGTGGATTGGCGGGGTGCAGTTGCACGAGTATTCACCGTCCTTCAGCGTGATCACTTCCGGCTTGTTGGAAGCCTGCACCTTGTTGATATCGATCTTCCAGGTGCCATCGAATGCACTCTGAGCCATGGCGTGACAAGGCAGCAGCAATGCCAGCAGCATGCCGCCGATCAATAGTTTTTTCATCGTCCTTCTCCCACTGGTTGTGAACCGTGGCCAGGATCTGTCCGAATTACCCGGGTTGTCCCCAGAGATGCCGCACCGCCCGTTCTCTGACTCCCAGCGTGATCACGCTACTCCTGTAGACCGGCGAACACATGTGCGATCGCGAACCCGCGCGACTCGATCAAAAACTGGACGGAGGAAGCATCCCCTATGCTCGATGGCCGGCGCTTCGCCGGTGCATCCCATGGACGCCAGACCGTGCTCAAGCTCTTCAGTAGTTGCCTCATCGTCGGGTTTCTCTGCGCATCCGTGCAGGGCGTCCACGCCCAGGCCACCATCCTCACTGCGAAGGACAGCGGCATCTCGCCCGCCTGCACGTCCGCCCCCACCAGGCTGGACGAAAAGGGCTTCGTGACCATCGGCGGCATCGAGCAGTGGATCACCGTCAAAGGTGACAGCTGTGCAAATCCGGTGATCCTGTTCATCAGCGGTGGCCCGGGCAATCCCCTCAGCGGCCTTTCGGACGCGGTGTACGGTGCGTGGAGCAAGGATTTCACCCTCGTGCAGTGGGACCAGCGCGGTGCCGGCAAGACCTTCGGCCGCAGCCCGCCAGCGGCCGGTGCCGTGTTGACGATCGAGCAGATGCGCGACGACGGCAACGAACTGGCCGCCTATATTGCGCACTGCTACGGCAAGAAGAAGGTGATCCTGTGGGGCAGCTCGTGGGGCTCCGTGCTGGCCGTCCATATGGCCAAGTCCCATCCCGAACTGTTCTACGCGTACCTGGGTACCTCGCAATTGGTAAGCGTGCGCGAGAACGAGGCCGCCAGCTACGCAAATCTGCTCAAGCTGGTGCGTGCCGCCGATGACAAGCCTTCGCTGGCCGTACTGCAAGGTGTCGGCAAACCCCCGTGGGACGATCCACGCAGCTTCGGCAAGGTGCGCCGGGTGATCCGCAAATACGAGGCCAAGGTCACCACGCCGCCACCGGAAGCATGGTCGATCCCTGTCGCGGAATACGACGCGCCAAAAGCCAAAGCCGACTACGAGGCCGGCGAGGACTACTCCTTCCTCAACTTCGTCGGCATGCACAACGATGGCATGGCCTCGCACATCAACTTGCCCGCGCTCGGCACCGACTTTGCGATCCCGATGTTCTTTGTCGAAGGCGCGCACGACCTGCTCGCGCTGCCTGCGGTCGCCCAGCGCTACTACGCCAGTCTGAAAGCCCCGCAGAAGTACATGGTGATACTCGAACACGCCGGCCATGATCCCAACCAGGACGTGGTCGATGCGGAGTACAAGATTCTCAGGGAACGCATTCTGCCCCTGACGAAATAACCACGACAACGGGCAACGACAAAAGCGAGATGCCCAGGGCATGACCCCGTTCTTGCGGTAGTAAACGGGGTAGTAAAAGTGTCACCCTTTTTTCGCTTGATCCTTTTTGCCCAGATGCGTCTGTGCCTGCTCCATCACCGCTTGCCGCAGATGTGTCAGCGCCGCCGACGGTGGGCCAGGGGCGGTATGCAAGCACAGGTCCACGCCCGGCAGCGACGGCAGGCCGTGATGCTCATCCAGGCGCATCAGCGAGGGCGGGAGGTCGGCGCCCGTGCGCACGGTGACGCCCAGGCCTGCTGCCACGCCGGCCCACAGGCTGTGCAGGCTGGCGGTGACAAAAGCCGGCCGCCAGGCGATGCCGGCCCGATCCAGTGCAGCCGTACCGGCCTGACGGAAGAAACACGGCGGCTGGTAGAGCGCCAGATCCAGCACCGCGGCAGGCCGCACGACCTCGTCCGTCCCTGCCGGTCCGATCCAGGTCATCGGAAGCGTGGCCAGACGCTCGGCATCCGCGCGCGCGCCCTGATTCAGGGCAAGGACCAGGTCAAGCTCGCCCCGGTCGAGCCGTTCGAGCAGCAGCCCGTTGCGTTCGACCAGAACATCCACCCGCACCGCCGGATAGGCCTTCCTGAACTGCCCCAGCGCCGCCGGCAACCAGGACTCGGCGAAGTCGCCCGGCAGGCCGAAGCGCACCGTACCGTCGATCGCCGCACCGCGCACTGCGTGGACCGCTTCATCGTTGAGCTCCAGGATGCGGCGCGCGTAGGCGTGTATTCGGTCGCCCGCCTCGGTCAACACCACGCGGCGGCCCTGCTTGCGAAACAGCGGCTGGCCCAGCTGCGACTCCAGCTTGCGCATCTGCTGGCTGATCGCCGAGGGCGAGCGCCCGATCCGTTCCGCGGCACGGGCCAAGCCGTCCAGGTGCAGGATCGCCACCAGGCTGCGCAACGCGTCCATGTCGAGGTTGGGAAGCGGCATTGGTAAGCAATTCGAAAGTGTTTCGATCAAATTATTCGCTTTTTCCGCATGTTTGCAAGTCCTACGATCGGCGAGGCCCCACCAACGAGTGCGGCACCCGATTCGAAGGAGGAAACCCATGAACCTGCACCGCCTATTCCCTCGCCTTGCCGCCATCGCCTGTCTGCTGCCCACCCTGGCCTGGAGTTCCGGCGCCAGGGCAGTCGACACCCGCGGCGATGTTTCCTTGGCCGGAACCTGGACGCTGGTGGCGGCCGATGTGCTGCATCCCGATGGCTCACGCTCGCACGACTACGGCGATGCGCCGAAGGGCCTGCTGCTGATCGACCGCATGGGCCACTACTCGCTGCAGATTTTCCGCGCTGACCGCCCGCGCTTTGCCGACCCGGCCAAGGCCAAGGGCAGCACGCAGGAATTCCGGGCGGCGATGTTGGGCGCGAGCACCCATTACGGCACGATTGCGGTCGACCCGGCACGGCACCAGCTGGTGTTCCACATCGAAGGTGCCTCCTTCCCCAATTGGGAGGGACAGGAGCAAAGCCGCGCCTTCGAGTTGCGCGGCGACACGCTCAGCTACCGGGTACCGCCGCGTCCGGACGGTAATGTGCCGTTATCGGTTTGGCGGCGCATCGGCCACTGAGTCACCCCTCGGGAAGAGGCTGATCCGAATGGCACTTATTTGAAGCTCTGGGGTGGGCGTCAAAGAGTCGACTTTGATGAATCCCACTCCACCCGCTTTCGCGACCGCTTGCCGGAGACCCCCATGAGCTCGCTCTGGACCGACCTTTTGTTCCTGCATGGTCATATCCCCGACCCGGAACTGGCCCGCCGCTTGGCGGGCAAGCCCTCCACGCCATCGCCAGGCCTGCCACCCGAACGGGATCAGGTTTTCTTTCCGACAAGCGGGACAGGCCAGCTCCCACGAGGCGAAACGTCTGAAGCCGCCACCGATGGGGCATGCCGATCCTGAGGCTATGGCCAGACAACCACGACTCGTAAAAAAACAGGAGCCAGAGTCGAGCCTGCCGAGCGAACGCACCCCGACCCTGTTTTCGCTTCCCGGGCTTATTTCTTCTTTCCGAAGCCGGGGATCGCCGTGGCTTGTTTCATCCACGACGCGGCCTGGCGTTCATCGAGCTCTTCCACCGATTCGAGGTCCACGCCTCGCGAGTCCTTGCCCATCCCGATCGGCGTGACAGGTGGTACGGGCTTGAGTGCGGTGCCGCGGCCGAACGTGAGCTTGACGTGGCCGGCGAAGCCGCCGCAGGAGAAACACCAGCCGTCGCCGACCCCATACCAGGCCATTCCCCATTTCACGGAGCGCTTCAAGCCCGGCAGCGTCCTGGCCGCCAGCGCATCGACGCGTTCGGCGATGCCGCGTTGTGGCTGCGGCAGGCTGCGGATATAGGCAAAAACCGGCTCGTCTCCGTCCTTGGCCTTCGCAGCACTGGCCCGGCCCGTCATGGCGGCCGGGAGTTTCGTGGCGACCACTTTGCCGGGTTCGCGTGCCTTCGATTTCACCTTGGCGACCGGGCTGGCACCTGGTTTTGCAGCCACCTTGGTGGTTGTCTTCCCGACGACAATTGCGCGCGTCATTTTCAGGCCTCCCATCGGCAAGCGCTTCTAAAGCGCCTTGATGCGGATGTCGCGAAACCATAGATGGATCGGGTGACCATTCTCGCCCTTGTCTTCCGTCCCCTGCAGGGCGATATGACCCTCGTGGAAACGCGCGAAGTTGGGCCAGTGCGCGAATTTTGTCTGCGCCACGCGGGCCTTCCAGGCGTCGCCCCAAAGCGTGGTATCCACGGTCGTCCGGCCGTTCTGCACGAACTGCACGTGACCGTGGTCGACGCGGATCTCGATCTGGTTCCATTGCCCGGCCTCACGCACCGACTCATACGGTGCGGCGTACAGATCGAACATGTCGCCGGAACGTTCGTACAGCACCCGGCTGTCGGGCACGGTGCAGGCGAGGTCGGCGATCTGCATCTCGACCCCACTCTGAAACGAATAGGTATCGGCAGGCGTCTCGTGCACATTGAACAGCACGCCGGCGTCGGCGCACGGGCTCATTTTCCATTCCAGCTTGAGGTCGTAGTTCGCATAGCTGGCGTCGGTGATCAGGTCCTGGAAGTCCTTCAAGTCACCGTCGTGCCCACGTTCCAGGCGGATCGCGCCGTCCACCACCGACCAGTCCTTGCCCGTACCCTTCTGGTTGTAGCCATGCCAGCCCTTCAGGCTATGGCCATCAAACAGAAGCTGCCAGCCTTCGGTACGTTCCTGCGCCGACAGCATATTGTGCGACTGCGCCCACAGCGGTGTGGCGAACAGCATCGCCAGCGCCAGCACGATGGCGGATCCAGAAACATGGCGTAGCGTCATGACAGCCTCTTCTCGAACGCGCACGGACTCATACCGCGCACAATAGTCCGACTTTAGCGTTCTGGCGCTCTCGCGCATGGGACGAAGGTCACGCGTGCGAATCAGGGACGGAGCAAATCACGCGACCTGAAATCCCTGCTCGCGCCCACCTGCCGTGTCTCGCACCACCGTTGTCGCGCGACGCGACGCCTCGGAAGGCGATCAGCCATCGGTGGAACGCGTCACCGTCTCCCATGTATCGATTTCGGCAGCAGCGGCCGTCAGCTTTTCGCGAACCAGTCCAAGCGCATCGCTTCCCAAAAGCAAATGGCTGGGCGGCGAGTCGCTGTCGATGATCGCCAGCATCGCGCGGGCAGCCTTGAGCGGATCGCCGAGTTGCCTGCCGCTTTTTTTCTCGCGAGCCTCGCGAATCGGATCGAACAAGGCGTCGTAGTCGGCGATGGATCGGGGCGTGCGGACCATGGATCGGCCGGCCCAATCCGTGCGAAATGAGCCAGGCGCCACCGCCGTCACTGCGATACCAAAGGGCCGGACTTCCTTGCCCAGCACTTCGGAAATCCCTTCCAGAGCAAACTTGCTGCCGCAGTAGTAGGCAATGCCGGGCATGGTAATGAAACCGCCCATCGAGGTGATGTTGAGGATGTGGCCGCGGCGACGCCGACGCATGTACGGCAGCATCGCCTTCATCATTGCCACTGCACCGAACACGTTGACATCGAACTGCCGGCGCATGTCCTCCAGGGGGGACTCTTCCATCACGCCCTCATGGCCGTAACCAGCATTGTTGACCAGCACGTCCACCGCACCGATGTCGGCTTCGATTTCGGCAACCACGCCGTCGATCGCCTCGAAGTCTGTCACGTCGAGAATGCGTGCGAACGCGTGGGTAGCGCCAAGCGCCTCGAACGACTGCCTTGCTTCAGCGCTGCGCACCGTGCCCACAACACGATGGCCGCAGGCGAGCGCCTCCTGAGCCAGTGCGCGACCAAAGCCGCTGCTCACACCCGTTATGAGCAGTGTTTTTGAAGATGACATGTTGATAGCCTGCGGCAAAGGGAGAAGTGCAGACTATTCTCTCGGCCCATTGTTTTATGGACCTCATGTTCTCTTTTTGTTGCCTATTCTTATGAAGCAGCGTTCTTTGATGCATACAGACGTAGCGTCGGACCGGCAGCGCATGGTGGATTTGCTTCGTGCCCTCGCCCCTCGGGAGGGTTACAACCTGACGACGCTGCCGGACGTGCGCATCCTGCGCTCCGATCACCCGCTGCCCCGCACACCCGTGCTCTATGACCCGGGGATCGTCATCGTGTGCCAAGGATGCAAGCGCGGCTATTTCAGGGATCAGGTCTATCGCTATGACGAGCAGCACTACCTGGCCGTATCCGTTCCGGTGCCTTTTGTCATGGAAACCGATGCATCGCCAGAGCGGCCCTTGCTGGCCATCTACATGCACCTGGACTTCAAGGTCGCGGCCGAACTCATGATCCAGATCGACAGGCAGGGAATTTCCACGCCCGCAGCTGCACCACAAAGCATGATGTCCAGCCCGATGGACGAGGCACTGAAATCATCCGTCCTGCGGTTCCTCGAGACGATAGGCGAACCACTCGATGCGGCGGTGCTCGGCCCGGCGCTGGTCCGGGAACTGTACTTTCGCGTCCTGACTGGCGCTCAGGGCAGCGCTCTGCGCGCGGCCCTGACAAGGCGGGGACAGTTCGGAAAAATCGGCAAGGCCCTGCGACGCATTCATGCCACTTATGCGCAACCGTTGAATCTCACGCAGCTTGCCGACGAAGCGGGCATGAGCGTGCCGACATTCCACAGCCACTTCAAGGCCATCACCGGCATGTCCCCCATGCAATACGTGAAATCAGCACGGCTGCACCAGGCGCGACTGTTGATGGTTCGCCAGAGCATGACGGCCACCGCTGCCGGCTACATGGCAGGTTACGAAAGCCCTTCGCAATTCAACCGCGAGTTCAAGCGCCTGTTCGGCCTTCCACCAGCCGAGGAGGCAAGGCGCATGCGCGCGAGCTTTGCGCTTCCGCCGGCGCACCCGGCTTCGGAATACATTTCTTCCCATTAATGGACGTGCAAAAGCGCCACTGGCTCAGCGTGACGCAGATCAGCGTCAGACTGCGGCTTCAGCAGTATGAAACGTTGCTCGGCAAGGCGCTCTCGTAAATCAGGAGAGCTCGATATCGCACAGCCAGTCGGAGGTCAGAGTCGTCCTTTTTGAGAGCGTGCACTCTGACCTCTGTTTCCTGGTTCCAGTGGCGGCCGATGTGTTGCATCCGGATGGCTCACGCTCGCACGACTGCGGCGATGCGCTTCCTGCCTAGTCACGCAGATCCGCCTGTGCGATTTGCAGGTATTCGGCCTGCGCTGATGCCAGGCGCTGGCTACTACTGGCCGACATCGGCAGGGGATCCAACCGGCAGCGCGGGCCTCCCGACGGCATCACCCGCTTGCAATACACGTTGACGATGGCAACCGTGTTCCGGGCAGGGTCGATCAGCCGGATCTGCCTCGCCACGCCGGGGCCTGAAGCGTTGTCGATGGCCACCGCGATATGTGCTGGCGCGGCGATGCCGCTCTTGCGCAGGGCTTCCGAGCTATCGGCCGCCCGCCGTGCCTGAACGTACTGCCGGTGGTTGTTGCCGACCAGGGCGTGCAATGTGTAGCCCGTGTCCAGGTCGGCCGAGTAGGTTTCGTACTGCCCCGCGTTGACCGTGACATCGCGCATGTTGGTGGCCTGGGTCTGAATCTCGTCCTGGGCCGCGCTGACGCCGCCGGCGCAGACAAGTCCGAGCGCAAGTGTGGTGGCATTGATCAGGTGTTTCATGGAAGCCTCCAGACGGACCCAATGTCCGTTGGTTGATCTTGGGCTGGGGCCACGGCGCATGCTTGAGGGACTTCGGAGGATTCCGTGTGGATTCCATGAGGATTTCGGGCAGATCGTCCGTCGATGCGTTCGATTGACCCTCACCCACCGCTGTGATATTGCCATCCGATGGCCTCAGAATCGAACAGTCCGAGGGTGGACTATGCGTTCGGCGATATCCGCGTCGAGCCGGCTGCCCACCGCGTGCTGCGCAATGGTCACGAACTCGAGCTGGAGCCGAAGGTCTATTCCGTGTTGTTGCAGTTCGTGACCCATCCGGGCGAACTGATCCGGCACGACGAGCTGTTGGAACGCGTCTGGGGGCACAAGTACGTCACGACGGCAACCCTGAACAGGGTCATCTCGCAGTTGCGCCAGAAGCTCGGCGACGACGCGGCGGAGCCGCAGTACATCCAGACTGTGCACGGCCTGGGGTATCGCCTGATCGCCAGCGTCACCGCAAAAGATCCAGCGGATGCCGTCGTCGCCAAGATCGACGCGCTCCACCCACCCCGCGACCTTGACCGCGACCGGCGCAGCATCGCCGTGCTGCCGTTCGCCAACATGAGCGGCGACCTGGAGAACGAGTACTTCAGCGACGGCATCGCCGAGGAGATCCTCAGCCTGCTGACCAAGGTGCCGCAGCTGAAAGTTTCGTCACGAACCTCCTCGTTCTTCTTCAAGGGCAAGGAGGTCGACCTCCCGATGATCGCGGCAAAGCTGGACGTCGGCACGGTGCTCGAGGGCAGCGTGCGCCGGGCGGGCAACCGCGTACGCCTTACCGCCCAGTTGATCGACGTGGCGTCCGACTCGAACCTGTGGGCCGAGACGTATGACCGCGAACTGCGCGACGTGTTCGCCATCCAGGACGATATTGCCCAAAGCATTGTCGACGCCTTGAAGGTCACCCTGTCACCGAAGGAGCGCCGCGCGATCCAGTACGTCGCCACCGCCAACGTGCAGGCCTATGACGACTATCTGCGCGGGCGCAAGTTTTTCTATGCGTGGAACCGGCGCGATTCGTTGCGTGCCATCGACATGTACAAGCGCGCCATCGCACGAGACCCGAAGTACGCCGCGGCGTGGGCCGGCCTGGCAGATGCGTACGTCATGCGTCATCGCTTCCTGGATCCCAATCCCGAACATGTCGCCCATGCCATGGACGCCAGCGAGCGGGCCCTGCAGATGGATCCGGACTCGGCTGAAGCGCACGCCTCGCGCGGCCTGGCGCTGTATGTCAGCCAGCAGTTCAAGGAGGCAGAGCGGCAGTTCGAGACGGCCATGATGCTCAATCCGAACCTGCTCGAAGCCTATTTCCTGTACGGCATGATCTGCAGCTCGCTGGGCAATTTCGAGAAAGCCGCCTGGTTGTACCTGCGTGCCGCCGAAGTCGGCCCCGCCGACTATCTGCCGCTGGTCTACCTGTCCCAGGCGTACAGCGAAATGGGCCGCAAGGACGATGAAAGCAAGACTCGCCATCGCGCCATCGAGCTGATCGAACGCGCCCTGGGCGTGAATCCCGACGACGCACGCGCCCGCTACATGGGCGCCGCGAATTTCGCGGTGGTGGGCGAGAAGGCCAAGGCGATCGAGTGGGCGAACCTGGCACTGCGATCGAGCGAGGACGAGCCGATGGTGTTCTACAACGCGGCCTGCACGTTTGCGGTGCTGGAGGAACACGATCGGGCCATCGACCTGCTCGAGCGCGCGGTGGAGCTCGGTTGGGGTGATCGTGCCTGGATGGCGAATGACAGCGACCTCGCCTCGCTGCGCAACAAACCCCGTTTCCAGGCGCTGCTGACCAGCCTGAACTGATGCGCGTGGCGGCCAGCTCGTTACTCGAAAAACGAACCTGACCCGTTTTTCGGCACCGCATCTGATCTCCAATAGCAACAGACACCAGGCCGGGACGATTCCCGCAAAAAACTTTCGGGCCGATGTCGATCTCCGGCAGATCCCTTCGTCGTTTCAGTGAAGGCTGAAAACCGAGCCGCGCGAGCGGCCGCACCGAGAGGGCACAACCATGCGTGACGATATCCCCAAACATGTCTGGCAACGACGGCGGCTCTCTTTGGATCATGCGCAGAACAACGAGGATGAAGTTCATGGGCCGGCTTGCCGCCAAACTGCTGGCGTGCACCGCGCTGGTCTTGCTTGCCGTCGCCGGCGCCGTCGCGGATCCAGCCAAACCCCATTCCCGCATGGCCCCCGTCAATGCCTACCTCATGGACCGCGCCCAGGAAATCGCCCTGGCCAAAAGCGCCGCGCCCGAATCCATTTCCAGGGATGCGACCGTCCTGGTCTTGACCCGCACCGGCTATGAAACCGCCGTCACGGGCACCAACGGGTTTGTCTGTTGGGTGGCACGGGGTTTCAGCGGCGCCCCCGACTGGCCCGAGCGGTGGAATCCGAAAATTCGCGCCGCCGGATGCGACAACCCGCAAGCCGCGCGCGCCGTCACACCGATCGCCAAACTTCGCACGGCGATGACCCTTGCCGGCCGCACCGATGCGGAAATCGCGGACCGCATCAAGATCGCCCTGCGCACCAGGGAAATCCCGCGACTGGAGCAAGGCGCCATGTGCTACATGATGTCGAAGTCCGCCTACTTGTCGGATGACGGCGGCCACGACATGACACACGTCATGTTCTACGTCTCATTCAAGGATGGCGCCAATTGGGGTGCCAACGCGGCCGGCTCTCCCATCTTTGGCGGGAGCTACTGGTTCTTCACGGAGGGTCACCAGGCCGAGGCTGCCACCTTGCCGCCGCTGTCGGTGCTCCTGGTCGGAGTCACCACCTGGTCCGATGGCACGCCCGCCGCGATGCAGCCGATGTAAGTCATAGGGGCAGGTTCATTTTCACCGACACGCGGGCGCGAGATAGCGGCGCGCCCGCATCCGTCTGACCCGACAGACGCGCGAATCCTTACGGCCATTCTCAATGACCTTTAGCCGGAGAGAAGGGTTATGGCGCGCCCAAGATGGGATCTGTCGGGGATTCCACAATACGTGGTGCAGACGCTACGTCGACAACTTCAAACGCGCGCGACCCTACCCGCGCAACAGGAAGAACGGGATCGTCACCAGGCCCAACGCGAAGAGTATGCCCAGCACGCTCATCACGACGCGCACCGGATCTGCACGAAGCAGCGTCAAAAACGTATCCGCGGTGCCTGCGCGCTTGGCGGCGGCATATTCGGCACGCGCACGCATGCTGCGCTGCTGCTGGTAGTCGTCCATCGCGCGCCTGGCGTCCGCGAACGCCGCGTCTTCAGTCACCCAGATTCCGCCTGCCGAAACACCCCACAGGCTGGGCCTGGTTTCGTAGTACGCGATCCCCTGCTTGTCGAGCATCGCACGCACGTCGTCGGCCTCGTCATCGGGCACGTTGCGCAGATTCATAAGCAGTTTGGACATGAGGCGATGATAGCCGCCCTTGCTTCATTCCGTCCGCGCGGTGTCAGGACGAGATGAAGCGAGCCAGACCTTGTTTTCGAGCGAGACGTCGGACGTCAACCGCTGTTTTGACGCAGTACACTGACCGCCTGGCAATCCGAGCCATCCAGCGCAACAACCGGAGGGACAGCACGATGTTGACCATGATCGAGGGACTTCCCGACCACGTGATCGGGATAAGAATCACCGACAAGTTGCGCGCAGAGGACTACGAAACGCAGCTCATCCCACTGGTCAACGAAAAATTGGCAAGTCACCAAAAGCTCGACTTGTTGTGTTGTATCGAAGGCGAATGGAAAGGCATGGAGGCCGGCGCGGTATGGCAGGACCTGCGGCTAGGGCTGGGCAGGATCGGTCACTGGGCACGCATGGCGATCGTCAGCGACATCAAATGGATGGAGAACGCGATCAAGTTGTTCAGGCTGTTTTCGCCCGATGAACTGCGGCACTTCGGCAGCGCCAATTACGAGGTTGCCAGGGAATGGGTCTGCGAGCTTGAGCGCGCGAGCATCCGCATCGCGCTGGACAGTGAGGCCGGCATCCTGGTGCTGGAGCCTGTCGCGGGCAAGGCACTGAGCGAAGACGATTTCGAAGCCGTCGGCAAGACGATCTCCAGCTATCTCGGAGATCATGACCGGCTTCGCGGCGTCTTGATCTACAGCCGGCAATTTCCCGGCTGGCAGAGCGTCGGTGCCTTGTTTGCACACCTGAAATTCGTCAACAGCGTGCATGACAAGATCAGCAAAATCGCCCTGGTTACCAGCAGCCCGATGGGCACGTTTGCCGATCACATACTTGATCCGTTGATGTTGGCCAAGGTCCGCAAGTTCGAATACGACCAGCGCGACGAGGCCATGAGCTGGTTGCAGAGCTGAGCGTCCATTTCGACCGCCAAAAGGGGGCCGGATCAGCACAGATTCAAGGGGATCTGATCCGGTTTTTGCCGATCAAAGCTCTGGAACGTCCCCCGACTCGAACAGCACCCGCGGTGTGCCGTAATCACCGCCCTCCTCATCGATGTCCATGCTGTAGGCAACGACGCCTGCATGCTTGTCGGCCAGCAGCCCTGCCCTGCGCGCAGCCTCGTCGGCCGTCTTGAACTGCAAGACCTGACCCGGGACCAAGCCCTTCTTTACCCGGTCGAACGGCTGCACTACGTGGATCGTTTCCATGGTTCTTCCTGGCGTTGACGCGAGTATGAGGTGCCGAAGATTAGCAAAAGGCCCGGAGTCGCCTCTCTTTGCCAAAGTGCACTCTGCATCCCAGGTCCAAACCACCCCGCGACAATTCAAACAGTTGTCAGTAAACCTGACCCCGTTTCGATCTCGTTTCGGCCGTCACGCAGCGCCAAGCAATCACCAAAGACGCCAAGGCCAAACGTCATCTTGCCCAAGCCGATGATTGCGTAGCTCATATATCTCCTTTGGTTTACCACGCCCTACGGGCTCCGAATATCGAGTGGAGTGCCCGACCGGGCGTGGCGCCTCAGATTTGCGCCAGGCCGCCGTCGACGGCGAGCTCGCTGGCGGTCATGAAGCTGCTGTCCGAGGAGGCGAGGAAGGCAGCCGCCGCTCCGATCTCCGCCGGATCGGCCATGCGCTGGAGCGGATTCATCGAGGCGAAGACCTTCAAGCCTTCCTCGCCCAGCGCGGCCTTCGCCAGTTCGGTCGCCGTCGGCCCGGGCGACAACACATTTACCCGGATGCCGGTGCCCTTCAGGTCCTCCGCAAAGGTCCGCGCGAGGTTGCGCACTGCCGCCTTGCTCGCGCTGTAGACGCCGAATGCCGGTGCGCCCGTGGTGCCGGCGCTCGATCCGGTCAGGATGATCGAACCGCCCTGGCCCATCAGCGGCAGCGCCTTCTGGACCGTGAAGATCGTACCCTTCACATTGGTGTCGAAGGTTTCGTCAATGTGCTCGGCGGTGATCTCGCCGAGCGGAAGCAGGCTTCCCGTCCCGGCATTGGCCAAGACGATGTCGAGGGTTCCGCGCTCCGCCTTCACCGCCGCGTAAAGCCGGTCGAGGTCGGCCAGATCGGAGACTGAGCCGTTCACCGCGCGGGCATTGGGGCCGAGGTCGGCCACAGCGGCGTCGAGCGCTTCCTGCCGGCGGCCGAAGATGAAGACGAAGGCGCCTTCCTCGATGAAACGCTTTGCCGCCGCGCGGCCGATACCGGTAGCGCCGCCGGTGATCACGGCAGTCTTTCCATTTAGTTTGGTCATGTCATGGATCCTTGATGTGTGTGTGCGGGGTACTTTTTCCAGAGCAGTAATTCAGGCTGCAGGCTGATCACGATCTTGCCGTGATGGCCATACATCGCTCACGGCTCCTGCTTGAACAGGTCCTGGAAAATCAGCGGGCCCCAGACGCGGCCGCGTGCCTGCACCAACGTGCCACCCTCGTCGAGTTTCCCAAGATTGACGGGGGCGAAGCCGAGTCGCCTGGCAAGATCCGCCACCTGCGCTGCGGCAGCTCCATCGTCGCTCGACAGGAACACGACCCGGTGGCCGCCCTGGACGTTCGGGTCGGTGGCCAGGGTGCCCGCAAGCAGGTGATTGAAGCCCTTCACGAACCTGGCGCCGGGGAACGCCTTGGCGGCAAAGGCTGTGGACGGAAGGCCGTCGAGATCTTCGACGGGGTCATTCGAATTCATCGCGTCGATGATCGTCTTGCCCTGCCAACTCGGGAGAGCTTTGGCGACCTCCCGGTGTCCCTGGAACAGAACCGCGAGGATGATCACGTCCGCTTTGAGTGCTTCGGCCAGCGTCTTGGGGATGACCGTGGGCCCGATCGCCTGCGCCTGTGGCAACAGTGCTTCAGGCGGCCGCCGACTGGCGACCGCGACTTCGATGTTGTTGCGGGCGAAAGCGCGGGCGAGGGCTTGGCCTATGGAACCGAAACCGATGATGGCGTAGCTCATGACATTGTCCTTTTCAGTACGGAGATGGAGTGGACTGGCCCGTTCGGACCGGTTGCTCAACTGATCTGCGTCTCTTGACTCATCAAAACAATTGACGAAATATCGCTTAATAAGATCTATTTTCTGGATAGCCCATGCTCGACAACGTCACCATCAACCAGCTGCGTGCGTTCGTTGCGGTATGCGATCAGGGGAGCTTCTCGGGCGCGTCGCAGAAGCTCAGCCGCGCGCAGTCGGCCATCAGCCACGCGATCAAGGCGTTGGAAAGTGCGTTCGATGTCGAGTTGTTTGAGCGCAACACACGCAAGGCGCAGCTCACCGCGGCGGGACGCAGCCTTTTGCCGGACGCACGGGCGGTAATCTCACGTACGGAGGAAATGAAGAATCGCGCCGGCTCGATCGCCAAGGCCGGGGTGCCGCAGGTTTCAGTGGCGGTCGATGCCTACTTTCCGCGCAGCCACCTGATCGACTGTTTGCGAACGCTGCAGGAAGAGTTTTCGACCGCAGCGATCAACCTGCGAATCACCACCATGCAGGGCGGCGAGAAGCTGGTGCTCGAAAAGGTGTGCGCCCTGGCCGTCACGATCGAGAACGTGCCGGAGGTGAACCCGCAAGCCATCGAACGCCACTGGCTGCGCGAAGCGGAGATGGTGACGGTATGTGCCCCATCCTATCCGCTCGCTTCGACACCCAAACCCATCCCTGTCGACGAGTTTGGCCGACACATCCAGATCATCGTTACCGACAACCAGCCTGGAGCAGAAAAGATCCAACAGGGCGTTGCCGGCAAGCGCCAGTGGCTGGTCAACGATCTCGGCGCCAAGCGCGATCTGCTCAAGGCCGGTCTCGGCTGGGGACACTTGCCACGGCACCTCGTCGGCGAGGATCTGGCGAGCGGCCAGCTCGTCGAACTTGAGCGCCGCGCCTGGCACATGGGTCCGCTAACTTTCATGATCTCGCAGCGCCGGGGGCACGATCTCTCCCCATGCGAGTCGCGGCTGGTCGAGCTCCTTGGCAAACCTTAGCTTCATGAAGCGAGCAAGTCGGGCCATGTCCGACACGATCACGCCTCGCCCTCCCGCGGCGATCAGCGCGAGCCGCGCCTTACCCTTGTCCCAGCAGCCAATCCGTTGTCAGAAATTATCCCTGACACCTTTTCCCTTTGCTTGCTGCCCCACCTCAAGCCATCCGAGGATCTTGCCGCAACACAGCCAAGCCAGCTCATCATCGCCGTGCGGCAACTCAAACGGTTGCAAGTGAACCTGCCCTCCGTTCCTGAGACCGAACGAGAACAGGAACAGCCCGCTGCCGGCTCGAATAAATCTGCGAAACTATCAGCCCCTTCCATCGAGCCACACCGATGCCAACGGCCCACGCCACCCTGGCGTTCGCTTTGCTTTGTCTGGGACTGGCGGTCACGCCCGGTCCGAACATGATCTACCTGGTCTCGCGCTCGATCAGTCAGGGCGCGTCCGCCGGGCTCACCTCGTTGTCGGGCACCGCGCTCGGCTTCATCGTGTATGCGCTGTGTTCGGCGTTGGGCGTGACCGCACTTCTGTTCGCCGTGCCGATCGCTTACGACGCGTTGCGCTTCGGTGGCGCGCTGTACCTGGCCTACCTGGCTTGGCAGGCGCTGAAGCCGGGAGGTCGTTCGCCTTTTGCGGTTCGCGAACTGCCGCAGGATTCGCCGCGCAAGCTGGTCGTGATGGGCTTCATGACCAACCTGCTCAACCCGAAGGCCACCTTGTTGTACCTGTCGCTGCTGCCACAGTTCATTGATCTGGCCGCAGGCCACGTGCTGACGCAATCGCTAGTGCTATGCGCGATCCAGATATGCATCAGCATGTTAGTCAACGGCACGGCGATCCTGCTGGCAGGGTCGATGGCGGGCTTCCTCGCCAGCCGGCCGCGCTGGCTTCTTCTGCAGCGATGGTTCATGGGCACGGTGCTCGCCGGACTGGCCGTGCACCTGGTGGCGCAGGCACGCAGCCGCTAGCGCCCGGTGCCACGGGCGGTCAAAGGGCCCCAGCTGACGGTGAGCCCAGCGTGTTTCGCAACCGCCCGCATGGCTGCCCCGCCCCGGATTCTCGGATTTCGATCGCATCCGATCGTGGGTCGAAGCCAAGACGGGCCGCTTTGCGGACGTGCGACCGATGGGCGAGCACCACGTCACCGGAGTTTTCCCCGACACAATTTCCGAGTACATTTTCTCTCGGCTCCTGGCCTTGAGCAGCTTCTGCAGTCGACAGCCGGCGTAGCTCCGGGCAAGGGAAAATGTCCCTGGCACTTTTTGGTTTTCAGTCCTTGAAACCCGCGGTCATGTCTGCGTAATGGTTGACGACGCCCATGCAGTTGACTGAATTCATTCCAGATCAGATCTGGTTGCTTGATTATCCCGTCAAATACGCTGGATGCAGGTTCTATGCGCGGATGAGCATTGTCCGGTTGGCAAACGACGCTTTGATGTTGCACTCGCCTTGTGAGATGGATGACGCGATTGCGCACGCGATTTCAAGGCTGGGCCTGGTCAGTTGCATCGTTGCCCCGGGATCCTTTCACTACATGTACGTGGCGAAAGCGCAATCCCGTTTTCCTGCGGCCCAGACATATCTTTGTCCTGGTGTTGAACGAAAGGTTCCAGGCCTGCGTTTCGACTGGATACTGGGAGATCGCCCCCCGACGGATTGGGTCGGCACGATGGATCAGGTGCTCATTCGAGGCTGCCGGTTCATGTGGGAAGTCGCCATGCTGCACAAGCCAAGCAAGACCCTGCTGCTCGTGGATGCCATGGAAAACTTCACAGACAAGACCGCCGACGTTGGCTGGCAGGTAAAGGCCTGGTTCAAGTTGTTTGGCATGTGGAACATGCCCAAACCGGCGCCCGAGTATCGGCTTGGTTGGAGCGACAAGGTCGCGGCACGGTCTTCGCTGGAAAAAATTCTGGACTGGGATTTCGACAGAATCGTGCTATCGCACGGCGACAACATCACCGAGAACGCGAAAGAGCAGGCGCGTCGAGCATGGACGCCGCCGCTCAAGTAGAAACAGGGTCAGCGTTGCCTTAAGTAAGTGCCATTCGCCCCTGACACCATTCCTCCCATTGGTGCTTTTACGGCAAGCTTTACAACGAGTACCTGCCGCAACGAGCTCTCGGGCACAGGACACCACTGCAAGCGGCAGGACCATGGCGAGGACAACAGCCTGATCTGTCCGTCAGGAAGACAAGGAATCAGTCGGCACTGGACATCTGGCCATGCGGAAACGTCGTGTCGTTGCGGCAATGGCGCCGGCCAGCAAACCAAGGACTCCGAAGGCAATAAAGCCTCGTTCATCGTGACGGGGCGAGCGGTCCAGCAGTACAAAGAGACTGAGCGTCAGATTGGTAGTCGTGTGGAAAACCAATGTAACCAGGATGCTTTTTCCGTTGTTTTCATAGGCCCACACAAAAAGCAGGCGCGCGCCGATCGTGAACATGAGAAATGCCCAAAACGGCATGAACGACTGTGACCCACCCACAATAAAAAAGAGCGGTAAGTGCCAGAGTCCCCAAATGATGCCCAAGACGACCGTTGCGGGAAACAGCGGATATCTTTCCTGCAACCGATCGATGGCATAGGCCCAACCGAACTCCTCGTTGACCGAGCCGCCGACCAGAAAGAGCACCAGGAAGAGAACCGGTACTTGACCGATAGACATCGACAGAACGGCAGGAGGGCCGCCAAGATCGCCATGTATGAGCGCCGCCACGTAACCGAGTAACGGCATCAAGAAAAAGGCGCAGGCCAAGTACGGCAGTTTTATGCGATAGCGCAGGGAGCGTCCTGCAAAGCTGCGCATGGCCGACCAACGGCCGTCTCGGTACAACGCTATGAAGGCTGCAATAAATGGTGCGAACGAACCGAGCAACACCAGCAATGTCTGCACGGCGCTCGGCGCGGTGATTATTCCGCGGCTCGCCAACGCAGAAGCCAGCCAAAAAGTCCACGCAAAGCCAAACGCAAGTACAAAATACAGCCGCAGTGACTTGGCCAAGCTTCGTCGATTGTTTGGTTCCATCAAGATGCGTGTCCTCACGAGTTGGGTTGTGGAAGCAAAGGGGCGGAGATGGACCTCGTCCCCTTTATTCGATTGGGACGGGAACCGGTTATTTTGCGGTCGCTCTCCGCTGGCCGAGATACCAGTCGAACTTCATCGTATCGTCCCAGTTCCTTCCCATTTTCGCGAGTATGTCTTCGCGCTGGATCGGCAGCAGGAATCGCTTCGCAATCGCGTTATCGATGGACGCAGCGGCGGCTTTCATGAAGCCTTCCCGGTTGCCGTAACGTTCTTCAATCGACAGTCTGGGGTCGTGTGCGGCCAAGCGTTCGTCACGCGTGCGAGCAAATGGGATAAATGCACCATTGAGGCCGGAAATGAAACCAAAACGTGCGAGTTTCGGCGACTTCCAGTTCCAGGCAGTGTAGGTGCCGAGCGGCACTGAGGACATGGCGCCACGCCAGCCGCCCAGTTCGTTGCCGTCGGCATCGACCGCAGGCACCAGCAGCGGATATCTTGCGCCGACATGCACCGGCTCGGTGATGATGCCTTCGCGCGCATAGGCGCGACCCATGCCAATCTGCCACAACGGCGGCGGGTCGGTCGGCACGCGGATCCCCGGAATCGCCGGAAATTTCAAATCGGTCGCGGCGACAAGCGTGGAGCCCAGCACCGGTGCCATCGTCGGCGGCGGCGCGATATTGTCGATCGCCCACTTGCGAAGGTTCTCGAGCTGGGCATTCATGCCGTCGGCCAGATCGACATTGGCATTGTAGGGATAGGCCGCTTCCTTGCCGGCTTCGGTGAACTGGCCCGGAAACTTCAACGCGTGCGGCACGCCAGCAAAGTAATAAAGCCGGCTGTCCGCTCCCAGCGCGACCTGCTGCTTGCCATCGGTAGTCGTCTGCAGCAGCGACGCGATGCGCCCCCAGTATCCGGAGCTGCTGATGATGTACATGATCTTGGGTACGGTGTTGTCCTGCACCGCACGGTCCAGCAGCCCGGCCTCGCCTTTGCCATCGATGTCCGGCGTCGGAACATCGGCGAATGGATACAAGTCCACTGCGCGCACATCGCTCATCACCGAGTTGCCCGCCTCGCCAGGCAGCGCGTAACGGTGATTGAAAGAGCCGCGGCCTGCTCCGGCGGTAGTGACGAGCATGCCGTCGAACACGCGCTGGCCTTCCGGGCCTGTATTGAAACCACGGTAAACGAAGTCGCGCAGGAAGCGTCCGCCCTGCGAATAACCGAACGCGAAGACCGCGGCAGCATCGCCGGGGCGATCGCTGATCCCGGAAGCAATTTTCCGGGTCTTCAGATGCATGGCGAAATCACGAAAAGCCGCCTCGCCCAAGCCCATCACCGATGCATCCTCACCCTCGTAGACGAGGCTGAAATACGTATTCGCTGCAGCAGGTTCGTCCAATACGATGGCGCAACGTGCATCGTTCTTCTTTTCGACCGACGCTGCCGCAAAATGCCACGACTTGCGCGGCACCACGATGCCTGGATCGTGGAAATCGGCCAGCAAACGAAGCACCGCCTTGTGTTGTTTTGCATCGTGCGCGCAATAAAACCCGTTGTATGCCAAATCGAAGGTCTTGCGGTCAGGCGTCATGTCATCGCCCGCGAAGCTGGCGCGTGCAGCGCTGTGTACATGCGCAACGGGAACCTGGAGGCCGAACTGATCGGGTTCCTGTCGAGCCTGCCAACCCACCCACGCCAGCGTATAGCCAAGTTTGAAGAAGGTGGGATCCGTCAGCTTCTTCACCCTGTCGGGCGACATCAAGTCCAGCCCGTCTTCGGTTTCGAAGAAAACCCCATCCATCTCCGTCCGCCCACGGTTCGCCACCTCGATCAACGTCGTGTGATTTCCACGAGCGGCATCGACAGGACGAATGATCACGAACGGACCGGAATACTCGACCAGGCCGCGCGCGTCGAGCGGCGCAAAACGAATGTCGACAACATCGCGCGCCGAAGTGCTGCGCGGATCGATCGCGTAGTGGACGGTGCCACGCAGGACCTCATATGCGCCAACCTGACCGAAGGACTGGCCGCCCACCCAGGGCTGCCGGCTCGTGACCTCGACGGACGCGACCTCGGCGTGGGATAGCGAAGATACGAGGAGGCAGGCAAGCAATAGAAAGTATTGACGCATCGCGGCACCTTGAGCGGAAGACAAAGGAAGTGGGCGAAATCACGGCCCAGCCTGCGTCGACCCGCGATGGGCGTCATGCCTGGACTAACCTCGCTGCGCACGAGGCTCAATGCTTGGGTGGACCTGGTCAACCGGGATGCGACAAAGCGGAAGGGATGACGGATCAAGTGGCAAATACAGCGATGAAACGAAATGGCGCCAGGGACAATGTGGGCGCCGCGGCGGTCTGCCGAGTGCCCGAACCGTGGCGTACAAACGGGGTCCGCAAGAAGGAGGCGGGTTCACTTCCCGACACGCGGGTGAGGCTGACACCGGCGAGACACGGCGACTGTCGACGCTACCGGGGTAGAGATGCCCGCACCGATCCTCAGGCCATGGCCAGACAAACACGGCTCGACCTGCCCGGCATTCCGCAGCACGTTGTCCAGCGCGGCAATAACCGCCTGCCCTGCTTTCTCGATGATGCCGATCGGCGACGTTACCTGACGCCACTGGCCGAGGCATTGCTCGACACCAGCTGCAAACTGCACGCTTACGTGTTGATGGACAACCACGTTCACCTACTGGCAACGCCGCCAGAGGTCGGAGCACTCGCTCGCCTCATGCAAAAACTCGGACGCGGCTACGTCGGCCAGTTCAACACCCGTCACCGACGCACCGGGACATGGTGGGAAGGTCGCTACAAGGCCAGCCTGGTCGACAGCGAAAGCCATGTGCTGCACTGCCATCGATACATCGACCTCAATCCGGTCCGCGCCCGCATGACGGATGATCCGGCATCCTATCCGTGGTCGAGTTGCGCCAGCCATTGCGGCCTTCGCCAAGAGGCCATTCTCTTGCCTCATCCGGAATACACCGCACTCGCCGCCACACCGGAAGCGCGCGCCGAAGCCTACCGCCAGCGGTTACACGAAACCGATTTAACTTCCTCCGTCCCGGCTTCCGGAAATCAGGGGTGATCCAACATGACTCCGTTCCTGGAACGCTCCAGGCCATCGAGCGAACGGAGGCAGGCGTATCAGAAATCGCCACCGACACCACTTATCCTTTTCCGAGAAAGCGCTGGGGGCATCGCGGGGAAACAACGATTCATCACCACGAAGGAGATCGACATGTCAGACGGCTGCTGGGTACAGTTCTGGGATCAAGTGGATTTCGCCGGGCCAACGCTCCGATTCGATGCGAACGGCCCTGTCTTGTTCGTCGAGGACATGGATGCCTACACGCAATCCGATGGAGACAAGGAAGGCAACGAGCCGGATTCCCTCAAGACCGGATCGCGGACCTGGCTGGTCCTGTACGAGAAGAACGAATACGAAGGCAAGGTCGTGCAGTTCGGCCCCAATTCGGAAATCCCTGATCTCCAGAAATATAAAGAGATGCGTGGTGAAGCCAGCAGCTTCAAGATCTACGATTCCTTTCCACCGGGCTTCGTCAGCTCAGCCGTGGGAAATCCCGCCGCAATCGAAACCTCTGACGGCATTGTCAGCGCGCAGACCGTCAATGCCTTGTTGCGCACTACCGTCGGCGTGGCCTTGGACAGCATTCCCGTCGTCGGCGGGGTGATCAATGCACTCGTATCGGGCTTGTGGCCCGACGTCGACAACAGCGACCAGGTCTGGGCAAGTGCGCAGAACTATCTGAACCAGGCGATTGCCGGGGCTTACTGGCAGTCCACTTACGTGGAACTCAACGAAGACCTCAAAACCCTCTATGCCGCGGCCAGGGAATACATTACTGCGACGGATGACGCGTACAGAAAGCAGCAGTTCGAGAATCTGTACACCACGGTGAACAACCTCGAACCCCACTTTATCCATGAGGATGATCCAGGCAGCCGATATACGTTCATCGTGCCGTTTGTCACGCTCAGGCTCGCCACTCTGCTTGAAAATCTAACGCACTATGACTACTACTACGGCACGCCCAGCGACCCGGACGGGATTGCCAAGGCAGACAAGCAGAAAGACACGCTCAGAAAGACCCTCAACAGTGCAATCGATGACTACCGGAAGCTGCTCGAATCCGCAAAGGCACGCATCGTTTCAGCGAGAAGGGAGCTGATAAGAACCGACGCGATGCAGGGCGAAAATGCCGTGGTGGATGACTACAACGGCTATCGTTTCGGTGTCACCGAGAAGGACCTTCAAAAGAAGGCGCTGAACTTCTATGCGGACGGCATCCAGTACCAGTTGGAGCTGAAGCTGGACATCCATAACGCGATCGGGCAATTGTGGGAATATTTCCGCCCCGACGCGAAACGCCCCACTCCCCTCCCCGCGCCGACCATCACCTATCGCACGGGCCCTTATGGGGCATACAACGAAGGGGCCACGTATTTTGATGCCGGGCACGGCAAACTCACCCGGACGGACCTTTGGTCCGGATCCTTCGTCGACGCCCTGCAACTCACTTTCGGCAACGTTACCGAAGGACGTTGCGGAGGACCGGGCGGCTCCGGGAAGTCCCTGACGCTGGGGGACGGCGAAGTCATCAACAGCGTGTCAGGGCATGTGGGCGGAATGATCACGGAACGCGGACCCGCCGTACCGGTCTCATCTCCCGTACCCGTGTCGGTTTATGAGGATGACTACAGTTTCTACCCCGTTTACCGATCGGATTTCATTCACTCCCTGACGTTCAAAACCAGTCAGGGCCATTCCCTGTCCGGTGGCTCGTCGACCGACGTGCCATTTTCGGCAAGTCCCCTGCCCGGAACCTCGAACACCCGACTCGAAGGCATCCTCGGATACAAAAGCGTCTCGAGCGGATCCACCAGCGAACTGGTCTCCGCACTCATCTGCCAATGGCGATGCGAGCTTCCGCTCAGTGAGACAGAGGAAACGGTGTAAATCGCACGCCCGGCCCCGACTCACGCGAGCCGGGGCCCATGGATGATCTGATGGTTTCCACGAGGGACGGGGTCAGGTTGAGATGGCCCCGTTTTGGTTTTTCGCTTAAGTCAGTGCCATTCGTCCCCGACACCTTTTTTGACGCCTTTTTCCGCCGTCATCAAAGATTTTTACTCTTAAGCCAGATGCGGATTGCGTGGACAAGTTCCGCTTTTCGTTCCAGCGGCAGCCAGTGCCCGGCGGGAAGGCTGGTCACCACGAGATCGGCGCAAGCAGCGCGCATCGGGTCGCCTTGCCGATTTCCAATAATGGTGCAGACTTGATCAAAATCGCCGTTGACGAACAGCACCGGCTGCGACAGGCGGCCGTCATTGGGCGCCTCGCGCGCGTAAGCGATATCGGCGGCGTCGTTCAGATACCAAGCGCAGGATGGCTGGAAACCATGAGCCTCGAACGACCGCACCAGCACGTCGAAGTCCCCCAGCGGCCATAGCTCCGGGTCGGGTTCGGTCGGTGGGGCGCAGTGCGCGGCGCCATAACGCCCTCCGTTGCGCGTGACCACCGCCAGAGGTGCAACCTTGCCGACAGCGGCAGGATCGCCTGACCGAAAAATGGACGCTAGCGATGCCGCCTTGTCTGCATCGAGGTCGGCGACCGCCGTCTGGAAGTGCTTTGTGTAGTAGCGGTAATAGTCCCACTGGCCATCCGGATACTCGTCCTTCGGATAAATCGTTCGGTCGATCAGCGGCACGATGGTGCGAAGAGCGTGCCCGTCCGGTTGATATGCCAGAGAGACCAGTACAGCACCAAGACTTCGCGCTGGCTCGTGCGCAACCAGCTCACCCACCACGACACAGCCCCAGTCATGACCAACCCAGATCGCAGGTTTGCCGCCCAGGTGGTCGTGCAGTTCCGCCATGTCCGCCACCACTTCCTGGATGGTGTAGGCGTTGTCCGCTGCAGGCGCGGAGGAACTGCCGAAGCCGCGAAGATCCGGAGCGACGCAGTGCCAACCGTCCGCGGCAAACGCTTCCATCTGAGCACGCCACATAAAGCTGATGCTCGGCCAGCCGTGCAGAAAGATCATCCAGGGTCCGTCGGCCGGCCCGCACTCGATGTAGTGAGTGGTATGACGAGGCGTGCTGAAAGTTTTCGAAACCAGCGTGGATTGATGTGGGGTTGTCACAGTCGAATACTCCGGTTACTTCAAGCAGGGTTGAAGTGCAGTTTCCCCTATGCGTTGTGGACATTCTCTGACCAAGACCAGGTCAGGTTCACTTGCCGACAAGCGAGATTGACCAACTCGCACGAGTCACAGCGCATAAGGATGCTACTGGGGCAGCATGCTCCCGCCGATCCTGACGCGATGGCCAGACAACCGCGACTCGACCTGCCTGAGATTCCCCAGCACATTGTCCAGCGCGGCAACAATCGACTGCCCTGCTTTCTTGACGATGACGATCGGCAGCGCTATCCGACACTTTTGCGCGAAGCGTTGCTCGACGCAGGTTGCAGACTGCACGCCTACGTCTTGATGGAAAATCACGTGCACCTGCTCGTCACGCCACCGGAAATTGGCGTCGTTGCTCGCTTCATGCAAAAACTCGGGCGCGGCTACGTGGGTCAGTTCAACGCTCGCCACCATCGCACGGGCACATTGTGGGAAGGCCGCTACAAAGCCAGCTTGGTCGACAGCGAAAGCTACGTACTGCACTGCCACCGCTATATCGAACTCAATCCCGTCCGCGCGCACATGACGGACGATCCCGTCACTTACCCGTGGTCGAGCTGCGCCAACCATTGTGGACTTCGCCAGGACGCCTCCTCTCGCCGCACGCGGAATACACCGCACTCGCCGTCACACCGGAAGCCCGAACCGCCGCGTACCAACAACTGCTGCTCGAAACCCTGTCCGACGACGAGTTGAAGGCCATCCGAACCTACCTGCAACAACAGCGGGCCTTGTGCCGAGATGACTTCCGCGCAATGGTCGAGGCCAAGACCAAGCGACTTCGCCGGCGTCAGACCCGCACATCGACCACAGCGCGACCATCACAACTCAAACGGCTGTAAGTGAACCTGACCCCGTTTTTCTTCAGGCACCCTTACCCATCGATGCCCAACCGGAGGTTGCAGAACCCATGACGGAAGAATCGAAAATCGGGAAAGAGAAGCAGGACCACGCCGCCGCGGGAGCCTCCGGCGACACGGCGGCGTTCGGCAAGATCACACGCCGCGAATTCCTCGCGGGCACGGCCACGGCCATCGCCGCGACCGGGTTGATGATCGTGCCCCGCCATGTTTTGGGCGGGATTGGCCATACGCCGCCCAGCGACCGATTGAACATTGCCGGCATTGGCGTCGGCGGCATGGGCATGAACAACATCCGTGCCCTGGCCGGTGAGAACATCGTCGCCCTGTGCGACGTGGACTGGCACTACACAGAGAAGAGCTTTCGCGGGATGTTCGACGGCCTGGGGAAAGCGCATGCGCGCCTCGACAAGGCCCAGACCGCCGGAGAGCGCCGGGAGCTGCAGGACCAGATCAAGCAGACCGGGCTGCTTTCGCGCAAATTCGATTCGATCAAGCGTTATACCGACTACCGCCGGATGCTCGAACAGCAGAAGGACATCGACGCCGTGGTGATCGCGACGCCGGACCATCTGCATGCGGTGATCGCCAGCGCGGCGATGAGCCATGGCAAGCATGTATACGTGCAGAAGCCGCTCACCTGGTCGATTGACGAGGCCCGCACGCTCGCCAGGAAGGCCAAGGACAACCCCAAGATCGTCACGCAGATGGGAAACCAGGGCCACTCGACCGACGATGCCCGGCTGATCAACGAGTACATCGCGGCCGGGGCGATCGGCAACGTGAGCGAAGTCCACGTCTGGACGAACCGTCCGCTTGCCTATTGGCCGCAGGGAATTCCACGCCCGCAAGCCAGGCCGAGGCCGGACGACGCGAGCTGGAACGAAGAAGCGGTGATGGATCGGCTTGCCAATGCCATGGTCGGCAACTATCCGAAGCCGGAAGGGCTCGCATGGGATCTCTTCCTCGGCCCCGGCCCCGTCGTCGACTACCACCCTGTGTATCACCCGTTCAACTGGCGCGGGTGGGTGGATTGGGGCGTGGGTGCCATCGGCGACATGGGGGCGCACCTGATCGATTCTCCGTTCTGGTCGCTGGACCTGGGTTTTCCGACAGCCGTGGAGACCGTCTCGACGCCCTTCAACAACGCGTCGTATCCCATGGCGACGATGACGTACTACGAGTTCCCGGCACGCGGCAGCAGGCCGCCGGTGAAGCTCACTTGGTATGACGGCGCGTTGCTGCCTCCCGGGTTGCAGGCGTTGGGTGCGGGGCAGATGAGCAAGGACGGCGGCGTCCTCTACGTCGGTGACAAGGGCAAGCTGATCCACGAAACGTACGGCGCCAACCCGCGCCTGTTGCCGCAGTCACTGCATGATTCGGTGGGCACGCCCCCGCAAAAGTACGCGCGCATCAAGACATCGCACGAGATGAACTGGGTGGATGCCTGCAAGGGGCGGGTGGAAGCGTCGTCGCCGTTCGCGTACGCCGCGCGGCTGACGGAGGTCATGTTGCTGGGCGTCGTGTCCCTTCGCGCGGGCGGCAGGATCGAGTACGACGCGGAGAACATGCGCATCACCAATGCGCCGTCAGCCAACCAGTTCCTGCGTCGCGAGTATCGCGAAGGTTGGGCCGTCTAGGATAGAAACCGCGAAACCGGGGAAACCTCAGACTCTGACCTCTGTTTTTTGACGATGCGACGTAACCCTGCGCGCGTACCAGCGAAGTCATAGATGGCCAATGCATTCGGCCATGAAAGAGCACTTCGGGACGACTCCGGGGGGCGTCGTCAATCCTTTGCGTCCTGGTCGAGGAAACGCCCATGAAAAAACTACTTTTTGGCATCAGTGCACTACCCATGATGATCGCCACCGCAGTCGCCGCGCAGGGAAATGCGAACAGAGGGGACGCCCCGACTTTCATCGTGACGGCGTCAAACACCGCTCACAATGAACTCATGATCTATGACACGCAGGGTGCACTGCTGAGACAGATTCCGACCGGCGGTGCGGGAGGTGTCAGCGGTAATGCGGGCGGCATCACGCAAAACCATGACCGGCTGGCTGTCGTCAATTTTGGATCGGGCAATGTGACCGTGTTCGACAAGAACTTCGCGCATGGTGGCCTGCGCTTCGAGAAAGTCGTGCCGGCGCTCGCGAACCCGGTAAGTGTCGTGTTCGGCGCGGATCACCTATACATCCTTACTACCGAGTACGTGGAATCCCACCGCATCGACAACAACGGCGTGAGCCCGATTGCCGACGGCCACGCGGCCCTGGTGATCGGCGACGGTTCCGCCGCCCAGGTGGGAAAACTGCGTGGTGAACTGGTCATCAGCGAAAAGAGCAATGCCATCGAAACCGTGAACCTGGACAGGTTTGGCAGGATCACCGGCCGCACCAGGCTGGCGGCGAATATTCCCGCTAACGTGAATGCGCCCTTCGGCCTGGCGACGCGTGGCGACGACGCCTATGTGACCATCGCCCATGCCAACGAAATCAGCCTGGTTCGAAACGATGCCATCGTAACCATCACCGGCTCGGGCACCCAGTCCGCGCCGTGCTGGGTGACTCTTGATGGCCCGTTCCTGTTCTCCGCGAACTCGCCGAGCCGTTCGGTTTCCCGTTATGCGGTGTACGGGAAGAAGATCATCCAGGACGCAGCCGTGGTTGCCACGTTCAATGGTGATCCGACCGATATCGCCTATCGCGACGATGTGGCAGCCGTGATCGACGCCAATGGCACGGTTTCGCACGTATCGATTTTCAAGGTCGACGGCGACGGTGACTTCACCCTGCATGGCCTTGCCACCATCAACAACCTCGCCACCAATGGCGTCGCCGTCTTGCATGAGGACGATGACAACCATTGAAGGTTCAACGCCGCTCCACTGCGTTGGCGTCATTCACGCCTTGAGCTGGAGGGCTTGATCACGCCCCATCGGATGATGGGGCGTGACTCAAAGGAGCCCGTCAAACCCGGGCCATCTCAGGTTGTCCCGCTCCGCTTTGGATCGGACGCTGCCACTTCCCCGCTCCTGTCTCTTCTATTAGCCACCAAACCGCCATAGACTTTGCCTTTACCGGTCCGGGAGGCACGGTGAACAAGCGAAGGTTGGCAACCGGGATCGAAGATCGGGCAGCGCCGCCGGTGTTCATCAGCTATGCGACCGACGATCGTGCTGAGGCGTTGAAGGTCTGCAACGCGATCGAACGCCGTGGAATTCAGTGCTGGATTTCCATGCGTGATGTGCCGCCCGGCGCGAACTACCAGGAGGCGATCGTGCAATCGCTTCGCACCGCGCGCGCACTGGTCCTCGTCTTCTCGGACGCAGCCAACACCAGCGATGAGATCAAGAAGGAACTCTCACTCGCCAGCCGCTACCACGTGCCGGTTATCGCGCTCCGCCTCAAGGACGTCGAGCCGAGCGATGCGTTCGCCTACGAATTGTCCACGCGTCAGTGGATCAACGCAGTTGAAGGCTGGGACAAGTCGATCGGCACACTGGTTGACCGGATCGGACAGATGTCAGGCTCGGTGGCACTAGCTCCCGTGGCTTCCGTAGCTGCCTCCCGACGGATGGCTTCCTTGTCGGGCCGCGGGATGGCGATCGCAGCCGCCGGCCTGCTCTCACTGGTTGTGGCGGGCGGAGCCTGGTGGGCACTGCGGCCTCACCAAACCGCAGCTCACAGCATGACGGTTCGTCTGGCGGGATTCCAACTCCTGTCCACTGACTTGCCTGCAACCCTTCGCGATACGGTGGATTCGGAGATCACCGCGGCATTCAACGCCGACGGCGCCGTCGGCGTTTCGACTGCATCAGCCCCGGCGCCGGGCGCAGCGCCCGCCTACGCACTGGCCGGAACGATCCAGCGAGTCGGAGACACGATCCGTGTCATCACTCGCATGACCAACGAGCGCTCCGGCGCAACCTTGTGGTCCAACACTTTCGACTATGCCGGGAATGAAGTTTCAAGGATTCCACGCCACATCGCCGTCGACAGCGGCAATGTGGTCCGTTGCGGACTGTTCGGAGCGTCCACCTATGACAAGCCGCTGCCTGACACAGTCCTCAGGGACTACATGCAATTTTGCCAGGGACACTGGGACCCCAATTTGCGGGAAGGCCGCAAAGCCCTGATTCCCGCGCAACGGGTCGTCGCTGCCGTTCCGGACTTTTCCTGGGGTTGGGCGGCGGTCGCCGGTGCGTACTGGAAAGTGGCAATGAGTGCTGACAACAATCGAATTGCCGACGAGGCACGCGCGAGTGGACGTGAAGCGGCGGACCGCGCGGTCGCTATCGACAGCGGGAACAGCGAGGCCCTGTATATCAAATCCATGCTGGTCGATCGGCGCGACTGGATCGCTCGGGAAAAGCTCTTGAAACGCGCCGTCGCTGCCCGTCGGCTCGATTGCGGATGCGAGCACCATCAATATGGATGGATGCTGGCGAATGTCGGTCGTACGGCCGAAGCCATCGAACAATTGCACCAGGCCGACGACATGCTGGCTCTGTATGTGTATACGCCTTTGACTCTGGCACAAGTGCTCGTCATCGCAGGAAAGCTCGACGAGGCGAAACCCTATTTCGATGCGGCGATCGATCTCGCTCCGAATGCCGACTTCGCGAAACACCTTGCGTCGTACAAGGCAACCGAGATGGGTGACATCAACCTGTTGCTCGACCCGAACGTGTCGTTTTCCGCAGAACTACGCGCGGCCTTGCTGAAAGGATATCGCGCACGGGCGTCGCAGAATTCCGACGCCAAGGCGCAAGCAGTCCAGGCCCTGCTTGCGCTGACCGAAGACCAGCAGACCGAAGCGGTCGCGAGGCTGCTCGCAGAGCTCGGCGCGAACCACGAAGCTCTCCAGATCGCGACCCGGATAGCGACGACGCAGGAATATCCGGGGCCATCGCTCTTCTGGGATCGGAGCATGCGCGGAACATTGGCCGATCCGGGCTTCCCGGCGGTAGCCACGCAATTAGGACTGTTCAGATATTGGACAACGACTCACACCAAGCCCGACGTCTGTGACGAAAAGGACCCGCCACCGTTCTGCCGGATGATTTGACACCGTAAGCATTCCCAAAAAGGTGTCAGGGACAATTTGAATGTTTCGGAAACCGGGACCCGTGGGAAACCGGGACGGAAACCCTCTCCGACGGCGACCTGAAAGCCATCCGAACCTACCTTCAACAACAACGAGCCCTTGGCCAGGATGACTTCCGCGCGATGGTCGAAATCAAGACCAAACGCTTCGCTAACGTCAGGCCAGCACATCGTCCACCCCGCGACAATTCAAACAGTTGTAAGTGAACCTGACCCCGTTTTGGAACCTACCTGCAACAACAGCGGGCCTTGGGCCGAGATGACTTCCGCGCAATGGTCGAGGCCAAGACCAAGCGCTTCGCTGGCGTCAGACCCGCGCATCGACCACAGCGCGACCATCACAATTCAAACGGCTGTAAGTGAACCGGACCCCGTTTTTGAACTTCCTGCGCCGCCTCAAGTCGATGAAGGAGCCTGCCCGACGCCCTGTCCGGGCCATCGACGGGAGACCCATCTTGAACAGGATGCATCTGAAAGTGGGCGGCGCCCTGCTGCTGGCCGTGACGTTCGGCCAGGCCACGGCCACCGAAGCCAGCCACACCGCCACGCCGCAGCGCATGCCGGACAGCTATGCGCAAGCGGCGAAGCTGATCGACCTCGGCCATGGCCGCCAGCTCAACCTGCGCTGCATGGGAAGCGGGCCGCAGACCGTCCTGCTGGAGGCCGGCGCGCTCGCCGATTCCTCCACGTGGTTCAAGGTGCAGCCGCTGCTGGCCGCCCACGCGCGCGTCTGCGCATACGACCGGGCCGGCTTCGGCTTCAGCAGCGAGGGGCCGTTGCCGCGGAATCTCGACGCCGACGTGTCAGATCTGCACGCGCTGATCCAGCGTGCCGGCCTTGCGACCCCGCTGGTGATGGTGGGCCATTCGCTGGGCAGCAGCATCGTTCGCCAATACGCGAGCCGCTATCCGGCGGACGTGAGTGCGATGGTCCTGCTCGATCCGCCCGCGCAGGACATCGGCCGGTTTGCCCCCGGCTGGCAGAAAGACGAGGACACCCTCTCGGTGCAACGGTTCGCCTTTCTGCACCAGTGTGAGGCTGCCGCCGAAGAGCACAAGTTGCCATCCGCCGACAAGGACCTGAGCCAATGTCTCGGCGAGCCCGATCCGCACGCCAGCGCCAGGCTCAACGCGGTGAACCTGGCCTTGATGTCGAAGCCTGCGTACTGGCACACCGTGCTGTCGGTGCTGCAAACCAATCCCGCAGTTTTCAAGCCGCCGGTGTCAGCGCAGGAGACGCACGGCTCGACGCCTCTGATCGTGCTGTCCGCCGCCAACACCTATGCCGACGCCCTGCCGCGCGACCGCAAGGGGCTGGAAGAAGCTCGCGCCTACACGCAGGCGCAGATCGTCGCCACGTCCTCACGCGGCACGCTGGTGCACGTCCCGGATACCTCGCACGACATCCAGATTGATCAGCCAGAAGCGGTGGTTACGGCGGTCGAGCAGGCCCTGCGGATGAAAAGGTAAAAGGTGTCAGGGACAATTTGAAGGTTGCGTTGGCCGCCCTACGGGTCGCGCGGCAGCAAATCGACCGGTTCTGGATTCAACCCACGCGCGGAAACGATCCGTCCCCAGTGCCTTTTGCTGTTGCAGATAGCCACGGATCTCGCTGACAAGCGCGTCTGGGAGCGCCTCAGCAAACAAGGTCCGGTACGCCTCGGCACGAATGGCCGGGTCAGCACCCAGTGCAAGATATTCGGCATGAGCGGTCAACAGCGAATCCGCGCGGCCGTCAGCGTTGGCGCCATAGCTCGACCAGGAATAATCACCCGGTTGAGCCACCATCCAGGCGCGAACCGGATTGAGCTCGATATAGCGGCTGCAGGCCAGGAAGTAGCTCCCTGAATCCACCAGACAAGCCTTGTAGCGCCCTTCCCACAGCGTCCCCGTCCGTCCATGCCGCCCGTTGAACGAGCCCACGTAGTTGCGCGCAAAAGTATGCATCAGCCGCGACACCGAACCCGCCTCGACAGGCGTCAGCAGCAGGTGCACGTGGTTGCTCATGAGCACATACGCATGCAGTTTGCAGTCAAAGCGCAACAGCGCCTGCCGCAGGCATTGCAGGTAGCGCTGGCGATCCTCGCCGTCCAGAAAACACGGCAGACGATTGTTACCCCGCTGCACCACATGCTGCGGAACGCCGGGCAGTTCGAAACGCGGAAGTCGGGCCATATCCCTCAGGATCGCTCACCGCCCTGTCCTCAACCATCAGCGCAAGCCGTACCCAACCCTCATCCCACACCCATTCCGCCGTCTGAAATTGTCCCTGACACCTTTTTCCGTGGAAAACCGGCGAAAGCGTCCAAGACTCAGGATTAAATGAACCTGACCCCTTTGTTGTGTCCTCAACCATCAGCGCAAGCCGTACCTCACCCTCATCCCACACCCATTCCGCCGTCAGAAATTGTCCCTGACACCTTTTCTCATTTCGTCGGAAATTGTCCCTGACACCTTTTTCAGGGGTGACCCAGGAGTGATGAATCCGAGGAACAGGCGATTTAACTTCCCCCGTCCCGTTTTCGCCACAGACATCGAGTAGAGCACCGATTCGCTTCATATCGGCTTCCCCGGCAGGCATGTGGCACGCTAAGTCGCAGAAGCCAACCACAGGGGAATCGACATGGAAGCGTCCGCACTCACGTTCGCCTCGCTGGACGAGCGCATCGAAGCGATGCCTGAACACCCGTCCTATCAAATTATGCCTACCCGCCGTGTGCAGCTCGGTAATGCGCTTATTGCTGTTTCGGGCATATCGGCGCTGCTCCTCGGGAGGATTTCGTCCCATGCACCGTGGGCGGTGTTCGTGATGCTGGCGCTGCTGGCCATCGAAATCGGCGGATTGATCGTCGTGGTCACCGCCCAGTTGCCAAGCCTCAAGCTTGGCTTCGCCAATCAACGCCTGGAGTACGCCGAAACCCTAGACTTCGACATGCCGCACCACGACGACCTGATCTCCTGGCTACGCTCGTTCCCACGGGAGCGTCTCGACGCGATGAACTCGTTCGCCAGTCACCGGGCCGAACGCTTTCGTAGCAAGCTGCCGTTGTTGACTGGCGGCGTCGAGAAGCTCGGCGCTCTGCCAGTCCTCGTCGCCCTGGTGGTCCAGTTCAAGGATATGCACTGGCCGCCGCATCCCAGCTGGATGCAGATCGCCCTGTTCGCTGGACTCATGTTTTTCTACTGGCTGTGCATGCTGATGCTCAGCCAGCGATTCCGGCTGGAGCTTTACGGCGCTCTCTTGAGGAAAGCGCTTGAGACAGGCGATCTCGAAACACCGAGTGACTGAATATGATCTCGTTGCAACAATGGTGTTAGGGACAATTAACTAGCTATGACAGACACCTGAAAATTGTCCCTGACACCTTTTCCGGTGTCAGGCCAGCACATCGTCCACCCCGCGACAATTCAAACAGTTGTAAGTGAACCTGACCCCGTTTTGGCAGCGGCCCCGCAAGACCTTGATCCACTCGGATCAAGGAGCTCAGTATGGAAGCGACGCTTGGCGGCGGTTCTGCAAGGCCAATCACCTCGAGCCGAGCATGAGTAGGCGCGCAAACTGCTGGGACAATGCCGTAGCAGAGTCCTTCTTCGGCAGTCTGAAAAAGGAACGCATCAAGAAGCGCATCTACGCTGACCGAGAGACTGCGACTCTGGACGTGTCCGAGTACATCGATGGCTTCTACAATCCGACACGTCGCCACAGTCATCTCGGTGGCATCAGTCCGATTGAGTTCGAAGCGGCACATCGAAGCCGCCGATCAGGTGTCCACTAAATCCTGGTAACTCCAACCTGACCCCGTTTTTTTGGTCGGTTACGAGATGTCCGATACTTGGCGAAACAAGTCAGAAGCACGAGCACCCGCGTTTCTCAAAATATCCAAAACGTAGTTTCTATTATTCTCAAACCGTATCTTCTGCGATTCCCCAGATACTACCTTCCTTTCAATTTCACTAGCTCGTTGAAGCAAAGCACTTGTCAACGCATCAAGTACCTCAAAACGGTAGTCACCGCGATCAGTAAGCTCTCGTATCAGCGAGACCGCATCTGCACGATATGTATTTGTCGTGCTAGGCATGGTCGAAAGTAGCAAGTCATGAAGCCCGTGAAGTAAGTCCAATAGATATGCTTCTTTTGAAGCAGAAGCTTTACCCTTAGCAAGAAAGAGCTCCTTAGCGGCCGCAGACAATTCGTCATAGGCCTGATCAAACTCCCTGTTCTTCGATCGATTTATGCCGTTGATTACGTAACCTTCAGCCTTCCTTTCACCCCACAACACATCCTCACCCGGAAACTCCTTCAAAGCGTTGAGCGCAACCTCAATGACCCCTGGGCCAAATGAAGCATCTCGCTCGCACTGATACCAGAGATCGAATAGAACATGTTTCCGAGCCCCCTTCTGATACGCTTGAGCAAAGAGTTTTCGAGCTTCACCAATTCCGGCTGGATCCGTTTCACATATCATCCGAGCCTTGAATAGTAGTAAATCAGGATGATTCTTCTGCGTCTTTAGAGCCGCATCAATCGTCTGACGCGCTGCGGAGATGTCACGATTTCTTAGCGCCAGAGCCTGCGAAATAGCGATCGCAACATCCTTGTTGTGATCCTGTGACGTCCTAGCCTTAACCTTTGATCTCGCCTCTCGAATCTTTCTTTCTAATGCAACATGGTCTCCGGCGAGCTCGTTTCGTTTGGAAATAACCAAAAGCGCGGTCGAGACACCAACATCAAATCGTGGTTCAGATTGAATGATCTTTGGCGCATTGACGATGAATAGGGACTGCAACTCATCAAGCGCATCCTCTAAGCCGATCTCTAAGAGTCCACTTGCACTCATAAGTTCTGATTTGGAACACTCACCCATGAAAGCCAAGCACAACAATACTCGCATCGCTGGACGAGAAAGGTGTTCAATTTCCCGCCCTAGGACAGCATTGCGCGCGTCGTCACCCGAATGCCCCTTCCAATCGTCAATAGCCCGACGCAGATTATTGCCTCGCCGCACCACTCTGAGAATTGAATCTGTAAGTAGCGGCGAGCCTTTTGTAGCCTCGGCCAACAAATCAACACCATTTTTTGGCAGCGTAACGCTGTATCTAGTAGCTAAAATTTCGACCAGATCGGCATACTCATCTCCTTCCAAGCCTTTAAGGGTAATCGCTGCACTTGAAGAGTACGAGGCATTCGAGCGCGTCGTCAAAAGGAACCGCACACCGTCTGAACCTGCTTGCTGTGCAAATTCTAAGGCACGCCTTTGATCATTCGGCTCAAGAGAATCAACATCGTCCAAGACGAATAGCGTGGCATACGTGGAAACCCCGCTACGAACCATTTGACTCAATTCAGCATCCGATGCCTCACTCAACTCGCCGTCTAGATACCCAACATTTCTACCTATAGCTACGAGCATGGTTCGAAAACAGTTGAAATGAGTTTCTGGCATCGTTCTCCAGAGATTTTCAAATCCCGAGAATTGGCGTTTCTTGGCCGTCAACCAAACAATTCTCTCGATACTCAGCGGAGCCATGTAGGCTACTTGTGTGGCGAATTCGTACCCAACGGATGTCTTTCCTTTCCCACCCTCACCCGCTATGACTTTAGCGTATTGGAATTGGTCGTTGAGCCACGCCCATAGTTCGGTGAGCACATCTGTACGCCCTACAAACTTCGTACAGATTACATCTCTGCTGGGAAGATTGTGGTCTAGGCGAGCGCCTGACCGCTTTTCGAGTACGAGGCGCCCAAGCTCTCCAGCCACTTTATCGAGCGTTCGATCACTGAGTACAAGTTGCCAATCAACCATCTCGGTTGCTAGCGTACTTTTGTCACCCTGCCTAACTGCAACATTTCCCGCATCAAAGGCGTACTTGCCTTTGCTTATCTCAGGCCCTCTCCTTTTGAATCGATTTGGATCGCTGAGTTTTCTCTTAGGTATGCAAATAACACCTATCTTTATCGAGTCTGATATTTCATATTCTTCGTATGTGAAAAATATTTCACAGGTCAGCCAAGATTCGACCTTTCCACGAAGCAACTGCATATTAAAAGGGGTGCCGCTAATACCGGACACATGGTATCGAACGTCTTTCTCGACTTCAGCAATCCCGAATACGATGAATCCCCCATATGTATTGTAGAAGGAAGCAATATCTTTGACTGCTTCCGCCATCGATTCAGCATCGTCCGAATACCCATCTCTTTTGAAATCAAGACAAAAGGACTCGGTGGCACAAAAATCGCCTTCAGAGAATTTGGCCAGAATTTCATCTGGCAGGCGACCTTTCTCCACGGCACGAGCGGCCGAAACTATCCATTCCATTAAAATTCCCCCTTACTTTTTCTAATTCATAACGAGCAGTCTCAGAGCGATTTTCCAAAACCCTACTTCGTTAGCACGTGGCGTATGACGGTGCGCTCACTGCGAGGCCTAACCATCCTGCATCAGCCATACGCGCCTGTCCTCGAGTTGACAACGAATCGGACTACATATTCCTCCGATACTCCCCCCCCACCTCGTACAACGCATGACTAATCTGCCCCAACGAGTTGTACTTAACTGCCTCCATCAACTGCTCAAACACATTCTTCCGCTCCCGCGCCGTGTTCTGCAGTGTACGCAAGCTCTCCGGCACCAGTGAGTTCCGCGCCTCCCCATACGTCTTCACATTGGCAATCTGCGCCCCCTTCTCTTCAGGGGTAGACCGGATCAACTCGATCTCGGTAGCAATCTCCCCACCATGATCCTTCGGAAGGAAAGTGTTGACGCCAATCAACGGCAACGAGCCATCGTGCTTCTTGTGCTCGTAATACATCGACTCGTCCTGGATCTTGCCGCGCTGGTACATCGTGTCCATCGCCCCCAGCACCCCGCCCCGCTCGCTGATCGCCTCGAACTCCTTGTACACCGCTTCCTCGACCAGGTCGGTCAGCGTGTCGACCACGTAGCTGCCCTGCCACGGGTTCTCGTTGAAGTTGAGGCCGAGCTCCTTGTTGATGATCATCTGGATCGCCACCGCGCGGCGCACGCTTTCCTCGGTGGGCGTGGTGATGGCTTCGTCGTAGGCGTTGGTGTGCAGCGAGTTGCAGTTGTCGAACAGCGCGTACATCGCCTGCAAGGTGGTGCGGATGTCGTTGAACTGGATTTCCTGCGCGTGCAGCGAGCGGCCTGAAGTCTGGATGTGGTACTTCATCATCTGGCTTCTGCTGCTTGCGCCATAGCGCTCGCGCATGGCGCGCGCCCAGATGCGACGGGCGACACGGCCGATGACGGTGTACTCCGGGTCCATGCCGTTGGAGAAGAAGAACGACAGGTTGGGCGCGAAGTCGTCCACGCTCATGCCGCGCGCGAGGTAGTACTCGACGATGGTGAAGCCGTTGCTGAGGGTGAAGGCAAGCTGGCTGATCGGGTTGGCGCCGGCTTCGGCGATGTGATAACCGGAGATGCTTACCGAGTAGAAGTTGCGCACCTTGTGGTCGACGAAGTACTGCTGTATGTCGCCCATCATGCGCAGCGCGAATTCGGTCGAGAAGATGCAGGTGTTCTGCGCCTGGTCTTCCTTGAAGATGTCGGCCTGCACGGTGCCGCGCACCGCCTGCAGGGTTTCGGTCTTGATGCGCGCGTAGGTTTCGGCATCCACCAGCTCGTCGCCGGAGACGCCGAGCAGGCCCAGGCCGAGGCCTTCGTTGCCCTTGGGCAGGCCGCCGAGGTATTGCGGGCGTGGCTTGTCGTTGTAGAGCGCGGCGATCTTCTTTTCGGCGGCGGCCCAGCGCGCGTCGTCGGCGCGCAGGTACTTCTCGACGTTCTGGTCGATCGCGGTGTTCATGAACATCGCCAGGATCATCGGCGCGGGGCCGTTGATGGTCATGGAGACGGAGGTGCTGGGCGCGCTCAAGTCGAAGCCGGAGTACAGCTTCTTCATGTCATCGAGTGTGGCGATGTTGACGCCGGAGTTGCCGATCTTGCCGTAGATGTCCGGGCGCGGCGCGGGGTCTTCGCCGTACAGGGTGACGGAATCGAACGCGGTGGACAGGCGCGTGGCGGCGCCGCCCTGGCTGAGGTAATGGAAGCGACGATTGGTGCGCTCGGGCGTGCCTTCGCCGGCAAACATGCGGGTGGGATCCTCGCCGCTACGGCGATACGGATACACACCGCCGGTGTACGGGTAATGGCCCGGCAGGTTCTCGCGGCCGAGGAAGCTGACCAGCTCGCCCCAGTCCTTCGACTTCGGCGGGGCGACTTTCGGGATCTTCTGATGGCTCAGCGAGTCGCGGTAGTTGTCGACGCGGATGACCTTGTCGCGCACCTTGTATTCGTTGACGTCGGCGGTGACGGAGTTGTACAGCGCCGGCCACTCGCGCAGCTGCTGGATGGCTTCGTGGGTGAGTTCTTTCAGGGCGGCGTTGTAGCGTTGGCGGAGGAGGAGCAGGCTGCGGTCGACCACATGCTTTTCTGTGGGAGCGGCTTCAGCCGCGACGCTTTCGCCCTGCCCGGTCGCGACTGAAGTCGCTCCCACAGGGACGGTGAGGTGCAAATCGGCGTTGCGGTACAGCTCCAGCGGGCGCGGCAGCTTGTCGTCGCCGAGCTCCTTCAGCGCCTCGTAGTAATGCTGCGCCTTGCTGGCGTATTCGGCCTGATGCGCGATGCCGCTGTTGATGCTGCGGCCCTGCTCGGCGATCTCAGCGAGGTAGCGCACGCGGGCGCCGGGAATCAGCACGGTGGCACGCGGCGACTTCAGCGTGGTGTCGAGTTGAGGCGACCACGACTCGGCCGGCAGCTTGAGCTTGTCGCGCATCAGGCGGCACAGGTTGGTGAACATCCAGGTCACGCCCGGATCGTTGAACTGGCTGGCGATGGTGGGGTACACCGGCACGTCTTCGTCTTTCAGCGAGAACGCGGTGCGGTTGCGTTTCCACTGCTTGCGCACGTCGCGCAGCGCATCCTCGGCGCCGCGTTTGTCGAACTTGTTGAGCACCACGAGCTCGGCGAAGTCGATCATGTCGATCTTCTCCAACTGGCTGGCGGCGCCGTATTCGCTGGTCATCACGTAGACCGGGAAGTCGACCAGGTCGACGATCTCCGAATCGCTCTGGCCGATGCCGGCGGTTTCGACGATGACCAGGTCGTACGGCTGGCTCTTCAGGAAATCGATGCAGTCGTGTAGCACGATGCTGGTGGCGGCGTGCTGGCGGCGGGTGGCCATCGAGCGCATGTAGACGCGATGGCTGCGCAGGGAGTTCATGCGGATGCGATCGCCCAGCAACGCACCACCGGAACGGCGGCGGGTTGGGTCGACCGCGAGCACGGCGATGCGCATGTGGGGGAATGCATGGAGGAAGCGCAGCAGCAGTTCGTCCACCACGCTCGACTTGCCGGCGCCGCCGGTGCCGGTAAGGCCGAGCACGGGCGTGTGCTTGCCGGCGAGCTTCCACTGCTTGCGCTGGTGCTCGAGTTCGGTGTCGCTGAGCTTGCCTTCCTCGATCGCCGAGAGCATGTGGCCGATCGAGATCTCGTCGTCGATATCGACCTTGGGCACAGCTGTGGTTTCAGACTCGGCGCGCTTCGTCGCGGCGCTGCCGGCGCGATGCATCACGTCCTCGATCATCTCGGTGAGGCCGAGCTTCATGCCGTCGTTCGGGTGGTAGATGCGCTCGACGCCGTAGGCCTGCAGCTCGCGGATCTCTTCCGGCGTGATGGTGCCGCCGCCGCCGCCGAACACGCGGATATGGCCGGCGCCACGCTCGCGCAGCATGTCGACCATGTACTTGAAGTACTCGACGTGGCCGCCCTGGTAGGACGACAGCGCGATGGCGTCGGCGTCTTCCTGCAGCGCGGCGCGCACCACGTCTTCGACCGAGCGGTTGTGGCCGAGGTGGATCACCTCCGCGCCCTGCGACTGGATGATGCGGCGCATGATGTTGATCGCCGCATCGTGGCCATCGAACAGGCTGGCCGCGGTGACAAAACGCAGCGGGGTGGTTTCGGCCTGTGTGGCGCCGGCGGGGACGTGCTTGGCGGGGGAACTCATGGCAACTCCGACATCGTGTGCTTGAACCCCTCGATTCTAGTGGATCGACGGCAGGCACGCGGTACCGGCTGCGTACTTCGGCGTACGGCGCACCTCTTGTAGGAGCGACTTCAGTCGCGATGCCTTGTCATCTGTCGGGTTTTCACGGTCAAAAGCATCGCGACTGAAGTCGCTCCTACAGGGACCGGTCGTGTGTATTCGCTGGTTTCATAAGCACAGCGCCAGGTTCGGGCTTCCTATCACGCGCGTGCCGACTTCTTCACCGCGCACGAAGGCCAGCGCGGCCTCGATCACTTCAGGCGCGTCGAGCACGCGGCGATGCCCCAGGCCCTGCGTGGTGAACAGGCGCGCGCCGGGCCAGTACTGGGCGTAGCGCTCGCCCTCGCCCCAAGGCACGTCCGTATCGTCGAGATCGTGCACGATCAAGGCGGGCTGGCCCAGCGCGGGAAGATGGCGATGCACCTGCAACTGCTCGACGCTCACACCGGTACGGCGCAGCAACCATGCGTAGAACGGCTGGCGCAGGTGTTCGCCCAGGTGCACGAAGCGGAAGAAGCGGCCGGCGGCGGCAGCCATGTCGGCGGCGGGCGCGACCAGGATCAGTTTGCGCGCACGCCAGCTTTCATCCTGCGCCAGCGTCACCGCGGCTCCGCCCAACGAATGGCCGATCGCCAGCGCGGCGTCACCGTAGTGCTGGCCGATCGCGCGGATCGTGGTGACGAATTCCGGCAGCGTACACAGCTTGCCGCTGCTGTGGCCGTGGCCGGGCTGGTCAAACGTGACCACCGCAAACCCCAGCTCGCGCAATTTCGCCACCCATGGCAGGAAGCGCAGGCCGAAGCTGGACCAGCCATGCGCCAGCAGCGCATACGGCTGCGTCGACGGATCGCCCCACACGTAGGTGGCGATGGTTTCGCGGTTGACCTGCAGTTCGCCGCGCTGCATGTCGGCATCGCCTTGCACCGCCTGTGCGCGGCTGCGGCTGCTGGCAAACGGCGTGGCGAACAGCCGTGCGGCACGGTTCACCGTGCGCTTGGGTGCCAGCCGGCCGCCCAGCGCGAAACCGGCACGCACGCTGCCGAGCTTGAAACGGGCGGCGAAACCGGGACGACTCATGATGGTGGGGGATTTGGAGGACATCGGGTTTCCTCAGGATTGCCAGCTGTGCCACAGGCGCTCGAAGGCCGCCGTGGTGCGGCGGCTTGCCTCGTCGAATCCGAACAGCCCGCCGTCGTGGTGCAGGCCGAGCATCAACGCGTAGATTTCGAAGGCAAGCTGGGCGGCGTCGATGCGCGCTCCCAGATGACCTTCCTGTACGGCCTGGCCAACCGCCTTCTGCAGCTCGCCACGCCAACCGGCCTGCTGATGCACCACGCCGTCGTGCAGCGCGCCGTCGCGGCCGTCGTACTCGCTGGCGGCGGACAGCAGCACGCAACCGCTCTGGTGCTCGCGGCTCCACTCGAACCAGTTCGCCACGATCGCGCGCAGGCGCGGCAGGCCGCGCGGGTGTGCCAGCGCCGGTATCAGCACCTTGGTCATGAAGCGTTGGCGGCCGCTGTCGAGCACGGCCAGCTGCAATTCCTCGCGGGAACCGAAATGGGCGAATACGCCGCTCTTGGACATGCCGACGTCGATTGCCAGAGTGCCGATCGACAAGCCTTCGAGGCCTTCGTTGCGGGCCAGTGCGTAGGCGTGTTCGAGGATCGTTTCACGGGTCGAGGCACGTTTGCTGGGTTGGGTCGCCGTAGTCATAAATCAAAAATAGCACGATCGTTCGTTTTATTTCAAGCGCATGGCCCGAACCTGAACAAGCGACCCCGGCGGCGTCAACAGTTTTCCGTGCGTCCCGTTTTCTGTTCTGCCTGCCGCCTGTTGCGGCTCTGAGGGAGACCACCATGAAGAACGCGCTGCCGCTCAAGCTGGCCCTGTTGGCCGGACTCGGCCTGACCTTCGCTGGCGTGACTTACGCGCCGCCCGCCGCAGCCCAGGTTTCGGTGGGCGTTGGCGTGCGCGTCGGCCCGCCGCCGCCGCGCTTCGAGCGCGTGCCACCACCGCGTCGCGGATATGCATGGGCGCCGGGTTACTGGCGCTGGGACGGGCATCGCCACCTCTGGGCCGGCGGGCATTGGGTCCAGGCGCGCCCCGGCTACCGTTACGCGCCGGCGCGCTGGGTACACGGGCGGCGCGGCTGGCGTTTTCATGACGGCTACTGGCGCCACTGACCTCCATACGCCCGTGGCTTGTTGCGCCGCGTCAGCAACCCGCCCAATGACGTATTAAACTTGACGCTTTGGTTCATCGCCCCGGCTTCGGTCGGGGCGATGAGTTTCAGGCGTTTTCATCACCCTCTGGCGGATTCCCGCTGTCCCCTCCGCCGCCCATCTGTCGATGCCCATCGGCACCGTAAATCATGGAGTCACCGTTCCAATGATCTTTGAAACCATCGCCAACACGGGTCACGAAGAAGTCGTCTTCTGCCACAACAAGGACGCCGGCCTGAAGGCCATCATCGCGATCCACAACACGGTGCTGGGCCCTGCGCTCGGCGGTCTGCGCATGTGGCCGTACAAGACCGAGCAGGAAGCGGTGAACGACGTGCTGCGCCTGTCGCGCGGCATGACGTTCAAGAACGCGGTGGCCGGCCTGAACCTGGGCGGCGGCAAGGCGGTGATCATTGGCGATCCGAGCAAGGACAAGTCCGAGGCGCTGTTCCGCGCGTTCGGTCGCTTCGTCAACTCGTTGAACGGCCGCTACATCACCGCCGAAGACGTCGGCATCGACGTCAACGACATGGAATACGTGTTCCGCGAAACCGAGTACGTCACCGGCGTGCACCAGGTGCACGGCGGCTCGGGCGACCCGTCGCCGTTCACCGCCTACGGCACCCTGCAGGGCCTGATGGCCGCGCTGCAGTTCAAGCACGGCAACGAGGACGTGGGCAAGTACAGCTACGCCGTGCAGGGTTGCGGCCACGTCGGCGGCGAGTACATCAAGCTGCTGCGCGAACAGGGCGCCAAGGTGTTCGTCACCGACATCAACAAGGAAGCGGTGCAGCGCTGCGTGGATGAGCTGGGTTGCGAAGCGGTGGGCCTGGACGAGATCTACGACGTCGACGCCGACGTGTACTCGCCGTGCGCGCTGGGTGGCACCGTCAACGAGCAGACCATCGATCGCATCAAGGCCAAGATCATCTGCGGCCCGGCCAACAACCAGCTGGCCACCGACGAGATCGGCGACGAGCTGCAGCGTCGCGGCGTGCTGTATGCGCCAGACTACGCGGTCAACGCCGGCGGCGTGATGAACGTGTCGCTGGAGATCGACGGTTACAACCGCGAGCGCGCGATGCGCATGATGCGCACGATCTATTACAACCTGGGCCGCATCTTCGAGATCAGCAAGAACGAGGGTATCCCGACCTACAAGGCCGCCGACCGCCTCGCCGAGGAGCGCATCAACGCCATCGGCAAGATCAAACTGGCCCACATGGGCAATGGCGGCACCCGCTTCCAGGGTCGCATGCGCGGCCAGTAAGCAAAGCGCCGCACGCAACGAGCCGCCAGGAGGGTCTCTGGCGGCTCGTTCGTTTGTGTTGCCGGAACACCGGGCATGGCGGACGCGGGCATTGATTCTGCTACACTTCCGCACGATTATTCGTAGATAAGCCATTGCCCTGAAAGGGCAAGGTCACCAGGGGCCCGCTTCGCGGGAAGACCGGCTCAGCCCGGTCGGCAAGGTCGAAACCCTCGGTTTCGAAAAACACAGGGGTTGCCGGTTTCGGTGCCATCGGGCCCGGTGCAGGCGCCCCCAAGCATATGCATGGAACGGGCAGGCGAACGAGTTATGAGCACGATGATGGCAGCAGGGATCAGCGACGAGAACATTCTGGACAGGCTCAGGGAAGTGCTTCACGACACCTTCGAGATCGATCCGGCGCGCGTCACTCCTTCGGCGCATCTGTTCACGGAACTGGAACTGGACAGCATCGATGCCGTGGATCTGGCGATCCAGGTGCAGGAAATGACCGGCATGCGCATCAAGCCCGAGGATTTCAAGAGCGTGCGCACCGTTGGCGACGTGGTCGCCACCGTGCACACCCTGCTCGCTCGTTGACGTTGCCCGGCTGTACCCATGCCAGCCACGGTTGAACGCTTCGCCCCCTGCGCACTGATACCTATCTACAACCACAAGGACACGATCGCCCGCACCGTGCAGACGCTGCGCGCGCACGGCTTGCCCGTGATGATCGTGGACGATGGCAGCAATGCGGCAACCCGCAGCGTGCTCGATGCGCTGGCCGACGGGTCGGACGATATTCACCTGCTGCGCCTGCCGCACAACCAGGGCAAGGGCCGCGCGCTCACCACCGGACTGCTGGCCGCGCGCGACAAGGGCTACACGCATGCGCTGCAGATCGATGCCGACGGCCAGCACGACACCGCCGATGTGCCGCGATTCATCGCCGAGGCACGGGCAAACCCGTTCGCCATGATCTGCGGCCGTGCCGTGTACGACGACAGCGTGCCGCGCGCGCGGCTCTACGGCCGCTACCTCACCCATGTCTGCGTGTGGATGGAAACGCTGTCGCTGGCGATCGACGATTCGATGTGCGGCTATCGCCTGTACCCGCTGTCGACGACCTGCGCCGAGATCGCCCGGGCGCCGCTGCCGGCGCGGATGGATTTCGATACCGAGATCGCGGTGCGCCTGTGCTGGCGCGGCGTGCCGGTGCGCAACCTGCCGACCCGTGTGATCTATCCGGAAAACGGGTTGTCCCATTTCCGCATGCTGCACGACAACCTGCGCATCACCGCGATGCACACGCGGCTGTTGCTCGGCATGTTGCCGCGCGCGCCTGGCCTGCTGTGGCGGCACTATCGGCGGGAACCCGCATGCGCCGCCTGATCGCCGCCCCGCGCCTGTCGCGGCGTCCGGCCGGCGCCGCATCTGCGGCTTCGCCATGGTCCGATGCCATGATTCCCCCCACTTTCAGGAAACCGCAGCCATGAAGCGCGTGGTGATCACCGGCATGGGCGGCATCACCGCGCTCGGCCACGACTGGGCCCGGATCGAGGCGCGCCTGCGCGAAGGCCGCAATGTGGTGCGGCGCATGCACGAGTGGGACTACTTCGACGCGCTGAACGGCCGGCTCGGTTGCCCGGTGGATGACTTCATCCTTCCCCCCTGGCCCCGCCGGCTCACCCGCTCGATGGGTCGCGTGGCGCAACTCGCCGTGGCCGCCAGCGAACATGCGCTGCGCGATGCGGGCCTGCTTGACGACGAGGCGATCCGCGATGGTCGCATGGGCGTGGCCTACGGATCCTCCGGCGGCAGCATCGAGCCGGTGCGTGTGGTTGGCAGGATGCTCGAGACCGGTTCGATGCAGGGCGTCACCGCCACCAGCTACATCCAGATGATGGCGCACACCACGGCGGTGAACGTGGGCGTGTTCTTTGGCCTCAAGGGCCGCATCATTCCCACCTCCAGCGCCTGCACCTCGGGCAGCCAGGCGATCGGCTACGGCTTCGAGGCGATCCAGCACGGCAAGCAGAAACTGATGCTGTGCGGCGGCGCAGAGGAATTGTCCGGCCCCGGCGCAGCGGTGTTCGACACCTTGTTCGCCACCAGCACGCGCAACGACGAACCGGGCCTGACCCCGCGCCCGTTCGACCGCGCGCGCGACGGCCTGGTGGTCGGCGAAGGCGCCACCACCCTGGTGCTGGAGGAGTACGAGCACGCGAAAGCACGCGGCGCCACCATCCACGCCGAAATCGTCGGCTTCGGCTGCAACTCCGATGGCAGCCACATCACCCAGCCGACCCGCGAGACGATGGCGGTGGCGATGCAGCTGGCGCTGGATGACGCGGCACTGCCAGCCAATGCGATCGGTTACGTCAGCGCGCATGGCACGGCGACCGACCGCGGCGACGTGGCGGAGAGCCACGCCACCGCATCGGTACTGGGCGCGCGCGTACCGATCAGTTCGATGAAAAGCTATGTCGGCCACACCCTCGGCGCCTGCGGTGCCCTGGAGGCGTGGTGGGCGATCCGCATGATGCAGGCGGGCTGGTTCGCGCCGACCATCAACCTGCTCGACGTCGACCCCGAATGCGCCGAGCTCGATCACGTCATCGGTAGCGGCCGGCACATCGACACCGACTGCGTGATGAGCAACAACTTTGCCTTCGGCGGCATCAATACCTCGCTCATTTTCAAGGCGTGCGACTGATGTCGGCCGACCTGCTCGATGCGCGAGGCCTGCCGCGAGTGGTGGTGACCGGCATGGGTGTGGTCAGCTGCCTGGGCAACGGTCGTGCCGCCATGCTCGACGCGTTGCGCAACGGACGCAGCGGGCTGCGCGCGATGGACAGCTTTGCCAAACGAGGCCTGACCGCGCGGGTCGGCGGCCCGGTCGACATCAGCGCGCTGGAGGAGCCGCCGCGCAAGTTGCGTCGCTTCCTCGCCGATCCGGCGCTGTACGCCTGGCACGCGATGAGCGAAGCAATCAATCAGGCAGGCCTCTCCGCCGAGGCGTTGCACGAAGACCATTGCGGACTGGTGATCGGCGGCGGCGCCTCGCTCAACGAATACGAATCGGGCTTGAATGCCTATCGCAGCAAGGGCGTCGGCAGGCTGTCGCCGTTCTTCGTATCGCGCGGCATGAGCAGCGCGCTGTCGGCCTGCCTGGCGTATGCGTTCGGCATCCGTGGCGCCAGCATCACGGTGAGTTCGGCGTGCACCAGCGCATCGCTGGCGATCGGCCAGGCGATGGAGCAGATCCAGCTGGGCCGGCTGCAACTGGTGCTGACCGGCGGCAGCGAGGAATTGTTCGAAGGCACTGCCACCTGGTTCGACGCGATGGGCGCACTTTCCCCCGCCAGCGATCGCGAGCCGCAACTCGCGTCGCGGCCTTACGACCTGGATCGCGACGGCTTCGTGCTGGCCGCCGGTGCCGGCGTGCTGGTGCTTGAATCGCTGGCGCATGCGCGGGCGCGCGGCGCCAACGTGCTGGCCGAACTGACCGGCTACGGCGCCAGCACCGATCCCACCAGCATGGTCGGCCCCGGCGCCGATGGCATTGCGCGTGCACTGCGCATGGCGCTGGACCAGGCCGGCAGCGTGCCCGATTACATCAACACCCACGCCTGCTCCACGCCGCTGGGCGACCTCGAGGAATGGCGGGCGATCGAAACGGTATTCGCCGAGCGTCACCTTCCGGTGCCGCCGCTGTCCTCGATCAAGGGGCTTGGCGGGCACGCGCCCGGCGCGGCCGGCGCACTCGATGCCATTGCCTGCCTGCTGATGATGGAACACGGCTTCATCGCGGCCGGCCAGCCGGCGCGCGTTCCCGATCCGGCCTTTGCCGCGGCACCGCTGGTCACGAAGACCCACGCGCGTCGAGTGGACAACGTACTTTCCAACAGCTTCGGTTTTGGCGGCAGCTGCGCCGCGCTGATGTTCCGCCGAATGACGGAGGACACCGCATGATGGCGTTCCGCGTCGAGCAGTGGCGCGCGTGGGCGCCCGGCCGGGACAACCCGCAGGCGTGGCAGGCATGGGCGCATGCGCCGACCGTCGTGCCCGACGGGCAGGAGCAACCGGCATGCGCGTCCCTCCCCGCGATGCAGCGGCGTCGGCTGAGTCGGCTGGCGCGCATGACGATGGAAGTGGCTTCGCCGCTATGTGGTGATGACGAACAGCTGCCATTCGTGTTCGCCTCGCGCCACGGCGAAACGACGCGCACGTTCGCCTTGCTCAGTGATGTAACCGACGAGCAGGCGCTGTCGCCGACCCAGTTCGGCCTGTCGGTGCACAACTCGATCGCCGGGCAGTGGTCGATCCTGCGCGGCCAGCGCGGCGAGTCGGTGGCGATCGCCGGCGAAGCCGACACCTTCGAACACGGCATGCTCGAAGCGGCGGCGCTACTGGTTGCCGGTGCGCCAACGGTGCTGCTGGTGGTCGCCGAGGAAACACCGCCGCCGGCCTACGATCGGTGGATCGCCGATGTCCCGTTCTCTTATGCTGTTGCGCTGCGACTGGGGAGAATCGATTCGCCGGATCACGCGCCGACCGATGCCTGCTGGCAATTGCAGCTGGGCCGGCACGAGGACGACCACGTACCCTGTCCGTGGCCACACGCCCTCGACTTCCTGCGCGCGCTGCAGGTGGGAGAGCATTCAATGGAGCACACATGGAAGGCACGTCGATGGAACTGGCAGCGCACCCGCTGACCCATCGCCGCGACGCGTGGCTGTGGCGGCTGTTCGCCACCGGTGCCAGCTTCGTCTTGTTCGGCGTCGGCGGATTGATCCTGTGCGTGCTGATCCTGCCGCTGCTGGCCGTGTTGCCCGGTGGCGCGACGGCACGGCGGCGGCGTGCACGTGCGGCGATCAACTTTGCGTTCTACCTGCACATGCAGTTCATGTACCGCACGCGGGTGCTGGATTTCCGCATCGAGGGTGCGGAGCGGCTGGGCCAGCCCGGACAGCTCGTCATCGCCAACCATCCCTCGCTGATCGACGTGATCTTCCTGATCTCGCAGATCCGCGATACCAACTGCGTGGTCAAGGCCAGCCTGTGGGACAACCCGTGCATGCGCGGTGCAGTCAGCGCGGCGCAATACATCAGCAACAACGGCAGCCCGGAAATGCTCGAACAGGCCGCCGACGTACTGCGCGCGGGACAGACCCTGGTGATGTTTCCCGAAGGCACACGCACCACGCCTGGACAGGCGCCACGATTCCACCGGGGCGCGGCAGCCATCGCGCTGCGCGGCGCGCGCGTGATCACGCCGGTATTCATTTCGGTCACGCCGACCACGCTGACCAAGGCCGAACCGTGGTATCGCATCCCCGATCGCCGCGTCGTCGTGCTGCTGCGCGTGGGTGAGGACATCGATCCATCGTCATTCAACGACGCGCCGTCGCCGATCGCATCGCGCCGGCTGAACCAGCATCTGCACCAACTTTTCCTCGAGGAGCTCGACCCGTCGTGAACACACCGGACATCACCGTTGGACGCGAGGCGCTGGAGCACGAGATTGCCCAGCTGATCATCGATACGCTGAATCTCGAGCACCTCACCGCGGCCGAGATCCCGGCGGATCAGCCACTGTTCGGCGAAGGCCTGGGGCTGGATTCGGTGGATGCGCTGGAACTGGCATTGGCGCTGCAGAAGCACTACGCCATCCGCATCGAATCAGACGTCAAGGATGCGCGCCGGCATTTCGCCACGATCGCCAGTCTGGCCGCCTTCGTCGAGTCGCAGCGGGCCGCATGCGCCGGTTGATCCCCATCCTGCTGCCGCTGGCGGGGCTGCTGTATCCGTTTGTCGTGTACTTCGGCATGGAAAAGGTATCGCCGCCGATCTTCGCACTGGCACTCGGCGCGATCTGGCTCATACGCGCGCCCAGCCTGTTGCGCCAGCCCGGCGGACGCTGGATGGTCGGTGCCGCGATCGCCTACTGCGCGCTGCTCGCGTTCACCGGCGCGGCCACGTTGCTGCGCTGGTATCCGGTGCTGATCAACGCGCTGCTGCTGGTGGCGTTCGGACTCAGCCTGATCTACGGACCACCCTTCGTCGAACGTATTGCGCGCATGCGCGAGCCGAACCTGCCGCCGGCGGCGGTGCGCTACACGCGCGCCGTGACCTGGATGTGGATCGCGTTTTTTGCGTTCAACGGCAGCATGTCCGCCGCCCTGACGTTGTGGGCACCGCTGGCATGGTGGACGCTGTACAACGGTTTGATCGCCTACTGCATCATGGGCGCGCTGTTTGCCGGCGAGTGGCTGCTGCGCAAGCGCCTGCGCCGGAGCTTCGCGTGAATCCGGCGCACGTCCGCGCGCATCTGGCTGGCCATCCATGGCTGGCCGAAGCGCACGCGGGCAACCGGGGCGCCCTGCTGCTGCTGAACCTGTCGGGCCACGCCGCCTTGCGCCTTCACGGTCGGCACTCGCTGTTGACCACCCTGCAAACCCACCTCGACGCGCACACGCCCCATGCGATGTACCAGCTGCGATTGCTGGATGCGGCACCGGGCGAACTCAGCCCGCCCGCCGTCGATCGATGGCTGGACACATCGCGCCCCGACGGCGCGCTTGCGCTGGCGGAACACGAACACGACGGCCACTGGACGATCAGCCTGCAACTGCCGCTGGAACTGGTGCACTTCGACGATCATTTCCAGCAGGCGCCGGTGTTGCCTGGCGTGTTGCAGGTGGGCTGGGCGCTGGCGCTCGCCGCACCGCGGCTGGGTACCTCGATGCATTGCCGCGAGATGGAGGCGCTGAAGTTCCAGCGCCTGCTGCGTCCGGGCGACCGGGTCGAGCTCGGCCTGCGTTTCGAGTCGGACGACGACGATGCCACCCGTGGCAAGCTGCATTTCTCCTACCACCTCGACGGCGCGCATTGCTCTTCCGGTCGCCTGCGCGTGGAGCGCGCGCATGGCTGACGTCGAGGCGCGCGCGCAACACTGGGCGGCGCAAAAGGAGCGCGGCAGTTTCTGGTTGATGAAACTCACCGCGCTGTCCCTGCGCCGGCTGGGGCGACGGCCGATGACGCCGGTGCTGTACCTGATCGTGCTGTATTTTTTCGTGTCAGGACGGCGCGCGCGGCGCCATGTCCGCCAGTACCAGGCATACCTGGCTGCCTGGAGCGGCCGCACCGACCTGCGGCCCCGGCTGGGCAGCGTGTTCGCCCAGTTCATGGCGTTTGGCGACAGCCTGCTCGATCGCCTGGAAGTATGGCGCGGCTCGCTGCCATTGCATGAAGTGCAGATAGACGACCCCAGCGGCATACGCACACGCCTGTTGAAAAGTCGCCAGGGCGGCCGCGGCGAAATCCTGGTCGGTACGCACCTGGGCAATCTGGACGTCTGCCGCGCACTGGCTGAACTCGGCGAACAGGTGCCACTGAACGTACTGGTGCACACCAACCAGGTCGCGCACTTCAACCGCCTGCAGCACGAAGCGGGAGATCACCAGTTGCGCCTGTTGCAGGTCAGCGAGATGGATGCCGCGCTGATGCTCGAACTGTCGCAACGTCTGGACCGTGGCGAGTGGCTGGCGATCGCCGGCGATCGCGTGCCCCTGCACGAGGGTCGCCGCGTGGTGGTGGATTTCCTCGGCCATCCCGCGGCATTCCCGCAAGGTCCCTGGTTGCTGGCCGGACTGCTGCGTTGCCCGGTCAACCTGATGTGCTGCCTGAAGATCCAGGGGCGTTACCGGATCCTGCTCGAACCGTTCATCGACACGCCGGTGTGGGAACGCAGCCGGCGCGAGGCGATCATCAAGGACTGGACGCAGCGCTACGCCGACCGGCTTGCGCAACTGTGCCTGCTCGCGCCGCGGCAATGGTTCAACTTCCACGCCTACTGGCAGCCACCCGATCCATCCCATCCGCCTGGAGAACCCGATGCGCGCCCGCGGCCTGCTGCACCATGAGATCGAGGTGACCGTGCCGTTCTTCGACGTCGATTCGATGAACGTCGTATGGCACGGGCACTACGTGAAGTACCTGGAAATCGCCCGTTGCGCGCTGCTCGATCGCGTCGGCCATACCTATGCGCAGATGCAGGATTCCGGTTACGTGTGGCCGGTGATCGACGTGCAACTGCGCTACGTGCAGGCGGCGCGTTTCGGCCAGCAGCTGCGCGTGCGCGCGGACCTGGTCGAGTGGCGCAACCGGCTGAAGATCCACTACCTGATCAGCGATGCGCAGACCGGCGCGCGGCTGACCCGCGCAAGCACCGTGCAAGTGGCGGTGGGCCTCGCCGACGGCGCGATGCAGCTGGTTTCTCCGCAGGTCATGGTCGATGCGGTGGAGCGCCACCTGCGATGAAGTACCTACGACCCACGATCCGTCGCGACCTTTCCCATCGTCGCCCCATCCACGCCATGACAGTCACGCCATGAACTATGCCAGCCCCACCTACGTCGAAGAAACCCGCATCGGCTTCCGTTTCCTGAGCAGCTTCGTCTGGCAGCATCACGTGTTGCGCGTGGCCATCAACGACCTCAAGCGGCTGATCGGCGAACCGGCATCGCAGGGCGGCGTGTTGCTGGATGTCGGCTGTGGCCAGGGCAAGTCGTTTCGCCTGCTGCACGATGCCTTCCATCCGCAGCGATTGATCGGGCTGGACGCCGATCCGCACAGCCTGGAGCTCTCGCGCAGCGAGGCGGAACACGAACAGATCACGGCCGAACTGATCGCCGGTGACTGCGCCAACATCCAGCTGCCCGATGCCAGCGTCGATATCGTGTTCTGCCACCAGACCTTCCATCACCTGGTCGAGCAGGAGCGCGCGCTGACCGAATTCTGGCGCGTGCTGAAACCCGGCGGCCATTTGCTGTTCGCCGAATCCACCAAGGCCTATATCGACAGTTGGGTCATCCGCTGGTTTTTCCGCCACCCGATGCATGTGCAGAAAAGTGCCGACGGTTACCTGGCCATGCTGCGCCAGCAGGGCTTCCAGTTCGAACAACGCCACGTGTCGCTGCCCTACCTGTGGTGGAGCCGGGCGCGCGACTTCGGCCTGCTCGAACGCTGGGGCCTGCGTCGACCACCACCGCCGGGCCAGCGCGAGGAAACCCTGGTCAACGTCGCCGCGCGCAAACCCGGCCTCGCATGACAGCCCGTCTCAACGCGTTGGGCGTCATCTGCACCCTCGGCAGCGGCAAGGCGGCCGTTGCCGAGGCGTTGTTCGCCGGCGACGATAGTGGCCTGCGCGCCGAGGCCGGCTGGGCACCTGCGCGGTCGTTGCCGCTGGGCGCCGTGCGCGTGCCGCTGCCAGCCGTGCCGCAGGCGCTGGCGGCCACCCGCGACAATCGCGCCAATCGCCTGCTGCTGGCTGCCGCGCTGGAAATCGAAGGCGATATCCGCGCCGCCATCGCGCGCTACGGCAGCACGCGCATCGGCGTGGTGCTCGGCACCAGCACCACCGGGGTCGAGAAAGCCACCGACGGTATCGCCGGCCTGCGCCGCGACGGCGCGTGGCCAGCGGATTACCGTTACGCGGACCAGGAGCTGGGTGCACCCGCCGAATTCCTGGCCGAATGGCTGGACCTGTCCGGCCCGTGCTACGGCATTTCCACGGCCTGCACGTCGGGCGCGCGCGCACTGATCAGCGCACATCGGCTGCTGCAGATGGACATGTGCGATGCCGTGCTGTGCGGCGGGGTCGACACGCTGGCGCGGCTGCCGATCAACGGCTTCCTGGCGCTCGAGGCACTCGATGCCGCACGCTGCGAACCATTCTCGCGCAACCGCCACGGCATCAATATCGGCGAGGCTGCCGCGCTGTTCCTGATGACCCGCGAAGGTGGCCCGGTCGCCCTGCTGGGCAGCGGCGCCAGCTCGGACGCTTACCACATGTCTTCGCCCGATCCCGCTGGCATGGGTGCGCAACAGGCGATGCGTGCGGCACTGGCCGATGCCGGACTGGACGCCGGCCGGATCGACTATCTCAACCTGCACGGCACCGCCACCGAACACAACGACCGCATGGAAAGCCACGCGGTGGCAGCGGTGTTTCCGCACGGTGTGCCCTGCTCGTCCAGCAAATCGCTGACCGGCCACACGCTGGCCGCGGCCGGCGCACTGGAAGCCGCGTTCTGCTGGCTCAGCCTGGTCGACCACGCACACCGGCTGCCGCCCCATGTCTGGGACGACGCCGCCGACGCCGACCTGGCGCCGCTGTCCTTCACGCGGATCGGTGATCGCCTGCCGGAAAACGGCCCACGTCAGCTGATGAGCAACTCGTTCGCGTTCGGCGGCAACAACGCGAGCGTGATCCTCGGCGATGTGACGCCCGGGGGCGCGGCATGACCACATGGCCAATGGAGGACCTGCTGCCGCATACCGGCGAGATGATCCTGCTGGATGCGGTGACCGAGGCCGATGAGGAACGCATCGTCTGCCGTCGCACCGTCCGCCCCGGCGGCCTGTTCGAGGACGCCGATGGCAACTTTCCCGCATGGTGTGGCGTGGAGCTGATGGCGCAATGCGTGGCAGCGTGGTCCGGCTGGCAGGCGAAGCGCGAGCAGCGTCCGGTGCGGCTGGGTTTCCTGCTCGGCACGCGGCATTATCGTTGCGCTGTCGACGCGTTTCCGGTCGGCAGCGAACTGACGATCGAGGCTGTCCGCAGTTTTCATGACGACAACGGCATGGCAATGTTCACCTGCCGCATCGATGCACCGGGGGCGCATGCCGAGGCGCGCCTGACCGTGTTCAGTCCACTCGACCCCGATGCCTTTCTCGCTTCCACCGTACAGGGCCCAGACGCATGACTGAAACCATTCTTGTCACCGGTTCCAGCCGCGGCATCGGCCGCGCCATCGCGCTGCGGCTGGCCCGTGCCGGGTACGACCTGGTGCTGCACTGCCGCTCCCGTCGCGACGAGGCCGAGGCCGTGCGCACCCAGGTGCAGGCGCTGGGTCGCGACGCACGGATCCTGCAGTTCGACATCGCCGATCGCGCGGCCTGCGCCGAAGCGCTGACTGCCGACGTCACCGCGCACGCGGCGTACTACGGCGTGGTCTGCAACGCCGGACTCACCCGCGACGGCGCCTTCCCCGCGCTTACCGGCGACGACTGGGACAGCGTGCTGCGCACCAACCTGGACGGCTTCTACAACGTGCTGCATCCGCTGATCATGCCGATGATCCGCCGCCGCGCCGCCGGCCGCATCGTCTGCATCACCTCGGTATCCGGCATCATCGGCAATCGCGGCCAGGTCAACTACAGCGCGTCGAAAGCCGGCGTGATCGGCGCCGCCAAGGCGCTGGCGGTGGAACTGGCCAAGCGCAAGATCACCGTCAACTGCGTGGCACCCGGCCTGATCGATACCGACATGCTGGATCCCGAAGTACCGGTTGAACAGATCCTCGGCATGATCCCTGCCCAGCGCACCGGCACGCCGGAGGAAGTGGCTGCCGCCGTGGAGTTCCTGCTCGGCGCGGACGCCGGCTACATCACCCGCCAGGTGCTGGCGGTGAACGGCGGCCTGTGCTGACCGATGCACCTACACTTTTCGTCACGGCCACACGGCCACATTCACCCGCAAAGGAGATCAAACTGCATGAAAGCGAAAACCCTCGGCCTGACCATCCTGCTGCTCGCCGCCGCGCCCGGCGTGAGCATGGCATCGGACAAGGTAGTCCACCTGCCCTTCGACAACGCCGTGGCCGCCGCGACGCAAACCGGCAAGCTCGACGGCAGCGTGAAGTTTTTCCTGGCCGGTCACCAGCCCGCCGGCGCCAGGGTGGTGAATGACAACGTCACCATCAGCCGCAAGACCAACGCCTTCGGCAAGAAAGATCAGGAAAGCTGCGACTGGGTGCTGCAAGGCATCCTGATCTCCCTGCAGGAGGACGCGAAACGGGCCGGCGCCAATGCCGTGACCGACATCGTCAGCAACTACAACAACACCGAGTTTCGCGACAGCCACGATTACGAATGCCATCGCGGCTTCCTGATGTCCGGCATCGCGTTGAAGGCCAAGTTCGCCAAGATCAGACCCTGAAGCACCCGGCCGCTACAACGCAGCGCCGCATCTTAATGGGTGCGGCGCTTGCGTTATAATCCGTGGAATAAATCCCTCAAGGAATATCCGATGCGTCCCTTTCCTCTCGGCGAAGACATCGACCTGCTGCGCGAGTCCGTGCACGCTTTCGCGGAGAAGGAAATCGCCCCGCGCGCCGACCGCATCGACCGCGACAACCTGTTCCCGGCCGACCTGTGGCACAAGTTCGGCGAGATGGGCCTGCTCGGCGTTACCGTGCCGGAGGAATACGGCGGCAGCGGGCTCGGTTTCCTGGCGCACATGGTGGCGATGGAGGAGATCTCGCGCGCATCCGGTTCGGTCGGCCTGTCCTACGGCGCGCACTCCAACCTCTGCCTCAACAATATCTACCACAACGGCAACGAGGCGCAGCGCAAGAAGTACCTGCCGAAGCTGTGCAGCGGCGAGTACGTCGGCGCGCTGGCGATGAGCGAGCCGGGCGCAGGTTCTGACGTCGTCGGTTCGATGAGCTGCAAGGCCGAATTGCGCGGCGACGTGTGGGTCGCCAACGGCAACAAGATGTGGATCACCAACGGACCCGATGCCGACGTGCTGCTGGTTTACATGCGCACCGCGCCGCGTACCGCCGGCAGCCGCTGCATGACCGCCTTCATCATCGAAAAAGGCATGAAGGGTTTCAGCACCGCGCAGAAACTGGACAAGCTCGGCATGCGCGGCTCGAACACCTGCGAGCTGGTGTTCGACAACTGCGAGATCCCGGCCGAAAACATCGTCGGCGAGGTCAACGAAGGCGTGCGCGTGCTGATGAACGGGCTGGATACCGAACGGCTGGTGCTGTCCGGCGGCCCGATCGGCCTGATGCAGGCGGCGATGGACATCACCATGCCGTACGTGCGCGAGCGCAAGCAGTTCAATGCGCCGATCGGCACGTTCGAAATCATGCAGGCCAAGGTGGCCGACATGTACACCGCGCTGCAGAGCTCGCGCGGCTTCGCTTACATGGTGGCGCAGCAGTTCGACAACGGCGTGAAGTCGCGCATCGATCCGGCGGCCTGCCTGCTCAACGCTTCGGTCAACGCGGTGAAGGTGGCGCTGGAAGCGATCCAGTCACTCGGCGGCAACGGTTACATCAACGAGTTCCCCGCCGGCCGTTTGCTGCGCGACGCCAAGCTGTACGAGATCGGCGCCGGCACCAACGAGATCCGCCGCATGCTGATCGGTCGCGAGCTGTTCCACGGCAAGGCCTGACCTGCGCGGTGTGCTTTTCGAAGCACACCGTCACTCGCCGGCGCGGACCGGCTTGTCCAGCCGCACCAGCAGCACGTCGTGCGTCTTCATCAGGATCGGCTGGCTGTCCTCCAGCGTCACCGGCTTGCCGGTCCACAGATCCTTGCCGTGCTGCGCACCTTTCAGGCCCAGCCGTGCCAGGTCCAGATGGAAGGGATGCGTGCTGTAGCGCTCCGTCCAGAGATTGATTACGGCCACGGCCAGTCCGCCGCCAGCCAGCGGTTTCGTCCAAACCTCCATCTCGCCGTCGGCATACGCCAGCGTGCCCTGCTTGCCGAGCGGATCCTGGTCGATGGCGATCACATCACGATTGGTCAATATCGCGCGCACCTCGGGCGGCATCGTCGACAGGTCGTTGCCGGCGATCAAAGGCGCAGCCATCATCGCCCACAGACTGAAGTGCGCGCGGTTCTCCGGCATCGTCAGTTTCTTGTCGCCCAGCTGGTTGCCGACTTCCAGCATGTCCGGATCGTTCCAGTGCCCGGGGCCGGCGAATTTCGCCAGTCCCGCCTGCTGCGTCGCATTGGCATGGATCGACATCCAGTCAAGCCTGACGTCGTCGGTGGTTCGCCACAGGTTGCCGCGGATGGCAGGTGAAGCTCCCCACTCCCACACCGCATCCCAGCCGTACTGGCAGAGCGAATAGACCATCGGGCGCCCCGCTGCATCGAGGGCACGGCGCATCTTTTCATAGGCGGCTTTCATCTGGCGCATCTGTGCAGGCAGGTCGCCGGGATGCGCTACTTCCATCGTGTCGCGGCGGAAACTGCACAGATCGTATTTCAGATAATCGATGCCCCACTTTGCATAGGTGCGCGCGTCCTGCATCTCATGCCCGCGAGAACCGGTATATCCGGCACACGTTTCGCCACCCGGCGAACTGTAGATACCGAGCTTGAGCCCCTTGGCGTGGACATAGTCGGCCAGTGCCTTCATGTCGGGAAATTTCGCGTTTGGGTGGATCTCGCCGCTGGCGTCGCGCTTGCCCTGCCAGCCATCGTCGATGTTGACGTAGACATAGCCTGCGTCGCGCATGCCGCTGGCGACCAGCGCGTCGGCGGCGGCGCGGATGTCCTTGTCGCTGACCTTTTCGGCGAAATGGTTCCAGCTGTTCCAGCCCATCGGCGGCGTGGCGGCGGTGATGCTGGCGGCGTTCGCGATCGTTCCAGCCAGGCCAAGCAGGATCATGGCAACGCAGGTGAACATCTTCATCGAAAGTCTCCCCATCATTACGAATCACCGACAACCTCGACCACTTTCGGTCAAGTCGTCGGCTGCATGTCTTTCAGTGCATCCGTGCCACGAATGGAAGCAGCCTCGGTTCGATGCATGTCCAGCACCAGCAGTTCGTTGCTGCCTCGCTTCAACCAACTGGCCGGGCAATACAACCGTTGCTGCGGACCGATTTTCCAGTAACGACCGAGCAGGTGGCCGTTGACCCACAGATAGCCCTTGTCCCATCCACTCATGTCGATATAGCTGTCGCCCACTGCATCGAGCGCCAGCGTCGCCTTGAAGAACAGTCCTGGCCGTTTGGCCGCGTGTCGCAGCGGCCGCAGCTGGCCAAGCCACGTCCCGGCCAGCGGCAGGCTGAAAACATCCCAACCTTGCAGGATTTCTTCCTCCAACCGGACGCTGCCGACGATGCCCTTGCGGTCGGCCATCGCCTGACCGTAACCGACATGACCAAAGCTGTCGACCAGGATGTCCAGCACGACGGCGGCAGACGCAGCGACAATGGGAAGATCGATGCGATCGCCCGCATGCAAATCCGGATGCTGCACGCGCGAAAGATGGCCTACGTAACGGCCATCGCTGAAGACCATCGCGTAGTCGCGCACACCCTCGATTTGCAGTTCTCCGCCATTACCGGGAGTGCTGCGCCGATACAGCACCAGACCGTGATCCTGCCCGAACAGCAGCTCGTTGGCTTGCGGTGCGGTGACACGCCGGGACGCTGGCAGGTTGTCCCATAGCGACGCAAAGGGTTCGGCCGTGACCGCCGCGAAACGGATCGCCGGCGGCGCGGCCGGCACATCGGGCAGCGGATGTCGAACACTGGCGGCAATGAGCTGGCGGAAGGCGTGATAGTCGGGCGTGGCCTCGCCGCGTTCGTTGATCGGCGCACCGTAGTCGTAGCTGGTGATCACCGGTTCGAAGTGCGAGTAGTCGCCCTTGGCATTCGCACCGGCGGTAAAACCGAAGTTGGTGCCACCATGCACCACATATAGATTGAACGAATGCCCCTGTTGCAGCAGCTTGCGCAAAGTCGCCACGTAATCGCCACGCTGGAAATCCTTGTCGCCCCAGTGCGTGAGCCAACCCGGGTAGCCCTCGCCTACCCATACCGGCGCGTCGCCGGCGATGGCCTGCGCCGCGGCAAAGTCGGTATCGCCGTCCAGGCCCAGCGCCGTGCCAGGCAGATAGGTGTGCTGTTGCTGCAGCTCGGACAGACCATCGGAAATCGTGAACGGGCCACGGATGCCGTGCGCTTCCCACATCGCCTGCAGCTGTTTCAGATAATCCAGATCGTGACCGTACGAAGCGTATTCGTTCTCGACCTGCAGCATCAGCACCGGCCCGCCGCTGTACGCCATCAATGGTTTGATCAATGGCGCGATCGTGTCGATATAGCGGCGCACCGCCGCCATGTAGTCGACATCGTCCTTGTCGCGTATGCGAATTTGCGGATGGCGCAAGAGATACGGCGGCAGGCCGCCGAAATCCCATTCGCCGCAGATATACGGACCGGGCCGCAGATATACCCACATGCCCTCGCTCTGGCACAGCCGGATGAACCGCACGAAGTCGCGATTGCCGCTGTGCAAGTCGAACACGCCTGGCTCGCTTTCCAGGTGATTCCACATCAGGTAGATGGAAATCGTGTTGAGCCCCATCGCCTTCGCCATGCGGATGCGATGCGTCCAGTATTCGGCCGGGATCCTTGCCGGGTGCATTTCACCACTAAGGATCTGCAGCGGCTGGCCATCCAGAAGAAACTTTCGCTCGGCCAACTCCAGGCGATGTGGCCGTCCATCGGGCAACACGTCGACATGGCCGCCGGATACCCGCGTACTGCAAACCGGCATCGGTGTCAGCCAAGCCATGCATGGGGTCAACACGGACAGCTTCAGAAAATCCCTGCGTCGCATGGCAGCGTCTCCCCGCAACCGGAAAATGGTGTCTGACAGTACGCTCGTTCAGCAGCGCACCGGTGCCAGGCACTACTTCGATTTCTTTTCGATCGTGAATGCGTCGATGATCCTGCCGGCCCGGTCCGTCAGCGTGACTTTCAGCTCGCTGTCATTGGCTTTTACGCGGGCAACCTGATCCTGGCCTACCACCAGGATCGGAAAATCATTGCCGCGCTCGCCCGGCTTGATGTGCATGAAGCGATGTACGTGACCGGCGATGAACAGGTCGACGTGTGCCTGGTTGGCCTGCTGCATCCACTGATCATTCTTGCCGTCTAGCCAACCCCAGCTCGGATCGTGCCCCAACACTACCGTGAACGGCGCCGCCTTTGTCCGCGCGTCGTCGGCAAGCACCTGCTTGAACCAGGTGAACTCCTGTTGCCGGTAATCGCGCAGATCGTTCAAGCCGGCATAGACGTTGGTGGTGTCGGGCTTGTCCTCACCGGTATCGACCATCACCAGATGCAAGGGACCATCGTCGCGCGTGTAGAAGAACCTGCCGTTCTGCGAGTGCAGGTACTCGCCGAAAGAGCGAGCCTGCTCACCGCGATAATCATGGTTGCCGCGCACATAGAGCAGCGGCGTGTTTCCTCGAAGACCCTTTGCCATCGGATCGAGGAATTTGTCCTTCACCTGGTTCTCGTTGACGACATAGTTGAGGCTGTCGCCCGTGTGCACCACGAAATCGACCGGCGCCTGGCGGATCATGCCCATCAGCGCCTGGACGCGCTCCACGTCCTCGTGCGTGTCGGTGATGACGGCGAAGTCGGTGCGCTTCTTTGCGGCGTCGAAGGTGGTGAAGCTGGCAAGCGGACTTTCGGTCGTGCGCCCCATGTCGGGCCAGTACGGTTTCAACGCCACCACCCTTCGTGACGAAACGCGGTATTGGTAGGTGTGTCCCGGCTTCAAGCCGTCGATGACGACGCGATGCACGGTGCCGACCGGCACCAGTCCATCTACTTGAGGCACGACTTCGTGTTCGATTTTTCCTTCGCCGTAACTCACCTTGCCGTCGCTGGCACTGTCCGTCATCCATTCGACGATCACCGAGGTGTCCGACATGTCCAGCAGCAGTGGCCCCATCGTGATGGCCGGCGTGGCGTCGAAGGTCCGGTAAGGGACATTGGGGTCGTCATCCAGCACGACCTTTGGCCGGACCTGCGGGGATTTTCCTGCGGGCGCCGTCGCGGCTTGTGCGGGTATCGCCATGGATGCGAGCAGGATCGCGCCCAGTGCCGCCATGACGTGTCTTGATGCGAGACGCTTCATTCATCACCTCCTGGAAGCTGTCATCTGTCCCGGAGCGTGCCCCGGGACAGATGCAGCGCCATCGAACTCAATAGTCGTAAGTGACCGATAAACGCGCATAACGGGGCGACTGCGTGACCTGTGCCGTGCCGTACAGCGGATTGGGCGAGCCGGACGAATCGCGGTAGTAGCTCGGGACGATGTTGGTCACACCCTGGGCATTGAATACGTTGAAGACGTCCAGATGCAGGGCAAGCTTGTGCGCCGCGAACGCGGGTGCGTACTGGACACCGAGGTCCAGCTGCCGCTGCCAAGGCAAACGACCGGTGCTGCCGGGCGGCACCGGCACGTTGTTGCAGTAGTGATAGGACGAACCGTAGCCCGCCGGGTCGACATTGCCCGGGAACAAACCAAGACAGACCTTGGGTTGACCCGACTGCAACGTCACCTTGCCCGAAACCAGCCACTCCGGAGTGATCTGGTAATAGCCGAACGCCTTGAACTGATGCCGGTGATCGTTGCCCTGGTCGCCATTGCTCCAGACCATGATCGGACCGTTGTCCCAGTCGGCCGATTCCTGCGGGCCGTCAGACTTCGCATCGGACTGCGTCATGCCCTCGGTGTTGCCGTAGCTGCGCGAGAGCGTGTAACTGACATTGCCAAACCACTGGCCATCGAACGGATGCTCCAGGAACGTCTCCAGTGCGTAATAGTTGCGCTTCATCTTGGGGAAACCGAGCGCCTGGCGAGTCGCCTTCACGTCATGCAGCTGCCCGTTGGTGTCGGCAACCACGAAGGTGTTGTCGGTACCGGCATTGATCAGATGGCAACCGTTGTTGTCCGGCCCCATGATCACCCCTTGCTGCGCCGCGATCGCCGCGAGCGTGTCCGCATCGCAGAAATCATCGATCGAGCTGCGCAACACGCGCCGGGTGGCCTTGGCGCCATACAACCAGTCGTGGCCGAGTGTCTTGCTGAAACCCAGCATGTACTCGTCCTGGTACATCGCCTTCAGGTTCTTGGCGACCACGGTCTTGGGATCGGGCAGCTGGCCAAAGTTGCTGTTCGCCGATACCGGCCCGGACATCGCGGTCAGCCCGGTGGGTACACCGCTCGCATCAATGCCGCTGTAAGTGAAGTACTGGGTGGTGCTGAGCTCGGAACTGCCCGCGCTCAGCGCCGGCTCCAGTGGCGAAGCGAGAAAGTAACGGCCCGCATTGCCGTACACCTTGAAGCTGGAATCACCGTTCACGTCCCAGGCGAAGCCCAGTCGTGGCGCCCACTGGTTGTTCTGCTTGATGTACGCCAGGGCAGCGGCGTTGTAGTTGGTGAACTGGTCGTCGCGCAGGCCCAGCGAGAGCAGCAGCTTGTCGGTGACCTGCCAGTTGTCCTCGATGAACTGCGCGTGCTCGCTGGTGCGCACGTTGTTGAGCGCACGGTCCACCTGGCGCTTGACGTAATAACCTTGCGCGCCATTGGGATAGTTGGCGGTGGGACCGACGCCCAATCCGGTGTTGAGATCATTTCCCGGATGGTCGGTCTGGTTGTACGACCAGTAATAGCCGGGACCGGAATCCACCGCCCCCTGCTTGAGCGCCGCGGCGGTGAGGTTGTCGATGCCGGCGGTAAGCGTATGGTCGCCCAGTTTGTATTCCAGGCTCACCCGCAGGTTGGTTGTGCGGTTGCCACGACCCGGGTCACTGATCGAGGTGACCGTCTGATTGGTCAATCGCGGATCACCGCCGTTGAGCGTCGGATTCTGCAGCTGGGGATTTTCGATGTATACCAGCCCCGGATCGTAGCCTGCCACCTCGCTGAAGGCAGCCGTGTGCATCTTGCCGTACATCGCGTTGAGGGTGAGGTTGTCGGTGAGGTAGCCGGTGTATTTGGCCGTCCACAGGTCGCCCCCCGTCTTGGTGTTTGCCGCGTGACCGAAGAGCGCGCCACGCTGGTAGTTCTGGTAGTCGTAGCGATACGTATCGGCAGCGGTCTCGCGTTTGCTGGAAGCGCCGGTGAGCTCGAGGATGTTGCTGTCGTTGATGTTCCAGTCCACCTTGGCATACCACTTGGGCATGCTGTAGTGGTAGTCCGTATAGGGCGACGTCGAGGTCACCGCGCCCAACGAATTGCCCTGCTGCTTGGCCATCTCCGCCGACGCGAAGAAGAACAACTTGTCCTTGATCAGCGGGCCGCCGACATAGGCGTCGTAGGTGGTCACCCAGTAGGAGTTTTCACCGCGTGCGTCGTACAGGTCACCGTACTTCGCCACCTGCCCTGGCGTGGTTGGCAGGCCGTTCTCGTAATAGAGGGCGGTGGCTGGTGCACGTGCAAAGGCAGGCTCCCAACTCGCCTGGCCGCCGAAGTGCCACTCGTTGCTGCCACGCTTGCCGACCATGTTGATCACGCCACCGTCGGAACGACCGTACTGCGCGCTGTAACCGCCGGTGTAGACCTCTTCCTGGTCGATCGAGCCGTATGGCAGGGTGATGCCGCCTTCGGATTTCAGCGGATCGGTGGTGTTGAAGCCGTTGATGTAATACGCGTTCTCGTTGGCGCCGGCGCCACCGAAGCTCGCCAGCGAACCACCGGTGGCGGTGGTGAAGCCACCCGTGTTGTTGACCACGCCCGGGGCGAGCAGCGCCGCCGCTTCGGCGGTAAAGCCCAGCGGCAGCTTGCGCAGTTGTTCGGCGGTGATCACGGTGCGCGAATCCACGCTGGTCACGTCGATGCTCGGTAGCGTGTTGGCCGTGACATTGACACCGGCCAGGTTCTTCGCAGCCATATCGCCACTGGCCGCTTCCGGATTGAACGAGACATCGGTTGCCTGTCCCACCCGCAGGTTCACGCCGCTGCGCGTTTGCGCCGTCGCGCCGTTGTGCTTGAGCGTCACCGTGTAGGTGCCCAGCGGCAACTGGTTCACCGTGTAGCGGCCGCGGCTGTCGACCTGCGCTTCGCGCTGCAGACCGCTGGTGCTCTGCACCGTGACTGTCTCACCTGTCCCGGCCGGCACCTGTCCCACGATACTGCCGGTGGTCGACTGCGCATGCACCACACCACCGGCCAGGCTCATGGCAATCAGCAGACACAACTCTTTCTTGCCCATCAACTCACGCTTGTTCATGTTCATGCCACTCCCCGATGTCCGGATAAATTCAGCCAGTTTTTGATAACCACTCACACCCTCCCCCACCACGCCAACAGACAACGGCGACTTCTCGCCGAGCCTTCAAACCAAACGATCCAGTCGAACCAGAACAGCACTGCCACGTGGCAACACGATGTGGCAATTGCCATGCCTGTCCAGAGCAACGGGGCGACCGGCGGTCGCGTCACCGACGCCCTCGAAGACGATGCCGTGGCGGCTGTCCAGCGCGGGTGCCGACAGCTGCACGACATGACCGTTGCCGTACCCGCTCAAACCATTGATGGAGACCGTGGCATCGCGTTCGGAATCCTTGTTGATCAACGCCACCTGTACTGCGTCATCGCGCCGTGCCGCGTAGGCAGTCAGGTTGGCGCCAGCAGCATTCAATCGGCCTGGCAACATCCGTGCACCAGCAAACTGCTGTGCCAGCAGCATGCCGTGGTACAGCGGTCGCGGCTGGAAGCCGAGCGCGACATCGCCGGCAATGGCCGAGTAACGTGAAGTGACGGCGTCGCGCCGACCAGGCAGATCGGAAGCCGCTGCGCTGTCTGCAGCGCGACCAAGCGATGCCTCGACCGACAGCAGCGTGCCACCGTGGAAGTTGATGCCGGCCACGCCGCGCTGCGCCAGCGCGAGCATGAAATCCGCGCCCCACAACGCCGAGGCGAACACATTGCTGACCCCGTCGCGGCCGCCGAAGTAATAGGAGTTCGCTTCGGTGAGATAGAACGGAAGTTGTGCGACATCCGCCGCGTGCACGATCTGTTCGACTTCCGCGTAGAACGCCGGATCGCCAGCGAGCATGTCCGGGATTGAACCGTTCGGCGCCGCATCGCGGTAGTAATGCCGGCTGAGAAATACGTTGCGCTTGCCGTGCCGCGTTGCGTAGTCGATCACCCAGTCGGTGTTCGCGCCGGTGTCGGGGCCGGCGATCGGCACGCCCACCGCGCGGATCGCCGCGGCATACGGACTCCACGCCGCATCGAAGGCCGCGTAGTCCGCCTCGTAGTTGTTCGCCTCGTTGCCGATCTGGATGGCCAGCAGGTCGTCGCCGACGATCCGCTGCACGGCCTTGGCCAACTCCGCTGCCATCGCCGGCACGCCGATCTTCAGGTTGACACCAAACACCAGCTTCCAGCCGGTGGCGTGCAGGAAACCTGCCAGCGCATGCAATGCTTCGGGCCCGAGCACGAACGGCTGTTGCGGTCCGCCCTTGCGCGCGCGTTGCACCGGCAACTCACCGCGATACCCGCTCCATATCGTGTAGTCGCTGGTGTTGCCGCCGATACGCAGCACGCCGTGCGGACTCAGGCCACGAAACAACTGCACCAGGCTGTGGTTGTCAGCGCAAAAGAATGTCGGATCCGCCAGCTGCAAGGTCTCGTAGCTCAACCCGGTGAGCGTGGGGCTGACCGTGCGCCCCGGCCGATCCGGCCGCACGGCGAACTCCGCCCTGGCCCACGCCCGCGAGGGCGACCGCTCCGCAGCGTGGACAAGGTCGCCACAGGCGGCCACCAGGGGCAGCAGGCCAGCCGCCTTCAGCAGATTGCGCCGGGTCGGATCGACCATGACTCAGTGCTTCGTCATCGGCGTCAGTTCGAGGGTCAACACCTCGAACGGTGCCAGCGTGATGCTGCCCGGATGATCGGCGTCCAGGCGTTGCGGTACCTGGCTGCCACCGGTTTTCCAGACGTCGTGCACGCTGAAACGGCGCGCGGCGTCTTTCGGAAGCTCCAGCTGCCGTTGCAGGTCGATCACGGTCATCTGCGCGTGATCGCTGGGATTGCGCAGCGTGACGATCGACTTGGCGGGCGACCACGACGCCCAGCCATACACGTCGAGCCGGTCCGGCGCGCCGCCAATCCAGTGCGTGTCGCGCAGCACATCGGCGTGGGTGCGCGACCAGCGTGCCGCCGCGGCCAGCATGTCCCAGTCCTGCGTGCTGAGCAGCGAGGGCGTGATGTACATCTCCTGCAGCTCGGTGCCGGTGGCGAAGTACGAGTGCACCTCGTTGGCGAAATCGTGGCCCGGGTCGGTATTGAGCTTGCGGTTTTCCTTCGCGTAGATGATGCCGTGGAGCATCAGCGAATTGATCGGAAACAGCGGACCCTTGAGCACGATGTTGCGATACGTCTGCGCGTCGCGGTAGGTGATCCACTGTTCGCGCGTGCTGCCGACGCCGGTTTCGCTGTCGTCCTCGCCATCGCGCCAGATGGTATCGGCGTAGCGCAGCCAGAACGGCGACGCCCAGGTACCCGTGGTGAGGTTGATGAAGGTATCCGGCTTAGCGGCGCGGATGTCCTTGATCAGCTGGATCGCCGCAGAAAAATCGCTGTCGAAACGACTGCCCGGAAACACCTTGTCGGCGTTGCCGGTGCCGTCGAACTTGAACTGGTTGATGCCGTCCTTGCCGACCAGCTCCATCACCACATCGTGGAAGCGCTGGTAGTACTTCGGACCGGACAGCGCGAGACCGCCGTCGATGATTTCATAACCCGCCTTGGCGCCACGCTGGGCACGTTCCTTCGCCGGCGGACCATAACCACCCCATGGCGACAGCCACATGCCTGGAGCGGCGCCGTACTTCGCCGCTGCCTCGCGCAACGGCGCGAAGCCGTGCGGAAAATCCTTGCTGAAATGCCAGCTGCCGCTGCGGTCGTCCCAGCCGTCGTCGAACAGGTACGAGTCGAGCGTCACGCCGCGTTTCACGTGCAGCTCTTCACCGATGGTCTTGATCCGGTCAAGCGCCTGCGCCTCGGTATACGGCGTGAAATAACCGATGTCGTACCACGAGTTGTAGTGCAGGAAGGTCCGGTACGGATGCGCCCGCTCGCGTTCGACATAACTGGCGAAATCGCGCCGCAGCTGGCCCTCGCGCACCACGCCGACCACCGCCGAATAGGCGATCGTCTTGCCGTGTTCCAGCGGCAACTGCCGGTCAAGGGTGAGCTTGATGTTGCTGCCGCGCACGGCACTGTCGGAAAGCGGATCCTCGAAACCGAGATAGACGTCGCCCGCGACCACCGGCGAGCCCTTCGCCTCGCCACGGACTTCCGCCCCGGCAACCTGCGTCTGCAGCAGCGAAACCTTGGCGATCTTCTCGTCCTGCTTGAGCGCGGTGATCGACACCAGCTCACGCAGATAGGGCGAGCCGTCGCGCTGAACCAGTTGCCAATCCACCCGGAAGCGCCCGTCGGCATCGCCGAAACTGGCCTGCACCGACTTGCCGGGCAGCCGCTCGGCCAGGCGCGAGGCATCGGCGTGATTCGGCAACACGGTTTCATGCAGCGGCGAGAGCAGCTGCATGTCCGCGGCAGTCAATGTCTTGCCGTCCTCCAGCACCAAAGCAAACGGCGCAACCACCTTCAGCGATTGCCGGTGCACGCGGTCGACGACCGTCATGCCAGCCAGGTGTTGCTGGTCGATCGTCCAGCTCGCCTCGATCGCGGCGTTGCCGAAGCTCTCCACGCCCTGGTGATCAACGAAGCTCGCCGCGCCGGGTTCGAGCACAGCCTTGCCCGTGGCGATGCTGTCCTCGGCGTGTGCCGTGCTGAAACCCGTCAGCGCGACCAGCAGGCAGGAAGCCAGCATGCTCATGCATGACGAACGAAGGGAATGTGGATGCGGTGCTGCCATGGTTGCCTCTCGTGTTGATTTATGGGTATCGCCCAACCGGTTGCATCCAACGCCCTGTGCCCGTGCAACTTCGCAAGAGGGTGAATGCAGCATTCGGTGGAAGCGGCAGAGCACGTTCGGATGCCGCGCGATGCGTCGCTCCGTAATGAGCACTTTTACGGCTGCTTTGAGAGCCACTGCTGATAGTCGGACGCATCACAACGTGCCAGATTTACCGTGCTGTTCTGCCCGGCATCGCCGGCCGCGTTGAGGCATCGACCAGAGCCCACGTTGAACCACGCCTGCGAGCCAGGCATGTACAACCATTCCTGGCTGCTGTCGGCAGTGCAATACGCGGTGAGTACGGCACTGCTGCCATGTGCCTGCAGGCAAACGCTCCGGTCGACCAGATTCAGCCGGTTGCTGGCGTCATTCGCCAGCAGCTGATTGGCAAACGCCTGGGGAGAACTGCCGTTGCGCGCACAGGTATTGAGGCCCAGGTGGTTGCCACCCAACGTATCCGCGCAATAATGCTGGACGCGACTCCTGGCGATGAAAGACGCGCCAGAAGACTGGTTGATGGTGGTAATGGCCGTGTGGTCCGGGTCGATCGTCGAACGGGCGATGGACGCGCAATCACCATAGACCTGTGTCGAGGCGTTGTTGGTTTGCACGGCGTTTTTCGCCGGGTCGTACATGACCGGAGCGTAGAACACGGCGGTCGTGGGGGGCACTTCAGAGCACGAGGAATACTGCTCCGATCCCTGGGTGAAATTCTCGACGAACTGCGGCACGACCCCTTGCAATATGCCGTTGCTCGCGGGCGAATGGATGGTTCCGATAACCGTGGTGGTGCCCGTGCTCTTGTCGGTGATCGAGGCCTTCCACAGGTAGTTTTCGCCTGCATCGGCCTTTCCTGCAGGAATCGTTGTCTTACCCGCGTACTTCAAGTGGAAGGTGTATTTGGCCCCTTCTTTCCATGCTGGCGCGTCGTTGCCTTTTGTAGTGAACAGGCATTGCGTGCCAGTGCCTTCACCGCCGAAACCCTGGCATACCGCACCAGAAGCGGGACCGGCTTTGTCGACACTCGAGTCGTAGGTCTGGCCGAAGATCGAAAAGAGCACGGTCTTGGTCTTTTTTGAGTTTTGCTGGATGCCGGTATAGCCGCCCTGGTTGACGTTGACCGTCCAGAAAAACTGACTGGCGTAATACGTATTGCCGTTGTTGCCCGGCTCATGAGTAACCCGGATCGAGGCATCGATTGCGTTGTAGCCATACAGGCCATCGACATTGGCGACAGTCGAGGCGGGGTAGTAGTAGTGGTTCGCCGTCATGCCACCTGCAACCACGGCGTGGGCCGGGTTGGCCAGGAAAGCTCCCATACCCGCAAGCCCGCAAGCGAGATGCAACAGATATTTTTTCACGGTCGATGCCCCATGGTGAGTGGAAACGTGGCGCGGCGTCCCTGCCCCTTCGTCGCGATGGCTCCATGGCCGCAGAAGGAGATGCGAGGTTCGGGATGCACGACGCATCCCGCCCGGCAAAAATCCTTTACGCCCATGTTTGTTTCCTCAGCTTTCATTACCGAAAGGTGTAGCGGGCAATCAGCATCGTGGTTCGCGGTACCTGCCAGGTGGGCGCGCCATAGCTCGGCTCGAGAATCGGTTGCCCGTCGTCCTGGAACCCGCCGGTGTCGTAGCGTTGTGCCGAATCGATGCGACCCTGGCGATTGGTGATGTTCTGCACCTGCAGATCCAGGCTCAGGTGGTTCGACTCGTTGATGGCCCAGTCGTAACCCACACCGAGATTCAGCTGCCAGAACAATGGCGAACGACCGGCGGTACCTAGTGGCGCAGGTACGTTGTCGCAGTAATGGCTGGCGGCGCCATACAGCTCGGCGGGATTGTCGATATCCGGATAGGTGCCCAGGCAGTTCTGCGGCGTGCCGGTGGACAGGTCGAACGTACTGCCGACGCGAAGCCCATTGGAGAAGTAGTAAACGCCGTTGAGCTTCAAACTGTGCCGCACGTCGCCGGCCAGGTTGCCGGAGCTGTGCTCCATCAGGCCGGGGAAGTCCCACAGGATCTGCTCGGAGGGACCGCCGTTGGTACGCGTGCCGAGGTTGAGCAGGCCGTCGTAGTTGCCGTACAGATGCGCCCACGTGTAGCTGAGGTCGAGGTAGTAGGGTTCCTCGCTGTTTTGCGTGTGGGTCAGCTCCAGCGTCAGATGCACATACTTGCGCGTGGGCGCCGGGCCGAACACATTGCCCGGTACGGTCAGCGGCTCCAGCTTGCCGTCGCCGTTGTAGTCACGCATGAATACCTGCGCGATGCCCGGGTTGATCATCGGACAGCCGCTGGAATCTTCGTAGTTCGGGTAGCCGTGCGCTTGCGCGTAGTCGGTGATGCCCTGGGTGTAGCAGGTGTCCTCGATCGCACGCTTGAGCGAGGAGTAACCCAGTTCGGCCATCGACGACCAGCTGTTGCCCAGCGTCTTCTGCACGTACACCTGAAACTCGTACTGGTAGGGCGCCTTGATGTTGGAGGTAGCCACGTTGGCCGCGCTGGGCGCCTGGCCGTTGATCAGCGTGCTTTGCGGGCCGATCTGGGTCAGGCCGGTGGGTGCCTGGGTCGTGGGGTCCCTGCCGGTATAGGTGTAATAGCGGTTCCATTGCGTGACCGCCCCGGCCGCGCCGTTGTTGACGCTGGACGGAATCGGGATGGTGTACTTGCCGGCGTTGGCACCGATCTTCATCGAGCTGTCGCCGTAGACATCCCACGACAAGCCGAGTCGCGGCGACAGCAGCGGCAGGTGCCAGAAGTTCTGGCCGTTGATGTTTTTGTTGATGAAGGTGTCGTCACGCAGGCCGGCATAGACGATCCAACGGTCGGAGGCCTGCCAGTAGTCGTCGATGTAGAACGCCTTGTTGACGGTGTAGAACGGGCCACCGGTGCTGATGTAGTACCGGTCGACGTAGCGTCCGTCCGCTGGCGCGGGCGAGCCGTTCGGCAGGATGGTGCCGGGCTCGTTGTGGTAGGTCCAGTCGCCACCCTCGGTGGTGGTGGTGACGTTGTTGATGAAGTGCTTGTAGTGCTCGCCACCGATGGTGATCTTGTGATCGCCCAGGTTCCAGGTGAAGTCGCCCTTGAAGCCGCGACGCCAATACGCGAACGGATACAGCTGGTTGCTGGTGGTGGTGAGGCCGATATTGCGAGTCACCCGGGTGACCGGATCGATCTCGTGCACGAACGGCAGACCGGTACCGCTGGTGGAAGTCGGACTCAACGACGACTGACTGAGGTAACCACCCATCAGCCGCAGGCTCATGTCGTCGTTGATCTGCCAGTGATAGTTGCCGATCAGAAACTGGTTCTTGACCTGGCTCGAGGTCCAGCCGTAGTACGCGCCCTTGGAGGATGGATCGTAATCGCGCGTCAGGACGTACTGATTGTTGAAGGTGTTTTTCCAGTCACGATTGCCGACCACGTTGAGCGACTGGTCGTTGTCGATGTTCCAGGTAAGGTTGAGCAGGCCATTCTTGTCGCGGACGGCTGTATCGGTTTGCTGCGTCTGCGAATTGCCCTGGCTGGTGTTGGCCGGCGAGTTGCCCAGCATGGCGAAGAAGAACAGCTTGTCCTTCACCAGCGCGCCGGATGCCCACAGATACTGGTTCGTGACATTGGCGCTGTGGGTATTGGAGGAATTGAATGCGTAATAGTCGCCCCGCGACGTGCGCGAATCGCGCGAGCGTGGGTTGAACCACGATGTGCCCGGCGTGAAGTACAACGAATAGCCGGCCTGAAAACGGTTGCTGCCTTGACGCACCGTGGAGGAGATGTTTCCTCCGGTCGTGCTGGTCCAGCTCACTCCGGCATTGCTGCTCAGCGCCTGCACCGAGCTGATCGCCTCGGCCGGCAGGTAGGTGGCGCCCAGGCCTTGGTAGTCGTAGGTGCTGTCGAACTCGTTGTAGTAGTAGCGGTTCTCCGCCGGGCTGGCGCCGCCCATCTGGATCAGGCCGGTGGTCTGGTTGTCGTAACGCACCCTGGAGCTCAACAGCGCGACGCTCTCGGGACCGCGCCCGGTCGGCAGCTGGTTGACCACGTGCATGTTGTAGTTGCTGGAGAACTCCGGCGTGCTCACGTCGATCGGGATCACATTTGTATCGAGCGCCGTTCCATTCACATGGATCGCGGAGAGATTGGCTGCGTTGTTCGACGCCGCCGCGGAAACCTCGGCGCTGGACAACGCCGGCACCGCGGTCTGCACGTTGGCGTTCACCGTGATCGTGCGCGTGCCGACGGTTGCGCCGTCCTGCGAGGCGGTCACCGTATATTTGCCAGGATTCAAACCGGCGACGGTGTAGCGTCCGTTGCTATCCGGATGCAGCTCGCGGTGATAACCCGTCGTTGCGCTGGTGACTTCCAGCGTGACCTTGCTGCCGCCAGGTTCCTTGCCGTACAGACCGCCGGTAATCGATTGTGCGTGGACGACCCCTATCCCCAACGCTGCCAGCAACCCCATCGCGAGCATGGTCTGTCCGACCCGCCCGTTCCCCGCCCTCACCCTTGCTGCGTTCATGTCAACCTCGTCGTTGAACCCGTATGCCGTGCCGCCTTCACACTCCCCAGCGGCCGGACACTTTCTGAAAAACCATCGCGGAAACTCCCGTTCCGCGATCTCAATGCAACCCGTCGTTCTCCCTCGGCACGTCGGTGCTCGAGGGCTGCCTCATACTCAAAACTCGATTCGCTGCAGGCGCACCTGCGGGGCCAAAGCGTTAACGCTGGCGCGGGTGGCGTAGCCGGTTTCCTCGGCCAGCGCGTTGGCTGCACCGCAAGCCACGCCAAGGCGCAGGATTTCTTCCAGCGGCAAGCCGCGCGCGATGCCGACGGTCACGCCGGCCAGCAGGCAGTCGCCCGAGCCGACCGTGTTGCGGACGTCCGAAAGCTCGATCGCGGCGCGCCATGTTCCGCTGTCATCGACGGCCACGGCGCCCAGCGCGCCCATCGACACCACCGGCATCGCGACACCCCGCGCGTGCAGCTCGCGAGCGGCGGCCACGGCGGCATCCAGGTCGGCAATCGGCCGTCCAAACAGTTCGGTGATCTCGTCACGGTTGGGCTTCACCACGAACGGCTGGACCTCCAGCGCATGCCGCATCAGCGCACCGCCGGCGTCAACCAGGCAACGCTTGCCGGCATCGCGAACGTGGGCTGCCAGTTCGGCATAGATGGTCGATTCAAAGCCGCGTGGCAGGCTGCCGGAGAGAACGATCAGGTCGCTGTCCTCGACGCCGCGGCGGAAGGCGCGCAGCAGGGCTTCCTGTTGCGTGACGTCCAGCAGCGGACCCTGACCCAGGATTTCGGTGATCTGGCCGGTCGCGTCCTGCAGTGCGATACAGGTGCGCAGGCTGTCGGCAATCTCGATGCCATGAAACAACACGCCGCGCTCGCACATCTGGCGGCCGATCATGTTGCGATGGGCGGGGTCGACCAGGCCGATCAGTTGCACGCGTTCGCCCAGTGCGGCGATGGTCTGGGCCACGTGCAGGCCCTTGCCGCCCGGAGAAACCTGTTCGTCGAGTGCGCGACTCACCTCACCGGGGCGCAACGAATCGAGCCGGATGAACCGGTCGATCGCCGTGTTGAAACCGATGACCGTGATCACCGGACAGACGCCAACAGGGCTTCCACTTCCAATGCACTGGCTTGCGCCGTGGTGCCACCGGTGCCGCGCGTGGACAGGCTGCCGCAGGCACTGCCCCAGCGCATGCAGTCGTGCAACGGCAACCCGCGCAACCACGCATGCAGGAAACCGGCGTCAAACGAATCGCCCGCGCCGGTGCTGTCGACGGGATCCACTGCAAACGCCGGCACCTCATGCAGTCGCCCGTGGTCCAGACTGGCGCAGCCGCGCTGCCCGCGCTTCACCACGGTCAGTGTGTGGCCCAGGTCGAGCGCGCGCAGACCGTCCAGTACGTCGTCGTGTCCAGTGATGGCAGCCAGCTCCAACTCGTTGGGCAGGAACAGGTCGACTTCATTCAGCGTGTCGCGCAAGTCGTCGCCCCACGCCTGTTGCGGATCGAAACCGGGATCGAGCGAGGTGGTCAGGCCGGCCTTTCTTGCCCGCGCGAACAGCGCACGGCAATCCGGGCGCAGGGCGCGCTGCAGGTAGTACGAGGAAACATGCAGGTGGTCGGCGCCGGCCAGCAAGGCATCGCCGACGTCGTCGGCACGCAGCACGTCGATCGCGCCGGCGAATGTCACCAGCGCACGGTCCTGCGGCGTCGACAACGACGCAGTGACACCGGTGCGCAGGTTCGGATCCTGCTGCACCGAGGCCACGTCGATGCCGGCGCGGCGCAGCGCATCGAGACAGTGGTCGCCCCATGTGTCCGCGCCCACCTTGCCGTGGAAGCTGACCGGGTCGCCCAGCCGGGCCAGACCCATCGCGCAGATCATCGATGAACTGCCGGGCGTCATGCAGAAGTCTTCGGCCAACACTTCCCGGCCGGGGGTGGGTAGCGCCTGGCACTGCTTGAAGACCAGGTCGACGTTGATTTCGCCAACAATCAGGATCCGTTTCACACGCCCTCCTCGTGCTCATCGTTTGAGCCGCGCCCCTGATGCATCGGGAAATGTTCGACGACACGGGTGAGCACGCCTTGCGACGGTGTATCCGGCTTGCCGCCCAGCGACAGGCAGCGGAAAAACGCCAGCAGTTGCCCTACCGCGACATTCGCCAGCAGCGGCAACGCGCCATCGGCGGCATGCAGCTTCGGCAGCTCCATGGCGAGGTCATCCGGTCCCAGCCCGTCGGTGGCGATGCCTTCGCCCACCAACAGCCGGGTCATGCCCAGCTGCTTGCGCGACAACTCACGCAACAAGTCCACTTCGTACGCGCGCACGGCCGGATCCGGCGACAGGAAGCCGACCACCAGGGTCTGCTCATCGAGGCTGGACATCGGCCCGTGGCGCAGGCCGAGATAGGTTTCCGCTAGCGTGGTTACCGCACCGTCGGTCATTTCCAGCATCTTCAGTGCGGCTTCGTGGGCCGCGCCGAGCACGCCGCCGCTGCCGAGGTAGACAATCTTGCTGAACGCCCTGCCGGCCAGCTTCGCGATGGCGTCGGCCTGTTCGTCGAAGATGCACTGCACGCCACTGGCCAACCGCTCCACCGCGACCGTGACTTCTTCTTCCGGCCGTTGCAGCAGGCCAGTACCGGCCAGCAACAGGTTGGTGAAGCTGCTGGTCATCACCAGGCTGCGATCATTGGTGCGTTCGTCGAGCAGCAGCACACTCACCCGCGGATCGTCGCGGTAACGGGTAGCGAGCTTGCCGCTGGCGTTGCAGGTGATCACCAGATGCCGGTAGTCGGGTGCCTCGGCCAGCAGCCGGTCCACCACGGCGCAGCTTTCGGGGCTGTCGCCCGAACGGGCCAGGGAAATCAGCAGGCCGCTGCCCGGCGGCAGTACGCTGCGCCAATGGGTCAGCAAGGTGCCGGCGGCGATGGCCTGTGCCGGAATGCCCAGGCCCAGTTGCAGGCTGGGCGCCAGGCATTCGCCGATGTACATGGAACTGCCCGACCCGGTCAGCACGATGTGCTGTGGTCGCGGCTGCAGCGCGGCCAGCAGCGGCTCCAGCATCGATGGACTGCGCAGCTGGCTGGCGGTATCGGCCCAGGTCGCCGGCTGTTGCAGGATCTCGCGCAAGGTGTCGGCATAGCCGCGCGCCCGCTGCTCCGCCGGCGGCAAGGCCTGCAACGCCGACAGCTGGGCTGAAAATTTCGTTTGCTTGTTTATTATTGACATTTTGCCAGATACAATTGAATGTGAAAGTCCATAACCACAGAATCGAGAGTATTCGAAATGAAACAACACTTACAAGGGGTTTCGAACACTGACGGCAAGCTGTCCCTGCTGTCCCTTTCCCACGGCAAGCGCACTCGCCTGTGGCGACTGCTCTACGGTCACGGTCCGCGCAACGGCAGCCTGCTGGTGCTGCCGCTGGATCAGGGGCTTGAGCACGGCCCGACGGATTTCTTCCCGAACCCGCCGGCGGTGGACCCGGATTACCAGTTCCGCCTGGCCGTCGAGGGAAATTTCTCGGCGATCGCGCTGGGCATTGGCCTGGCCGAGAAGTACATGGGCGCGTATTGCGGGCAGATCCCGCTGATCCTCAAGCTCAATGGCAAGACCAACATTCCCAGCGACGCCGACGCCACGTCACCGCTCTTCGCCTCGGTCGAGGACGCGGTGCGTCTGGGCGCCGACGCCGTCGGTTACACGATGTATGTGGGCTCGCCACGCCAGCACGACGAATTCCGCCAGTTCGAGAAGGTGCGCCAGGACTGCGAGCGCTACGGCATGCCGTTGGTACTGTGGTCGTACCCGCGTGGCAGCGCCGTCAACGCCAAGGGCGGCACCAACACGTTGTATGCGCAGGATTACGCCGCGCGCGTTGCGCTGGAACTGGGTGCCGACATCGTCAAGCTGCACGAACCCAACGACAGCACTGCCAACGTACCGGCTCCGTACGACCAGTTGCAGGAAGACGCCGGCGCCCGCTGCGAGCGCGTGGTACGTTCGGCCGGCCGCACCATGGTGTTGTTCTCCGGCGGCGTGAAGGACGACGACGATGACGCGGTACTGCGCCAGGTCGAGTTCTACATGCAGTCCGGCGCCAACGGCGTGATGTTCGGCCGCAACATGTGGTTGCGACCGTTCGAACAGGCGCTGGCGCTGGTCCGTTCGGTACACGTGATCATGACGAAGTATCCGCGCTGAAGCAGGCAGGCGAGGCCTCCGATGAGTGACCGTTCCACCCGAATGCAACGCCCCATCCAGGCAGGGTGCCTGTGCTGCGCGCCACCCAGCGGCGCCGGCACGGTGCGCATCGAAAGCAGCAAGAATCCACTGCAGACCCAGGCTGCCACCGGTGGCAGCGAATTGCGGCTGAAGGACTTCCAGCCGCGCAGCATGCTGCACGTGCCGAAGACGCGCGTCGAGCGGCCGCGTTTCCCGGTGATCGACGTGCATGCGCACCTGAGTTGGTCGAGCAATGTGCGCAGCGGCATCTCGGTGGGCGAGGAGGTCACCCTGTTCGCCCAGCCCGAGGACCTGCTGCCGGTGATGGACCGCAAGGACATCCGCACGCTGGTGAACCTCACCGGCGGTATCGGCGCTGGCCTGGAAAAGAGCATCCGCAGCTTCGACCATTCTGCGCCGGGGCGCTTTCTCACGCTTACCGAGCCATCGTACGAACACTTCCCCGAGCCGAACTACGCGCAGCTGCAGGGCGACGCGATCGAGCATGCCAAGCGTGTCGGCGCGCGCGGCCTGAAACTGCTGAAGACCTTGGGCCTTTACTTGCGCGAACGCGTCGACGAAGGCCCGCTGGTGGCCGTGGACGACCGCCGCTTCGATCCAATGTGGGAGGCCTGCGCGGCGCACGACATGCCGGTGTTCCTGCATGTCTCCGACCCGGAAGCATTCTTCCTGCCCACCGATGCCAGCAACGAGCGTTACGAAGAACTTAGCAACCACCCGGACTGGTCGTTCTACGGCCCGGAGTTTCCCGGGAATGCCGAGTTGCTCGCCGCGCGCGACCGTCTGATCGCGCGCCATCCGAAGACGACCTTTGCCCTGCTGCACGTCGGCAACAACGCGGAAAACCTGGCCGCAGTCGCCGCCTGCCTGGATCGTTTCCCCAATACCGTGATCGACATCAGCGCGCGTATCGGTGAACTGGGCCGGCAGCCACGCAACGCGCGACGTTTCTTCGACCGCTATCAGGATCGCATCCTGTTCGGCACCGACGCCGTGCCCTCACCCTACGGCGACGACGTGCCGCAACAGTTGTTCGGCGATGAGCTCTACGAGATCTACTACCGTTTCCTGGAAACCGATGACGAGTACTTCGACTATGCGCCGGCTCCCGCGCCGCCGCAGGGACGCTGGTCGATCTACGGATTGGCACTACCAGACGAAGTGCTGCGCAAGGTTTACTATGACAACGCCGCCCGACTTCTGAATATCGACTCATGAGTGAAACCCCCGTTACCTCCCACCGACTGCTGGTCGGAGAACGCCGTCGTCTTATCGTCGAACTGGTCGAACGTCAGGGACGCGCCACGGTGGAGGAGCTGGCGAACAAATTCGGCACTTCCGCGGTCACGATTCGCGCTGATCTCGATGCGCTGGCGCGCAATTCGGCGATCGTGCGCTCGCATGGCGGCGCACTGCCGTCGGCGAACGACACACCACTCAACATCAAGGAAACCCGTTGGCACGCGCAGAAGCTGCGCATCGGCCAGGCGGCGGCAAGGATGATCCAGGACGGCGAAACGATCATCCTGGATTCCGGCTCGACCACGGTGGAGATCGCCCGGCAGATCCGTCAGACGAAGTTCGAATCGCTGACCGTGATCACCAATGCATTGAACATCGCGATGGAGCTGTCCGGACTGTCGCAGGTTCGCGTGATGATGCTGGGCGGCATGTTGCGGCAAACGTCGTATTCGCTGGTTGGCCCGGACGCCGAGCAAGCGCTGGCAAAGCTTTCCGCCGACCGGTTGTTTCTCGGCGTCGACGGGCTCGACCCCGAGGTCGGCGTAACAACGCCCGATCCGCTCGAGGCCGCGTTGAATGCGTTGATGATCCGCGTTTCGCGCCAGACCATCGCCGTGCTCGATGCGAGCAAGCTGGGCCAGCGCAGCCTGTCGGTGATCACGCCGGTTCGGAACCTCGATATCGTGATCAGCGACAACAGCGCACCGACTGAAACGGTCGAGGCGCTGCGTGCCGCAGGCGTGCAGGTCGTACTGGTCTGACCGCGGCGTTCGCCGTCAGAAGCCCAGACGAAAATTCGCCGTCGCCATCTTCGCCTGCTGCCGCTGGCCGAGATACTGGTCATAGCCCAATTGCAGGCTCGCACGCGAGGTCATCTGCCAGCCCAGGGTGGTGCCGAGCACGCCGCCATAACGCGACAGGCCGACGCCGCCAAGCGGGGCGTACTGGTTGATTCCGCTGAGGCTGGCATCGAATACCTCGCCACGCAGACCGAACGATTGTTGCCACAGCATCCGCCCCTGCAAGCTGAGGCGGCCGACGCCGGCCAGCGCCCAGCTGTGCGTGGCACGCAGGCCCGCGCCTGCCTGCCAGCGCTCGGTGCTCTGCGTGCCGGATTTCAGACCGAAACCGTACGCACCCACTTCGTTGAAACCGTTGCGCTGGATCTGCGCGTACTGCAGGTTCATGTACGGAGTGAGTTGCGTGCGTCCGAGCGACAGCCGGTAGCCACTCTCGCCGTACGCCACGCCATAACGACCGTTTCCATCACTGGCCACGCCGGCAAACTGGTCGCCCAGTTCGAGTTGTCGGCGCATGGTTTCTCGATAATTGCCGAAGCCGAAGCGCCCCATTGTGTACCACGAGCCCCGAATCACGCCGCCATACAGCATGCCTTCCAGCGCGTGGCTGCGGCCCTGATCGGCGCTTTCGGCCAACCGCCCCAATCCCTGGCTCTGGCTGAACGCGTATCCGGCGATGCCGTTGCTGCCGACGCGATAATCCTGGCCAACCAGCAAACCGCCAAGGTCATAGCCGACATTGCTGTAACCGCTGCGCGACATGCCTCCGTGATAACCGAGATTCTGCGTCCAGCCACCGGCTTTCGGCGCGTCAAGCAAGCTGTCGAAGCGATCAGACAACGCCCGCGTGCCGGCATCGATCGCCTCGAACGTCATCGCGGCGCTGGCGGCATGCAACTGGCCAGAGAGGCTTTCCAGTGAGCGCTGCATGACCTCGTTGGAAACGGCATGCTGCAGGCTCGCCGCGCCAGCAATAAAGCTTGCGCTGGCTGGTGCGCCGCTGGCGGTACCCTGCAATTGGGTGTTGATCTGCGCAAAGGCGCTCTGCGTTCGCTGCGCGGCGCCGTAGCTGGCGGCGGTGTATGGCAGCCCCTGGATCTGGCTCAGGTTCACCTGTTGCACATCGAGCCAAGCGCTGTTGGTGTCGTAATTCAGCGTCGCATTCAATGCCACGCTGGGCGCTGTGTCCAACCCCGAAAATGTTCCCGTCAGACCACCATCGGCGCTCAACACGGTCGTATGTGAATTGAGGGTGTAGTCGGCATTGGCGCCGTACACATAGAGGTCTCCACCAGACAAGGTGGCCGTGCCATTTACGAACAACTGCGACCCCAGCGATACCGCCATTCGCCCGTTGCCTTTCTGCACGTAATTGCCACTTACATTGACGTTGCCTTGGCTGACCACCAGCACGCCGGCGTTGGTCAGGTTGTTGTAGACCGTGAAGCCACTGGGATTCTGCGGCCAGGAGACGGCCGCTAGCGTGCCCTGCGCGTCAATCTCGACGGGGCTGCTCAACGAAACCACGCCCAGCGTGCCACCCTGCACCTGGGTGAGGCCGGTGTAGGTATCGCCCAGATAGAGGTTGAGCGTACCCGGACCCTGTTTGACCAATCCGCCGGCGCCGGAGATCGCGTTGCCCCAGGTCGAGGTACCGCTGAAGTTGACCGTCACGTCACCCCAGTCGAACTTCGCCGGTCCGTTCACCGCCTTGCCGGCATCCAGTTCACCGTAACCGAATACCGGGTCCACACCGGGAGCGCCCAGGTCGTCGGCGGTGCCCAACAAGGTCTGCCGCACCAGGTCGTTGCTGAAATACGGGTATGCCTGCCATACCAACGCGGCCGCGCCCGATACCTGCGGTGCCGAAAACGAAGTACCACCGGCGTACCCGTATTTCAGACTATCGGGTACGTTGGCGTTGGCGTCCTTGTCGAGGAAAACGACCTCACCGGGTGCGGCAAGGCAATAGTCCATGGCCTTGCCGCAGGCATTCGAATAGCTGGCCAACTGGGTTGGATGATTGCTGTCGACAGCGACAGCCACCAGCCAGCCCGCTTCCAGCTTCGGATCCAGGCTGGGCAATGCGGCGATGTCACTGGGATCGCTTCGGGATTCGTTGCCGGCCGCGAACACGACCAAACCGCCGTGTTGCACGACGAACGGCTCGTAGGCCTGCGCGAAAGCCTGGTTGATCGAGGCGTTGCCGGTATCCCAGTAGATGCCGCCCCAGGAGTTGTTCATCACCTGCACACCCGCCTTGATCAGCGCCGGGTTGAGCGTCTGGGCGAAGAAGTCGGCATCGGCGGCGGTCACCGCATTGCCTTGGCCGGTGCCGTCGTCGGTGGGCTCGACGTCGTTGATGATGCGGGCAGAAACCAGGCTGGCACCGGGCGCGATGCCGCCGGGAAACTCGTCGAAGGCCTGGCCGGCGGCGATCTGCGAGACCCAGGTACCGTGGCCCACCACGTCATCGATCGCCGTGTTGTTGCTGGTTGGATCGACGTAGATCAACTCTTGCTTGACCCGCCCGGCCAATGTCGGGTGATTGCGCATGATGCCGCTGTCCACCACGCCAATCGTCACCCCTGCGCCGGTGTAACCCAGGTCATGTGCTGCATCGGCGTGCGTGACCGTAAGCTGGACGTCCACCGGCGGCTGTGGCGGGGTGGGCGTCGTGGGTGGCGGTGATGTCGGTGGGGGTGTCGGGCGGACGTTGCTTCCACCACCACCACCACCGCCGCAGGCACTCAGGCCCAGCGCCATGGCCACCAGCCACGCCAGATCACGGCGTCGCAACCCCGAGTCGATCTTTTTCATCATGTTGTCCCCCGTGCGCATTCCCTTCGCGCATCAGCAGCATACCGATACGCCGCGATGCTTCCCTACCATGCATTCTGGCACAACGAAAATCCAATGAAACAGGGCGCAAGTCGCAGCCCGCTACGAAATCTCATCGTTTGCCGACATTCGTGGCGGGCTGCGATAATTCCGGAGTTATCTGTCAGGCGTTCGCGCCCCTTCACGTCTTCAAGCGGAGTTACCCCATGTCGGATGTCAGCGTAGTCATCGTCGGCGCCAAGCGCACGGCCATCGGCTCCTTCCTCGGCCAGTTCACCGGCGTCCCCACCCCGAAACTCGGCGCCACGGCCATCCGCGCCGCGCTGGAACAATCCGGCGTGGCTCCAGCCGACGTCGGCGAAGTGATCATGGGGTGCGTGCTGCCTGCCAACCTAGGCCAGGCACCGGCGCGACAGGCCTCGCTGGGCGCGGACCTGCCGGCCAGCACGGGTTGCACCACGATCAACAAGGTGTGCGGCTCCGGCATGAAGGCGATCATGCTGGGCCATGATCTGATCAAGGCCGGCTCGGCGACCGTGGTGGTGGCCGGCGGCATGGAATCGATGACCAATGCACCGCACATGGTGCAGGCGCGCACCGGCATCCGCTATGGCGACGGCCAGCTAGTCGACCACATGGCCTGGGACGGCCTGACCAATCCGTACGACGGCAAGGCCATGGGCGTGTTCGGCGAACTGTGCGCGGACAAGTACCACTTCACCCGCGAAGAGCAGGATGCCTTCGCGATCGAATCGGTCAAACGCGCGCAGGCGGCGCAGCAGAACGGAGGGTTCGCGGGCGAGATCGTTCCGGTGACCGTCAGTGGCCGCAAGGGTGACGTGGTTGTCGATACCGACGAACAGCCGGGTCGCTCAGACATCGCCAAGATCCCCACCCTGCGCCCGGCCTTCTGCAAGGAAAACGGCACCATCACCGCCGCCAGTTCGTCCAGCATTTCCGACGGCGCCGCCGCGCTGGTGTTGCTGTCGGCTGACGATGCGAACAAGCGTGGCCTCAAGCCGCTGGCACGCATCGTCGCCCATGCCACCCATTCGCAGGAGCCCGAATGGTTCACCACCGCACCGGTCGGTGCGATCCAGAAAGTGCTTGACAAGGCAGGCTGGAAAGTCGACGAGGTCGATCTGTTCGAAATCAACGAGGCATTCGCGGTCGTCGCGATGACCCCGATGAAGGAGCTTGGCATTGCGCACGACAAACTCAACGTCAACGGCGGCGCCTGCGCGCTGGGCCATCCGATTGGCGCCAGCGGCGCCCGTCTGGTCGTGACCCTGCTCAATGCATTGAAGACACGCGGCCTGAAGCGCGGCGTTGCCGCCTTGTGCATTGGCGGTGGCGAGGCAACGGCGATAGCCGTGGAATGCGTGGACTAAGATCTTCAACCGGCATTGAATGACCAATGCATGATATTCACATGACGGCTGGCTAAATCGGTTTTTAATACGCGCTGAAGTGCCGCCATAAAGATGTGGCGCAATTTCCACGAAAGCGCTATTAATACACGGCCAAACGGCATTCCACGGCAAAGGAGATCCACCATGAAGTTTACGCGTACCCTTCTCGCCTCCGCGCTTGTCGCGTTGCTGGCGGCTTGCAGCAACGGCGCGCAGGATTCCGCGCAGGACGCCCAGAAGTCGGCTGACACGGCTCAGCAGGCTGCTGATACGGCGCAGCAGGCTGCTGCCCAGGCACCGACCACGGACGCAACCCAAGCTGCTGATCAGGCCAAGACCGCTGCCGATGCAGCCGGTCAGGCTGCTGACCAGGCTCAGCAGGCTGCTACCTCGGCTTCCGCCGCCCCGGCTGCCAGCGGTACCGCTGTCGACCAGGCCAAGGACGCTGCCAACAATGCAGCCGATCAGGCTGGCAAGGCTGCCGACGCTGCCAAAGACGCTGCCGGCAATGCGAAGGACGCCGCCGACAAGTCAAAGGATGCCATGAAGGGGCATTGATCCTCTTCTGGTTTCCAGGAAAACGGCCGCCTCGTGCGGCCGTTTTTTTTGCCTGGCGTCCATCGATCTTCCCATGATTTTGGCTACCGGCCGCGGACCGCTATCATCTACGGTTTGGCCGTGACCGCGGCCCCGCAACCGCGAGCCCAATCCATGAGCGTCATTGCATCGCAGATCGATCCACGTTCACCCGAATTCCAGGCCGGCAGCGCCCAGTTGCGCGCGGTAGTCGACGATCTGCAACGCGAACTGGCCCGCAGCGCTGAAGGCGGCGGCACCAAGGCACGCGAGAAACACGTGGCTCGCGGCAAGTTGCTGCCCCGCGAACGTATCCGGGCGTTGCTTGATCCAGGCTCGCCGTTCCTGGAGCTGTCACCGCTGGCAGCGCACGGGATGTACGAGGACGCGGCGCCGGCCGCGGGACTGATCACCGGCATCGGCCGGGTCAACGGCATCGAAGTCGTCGTCGTCGCCAACGACGCCACGGTCAAGGGCGGCACCTATTTCCCGATGACGGTGAAGAAGCACCTGCGCGCGCAGGAAGTGGCGTTGGAAAACCGCCTGCCCTGCGTCTATCTGGTCGACTCCGGCGGTGCCTTCCTGCCGCTGCAGGACGAGGTATTCCCGGACAAGGAACACTTTGGCCGGATCTTCTACAACCAGGCACGGATGTCCTCGCTCAATATCCCCCAGATCGCCGTGGTGATGGGCTCATGTACCGCCGGCGGCGCCTACGTGCCGGCGATGAGCGACGAGACCATCATCGTGCGCGAACAGGGCACCATCTTCCTCGGCGGTCCGCCGCTGGTGAAGGCTGCCACCGGCGAGGTAGTGGACGCCGAGACGCTCGGTGGCGCGGACGTCCATACGTCCATCTCCGGCGTGGCCGACCATTACGCCGAGAACGATGCGCACGCGCTGTCGATCGCCCGCGACATCGTGGCCCATCTCAACCGCAGCAAGGCCATGCCGCTGGCGCTGCGCGCGCCGGTCGAGCCGAAGTATCCGGCCGAGGAACTGTACGGCGTGATTCCGCAGGACACTCGCCGCCCGTTCGACATCCGCGAGGTGATTGCGCGCATCGTCGACGGCTCGGAGTTCCACGAGTTCAAGGCCCGCTACGGCAAGACCCTGGTCTGCGGCTTCGCGCACATTCACGGCTACCCGGTCGGCATCGTCGCCAACAACGGCATCCTGTTCGCCGAGAGCGCGCTCAAGGGCGCGCACTTCATCGAGCTATGCAACCAGCGCAACGTGCCGCTGGTATTCCTGCAGAACATCACCGGCTTCATGGTCGGCAAGAAGTACGAGCAGGCCGGCATCGCCAAAGATGGCGCCAAGATGGTGACCGCCGTGGCCTGCTCGCACGTGCCGAAGTTCACCGTGGTCATCGGCGGCAGCTTTGGTGCGGGCAACTACGCCATGTGCGGTCGTGCCTACGGCGCACGCTTCCTGTGGATGTGGCCGAATGCGCGGATCAGCGTGATGGGTGGAGAGCAGGCGGCGTCGGTGCTGGCAACGGTGAAACGCGATGGCATCGAAGCCGCCGGCAAGACCTGGAGTGCCGAAGAAGAAGAGGCATTCAAGGCGCCGATTCGCGACCAGTACGAGCGTCAGGGTCACCCCTATTACGCCAGCGCGCGGCTGTGGGACGACGGCATCATCGATCCGGCCGACACCCGCCGGGTGCTGGGCCTGGCGATCTCCGCGTCGATGAACGCGCCGATCGAACCGCAGCGTTACGGCGTGTTTCGCATGTAATCTGCGCGCAGGCCCGTCCCCGACGGGCCTGCGGCACCTTACCTTTGTGGCGTCTCGCCGCGCAGGCGCACGTCGTTCGGCAGCATGTCGGTGCGTTCCACGCTTTCCTCGCGCTGCGACTCGAAGAAGCGCTGCACCTGCTGGCAGACGGCCATGGTGTTTTCGCGGGCGATCGCCGAGACCAGGAACCATGGTTGGGTCCAGTTCAATTCGGCGACGATTTTCTCCGCTACCGACTGGCGCTCATCCTCTGCCAGCATGTCCGCCTTGTTCAGCACCAGCCAGCGCGGGCGTTCGAGCAGTTCCGGATTGAACTTCTCCAGTTCCAGTTCGATCGCACGCACCTGACCGGCCACGTCCGTGCCATCGATCGGCGCGATATCGACCAGGTGCAGCAGCAGGCTGGTGCGTGCCACGTGGCGCAGGAACTGGATGCCCAGCCCGGCGCCCTCGGAGGCACCCTCGATCAGACCGGGGATGTCGGCAATCACGAAGCTGGAATCGGTGCCCAGGCTGACCACGCCCAGATTCGGATGCAAGGTGGTGAACGGATAATCCGCCACCCGCGGCGTCGCCGCGGATACCGCCCGGATGAAAGTGGACTTGCCGGCATTCGGAAAACCGAGCAGCCCGACGTCGGCCAACAGGCGCAATTCGAGCTTCAGCTCGCGCGCGTCGCCCGGCGTACCCGGCGTGGCCTTGCGCGGCGCGCGATTCACCGACGTCTTGAAATGAATATTGCCCAGGCCGCCCTTGCCGCCCTGCGCCACTAGCATGCGCTGACCGTTACCGGTGAGATCGCCGATCACCTCGTCGGTATCGACGTTGGTGATCATGGTACCCACCGGCACGCGGATCGTGGTGTCGTCGCCGCCCTTGCCATACATCTGGCTGCCCATGCCGTTCTCGCCACGCTTGGCCTTGAAGCTGCGCTGATGACGGAAATCGACCAGCGTATTCAGGCCCTCGTCGGCAACCAGCCAGACCGATCCGCCGAATCCGCCATCACCACCATCGGGGCCACCGAAGGGGATGAATTTTTCGCGGCGGAAGCTGATGCAGCCGTTGCCGCCATCACCAGCCTGGACTTTGATATGGGCTTCGTCGACGAATTTCATTGGGGGGTCCGGGGAACGGGGAACGGGAAATGGCGGTTACAGGGTACCGGGAAGCATATGTTCCGGGTTTCCTGTTTCCGCTTCAAAAACAAAAGCCCCGCCGAAGCGGGGCCTTCGTTATCGCGTCGCGGAAGGCTTACGCCTGGACGACGTCGACGAAACGGCGGTTCTTGTCGCCGCGGACGGCGAACTTGACGGTGCCGTCGACCAGCGCAAACAACGTGTGGTCACGACCCAGACCCACGCCCACACCCGGATGGAACTGGGTGCCGCGCTGACGCACGATGATGTTGCCGGCTTCGATGGCCTGGCCACCGTAGATCTTGACGCCGAGGTATTTCGGGTTCGAATCGCGACCGTTGCGGCTGGAACCTACGCCTTTTTTATGTGCCATGACTCAATGCTCCAGTTGCTCAGGCGTTGATGCCCGTGATCTCGATTTCGGTGAAATGCTGACGGTGACCCTGCTGACGCTTGTAATGCTTGCGGCGGCGGAATTTGATGATGCGGATCTTGTCGGCACGGCCGTGCTTGCGCACGGTGGCGCTAACGGTGGCGCCTTCGATGACCGGCGCACCGACGATGACCGACTCGCCGGAACCGACCAGCAACACCTGGTCAAAGCTGACCGTAGCGCCTTCTTCGGCGGTCAACAGCTCCACGCGCAGGACGTCGCCCTGCATGACACGGTACTGCTTGCCACCGGTCTTGATGACTGCGTAACTCATGGGAATGCCCTTCTGTCGTTATTCTCTTGGGTATCGCCATGACCCATTCAGGTCTGGCGAACCGCAGATTATAACGACCTGCCGGCGCACTGGTCAAATACTGAGCAACGGAAACCCGGCCGGGCTGGATCGCGCCGGCCGGGGCCATTTCAGTGGGCGGGCGCGGCCACCGGCTTCGGCGCGGTGGCGGCCGGGCTGGCCGGACAACGCCCGTTGGCGTCCAGCGTGCCATTTTGCTGCAACTGCTTGATCATCGCCTGACCCCGCTCGCGACCCCACTGTTGACCGATCTTCATGCCCTCGGCCATGGTCAGCGGCATCTGCGTGATCACCTTCTGGCCCAGCGGCGACCGGTAGAACGTCAGCAAACCGCTGACATCAGCGGCAGTGAAATGGCTCTGGTAGATCGGCACCATGCGGCTCAGCAACTGCTCGCTGCCATTGGCATCGATGAAGCCCTGCCAGTAGGACGCCGGTACGCATGGCACTGCCTGGCCCATCACACCGGCCATCTGCGAGTTCATCTGACCGAACATCTGGCTCATGTGCATCACACCGAACAACTCGCGCACCTGTTGGTCGCTGGGCTGTGCGGCCATCGCCTGCCCCGTCATCCCCATAGCCAGGGCCACGCCTGCCGCCATCCCGATCCATTTACGCATCATCGTCGTCTCCCTTTTCGTTTATCCGACGCAGCCACTCCGGCCGGCAAGACTGCATTTAGCCATAGCCCTTCGGGCAAGGGAAACGGAGCTCGTCGATTGTCTGGCCGATTTGTGAATGAACTATCGATACTCCTTGGTATAGTAAAGGTTCTCCCCCATATACCGGCGTCATGGACACCATTCGCATCCGCGGCGCACGCACGCACAATCTCAAGAACATCGATCTCGACCTGCCACGCGACAAGCTGATCGTGATCACCGGCCTGTCCGGGTCCGGCAAATCCTCGCTGGCGTTCGACACTATCTACGCCGAAGGTCAGCGCCGTTACGTCGAGTCGCTATCGGCTTACGCGCGGCAATTCCTGTCGATCATGGAAAAGCCCGACGTCGACCATATCGAAGGCCTGTCGCCGGCGATCTCGATCGAGCAAAAATCCACTTCGCACAACCCGCGCTCCACCGTCGGTACGATCACCGAGGTGTACGACTACTTGCGCCTGCTGTACGCCCGCGTCGGCACGCCGCGCTGCCCCGACCACGGCATTCCGCTGGAAGCCCAGACGGTCAGCCAGATGGTCGACGCCACGCTCGCGCTGAACCCGGACAAGCGTTACATGCTGCTGGCACCGGTGATCCGCGAACGCAAGGGCGAGCACGTGCAGGTATTCGAGCAGTTGCGCGCGCAGGGCTTCGTGCGCGCACGCGTCGACGGCGCGGTCTACGACCTCGACGCCGTGCCGCCGTTGACCCTGCGTCAGAAACACACGATCGACGTAGTGATCGATCGTTTCCGGCCGCGCGACGACATCAAGCAGCGCCTGGCCGAATCGTTCGAGACCGCGCTTCGACTCGGCGACGGGCTGGTGATCGTGGTCGACATGGACGATGCCAAGGCACCCGAACAGCTGCTGTCCTCGCGTTACTCCTGTCCGGTTTGCGACTACTCGCTGCCGGAACTGGAGCCGCGGCTGTTTTCGTTCAACTCGCCGGTCGGCGCCTGCCCCAGTTGCGACGGTCTTGGCGTCACCCAGGTCTTCGATGCGACACGCGTGGTCGGCCATCCCGAGCTGGCGCTTTCCGCCGGCGCGGTACGTGGCTGGGACCGGCGCAATGCGCACTACTTCCAGTTGGTCCTGTCGCTGGCCGCGCACTACGGTTTCGATATCGATGCACCGTGGCAGAAATTGCCGGCGGACGTCCAGAAGGCCGTCCTGTATGGCAGCGGAAAGCAGAAAATCGCCTTCCGCTACATCACCGAGCGTGGCGGCAAGGTCACCCGCGAGCACCCGTTCGAAGGCATCCTGCCGAACCTGGAACGTCGCTACAAGGAAACCGAATCCGCCGCCGTGCGCGAGGAGCTGGCGAAATACATCAGCGACCAACCTTGCCCCGCCTGCGAAGGCCAGCGACTGAACCGCTCGGCGCGCAACGTGTTCGTCGCCGATCACGCGCTGCCGTCGTTGACGCATCGTTCGATCGACGACGCGCTGGCTTTCTTCGACCAGCTGACGCTCACCGGATGGCGCGGCGAGATCGCCGTGAAGATCGTCAAGGAAATCCGCGAACGACTGACCTTTCTCAACGATGTGGGCCTGAACTACCTCACCCTGGATCGCCAGGCCGACTCGCTGTCCGGCGGCGAAGCACAGCGTATCCGGCTCGCCTCGCAGATCGGTGCCGGCCTGGTCGGCGTGATGTACGTGCTGGACGAACCGTCGATCGGCCTGCATCAGCGTGACAACGAACGCCTGCTCGGCACGCTCACGCGCCTGCGCGACCTCGGCAACACGGTGATCGTGGTCGAACATGACGAGGACGCCATCCGCATGGCCGACCATGTACTCGACATCGGTCCCGGCGCCGGTGTGCATGGCGGCGAAATCGTGGCGCAGGGCACGGTAAAGGACATGCTCGCTTCGCCGCGTTCGGTCACCGGCCAGTTCCTGTCCGGCAAGCGCGCAATCGAGGTACCTGTCGAACGCCGCCAGCCGATCGACGCCGAGTCATGGCTGCATCTGAAAGGCGCCACCGGCAACAACCTCAAAAATGTCGATCTGGCGATTCCGGCTGGCCTGTTCACCTGCATCACCGGTGTGTCCGGCTCGGGCAAATCGACCCTGGTCAATGACACCCTGTTCCGTCTCGCCGCCGCCGAACTGAACGGTGCGGGCACGCAGCCGGCGCCGTTCAAATCCGTCGACGGGATGGAGCTGTTCGACAAGGTCGTCGACATCGACCAGTCGCCGATCGGCCGCACGCCGCGTTCCAATCCCGCCACCTATACCGGTTTGTTCACGCCGTTGCGCGAGATGTTCGCGCAGGTGCCGGAAGCGCGCTCGCGCGGTTACACACCCGGCCGCTTCAGCTTCAACGTGCGCGGCGGTCGTTGCGAGGCCTGCGAAGGCGACGGCATGATCAAGGTGGAGATGCACTTTCTGCCCGACGTCTACGTGCCCTGCGATGTCTGCCATGGCAAGCGCTACAACCGCGAGACGCTGGAAGTCCTGTACAAGGGCCACACGATCGCCGACGTGCTGGGCATGACAGTGGAGGACGCGCTGAAACTGTTCGAGAACGTGCCGACCATCGCCCGCAAGCTCGACACCCTGCGTGCGGTGGGCCTGGACTACATCAAGCTCGGCCAGAGCGCGACCACGCTTTCGGGCGGCGAGGCACAGCGCGTGAAGCTGTCCAAGGAACTGTCCAAGCGCGACACCGGGCGCACCCTGTACATCCTCGACGAGCCGACCACGGGCCTGCATTTCCATGACATCGAGCAGTTGCTCGACGTATTGCATCAGCTGGTCGATCAGGGCAATACCGTGGTGGTGATCGAACACAATCTGGACGTGATCAAGACCGCCGACTGGATCGTCGACCTAGGCCCCGAGGGCGGCGCCGGCGGTGGCCGCATCCTGGTTTCCGGCACGCCGGAAACCGTGGCGGCCACGCCCGAATCGCATACCGGGCATTTCCTCGCACCGCACCTGAAGACGACCAAGGCCGGCAAGGCCGCGCGCGCGAAGGGTTCCGGCACAAGGGTCAAGGCTGCGACCAAACACATCGCCTCGGCCGACAAGTACAAGCCCATGCGGAAGAGACGTTCGTGAGTCCGCGCAAGCGTGCCGAACCCGTGGCAATCCACCACGCTGCCGATGACACCAGCGGCCAGACCGCTGTCGAAATCGCTGCCACCGTGGTGCCGTCCGAATCCGCGCCATTATTCGTGGCCTCGATCGGCGTGCGCTGGCGGGATCTCGATGCGTTCAATCACGTCAACAATTCGAACTACCTTACCTATCTGGAAGAAGCACGACTGCAGTGGCTGAGACATGTCCCCGGCCCCTGGTTCGACGAACAGTCGATGCCGGTGTTGGCAGCAAGCGAACTCAATTACCGCCAGCCGATTGAATGGCCCGCGCAGTTGCAGGTGGAACTGGGATGCATGCGCCTTGGCAACAGCTCGATCACGATCAGCCATCGCATCGTCGACAGCGCTGATGCCAATCGCATCTACAGCGACGGCCACGTCGTGATGGTGTGGATGAACCCGCAGACCGGTAAACCCGTGCCGCTGCCGCAGGCGATTCGCGATGCGGCTGCACCTTCTGCTGCTTCGCACGGTTGAGCATCGGCCCGGGCCTTCGCGGGAGGCGGGGAACGACACTTGCCGCTGTGGGATGCGTGGGCTGACGCCGCTGCCGCTGCGAGTGGATCAATCGATCTTGTAGTCGAGTGTCATCGAGATTTCCCGGCCGTTGTAGTCGGCATTGTTCAACGTCGGGATGAACTCGAATCCACCGGCGTAATACGGAATCCTGCCAACGTTGTCGAAGATATTGGAAACGGTCAGGCCCAGCTTGAGGCGATCGTCGAAGCGATAACCGATGTTGGTGCTCCAGGTGATCCACGCCGGCACGTGTCCGTAATACATGGTGCAATCCGGATCGCCCTTGGACGGCCGGATGCCGTTCGGCAACGAGTTGCAGTTGTCGTAGTTGGGAGCGCGAACCTGGCCGGTTCGATCACCGTAAAGCGTCACGTTCCAGGCGCCCTGGCGCCAGTTCAACGTACCACGCACCTTGCTCGCCGCGTGGTCGTAGCGGGTGTTCACCAGCGCATCGGAAGCCAGTGTGCGTTCCTTGTAGGAAAGGTTGTCGGTGTAGTCGATGCCGAGGTTGAAATCGCCCCAGTTCGCGGTACGCAGCGCGTACGCCAGTGACGCGTCGATGCCGCTGACATACAGCGAGCTTTCGTTGATCGCGCCGCTATACACATTCGTGATGTTGCCGTTTGCATCTCGCTGGACATTGGCGATCACCTGCCGGCAATACGCCGAGCCTTGCGGATGCGCGATATACGGTGCACCGGTAATCAGTTTGCCGGTGAGGCAGCCCGCTTCGTCCGTCAACACATCGTCCTGGCTGACGTTCACGATGCCGTTGTCGATGCCGATATGCCAATAATCGGTCGAGACCGACAACCCATCCACGCCCGGTATCTGCCAGACAAAACCGTAGCTCCACGAGTGGCCGGTTTCATTCAGCAAATTCGGACTGCCCGCCAGATGCGAGAGAAAATAGGTGTTGTGCTGGACCGCCTGGCAGGCCGTATCGCCGGCTTTGATGCATTGATAGGGATCCTTGTAGATGCCGACCTGCGATACCGAGGGATCCTTGTAGATGTATTGCATGTCCGGCGCGTGGAAGTTGGTGCCATAGGAACCGCGCAGCAATAAACCATCGTAAGGCCGCCATTCCAGCGCGCTGCCCCAGGTACGCGCGATATCCGCGGCGCTGGCATCGCGGTATTTGTCCAGTCGTCCGGACAGCGTCCAGGTCAACGTGGACGCCAGCGGAATGCGCAGTTCCGTGCCGAGCGATCCGCGTTGGCGGGTGCCGCCGCCGGTGATGTAATCCTGGAACGGGTCGCCGAAATTGGTGGTGTTGCCACGCGGATCGGGCGACAGCTTGAATCCCTGATGGGCAAATTCCAGCACGGCCGCGAAACCGACCGGTCCGGCCCAGGTGCGGAACAACTCGTCGGTGTTCACGTTCAGCGAGGCCTGGTCCATCCAGGTCGCAGCGGTGTTCTCGCCGACCACGCCGAACGACTGGTATTGCGCCGGCGTGATCGGATTCCAGAAGCGTCCCGAATTCAGCGCATAGACCGGCAACGTATCGCCGCCCACGGCAGTGGTGCCGAGTTGCGGGCCGAAGAAGAAGTCGAACATGCCCTGTTCGTTTAGGCCGGTATAGCGCTCGTGCACGATGTATTTGTTGATACCCAGATTCAGGTCCCAATTGAAGCGCCCATCCAGGAACGTGCCGCGCAGGCCGGCATGGATATCCCAGTTCTGTTCCTTGTCATGCGTGTTGCCGTAGCTGCCCAGCTCCTGCGGAGTCAGTTGCCGGAAATAATTGGTGATCACCTGGCCGGTGGTCTGGTCATAGAAGCTCTGGGGAAGGCCAACCATCCGATACAGGAACGGCAGTTCGGTATTGGACGTACCGAGGGTGTCCCACAACCCGATCGAGCCATAGGCCTGGATGTCGTTGCCGAAATCGTATTCGCCAGCGATGTAGGCATCCTTGCTGTCGCTGCCGGGGGTCAGCACCCAGTTGGAGAACAGCGCGGGCTGCGTGCAGTAATTGCCCTGATTCGTGACATTGCCAGTGTTGACCGTGTGGCCGTTGGTGGACGCGGTCTTGTTGTTGCGCAGCGCGAAGTTGTTGCCGAATTGATTGCAGGCACCGGCTGGGGGCGCAATGAAGTTGCCGTTGGCGTTGTACAACGCCAGGCCATCGTAGGTCCTGTAACCGAACAGGCGTGCGTTCGAATCCCACGCGCCGTACCCCGCGTCGGCCTCCGAATCGGTGTAAGGGCGATCACGCCCGAACAACCCGCTGCGATGGGAGCGCTCCAGGTTGTAGACGATGTGCCAGCGATCACCGGATTTGCCGCCGACCAGGTTGAAATCGCCGTAGTCGCGCCCGCCACGCGTCGACGAGCCAAGGGTGAATTGCAGGTCGTCACCTTCGTAATTCTTTTTCAGGATGATGTTGACCACGCCGGCCACGGCATCGGAGCCGTACAGCGACGAAGCGCCGGTGGCTAGGATCTCGATGCGATCGATCATGCCGGTCGGGATGTTGTTGTAGTTCTGGAAGTTGGTACTGGCGCCGGAAGACTGCGGGTAATCGGCCACCCGATGACCATCGACCAGCAACAGGCTGCGCCCCGAACCCAGGTTGCGCAGGTTGAGCTGGCGCGCGTTGACCGAGCTGCTGCCCCAGGTGGGCGCCGTCTGCGCCACGCCGGTCTGGGTCAGTGAATTCATCAACTCGTAGACCGTGGTGAAACCTTCCTGCTTGATCTGCGCTCCGGAAATGGTGACGACCGGCGCCGACCCTTCAACCTCCACGCGCGGGATGAGCGAGCCGGTGACCACGACCTTCTGCAACGTCACCGGCTTCTTTTCGCCCGACGTATTCACCGGCGTCTTTTGTTGAGCGACCGAGGACGCACTACGCGGGGTGCCAGGCTGGCCGACGGGAGCCGTCGGGGCCTGGGCGTAAACGGACGGTGCAAACAACACCCACGCCAGCGACCCGGCGAGCATGCTGCGTGGAAAGCCTGGATTTCGCATGATCTGCCCCTCGTGAATCTGGCTATCTATCGATTTCCGTCCGCCCCCGCGAATCGGATCGCCCTTTCAGAACCGGCCCGGCCGACGGCCATGGACAAGCTGCCAAGAAAACGGACGCGACTGCTTTAGATCGATTCAGATCGAGCGCCATCCAGTCCGATCACCCTCCTTGAGAGCAACATGACGACATGGGCGTCGAGGTGAAGTGATGCAATCGATGCACGGCATGTGGGTACCGTCGTTATGATGTCCGTTCGGTCCCCACGATGGAATTCGCCCGATGACGACGCCACATCGCACCGCCCTTGCTCTTGCCGTTGCCGGTTTTGCCGCCCTGACCGGCACCTCTGCAGCGCACGCGGCCAACACCACCGAGCTCACGCTGTACCGCAGCGACAGCGCCGCGCTGTATGCCAGCAACGGTGGCAGCGTCGATGACGGTTACGCCGTGGTACGCGAACAGCGCGCCCTGAATCTCACCGGCGGTACGCACGATGTGGTGATTGGCGACCTGCCCAATTCCCTCGATGCCGAAGCGCTCGCACTGGGCTTCCCCGATGGCAGCGCCAAGGTGATTTCGCAGCGGCTGTTGCTGGCGCAGGGCGCAGGTGCGGCGGTGACCGGATTGACCGGTCACCGCGTAGACGTGCTCGGCAGTGGTGGTCAGTCGCTGGCCAGCGGCACACTCTTGCGTGCCGGCGATGGTTTACTGGTACAGGACGATGGCGGCCATTCGACCCTGGTAAGCAACTACGCCGCCGTGCGCGCCAGCGGCACCGATTTTCCCACCGGTTCCAGCCTGAGCTTGCGCATCGACGCGGCACACACGGGCGCGGCCAAGGCCGTGCTCAGCTATCCCACCTCCGGTCTTGGCTGGCGCGCAGCTTATGTGGCGACGCTGCAACCGGGCGCCAGCTGCCACATGCAGTTCGAATCGCGCGCCAGCATCGCCAACCGCAGCGGCCGCGACTGGCACGGCGCACAACTTACCCTGATTGCCGGCGAACCGAACATGGCCAAGGCCTCGGCACCACGGCCGATGATGGCGATGGCGCGCGGCTTCAGCGCCAAGGCCGGCGGTGCCGACATGCCGCAACAGGACAGCGTCGGCGACTATCGCAGCTACACGCTGCCCGCCGTCGTCGACCTGCCCGACGGCAGTGTCAGCCAAGTGCCGCTGTACGCCAGCCGTGCGCTGGATTGCGAACGCACCGCGCTGTACGAAAATGGCAACGGTTTCCAGCCGCAGCAACCGATCCTCAATCAGGACTTCAACCAGGGTGGCGACACGGCCATCGTCACCACGCTGAAAGTGAAGGCCTTCGACAGCCTGCCGGCCGGTTACCTGCGCGTACTCACCGCCGACAGGAAAGGCACGCCGCAATTCATCGGCGAGGGACGCATCAACGACACGCCGAAAGGCAGCGATGCCACGATCACGCTGGGCACCGCGTTCGACCTGCGCGCCGAACGCGAGCGCACCAGCTTCAGCGCGGACAAGACCGGGCGCACCATGGACGAAGCGTTCCGCATCACCCTCAGCAACGCCGGCGACAGCGTCCGCACCGTCACCGTCCGCGAACATCCCGGCCGCTGGCGCCAGTGGACCCTGGTGTCGTCCAGCAGCAAACCCAGCGAGAAGACACCGGACACACTGACGTTCCGCGTCGAGATACCGGCCAATGCAAAGGCCGTGCTGGATTACGCAGTGCGTTACAGCTGGACCGCCGACGAAACGCCGCAATAATTCCTGAACGGAGTGCACATGCTCAACCTGACCAATCACGACAACGGCATTCGCGAGATCCAGCTGGCCCGTCCACCGGTCAACGCGCTGAACCTCGAATTGTTGCGCGCGCTGCACGCTGCCATCGACGACAGCGTGCGCGATGACGTGCGCGGCATCGTCCTGTCCGGCGCGCAGGGCTTGTTCTCGGCGGGCGTCGATGTGCCAGCCCTGCTTGGCCGTGACCGTGCCGGCGTGCTCGAATACTGGCGCGAGTTTTTCTCGTTGTGCGCCACCCTCGCGCGCGCGCCTATTCCGCTGGTCGCGGCGATTACCGGCCACAGCCCCGCTGGCGGCGCGGTACTGGCCTTGTTTTGCGATTACCGCGTGATGGCCGAAGGACCGTACCGGATAGGCCTCAACGAAGTCCAGGTCGGCCTGATCGTGCCCGAAGCCATCCAGTTGGCGTTGCGCCGCGTGGTGGGCGCGTACCGCGCCGAACGGCTGCTGGTTTCCGGGGCCATGATCGAGGCGGCCGATGCACGAGCCTGCGGCTTCGTCGACGAACTCACCGGAATCGACCAGGTCACCACCCGCGCCCTGCACTGGCTGGGTGAACTGCTGGCCCTGCCAGCGCATGCGATGCTCGCCACCCGCGCACTGGCGCGCGCCGATCTGGCCGATGCGTATGCCGACCTGGACGCATTGCCGCTGGAGGATTTCGCCGATGCGTTCTTCCACCCGCAGACGCAGGCGGTGCTGCACCAGCTGGTGGCACGGCTCAAAGAGAAGAAATGAAATAAACGACTGCAAGAGCCCGCTCGAGGGCGATGACCTTTCTCCGAATAGCCGGAGTGGAAGCATCGCCCGCAAGCGGGCTCCTACGGAAGCTGGGTCAATCCTTCGCCACCGGGCGTGCGGGATCGCTGACCCAGCCGCTCCACGATGGCGCATACAGGCGTGATCCGTGCAGCCCGGCGTGTTCCATCGCCAGCAGGTTGTAGCAGGCAGTAACGCCGGAGCCGCACATGTGCACGACCTGGTCTGGCGCCGTGTCACCCAGCACCGCCGTGAATTCCTCGCGCAACTGCGCCGGCGACTTGAAGTGTCCATCGGCCAGCAGGTTGTCGCTGTATGGCCGGTTGCGCGCGCCGGGCACGTGGCCGGCCGCACGATCCAGCGGCTCGACTTCGCCGCGGTAACGCACGGCAGCGCGGGCATCGAGCAACACGGACGATGGTTCGGCATGCAGGGCTGCATGATCGACGATCACTTGTCGTGCATCGTAGGCGAGTGCCACCTTGGTGGCCGCGCGCGGCCGGCTGCCGGTTTCGAGTGGCTGCCCGGCCGCCTGCCACGCGGCGAGGCCACCGTCGAGCACGGCCACCTCCTGCACGCCGGCCAGCCGCAGCAACCACCACAGGCGCGCTGCCGCCAGCGCAACCGGACCGGCGTCGTAGCTCACCACCTGCAATCCCGGCTTCCAGCCCCAGCGACCGAGCACGGCGCTGAATGCCGCCACCGACGGAAGGGGATGCCGACCCAGACCTTCCGGGATCCGCGACAGGTCGGAAAGGTCCTGCGCCAGATCCGCGAACACGGCGCCGGGTAGGTGACCGGCCAGATAGCTGCGCTCGCCCTGCGTGCGGTCGGCTAGGTCGACACGACAATCGACGATCAACACCTCATCCGGTGGCAGCGCCGCCAGCGTCGTGACATCGATCAGGGTGGTCTTCAACGTCATGCGCGTCCCATCCTCTGCAACAGGTTCAAAAGCATCGCGGCGGTGGCGCCCCAGATGCGGTGGCCGCCGTGGACGAACTCCACCATCGGCCGGTGATGGCCGCGAAACTCCATGGTATAGCGGCGCAGGTTGGCCGGCTCCAGCAGGAAGGCAAGTGGCACCTCGAAGACTTCGGCTACTTCGTCCGGTGCCGGATACAGCTGTGCTTCGGCGGCGATTTTTGCCACGACCGGGGTGATGCAGAAGCCGCTGATCGTCTCGAAGCAGTCGAGGTAACCCAGCGGCGTCACCAGCGCCCGATCGAGGCCGATCTCCTCCTCGCTTTCGCGCAACGCGGTGGTGATCGCATCGCCGTCGTCCGGCTCGCTGCGGCCACCCGGAAACGCCACCTGCCCGGCATGCGATGGCAGATGATCCGTACGCACGGTGAGTACCAGTCGGGGTTGTACACCTTCGCGGAAACCAACGAGCACGGCGGCAGGCTGCCGTTGCGTGCTGCCCAGCAGCTCGGTCATGTCCGCGTGATTCCAGCCTGGCCCCATCGGGGGCGACGACAACGGCAGCAACGCATTCACCAACGCATCCATCACTGCGGTTCGCGCTCGGGCAGAAGCACTTGCATCACATGCAACCGCTCGGCATCGCTCATCGCGCGCCAGCGGCCGATCTCCTCACCGGTACGTCGACAGCCGATGCAGTACCCGCGCCCGTCCAGCCGGCAGATGCCGGTGCAGGGGGTCAGCGGTGGGTTTTCGGCGGGGCTCGGAGCGTTCGACATGTCCCGGCATGCTACCACCGGCGGCGATCAGGGCCGATCGGAAGGTGGCTTGATGTCGAGCAGTTCGATCTCGAATACCAGCGCCTCGTTCGGACCGATCCGTGGCAACGCACCGGTGGCGCCGTAGGCCAGTTGCGGTGGAATCACCACCCGCCAGCGGTCACCCACATGCATGCGCGGAATCACGTCCTGCCAGCCGCGGATCACCTTGTCGACGCTGAAGCTGACCGGCGCACCATGCGCCCAGGTGCTGTCGAATTCGGTGCCGTCGATCAGCATGCCGCGGTAATTCACGGTAACCGTACTGCTCACCGTCGGACTGGCCGTGCCGGTGCCCTGACTCATCACCGCGTACTGTATGCCGGACGGCAGCTGCACTACTCCGGCTTGCTGGCGGTTATGCACCATGTAGGCAGCGCTCTTGCGTGCATTGGCTGCAGCGATCTGCCTGAATTCCGCCAGCGCATCTGTATGCATCTGCTGGTCGAGGCGCAGCAATTGTCGATGCATGTCCTGCATCGACACGGTGGGATGGCGCTTCGCGTAAGCATCCTGGATCGCCCGTACCAGCACCGGAATGTCCACGTCCGGCTTGCCATCGGCGAACTGGCTGCCGATCTGGTAGCCGATCGCATACGACAGCTTGGCCCTGTCCGGCTTCGCCGGTGCAGCCGTTGTCGGCGCCCCGCTTTGGGCGTACGCCGCGCCACCACCCAGCAACAACAGGGCGGCCAGGCTGCAACGCAGATGTGTCATGCCTATTTGCACCGGGCCTTTCCCTATCGCGACAGTCGATCCTGACGGGTCATCCTAAGCGGTTCGCCAGGTTCGTGCAGCGACGACGCTCGTGGCTTGAGAAACCCTGCGGCAGCAAAGGTTCCCGCTGCTACCATCGCGCCTTTGCAATCATCGGGAGTCGCTCATGGCTTATCGCAACCTGGAAATCGGCAATCGCGGCGCGGTGCGCACGATCGTCGTCAACCGCCCTGACAAGCTCAATGCGCTGAACCGCGACACACTCAACGAGCTGACCATCGCGTTTGCGCAGGCCGCGCAGGATGATGCGGTGCGCGTCCTGGTACTGACGGGCGCCGGTGAGAAGGCCTTCGTCGCCGGCGCCGACATCAGCGAAATGAACGGCTATACGCCGGTACAGGCGCAAGGATTTTCGCGCACCGGCCAACGCCTGATGAGCTCGATCGAGCGGCTCGGCAAACCGGTAATCGCGCGCATCCAGGGTTTCGCACTCGGCGGCGGCATGGAGCTGGCGATGGCTTGCCATCTGCGCGTGGCCAGCGAGAAGGCAAAGTTCGGTCAGCCGGAAATCAATCTCGGCCTGATCCCCGGTTTCGGCGGCACCCAGCGCCTGCTGCGTCTGGCCGGCCGCGGCGCCGCGCTGGAGCTGTGCCTGACCGGCGCGCCGATCAATGCGCAGCGCGCGTATGAGCTGGGTATCGTCACGCGAGTCGTGGCGCCCGAAGCGCTGGACGAGGCGGTGAACACGCTGGCCGATCAGCTTGCGGCGGCTGCTCCACTGGCGGCCGCAGGCATCCTCGACGCGGTGCTGCAGGGTGGCGAGGCTGGCATCGATCAAGGCCTGGAGTTTGAAACGCAGGGTTTCGCGCTGGCGTTCTCCACCGAGGATATGCGCGAAGGGACGACCGCATTCCTGCAGAAGCGCAAGGCAGAGTTCAAGGGACGCTGATCGTTACCGTTACGCAGGAGCCCGCCAACGGGCGATGCCTTCTGATATTGAACGGCATCGCCCGCTAGCGGGCTCCTGCGGCTATTCGTGTTCCCCGCGGAACTTCTTCTCGCCGGCCGTCACCGAAAGTTTCAGGCGATTCTCCGGCGGCGCCAGCGGGCACACCACGTGCGGCGTGATCGCGCAAGGCGGGTTCTGCGCCAGATTGAAATCCAGCAGCACTTTGCCGTTCTTCGGTGCCGCGGCATACAGGAAACGCGCGCCGCCGTAAGTCAGTTTGCCGGCCGTGCGATCGCTGAACACGAAGAACAGCCGGCCGTCCTCGTCGATCGGCAGCAACTCGTACGTGTGGCCGTCACGGTGGAACACGGCTTTCCCCGCGATCGGCGTATCGCTCTCGGTGCCGGTGACGTAGGCCATCTTCAGCGTGCGCGGTTGCAAAAACGGCACCCAGTCCGCCTCGATCCGCCACGACGGATCGATCGAGAAGTAGTCGAAACCAGGGAAGTGCGTGCGCAACCGCGCTTTATTGTCCTTCACCCGCAAGCCGCGCTGTGCGCCGTTTTCCACCACATACAGATAACTGCTGCCGAAACTCACCCGGGTCGGTTGCTGTTTGCCGCTGCTTCCTTGCGTACGCAGCACGCTGGTTACCGCTACAGGCTTGCCATCAACCGTAATGCCATGAGTGTCGCGCAGGCGTAGATCGACACGTCCGGTCGCATCCAGCTCCAGCGTACCCAGATGCGCGGGCGCATCCGGTATCTGGAAGCGGTTGTCCGCGGCACTGCCCACCGTGTTCACGCCGGGCAGCAACCAACCGGAGGCAGTCAGCGCCAGATAGCCGTCCGGATGTTTCAATTCGTCGACGCGGGCAGAACGGGCACGGGTCACCGAGTGAACGTAGTCGATCGGCGTGGCCGCCGGAGCAGCGAGCGACACCAACAAGCCGAGCGCGGCGAGCGCGCCCCACTCAGTGCTGCGAGCCACGGTAATTCTTCTCCCCGGCGGTCACGCGCAGGTCCAGTCGGTTTTCCGGCGGCGCCAGCGGACAGGTCGCGAACGCCGTGAACGCGCACGGCGGGTTGTAGGCCTTGTTGAAATCCAGCACGACCTTGCCATCCTTCGGCGGGTCGATGTAGAGGAAGCGCGCGGCGCCGTAGGTTTCCTTGCCGCTGGTGCGATCGGCGAACACGATGAAGTATTGCGCGTCGCCCGGCTCCTCGATCACCGGCAGGATCTCGAAGTGCTTGCCGTCACGAGTGAACTCCAGTTTGCCTGGCACCGGGAACTTGTCGATGGTGCCGATCACCGAGCCCATCTCCAGCGTTTCGCCCGGCTGCGCGGGTACCCAGGTCGCCTCGATCCGCCACGAGGGGTCGACCGGAAATGCGTCAATGCCCAGGAAATGCTCGCGCGCTTGAGCGTCGCTGTCTTTCACCCGCAATCCCTTGCGGCCATCGCGATCGATCACGTAAAAGCTGGCACTGCCGAAGACAACCCGGGTAGGCGTTGCGTCGGCGGCGACGTGCATGTCGTCCACAAGTACCGATTCGGCGACGCTCTTGCCGTCGATCGTGGCGCCGCTGTCCTTGTCCAGCACGATGCGCATGCCTCCGTCTGCCGCCAGCGTGACCACACCCAGATGCGCCGGCCCGGCCTGCAACACGATGTCGTTGTCGGCGGCACTGCCGACGCGATTCGCGCCCGGCTGCAACCATTCCAGGCCGATCAGGCTCAACCAGCCATCCGGTGCGGTCAACCGCTCGATGCGGCCGGTACGCCATTGTTCGATCGAATGCGTGTAATTGTCGGTATCAGTGGCGTGCACGGTAGCAACTCCCAGAATGGCGGCGGCAAGAAACAGGCTGGCGCGGATCATCGATGACTCCTGCAGGGAAACACGTCAACGGCCACGCATGAACAATTTGTCCAGTTCGGCCAGGCTCAACTGAACCCAGGTCGGTCGACCATGATTGCATTGTCCGGAACGTTCGGTGGCTTCCATCTCGCGCAGCAACGCGTTCATTTCGGGAAGGCTCAACCGCCGCCCCGCGCGTACCGATCCATGACAGGCCATGGTCGAAAGCAATTCGTTTTCCAGTTCCTGCAAGCGGCGCGAGCTGCCGTGCTGGGCCAGTTCGGACAACACATCGCGGCTCAGCTGGGCCACGTCGGCACCTTCGAGCAGCGCGGGGATGCGCCGCACCACGATGGTCGCCGGGCCGCTGCGGGAAAGTTCCAGGCCCCACTCGGCCAGCGCTTCGGCATGTTCTTCCGCAGCCGCAGCCTCTTTCGCGCTGACCGCGATACCGAGAGGAACCAGCAACATCTGCGAGCGCAGGTTGCTGCCGGCGCGACCGGACTTCAACTTTTCGTAGGTGATCCGCTCGTGCGCTGCGTGCATGTCCACCAGCACCATGCCGTGGGCATTCTCGGCCAGCACGAAGATGTTCTTGAGCTGCGCAATCGCGAAGCCGAGTGGTGGCGCCTCACCCTCTTCGGTCATCGGCATCGGCGCAGCCGTTGTTGCGCGAGGCGACTCGCCAAGCAAGGCGGCATAGCCTGCCAGCGGCGCATCGCGCACACCCAGGTTCAACCGGTTCTGGCTGAACTGGCTCGGCCATGCCGGTGTCGCGGAAGTGGCCGATGCAACGTATGCATGTCCCTCCGTTACCGGCTCCGTCGCCGGCAGCGTGCCGAGACCGGCGCGGGTCTGCGCCAGCGCCTCATGCAGGGTACGAAACAGGAAATCATGGACCAGCCGCTGCTCGCGGAAACGTACCTCGTGCTTGGCCGGATGCACGTTCACGTCGACCCCGGCGGGGTCGAGTTCCAGGTACAGCACGAACGCGGCATGGCGACCGTGGAACAACACGTCGGCATAGGCCTGGCGCACCGCATGCGCCACGATGCGATCGCGCACCAGTCGTCCATTCACATAAAAGTATTGCGAGTCTGCCTGCGCGCGCGACGCCGTCGGCAGCCCGACCCAGCCGGACAGGTGCAGGCCGGCGGCGGCATGATCGATACGCAGGCTCTGGGCCGGAAACTCGCCGCCAAGCACTTCGGCCACCCGTTGCAGCGCGGCCTGTTCGTCGCGCGCGGCTTTCCAGATGCGTACCGGCTTGCCGTTGTGACTGAGCCGGAACTCGACCGAACCGCGCGCCAGCGCCAGTGATTTCAGCAGGTCGTCGATATGCGCGAATTCGGTGCGCTCGGCGCGCATGAATTTCCGTCGTGCCGGCACGTTGTAGAACAAGTCGCGCACTTCGACGCTGGTGCCCTGCGGATGCTGCGCCGGTCGTGCGGCCTGCAGTTTTCCACCGTCCACCTCGATGCGAAACGCGGCCTCCTGGTGCTGCGTCCGCGAAGTCAGCGCGAAGCGGGCCACCGACGACACCGAAGCCAACGCCTCGCCACGGAAACCCATGCTGGCGACGTGTTCCAGATCGTCGAAGCTGCCGATCTTGCTGGTCGCGTGCGAGGCCACCGCCAGCGGCAGCTCGTCGACATGGATGCCGCCGCCGTCGTCGCGTACGCGGATCAATCGCGCGCCGCCGGCTTCGATGTCCACCTCGATCCGTGTGGCGCCCGCATCCAGGCTGTTTTCGACCAGTTCCTTGACCACGGAGGATGGTCGCTCGATCACTTCACCGGCGGCGATCTGGTTGATGAGGTCGGGGGGTAGCAGGCGGATGACAGTCATCCGTCAACTTTACCAGCGAACGGCAGTGCCCTCCGCGGCGAGACGTCACGAATCGCCAGGCGATCAACCCGCCGGGATGGTCAACATCGTGCCGGCGCGTACCGTATTGCTGTCGATCCGGTTGGCATCCTTGAGGGCGCCAACGCTGACGCCGTACTGGCGTGCGATGCTGTTCAGGCTTTCGCCGCGACCGACTTTGTGCTGGTCATGTCCCTGCGCACTGGGTGGTGAAGGCTTGTCGTCGCTGGATGCCAGTTGGACACCATTGCGGCGCGCTGCCTGCGCGGCAAACCAGGTGCCCAGCGGCGGTGTGGATTCGAAATAGTTCTTCACGCCATCCATCACGGCAGTGGCGAGCTGGCTCTGATGCGAGGGGTCGCGCAATTTGCGTTCTTCGGAGGGATTGCTGATGAACGCCGTCTCGACCAGGATCGACGGCACATCCGGCGAACGCAACACCACGAAGTTCGCGCGTTCGACGTAGCCGCGGTGGGTCGGTCCGAGATTGGCCAACGCCTTGAGCACATTGCCGGCGACCACGTCGCTGGCCTGCATCGCCCAGCCCTGCTGCAGATCCAGCAGCACCTTGGCCAGACTGTCGTCCTTGTCGTCCAGCGTGGTACCGCCGATCAGGTCGGCACGGTTCTCGCGGTCGGCCAGCCAGCGCGCCGCTTCGCTGGTCTTGCCACGCGGCGACAGCACCCACACCGACGAGCCCTGGGCATCGTTGCTGGTGAAGGAATCGGCGTGAATCGAAACGAACAGGTCGGCGTTGTTTTCGCGGGCGATGCGGTAGCGCTGTTTGAGTGGAATGTAAAAATCGCTGTCCCGGGTCAGCACAGCCTTCATGCCGGGCTGGCGATTGATCTGGGCCGCCAGGTCACGCGCGACCGCCAACGTGACGTTCTTTTCCAGCGTGCCGCCGGGGCCGTGCGCACCCTGATCCTTGCCACCATGGCCGGCATCGATCGCCACCACCACCTGGCGCTGGCCATTCAACATCGCCGCCGCCTGCTCGGCCGCCACCCGGCGGCTGTGGGTGGGATTGCTGTATTGGGGTATGACCACTGGAGCGGCGGCAACCGGCGCTGCCGTGTCG